>NZ_JABETO010000014.1 GCF_013055795.1 Streptomyces sp. I05A-00742
GGGCCTGGGGGGCGCCGGGCGGCGGAGGGGGCGCCTGCGGGTAGCCGTACCCGGGCGCTGCCGGGGGCTGCTGCGCGGGAGGCCCCGGCGGCATGGCCGGCGGGGCGCCGAAGGCGGGTGCCGTCGGGGTGGGTCCCTGGGGCGCGCCGAAGCCGGGGGCGGCCGGGGGCGCGCCCTGCGGAGCGCCGAAACCGGGCACGGTCGGGGGCGGATCCTGCGGAGGGCCGAAACCCGGCGCCGTCGGGGAGGGTTCCTGGGGCGCGCCGAAGCCTCCGGCCGGCTTCTCCGGGGGCACCCCCTGCGGCGGCTGAGGCGGCTTGGGCGGCTGTGACATCAGCTTTCCTCATTTACGCGCGGAAGCCGCGGCCCGACCTGCCTCCCCCGCGATCCCGGTGGCGAACGGCCATCGGGAAGGAGCGCATCGGGTGCGGATCCCGCCAGTGAGCGGCAGGCGAGCGGGGGTTCTTTGTATCACTCTGCACCGACGGCGCACGGTTGGGCGGCGGGGGCACGGACCCACCGATACCGGGCTGTGACGAGACCGTTGTGCCTTCGATGAGGGGCATCCGATCGCCGGGATCGCCGCTCACGCGCGGCGGGGCGGGACGGTGGTCCGTCCCGCCCCGCCGTGCGAGGACCGCTCCGGGTCACGCCTCGTCGGCCAGCTCCAGCCAGCGCGTCTCCAGTTCCTCGCGCTCGGAGGCGAGTTCGCGCAGCTCGGCGTCGAGCTTGGCCACCGCCTCGAAATCGGTGGCCTGTTCGGCGATGCGCGCGTGGAGCTTCGCCTCCTGCTCGCTCACCTTGTCGAGCCGGCGCTCGATCTTCTGGAGCTCCTTCTTGGCCGCGCGGGCGTCGCCCGAACTCTTCTGCTTCGCCGCGGCCGCCGCCGCGACGGGGGCGGGCGGCGCGGCGGCGTCCAGGACGGCCTGCCGGCGCTCCAGGTACTCGTCCAGGCCGCGCGGCAGCATCCGCAGGAAGCGGTCGCCCAGCAGCGCGAACACCCGGTCCGTGGTGCGCTCGACGAAGTACCGGTCGTGGCTGATGACGACCATCGAGCCGGGCCAGCCGTCGAGCAGGTCCTCCAGCTGGGTCAGGGTCTCGATGTCGAGGTCGTTGGTGGGCTCGTCGAGGAAGAGGACGTTGGGCTCGTCCATCAGCAGCCGCAGCACCTGGAGCCGGCGGCGCTCACCACCGGAGAGGTCGCCGACGGGCGTCCACTGCTTCTCCTTGGTGAAGCCGAACTTCTCGCACAGCTGTCCCGCGGTCATCTCCCGGCCCTTGCCGAGGTCGACGCGGTCGCGCACCTGCTGGACGGCCTCCAGCACCCGCAGCGCGGGGTTGAGTTCGGTGACCTCCTGGGAGAGGTAGGCGAGCTTGACGGTCCTGCCGACCACGACCTTGCCGGCCGCGGGCTGCTTCTCGCCCTGTGTGCGGGCCGCCTCGGCGAGGGTGCGCAGCAGCGAGGTCTTGCCCGCGCCGTTGACGCCGACCAGGCCGATCCGGTCGCCGGGGCCCAACTGCCAGGTCAGGTGCTCGATGAGGACCTTCGGGCCGGCCTGGACGGTCACGTTCTCCAGGTCGAAGACGGTCTTGCCCAGCCGCGAGCTCGCGAACTTCATCAGCTCGGCGCTGTCACGCGGCGGCGGCACGTCCGCGATCAGCTCGTTGGCGGCCTCGATGCGGAAGCGCGGCTTGCTGGTGCGGGCCGGGGCGCCGCGGCGCAGCCAGGCGAGCTCCTTGCGCATCAGGTTCTGCCGCTTGGCCTCCTCGGTCGCGGCGATCCGCTCCCGCTCGGCCCGGGCGAAGACGTAGTCGCTGTAGCCGCCCTCGTAGTCGTGCACCGTGCCGCGCTGGACGTCCCACATCCGGGTGCACACCTGGTCGAGGAACCAGCGGTCGTGGGTGACGCAGACGAGCGCCGAGCGGCGGGCCCGCAGATGGCTCGCGAGCCAGGAGATGCCCTCGACGTCCAGGTGGTTGGTGGGCTCGTCGAGGACGATGAGGTCCTGCTCGGCGATCAGCAGCTTGGCGAGCGCGATGCGGCGGCGCTCGCCGCCGGAGAGCGGGCCGATGACGGTGTCCAGGCCCTGTGGGAAGCCGGGCAGGTCGAGGCCGCCGAAGAGGCCGGTGAGCACGTCCCGGATCTTGGCGTTGCCGGCCCACTCGTGGTCGGCGAGATCGCCGATCACCTCGTGCCGCACGGTGGCCTCGGGGTCGAGGGAGTCGTGCTGGGTGAGGACGCCGAGCCGCACGTGGCCCGCGTGGGTGACGCGGCCCTTGTCGGCGTCCTCCAGCTTGGCGAGGATGCGGATGAGTGTGGTCTTGCCGTCGCCGTTGCGGCCGACCACGCCGATCCGGTCGCCCTCGTTGACGCCGAGGGAGACGCCGTCGAGCAGCGCACGGGTGCCGTACACCTTGTCGACGGCTTCCAGATTGACCAGGTTGGCTGCCATTCCGCTCCTCGCTCCGCGGTCTCCCCGTCAGGAGTCCTGTGGTCCTCCCTTCAGGATCCCACGGCCGCCGGGAAGTCCGGCCGGGGCGTCGCTCCCCTCACGCCTTCGCCGCCTCCACCGGGCGGGCGCGCAGGGCGGCCCAGGTGGGGACGAGCGTCGAGGCGAGCGTCACGACCCCGGCGGCGGCCACCACCGTGAGGTAGATCGAGAGGGGCCCGGACGGCAGGCAGGTGTCCGAGACGGACAGGTTGAACGGCACGAGCGTCGTGGCCGCCGCTGCGGTGCCGAGGATCAGGCCGACCGCGGTGACGTACAGGCTCTCGACCGACATCATCCGCAGGACCTGGCCCTTGGTGGTGCCCGTGAGCCGCAGGAGGGCGAATTCCCGGCGGCGGTTGCCGACCGAGACGACCGTCGAGTTGATGACGGAGAGGGTGGTGTAGGCGACGAGCATGCCGACGATGAGGTAGTTCGCCCACATCTGGGTGCGGGTGTTCTCCTCGCGCTGGGCGTTCACCGCGTCCCGGTCGCTGACCTTCAGCCCGGGGTGCCGCGCGGCCAGCCGGTCCAGCTCGTCCATGAGCCGCTCGGCGGGGATGCCGGGCGCGGCCTTGACGAGGATCTGTGACGGCAGTCCCGCGGTGGTGTGCCGGGCGAGCAGTCCGGCGCTGGTGAGGGCCGTCTCGAAGCCCTCGCGGGCCGGGAAGAGGGCCACGATCCTGACCTTCACGGAAGCACCGTCGCCCATCCGCAGCCCGACGGTGTCGCCGATCCCGCGGTGCATCCGGCGGGCGGCGGCCTCGGGGAGCGCGATGGTGTTCCCCTTGAGGTCGGCGAGCCGGCCGGCGGTCGGCCGGGTCGCGAGGACCTGCTCGGCGCCCTCGGCGTCCACCCCCTGGAGAGTCGTGCCGCGCTTGTTCTCCCCGCCGTCGTGCGGGTGTTCGGTGTACGCGGTGCTGGTGACGGACGCGCTCGCGCCGGCGACGCCGGGCAGCCGGCGCACGGCGGTCACCAGCGACGGGTCGACGCCGCCGGCCGCCGAGGTGATCACCGCGTCGGCCCGCAGGTTCTCGGTGAACTCCCGGTCGGTGGCGGCGGCCACGCTGGTCTGGAGGTAGAGCATGCCGGTGGTGATGGCGGTCGCCAGCATCACCGGGGTGGCGACGGCCGCCGTACGGATCGCGCTGGACCGGCAGTTGAGGGCCGCCAGCCGGCCGGACGCGCCGGTCAGCAGGCGCACGGGCCAGTGCAGCAGGACGCTCACCAGCCTGGCGAACCACGGGCCCAGCAGCGAGAGGCCGATGACGCAGCACATCACCGTCGGGCCGGCGGTGCTCGCCGCCACCGGGCCGCGCAGGACGAGGGCGGTGACCAGCGCGAGGGCGGTGGCGCCGGCCAGGAACAGCAGCCCCAGGCCGAGCCGCACCGGATGGAACCAGCTCTGCCGCACGGCCGCCTCGCCCAGCGCCTCGACCGGCTTGGTGCGGACGGCCCGCAGGGTGCCGACGAGGGTGCCGACGACGGACGTCAGCAGGAGGGAGCCGTACGCGGGCATGGCCGGTATCCAGCCCTGGCTGAACTCGACGGTCTCCGGGATCAGACCGGTCGCGGCCATCCGCTCGAACAGCCACCGGCCGAGCGCGGGTCCCGCGGGCCAGGCGGCCGCCCCGGCCAGCGCGGCGACCGCCAGGGTCTCGCCGAGCAGCATCCGGCGGACCTGGCCCGTGGTGGTGCCGACCGCCCGCAGCAGGGCGAGCTCCCGGAACCGCTGCTGGGCGGAGAGCCCGACGGTTCCGGCCACGACGAACATCGCCACGGTGACGCCCAGCCCGCCGAAGACCCCGGAGATCGCCACCATGCCCTCGGCGCCCTCCACCGCCTCCGGGTGCTCCACCGCGCCCCGGTCGTCTCCGGTCAGCAGGGAGACCGGCTGCCCGTCGAGCGCCGCCTCCACGCCCTTGCGGACGGCGTCGACGTCCGCGCCGCGCTCGGTGACGACCGCGATGCCGGCAACCGTGCCCGGGTGGGCGGCGAGCCGGTCCGCGTCCGGCGCCGAGAAGAACAGCGTCCGCTGCGGCACCTCCCGCCCCGCGGCGGGCCGGGCCACACCGCTCACCCGGTACTCGGCCGCCCCGCCGTGGGCCGCCACCCGCACCCGGTCACCGGCCTTCACGTGCGCGCTCCGGGCGAGGGCCGCGTCGAGCACCACCTCGCCGCGGCGCGGTGCGCCGCCCTCGGCGAACGCGTACGGCGTCAGCGCCGCCGACTCCCAGGCATGCGCCTGCGCCGTCCCTCCCCCGTCCGGCAGCGCCACGTCGAACGTCCGCTCCCCCACGGCCGTGCGCACCCCCGGCACCGCCTCGACCTCGCCCGTCAGCGCCGCCGGCAGCTCGACCCGCTCCGCCAGCACCAGCTGCTTCTTCTTGCCCGGCTGGTGGTGAATCCGGTCGCCCGTGACCAGGATCTGCGCTCCGGCGAGGCGCTGCGGCGGGACCTTGTTGCGGATCCCCGTCTCCATCAGGCCGCCACAGGCCATGACGATGGTCGCCCCGATGAACAGGGCGAGGAAGGTGGCGAGGAAGCCGCCGGTTCTGTGGCGGAGGGAGCGCAGTGCGAGCTTGCCGATCATGTCCCCGACAGTAGGTTCGGGGGTGGGGGGCGGCCTATGGGAGCAGCGGGTGGGTGTGGGGTGGGGTTTTCCCCAGTCCCGCCCTTTCACCGCGCGCGTCCTCAAGCGCCGGACGGGCTGAAGTGCGGGCCCGGGCGCGAAATCCAGCCCGTCCGGCGCTTGAGGACAACCGCGCGGAGCGCGGTTTCAGGGGGCGCGGGGCCCTCCCCGCAGAAACGGTGAAAGGGCGGGCCCGGGGCCCACAACCCCCTCACCCCACCCGCAGCACCGCCGCCACCACCGGCCCCGCCGAATCACCCCCATGACCACCCCGCGGAACAACCGCCGCCGCGGCGACATCACCGCGGTAGCCGGTGAACCACCCATTGGGCCGCTCCTGATTGTCGACCTCCGCCGAACCGGTCTTGGCGCCCACGACCCCGCCGAGCCCGGCCATCGCGTTGCGGCCCGTGCCGGAGACCGCGGTGAGCCGCATCATGGCGCGGAGGTCGTCGGCGACGGGGGCGGGCAGGGAGCGGGAGGAGCGGGCCAGGCGGAGGCCGAACTTGTCGGGGTCGACGAAGTGGGGCTGGCGGAAGGTGCCGTCGCGGACGGTGGCGGCGACGGAGGCCATGGTGAGGGGGTTCATCTGCACCTGGCCCTGGCCGATCATCGCGGCCGCCTTGCCGGCGCCGCCGTCGGCGGGCACCTTGCCGTCGAAGGTGGTCACGCCGGTCTGCCAGTCGCCGCCGATGCCGAAGACGTCCCGGGATTCGGCGGCGAGGTCGCCGTCGGATATCCGGCCGGCGAGGGAGACGAAGGCGGTGTTGCAGGAGGCGGCGAAGTCCTGGGCAAAGGTGGCCCGTTCGTTCTCGCTGTCCTCCAGGTTGTGGAACTGCTTGCCGTAGGTGACGTACTTGGGACAGGGAAGGGGCTGGTTCGCCCGGGCCTTGCCCCGCTCCAGCAGCATCGCGGCGGTGACGACCTTCATGGTGGAGCCGGGCGCGGTCCGGCCCAGCAGGGCCGCGTTGAACCCGGCCTTCCGCGCGCCGGTGTCGGCGACGGCCAGGATCTCCCCGGTGCTCGGCCGGAGGACCACCACCGAGGCCTCGGGCCGCGCGGCCACGGCCGCCTCGGCAGCCCGCTGCACCCGCGCGTCCAGGGTCGTCCGCAGCTCGGCCTTGTCTCCTTCACTCACCACGTGCAGCGTCTTCCCGTCCCCCTGCGCGCCGGGCGCCTCCGCCCGCACCTCCACGTGCGGCCGCTTCCCGGTCGCCTTCTCGCCGAACCGCTTGCGCAGCTCGGGCAGGACGGCCGTGAGCGAGGGGTGGTCCTTGGGGTCGAGCGCCTTGCCGTCGCGGTCGGTGACGGTGATCCGGGACGCGGGGCCAGGACCGGTCGTCAGGGTCTCGCCGCGGGCGAGCCGGGGGTGCAGGACCGTCGGCTGCCAGTCCACGACGGCCCGTCCGCTCGTCCGGCCGCGCACGACGGCGAGCGAGGACGCGTACGTCCACGTCGAGGTCTGTTCCTTGTGGACGACCTCGGCGGTGACGGTGAACGGCACCTTCGACCCCGTGGCGGCCCCCTGCCCGAACGTGACCTTCCGTACGTGGGCATCGTCGCGGTACCCGGTCAGCGCGGCCGAGGCCGCCGGGGTGTTGTCGGTCAGGGCCGCGGCCTCGTCGACGTTCCCCCGGGACCACGCGGCGAGGAACTCCTTTGCCGTCCGCTCGACTTCCGACGCCTTCGGTGGACCGGTCTCCGCCGGGGCCGCCTCCCGGCGCGTGGTGCCCTCGACATCGTCCACCAGGGTGTACGCCGCGTACCCGGCGCCCCCCAGCACCGCCGCGGCCACCACGCCCACCACTGCCTTCGCTCTCGCACCCATCGCGGGTCCCCTCCCCTTCCGCGGCCCGGACGGCCGCGGATCCCTCTTGACTCAGCACAGTACGGGAGGGCACTGACAACGCACCCACAGTGACGGCGGTGAGTAGCGTCACGCAACTGACTTACGGGGAAGGGGAGATCGTCAGATCCAGGTGTCGAGCCACATCCGGTTGCGCCACGCGTCCAGGGGGATCGCCTGGCCCGTGTAGATGGGGAAGAAGTAGATGAAGTTCCAGGCGATGAGCAGGAACAGGGCGCCCGCCCCAACCACTCCCGCCACCCTCCGGCGTTCGGACGAGTTCCGTGGTCCCGCGATCACCCCGAGCATCATCGTCACCGCGAGACACAGGAAGGGCACGAACACGACGGTGTAGAAGTCGAAGATGGTCCGCTCCTGCCACTTGAACCACGGCAGCAGGCCCGCGGCCACTCCGCAGAGGATCGCGCCCCCGCGCCAGTCGCGGCGGAAGAACCAGCGGTAGAGCAGGTACACCAGCGCGAAGCAGGCGGCCCACCACAGGATCGGGGTGCCCAGCGCCAGGACCTCGCGCGCGCACTTGTCGCCGGCGTCCACCGGACAGCCGTCCGTGCCGGGGCTCGGCGACTCGTAGAAGTAGGAGACGGGACGGCCCTGGACCAGCCAGCTCCAGGGGTTCGACTGGTACGTGTGGGGCGAGGAGAGGGTGGTGTTGAAGTGCCACACCTCGTGCTCGTAGTGCCACAGGCTGCGCAGCGGGTTGAGGACGCCGTCGAGGAACCCGTCCGTTCCGTATCCGCCCTCGGTCTCCGCCCAGTGCCGGTAGTAGCCGCTGTGCTGCCACCCCTGCTCCTTGCTGTACGTACCGCTGTGGGCGAACCAGCCCGCCCAGGTGGCGAGGTAGGTCACGACCGCCACCGGCACGGTGGCGAGGAACGCCCACGGCGCGTCCCGCCGCAGCATCGCGCGCCACGGGCGGTGGGCCCCGGCCAGGCGGCGGGAGCCGACGTCCCAGAGGACGATCAGCACCCCGAACGCCGCCAGATAGACCGCGCCGTTCCACTTCGTGGCCGCCGCCAGGCCGAGGAACACCCCGGCGGCGATCCGCCACGGCCGCCACCCGAGCCGGAGACGGCCGCCGACCAGCGGGTCGGGGCGCACCTCGCCCTCCCCGAGCTCGGGCGCGTCCGGCAGCGCGGCGGCCAGCCGCGCCCGGGTCCGGTCCCGGTCGACCAGCACACAGCCGAACGCGGCCAGCACGAAGAACATCAGCACCAGGTCGAGCAGCGAGGTGCGGCTCATCACGAAGTGCATGCCGTCCATGGCCATCAGCGCGCCCGCGACACAGCCCAGGAGCGTGGAGCGGAAGAGCCGCCGGCCGATGCGGCACAGCATCAGCACGGACAGCGTGCCGAGCAGCGCGAGCATGAAGCGCCAGCCGAAGGGCGTCAGCCCGAAGAAGTGCTCGCCCAGACCGATGACCCACTTGCCCGCCGGCGGGTGGACCACGTACGAGGGCACGTCGGCGATGTGGTCGTAGCCCCGGATGATCCGGTCGTTGAGGTCCTTGTCCTCCGGCCACTTGGCCTCGTAGCCGTACTTCCAGAGCGCCCAGGCGTCCTTGGCGTAGTACGTCTCGTCGAATATCACCGCCCGGGGGCTGCCCAGGTTGTGGAACCGGGCCAGTCCGGCGAGCAGCGTGACCAGCAGCGGCCCGAGCCAGCCCAGGGAGCGCGCCAGCAGCCGGGCGGGCCCCGGCGGCACCCCCAGCGCCGCCCACACCCCGGCGCCCGGCTCGCGGTACGGCGGGACGAGCCGCTCCCGCACGCCGCCCGGGCGCTCGGGGGCCACGTAGCCGAAGCGGCGCAGCCGGTTCTGCCACGGGGGCGGCTGTCCGGCCGCCGTGCGGCTCGGCCGGCCTTGGGTAGCGGTGTCACTGGTCACCGCGCCATCGTAGGGAACCGGCCGGTGCGGACGCCGGGGAGCGCGCGGTGGCGGCCCGGCGCCCCGGGGCGCCCGGGGGGCGCCTGCGAGGATGGGGGCGTGACTGGAACGCTCGTACTCGCAGGAACCCCCATCGGCGACGTCGCCGACGCGCCGCCCCGGCTGGCCGCCGAACTCACCGCCGCCGAGGTCATCGCCGCGGAGGACACCCGCAGGCTGCGCCGCCTCACCCAGGCTCTGGGGGTGCACACCACCGGGCGGGTCGTCTCGTACTTCGAGGGCAACGAGGCGTCCCGGACGCCCGAGTTGGTGGAGGCGCTGACCGGCGGGGCGCGGGTGCTGCTGGTCACGGACGCCGGGATGCCGTCGGTCTCCGACCCCGGGTACCGCCTGGTGGCGGCCGCGGTCGAGCGGGGAGTGAAGGTGACGGCCGTCCCCGGACCGTCGGCGGTGCTGACCGCGCTCGCGGTGTCCGGGCTGCCGGTGGACCGGTTCTGCTTCGAGGGCTTCCTGCCGCGCAAGGCCGGGGAGCGGCTCGGACGGCTGCGCGAGGTGGCGGCCGAGCGCCGCACCCTCGTCTACTTCGAGGCCCCGCACCGCCTGGACGACACCCTGGCCGCCATGGCCGAGGTGTTCGGCGGGGAGCGCCGGGCCGCGGTCTGCCGGGAGCTGACCAAGACCTACGAGGAGGTCCGGCGCGGCCCCCTGGCGGAGCTGGCCGCCTGGGCCGCCGAGGGCGTCCGCGGCGAGATCACCGTCGTCGTGGAGGGTGCCGCGCCGCCCGGGCCGGAGGACACCGACGCGGCCGAGCTGGTCCGCCGGGTGCGGGTCCGCGAGGAGGCCGGGGAGCGCCGCAAGGAGGCGATCGCCGCGGTCGCGGCCGAGGCCGGGCTCCCCAAGCGGGAGGTCTTCGACGCGGTGGTCGCCGCGAAAACCGCCGGGAAATCCGCGCGAGCGGAACAGTAGGCGCCGGAAGAAGGCTCTCCGGGAACCGCGGGAGTGAAGCCCGGAATCCGCTCCGACAAGCGGTTCCCGCACTGGCACGGAGTAGCCGGTCCGTCACGAAATGCCGCCTGCCGCGTCCCGCCGTAAAGTAAAGGGCTGGAGCGAAAAGCAAAGGTCAGACCTCGCTCCCGGGCTCTTCGGGCATGTAGCGGTTAAGTTTGCCCCAATTCGAGGAATGGGCTGCTGCGTCGAGGCGGGAATGGGCGTTCCCTGGATGTGGGACGTCCGATCCCGATGAACGTCCGAACGGACTGGGAAATGTCCGGAGGACAAGAGGAGCTGCCATGAGCGAGACCGCAGGGACCTCACGTGGCGTGGAGTCCGGAACCGCCACCCGCACGGCGACCGAACGCGGTGCGCCGGCCGTCCGGACGGGCCACGACACGGTCCACGAGTCGTACGCCTTCGCCTGCATGAGGTGCGCGCACAGCTGGGAACAGTCGTACGAGATAGAGCACCACGTGGACCCCGAGGGCCGGCCCTTCGTGACGTACCACGCGGACGGCGTGCGGGTGCCCTCCCCGCTCACCCGTCCCACGTGCCCCAACTGCGGGGCGCACGTCGTCCGCATCATGCGCTCGGGCCAGGTCTCCCAGATCGCCGACGCCCTGCACCTGGCCTCCCGGACGACCGTGTCGCCCGCCGCCCCCACCGGGCCGTTCATGAGCGGCGGCATCGCGGTCGGCGACGAGCCGGGGGAGGCCGCCGAGCGGGAGCGGCGCCACCACTGGCACCTCTCCGACCTGCTCCACCCCTTCCACCGGAAGTAGACCTGCTCCCCCCTTCCACCGGAAGTAGGGGGCCCGGGGGGCCGGGACCCCGCCCGGTCCGGCGCGGTCCGGGAGCGGTCCTTAGAATCCCGACCATGGCGGCGACAGCATCGAACAGCGGCTCGGCGGACGGCGGGCGGAAGAAGAACGACGACAAGGACGTCCCTCCGCCGCCACCGGCGCCGCTGAACGTGCCCGTGGCCGACTCGCACACCCATCTGGACATGCAGGGCGGCACCGTCACGGAAGCCCTGGCCAAGGCCGCCGCCGTCGGAGTGACGACCGTGATCCAGGTGGGGTGCGACCTGGCCGGTTCCCGCTGGGCGGCCGAGACGGCCGCCGCCCACGACGGCGTCTGGGCCACCGTGGCCCTGCACCCCAACGAAGCGCCCAGGATCGTCCTCGGCGACCCCGACGGCTGGTCCCGCCAGGGCGCCCGCGGGCCCGGCGGAGAGGCCGCCCTCGACGCGGCCCTGGACGAGATCGACGCCCTGGCCGCGCTGGAGCACGTCCGCGGCGTGGGCGAGACCGGGCTCGACTTCTTCCGCACCGGCCCGGAGGGCGTGGCCGCGCAGGAACGCTCGTTCCGGCGGCACATCGCGATCGCCAAGCGGCACGGCAAGGCCCTGGTCATCCACGACCGGGACGCGCACGACGACGTCCTGCGGGTGCTCGCCGAGGAGGGCGCGCCCGAGCTGGTCGTCTTCCACTGCTTCTCCGGGGACGCGGCGATGGCCAAGATCTGCGCCGAGGCCGGCTACTACCTCTCCTTCGCCGGCAACGTCACCTTCAAGAACGCCCAGCCGCTGCGCGACGCGCTGGCGGCCGCGCCCCTCGACCGGATCCTCGTCGAGACCGACGCGCCCTTCCTCACCCCGGTCCCGTATCGCGGACGGCCCAACGCGCCGTACCTCATTCCGGTCACTCTCCGGGCGATGGCCGCGGTGAAGGGCGTGGACGAGGACGCCCTGGCCACGGCGATCGCCGCGAATACCGCACGGGTATTCCAGTACTGACCCCTGGTTCACGACACAGGGTGACGGGCGGACTTTGGAGAGTCACAGAAGCTCCGCTACAGTCCTGGCCCGTCAGCCGACCCAGTGGAGTGTCGTGAGCCATCCGCAGGGCAGCCCCCACGCTGCGCGCCGCGGTGCGGCAGAGCCGTCGCCGTACGGCCCGTACGCGCCCCACGAGGTCTACGGGACCTCCGACCCCTACGGGTCCCACGGGAGCCGTGACGTTCGCGAGCCCTACGAGCCCTACGAGGCGTACGTGCCCCGGCAGTCCTCGGGGTCGCCCGGGACCGCCGCGGAGCCGCCCTCGGGCACCGTGCTGACCGGCGTCGTCCACACCCCGTACGACCATCACCCGTACGAGGGGTACGCGCCCGCCGTCGTCGAGCCGGAGCCCGGTGAAGCCGGCCGGAGCGGCCCGTTCAGCGGCATCGACGACGAGGAGCCGCCCGAGGACCTCTACGGCGAGGCGCCCCCGCCCGGCCGCGCGGGCGGACGCCGGGCCGGGCGGCGCAAGCGGACGGCGGCCCGGCAGCACGGCGACCCGCTGCGCCGGCTGCTCCCGCAGGCCCTGGTCGTCGCGTTCCTGGCGGGCGGCACCTCCGCCTTCGTCGCCGGCGACAAGGCCGTCGAGCTCAGCGTCGACGGCGCCCCGCGCACCCTGCACACCTTCGCCGACGACGTCGAGGAACTGCTGGCCGACGAGGGCATGGCCGTCGGCGACCACGACATCGTCGCCCCCGGCCGCCACCACGACCTGGCCACCGGCGACCGGGTCATCGTCCGCTACGGCCGGCCCGTCACCCTCACCCTCGACGGCGAGCGCCGCCAGGTGTGGACCACCGCGAGGACCGTGGACGGCGCCCTGCGCCAGCTCGGCGTCCGGGCCGACGGGGCCTACCTCTCCGCCTCCCGCTCGGCGCCCATCGGCCGGACCGGCCTGGACCTGGACGTCCGCACCGAGCGCACCCTCACCTTCATGGCCGACGGGCGCACCCGCACCATCCGCACCAATGCCGCGACCGTCCACGAGGCCATCGAGCAGGCCGGCATCTCCCTCCGCGGCGAGGACACCGCCTCCGTCGACCCGGACAGCTTCCCGCGCGACGGCCAGACGATCTCGATCATGCGGATCACGGGCGGCCAGGAGGTCCGCGAGGTGCCCATCGACTTCACCACCGAGCGCCACGACGACCCCGCCCTCACCAAGGGCACCGAGGTCGTCGCCCAGCGCGGCGAGAAGGGCGTCGAGCGCGTCACCTACGCGCTCCGGACGGTCAACGGTGTCCGGCAGCGGCCCAGGAAGATCTCCTCGGAGACCGTCCGCAAGCCCCGCACCCAGATCATCAGGGTGGGCACCAAGAAGATGCCCACCGCCGTGCAGGGCGCGGACGGTCTGAACTGGAACGGTCTCGCCCAGTGCGAGGCCGGCGGCCGGCCGAACGCGGTGGATCCGTCCGGCACCTACGGCGGCCTCTACCAGTTCGACGTCCGCACCTGGCAGTCCCTCGGCGGCAGCGGCCGGCCGCAGGACGCCTCGGCCGAGGAGCAGACCCTGCGGGCCAAGAAGCTGTACGTACGCCGGGGGGCGAGCCCGTGGCCCGTGTGCGGCCGTAAACTTCACGGGTGAGCTCCAGCCCCAGCACAGACGAGTCCGGCGCCCTGCTCGGCCCCGCCGACATCCGCGAACTGGCCGCCGCCCTCGGGGTGCGCCCCACCAAGCAGCGCGGTCAGAACTTCGTGATCGACGCCAACACGGTGCGGCGCATCGTCCGCACCGCCGAGGTGCGGCCCGACGACGTGGTCGTCGAGGTCGGCCCGGGGCTGGGGTCGCTGACGCTCGCCCTGCTGGAGGCCGCCGACCGGGTCACCGCCGTCGAGATCGACGACGTCCTGGCCGCCGCCCTCCCGGCGACCGTCGCCGCCCGGCTGCCCGGCCGCGCCGACCGCTTCGCCCTCGTGCACAGCGACGCCATGCGCGTCACCGAACTGCCGGGACCGCCGCCCACCGCGCTGGTCGCCAACCTCCCGTACAACGTGGCCGTGCCTGTGCTGCTGCACATGCTGGAGCAGTTCCCCAGCATCGAGCGCACCCTCGTCATGGTGCAGGCCGAGGTCGCCGACCGGCTGGCCGCCGCCCCCGGCTCCAAGGTGTACGGCGTGCCGTCCGTCAAGGCCGCCTGGTACGCCGAGGTCAAGCGGGCCGGCGCCATCGGCCGCAACGTCTTCTGGCCCGCCCCGAACGTCGACTCCGGCCTCGTCTCCCTCGTGCGGCGCGCGAAGCCCATCGAGACCACGGCGACCAGGAAGGAGGTCTTCGCGGTCGTGGACGCCGCCTTCGCCCAGCGCCGCAAGACCCTGCGCGCCGCCCTCGCCGGCTGGGCGGGCTCCGCCGCCGCCGCGGAGGCCGCGCTGGTCGCCGCCGGGGTCTCGCCGCAGGCGCGCGGCGAGTCGCTGACGGTGGACGAGTTCGTGGCCATCGCCGAACACAAGGCGGCCTGAGCGGGTCTCTGCTGTTCCTGTGGCTTTCTGATGTCCCGCCCGCCCCGACCCGAGGAGCCGTCCTCCGTGACCGCGCAGTCCGTCACCGTCCGCGTGCCCGCCAAGGTCAACGTCCAGCTCGCCGTCGCCGGTCCGCGCCCCGACGGCTTCCACAACCTGGCCAACGTCTTCCTCGCCGTCTCCCTCCACGACCGCGTCACCGCCACCCCGGCCGACGAACTGCGGATCACCTGCTCCGGCCCCGACGCCGACCAGGTCCCCCTCGACCCCTCCAACCTCGCCGCCCGCGCCGCCCTCGCCCTCGCCTCCCGGTACGGGCGCGAGGCCCGCGTCCACCTCCACATCGACAAGGACATCCCCGTCGCCGGCGGCATGGCCGGCGGCAGCGCGGACGGCGCCGGCGCCCTCCTCGCCTGCGACGCCCTCTGGGGCACGCACGCCTCGCTCGATGAACTCCTCGCCATCTGCGCCGAGTTGGGCAGCGACGTACCCTTCAGCCTGCTCGGCGGCGCGGCGCTCGGCCGCGGGCGCGGTGAGCAACTCACCCCCCTGGAAGTCGGCGGCACCTTCCACTGGGTCTTCGCCGTCGCCGACGGCGGGCTCTCCACCCCGGCCGTCTACGCGGAATGCGACCGCCTCCGCGCCGCGGCGGGCACCGACCCGGGCCCCGACCAGCCCCCGGCTTCCACCGCCCTGCTCGACGCGCTCCGGGGCGGGGACGCGGCCGCTCTGGCCGACGCCGTTTCCAACGACCTTCAGGCGGCGGCCGTTTCGCTCCGTCCTTCGCTTGCGGAGACCCTCGCGGCCGGCTCCTCTGCCGGTGCGCTCGCCGCCATGGTCTCCGGGTCGGGGCCGACCACCGCCTTTCTCGCCAAGAGCGCGGAGGAGGCGGAGCGGGTGGCCGCGGCGCTGCGGAGTTCGGGGACGTGCCGGGCCGTGCGGGTGGCGACGGGGCCGGTGGACGGGGCGACGGTCGTCGGCTGACGAGTTGAAGTCAGCCTGTCCAGCGTTTGAGGGGCGCGCCGCAGGCGCGCTCGGGGGGTACGGGGGCTCGCCCCCGCAGAAACGGTGAAAGGGAGGGACCGGGGCACAACCCCCCGCCGGGGGCGCGCAGTAGCGCGCCGCACGCTCTTGCGAGACATTCGCAGTGCGCCCATCATGCGAGCGGTTCACGCCTGAACGACCGGCTCGATCAGAAGGTGGGCACCGACATGCACGTACCGGACGGATTCATCGACCTCCAGACCTCCCTCGCGGCCGGAGCCGCCGCCACCGCCGCCGTGGTGGTAGCCCTGCGCGGCGCGCGCCGCGAGCTGAACGAAGGAGCCGCACCCCTCGCGGGTCTGGTGGCGGCGTTCATATTCGCTGTGCAGATGCTCAACTTCCCGGTGGCGGCGGGCACCAGCGGCCACCTCCTGGGCGGTGCCCTGGCGGCGGTGCTGGTCGGCCCGTACACGGGGATGCTATGCGTCACCGTGGTCCTGCTGACGCAGTCGTTCCTGTTCGCGGACGGCGGTCTCACGGCGCTCGGCGTCAACGTCACGGACATGGCGGTGACGACGACGCTCGTCGGGTACGGCCTGTTCCGGGCGCTGCTGGCGATACTGCCGCGGGGGCCGCGGTCGGTGACGGTGGCGGCGTTCGCCGGGGCGCTGGTGTCGGTGCCGGCGGCGGCCTGTGCGTTCACCGTGCTCTACGCGCTGGGCGGGACGACCGACGTGGCGGTGGGCACGGTGTTCGCGGCGATGACGGGTGTGCACGTGCTGATCGGCGTCGGCGAGGCGGTGATCACGGCCCTGACGGTGGGCGCGGTGCTGGCCGTCCGCCCCGACCTCGTCCACGGAGCCCGCGGCACCGCCCGGCCGCTGCTGCTGCGCGGCCCGTCGGGGCAGCCCCTGCCGACGGCGGCACCGGCTCCCTCCCGGTCCCCCCGCCGGTTCGCCGTCACCGCCATGGCCGTGACGCTGGTGCTCGCCGGGTTCGTCAGCTACTACGCGGCGACCACGCCCGACGGCCTGGAGAAGGTCGCCCAGGACAAGGGCATCGACCGCGCGGCCGAGGAGCACGCCGCCAAGGACTCGCCGCTCGCGGACTACCAGGTGAAGGACGTAGGGGACGAGCGGGCGTCCGGCGCCCTCGCCGGGGTGGTCGGGGTCGGCGTCACGTTGGTGGCCGGCACCGGGGTCCTCGTCGTGCTGCGCAGGCGCCGGGGCCGGCGGGACGACCCGCTGCCCGAGGCCCGGCGGACCGAGGCCGTCTGACGTGGGGGCGGGCCACGGCACGCTGTACCGGCCCGGGAACTCGCCGGTGCACGCACTGCCCGCGCACTGCAAGATCACGGCCGTGTGCGGCTTCGTGCTCGTCGTGGCGTCCACGCCGCGCACCCACCTGTGGGCGTTCGCCCTCTACGCGCTGCTGCTCGCGGCCGTCACGTCGGCCGCGAGGCTGCCCGCCGCCGTCGTGCTGCGCAGGCTGGTGATCGAGGCGCCGTTCGTGGCCTTCGCGGTGCTGCTCCCGTTCGTCGCCCGGGGGCCGCGGGTGGACGTCCTGGGCCTGTCGCTCAGCGAGTCCGGGCTCTGGGACGCGTGGAACGTCCTGGCCAAGGGCACCCTCGGGGTCGCCGCCTCCGTCCTGCTGGCCTCGACCACCGGGCTGCGGGACCTGCTGCTGGGACTGCGCAGGCTGCGGATGCCCGCGCTGCTCGTGCAGATCGCCTCGTTCATGATCCGCTACGGCGACGTGGTCACCGACGAGATGCGGCGGATGCGGATCGCCCGGGAGTCCCGGGGCTTCACCGCCCGTGGCGTGCGCCACTGGCGGGTGCTGGCCACCTCCGCCGGGGCGCTGTTCATCCGCTCCTACGAGCGCGGCGAGCGCGTCCATCTGGCGATGGTCAGCCGCGGGTACACGGGCACGATGCCGGAGACCGCCGCGTCGGCCGCGACCCGGGCGCAGTGGGCGTCCGCCGCCGCACTGCCGCTGGCCGCGCTGGCGGTCCGCCTGACGACGGAAGGAGTCCTGCTGTGACGACGGAAGGGGTTCCGCTGTGACGGTTCCGCCCTCACTGGAGGTGTCCGGGCTGGCCTTCGCCTACCCGGACGGCCACCAGGCGCTGTACGGCGTGGACTTGACGATCCATCAGGGCGAGCGGGTCGCGCTGCTCGGTCCCAACGGCGCCGGCAAGACCACGTTCGTCCTGCACCTCAACGGCATCCTGGGCGGCGGCGCGGGAACGGTACGGGTGGCCGGGCTGCCGGTGGCGAAACCGCACCTCGCCGAGGTCCGGCGGCGGGTCGGCGTCGTCTTCCAGGACCCGGACGACCAGCTGTTCATGCCCACCGTCCGGGAGGACGTCGCGTTCGGCCCGGCGACGGCCGGCCTGCGCGGCGACGCGCTGGACGCGTGCGTGCGCCGGGCCCTGGAACGGGTCGGCATGACGGACTTCGCCGACCGGCCCCCGCACCACCTGTCGTACGGGCAGCGGCGGCGGGTCGCGGTCGCGACGGTCCTCGCCATGGAGCCCGAGATCCTGGTCCTCGACGAGCCCTCGTCCAACCTCGACCCCGCCTCCCGCCGCGAACTCGCCGATGTCCTGCGGAGCCTGGACGTGACGGTGCTCATGGTCACCCACGACCTGCCCTACGCCCTGGAGCTCTGCGAACGGTCCGTCGTCCTCAGCGGCGGCGTGATCGCCGCGGACGGTCCGACGGGGGCGCTGCTCCGCGACGAGGAGCTGATGCGGGCGCACCGGCTGGAACTGCCCTTCGGCTTCGACCCGCGAGCGGTGCCGGCGCGGCCCGCGCCGTGATCCGGGTCACGGCCGCGGACGATCACGGCGGTACCGGGAAAGCGCGGAAAAGGCCTCGGGGAGCGGGAAACGCCCGTCCGCCCATGCTGCGGCGGTGGGTGCCCCCGTCACGGGGACCGGCGATCGCGATGCACCATGGAAGGACATGCACAGCGTCGGACCGGTGGGAGCGGAAGAACAGTGACGGACGTCCAGGGCACGGTGGCGGACGGTTTCCAACCGGTCCGGGACGCCTTCGCCGACAACTTCGCGCGCCGCGGCGAACGCGGCGCCGCCGTGGTCGTCCACCAGGGCGGCCGCAAGGTCGTCGACCTGTGGGGCGGCACCCGGGACGCCGACGGGACCGCGCCGTGGACCCGCGGCACCGCCCAGATCGTACGGTCCGCGACCAAGGGCGTCGCCGCGGCCGTGCCGCTCCTGCTCCATCAGCGCGGACAGGTCGACCTCGACGCGCCCGTCGGCACCTACTGGCCCGAGTTCAAGGCCGCGGGCAAGGAACGCGTCCTGGTCCGGCACCTGCTCGCGCACCGCGCGGGAGTCCCCGTCCTCGACACCCCGCTGACCCCCGCCCGGGCCCTCGACGGGGTGAGCGGCCCGCGGGCCGTCGCCGCCCAGGCGCCCGTGTGGGAGCCGGGGACGGACCACGGCTACCACGCCCAGACCTTCAGCTGGACCGTCGGCGAACTCGTCCGGCGCGTCACCGGGCGGACGATCGGCGCGTGGACCGCCGCCGAGCTCGCCGGACCGCTCGGCCTCGACCTGTGGATAGGACTCCCGGCGGCGGAACAGCACCGCGCCGGACGCCTCGGCGCCGTCGAACCGCCCGCCGGAACGGCCGCGCCCGGCCTGCGGATCCGCCCCAAGCAGTCCGTCTCCGACGCCTACCGCGACCCCGGCTCCCTCACCCGGCGCGCCTTCGGCGCGATCGACCCGCTGCCCGACGAGAACGACCCCGCCTACCGGGCCGCCGAGCTCGCCGCCTCGGCGGGCGTCGCCACCGCCGAGGCGCTGTCCCGCTTCTACGCGGCGCTCATCGGCGACGTCGAGGGCGGCCGGCGGCTGTTCGCGCCCGCGACGCTCACCCTGGCCCGCACCGAGGAGTCCGCCGGGCCCGACCGGGTGCTCATGGCGAAGACCCGCTTCGGGCTCGGCTACATGCTGCACGGCCCCGCCTCGCCGCTCCTGGCCCCCGGCTCCTTCGGCCACCCGGGCCGCGGCGGATCGCTGGCCTTCGGCGACCCGGAGTCGGGGATCGCCTTCGGCTACGTGACCAACGGCATGCAGAAGAACGTCACCGCCGACCCGCGGGCGCAGGCCCTGGTGCGTGCGGTTGCGAAGTCGCTCGCGGGGTAGGGAACAGGCCCCGGGCGGGCAACAGATGGTGCGGGTGGGGCGCCCGGGACGGACCCGGCGAGAGGAACTGCCCATGACCCGACGGTTCGACGGCTGGTCCGTCCTCATCACCGGCGCCGGGCGGGGCATCGGCGCCGCCACCGCGCTGCGCCTGGCGGGCGAGGGCGCCCGGGTCCTCGTCACGGACGCGGACGGCGACCGGGCCGACCGCACCGCCCACGCCATCCGGGAGGCCGGCCTCACCGCCGAGCCCCACACCTGCGACGTCACCGACCGGGAGGCCGTGGACGCGGCCGTCGCCCACGCGGCGGACCGCTTCGGCCGCCTCGACGTCCTCGTCAACAACGCCCTCTCCTGCGGCCCCGACCCCGCCCTCTTCGAGGACTACCCGGACGAGCTCTGGCAGCGCGACCTCGACGTCACCCTCGGCGGCGCCTTCCGCTGCGCCCGGGCGGCCCTGCCGCACCTGGCCGCCGCCGGCGGGCGCGGCGCGATCGTCAACATCGGCTCGGTCAACGGCGAGCAGGACTACGGCAGCCACGCCTACAGCGCCGCCAAGGCCGGTCTCGCGAGCCTCACCCGCACCCTGGCGGGCCAGGCCGCGCCACGCGGGGTACGCGTCAACCTCATCGCCCCCGGCACCGTCAACACCCCCAACTGGGACGGGCGCGAGGACGTGTTGCACCGCGCCGTCGACCACTATCCGCTGGGGCGGGTGGGGCGCCCGGAGGACATCGCGGCGGCCGTCGCCTTCCTGGCCTCCCCCGACGCCTCGTGGATCACGGGCGTGACCCTCCCCGTGGACGGCGGGATCCTCGTCGCCAACCTCGGTCTGCGGCGCGTGCTCCAGGGGCGTTGAAACCGCCCTTCGGGCTCAACCGGCGTGCAGCATCAGCCCTATGCCCGCCACCAGCAACGCCGCCGCGGCGACCCGGGGAGCGCCGAAGCGCTCCTTGAACAGCACCGTCCCGATGGCCGCGCCGACGATGATCGAGGACTCCCGCAGGGCCGCGATCGGCGCCAGCTCGGCGCGGGTCTGGGCCCAGAGCACCAGCGCGTACGCGAGCATCGACAACAGTCCGCCGAGCAGTCCGCGCACCGCGTACGGCCGGGCCGCCTCCAGGGCCGTACGGCGGCGCACCGCCAGGGCGTAGAGCGGCACCGGCAGCCCCTCCATGATCATCAGCCAGGCCGTGAACCCCATCGACGAACCGGACGCGCGCACGCCGACGCCGTCCACGACCGTGTACCCGGCGATGGCCAGCCCCGTACCCGCCGCCGCCCCCACCGCCGCCCACCGCGGCGCCGTCCCCGCACCCTTGATCCCCCACAACGCCACCCCCGCCAGCCCCGCCGACGCCACGGCCACCCCCGCCAGCTGCCACCCGTCGGGCAGCTCCCCCGCGAAGACCGCTGCCAGCACCGTGACCACCACCGGGGCCGTACCCCGGGCTATGGGGTACATCTGCCCGAAGTCGCCCAGCGAGAACGAGCGCATCAGGAGCGCCGTGTAGAGCATGTGCAGCACCCCGGAGAGGGCGAGGCAGCCCCAGGAGGCCGGGTCGGGCATCGCGACGAACGGCAGCATCAGCAGGCCGCAGGCCACGTGGCCCGTTCCCACCAGGGTGAAGGCGGTCAGCTGGTCGCGGATGCCGTGGGCTATGGCGTTCCAGGTGGCGTGGGTGACGGCTGCGGTGAGGACGGCGAGGACGACCAACGGGGACATGGGGCGACGCTAGCGCTGTGGGGGTGGGGTGAGCAGTTGTTTCCGTCACGGTGGGGGTGCCCCATCCCCGCCCTCTCACCGTTTCTTGCGGGGGCAAGCCCCCGCACCCCCAGAGCGCGCCTGCGGCGCGCGTCCTCAAACGCCGGACGGGCTGAATAGCCCCTACAGCGCCGCCCGGCTCCCCGTACTCACCGCCCGAGTAGCGGCAGCTCCCCGCCGCGCATCCTCCGCAACCTGCTCGGCGGTCAGCACATACCCCGTCTCCACGTTCGCCGTCGACCGCGCGAACACCACCCCGTACACCTTCCCCGCCGGAGTCAGCAGCGGCCCGCCCGAGTTCCCCGGCCGGATGGTCGAGCGGACGGAGTAGACGTGCCGGGTGGCGACGCCGTCGCCGTAGATGTCCTGGCCGTTGGCGCGGAGTTCGTTGGCGACGGTGGCGGCGCGCAGGTCGAGGCCGCCGTTCTCGGGGAAGCCGGCGACGACGGCGGGGTCGCCGCGCTTGGCGGTCTTGTCGAAGGGGAGGACAGGGGCGTCGAGGCCGGGGACGTCGAGGACGGCGACGTCGACGGCGGGGTCGAAGAGGACGACCTTGGCGCGGTAGGGGCGGCCGACGCCGCCGACGCGGACGGTCGGGTCGCTGACGCCGGCGACGACGTGGGCGTTGGTCATGACGTGCTGCCGGGCGTAGACGAAGCCGCTGCCCTCCTGGCCGCGCCGGCCGCCGCCGACGTCGGCGACGCCCTCGACCTTGACGACGGAGGTGCGGGCGGCGCGGGTGGCGGCGGCGGTGACGGCGTCGCCGGAGGGCTTGGCGACGCTGGTGGCGGGCTCGTTCTCGAAGGGGTTGAAGACCTGGGGGAAGCCGGCGCCGGTGAGGGCGTCGGTGGTGCGGCTGAACCAGGTCGGCGCCTGCTCGGGCATGGCGTCCTGGACGGCGCCGAGCAGCCGCGAGTCGCGGATCTGGCCGGACAGCAGGGTGGAGTTGGCCGAGACGAGGACGCTGGCGGCGACCCAGGCGACCAGCAGCGCGGCCAGCGAGTTGACGGCGGCGCCGGCCGCGCCGTCCACCCCGCGCACGGGGGCCCAGGTCAGCCGCCTGCGCAGATTCCAGGCGAGCCGGCCCGCCAGGGCGTGGCCGATCACCGCCGGGACGAGGACGACCAGGACGGCCACCACGGCGGCGGTCGACGAGCCGGCCTCGAAGTGCTCCACGACGGTGGGCAGGACCCAGACGCCGAGGACGGCGCCGCCGAGGAAGCCGGCGAGCAGGACGGCGCTCGCGACGAGGCCGCGCCGGTAGCCGGAGACGGCGTAGCCGAGGACGACCAGCAGCAGAAGCACATCGAGCAGGTTCACCTGTGGAGCCCTTTCTTTCACGCGCGCCCCCGACCGCGGCCACGGTCGCATGCCCCCGTGGACTAGGGAAAACGCACGTTCCCGTGCGGACGGTTCCCCGGCGTGGGCTTCGCCACGTTTTCCCCGGGCCGGGAACGCCGGGAGCCCGAGCCCGGATACGCCGGGAGCCCGGCCCCTCCGCCGTGGGCGGGGACCGGGCTCCGGGCGGGCGGTCGGCCGGATTCAGACGCGCGTCAGCCGCGGGTCGGCGTCCGGGTCCGGGTCGCCGGAGGCACCGGCGCCGCCGCCCTCCGCCGCCGGGGCGGCCAGCCGCTTCTGCAGCGCCTCGCCCTCCACGTCCACGTTGGGCAGGATCTTCCCGAGCCAGGCCGGCATCCACCAGGCCGCCTTGCCCAGCAGGGCGAGGACCGCCGGAACGATGGCCATACGGACGACGAACGCGTCGAAGAACACCGCGATGGCGAGGCCGAAGCCGATCATCTTGATCATCGACTCGGAGGAGCCGATGAACCCGGCGAAGACGCTGATCATGATGACCGCGGCCGCCGAGACCACCCGCGCGCCGTGCCGGAAGCCGGTGACGACGGCCTCGCCGGGGCTCTCGCCGTGGACGTACGCCTCGCGCATCCGGGTCACGAGGAAGACCTCGTAGTCCATCGCGAGACCGAAGACCACACCGACCATGAAGATCGGCATCATGCTCATGATCGGGCCGGTCTCCTCGACGCCGAAGAGCCCGCTGAGCCAGCCCCACTGGAAGACGGCCACGACCGCGCCGAGCGCGGCGACCACCGAGAGCAGGAAGCCCAGTGCCGCCTTGAGCGGGACGAGCACCGACCGGAAGACGACGATCAGCAGCAGGAAGGCGAGGCCGACGACCAGCGCCAGATAGGGCAGCAGCGCGTCGTTCAGCTTCTCCGAGACGTCGATGTTCATCGCCGTCGTGCCGGTGACCAGCACGGTCGCGCCGGTCTCCGCCTTCAGGGAGTCGCCCTTGCCGCGGATGGCGTGGACGAGGTCCTCGGTCTCCTCGCCGCTCGGCTTGGACTTCGGGACGACGTTGAAGACGGCCGTGTCGCCGTCCTTGTTGGGCATCGGGGGCGTGACGGCGGCCACGCCGTCCATGCCGCCGACGACCCGGGCCACCGTCTGCGGGGCCTTGGCGTCCTTCGCGCCCTTGGCGTCGACCACGACCATCAGCGGCCCGTTGTAGCCGGGGCCGAAGCCCTCGGCGATCATGTCGTACGCCTTGCGCTGCGTGGTCTTCACCGGCTGCGAGCTGTCGTCCGGCAGGCCGAGCTGGAGCGACGCGGCGGGGGCGGCGAGCGCGCCGAGGCCGACGACACCGGCCAGCAGCACCCACACCGGGCGGCGCAGCACGAGGCGGGCCCAGCGGGTGCCCATGTTGGGCCTGTCCGCGGCCGGGGCGCCGTCCTTGGCCTTGCGAACCTTGCGGGCCAGTACCTGGCGGCCCGCGAAGCCCAGCAGCGCGGGGATGAGGGTGAGGGCGATGAGGACCGCGATGACCACCGTGCCGGCGGCGGCCATGCCCATCTTGGTCAGCATCGGGATGTTGACGACCGCGAGGCCGACGAGGGCGATGACGACGGTGAGGCCCGCGAAGACGACCGCGGAACCGGCGGTGCCGACCGCCCGTCCCGCGGCTTCCTCGCGCTCGCGCCCCTCGGCCAGTTCGGCCCGGTAGCGGGAGACGATGAACAGCGCGTAGTCGATGCCGACCGCGAGGCCGATCATCATGGCGAGCGTCGAGGTGTTGCCGGACAGGTTCAGCGTGGACGCGAGCGCGGCGATCGACGAGACGCCGATGCCCACGCCGATGATCGCGGTCAGCAGGGGCAGGCCCGCCGCGACCAGCGAACTGAAGGTGATCAGCAGGACGATCGCGGAGACGATGATGCCGATGATCTCCGTGGACCCGGTCTCGGGCAGCTTCTGGAGGGCGCTGCCGCCCATCTCGACGGTCAGCCCGCTGTCCCGGCCGTGTTTCTGCGCGTCGTCGAGGGTGTCGCGCGAGGCGTCGGTGAGCTCGTTCGACGCGACCTTGTAGGTGACGAGCACGTAGGCCGTCGACCCGTCCTTGCTGACGGTCTTCGCCTGGAACGGGCTGGGGGCGGAGGCCACCTGGGGCCCGGTCAGCTCGCCGACGACCTTGTCGACGGCGGTCTTGTTCCTCGGCTCGGTGATCTTCTGGCCGTCCGGCGCCTGGAAGACGACGCGCGCGGAGGCGGCGTCGGCCTTCTTGCCGGGGTAGCGCTCGGCGAGCAGGTCGAAGGCGGTCTGCGCCTCCGTGCCGGGTATGGAGAAGCTGTCGTCGGTGGACTTGGACGCGGTGGCGGCGCCGGCGCCGGCGAGGCCCAGCAGCACCACCCATATCAGGGCGACGTACCAGCGGCGCCGGAAGGCGAGCCGGCCGAGTTTGTAGAGGAAGGTGGCCACGAGGAGATCTGCTCCCGTCGGATCGGAGAAACGAGCAACTGGCAGGGGGAACCAGCCCGACGACGAGAGCGGCGTGTCAGGTGGAGCCTTCGGTTTCTCTGCGGTTCTGGTGGGGGGTGGGGTTCAGGTCACCGGCCGAGGGCGGGGAGGACCACGGCGTCGACGAAGCGGGTGAGGTAGGCGGCGTCCACTGGTTGATCCTCGATCAGCGGACGGGCGATGAAGGCGCCGAGCATGGTGTGCGCGACGAACTCCAGCGCGGGGGTGTCCGGGGAAACCTCACCCCGGTCCACGGCACGGTCCAGCAGCCGCCCGAGGGCGGCCTTCTCGGGTTCGATCAGCAGTTCGCGCAGGGCGCGGTGGAGCTCGGAGTTGCAGTGGATGGCGTGCCCGAGCCCCCGCATGAGGGCCGCGTCCCGCTCCATCTGCGCCGGGTCCGCGACGGCGGTCAGAGCCATCAGATCGCCGCGCAGGGTCCCGGTGTCGATATCGGCGACCTTGATCGGCTTGCTGTGCCGGAGCGCGCTCGCCACCAGCTCGGGCTTGCCCTTCCACTGGCGGTAGAGGGTCGCCTTGCTGGAGCGGGTGCGGGCCGCCACGGCGTCCATGGTCAGGGCCTCGTAGCCGACCTCGCGGAGGAGCGCGAGGACGGCCTCGTAGAGCTCGCCCTCGCGTTCGGGCGTGAGCCGGGTGCGGCGGACCGACGGGGTGGGGGATTCGTCCGGCATGCCGCGTCTCCCTTCCTGCTTCCTGGACGTCGGGGCCGTGTCCGGTTCCGTCGCGATGGACGCTTCCGGCCGACGCCGGTCCAGCGCCGGTCCAACGCCGATCCAGCGAACGAAACGGTTTCGTACAGTACGAGGGTACGTCCCCCCGGAAGCGAAACGACGCCGTTTCGACAGTGGTGTGCGTCACGGCCCGGGTTGCCGGGGCGCGGACCGGTGGAAACCATGAAGTGGTGAGCGATGCCTACCTGAGGTACCCCCATCTGCACGGCGATCTGCTCTGTTTCGTCGCCGAGGACGACCTGTGGCTCTCCCCCCTGCCGGGGGCGGACGGCGGCAAGGACCGGGCCTGGCGCCTGACCGTCGACCGGACGCGGCTGGGCCACCCGCGGTTCTCCCCCGACGGCGGCCGGATCGCCTTCACCAGCTGGCGCAGTCTCGATCCGGAGGTCCATCTCGTCCCCGTGGACGGCGGCCCGGCCCGCCGGCTGACGTACTGGGGCAGCACCGACGCCCGCGTCTGCGGCTGGACCCCGCCGGACCGGGACGGCACCAGCGACATCCTGGCCGTCTCCTCGCACGGCCAGCCGTTCTCCTACTTCTCCTGGGCCTACCGGCTGCCCACCGACGGCAGCCCCGGCCTCCGGCTCCCCTGGGGCCCGGTCTCCGACATCGCGATGCACCACCGGCAGGGCCAGGGCGACGCCCCCGGCGAGACCCTGCTGCTCACCGGGAAGCCCCCGCACGAGCCGGCCTCCTGGAAGCGGTACCGGGGCGGGGCCATGGGACGGCTGTGGCTCATGGGCACCCGGCTGGTGCCGGACCTGGGCGGCCACCTGGACTCGGTGATGTTCGTCGGCGACCGGATCGCGTTCCTCTCCGACCACGAGGGCGTCGCCAACCTCTACTCCTGCCGCCCCGACAGCTCCGACCTCCGCCGCCACACCGACCACGCGGACTTCTACGCCCGGCACGCCTCGACCGACGGCAACCGGGTCGTCTACCAGTGCGCGGGCGACGTGTGGCTGGTGGACGACTTCGGCCCGGACGCCGTCCCGCGCCGGCTCGACCTCCGGCTCGGCGGGCCGCGCGCCGGGCGGCGCACGTATCAGGTGCAGGCCGCCTCGCACGTCGACGCGCTGGCCGTCGACACCACGGGCCGGGCGAGCGCCGTCCAGGTCCGCGGCAGCCTCTACTGGCTCACCCACCGCGACGGCCCCGCCCGGGCCATCGCCGACACCCCGGGCGTCCGCGTCCGGCTGCCCGAGATGCTGGGCTCGACGGGCCGGGTCGCGTACGTCACCGACGCGGAGGGCGAGGACGCGATCGAGATCGCCCGGCTGCCCAGCGCGGCGGGCTCGGCGGAGCACCGGCGGGTGGCGGCGGGCCGGATCGGCCGGGTGCACGAGACGCTGTCGTCCCCGGACGGCTCCCGGCTGGCGGTCGCCGCCCACGACGGGCGGCTGCTGCTGGTGGACACCTCCCCCGAGGGGGACGGCTCAGCCGAGGGGGACGGCTCAGCCGAGGGGGACGGCTCCTCCGAGGAGGACGGCGAGGTGAGCGAGCTGGTCCGCTCCGACAACGGACCGGTCCGCGACCTGGCGTTCTCCCCCGACTCGGGCTGGCTGACCTGGTCCCACCCGGGCGTCGGCCGCTCCCTGCGGCAGATCAAGGTCGCCCGGCTGTCCGACCGGATGGTCGTGGACGTCACCAACGGCCGCTTCGAGGACGAGCAGCCCGTCTTCACCCGTGACGGCCGCTACCTCGCCTTCCTCTCCTGGCGCGGCTTCGACCCGGTGTACGACGTGCACACCGGCGACCTCTCGTTCCCGCTGGGCTGCCGCCCCTACCTCGTCCCGCTCTCCTCGGCCACCCCCTCCCCGTTCGCGCTGACCGCGGAGGGACGCCCGGCCGGCGGCGGGCTCGACCTGGACGGCAACGAGGGCGACGGCGCGGTGACCGTGGAGACGGAGGGGCTGGAGAGCCGGGTGACGCCCTTCCCGGTGGCCGCCTCCAAGTACTCCCACCTCCACCCGGTGCACGGCGGCGGCCTGGTATGGCTGCGCTGGCCGATCTCCGGCGCGCTCGGCGAGACGTTCGCCAACCCGGCCGACACCTCCGGCCGCCCCACGCTCGAACACTTCGACCTGTGCAAGGCCAAGCGCACCGAACTCACCAGCTCCCTCGACTGGTTCGCGGTCAGCGGCGACGGCAGCCGGCTGGTCGTCAACGACGACGGCGACCTGCGGGCCGTGCCCGCCACCGAGTCCGGGGACCCCGACTCCGTCGTCCACATCGACATGCGGCGCATCCTGCACGAGGTGGACCCGGCCGCCGAGTGGCGGCAGGCGTACGCGGAGGCGGGCCGCATCGTCCGCGCCTACTTCTGGGAACCGGGCATGGGCGGCGTCGACTGGGACGGGATCCTGGAGCAGTACCGCCCCCTGGTCGAACGCGTCGCCTCCCCCGACGACTTCGCCGACCTGCTCCGGGAGGTCCTCGGCGAACTGGGCACCTCCCACGCCTACGTCATCGGCTCCCGCCGTAACGAGGGCCCGCCGCACTACCAGCGCGCCATCGGACTGCTCGGCGCCAACCTCACCCACCAGAAGGACGGCAGCTGGACCGTGCGGCGCGTCCTGCCCGGCGACTCGTCCGACTCCAAGGCCCGCTCCCCGCTCGCCGGTTCGGGCATCCGCGAGGGCGCCGCCCTCACCCACGTCGACGGTCGCCCGGTGGACCCGGTCACGGGCCCGTACCCGCTGCTGGCCGCCGCCGGCGGCACCACCGTCGAGCTGACCTTCGGCCCGCCCGGGGGTGACGGCCCGCCGCGCCGGGTGGCCGTCGTGCCCCTGATCGACGAACGCCCCCTCCGCTACCAGGACTGGGTCGCCAAGCGCCGCGCCGTCGTCCGCGAACTCAGCGGCGGCAAGTGCGGCTACCTCCACATCCCCGACATGGGCGGCTCCGGCTGGGCCCAGTTCAACCGCGACCTGCGGATGGAGATGTCCCGCCCCGCCCTCATCGTCGACGTCCGCGGCAACGCCGGCGGCAACATCAGCGAACTCGTCGTCGAGAAACTCACCCGCACCATCATCGGCTGGGACCTCACCCGCGGCGCCCAGCCCGTGAGTTACGCCTCCAACGCCCCCCGCGGACCCGTCGTCGCCATCGCCGACGAAATGACTTCCTCCGACGGCGACATGATCACCGCCGCCTTCAAGCTCCAGGGCATCGGCCCCGTCGTCGGCCTCCGCACCTGGGGCGGCGTCATCGGCATGACCGGCCGCCACCGCCTCGGCGACGGCACCGCCATCACCGTCCCCATGAACGCCGCCTGGTTCGACGCCTACGGCTGGGGCGTCGAGAACCACGGCGTCGAACCCGACATCGAGATCGACCGCACCCCACTGGACTGGGCCGAAGGCCGCCACAAACAACTCGACGACGCGGTCCGCCTGGCCCTCGACCTGCTCGAACGGCACGGCTCGGCGACGCCGCCGGATTACTCGGGGGTGCCGGAGCGGGGGCGGCCGGCGCTGCCACCGCGCTGATTCAGCCCGTTGGGGGCGCCCCCTCCGGGGGGTTGAGTACAGCGCGCGCAGCGCGGCTCGGGGGTGCGGGGGCGTGCCCCTTTCAGCCCGTCCGGCGCTTGAGGACGTCGCGCGCAGCGCGGCTCGGGGGTGCGGGGGCCTTCCCCCGCAAGAAACGGTGAAAGGGCGGGGCCGGGGCACAAACAAGGAGGGGCGCGCCTCCACAAGGCGCACCCCTCGTGCACAACCGCCGCGTCAGCGGGCAGACATCAGCGATCGTCGAGATCATCCCGAATGTCGTCGAACGACTGCTGACGCCCCTGCTCCTGCTTCTCCCGCAACTTGTCCTGCGCCTCCTGCCCCCGCTCCTGCGCCTCCCCCTTCTTACCCTGCATCTTTTCCTTCGCCTGCTGCGCCTTGCCCTGCATCTCGTCCTTGATGCCCATGGCTGTTCACTCCTACCGAGATCGGTGATCGGGCCGCGACCAGCCTCACACGCCAGGACAAACCCCGCATTTCGATCAGTGACGCTCCGTATCCACCGGCCTCGCCGCATCAGCGGCGCCACCCGCCCCCAGCAACCCCGGCCCCTTCAAGTCCCGGAACCGGGAAGCGACACGCCGCATCTCACGCCGCCCGCCCAGCGCGATAAGCCCCGGCAGCAGACCGCGCACCGGCTGGCTTCCGCGCAGCCACCACTGGGCGTACGCATGGGCGGAGCGCCGCTCGATGCCGGTCACGAGCCGGTCGACGGCCGGGCCGGGCGGGTACGTGCGGTTGGCCGGCCACGGCAGCCGCCGCCGCATCTCGCGCATCACGTCGCTCTCGTCGGCGCCACGCACCATGTCGGTGTCCGTCCAGCTCAGGTAGCCCACCCCGACGCCCACCCCCCGGTGGCCGACCTCGGCGCGCAGGCTGTGGGCGTAGGCTTCGACGCCCGCCTTGGAGGCGCAGTACGCGGTCATCATCGGCGCGGGCGCGACGGCGGCGAGCGAGGCGATCTGGAGGAGGTAGCCGCGGCTCGCGGTGAGGGCGGGCAGGAAGGCACGGCCGGTGATGACGGAGCCGATCAGATTGACCTCGACCACCCGCCGCCAGGTGGCGAAGTCGCAGTCGTCCAGCGGCCCGCCGGTGGCGACACCGGCGTTGGCGACGACCACGTCCACCCTGCCGAAGCGTGCCCGGACCTCCCGCGCGACGCGCTCCATCGCCTCCTGGTCGGTGACGTCGGCGTACCAGTGGGCCGCCTCGGTCCCCAGCGTCCCGGCGACCCGGCGCAGTTCCTCGGGCTCCAGCCCGACCAGCGCCACGCGGACGCCACGCTCCGCGAGCTTGCGGGCCAGCAGCTCCCCGATCCCGCGGGCCGCGCCGGTGACGACGGCGACCCGGCCCTCAAGAACGTTCCGGCGGCTCATCGGGCCACCACCCCTTCAACCCCGGCGACGGCCGTACGTCGGGCCCGCGGCAGCCGCAGCACCTGGTACTCCTGGAGGTCCACCCGCCGGGTGACCTTGCGGAACTCGGCCGTCGTGCCCGGCCAGGCGGTGGTGTTGCGCCCGGCGGAGTCCAGGTACCAGCTGTCGCAGCCGCCGGTGTTCCACACGGTGTGTTCCATGCGTCGCTGGAGCATCCGGTTCCACGCGTTGACGGCGGACGGCCGGGCGGCGAGGGCGGCCCGGCCGCCGAGGACGTCCAGCTGGCGAAGGTAGTCGGCCATGTAGTTCAGCTGCGACTCGATGATCAGGATCATCGAGCTGTTCCCCAGCGCGGTGTTGGGCCCGATGACGAAGAGGAAGTTGGGGAACCCCGCGGCGGTGCTGCCGCGCAGGGCGGCCATGCCGTCCTTCCACTCCTCGGCGAGCGTCGTCCCGTTCGCGCCGGTGACCCGGTGGCCGATCGGCATGTCGGTCACCCGGAACCCGGTGCCGAAGACCAGGACGTCCGCCTCCGTCCGCGTCCCGTCGGCGGCGCTCAGTTCGGACCCGCGCACCTCGCTCAGGCCGGACGTCACAACGTCGACGTTCGGTCTGGTCAGAGCCGGGTAGTAGTCGTTGGAGAGCAGGATGCGCTTGCACCCGATGCGGTAGTCGGGGGTGAGCCGCGCGCGCAGCTCCGGGTCCTTCACGGACCGCCGGAGGTGCGACCTGGCCATCGCCTCCACGAAGCCGAGCCGCTCCGGCCGCTTGGTGAAGGCCCCGACCTGCACCTCCCGTATCCCCCACAGCAGTCCGCGCCGCACCACCCGCGTCGCCGGGACCCGGGTGTGCAGCCACCGCTCCGCCCCCGTGATCCGGCGGTCCATCCGGGGCAGAACCCAGGCCGGGGTGCGCTGGAAGACCGTGAGGTGCCCGGCCTCCGGCTGGATGCCCGGGATGATCTGGATCGCCGACGCCCCGGTGCCGACCACCGCGACGCGCTTGCCGCGCAGGTCCGTGCCGTGGTCCCAGCGGGCCGAGTGGAACACCGGCCCGGGGAACGTATCGAGCCCGGGGACATCCGGGAGGCGGGGGTCGGCGAGCGGTCCCGTGGCGGAGACGACGACGTCCGCGGTGTAGGCGCCGGACACCGTGTCGAGCTCCCAGCGCAGCTCGCCCGAATCCCACCGGGCGCTTCTCACCTCGGAGTTCAGCCGCAGGTGGGGCCGGATCCCGTAGGTGTCCGTGACACGCTCCAGGTACTCCCGTATGTGCGGCTGACCGGAGAAGTTGCGCGGCCACTCGGGGTTGGGGGCGAACGAGAACGAGTAGAGGTGCGACGGCACGTCGCAGGCGCAGCCGGGGTACGTGTTGTCGCGCCAGGTGCCGCCGACCGCGTCGGCCCGTTCCAGGACGACGAAGTCCGTCACTCCCTCCCTGCGGAGCCGTACGGCCGCCCCCAGCCCGCCGAAGCCGGAGCCGATCACTGCCACTCGTACGTGTACGGCCATGCCACTGCCTCCCGGATCGCTCCGTCATTGCGCCAGTGATGACTGGCACAGTGCGAGCGTAGGGCGAGCGGCCTACCGGGCGGTAGGGGTGTGACACAAGGAAGTTACCGCCGGTCGCAGGGGTCCCGTCCTGCACCCGGACAGCTCCGGGAGCGGCCGGGAAGCGACCGGCGAGGCCCTACGCTGCCCGCGTGAGCACCGACGAGACCGAGGGAGCCGGGGGACAGGACGCCACCCCCGGGAAGCACGAGTACCGGATGGCGGACCTGGCCCGCGAGGCCGGCATCACCGTCCGGACGCTCCGCTTCTACCGCGAGCGCGGACTCGTCCCGCCGCCCCGCCGCGCGGGCCGCATCGCCTGGTACAACGAGGACCACCTCACCCGGCTGCGCACCATCGCCGCCCTGCTGGAGCGCGGGCACACGCTGGGCGGCATCGCGGACCTGATGGCCGCCTTCGAGGGCGGCCGGAGCGTGGCCGAACTCCTCGGTCTCGGCGGCCTGTTGCCCTCCCCCTGGTCCGAGGAGACCCCCGTCCGCCTCACCGCCGGCGAACTGGCCGACACCTTCGCGGGCCAGGTGACGGCCGACAACCTCGCCGCCGCCCTCCACATCGGCTACCTCGCCGTGGACGGCGAGGAGTTCGTCCACGTCAGCCGCCGCCTCCTGGAGGCCTCCACCGAGCTCATCCGCGCCGGCATCCCCCTCGCCGCCGTCCTGGAGGCCGGCCGCCACGTCCGCGCCCACGCCGACGCCCTCGCCGAGATCTTCACGACCCTCCTCCGCACCCACCTCCTGGAGGACACTCCCGCTTTCGACCGGCTCCGGCCCGTCGTGCAGACCGTGGTCGACGCGGAGGTCTCCATGGCGATGGACCGGCGGATGAGGGCGGACGCGGCGGGGCCCGGGGAGGACGGGGATCAGCGCTCCACGACGTCCACCTGAAACTCGCGGAGCAGCGCCACGGCCTCGTCGTAGAGGCGGTAACTCCCTCCCTGCGGGGAGAGTTGCCGCCCGAGGGCGCGCCGGGCGACGTCCGAGTGTTCCCAGACGAGCGTGAAGGGCGCGGTCGCGCCGAAACCGCCGCCCAGGCAGTCGTCCAGGGCGGCCAGGCAGCCGCCGAAGTATCCTCCGGGGCCGTTGACCGCTTCGCCGAGGGCCAGGTGGAGACCGGGCTCGTCGGTGACGTAGCGGCCGTCCAGGTGGTACGTCCGGCCGGGTGGCGGGCCGGGGCGGACCGGGAGCCGGCAGCCGTGCGCCCGCACGAGGTCGAGCCAGGCCTGACGCTCCCGCGTCCCGTACGGGGCCCACGAGTTGACGCCCGTGGGCAGCCCGCCCCGACGGCGCTCCCACTGCGCCCGCGCGTACGGGAAGGGCCCGCACCAGGAGTCGCCGACGACATCGAGGTCCAGCAGCCCGCCACCGAGCACCGAGGGCCGCCGGCCGGCCACCTCGACGTTCACATAATGATCCGCGTACCCCCCTCCCCGGACGTCCAGGGCCGTCAGGTACACCCGCCCCAGCCGCAGTGAACGCCGCGTCCCGAGGGCGAGCGCGTCCCGCAGCTCCTTCTCGGGCGCGACGCCGAGCAGTCGCAGACGGCCGCCCTCCGGCCCGTCGTCGACGGCCGGGACGACGTCCCTGAGGTCCGCGCACCGTCCGAGCCACCGCCGCTCGTCGTGCAGCCGGATCCCCGCCCCCACGTACGGGTCGTCGGGCGGCTCGTGGAAGCCCTCCGCCGCCTCGACGGTGATGTCGAGGAGCCCGCCCCCGCCCGCGTGCGGCCGCCACCCGGTGACCCGCACGTCGCACACCTGCCATACGTCGAGCCGCTCCGACCCCTCGGGGACGTCCGCGTCGGCCTGCGGCACGACCCACACATCCCCGAGCGGTGCCGCCTCCGCCCCACCGCGCCCACCGCGCAGCGCGGCGGCGGCCAGCGGCCCGTCCGGCTCGCAGCCGATCAGCTCATAGGGCCACCGCGGCGGCCCGTCGAAGAACTCGGGCACGTCCGCGCAGACGCCCCAGAACGTCTCCTCCGCCTCATCCCCCACCAGAGCAAACCGCGGCCCCTCCGACCGCTCGACGCCCTCGGGCCACCCGTACCTCACCATCTGCCCAAGATCGCAGACAGCCGTGGCTCGGACGAGGTCGCCCCGTCCCGGGCGGTCCCGCGGTTCGGGTCCTGGCCGTCGTCACTACCGCCGGCTTCGCCGCCATGCAGGCCGCGGCCTCGCACAGAGCCGGCGACGCTCGGGCTCCTAACCCGAGGCGTTCGGACCGGACGCGGCGGGGATGCCGAGAACGTCGAGGAAAGCCGTCGCCGCGGGCGTCCGCCCGGCGCGGCTGCAGATGACGTACTCGACGCGGGCCGGCGCGTCGGTGACCTCGACGGTGGTGACGCCGGTGAGCTGGGACGCGTAGGCGGACGGGAGCATGGCGATGCCCAGGCCCTGCCCGACCATGCGCACCAGGAAGTCCGCGTTGGTCACTTCGAAAGCGACGTCGCGGCCGAGGCCGGCGGCCGAGAAGGCCTGATCGGACTGGACTCGTCCGGCCGTCTTGGCGGGCATGTCCACGAACACCTCGGAAGAGAGCCTGCGCAGGTCGACTGCCGGTTCCCCGGCGAGGGGATGGTCCGGTGCGACCACGGCGACGAGCCGGTCACGGGCGAGCTCACGGGCGTCGACGCCTTCGGGCCGTGCGGTGATCGGCAGACCGAGGAAGGCCACTTCGAGGGCCCCTTCCTTGACCTGCTCGACGAGTTCCTCGCTCGCGCCCACCCGCAGGCTGACGCGCACGTCCGGGTACCGCCGGCGGAAGTCGCGCAGGGCGCCCGGGATGTCGACGGCGGCGACGCTGGGAATCAGACCGACGGCGAGCCGCCCGCGTACCTCACCGACAGCCGCGGCGACCTCGGCCGCCGCGCGCTCGGCGGCGTCCAGACACTGACGGGCGGCGGGAAGGAACGCCGCACCGGCCGGAGTGAGACGCACCCGGCGACTGGTGCGCTCGAAGAGTCTCGCGCCCAACTCCTTCTCCAGGCGGGCGATCTGGTGGCTGAGGGCGGACTGGACGACCAGACACCGCTCGGCGGCCCGGGTGAAGCTGTTCGTCTCGGCGACGGCGAGGACGTAGCGCACCTGTTGGAGCTCCATGGGTGCATGTTCTATCGAGATCGGTGCGATGACAATCATGCGTTGGACTCATTGATCATCGCTGGTTGAGACTGCGTGTATGACGAGTCCAGCAGTACAGAGAGAGTCGACCGGGGCCGGCGGCCGGGTGACTCGTTCGAGTGACATGGCGTTAGCCCGAATGACGGGCAGGAAAGCCTCCGATCAGGCCTGAAACACCCTCCCGGGACGTCCTGATCAACAGACCACGCGGTCACGTGCGCAGACACCGTCGGCCGCGAACGGACAGAAAGGGCCCGCCATGCGGCGCATGCTCCGCCCGCTCACCGCCACTGCCCTGCTGGCTCTGCTCATCATCGGCGTCGCCGCCCCGGCCCAAGCCGCCCCGACTCCCCCGGCACCCCCGGCACCCCCGGGAGGCAGCAGCAGTTCCAGCGGCAGCCTCCTCGGCCTCGACAGCGTCCTCGGCGGACTCCTCGACGGTCTCGGCGTCAGCGGCCTCCTCGAAGGCCTCGGCCTCTGACGGCTGCGGGAATTCTCGGCGGCGCCGGCCGGGTCCGTACCGGGCCCGGCCGCTGCCCATGGGCTCAGGCCGCGTCCCGGGAGCGTGGCGACCACAAGATCACCGGCGTCTTCCCGGTCACCTGACCGCACCGCGCATCGCCTGGCCGGTGCGCTGCGCCGGAACCACCCGGCGGAACCGCTGACGTCATCGCGGTCCCTGGCGCCGTCGCGCGCGACCCGGTCCAACCAGCCGAGTTCTGCCTCTCGTCGCCGCAATCGTCGCGGGACGCTGCCCGCGCCCACCCACCCTCGCGAACTGTCCCTCAACATAAGGATCTCGTCATGCCGAACAACAAGACCGTGCTCGTCACCGGTGCAACCGGCGGCCAGGGCGGCGCCGTCGCCCGCAGGCTGCTCGACAGCGGCCGGGCGGTACGCGCCCTCGTCCGTGACCCGGGCAGGCAGGGGGCCAAGGACCTCGAAGCGCTCGGTGCGGAACTGGTCTGCGGCGACCTCGACGACCCGCGGTCGCTGCGCACGGCGGCGCAGGACATACACGGCGTCTTCAGCGTGCAGCCGGCCGACATGACCGACCCGCGCCGCGGCCGACACCGTGGGCCTCGCGATCGCGGCCGTCAAGGTCACTGACCGGGCTCCGTGCGGGCTGCCACGTGGCGGACGTCGGACGCCTCTTCCAGGAGCGCTTTGGCTTCGGCCGGGTCGGTGCACTCGTAGGCGGCGCGGCGTTCGAGGCCGGTGACACGGGCGTCGAACTGCGGGTCGCGGGCGATCGCGTACTCGCCCCACCACCGGGCCATGAAGGCCGGCACGGTGCTGATGTCGTACGCGTCGGAGACGTACCGCTTCCAGTGCACGTCGAAATCGGGCAGGAGCACCGTGCCGCAGATGCGAGGCGCCCGCCCGGGCTAGAGCTCGTACACCGCCGTCACCGGCGCGTGATCGCTCCACCGCTCCGCGTGCGAAGCCGCCCGCTCCACGTACGCCTTCAGCGCGCGCTCCGCGAGGCCCGGCGAGGCGGCCTGGTAGTCGATGCGCCAGCCGGAGTCGTTGTCGAAGGCGCGGCCGCGGTAGGACCACCAGGAGTAGGGGCCGTCGACGCCGGGGTGGAGGGTGCGGACGACGTCGGTGTACTCCTCGAAGACCTTGGTGAGCCAGGCGCGCTCCTCGGGGAGGAAGCCGGCGCTCTTGCGGTTGGCCTTCCAGTTCTTGAGGTCGGCTTCCTGGTGGGCGATGTTCCAGTCGCCGCAGACGAGGACCTCGCGGCCGTCGGCGGCGGCACGGGCCTTCAGGGCGACCAGGTAGGGGAGGAACCCGGACATGAAGCGTTCCTTCTCGTCCTGGCGCTCGGTGCCGACCTCGCCGGAGGGGAGGTAGAGGCTGGCGACGGTGAGGCCGGGGAGGTCGACCTCCAGGTAGCGCCCACTGGCGTCGAACTCGGCGGAGCCGAAGCCGACGCGCACCGCGTCCGGCTCGCGCCGGGCGTAGACGGAGACGCCCGCGCGGCCCTTGGCCGCGGCGGGGGCGTGGAAGGCGTGCCAGCCGTCGGGTTCGCGCACCTCGTCGGGGAGCTGGTGCGGCTCGGCGCGGACCTCCTGGAGGCACACGACGTCGGCGTCGGTCGCCGCCAGCCACTCCACGAAGCCCTTCTTGGCGGCGGCGCGCAGGCCGTTCACATTCACGCTGGTCACAGTGAGCATTCCGGCACGATACCGACTTCCGAGACACCCCTGTCGCGGCCGGTTCCTACGATCGTACGATCGCGGAATGCGGATTCTGCCCGTCGCCTACGACCATCCGGATGCCCTGAGACTCAACGACGAGGTGCAACTGGAGTACCAGCGGCGCTACGACGACGAGGGGGATCTCACCCCGCTGGAGCCGTGGCACTTCGCCCCGCCGCGTGGCCTATATCTCATCGCGTACGAGGCGGACGGCACCCCCGTCGCCTCCGGCGGCTGGCGCGCGCAGGAGCGCAACGGGGAGGGGTACGCGGACGGGGACGCCGAGTTGAAGCGGATGTACGTGGTGCCGGGCGCGCGGGGGCGGGGGCTGGCGCGGCGGATCCTCGCGGTGCTGGAGGAGGACGCGCGGGCGGCCGGGCGGGTGCGGATGGTGCTGGAGACGGGGATCATGCAGCCGGAGGCGATCGGGCTCTACACGTCGAGCGGGTACGAGCCGGCGGCCGCGAAGTTCGGGCTGTACCGGGAGTACCCGTCGAGCCGCTGCTTCGCCAAGCCGCTGCGGGTGGAGGGGCGCGCGCGGGTGCCGTCACCGGCCCGTTCGGCGGCCGGCACGGAAACCCACGCCTGACCTCTCACCTCACCGCTGAGCTCCCTCGGCGATCGCCGCCTCGACCGCCTCCCTGACCCGGTCCGCCGGATACCGCACGGGCGTCCCGTAGGGGGCGAGCGCGTCGTCCGCCGCCTCCGGGCCGTCCTCGGCGATCTCGGCGACCAGGACGGTGCTGCCGGGCGGCACCTCGTCGGCCAGCATCTCCAGCGCGGCGTTGGACGCGGTGGCACGGAGCGCGTCGTGGGCGCCGCCCAGCAGGCCGCCCGCGCCGAAGCCGACCATGACGCCGAGCGGGCCGCCGAGGATCCCCAGCAGACCGCCGAGCAGACCGCCCATGGCGAAGGCGCGGGCGGTGCCGGTGTTGTCGACGGCGTCGGGGAAGTCGACGGTGCCCTCCGCGTCCCGAGCGATCACCGCTGCCTCGCGCAGCTTGAGGTGGCCGTCGGCGTGCGCGCGGCGGAGGCGGTCCAGCGCGCGGTGGCCGGTGCCGGCGTCCTCGGCGGTCATGAACAGCACGTTCTCCACACGACTCATGCCATCCACTGTCGGGCGCGGTCGCGGGGACCGCACGTCAGGCCCGCACCTCAGCCCCGAGGGTCACCCGTCGACGGCGCCGCCCGGCACCGGCCCCCGTACCGCCCCCCGCAGGTCGAGCAGCGCCTCCGCGCCGCCGTCCGCCGGGTTGGCGAACGTGAGCGGGGCGCCGAGCACCCGCGCCTGTCCGGCCGCGATCGTGAGGCCGAGGCCGAGGCCCGCGCCGGACTCCGTGCGGAACCGCTGGGGGCCGTGGGCCAGCAGGGGCTCCGGGAAGCCCGGGCCGCCGTCGCGGACGCGTATGACGCCGTCGTCGACCTCCGCGACCACGGGCTCGGCGCCGTGCCGGTAGGCGTTGGTGACGAGGTTGGTCAGTATCCGCTCGACGCGCCGCGCGTCCGTCTCGACGAGGCAGTCGCGCACCACCCGCACCTCGGCCGTCGTACCGCCGGGTCCGGCCGCCGCGCCCGCCGCCCGGCGGGCCAGGTCGCCCAGGGCCCGTACGTCGGTCTCCACCTGTTCGGCGTCCGCGTCCAGCCGGGCGACCTCCAGGACGTCCTCCATGAGGGTGTGCACCCGGTGAGCCCGTTCCTGGACCATCTCGGCGGCACGGCCCGGCGGCAGGAGGGCAGCGGCGGCGACCAGTCCGGCGACGGGGGTGCGGAGTTCGTGGGCGATGTTGGCGGTGACCTCGCGTTCGGCCTGGAGGCGGGCGGCGAGGGCGTCGGCCATGGTGTTGACGGCGATGGTCAGCCGGGCGATCTCGTCCTTGCCGCCGCGCGGCCGGAGCCGCGCCGTGAGGTCGCCGTCGGCGATGCGCTCGGCGGTGCGGGCGGAGGCGTTGAGCCGGCGTCCCGCGAAGGTGGCGAGGGCGACGCCGACGATGCCGGAGAAGGCGGTGCCCAGGCCGCCGGCCGCCCAGAGGACGTCGTCGAGGTCCTCGATGTTGCGGGTCTCGCGGCGGTAGGGCCGCTTGAGCACGATCATGTCGTCGCCGAGCCGGCTCGCCGCCCAGAGCACGGGCTCGGGGCCGCTCCGGTCCAGGTACGTGGCGCGCTTGCCGTCCTCCGCCGCCTCGCGCAGCGGCTCCGGAACGCCATCGGGGTTGACGAGGGTGTGCGGCCGGTCGATGCCCGCCGCGTGGTCCTCGACGGCCGAGGTCAGCCGGGCCTCGATGGTCTCGCGGGCGGTCGCGAGCTGGTTGACGACGGTCCGGTGGTGCACGACGAAGCCGATGAGGACGGCGACGAGCGCGGCGGTGACGGTGATCGCCGCGCCGATCTTCGTTCGCAGTCCCATGGCTCCAGGCTCCTCGACAGCTGACGCTCGCGGCTAACGCTTCGGAACGTGGAGCCGCAGTTCGCGCAGCTCGTTGTGCTGCTCGGACGGGAGCCCGTCGACGACGACGGAGACCCGGCTGTAGTAGGCGTGACGATCCTGCCCTACGCGTCCGGAGAAGCTGACGCGGGCCCGGTGGCGGGCCCGGCAGGACGGCCCGCACCACGGCCCGGAGACCTCGCCGACCGCCTCGGCGGCCGGCCCGCCCCAGGACTTCCAGCGCAGCCGGGTGAGCCGCACGGTCCCGGCGATCTCGAAGGTCGCGGGACGGCGCAGCCCCGGCCGGCCGGGGCCCTCGCTGACCCGTACGGGCAGTTCGGCCGGCGCCGGGGACCGCGCGGGCCCGCTGACCTCCAGGCCGCCGGGTTCCGCGCAGCCGGTGACCAGCCCGCCGGGCAGCCCCGTGACGAGGACGGAGAGGAGGCCGGAGACGGCGCTGCGTCGTCGCACGGGACACCTCGGGGGCGAGAAGGGCGGGAAGGGAAAGAGGGGTGGGGGAAGCGGGAGGGACAGGCCTGCTGAGAGGAATCTCGGCGAACGGAGGTGTGACGGTGGAGGCCAGGGTGGTGGCAGTGGCCGGGCGGGCCGAACGGGGGACGGAACACCGACCCGATTGGGGCCATTCGCGGTAAATGTTACCGGTGTGACTGATTCGCCTGGGGCGCTCTTGACGCCCGACAGCCGCAGGCTCATAGGATCTCGGCGCTCAAGTGGTCCAGGCCGGTAGCCGCAGCTGCCTCGGAGGTCACTCATGCCCATCGCCCGCCGCTCGGTCCTCGGCGCCCTCGCCGGCTCCGCCGCGCTCGGCGCCATAGGCGTCCCGGCCGCGACAGCCGCGACAGCCGCCGCGGCCTCCGGAGCCGCACCGGGAGCCCCGGACGCCCCCGGCGCCCCGCCCGCCACGTCCGGCACATCCGACGCCTCCGAAGCGTCCGGCGCCTCCGGCGGTGGTGCCGCCGCCGCGGCGCTGGCCCGGCTGCTGCCCCGCCACCACGGCCAGGTCACCTTCCGCACCGTGCCCCGCCGCTCCGGCGCGGACGTCTTCCGGGTCACGGGCCCGGCGGGCCGCATCCTCGTCGAGGGCAGCACCCCGGCCGTCCAGCTGGCCGGCTTCCACCGCTATCTGCGGGACGTCGCCCACGCGCACTTCTCGTGGAGCGGCGAGCGCACAAGCCTGCCGGCCACGCTCCCCGCCGTCCGGGGCAGCGTCACCGCCGCGGCCAACGTCCGCCACCGCTTCGCGCTCAACGACACCAACGACGGCTACACCGGCCCCTACCGGGACTGGGCCTACTGGGAACACGAAATCGACGTCCTCGCCCTGCACGGCTTCAACGAAGTGCTGGTCTACGCGGGCGCCGACGCGGTCTACCATCGAACGTTCATCGAACACGGTTACACCGACGCTGAAGTCCGGAATTGGGTTCCCGGACCGGCCCACCAGCCCTGGTGGCTCATGCAGAACATGAGCTCCTTCGGCGGCCCCGTCTCCCGCTCCCTCCTCGACCGCCGCGCCGCCCTGGCGAAGCGGATCGTGCGGCGGCTGCGCGAGCTGGGCATGACGCCGGTGCTCCCCGGTTACGCCGGCACCGTCCCGCCCGACTTCGCCCGGCGCAACAAGGGCGCCCGCACCGTCCCGCAGGGCGACTGGGCCGGCTTCCGCAGACCCGACTGGCTCGACCCGCGCACCGGCCACTTCACCCGCGTCGCCCGCACGTTCTACCGGGTGCAGCAGGAGCTCTACGGCGCCTCCGCGATGTACAAGATCGACCTGCTGCACGAGGGCGGCACCCCGGGCCCCGTCCCCATCGGCGCCGCCGCGAAGGCCGTCGAGAAGGCGCTGCGCACCGCCCACCCCGGGGCGACCTGGGCCATACTCGGTTGGCAGACCAACCCCCGCCGCGAGATCCTCGACGCCGTCGACCGCTCCCGGATGCTCGTCCTCGACGGCATCCCGGACCACTACCCGCACGTCACCGACCGCGAGAAGGACTGGGGCGGCACCCCGTACGCCTTCGGCACCATCTGGAACTTCGGCGGCCACACCGCCCTCGGCGCCAACACCCCGGACTGGGCGGCCCTTTACCACCGCTGGCGCACCAAGAAGGGCAGCGCCCTGCGCGGCATCGCCCTGATGCCCGAGGCGGCCGACAACAACCCCGCCGCCTTCGCCCTCTTCTCCGACCTGGCCTGGACCGCCGGGCGCGTGGACCTCAAGGACTGGTTCGCGCGCTGGCCCGCCCAGCGGTACGGCGCCACCGACCGGAACGCCGTCCACGCCTGGGACGTCCTGCGCCGCACCGCCTACGGCACCTCCCGCTCCGACGGCTGGAGCGAGGCGGCCGACGGGCTGTTCGGCGCCCGCCCCGACCTGGCCGTCAACCGGGGCGGCGCCTGGTCCCCGCGCGCCCTGCGCTACGACGCCGCCGAGTTCGCCGAGGCGCTGCCCGCGCTGCTCGCCGTCGCCCCCGCGCTGCGCGGCAGTTCGGCCTACCGGTACGACCTCCTCGACGTCGCCCGGCAGTGCCTCGCCAACCGCAGCCGGCTGCTCCTCCCCCGGATCAAGGCCGCGTACGACGCGGGCGACCGGGCGCGCTTCCGGCTGCTGACCCGGCAGTGGCTCGACCTCATGGACCTCCTGGAGGAGGTCGTCGCCACCGGCGACCGCCACCTGCTCGGCCGCTGGATCGCCGAGGCCCGCGCCTGGGGCTCCAACGCCGCCGAGCGCGACCGCCTGGAGCACGACGCCGTCTCCCTGCTGACCGTCTGGGGCCCGCGCGCCTCGGCGGACGGCGGCAAGCTGCACGACTACGCCAACCGCGAATGGGCGGGGCTGGTGGGCGGATTGTACCGGCTGCGCTGGAAGACGTACTTCACGGAGCTCGACGCGGCGCTCACGGCCCGGCGGAAGCCGAAGCCGATCGACTGGTTCGCGCTGGAGGACCGCTGGACGCGCAAGCGGCCGGCGTACCCGGCGAAGCCGGCCGGGGACATCGTCGCGGTGGCGCGGAAGGTGGCGGCGAGGCTGTAAGCGCCGGGCGGGCCCTGACAGATCGCGGCCGAGGAGGTTATGCTCCCCGCGATGACGACTCATTCTGCACACAGATTGGGGGACCCGTCCGCGCAAGGTGAGTGCTGATGCTCACTCACACCGCGAACGGGAACTCCCGCCCCTCCTCTCCCTGGTTCTCCCTTTCCTTCTGGCCGCGCGTGCGCGAGTTCGCCGTGCCGCCCTCCATGATCGAGACCGCCACCGCCCGCCGCCTCGCCGGGGACTGGGCGGGGGCCTGTGCCGCGGCGGGCGTAGACGTTGATTTTGACGCGCGCTCCGTGGCACGTACCCACGGCCGGGACGCTGCCGCCCAACTCCGCGACGATCTGCGCCACTTGGCTCCGGACCTGCTGCGCTGGCACATGCCGAGGATCGCCCCGGACGGGCTGCTGCGCCCGGGCCTCACCCTCACGCTGGCGCGGTACGGCACCGCGGGGCGGGACGGTACGCGCCCGGTGCACCTCGTGGTCCGCACCCCGCCCGCCTGGGCGGACGCCGGGCAGCGGATCAGCCTCGCGCTGTGGGACGGATCCCGCACCGGCGCCGGCCGCCACCCGCACCCCCGTCCCAGCCGACGGTTCCGGCTCGACCTGCACCGCCATCTCTGGGACGCGCGCAGGAGCGCCGAGCTGCGGACCCGGTCCGGGACCGGTGCCGGTGAATCCCCGGCCGACGGCCTGACGGCCCGGGTGCCGCCCGGCCGCTGCGCCGTCGACCGGTGGGCGGCCGAGGCGGAGATCCTGCTCCGCGCCGAAGGGCGGGGCGCCGGTGGCGTCACCGTACGGCTCGGCGCTCGGCACCGACTGGTCCTGGAACTGGACTGGTTCGCGAGCCGGGACGGCGTCGGTCCGCCCGCGGCGCGGATCGCGGAGGCGCCGCCGGACGGCGACATCTCCACCCTGCCCGTCCTCCCCGACGCGGCGACCTGGGTGCCGCCCGACCGGGAACTGCTCCGCACCGGCATGATCGGGGCCGGCCGGCTGCACCCGCTGGTCGCCGCGGCACTGGCGCCCGGCCTCCCGCCCGCCGGTGCGTCCGGGGCTCCGGACCGGACGGGACACCCACACCTCGTGGAGTGCCGGGGAGCCCGGCACCGGATCGCCATGGTCGACGGGATGCTGGCCCCACTGGACCACGACCCGGCCGAGATCCGGCGGGAGGAACTGCTGGCCGAGCTGGGCGGTACGCCGCTTCCCTGCCTGCGGATCATCGACGAGGCGCACCGCCGTCCCGACTGCCTCCCCGGTATCCGCGAACGCCTCCGCCATGGCGACACCGCCGGCGCCCTGGCCGTCGTCGAGGACCTGCTGGGTCCCGGCGCGGTGCTGCGCGACGGCGCTCTGCGCGACGCGCTGGAGACGGCGGCGCGGCGGCGGATCCTCCACGGGCTGTACCGGGCGGGGCTGGCCGGACCCGGCCGCGTCCCCGCCGGTGACCGCCGCCCCCGCGACCGGCGCTCACGCCGACGCGACGCCGTCCACTTCTGACCCGGGCCCTTCGTCCCCCTCACTCCCTTCACGCCCTTCATCCGGTCTCGGCTCCACGAGCCACGTCCATCACCGGCCGTGGCCGCGTGCCCCGCTCGCGACCACCGCCTCCACAACTGACGCTCAGGCCCTGGCGCTTCACCTTCACGCTCTCCTCACTCCTTCCACTCCCTTCGGCTCCACGAGCCACGCCCGCCACCGGACCCGGCCTCGTCCCCGCGCGACCACCACCTCCACAACCAGCGCCCATGCCCGCACCCTTCGCCTCTCCCCCCTCAGCTCCACGAGCCACGCCCACCACCGAACCCGGCCCCGGCCCCGCGCGACCACCACCTCCACAACCGGCGCTCACACCCGGGCCCTTCACTCCTTGGGGCACCAAGAGCCCCACCCACCAACGCCCACCTCGAACCCACAGGTGATCACCATGCCCATGTACACCCCGTTCCCCGCGCCCTCCGAGACCTCCCTCACTCCCCAACTAGACGTCGCCGGTGAGCTGCTGACCCTGCTGAACGACACCTCCACCGAACCGCGCCCCGACGACCAGCTGGAGGCCCTGACCCTGGCCGTCGCCGCCGACCTGCCCGTACTCCTCTGGGGCGAGCCGGGGATCGGCAAGACCGCGGCCCTGACGCAGCTGGCCGCGACGCTGGACCTCCCTCTCACCACGGTCATCGCCAGCGTGCACGAACCGTCCGACTTCTCGGGCCTGCCCGTGATCGGGGACGACCCGGCGGAGCAGGGCGTCCCCATGGCCCCGCCGGACTGGGCGGTGCGACTGGTCCGGGCCGGCCGGGGACTGCTGTTCCTCGACGAGTTGTCGACCGCGCCACCGGCCGTCCAGGCCGCCCTGCTCCGCCTGGTGCTGGAGCGCCGGATCGGCGCCCTGCGCCTGCCGCCCGGCGTCCGGATCGTGGCCGCCGCCAACCCGCGTTCCTCGGCGGCCGACGGCTGGGAACTGAGCCCGCCGCTGGCCAACCGGTTCGTCCACCTCCAGTGGACGCACGACCATGATGTCGTGGTGCGCGGCCTCGGCGGCACCTGGCCCCGGGCCGAGCTGCCCCGCCTCGACCGGGAACGGCTGCCGGAGGCCGTGGCGTTCGCCCGCCGCGCGGTGTGCGGGCTCCTCTCCGCCCGCCCGGGGCTGGTGCACCGGCTGCCCGGCAACGAGGCCCGCAGGGGCGGCGCCTGGCCGTCACCCCGGAGCTGGGAGGCGACCCTGCGTCTGATCGCCTTCGCGACCGCGGCCGGCTCCTCCCGCGACGTCCTCTCCCTGCTGGTCAGGGGCACGGTGGGGGACGGCCCCGGGCTGGAACTGCTGGCCGCCCTGGACCGGATGGACCTCCCCGACCCCGAGACGCTCCTCGCCGACCCGGCGGCCGCCGTCCTGCCCGAGCGGGGCGACCTCCGTCAGGCCGCGCTCGACGCCGTGGTGTCCGCCGTCCGCAAGCGCCCGGAGCGGTCCCGCTGGGACGCGGCGTGGGCGCTCCTGGTCCGGGCAGTGGAGACCGGCGCCCCTGACGTGGTGGTCGTCCCCGCGACCACGCTCGCCACGCTGCGCCGGGAGGACTGGGACGTCCCCGCGTCGATCGAGCGGCTCGCCGGAGCGGCGTCCCTCTCCCGGCGGGCGGACGACGCGGCGGCCCGGGCCGCGCTCGCCGCGCGGGGTGGCCGGTGAACGCGGACGGACAGGGCACGACGCCGCGGGCGCTCGACCGCGACAAGCTGTTCGCCGCCCGGCTCCACGCCGCCCGGGCCCGGCCCTACCTGGCGACGGCGCTGTTCGCCCTGCACACCGTGGAGTCCCGGCGGGTGCCGACGATGGCCGTCGACCGGCACTGGCGGTGCTACGTCTCACCGGCGTTCGTGGACCGGACGCCGGTGGAGGAACTGGCGGGGGTCTGGGTCCACGAGGTGTCGCACCTGCTGCGCGACCACCACGGGCGCAGCGACCGGGCCGCCCGGGAGCACGGCCTGACCGGCCCGGGCGACCGGCTGCGGATGAACATCGCCGCGGACTGCGAGATCAACGACGACATCTACGGCGACGGACTGGTCCGGCCCGAAGGCGCCGTCCGGCCGGAGACCTTGCATCTGCGCGACGGGGAGCTGATGGAGGACTACCTGCGCCAGTTCCGGCTCGGCCCGCTGGCCCAGGACCTGGTCTGGCTGGACTGCGGCAGCGGCGCCGACGGCCTGGACCGGGAGTGGGAACGCGGGCCGGACGGCGCGCACGGCCTCGGCGCGCACGACATCGACGCCGTGCGGTTCCGCGTGGCGCAGGGCATCACCGCCCGCCCCGGTGACGCCCCGGCGGGATGGCGGCGGTGGGCCGAGGAGGCGTTCCATCCGCCGCAGCCCTGGCGGGAACTGCTGGGCGCGGCGGTCCGTTCGGCCGTCTCCGGCTCCGGCGCGGGCGAGGACTACACCTACGGCCGGCCGTCGCGGCGCTCGGCCGGAGTGCCGGGCGCCGTGCTGCCGAGCCTCCGGCGCAGGCCGCCCCGGGTCTCCGTGGTCATCGACACGTCCGGGTCGGTCAGCGACGCCGAACTGGGCAGCGCCCTCCTGGAGGTCGCCGCCATCTCCCGCGCCGTGGGCGGCCGTCGCGACCTGGTCTCCGTGCTGCCGTGCGACGCGGCGGCCCAGGCCGTGCACCCGCTGTGCCGCGCCGAAGGGATACCCCTGGTGGGCGGCGGCGGCACGGACCTCCGCGCCGGCTTCGCCCGCGCGCTCCGGTCCCACCCCCGCCCGGACGTCGTCGTGGCCCTCACCGACGGGCAGACGCCGTGGCCGGACACCCGCCCGCCGTGCCGGACGGTCGTGGGGCTGTTCCCGCGGCTGCCGTCGACGTCATGGGACGAGGACGACCCCGACTACCGGCCGGACGTGCCGCCGGCGTGGGCGAGGGTGGTGGAGATCGGGTCGGGTCCTGCTGCGCGATGAGCGCCCGGGCCCGGGCGGGCGTGCGGGCGTGCGTCTCCGAACGCCTAGTCGGCTTCCGCCCCGTACTCCTGGACCACCTTGTCCCCGTTGTCCTTGTAGTACACGTGGGTCACATTGCCGTACTGGCCCGCACGAAACGTGCGGTGCCGGTTGTGACGTTCGGACGCCCGGTTGGTGGTCACCGTGTAGGTCCAGCACGCATTGATCGTGATCTCTTCCAGGTGCTTCCCATAGACGTCGAAGTTGTCCGGGCATGCTTCCGCGTAGTCCTCGTCGAGGTAGTACCTGAACCTCCTGACCTCGGAATCGGCGGCGATCGCAAGGGTGTCCACCTTGACGAGACAGTCATGGAACTCCAGTATCCGCAGAGGCTGTTCCTTGTCGACGACGATCGGAGAGCCGCCGACATACTTCGACTCCCGCAGGCGCAGATCGACCAGAGCCGGATGGGCGAAAACCGAGTCGTTGAACGCGACGCGCTTGACGTCCAAGGTCCTGAGGTTCGGGCAGCTCGCCGCGAAGTCGATGTGCTGCAGCTCGCCGTGACCGTTGATGCCATAACCGGACTGCACCTTCAGACTGCGGACAAGGTTGCCGTGCTCGCCGAGAAAGCGCGCCAGGCGTGCGTATCCGGCTGCGTCAAGGCCCTTCGCGTGCAGGCTGACGGATCCCGGCTCGATACCGGCCACCTTGTCGAGGCTCGCGATGTTCTGGGGATATATACGGCGGGAGACAAGCTTGGGAGGCATCAAGCAACCTTTCGGAACGGTTCAACTCCAGGTGTCTGCACGGACGTTAACACCGGCCTACGACAGGACAGCTCTGCCCGCCACCGCCCCGCGTCCGAGCCGGCTCGGTGCCGGACCGGGCGGTGACGGGCGCAGCGTCCGTCGCGGCGATGGCGTCGGCGCCGCCGGAACGCGAAACGCCGGACGGGCCATCAATCAGCCTCGTCCGGCGTTTCCTGCTGCTCCTGAGCCCTTCCGGGCCCCTAACCCTTCCGCGGCTTCGAGCCCGCCAGCTTCCACTCCCGGTGCAGCCCCGGCAGCGGCAGCTTCCGCTCGAAGACTGGGGTGCCGAATATCTTCAACTGGAGCTGGAGCGCGCCGTTCAGGTCGACACCGCCGAACGCCCCCCACGTCCCCTTCAGTGACTTCTTCCCGTCGCTCGACGCGGTCGCCCGCACGTCGCCCTCGGCCCGCAGGTACGGCGAGAGGTTGCCCGTCACGCCGACCGTGCCGTAGAGACCGACGGTCGCCTCCGCGCCCAGCGCGGCCTTCACCCGGCCGCCGGCGGCCACCGAGGCCCGTACGGGCGAGCCTTTGAGGGAGGATTTGCTGACGGGGGCCCAGCCCTTGGCGCGGCTGTAGGAGCCGCCGACCGTGAAGTCGCCCTTGACGTCCTGCTTCACGTCGACGCTGATCTTCCCGTCGGCGTCCACCTGGAGGTAGCAGGTGAGGTCGGCGTTGACCACGACCGGCACCGGGCCGACCTGCACGACCGGCGTCGCGTGCAGGGTGGCGAACGGAATCCGCAGCGGCGCGGCCTCCGTGGACGCGGCGGCCTGGCCCTTCAGCTCCCACTGGGCCGACCAGTCGCCGGCCAGGGCCAGGGACGCGGTGCCGGGCGCGCGGCCGTCCGTGCCCCGGCCGTCGTAGGCGAAGTCGACCTCGGGGGCGAGCTGGACGAAGCCGTCGACCGACGCCTTCGCGGACGCCGGGGCGCCCTTGGCGGTGGCGATCGCCGTCGCGACGTCGACGCGCAGGCTGCCCAGGGGCAGCTTGGCGCCCTGCGGACCGAAGCGCGGGAACCTGCGCTTCGGTCCGCAGGGCGCCAGGCTGCCCAGGGGCAGCTTGGCGCCCTGCGGACCGAAGCGCAGGTTCCCGCGCTTCGCCCAGGACACCTTGACGCCGGGAACGAGCGGCTTGACCTTGACGGCGGCCGGGTCGACGGCGACCTTGCCCTTCGCCTCGGAGGCACCCAGCAGCGCGGGGAGCGTCGCCGGGGCGGTGCGGATCTCCAGGCCCTTGTCGGTCTTCCCGACCACCTTGGTGACCTTGGCCAGCACGCCGTCCGGAGCGCCGGGCGTGGGGGCGCTGGCGAAGACGTCACCGACGGCGACGGGCTTCGCCGGGGCCGCCGGCCGCCCGGAGCCGGGCTTCCCGCCGCCCTCGCCGCTCCCTCCCGAGGCCGAGATGACGGCCCGTCCGCTCTTCCGGTCGTACGAGGCCACCTTCAGCGCCGACTTGCGCGGCTGCTGCTGCCGGGGCGCGGCCGACGTCCCGGACGTCGCGTCCGGGGCGACCACGGCGGCGGCGCCCGCGGGGGCCGCCGCGACCGCGAGTTCCTGCGGGGCCGACGGGGCGGGGGCGGCGGGCGCCGCGGCCCGGTCGTCGGTCTTCTCGGGGGGCGGACCGCCGGACGACGAGCATCCGGTGAGGGCCAGGGACAGGCCGGTCAGGGCCGTCAGGGCGGGGAAGAGCACTCTCTTGTGGCGCTTGCGCAAGTCTGATCCTCGGGGGCGTGCCTGCCGCATGACAGCGGGACGAACTGCGATTACTCACTGGTAAGGAACCGCATGATCGTGTCATGCACGCCGCGAACCGAGAATCGATCGCCCGGGGCTCAGCGGATGATCTGCGTCACAGGCGCCGGGTGGATCACGGGCGCCGGGGCGCCGGAACGTTCCGGCCCGCCTCGGGGCCGGTGCGTCACAACGGCCGGAACACCGAGACGCGGCAGGAGACGGTGACGCTCAGCGGCAGGTCCAGCCGGGCGATGCGGGACCGCAGCTCCTCCGGCGTGACGTGCCGCGCTGACGGGCCCATGAGCACCAGGTTCTCCACGTCCGCGGCCGGGAGGCCGACGGTGTACTCGTGCGTGGCGGACCCGTCGGGGGCGAAGCGGTCGCCGAGCGTCCGCCGCAGCCGGTCCTCCTTGTCCGCGTCCACCGTGAGCAGGCCCAGGGACTCCCGCAGCCCGGCCAGGTGACGGGCGGTCGGCGTCACGACCACGAGCGCGCCGCCCGGCCGCAGGACCCGGTGGAACTCCTCCCCGTTGCGCGGCGCGAAGACGTTGAGCACGACGTCCACGGACCCCGAACGCACCGGCAGCGGCCGCCACACGTCCCACGTCGCCGCCCAGGCCCGCGGATGGGCACGGGCCGCCTGGCGCAGCGCGAACTTGGAGGCGTCGAGCCCCAGTCCGACGGCCCCCGGCAGCACGTCCAGCGCCGCGGCGAGGTAGTGACCGGTACCGGCACCCGCGTCCAGGAGCGTGCCGTCGGCCGGGCACAGCGACGCCACGGTCCGGGCCAGCTCCCGGGTCAGCGGGTCGTAGTGACCGGCCCCCAGGAACGCCGAGCGCGCCCGCACCATGTCCGCCGTGTCCGCGCTGCCGCCCCGCACATTGCCGGTCAGCAGACCGACGTACCCCTGTCGCGCGATGTCGAACGAGTGACGCCCCGCGCAGCGCACCACCCCCTCGTCCAGCGCCAGCCGGTCGCCGCAGTGCGGGCAGGTCAGGACGGAGAGGAGGCGGAGCCGCACCTCACGGGCGGCGGGAAGGGCGGGCATACGTGGTCCTCCGCAGCGGTCGGCCGCGTGTCAGCAGTGAACGGTCGGGATCGTCGGCGGCCGGACGAACGAGCGCCGTGGCGTGACCCCGCCTCAGCGGAAGACGAGAGGACAGCTGGAGAATGCCATGGCCACGAGGCTAACACGGGGCCGTGCAGGGGCTCCTGGGCAACGACGGGGCACCTGGGAGGGCTGGTCGCGACGGGGAGCAGGGGCCGCCCGGGGCGGTGCCGGATCCGCGGACGGAGCGGGGGCGACAGACCCGGCGATCTCCCCGGGGACAAACGATCCGCGCGAAGCGACAACCCGCCCGCCCCCGCACCACCGGTCACGTCACCCCGCGGCGCGCCCGTTCCCGAAGTGGCCGGCGGAGTCCCCCTTCCACAGCAGGGCGACCGCGACGAGCCCGGCGGCGCAGGGGAGCAGCCCGGCCACGGTCATCGGCGTCGGATGCGGCTGGGTGAAGTTGTAGACGGAGAGAAAGGTCGCCAGCACGAAGACCGCAGTCGAGGCGGCCCGCGCCCACCGTTTTCCCCGGCGGCCGGCCCACGCCAGCCAGGTCCACAGAACGAGGCCGGCAACAGCGAGGGTGAAGAGATAGGTGAGGATGCCGGACTCCGCCGCGTCGAGCCGGGACGGGTCGTGCGGATAGGCGCTCCGCAGCCGGTCGGCGAGGGAGTCGGAGGTGGCCTGGTCGATGACCGGGAAGGCGGCGGCGATCAGCGTGAGCACCGCTCCCGCGTACATGGCGTTGATCGCCTTCCGCACGGAGGCGGGCACCGGCCGTCGTTGCTGGGTCTGGGCGGACATGAGTCTCCTCGTGGTGCGTCATTGGTAGCGTGTACCGGACTTCGGACGTGGAGTTACGGATATCAAACTTGGAACATGGTGTCTCAAGTTCTTGATCGAGAGGCTACACCCGTGCGGGACGAGCAACCACCCACCGGCCTGGCCCGGCGCCGCCGCAGGCTCTCCGACGAGGAGACCGCGCAGCGCATGCTGCGGACCGCGCTGGCCATGGTCAACGAGACCGGTCTGACCGTGAGCCTGGAACACATCGGCTTCGAGGACGTCATCCGCGAGGCCGGGGTGTCCCGCAGCGCCGTCTACCGCCGCTGGCCCTACAAGGACCTGTTCTTCAGCGACCTCCTCAAGGAGCTCGCCGGAGCCACCGGCCCCGCGGCCCTCGCCGAGGCCCGGTCCTCCGCCCTCGTCCGGCGCGTGGTGCTGGAACGCCTCGACTGGCTCGCCACCCCGGCCCAACGGCACGACCTGTGCGTCGAACTGCTGCGCCAGGGCGCGCTGGGCGACTTCGAGACCATCCACGGCTCGACGGAGTGGCGCACCTTCATCGCCCTCCACGCGACCTTCCTCAGCCTGGCCGACGGCGAGCTCCGCGAGGAGGTCCGCTCGGCGCTGGCCCGGACCGAACGGGGCTTCGTGGAGCGGATCTCCGGAACGTACGCCCGCCTGGCCGGCCTCCTCGGCTACCGGCTGCGTCCCGGCTTCGACGCCACCTTCGACACCCTGGCGACGCTCGTCGGCGCGACCATGCGGGGACTGGTCATCACCGCCCTCACCAGCCCCGGCATGGCCGACCGCCGCGTCCGGGCCAACCCCTTCGGCGCGGCCGGCACCGCCGAGTGGTCCGAACCGGCGCTGGCCGTCGCCGGAGTCGCCCTGTCCTTCCTCGAACCCGATCCCACGGTCGTCTGGGACGAGGCCCGGATCGCGGACGTCCGCGGGGCTCTGGAGGCGGACGAACGGGCAGGCAGGCGTGAGAGCACGGAGGAAGCACGGGCAGCGGGCGGCCCCTCGGACGGCTGAGACAGCCTCCTCAGTCGTACCGCTGCCACGTGAACATGGCGCGGTCGAACCGCCGTTCCGCCAGATCCCGCGGGCGTATGAGCCAGTAGAGGCAGCCGTCGCTCATGGCGAACTGGGCGAGCAGCGTCCACCCCCCCTCCCCCAGGTCCGGTGCGAAGGCCTCCTCGGCCACCGGGTGCCAGGGATCGGGCACGGACGCCTCCAGCCGGACGGACAACGGCACGCGCGGAATGGCGTCCGCCCCGGCGGACGCCTCGTCCCCGGCCTCTGCCCGGACCAGGCGGGCACAGGGCCGGAGCAGCGAGATCCAGCGCTCCGCGGCAGCGGCCGGAAGGTGCGCTCGGGCAACGGCACGCAGCTCGTCGGCTGCGCTCTGCGACGTCATGCTCCGATGATGCCGGGCACCACTGACAACGGGCCCTGACCTGCGCCGGAATGGCCCGCACCCGCCCCAACTCCCCTACCGCACCAGCCCGGACGACGACCGCGGGGCCGGAGCCGGCGCATCCGCACCGACTCCGGCCCCGCAGGGACCCCGCACTCAAACGCTGCCTCCCGGTCAGCGCCTCGTCAGGGCCTCGAAGGTGGTGCCGCGCTGCTCGGCCCACGTCTCCAGAACCGTGCGGCACGCGTGGTCGAGGTGGCGCAGCTGGGACAGGTCCAGTTCCACGGGACGGTCCTCGGGGAGCGCTTCGAGCGTTTCGAGCATGCGGGGCAGCCGGAGGAAGGTGGCGTTGCCGCTCGCGGTGACCGTGAGCCGGCCTTCCACCGTCTCCTGTACGTCGAGGTGGATCTGGGACGTCTCCCAGGCGGCCTTGACGACGGCGAGCAGCAGCCCGATGAGCACGCCTTCGAACATGTTGGTGACGATGATGGCGATGGCGGTGACCGCCAGCACCACCGCCTCGCCGCGGTGCTGCCGCCAGAGCGGCAGGATCTGCTTCACCGGGACGAGCTTGCAGCCCGCGTGGACCAGGACGCCCGCGAGTGCGGCCAGCGGGATCACGCCGACCGCGGCCGGCAGGAGCGCGGCGAACAGCAGCAGCCACGCGCCGTGCAGGATGCGCGCGGTCCTGGTGCGCGCGCCCGCCTGGACGTTGGCCGAACTGCGGACGATCACGGCCGTCATGGGCAGGGCGCCCAGGATGCCGCAGACCGTGTTGCCCACGCCCTGGGCCATCAGCTCCTTGTCGTACTCGGTGCGCGGCCCGTCGTGCATCCGGTCCACCGCCGCGGCGCTGAACAGGCTCTCCGCCGAGGCGATCAGGGCGAAGGCGAGGATCGTGGTCAGCGCGGCCATACTGCCCAGGGACCGGAAGTCGCCCGCGCCGGGCGGCTGCACCGCGTCCAGCAGCCCATTGAACTCCACGTGGGCCACGGACACCCCGGCCAGGGCGGTGACGGCTGTGGCGAGGGCCACCGCCGCGAGAGGCGCGGGCACCATCTGTGCCCTGGCCGGGAGCTTCTTCCACAGGACGAGCACGACGATCGTGCCGACGCCCACCATGAAGGGGGTGAGGGCGTCACTGTGGGACGCCACGGTCTTCAGCAGCCCCGGCACCCCGGTGATCTTGTCGACCCCGGACCGGGGTTGCTTCTCCCCGGCCATCGTGTAGAGCTGACCGAAGAACAGGACGAGCCCGATACCGGCCAGCATGCCCTGCACGACCGCCACGGACACGGCCCGGAACAACCGCCCGAAGTGCAGGGCGCCGAGGGCTATCTGGATCAGGCCGGTGGCCAGGACGAGGGCGCCCAGGGCGCCGAGGCCGAACTCGTTGACGGCCTCCAGGACGAGCACCGTCAGACCGGCCGCGGGGCCGCTGACCTGGAGGGAGCTGCCCGGCAGGAAGCCGACGACCAGGCCGCCCACGATGCCGGTGATCAGCCCGAGTTCCGCGGGGACCCCGGAGGCCACCGCCACCCCCACGCACAGGGGGAGGGCCACCAGGAAGACGACTAGCGAGGCGAGGATGTCCCGCCTCAGGTTCACTGGGTCTTTGAGGGTCGAGTACATGGGTGAGGGTTCCTCAGCTGTGGGGGGATGGGGACGGTGATCGCCCGAGCGGTGGGCGAACGCGTGTCACAGCAGGTGGAATCGCCCATCGGACCGGTGCTCCCTGACCGCACCGGTGTGCACTTCGTAGTACCAGGCGTGCACGCCGAGGGTTCCGGCGTCGAGCCGCTCGCGCACGCACGGGTGGGTGCGCAGCCGTTCCGCCTGGGACACCGCGTGCCGCTGCACCGGCACGGCGAGGTCCGGCGTGCCGGACCCCACCGGCTCGTTCAACGGCCAGGCGACCGTCCGCTCCAGCCAGCCCCGCACGGCCGGCACGGCGGACAGGTCGTCCCCGCCCACCAGCGCCTGGACGGCGCCGCAGTGGGAGTGGCCGCAGACGACGATGTCCCGGACGCCCAGCACCCGGACCGCGTACTCGATGGTGGCCGTCTCGCTGGTGGGATGGTCGCCGCTGTACTCGGGGACGATGTTCCCCGCGGTGCGCAGTTCGAACAGCTCGCCGGGCCGGGCGCCGGTGATCAGCGACGGCACGACGCGCGAGTCGGAGCAGGTGATGAACAGCACCTCCGGGCGCTGTCCGGCTTCCAGGGCGCGGAATTCGTCGGCGCGCTCCGCCACGTGGGTGACGAAGGACCGGGCGTTGTCGATCAAGGACCTCATGGTGGCCTTTCTCCTGCGCCCGCCCGATTCCGGGCAGGGCGCGGTGTGTTCAAGGTCAGCACTGGGTGTGAGATGCCGACGGCCCGTCCACGGGCTGTCGGCGTATGCCGCGCGTCGTCCTTGACGCGGGAATTGAGCAAGGGCGGGATGTTCGGGAACGCGGAAGCCGTCTCCGAACGACCGTACGACCAACCCGAACAACCGGGCGTCCGGGCTTCCATGGACGTTCGGATGTTCGGACGGACGACGGGAACGCGGGTAAGAGGTACTGCGGGAGGAACAGGGTGCGGGTGCCCGACTACCGCGCCACACGCACCGCCGTGGTGCGGCGGTACGACCGGGACTCCACATCCCGGTGCGGCTGTTCCGGCAGGCCTGCGGCCCTGCTCCGGACCCGTCGTTCCATCAGTACACACTCCCCCGAGTAAGTGAACCGTCGATCGCAGGCATCTCCGTGCCCTCGCGCGAAGGCGGCTTCGGTGCCGGAGGTTTTCCAGCGGCCTTAGCAGCCCTTGGCCTCCACGCTACCCGCAGTGTTGGGTCAAAAGAAAGCCAAATCCTGCCCTCGACTGAGTAATTGGCGCTCGACGTCCATGAAAACAACGGGAGCGCGCAACGGGGGCGCGCGGAAAGGCCATTACGCCTGCACAAAGCACCACACAACCCGCTCTCGGCCCCTGGAAACAAAACAAGCCACCCCGGAGCCGGGATGGCTTGTTCTTTACCTCAGGAATGGATACGGATCACCGCTTGCGGCTGTACGTCCTCACGAGAACTCCGTTATCGAACACCCGGACAGACTCCAGTGTGAAGTCCGTCACCGAGAATCCGGCTCCGAACATCGGCATACCCGATCCGTACACCTGCGGGTACGTTTTGATGACCAGTTCATCGACCTCGTCGAGCAGTTCACCGGCGATCTGCGAACCACCGCACAGCCAGATCCCCCGCTCGCTCTCCTCCGCCTTGAGCTCGCGGACGGCGGCGACGACATCGCCGGACACCAGCGTCACGTTCGGGTCGGGCGACTCCGTCAGAGTGCGCGAGGCGACGTACTCGCGCAGGTGCCCGTAGGGGCTCGCGATGCCCGCGTCCAGGGCGAGCCGGTAGCTGCCGCTCCCCTGGATCACCGTGTCGAACCGCTGGTTCTCCAGGTCGTTCAGGCCGAGGAGGTTGCGCCCCTCGGCGGAAATCGTCTCCGGGTACTCGGTCTTCAGGAACTCCAGGAACTCCTCGTCGAGGAAGGCGAACATGGAGGATGCGTCACCACTCGGGTCGCCGATGAACCCGTCGATCGAGCAGGCGACGAAGTAGGTGAGCTTGCGCAAGTCGGTCCTCTTTCGGATGGCGATGGGGCGGAGTGGCGCTCCCGGCCGGGACGGCCCGGAGAACCACTTCGCACATAGTGCATCATCTGTAGTGGTTGTGCAATACCCTGCGGGAAGACATTTCCGAGGGCCCGGAGCAGCCCCGAGAGCAGCGGAGAGAGGACCAATGGCCAAGAACCCGGAGCGCAGGACGGCACTGATCGACGCCGCCATCGATGTACTGGCACACGAAGGGGCGCGCGGCCTCACCTTCCGCGCCGTGGACGCCCGGGCGGGCGTCCCGGTCGGCACGGCGTCCAACTACTTCTCCTCCCGGGACGACCTCTTCACCCAGGCCGGCAGCCGCATCCACGTCCGTATGGCGCCCGACCCCGACCTGGTCCGCGAAGCCATGCTCCCGGCCCCCTCCCGCGAGCTCGTCACCGAGCTGATGCGCTGGCTGGTGCGCCGTATGACGACCGAGCGCACCGGCTACCTCGCCATGCTGGAACTCCGCCTGGAGGCCACCCGCCGCCCCGCCCTCCGGGCCGAACTCCACCGCACCGTCCGCGCCGCCCACGAGGAGTCCGTCCGCTTCCACCTGGACGCCGGCCTCCCCGGCGACGCGGCCACGGTGTCCGTCCTCCAACTCGCCATGACCGGACTCCTCCTGGAGCACTTCACCTTGCCCGAGGTGCTCTCCGACACCGAACTCGACGAGCTCGTGGAAACGGTCGTCGACCACATCGTCCCGGCCCGCTGATCCCCGCGTGCGGCACACGACACCGCTGTAGCGTGCACGCATGACCGAGCGCAGGCGATTCCCCCCGCACCCGATCCGCGGCGTGCACATCCTCCGCAAACCCCGGGGAAACTGCGCTCCCTACATCAACGTCACCCTCGACTTCGAGCCCGCCCCCGAAGGCTTCACCTTCGAGGCGGCGGACGGCGTTCTCTGCGACTGGGAGCCGCCCGAGGAGGTACCCCTCTTCCTCGAACACCTCGCGAAGGGCCTGTCCCAAGAGCTCCACCACGAGGACCACGGCATCACCGTGGCCACCAGGGCGATCCTCCGCGACGCCCGCGCCCACCCGGTCGACTCGGGCGAGTTCACCTTCCTGCTGGGCGGCAGGTACGCGGCACGGGAAGCGCTGGCCGTCGCATGGGGGACGCGGCGGCGGGAGGACAGCGACAAGCTGTGACGTGACCACGGGGGGCGCGTGGTCAGGGAAGACACTCGGCCCCGTGCAGCAGCGCCCGCCCCATCGGCGTCAGCGTGTGACGGACGCCGGACCCGTCCCGTTCCGTGGTGAGCAGCCCCGCGCCGCGCAGGACGGTGGCGTGGTGGCTGGCCGTGGCAGGGGACGTGCGGGTGCGGCGGGCCAGTTCGGCCGTTCCGGCGGGGGTCGCCATCGCCTGGAGCGCGCGGGCCCGGGTGGTGCCGAGCAACGCGGCGAGGGCGCCGTCCGCCGGGGCCGACGCCGCCCAGACGGACCGGTAGGCGGCGAGATCGCGGGCGATGGGGTAGCGCAGGACGACGGGCCGCCCGGCATCCGCGTTGTCGGGGAACGCGAGGGGCTCGGGCCAGAAGAAGGTCGGGGCGAGCAGGAGTCCACGGCCCTCCAACCACAGGTCCGCGGTGACGTGGCACGAGACGGACAGGACGGGTGAGGACCAGCTGATCCCGGGGTGCAGCTTCGCGAGCAGCCCCTCGACACCGGCGTCCACAACGTCCAGCGCCCGCCGCGAGCGGTCGGTGTGCGCGGCGGCCAGGATCTGCGACCAGTAGGGGGCGACGGCCACCGCGTGGAAGTCGTGGAGCGCACGCTGGAGGAGCTCCCGCCATCTCCGGTCCCCCTGGTGGAGTTCATGGATCCAGCGCGGAACCCGGGGCCGTAACTGCTCGGTGGCGCGCAGATCCGCCTTCCACTGGCTGCTGGGCAGCGACCAGGTGTGGCAGAGGCTGTCGGTGAGCGTGTCGGTGGCCGCGTGGGTGAACGCATCGGGGACGCACTCCCCCCGGGTCGGCGGTACGAGGTCGAACAGCAGGCGCGTCCCGGGCCGCACGCTCCTGCGCGTGCGCTCCCGCCATCCGGCCATGGCCACGCCCCCGAGCTCTCCGGCCTGGAGGACCGGCAGGCTCAGAATCGTTTCCGCGAGCGGATCGGGCGACGACGCCACGCGCACGCGGGTCAAGTCGTCGGGAGAGAAGTGGATGCGCAGCAAGAACGCCTCCTCCAGAGGGCGACCTCACGGGTCGGCGTGCGGTGACAGCGCCTGCGGACGACGGTAGTCGGCCCGTTCGGCAGCGGCCGTCCGCCGCCCGGGAACTGACCGGAAGACGGTGGACGGCAGGTCGCGCTGTCCGAATTCAAGGCCCTTCGAAGGGCTTTGCCCCTCACCGGACCGTCCCGTGACACTGAACCGGCCGGCATCGGAGTCCGCCGGCAACCATCACCACGACGCGACATCCACCACCACGACGCGAGGAGAACAGCCGATCATGAAGCCCCTGCGCCACCCCTCCGCACCGCGCTCATCCGCTCTCCGCTCGTTCGCCCTCCGCACCGGCGTCGTCGCCGGCACGGCCCTGACGGCCGCGGCCCTGCTGACCGTGCCGGCCGACGCCACCGTCGTCGGAACGTACAGCTACCAGAACGCCGCCACCGGCAAGTGCCTGGACGTCCGCGCCGCCTCCAGAGACGACGGCGCCGTCATCCAGCAGTTCAGCTGCAAGAGCGGCGGGCAACAGGACTTCAACACCCGGCCCGAGCTCGGCCAGACCTCCTCCGACGTCCGCGCCCTGCACTCCGGCAAGTGCATCGAGCCCCTGAACGCCCACCCCGGCGGCATCATCATCCAGCGCGGCTGTACCAACTCCTACGCCCAGCGCTGGGAGTTCATCGAACTCGGCAACCAAACCGTCACCATCAAGAACGTCGCCACCGGCCTCTGCCTCGACGACGCCGGCATGCCCTCCGGCAGCCGCCGCGAGGTCCGCCAGGCCACCTGCACCGGCACCGCCGGCCAGATCTGGCAGCGCTACTGAGTTCCCTCCTGACTCCGGGCCACCCCGGCCCGGAGTCGCCCCACCCTGTACGGGCCCGGGCCCGGGCACGAGGCACAGGGCACGCAAAACCGGAATGCCGAGCCCGATTCGCATTTTCCCCGGGCAAGAACCGGACCGTCGGACGCGCCTTCCCGACGGGACCCGGCGGAAAAATACCTCACCCCGGTACCCACACACGCACACGGAATCCCCGCTCACGCATACGGAATTCCCGCTACCCGCACCCGCGCAAAGGAACGCGCCACTCGTTCAAGTGGTGCGGCGAATCGACCGCCCGTCCCGAAGGCGGCGCGGGGTAGCGCCGGGGGCTCCGTGTGCCCTGCCCGAGGCACCCATGGGCGGAGGTGCGAGGTGCCCCGCGGAGGCGCCCGGCACCGCCTCGGGCCAGGACGTACGAGGGGTGCCGGCATGCTGTTCACGGTGGTCCGGCGGGTGGCGTCGTCCGGCTGACCCATATCGGAATATTGGCTTCGACGTGTTCACGGCCATGAAGGCGGCGCGATTCGCCACGGAATTCCTGCGGACGGACACGAAGGCGGAGCAGATCATTCATACCCAGCGCAGACGGCACCGTAGATCTTTTTGTCCACTCAGAGCTCTGTTCAGTTGAACCCGCCGCTTTCCCGGCCTGCTGCCGAGCACTAGCATCCCGCGAAGAAACACCAAGGGAAATCCAGGAAAGAAAACTTTCCACAATTTCAAGGTGAGGGTGAAATGGCGGCACCGCTGGTAAACGCAGACGCCCTGGTCAAAACCGACCGAACCCGGCTGATCCACCCGCATCTGCCCGGTGCCGTCGCCGAGCGCATCATCATGGTGGAGGGTTCCGGCTGCCGGTTGCGCGACGCGCACGGCCGCGAGTACCTGGACGCCACCGGCGGGCTCATGCTGGCGCATGTCGGGCACGGGCGGCGCGAGATGGTCGAGGCGGCCGCCGGGCAGATGGGAAAGCTGGAGTATTTCAGCAGCTTTCACGAGTTCTCCAATGAACCCTCCATCCAGCTGGCGGGCCGGCTCATCGACCTGGCCCCCGCCCCGATGGAGCGGGTGTACTTCACAAGCGGCGGCGCCGAAGCGGTCGACGCCGCGCTGCGGATGGCCCGGCTCTACCACCACCGGCGCGGCCAGCATGAACGGACGTGGGTCCTGGCCCGCAACTTCGGGTACCACGGGGTCACTTACGGCGGCGCCGCGGCCACCGGGATGCCCATGTTCCACCGGGGGTTCGGCCCCATGCTGCCGAACGTCCGGCACCTGACGCCGCCGTTGCCCTTCCACCCGGAGATGTACGGCGGTGAGGACCCCACCGAGTACTGCCTGCGCGAACTGCGGGAGACGATCGAGGAGATCGGCGCGGAGAACATCGCGGTGATGATCGGGGAGCCGATCCTCGGCGTGGCCGGCGTGATCGAACCACCGGCCGACTACTGGCCGCGGGTGCGCGAACTGCTGGCGGCCCACGGGATCCTCCTCATCCTCGACGAGGTCATCACGGCGTTCGGCAGGACCGGTCACTGGTTCGCCTCCGAACGGCTGGGCGTCACACCGGACTTCATCGTCACCGCCAAGGGCCTGACCTCGGGATACTTCCCGATGGGCGCGCTCCTGGTGGCCGATCACGTGGTCGACGTCGTCACCGGGGACGAGGGGTTCCTCGGCGGCTACACCTACAGCGGTCACGCGACCGGCTGCGCGGTGGCGCTGAAGAACCTCGACATCCTGGAGCGGGAGAACCTCCTCGCGGCCGCCGTCGAGGTCGGCGACCACCTCGGCGCGCGACTGCGCCGCCTGGAGGAGCTGCCCATCGTCGGCCAGGTACGGCAGATCGGACTCATGATCGGCATCGAACTGACCCAGGACCCGGCCACCGGCGAACCGCTGTCGGCCGACTGGGTACCGCCCCTGGTCCGGGAGCGCGCCGGGGTCATCATCCGCAACAACCCCAACACCGTCCTGCTCAGCCCGCCCCTGGTGATGAGCCACGACGAAGCCGACCAGGTCGCGGCGGCGGTGTCCGACGTCCTCACCGAGTACGCCGACAAGACGCGCACCAAGGCTGCCGCCGCCGCGCCGGCACCGGCCCTGCCGGTCCTCGACACACCGTGGGACCGGCCGCCCTCGATGCCCGACCTGCTCGCCGCCGCCATGGAATGGCACTTCAACCCCAAAACCGGCTCGCGATTCTGGCTGGAGCGGGCCAAGACCCTCGACTTCGACCCGCGGAAGGACATCCGCACCGAAGCCGACCTGGCGCTGTTCCCGAACGTCGTCGACGAGTTGCGCGACGCCCGCGTGGAGGACCTCGTCCCGCGAGGATACGGAGACGACCCGATCCCGCTGGACATCTTCGAGAGCGGCGGGACGACCGGTGCGCCCAAGCGCATCGTCTGGCTTCCCGACCTCCACGAGCGGCTGATGTCATGGCACAACGGGGTCCTGGACGACCGCGGTGTTCCCCGCGGGGTGAACTGGCTGACGATCGGCCCGAGCGGACCGCACATGTTCGCCCCCACGAGCCGGACGCTGGCGCATCTGCGGGGCGGCATCCCGTTCACCGTGGACCTCGATCCGCGGTGGGTGAAGAAGTGCGTCGCCGAGAGCAGGTCGGAGGAGACGAAGAGGTATCTGGAACACCTCCTCGACCAGGTCGGGGCGATCCTGCGGAGCCAGGACGTCGGCGTCGTCTTCACCACGCCCCCGCTGCTGGAGGCGCTGGCCGGCCACGAGGAGCTGGCCGCGCTCGTCAACCGGAAGGTCCGCACCCTCATCTGGGGCGGCGCCTCCATGAACGTCGACACCCGCGCCCTGTTCCGCACGGAGGTGTTCCCCGACGCACAACTCCTGGGCTTCTACGGGAGCACCATGGTCGGCGGCGGCATGTACGAGCGGGACGGCCTCGCCGAGCACGAGCCGTCCACCTTCGACCCGCCGCACCCGTTCATCAGCATGCGGGTCGTCGACCCGGACACCGGAACGCCCGTGCCCTACGGCGAGCGCGGCCAGGTGGTCATGAACCACGTGAGCCGCAGCATGCTGCTCCCCAACAACCTCGAACGGGACACCGCGCTCCGCGTGCCCCCCGCCGAGGGCTTCGGCGGCGACGCGGTCGCCGACATCCAGCCGGTCCGGACGTTCGACGGCGCCAACGTCGTCGAGGGGGTGTACTGACGATGCCCGGTTCCAAGAGTTCGCCGAGTTCTGCCAACTCCCCCGCACCGATCCCCCTCGACGCCCTCGGCCCCAACGGCCCCTACCGGACGCAGGCGAGGGAGGTCGTCCACGACGTCACCGGACGGCCGGTCGCGGAGCTGAGCGTGGTGCCGCGACTGTACGTGCGACGCGCCCTGGCGGCGCTGCGGCGGGCGGAGACACCGCCGTTGGACGAACGGATACCGGCTCTGGCGGAGGCGGGCCGGCTGTTCGCCGGCGCCACGATCGACGGGATGCCCGTCGAACGGTACGAGCACACCGTCGCCCGGGTCAGCGGCCTGCCCGTCGCGATCGTGCGGCAGGCCACCCGCACCCTGGCGACGGGCCTGGCCGGCGCGTACGGCTTCGCCTGCCAGGCCCGGCCGCGCGGCAGCCGGGACCCGTCGAACGGCGCCGGCACCGCGACGTGGATCCGGCGCGGCGACGTGCTGGCCGTACTCACCGCCGGCAACCACCCCGCCATCCACACCCAGTGGGTGGAGGCGCTGGCCCTCGGCTACCGCGTCGCCCTGCGCCCCTCCCGGCGCGAACCGCTGAGCGCGCACCGGCTGGTCACCGCCCTGCACGAGGCCGGGTTCGGCACGGACCACGTCGTGCTCCTGCCCACCGACCACGGTGTCGCCGACGAACTGGTCACGGGCGGCGACCTGGCCATGGTCTACGGCGGCGACACCGTGGTGGACAAGTACCGGGCCGGCACGACCGTGCTGCCGCACGGGCCGGGGCGGGCCAAGATCCTCATCACCGAGGACACCGACTTCACACGGCATCTCGACACGATCGTCGACTCCATCGGCGCGCAGGCCGGCGCGGGGTGCGTGAACACCACCGCCGTCTTCGTCGAAGGGGACCCCGCACCGGTGGCCGAGGCCGTCGCGGACCGGCTGGCCCGCCTGCCCTCCCTGCCGCCGGAACACGACGGGGCGGCGCTGCCGGTCCAGCCACTGGACGAGGCGCGGAACCTGGAGAAGTACGTGCACTCCGAGGCGGCCGGGGCCACGGCATGGCTCGGCGGCGACACTCTCGTCGACGACCTCGGCGACGGCGCCGCGGTGCTGCGCCCGGCCGTGTTCCAAGTGGACCGCGCCGACGCGCCCCAGACACGCCTGGAAATGCCGTTCCCCTGCGCGTGGATCGCACCGTGGAGCCGGGCCGACGGCTTGGCCCCGCTGCGCGACACCCTCGTGCTCACCGCCCTCACCTCCGACCGGGACCTGGTGGCCCGGCTGCTGCACGAGCCGACCATCCGGAACCTCCACGTCGGCGACCACCCGACCCACGTACTGGTCCCGGGCCTGCCCCACGACGGCTATCTCGGCGAGTTCCTCATGCGGAGCAAGACCTTCACCACCTCCTCGCGCCCCTGACCGGAGCACATCGAGCCGATGCCACCCGTCCCGTCCGCGCCCGCCGGGCGTCAGGCCAGCAGCCGTGCGAACTCGGCCATTTCGGTCTCCGGGTCCACGACGGGCTGGATCACCAGCTCGTCGACTCCCGACTTCTCCAGCGCGTCGATCCGCTCGGTGATCTCGCCTCTGGTACCGACCAGACCGAATCTGTCCACCAGGGAGGGCACGATGAGCTCGCGGTCCCCGGGGAACAGCCGGCCCAAGTAGTTGCGGTAGAGCACCTGGTGAAGCTTGGGATCGGTGGGGGTGGTGCCGCGCAACTGGAGCAGACGGTCGACAGCCGCGGCCTCCTCCGGAGGGAGGGACGCGCGGAAGGCGGGGTTCTCCACGCCGAGGATCAGTGCGCTCAGTGCGATGTGCCCCACCGAGTCCTTGACCGGATCGCCGTAGCGGTCCTCACCGTCGGCGAGGACATGCAGGGAGGACATGAGATACGAACGGGTCTTCCCAGCGCCGCCCGCGTCCCGCGCCGCCGCCCGCCGGGCCTGGCCGAGGGCGGACCAGGCCGCGGGGTCGTGCATCCCGTAGGAGATCAGTCCCGTGCCGAGCCGGCCGGCGACGGCGGCGGCCTTCAGGCCGAACGCGGCCACGACGAACTCCACGGGAGCCTCGGTGTCGACGTACGGCCCGACGTGCAGGAATCGCACCCTGCTGGACCGGGCCCCCTCACGGTAGTCCGCCTCGCGGCCCGCGGTGAGATCCTGCAGGGCGGCCGTGAACGACTCCAGCTCCGCCATCTTCGTGGGCCGCATGCCGAGCGTACGGCGCGCCGTGTTGCCGGTGCCGACCCCGCAGACGATGCGGCCGGGGGCGAGGGCGTTGAGGCTGCTGACGGCCGCCGCCGCGGCGGGCGCGGAACGCAGCGCCGGTGAGGTGACACCGATACCGAGCCTGATCCGGTGGGTGGACCTGGCGCAGAGCGCGAGACACACGAACGGATCGCCGTGGATCATCGGCGTGTCGTACACCCAGAAACTGTCGAAGCCGAGTTCCTCCGCGCGGGCGGCCAGGTCTTCCACACCCGGCCCTGCTGTCATGACGATGCCGGTCCGCATGGCGACTCTCCTCGCCGTCGAGTGAGGTGGCTGAACCACTCCAGTTGCCGTTCGCTGTCGCCCATGGCCAAGATCATGCTCCCCAGCACGCCGGTGGGCCTGCCGCAGCGGTCTCAGGACCGGGAAGGCGCCGCGCGAACACGGGGGAGCTTCGTGCGGAGAACCCGCGGGTGGCACACCAACTGACCACCGGTGAGAAGACGTTGAACCGACTGATCATCACCGGCGAAACGACCGACGGGCCGCCGACCGAGTCCGGGGGTGGACGACGAACGTGGCCTTCCCGCCCCGGCCCGTTTCCACACATCGGACCCCCGGGCACTCCCCCGCACCCGCCCACCTCGGGGAGTCCCGACGGCTCTTCGAGGTCGCGCCACCACTCTTGCCTGACGGAGCCTCAGATGACGCTGCCACCCATCCCCACCCGGAACGACCTCGGCCAGGCCCCGGAAACGACGAAGATCCCGCGCGATCATCATGATCGCCGGGATCTCGCCAACCGCCCCTGATCCAACTCAAGAACGGTTGCAGTGTGGACCTGAGGGGATTTGAACCCCTGACCCCCTCGATGCGAACGAGGTGCGCTACCGGACTGCGCCACAGGCCCTTGCAACGAGTGAAACTCTAGCACCCCGACCGGCGTACAAGAAAATCGCCTGCCGGCCGCCGGCCGGCCGCTCCCGCTGGTCAGCCGCGGGAGAGGGAGGCGGGTGGGGTCACTCGTTGGCGGCGCGGGGGCGGTCGTCGTCGGCGTACTGGTCGAAGAGGGGGGTGCGGCCGCGTTCGCGGGGGCGGCGGCGGGGGCGTGGGCCGCGGCGGTCCTCGGCGGGCTTGCGGTCGAGGGCGGGGCCGGCGGTGCTGGAGCGGGCGGCGCTCCAGGTGTCGGGGGTGCCGAGGTCGGCGGAGTCGCCGGCGCGCGGGGCGACGGGGGCGGTGACGTAGGTGGGCAGCGGGACGGGCACCGGCTCCCAGCCGTCGCCCTCCGTGCCGCGGTCGCGCTGCTGGTCCACCCACTCCGCGTGGTCGGTCTGCTCGACGAGGGCGCGGCGGCCCGCGCTCGGCGACGGGGACGCGGTGGCGGCCCGGGGCTCAGGGGCGGGGGCGACGGGCTCCGGCGCCTGGCGGACGGTGTCGGCGGGGGCGGCGACGGTCGTGGGGTCCGCCGCCTGCTGAGGGCGCGGGCGGCCCTCACGGAGCCGCTGGGCGGCCAGTTCGGCCCGGCGCTGGTCCATGACGAAGGCGAACCGCCGCCGCTCCTGGATGCGCAGGTAGCAGATGTAGGCGCTGAGGAGGACCGCCGGGACGCCGGGGACCCAGAGGAACGCGACACCGCCCACGCCCGCGACGACGGCGCCGAGGGTGAAGGCGAGGAAGAGCAGGACGGTGGTGCGGCGCCGGCGGGCGAGAACCTTCGAGCGGCGGGCGCGTTCGGCCTGACTTGAGGAAGCAGCGGAAGCAGCCGAGGAAGCGGAGGAGGCAGCGGCAGGGGCGCGGTCGGGCGCGGGCGCGCCGGAGGGCCGGGCGGCGACCGTTCCGGTCGCGGCGTCCGGCTCCGGGGCACGCACCGCCGGGGCTTCCCCCTCCGCGTCCGGTGCCGGCCCGTCGGCGGAGCCGCCCGCGGCGCGCTCCAGCTCCTTGGCGTAACGGCGCTCCATCCCCGCCCGTCCGGACAGCAGCCGGATGGCGGTGCTGAAGCGTTCCGTCGGACGGGCTTCGTTGAGCTCGTCCTGCCTACGGAGCCACATCGGCACCAAGTAGGCGGCCCAGGCCCCGACGATGACTGCGTAGATCAGGCCGCTGCTGCTCACACTGCACACCGTAGAGGGGTCCGCTCAAAGGATTCCGCCAATTGGCGCGGTGTGTCGCACGAATCGGCTGATAGCTCGAACTTTTTTTGCGATTGTTGGGTGGGCAAGCGAACACCGGCTGTCATTCGACAGCAGAATTCGAACGTTTATTTCATTTGGCGGGGATGGCGGGACCGGTGCCAGCGGGCCAGCAGCCCGTCCGCCACCTCCTCGGCGGTGAGCGCGTAGACCAGATGGTCCCGCCAGGCCCCGTCGATGTGCAGGTAGCGGGGGCGCAGCCCCTCCTCGCGGAAGCCGAGCTTCTCCACCACCCGGCGGCTGGGCGCGTTCTCGGGGCGGATGCAGACCTCGACGCGGTGCAGGCCCAGGGCGCGGAAGCAGTGGTCGGTGACGAGGGCGACGGCGGTCGGCATGACGCCCCGGCCGGCCACGGCCTCGTCCACCCAGTAGCCGACATGGGCCGAGCACATCGATCCCCAGGTGATGCCGGCCACGGTCAGCTGTCCGGCCAGCTGCCCCCGGTACTCGATCACGAAGGGCAGCATGCGGCCGGCGTGCGCCTCGCCCCGCAGGTGACGGACCATCTGCCGGTAGGTGGGGCGGCGGGCCACGGGGCCGCCGGGCGGGGGCGGCGGGACGGTGGCCTCCCAGGGGCGCAGCCAGTCGCGGTTGCGCCGGTTGACCTCGCGCCAGGCGCGGTGGTCGCGCATACGGATGGGACGGAGCACGACGTCGCCGTCGGCGAGCGCGACCGGCCAGACGTTCATGCCGGGTTCCGGGGGGCGGGCCCGGGGTGGTCACCGCCGTGCAGCTGGTCCACGGCGTGCGGAAGCAGGCGTCCGAGCACGGCCAGGCCGTCCCGGACCCCGCCGGTCGAGCCGGGCAGGTTGACGATCAGGGTGCGCCCGGCGACGCCGGCCAGGCCGCGGGAGAGGGCGGCCGTGGGGACCTTGGCCAGCCCCTCGGCGCGGACGGCCTCGGCGATGCCGGGGACATCGCGGTCGAGGACGGCCCGGGTGGCCTCCGGGGTGCGGTCGGTGGGCGAGATGCCGGTGCCGCCGGTGGTCACCACCACGTCGTACCCGTCCGCGACGGCCGTGCGCAGGGCGGCCTCCACCGGGTCGCCGTCGGGCACCACCCGGGGGCCCGTCACCTCGAAGCCGAGGGCGGCCAGGCCCTCGGCCAGCAGCGGACCGCCCCGGTCCGGGTAGACGCCGGCGGCGGCGCGGTTCGACGCGGTGATCACCAGGGCCCTCATGGCCGCCGCCAGTCGCCGGACCGGCCGCCCGTCTTCTCCTCGACCCGGACGTCCGTGATGACGGCGGCCTTGTCGACGGCCTTGACCATGTCGACGACCGTGAGGGCGGCCGTGGCGACGGCGGTCAGGGCCTCCATCTCGACGCCGGTGCGGCCGGTGGTGCGCACGGTGGCGGTGATCTCGATCGCGTCGTCGGCGAGGGCGAGGTCGACGGTGACACCGGAGAGGGCCAGCGGGTGGCAGAGCGGGATGATCTCCGGGGTGCGCTTGGCGCCCATGATCCCGGCGATGCGGGCGGTGGCGAGGGCATCGCCCTTGGGCAGCCCCTCGCCGCGCAGCAGTTCCACCACGCGCGGCGAGACCAGCACCCGGCCGGTCGCCCGCGCGGTGCGGGCCGTGACCTCCTTGGCCGAGATGTCGACCATGCGCGCCGCCCCCGCGTCGTCGAGGTGGGTCAGACGGGCGGGTGGGGGCTGGGTGCTGCTCATCGTTCTCCCGGTCCGGGTCCAATGCCGCTGGTGGTCTGGGGGTGGAGTGGGGTGCCACCGTACCCGGACCCGGGAGCGGTCAGTCGAGAAGGACGACGTCCACTTCCGCGCCCGCCGGGACGGACGTGGTGTCCTCGGGGACGACGATCAGCGCGTTGGCCCGGGCGAGGGCGCCGACCAGGTGGGAGCCGGCGCCGCCGACGGGGGTGACCCGGCCGTCCTCGTGCCGGCCGCGCAGGTACTGGCGGCGGCCCTCGGGCGAGGAGGCCACGGCCTCGGCGCACTCGGCGCGGACGACGGGCCGGTGGAGCGGTTCGAGGCCCATCATGGCGCGGACGGCGGGCCGGACGAAGAGCTCGAAGGAGACGTAGGCGCTGACGGGGTTGCCCGGGAGCGCGAAGAGGGGCGTGCGGTCGGGGCCGAGCCGGCCGAAGCCCTGCGGCTTGCCGGGCTGCATGGCCAGCCTGCGGAACTCGACGCGGCCCTCGTCGCCGGTCAGCCCGGTGAGCGCCTCCTTGACGACGTCGTAGGCGCCGACGCTCACCCCGCCGCTGGTGACGATGGCGTCGGCGCGGACGATCTGGTCCTCCAGGGTGGCGCGCAGCGTCGCGGCGTCGTCCTCGACCGCGCCGACCCGGTAGGCGAGGGCCCCGGCGTCGCGGGCGCAGGCGGCGAGGAGGTAGCTGTTGGAGTCGTGGATGCGGCCGGGGGCCAGGGGGGTGCCGGGCGGGACGAGTTCGCTGCCGGTCGAGAGCACGACGACGCGGGGACGGGGGCGCACGGTGACGGTGGCGCGGCCGATGGCGGCCAGCAGGCCGAGCTGGGCGGGGCCCAGGACGGTGCCCGCGGCGAGGGCGAGGTCGCCGGCGGCGACGTCGCTGCCGCGGGGGCGCACATGGGCGCGGGCGGCGGCCGGGCGGTGGACGCGGACCGTGCCGAGGGGGGCCGCCCCGGGGGACTCCTCCGGCCCGGGGCGGCGGGCGGACATGGTGGTGGCGGGGCCGCCGCCGAGGCCGCCGTCGGTCCACTCGACGGGGACGACCGCCTCGGCACCGGGCGGCAGGGGCGCCCCGGTCATGATGCGGGCGGCCTCGCCGGGCCCGACGGTGGGGAGCTCGTCACCGCCCGCCGCGACGTCGCCGACGACGGTGAGCACCGCCGGGAACTTCTCGCTGGCGCCCGCCACGTCGGCGGTGCGGACCGCGTAGCCGTCCATGGAGCTGTTGTCGAAGGGCGGCAGGGCGACGGGGACCGTGACGTCCTCGACGAGCACGCAGCCCTGGGCGTCGAGCAGTTGCAGCTCGATGGGCTCCAACGGCCGGACCCTGCGCAGGATGTCGGCGAGGTGCTCGTCCACGGACCAGAGGCGGTCCGTGCCGGACGGGGCCACGGCGGTGTCGCTCACGGGGCTACATCTCCTCGGTGACGTACCTTCGAAGCCAGGCCCGGAAGTCCGGTCCCAGGTCTTCACGTTCGCATGCCAGTCTGACAATGGCACGCAGGTAGTCACCACGGTCACCGGTGTCATAACGGCGTCCCTTGAACACCACGCCGTGCACCGGTCCGCCGAGGCCGGGTTCCGCGGCGAGGGCCTGGAGGGCGTCGGTGAGCTGGATCTCGCCGCCGCGGCCCGGCGGGGTCTCGCGCAGCACGTCGAAGATCGCGGGGTCGAGGACGTAGCGGCCGATGACGGCGTAGTTGCTGGGCGCCTCGGCGGGGTCGGGCTTCTCCACCAGCCCGGTGACCTCGACGACGTCCTCGGCGTCGGTGGGCTTGACCGCCGCGCAGCCGTAGAGGTGGACCTGGGAGGGGTCGACCTCCAGGAGGGCGATCACACTGCCGCCGGACCGCCGCTGGATGTCGACCATGCGGGAGAGCAGGGCGTCCCGCTCGTCGATCAGGTCGTCGCCCAGCAGGACGGCGAAGGGCTCGTTGCCCACGTGCGGGGCGGCGCAGAGCACGGCGTGGCCGAGGCCCTTGGGGTCGCCCTGGCGCACGTAGTGCATGGTGCCCAGGTTGCTGGACTCCTGGACGCGGGCGAGGCGGGAGGCGTCGCCCTTGCGGCGCAGGGCCTCCTCCAGCTCGTAGTTCCGGTCGAAATGATCTTCCAGGGGGCGCTTGTTGCGGCCCGTGATCATCAGGACGTCCGTGAGGCCCGCGGCGACCGCTTCCTCCACCACGTACTGGATCGCCGGCTTGTCGACGACCGGCAGCATCTCCTTGGGCGTGGCCTTGGTCGCCGGGAGGAACCGGGTACCCAGGCCGGCGGCAGGGATGACAGCCTTGCTGATCCGAGGTCGCGCGTGAGTCATGGGGCGAACACTATCCGTTGCGATTGAGTGGAAGATGCGGCTCCACCGAGTATGAACCGAGAAAAGGAGTTTGTACGAACAATGGGCAAGTCAGATGTCGCCAAGGCCGACTTGCGGCGAACTCTCCTGGACCGGCGCGCGGCCCTGAGCGCCCCGGCCGTCCAGGGGGCGCAGGAAGCGCTGGGCGGGCGCGCGCTGGACCTCCCGGAGCTGACGGACGCCGGGACGGTCGCGGCCTACGTCTCGGTCGGCCGGGAACCGGGCACCCGCGCGTTGCTGGAGGCGCTGCGCGGACGGGGCGTCCGGGTGCTGCTGCCGGTCCTGCTGCCCGACAACGATCTCGACTGGGGGGTCTACCGCGGCCCGGAACACCTGGTCCGGGCGGGCCGCGGGCTGCTGGAACCCGACGGGCCCCGGCTCGGCCTGGAGGCCGTCACCGAGGCGCGGGCGGTGCTGCTGCCGGGGCTGGCCGTGGACGGCCGGGGCATGCGCCTGGGGCGCGGGGGCGGCTCGTACGACCGCGTACTGGCGCGCCTGGAGCGCGCGGGCGCGACGCCTGCCCTCGTCGTGCTCCTGTACGACGACGAGGTGGTCGCGCGGGTCCCGGAGGAACCGCACGACCACCCCGTGCACGCCGTGGTCACCCCTGGCGGGGTACGGCGGTTCGCCATGCCGTGATCCCGGCGGCCGGCGCCGCCGCCGGGACGGACGGATGCCGTCCTGGTCACAGCGTCACCGGCTCGGAGCGTCACCCGCTCACGGCGTCAGCGTGAGCGTGTTCTCCGTCCCCTTCTTGACCGCGCCCGGGCTGAAGGCCCACGGCAGCAGTTCGCCCTTGGCCCACTTGTCCGTCTGGTCGTAGTAGTGGGCGTGGTAGGCGTGGCCCGAGGCGCCGGTGAGGTTGATCCACCGCGACTTGTCGAGGTCGGCGAGGTTCACGACCATCCGCATGGACGGCACCCAGACCACGTCGTAGCCGCCCGCCGCGTTCCAGCCCGCCGCGTTGACCGCCGCCTCGCCGCCGGCCAGGTTCCAGGGGCCGCGGTTGAGCATCCAGCGGACGACGGCCGGACCCTCCTTGCCCAGGGTCTGGTTCTTCAGGTTCAGCTGGTGCAGCCGGCCCCAGCTCCAGGACGTGACGTCCTTGCCGAGCTTGGAGGTCAGCTCCCAGCGCGCGTCCTTCATGGCGCGGGCCAGCAGCTCGTCCCGGTTCTTGGCGCCGTTGCGGCCGCTGGTCTTCCACCAGTCGTTGTCCGGCTTGTCGAGGATGGAGCGGACCACCTCGAACCAGCGGTCGCCGCCGTCGGGCTGCGCCGCGTTCGGCTCGCGCTCGCCGCACTCGGTGACCAGACGGGTCTTGCCGTCCAGGTCCTCCCTGGGCCCCGAGTCGTTGGCCGGGCGCACCCGCAGGCACTGGCCCTTGACGCGCAGCTCCTTGGGGAGCTTGTTGCCGAAGGCGAGCTTGAGGGTGTTGCGCCAGACGGCGTTGAAGTAGGCGGCGGCGGCCGAGTCGGCGTCCTGGTGGTAGTCCCAGTCCTTCAGCAGGTCCTGGGCCTCGCGCAGGTACTTCGTCTCGCGCTCGTTGGGACCCTTGAGCTTGATCTTGAGCAGGTAGGGCGTCAGGAGCTTGCCGATCTCGCTGGCGTTGTCCATCTGCATCTTCTGCATGTCGTCCGTCGAGATCTTCCCGCCGTCCTTGATCTTCGACTGGATGAGCTCGTTGATGCGCTGGCTGCGGGTGCCGTAGCCCCAGTCCGAGGTGAGCGCGAAGGGGTACTTCTTGTCGATCACCGGCTGGTTGGCGCTCACGATGTAGCCGCGCTTGGGGTCGTAGTCCCAGGGCAGGGCGGCCTGCGGCACGAAACCCCTCCAGCGGTAGGACGGGTCCCACCCCGGCGCCGGGAGGCGGCCGTCGTGCTTCTTGGAGCGCACCGGGATCAGACCGGGGGCCTGGTAACCGATGTGTCCCTTGGTGTCCGCGTAGATCAGGTTCTGCGAGGGGACGGCGAAGTCGAACGCCGCCTTGCGGAAGGACTCGAAGTCGGTGGCGCGGTCCAGGCTGAAGACCGCGTCCATGGTCTTCCCCGCCTCCAGGGCCGTCCACCGCAGCGAGACGGCGTAACCCTCGGCCCGGTCGGGGGCGGAACCCTTGACCGGCGCGTCCTGGCCGACCTTGCCCAGCTCGTCGTTGCGGTCGGAGACGAGGGGCCCGTTCTTGGTCTCGCGGATGGTGAACTCGCGGTCCTTGCCGCCCGCGACCTTCACGGTCTCCTTGCGGGTGGTGAGCTTCTGCTCCTTGCCGCCGTACTGGTAGGTGCCGTTGGCGTTGACCTTCTCCAGGTAGAGGTCGGCGGCGTCGGCGCCCAGTTTGGTCATGCCCCAGGCGATGTCCTTGTTGTGGCCGATGACGACGCCGGGCATACCCGCGAAGGTGTAGCCGGCGACGTCGAACGGGCACTGCGCGCTGGTCTTCGTGCAGTGCAGGCCCATCTGGTACCAGACGGAGGGAAGCTGCGGCGCGAGGTGCGGGTCGTTGGCCAGCAGCGGTTTGCCGGTGGTCGTGTACTGGCCCGAGACGACCCAGGAGTTGGAGCCGATGCCGTTGCCGCTGGGGCCGAGCAGGGCGGGGAGCTGGTCGATCGTCTTCGACAGCGACGACAGGCCCGTGTGCAGCCCGCCGGTCGCGGCACCGCCGGTTCCGTTGCCGGTGCCCTTGTTGGACGTACCGCCCCGGGTGCCCGGAGTCCCCTGCGTCCCTTGCGCCCCGGGCGTCCGCTGGGCCCCGGGCTGCTGGGCCCCCGGCGTGCCCTGAGTCCCTTGAGTCCCCTGGGACCCGGTCTGCGACGAGGGAGCCGGCGTGCCCTTGGGGTCGAAGGTCTTGCCGAGCGCGTCAAGGGCGCCGCCCTCGACGACCGGCTTGTTCCGCGCGTACGGGTAGGCCGGGTACAGCTGGTCGATCTGCTTCGGGTCCAGCCGGGTGGCGGCGAGGGAGCGGTCGATCTCGTCCCGCATGTTCGACCGCAGGTCCCAGGCCATCGCCTTCAGCCAGGCGACGGAGTCGACCGGCGTCCACTTCTCCGGCTTGTAGTCGTTCTCGAACTCCAGGGCCGCGTACTCGACGGACAGCGACTTGCCCTGGTGGTCCTTGAGATAGGCGTTGACCCCGTCCGCGTACGCCTGGAGGTACTTCTTGGTCTCCGGCGAGAGCTTGGTGTCGTACTCCTGCTGCGCGACCTTGCGCCAGCCCATGGTGCGCACGAAGGCGTCGGTCTCCACCTGCCCGGACCCGAACATCTCGGAGAGCCGTCCGGCCGTCAGATGGCGCCGGACGTCCATCTCCCAGAACCGGTCCTGCGCCTGGACGAAGCCCTGGGCGCGGAACAGGTCCTCGGCGTCGTCCGCGTAGACCTGGGGGATCCCGTTGCCGTCCCGCTCGACCTTGACCTGTCCCTTCAGGCCCTTGAGCGTGAGCGTTCCCGAGGCCGTCGGGAACGAGGCGCGGACGGTGCTGACGCTCCAGTACGCCCCATATCCGACGCCTGCCACGAGCAGCAGCACGAGGCAGATCACGATCAGGCGAGCGCGTCGCCCCTTCCTCTTTTTCTTGCCGGAAGGGCCGGTGTTGTTGGGGGGCATCGCTGTCCTTCGCGGGGCCGGGTGGTCCTGGAGTGCTGGAAGCAACCATAGGCGCAGGGCGCCCGGCGGCCGGACGCGGAGTCGTCACCGGGGTCCGGCACCTGGTCGCCGATCGGTCGCCGAACAGTCACCAAACGGACGTCCGGCGATCGCCCGGCGAACCGAACCGCGTTAAGAACCCGTAAAATATTAGGAGAGGCAATGAAGTTCCGGTCATCCGCAGGAACGTTCCTGCGGACACCGGCCGGAGTTCTAGTGATGGGAGCGGCCCCTGACTGTCCACCACCTCAACGAACTCATGCTCGTCTGCTCGCTCGTCCTGCTCGTCGCGGTGGCGGCGGTACGGGTCTCCTCCCGCAGCGGGCTGCCCAGCCTGCTCGTCTATCTCGGCATCGGCGTCGCGATAGGCCAGGACGGCATCGGCGTCTCCTTCGACGACGTCGGTCTGACCCAGGTCATCGGTTACGCCGCGCTGGTCGTGATCCTGGCCGAGGGCGGTCTCGGCACGAAGTGGCAGGAGATCAAACCCGCCCTGCCCGCCGCCGCGGTCCTCTCCACCTTCGGTGTCGCGGTGAGCGTGGGGGTCACCGCGACCGCCGCCCACTACCTGGCCGGCGTGGACTGGCGGCAGTCCCTGATCATCGGCGCGGTCGTGTCCTCGACGGACGCCGCGGCCGTCTTCTCCGTCCTGCGCAACGTCCCCCTCCCCTCCCGGCTCACCGGCGTCCTGGAGGCGGAGTCCGGCTTCAACGACGCCCCCGTCGTCATCCTGGTCGTCGCGTTCTCGGCCGCCGGGCCGGTCGAGCAGTGGTACCTGCTGCTCGGCAAGATCGCCCTGGAGCTGGCCATCGGCGCGGCCGTCGGTCTGGCCATCGGCTTCCTCGGCGCGTACGGCATGCGGCACGTGGCCCTGCCCGCCTCCGGCCTCTATCCGATCGCCGTGATGGCGATCGCGACCGTCGCCTACGCGGGCGGCGCGCTGGCCCACGGCTCCGGCTTCCTCGCCGTCTACCTGGCCGCCCTGATACTCGGCAACGCGAAACTGCCGCACTGGCCGGCCACCCGCGGCTTCGCCGAAGGGCTCGGCTGGATCGCCCAGATCGGCATGTTCGTCCTGCTCGGCCTGCTGGTCACCCCGCACGAGCTCGGCGACGACATCATCCCCGCGCTCGTCGTCGGCCTGGTCCTGACGATGATCGCCCGACCCGTCTCGGTCTTCCTCAGCACGGCGCCGTTCCGTACACCCTGGCGGGAGACGACCCTGCTCTCCTGGGCCGGGCTGCGCGGTGCGGTGCCCATCGTGCTGGCCACCATCCCGATGGTGGCGGCCGTGCCCGACAGCCGGCGGATCTTCAACATCGTCTTTGTGCTGGTGATCGTCTACACCCTGGTCCAGGGCCCGACGCTGCCCTGGCTGGCCCGCCGCCTCGGACTGGGCGAGAACGAGCCCCTGGACCTGGGCATCGAATCGGCGCCCCTGGAGCGGCTGCGCGGACACCTGCTGTCCGTCGCCGTCCCGGAGGGCTCCCGGATGCACGGCGTCGAGGTCTCCGAGCTCCGGCTGCCCGCGGGATCGGCCGTCACCCTCGTCGTACGGGAGGGGACGAGCTTCGTCCCGTCCCCGTCGACGGTGCTGCGGTACGGGGACGAACTGCTGGTCGTGGCCACCGACCCGGTGCGCGACGCGGCCGAGAGACGGCTGCGCGCGGTCGGCGAGGGCGGCAAGCTGGCCGGCTGGCTGGGCACCTCGTCAGGGAAGGCCGGTACGGCCGGGACGGCCGTGACCTCGGGGAAACCCGCGCGGAAGCGAGCGGCAGGTATGGTAGGGAAGAAGTAGGTTCTTCGTATGTTCCTCCGGCTCCTGCCGGAGGACCCCCGCCGGGTGTCTCCCGCGGGCCCGGAGACCTGCCCCTCTGCCCGTACGACTTCTGTCCGTATTACTACTGAACACACCGAACCATCTCTGCCTGATGCAGGGCTGGCGCGACCGCACGGCGGCCGCGGTCGCGTATCACGAGGCGGCCGGATCGGCATCTACCACGGTCCTGCGCGAGAGGACAGCTCTCGGCGCGCTCCGTGGCGGCGTTCCCGTGCGGGGTGTGCTACCAGGCGGCGGAAAGGCAAGGACCGTGGCGACCACGGTCAATGACTCCGCCGGGGCCCGTCCCGGGTACGGCCAACTGCTGCGCACGCGCGGCGCCTGGACGTTCCTGCTCCCCGGCTTCCTGGCGCGGCAGCCGTTCGCGATGCTGACCATCGGCATCCTGCTGCTCGTCCAGAACACCACCGGCTCGTACACCACGGCGGGCGCCGTCTCGGCGACCGCCGGTGTCTCGATGGCACTGTTCGCCCCACAGGGCGGCAAGCTCGCGGACCGCTTCGGACAGGCCGCGGTGCTGCTCCCCGGCATCGTGGTGCACGCCGCGGCGATCTCGCTGCTCATCACGCTGGCGCTGTCCCACGCGCCGCTGTGGGCGCTGTTCCTCGCGGCCGTGCCCGCCGGCGCGTCCACCCCGCAGATAGGCCCGATGGTGCGGGCGCGCTGGGCGGCCAAGCTGGAGGGCTCGCCGCTCATGGCGACCTCGGCGGCCTTCGAGTCCGTCACCGACGAGTTCACATTCGTGATCGGCCCGGTGCTGGCCACCGCGCTCTGCACCGGCGTCCACGCGTCCGCCGGTCTGATCGCCGAGGCGGTGCTCACGGTCGTCGGCGGTCTGCTCTTCGCCACCCGGCGCGGCACCCAGCCGTCCCCCGGCCGGGACGCGTCCGGCGCCCGTGAGAAGGGCGCCTCCGCCCTCTCCGTCCCGGGCGTCCGGGTGCTCGTCTTCGTCTTCCTGGGCATCGGCTCGGTCTTCGGCGGCATGCAGATGACCCTGACCGCCTTCACCAAGGAGATCGGCGAGCCGGGCATCAACGGTCTGCTCTACGGCGCCTTCGCGGCCGGGAACATGATCGCGGGCATCGTCTGCGGCACCGTCGCCTGGCGCAGCACCCCGCAGCGCCGGCTGCTCCTCGCGTACCCGCTGCTGGCCCTGGCCACCACGCCCCTGTGGGCGGTGCACGCGGTGCCGCTGCTGGGCGGGCTCGGCCTGGTCGTCGGCCTCTGCATCGCCCCGGCGCTGATCACCGGCTACACCCTGGTCGAGTCCCTGGTCCCGGCGCGGGCCCGGACGGAGGCGTTCACCTGGCTGACCGGCGCCGTGGGCCTGGGCCAGGCCGCCGGCTCGACGGTGGCCGGACGCCTGGTCGACGCGCACAGCGCCAACACGGGCTTCTTCGTCCCGCTGGGCGGCACCGCGCTGGCACTGGTGGTGCTGCTGTTGCTGCGCAGCAGGCTCACTCCGGACGCCTCCGCCTCGCGGATCGTCGGGCGTGGGGTCGGTCACCGCGAGCCCGTCTCGGTGGACTGAGGCGCAGGAATACTGCACTATGGACCATCGTTAGCACTCATTGAGTGAGAGTGCCAGGAGGAGCAAGTGCCGACTTACCAGTACCAGTGCACCGAGTGCGGCGAGGGCCTTGAGGCGGTGCAGAAGTTCACCGATGACGCGTTGACCGTGTGCCCCAGCTGCGACGGACGCCTGAAGAAGGTGTTCTCCGCCGTCGGCATCGTGTTCAAGGGCTCCGGCTTCTACCGGAACGACAGCCGCGGCTCGGCGTCCAGCAGCACGCCGGCGAAGTCCTCGTCCACGGCGTCTTCCCCGGCCTCGACGGCCTCGTCGTCGTCCTCGGCCTCGACGAGCGGCTCGTCCTCGTCCACGTCGGGCAGCGGTTCCACGGCCTCCGCGTCGTCGGCCGCCTGACGGACGCCCTCACTCCCCCGAACAGCGCAGACGGAGTCCGCCACCTCACCGCGAGGCGGCGGACTCCGTCGTGCGCGCGGCCGGGAACGGGACCCGGCGCGCGGCTAGGGTGGCCGCATGGTCAATACGAGCATGGCCGAGACGGTCGGCCCGCAGGCTGAGACAGGCGTCATCGGAGGGTCGGGGTTCTACTCCTTCCTCGACGACGTGACCGAGATCACCGTGAAGACGCCCTACGGGGCGCCGAGCGATTCCCTGTTCATCGGCGAGGTGGCGGGCCGCAGGGTGGCCTTCCTCCCCCGCCACGGCCGCGACCACCACCTGCCGCCGCACCGCATCAACTACCGGGCGAACCTGTGGGCCCTGCGCTCGGTGGGCGTCCGCCAGGTCCTGGGCCCGTGCGCGGTGGGCGGGCTGCGCCCGGAGTACGGGCCCGGGACGCTGCTCGTGCCGGACCAGCTCGTGGACCGGACGAAGTCCCGGGCGCAGACCTACTTCGACGGGGAACCGCTCCCCGACGGCACGGTCCCCGAGGTCGTCCACCTGAGCTTCGCCGACCCCTACTGCCCCGCCGGACGCGCCACGGCGCTCGCGGCGGCGCGCGGCCAGGGCTGGGAGCCGGTGGACGGCGGGACGATGGTCGTCGTCGAGGGCCCCCGCTTCTCCACCCGCGCGGAGTCGCGCTGGCACGCGGCCCAGGGCTGGTCGGTGGTCGGCATGACCGGGCATCCGGAAGCGGCCCTGGCCCGGGAGCTGGGGCTCTGCTACACGTCGATGGCGCTGGTCACGGACCTGGACGCGGGTGCCGAGACGGGTGAGGGCGTGACGCACGAGGAGGTGCTGCGGGTCTTCGCGGAGAACGTGGAGCGGCTGCGCGGCGTGCTCTTCGACGTGGTGGGGGCGCTGCCGGGGACCGCGGCGCGGGACTGCCTGTGCGTGCGGGTGCACGACGGGTGGGAGCTGGGGATCGAGCTGCCGTGAGGGATGGGGGTCCGACGTCTACGTCTGGCGAGGCTTAACTCCCAGGTGTGACAGGGTTTTCCACATCTCACAATCCTGTCCACAGGCCCCAACGGGGCGCCTGGGAATCCGGGATCGTGGGGAGCGTCGGTTCGGTGCTCCCCACGGCAGGCGGTGGTTGCCATGTCCTCTTTCTCACCCCTCTCTCCCTCGTCGTCGCGTCCTCCCTCCTCGCTCCCGCCCTCCTCTTCCTCCTCTCCGCCTCCCTCGCTCTCTTCGGTCGCCTCGGCGTCCTGGCCGGCGCCTCGGGCCCGGCCGTCCTGGGCGCCGCCGCCCACCTGCGACGTGCCGCTGTTCGCCCCGGTGCGGGTGGGGCGGAGGCGGCGCGGAACGGTCGCCGGGCGGGTGTTCCTGACCGCCGGGGTGGTGATCCTGTGTTCGGCGCCACTCGCGTACTGGGGTCTCCACTGATCGGGTCCGCGGATTGGACAGACCGGCCGGAGGGTCTCGTATGTTATGGAACCCACCATTTCGGTACGGATGCGCGCGGAGAGAGGCTGTTCGGTGAGCGAGAAGAAGACGGGAATCCTTGGGGGCTTCAAGGCATTCCTGATGCGGGGCAACGTGGTCGACCTGGCGGTCGCCGTTGTCATCGGCGCGGCGTTCACCAACATCGTGAACTCTGTCGTCAAGGGAGTGATCAACCCCATCGTCGGCGCCTTCGGCACCAAGGACCTGGACCGTTACGCGGCCTGCCTCAAGGGCCCCTGCACCAGGAACGCGGCGGGCGAGGTGACCAAGGGCGTCTACATCCAGTGGGGCGCGGTGCTCAGCGCCTCGCTCACCTTCCTGATCACCGCGGCGGTGGTCTACTTCCTGATGCTGCTGCCGATGAAGCGCTGGCAGGAGCGCCAGGCGGCCCGGCGCCCGGAGGACAACGGCCCGGCCGCGCCGACGGAGATCGAGCTGCTGGCCCAGATCCGGGACACGCTGATCGAGCAGCGGCGCGGGCCGGGCTCGGACTCGGTGCCCGCGCAGCGGTAGCGGGCGCGGGAGCGGGCGCGGGCTCGGGCGCGGACTCGGGCGCGGACTCGGGCGCGGACTCGGGCGCAGACATCGGCGGGCGGACGGAGACCCCGCCCGTACCGTCAGATGTGGTGCGGCGGCTTCTCGTCCAGGAAGCGCGCGAGGTCGGCGGCGGAGCCCTGGCCGGTCACCGGGCGCTCTCCCCATCCGCGGTCCGTGTCGTCCGACGACTGCCGGTCCAGCGGGTCGTCGAAGATCAGGGCTGCCGCGGGCTGGGGCTCGGGGACGGTGCTCATACTCCCAGGGTACGGGTGGTCCCGGTCGCGGCCCCCGCCACGGGCGGTGACAATCGCCGTTATGAGCGATACGCCCCGTCGGCGGCTCGCGAGCGGCTCGGGTGTCGTACGCCGGATGACCACCCGCGGCCGCGACGAGGAGCACCGCACCGCCACCCCGCTGGAGCTCTTCTTCGACCTGTGCTTCGTGGTCGCGGTGGCCCAGGCGGGCGGACAGCTGGTGCACGCGCTGGCCGAGGCGCACACGGGACACGGCGTCCAGGGCTACCTGATGATGTTCTTCGCCATCTGGTGGGCGTGGATGAACTTCACCTGGTTCGCCTCCGCCTACGACACGGACGACGTGCTCTTCCGCGGGGTGACGCTGATCCAGATCGCGGGCGTGCTGGTGTTCGCGGCGGGCATCCCGCGCGCCTTCGACTCCGGCGACTTCCGGGTGATCTGGTTCGGCTACCTGGTGATGCGGCTGGCCATGGTGGCCCAGTGGCTGCGCGCCGGCCTCTCCACGACCGGCCCCGAGCGCCGGACCGCCCTGCGGTACGCGGCGGGGGTGTCCACGTGCCAGGTCGGCTGGCTGGGCCTGGTGCTCCTGCCCGACCACGCCAAGCCGTGGCTCTTCCTGGGCATGGCGGTCTGCGAGATGGCCGTCCCGGTCTGGGCCGAGCGCGGGCATCCGACCGGCTGGCACCCGCACCACATCGCGGAACGGTACGGCCTGTTCACCATCATCGTGCTGGGCGAGACGGTGTCGGCGGCCACGGTGGCGGTCCAGTCGGCCGTGGACGAGCACCGGAGCCCCTTCACCCTGCTGCCCATCGCCGGCGGCGGCCTGCTGATCATCTTCGCCGCGTACTGGATCTACTTCGCCGTACCCATCCACCTGCACCTGATCTCCAACCGCCAGGCGTTCCTGTGGGGTTACGGGCACTATCTGGTCTTCGGCTCCGCCGCCGCCGTCGGCGCGGGCATCGAGGTGGCGATCGAGCAGGTCACCGGCAAGGCCCACCTCTCGACGTTCGCGGCATCGGGCACGGTCACCGTGGCCACGGCGCTCTTCATGTTCACGGTGTGGCTGATCCACTCCCGGCACCAGAAACGCGGCCGGTTGCAGCAGGCGGTGCTGCCCACCTCGGCGGTCCTGGTGCTGGCCTGCACCTTCGCGGGGCGCTGGGCGGTCCTGGCGGCCGGAGCGGTGGCGGCCGCCACCGTCGTCGTCGGGGTCACCCTGACGGCGCGCGGCGGGACGGCGCTGACCGCGGAAGACGACCGGAATGCGACGGCGGGGGCGTGAGCGGAGGCGTGATACGCATGGCGCCATGTCAAATACCAACAGCGCACAGCCCTCCGTCCGCACCGGTCCCCTGGACGCGCTCACCGATGTGCGCGGGCTGCGGGTCGGACACGCCGAACTGGCCGGTGCCGGTGCACTGACCGGCACCACCGTGGTACTCGCCGAGCCGGGCGGGGCCGTCGCCGCCGTCGACGTCCGGGGCGGCGGTCCCGGCACCCGGGAGACCGACGCGCTCGATCCCCGCAACCTCGTGCAGCGGGTGGAGGCGATCGTCCTCACCGGCGGCAGCGCCTTCGGTCTGGACTCCGCGTCCGGGGTGGTGGCCTGGCTGGAGGAGGCCGGACGCGGCGTCCGGGTCGGCCCCGACCCCGCCCAGGTGGTGCCCGTCGTCCCGGCCGCCGCCCTCTTCGACCTCGGCCGCGGCGGCGACTGGCGGGCCCGGCCCGACGCGGCTCTGGGCCGGGCGGCGACCGAGGCGGCAGCCCGTACGGACGTCGGGGCGCCCGTGGCCCAGGGCAACGTCGGCGCGGGCACGGGCGCCGTCGCCGGCGGGCTGAAGGGAGGCATCGGCACGGCGAGCATCGTCCTGCCCTCGGGGGTGACCGTGGCGGCACTCGCCGCGGTCAACGCCGCGGGCTCGGTGGTCGATCCGACGACGGGAGTGCTGTACGGGCAGTTGCACGCCGGCGGACGGGTCGCCTACCCCGAGGCCGCCCGGCACGAGGCGGCCCAGCGCACCCTGGCCGCCGCCCGCGAGGAGACCGCCCGGCGGACGGCGGGCTCCGTGCGACCGCCGTTGAACACCACGATCGCCGTCGTCGCCACCGACGCCGCCCTCACCCGCGCCCAGGCCCAGAAGCTCGCCGGCACCGCCCACGACGGCCTCGCCCGCGCCGTCCGCCCCGTCCACCTGCTCACCGACGGCGACACCGTCTTCACTTTGGCCACCGGCGCCCACCCCCTCAGCCCCCAAGACGTCCCGGACAGCGGCGACTTCGCCCTCGGCACCGTCAACGAGATCCTCGCCGCGGGCGCCGATGCCCTGACCCGCGCGGTGGTGAAGGCCGTCCTCGCCGCAGAGAGCGTGTCGGGCGCGGGCGGGGTGTTCCCGTCGTACCGGGAACTGTACGAGAGGTAGGGGGAGGGGAAGGGAGGGGTGGGGAGGGAGAGGAGAGGCTGGAGGGGCGGGGAGGGGGCGGGGCGGGGGGGCGGGGGGCGGGGGGGCGGGGGGGGAGGCCCCCCGGTGAAATGCGTGCGGGTTGGGGGTGGGGCGGCAACGGTGGGCGGTTTACATGGCGGGTACTTGGCCGTCCACCCCCGTTTCGTCGTTGCGCGCACGCCGAAAAGCGAGCCGGCTGCGGAGGGGAGGCCCGGCGGCAAAGTGCGAGTTGTTGGGTGGGGCGGGGTCGGTGGGCGGTTTACATGGCGGGTATTTGACCGACCGGCTGTTTCGTCGTTGCGCGCGCCGAAAAACAGCGCGCTGCGGAGCGGGAGGCCCGGCGGTGGAGTGCTGGCTGTTGGGTGGACGGCAGCGGTGGGCGGTTTACATGGCGGGTGCTGTGCCGACCGTCCCTCTCGTCGTTGCGCGCACGCCAAAAGCGGCCGGCTGGGCACGAGCAGGGTGGTGGCGGGCGCGAATTGGCCGGTGCGGACCTCGGGATGGCCGGGGCGCGTGGGGCGCGGGGCGTTGGTGGGGCATGGCTCGGGCGGGAGTGGTGGATCGGGGCGGGTTTTCGGCCCGACACGCCGTTACTGGCCGCCCGAATCCACCGATTGCCGTCCCAGTGGCCCGGAAGCCGGACGGTCGGCCCGGCCGCACGCCTCCTCTGTGTAGGTGGCTGGGGTGGTGTGGTGAATGAGGCAAGTGGGGTTGATGAGCTCAGGGCCGGACGGAAGTGGTGGATCGGGGCGGGCTTTCAGGCCAACACGCCGTGACTAGCCGCCCGGATCCACCGATTGCCGTCCCAGTGGCCCAACAGCCGGACGGTGGCCCGGCCGTGCGCGCCTTCTCCGTGGATGGCTGAGGTGGTGCGGTGAATGAGGCGAGTGGGGTCGGTGAGCTCAGGGCCAGGCGGGAGTGGTGGATCGGGGCGGGCTTTCAGGCCGACACGCCGTGACTAGCCGCCCACACCTACCAGTTACCGTCCCACTCACCCGACAGCCAGACGGTAGGCCCGGCCGTGCGCGCCCGCTCCGTGGATGGCCAGGGTGGTGCGGCGAATGAGGCAAGAGGGGTCGGTGAGCTCAGGGCCGGACGGAAGTGGTGGATCGGGGCGCAGTTGCGGGCCGACACGCCGTGATTGGCCGCTCGGATCCACCACTTCCCGCCCCACCGGACCGGAAGCCGGGCAACCAGTCCCGGCCGGGCGCCCGCCTTCCCGTAGCTGGCCGCATTTGGGCGCACGCAACGGCGAGAGGGGCGGACGGCCGAGTACCCGCCATGTAAGCCGCCCACCGCTGCCGCCCCACCCGCCAACCCGGAGACGGCCGACGGCCTCCGCCCGCGCACCCCCTCCTCCGCAGCCGGCCGCTTTTGGTGTGCGCGCAACGACGAAGCGGACCGTCGGCCGAGCACCTGCCATGTAAACCGCCCACCGCTGCCGCCCCACCCACCGGCTCGCAGACGCCGCCAGCCCCCGGCCCCGCGCCCCCTCCTCCGCAGTCGGCTGTCTTTGAGCGCACGCGACGACGAAGCAGGCGGACGGCCGAGCACCCGTCACGTAAACCGCCCACCGGCTCCGCCCCCGGCCCCCGCCCCCGCCCCCGCCCCCAACCCGCACCTCACCGCCGGGCCCCCGTTCCGCAGCCGGCCCGCTTTTCGGCGTGCGCGCAACGACGAAACAGCCGGTCGGCCAAGTACCCGCCATGTAAACCGCCCACCGGCCCCGCCCCACCCCCAACCCGCACGCACTTCACCAGGGGCCTCCCCGCGCCTCGCCTACACAGCAGCCGCAGACGCCGACGCAGGCGTCTCCGTCGGCGCTTCTGCCTCGCGTCGCAGGGCCGAGGGTGTGCCAAGTCCCTTGAGCAGGATGACCAGGGCGGCGCTCACGGCGGTGCCGGCGGTGATGGCGAGGAGGTAGAGGAAGGGCCGGCCGATGAGGGGGACGACGAAGGCGCCGCCGTGAGGGGCGCGGAGGGTGCAGTCGAAGGTCATGGACAGGGCGCCGGTGACGGCGCCGCCGGCCATGGCCGAGGGGATGACGCGGAGGGGGTCGGCGGCGGCGAAGGGGATGGCGCCCTCGGTGATGAAGGAGGCTCCGAGCACCCAGGCGGCCTTGCCGTTCTCGCGTTCGGCCGGGGTGAACAGCCGGCCGCGTACGGTCGTCGCCAGGGCCAGGGCCAGCGGTGGGACCATGCCGGCGGCCATGACCGCGGCCATCACCTTGAGGCTGCCGTCGTTGGGGTCGGTGAGGCCGCCGACGGCGAAGGCGTAGGCGACCTTGTTGAGCGGGCCGCCGAGGTCGAAGCACATCATCAGGCCGAGCAGCGCGCCCAGGATCACGGCGTTGGTTCCGGACAGGCCGCTCAGCCAGTCCGTCAGCGCGGACTGGAGCGAGGCGAGCGGCTTGCCGACCACCAGGAACATCAGGAAGCCGACGACGGCGGACGACACCAGGGGAATGACCACCACCGGCATGATCCCGCGCAACACGGCCGGGACGTCGACCCGTTGGACGGCCATCACGACCCCGCCCGCCATCAGACCGGCGATCAGCCCGCCGAGGAACCCCGCCTCGACCGTCACCGCGATCGCACCGCCGACGAAGCCCGGTACGAGCCCCGGCCGGTCGGCCATCCCGTAGGCGATGAAGCCGGCCAGCACGGCCACGAGGAAGCCGAAGGCCACGCCGCCGGTCTGGAAGAGCAGCGCGGCCCAGCTCATGGATTCGGTCCAGGCGAAGTGCTTCGCCACCGACGGCGCCTTGTTCACCTCGTAGCCGCCGATGGCGAAGCCCAGTGCGATGAGCAGTCCACCCGCGGCGACGAACGGAACCATGTAACTGACGCCCGTCATCAGCCACTTGCGCAGCCTGGTCCCGAACCCGTCACCACCCTCGGCCTCCGCGTCCATGGGAACGGCGGGCCGGGGCGCGCGTACGTCACCGCGCTCGGCCTTCTGCCGTACCTCGGCGACGAGTTCGGCGGCACGGTTGACGCCGGCCTTGACGCCGACGTCGACGACCGGCTTGCCCGCGAAGCGGTCGCGGTCCCGGACCTCGACGTCGTGGGCGAGGATCACGCCGTCGGCCGCGTCGATCACGGCCGGGTCGAGCCGGGTGAAGCCGGCCGATCCCTGTGTCTCGACCGCGATCTCGACGCACGCGGCCTGCGCGGCCCGTTCCAGGGCCTCGGCGGCCATGTAGGTGTGGGCGATGCCGGTGGGGCAGGAGGTGACGGCGACGATGCGGAACGGCTCCGCCGGGCTCTCCTCACTCGTGACGATGCGGGACGGCTCCGCCGGGGCCCCCTCGCCCGTTCCGTCCCAGGTCTCCCCACAGGCGTTCTCCCCGCCGGCGCTCTGCCCGCCGGCGCTCTGCCCGCCGACACCCTCCCCGCCGGCGCCCTCCGGGACACAGCCACTCCCCCCGGAGACCTCCGGCCCGGCCCCGAGCTCCTCGGCGGCAGGGCCGTCCGCATCCCCCCTGATCAGAGCCGCCACCCCCGCCGCGTCCGTGGCCGCGCGCAGCGCCCCGGTGAACTCCTCGTCCATCAGCTGCCGCGCCAGGCTCGACAGGATCGTGAGGTGATCGCTGTCCGCCCCCACCGGGGCCGCGATGAGGAAGATCAGGTCGGCCGGGCCGTCCGGGGCGCCGAAGTCGACGCGGGCGGCGGAGCGGCCGAAGGCCAGGGTCGGGGCGGTGACGTGGGCGCTGCGGCAATGGGGTATGCCGATGCCGCCGTCCAGGCCGGTGGGCATCTGCGCCTCGCGCGCGGCGACGTCGGCGAGGAAGCCCTCCAGGTCGGTGACGCGGCCGAGGTCCCGCATACGGACGGCGAGCGACCGGGCGGCCGCTTCCTTGGTGGCGGCGGACAGGTCCAGGTCGACCAGGTCCGCCGTGATCAGCTCACTCATCGCGGGCTCCCTTGCTCGCGGTAGCGCCTTGCGGGCGACGGGGATTGGTGGGGGGGAGGGAAGGAGGAGGGAACAGGAAGGGAGTCGGGCCGTCAGGCGGCCGGTTCGGTCAGGGCGCGGTCGTCCGGGACGGCCCGGGTGACCGTCACGGCGGACGGTTCGAGGTCGGCCGGGGCCGGCATCGCGCTGCCGGGCAGCCGCACGGCCGCCGCGCCGTGGGCCAGGGCCGAGGCGAGGGCGTCCGGGCCCTCGCCGCCGGCGGCGAGGAAACCGGCCAGGGAGGCGTCGCCCGCACCGACGTTGCTGCGGACGCATGTCACCCGGGCCGTGCCGAAGTACGTGCCGGAGTCGTCGACGAGAAGCTGGCCGTCCGCTCCGAGGCTGGCGAGGACGGCCCGTGCGCCGAGTCCGCGCAGTTCCTCCGCCGCCCGGGCCGCGTCTCCGACCGTCACCAGCGGGCGGCCGACGGCCTGGGCCAGCTCCTCCGCGTTGGGCTTGACGACGTCGGGGCGTTCGCGGAGGGCGGCGGTCAGCGAAGGTCCGGAGGTGTCGAGCGCGATCCGGGCCCCCGCGGCGTGGGCGCGGGCCACCAGCTGTCCGTACCAGCCTGCGGCGAGACCGCGCGGGAGGCTGCCGCAGCAGGCGATCCAGCCGGCGCCCGCCGACCGCTCCCCCACCGCGGTCAGCAGCGACTCGGCCTCGGCGGGCGTCAGTTCGGGTCCGGGGGCGTTCACCTTGGTGAGGGTGCCGTCCGGTTCGGCGACGGCCACGTTCACCCGCGTCGCACCGGCCACGGGCACCCCCGCGACGTCGATGCCCTGCTCCCCGAGGAGCCGGGCCAGCAGGGCGCCCTCCGCGCCGCCGAGCGGCAGGACGGCGGTGGTGGCACGGCCGGCGGCGGCGATCGCGCGCGAGACGTTGACGCCCTTGCCGCCGGGGTCGACGCGGTCCGTCCCGGCGCGCAGCACGGCTCCGCGCAGCAGCCGCGGGACCTCGTAGGTGCGGTCCAGGCTGGGGTTGGGGGTGACGGTGAGGATCACGCGCGCACCACCGCGGTGCCGGACCGCTCGATGTCCCGGGCGTCGTCGGGGCTCAGTCCGGTGTCCGTGATCAGCAGGTCGACGTCGGAGAGGTCGCCGAACCGGGCGAACTGCCGCTGCCCGTACTTGCCGGAGTCGGCCAGCAGCACGACGCGGCGCGCCGCCGCGATCGTCGCCCGCTTGACGGCCGCTTCGGCGAGGTCGGGCGTGGTGAGTCCGCCGTCGGGCGAGAAGCCGTTGGTGGCGACGAACGCGACGTCGGCGGCGACCTCGCCGTACGCGCGCAGGGCCCACGCGTCGACGGCCGCGCGGGTGCGGTGCCGTACCCGGCCGCCGACCAGGTGCAGCGCGATGCCGGGGTGGTCGGCGAGCCGGGCGGCGACGGGCAGGGCGTGGGTGACGACGGTCAGGCCGGACTCCAGCGGGAACAGTGCGGCGAGGCGGGCCACGGTGGACCCGGCGTCGAGGATCACGCTGCCGTCCGCGGGCAGTTCGGCCAGGGCGGCGCGTGCGATGGCGTCCTTCTCGTCGGCGGCGGTGGACTCCCGTTCGGCCAGGTCGGGCTCGAAGTCCAGCCGCCCGGAGGGAATGGCCCCGCCGTGCACGCGCCGGACCAGTCCGGCCCGGTCGAGTGCCTTGAGGTCGCGACGCACCGTCTCGGCGGTGACCTGGAACTCCTCCGCGAGGGAGAGCACGTCCACGCGTCCGCTCTCACGGGCGAGCCGCAGGATCTCCTGTTGGCGCTCGGCTGCGTACATGGGGTGAGGGGTCCGTTTCTTGCCCGGGTCTGTGGTTTTGACGGAAGCGTACGGGCGGCATCAACAGAAGTAAACAGACTCGGGCATACAACAGACAGAAGTGGGCATCCGTACCCAAGAAAGGGAAGAGAGAGACCGGTCCACCTGACCGACTATTTGCACTAGAACATATTTTCCTTGCCTCTAGTGCGACCCTTCACTACCTTTCCCGCCATGATCGCAACGCTGCCCGCAGCCACCACCGTTCTCACCGGCCGCCACGTCCGGCTGGAACCGCTCGGCCACGCCCACACCCCCGACCTCTTCGCGGCCGTCGGCGGCGACGAGGACCTGTGGCGGTGGACGTCCTCGCTCACGCCGCACACCGAGGAAGAGCTGGACGCGATCGTCGCGAGCCGGCTGGCCCGCCCCGGGTGCGTCCCGTTCGCGGTGATCCACCTGGGCAGCGGCCGGGCCATCGGCACCACCTGCTACTTCGACGCCAGTGTGCAGGGCGAGCAGGTGGAGGTGGGCGCCACCTGGTACGGGCGGGAACACTGGGGCACCGTCGTCAACCCCGAGTGCAAACTGCTGCTGCTCACCCACGCGTTCGAGGAGCTCGGCATGGGCCGGGTCGTGTGGAAGATCGACCACATGAACGAGCGCTCCCAGAAGGCCGTGCTCCGCCTCGGCGCGGTCCAGGAGGGAACGTTCCGTCGCCACATCCGCCGGCCGGACGGGACTTGGCGGGACAGCGTCTGGTTCTCCATGCTGCGCGACGAGTGGCCCGCGGCCAAGGCCCGGCTGGAGGAGCGCGTGGCCCGGGTCTGAACCCGAAGACCCCTAAGGGTCTGACCCCGAGCCCCCACGACGGGCGGGAGCCCCGGACACAGCGTGGCCCCCGTCCGGAATAACGAATTCCAGGACAGGGGCCGCACCATCAAACACGCGTGCTCCGCGCTCCTCCTACGCCGCTATCGGCTCCCCGGTCTCCGCCGGCACCACGTCCTCCACAACCTCCGCCCGGGAACGCTTCGGCAGCGCGAAGATCAGCGCCAGGACCAGGACGAGCAGCCCGGCGACCCACCACAGCGCGGAACGGTACGCGTCCCCGAACGCGACCGCGGACTGCCCCTTGGCCACCGCATCCTCGTCCAGCACGCCGAAGAAGACCACGGAGACCAGCCCGAGGCCGACCGCGTTGCCCAGCTGCTGCGTGGTGTTTATCAGGCCGGAAGCGGAACCCGCGTGCTCCCGCGGCACCTCGGAGAGGACGGCGTCGGTGAGCGGGGCCACGACGAAGCCCATGCCGGCGCCCATGACCGTCAGCGGCAGGGCCATCTGCCAGGGCGTGATGTCCGCGCCGTAGTGCCCGGCCTCCCAGATGTAGATCAGCACACCGGCAGCCATGATCACGGCGCCCGCCTGGAGGACCTTCCGGCCGAAGCGCGGGACGAGCTTCTGCACGGAGACCCCGGCGGTCACGGCGACGGCGATCGAGAACGGTATGCCGGTCAGGCCGGACCGCAGCGCGCTCCACCCGAGGCCGAGCTGCATGTACAGCGTCCAGCAGAGGAAGTAGATGCCGGAGACGATGCCGAACGCCAGCTGCACGCCGATGCCGGCGGCGAAGCTCTTGACCGTGAAGAGGGAGAGCTCGACCAGCGGCGAACCGTCCCTGCGCTTCTTGTGCCGCTCGTAGACGACGAACAGGGCCAGCACGACCGCGCTGCCGCCCATCATCAGGAAGCCCCAGAGCGGCCAGCCCAGTTCCCGTCCTTGGGTGAGCGGGTAGAGGAACATCACGATGCCGACGGTCGCCAGGGCGACGCCGACGAGGTCCAGCTTCAGCGCGTGCTCGGCCTTCGACTCGGCGATGAAGCGGCGGCCCAGGATCAGCCCGGCGACACCGACGGGGAGGTTGACCAGGAAGATCGGCCGCCACTCCAGGCCGAACAGGTTCCACTGGGTGAGCAGCGCGCCCAGGATCGGGCCGGAGACCGCGCCGAGCCCGACGATCGCGCCGAACATGCCGAAGACCTTGCCGCGCTCGTGCGCCGGGAAGGTGGAGTGCACGATGGCCAGCACCTGAGGCACCATCAGCGCGGCTGTGCCGCCCTGGAGAATACGGGCGACGACGAGCAGGTGCGGGTCGCCCGCGACGCCGCAGAGCATCGACGCGAGGGTGAAGCCCCCCATGCCGAGCAGGAAGACCCGCCGGCGGCCGTATATGTCCCCGAGGCGGCCACCCGTGATCAGGCCGGCGGCGAAGGCGAGGGCGTAGCCCTCGGTGATCCACTGGAGGACGCTGAACGAGGCGCCGAGGTCCTCGCTGATGCTGGGCATCGCGATGTTGACGATCGTCACATCGACGAGGTCCATGAAGGACGCGGTCAGCACGACGGCCAGCGCGATCCAACGGCGGCGGTCGAGGGGCGGATCGGTGCTCAGGGAGCTCACGGGGTATTGCCTTCCACTTCGTTTTCCGGGTGGCCCACGCTAGATCCCGCCTAGGTCAAGCTATGTCCTAGATACCTGGCACGCTGGCGTTATGACCGACACACCCGTACGGCTTCTTAATCTGCTCTCCCTTCTGCAGACCCCACGCGAGTGGCCGGGCAGCGAGCTCGCGGAGCGGCTCGGGGTGAGCCCGCGGACGATCCGGCGGGACATCGAGCGGCTGCGCGACCTCGGCTACCCCGTACAGGCAACGATGGGAGCGGTCGGTGGGTACCGGCTGGCGGCCGGGGCGGCGATGCCTCCGCTGGTCCTCGACGACGAGGAGGCGGTCGCCATCGCGGTCGGCCTGCGGGCCGGGGCCGGGCACGCCGTGGAGGGCATCGAGGAGGCGTCCGTACGGGCGCTCGCCAAGCTCGAACAGGTGCTGCCGTCCCGGCTCCGCCACCGCGTGACCGCCCTCCAGGCCGCGACCGTTCCGCTGACCTGGGGCGACGGCGCGACCGTGGATCCCAGGACGCTCACCGTGATGGCCTCGGCCGCGACCGGGCACGAGCGGCTGCGCTTCACCTACCGCACCGGCGAGGGCGTCGAGACCAAGCGCCTGGTGGAGCCGAACCGGCTGGTCAGCACCGGCCGCCGCTGGTACCTGGTCGCGTACGACAACGACCGCGAGGACTGGCGCACCTTCCGGGTCGACCGGGTCAGCGAGCCCTTCGCCACGGGCGCGCGCTTCGAGCCGCGCGAGCTGCCGGTGGAGAACGCGGCGGAGTTCATCAAGGGTTCCATGCCCCGGCCGCAGTCGGAGCTGCGGCTGGTGGTGACGCTGCACGCGCCCGCGGCGGGTGTGGCGGCCCGGCTGCCGCACTGGATGGGGGCGCCGCAGCCGGTGGACGACGGTACGTGCCGGCTGGACACGGAGTTCCCCGGCTCCGTCGAGTGGGTGGCCTTCCACCTGACGATGCTGGACTGCGACTTCGAGGTGCACGAGCCGGAGGGCCTGGTCGCGTACGCCCGCGTGCTGGGCGAGCGGATCACCCGGGCGGCGGCGGGCGGGACGGCGCCGGAGGCGCGGGCCTGATTTCAGGAGCGTGCTGGTGGAGCGTGCCGATGCTCCGCTGATGGAGCGTGCCGATGCTCTTGAGCGTGCATTGCATAAGCACGCATAAGCGGACATAAGAAGGACCCCGACGCAGGGGGGGAGGCGCCGGGGTCCGGTCTATGAGGATATGCCCTTTTAGGCCGCCGCGTCGAACCCGGTGGCGTGAGCCATCTTCTTCAGCTCCATGAGCGCGTGCTTCTCGATCTGCCGGATCCGCTCCCGGGTGAGCCCGTGCTGCTTGCCGACCTCCGTCAGCGTGCGCTCCCGGCCGTCCTCGATCCCGTAGCGCGCCTTGATGATCGACGCGGTGCGGTGGTCGAGCCGGCCGATGAGGGTCTCCAGTTCCTCGCTGCGCAGCAGCGCGATGACCGACTGCTCCGGCGACACGGCGGAGGTGTCCTCCAGCAGGTCGCCGAACTGGGTCTCGCCCTCGTCGTCCACCGACATGTTCAGGCTGACCGGGTCACGGGCCCAGTCGAGGACGTCGCCGACGCGCTCGGGCGTGGTGCCCAGCTCGGCGGCGATCTCCGTGTGCTCCGGGTCGCGGCCGTTCTCCCGGTTGAACTCGCGCTGGACCCGGCGGATGCGGCCCAGCTCCTCGACGAGGTGGACGGGGAGCCGGATGGTGCGCGACTGGTCGGCGATCGAGCGGGTGATCGCCTGGCGGATCCACCAGGTCGCGTAGGTGGAGAACTTGAATCCCTTGGTGTAGTCGAACTTCTCCACCGCGCGCACCAGGCCCGCGTTGCCCTCCTGGATCAGGTCCAGCAGCGGCAGCCCGCTGCGCGGGTACCGGCGGGCGACGGCGACCACGAGCCGCAGGTTCGACTTGATGAAGACGTCCTTGGCGCGGGCGCCCTCGTCGGCTATCGCCTCCAGCTCCTCGCGCGAGGCGCCCCCCGCCTCGCCGGACTCCAGACCGTCGAGGAGCTGCCGGGCGTACACGCCCGCCTCGATGGCCTGGGAGAGCTCGACCTCCTTGGCGGCGTCGAGCAGGGGCGTCCGCGCGATCTCGTCCAGGTACATGCCGACCAGGTCGCGATCGGCGATCTCGCCCGAGGCGCGAACACTGCGTGCCTCGTCGGCGTCCTTGGTGGCGGACTGACGACGGGCGACGGCACGGGTTGCCATGCGTACTCCCTTGCGATGAGACGGTCGCGGGATTTTGCGATAAGGCGGGCGGGGCTCGCTCTGCGAACCCGTCCGAAGGAAAGAACGACTGCAAACAGGACAGAATTCCCCAGAGGCGCCTTCTTTTTTACGATCATGCAGTACCCTGTCCCGCCACGAAGGGGGACGGGATGCCACAGAAGCCGCAGGCGCCACAGGACGTCCAGGTCAGGCCGGGTGCCGAGGGAGACCTCACGGCCCTCACGGAGATCTACAACCACTACGTCCGTGAGACGGCCGTCACCTTCGACATCACCCCGTTCACTCCGGAGGAACGCCGTTCCTGGCTGGGCGCCTACCCACTAGACGGGCCTCATCGCCTTCTGGTTGCCCAGGAGGTTCCGGACGGCCGGATCCTCGGCTACGCGACCAGCAGTCCCTTCAGGGCGCGCGCCGCCTACCGCACGTCGGTCGAGGTGTCCGTCTACTGCGCGCCCGACGCGACCGGCCGGGGCATAGGCGCCCTGCTGTACGCGGAGCTCTTCGACGTCCTGGCGGGCGAGGACGTGCACCGCGCCTACGCGGCGGTCGCCGAGCCGAACCCGGCGTCCGACCGGCTCCACCGGCGCTTCGGCTTCACCGCCGTGGGCACCTTCCGGGAGGTGGGGCGGAAGTTCGGCCGGTACTGGGACGTGACGCACTACGAGCGGCCTGTGGGCGGCGACGGCTGACCGATACGGCCCGTCGGTGGCGCCGGCTGACCGATGCCGCCCATGCGCGGCGCCGGCTGATCGATTTGCCGCCGGACGGGCGCGGGTGTGCGCTGGACCTACAGGGGAACCGGTTCCCCCGGACGGGCGCACCGCCCCCGGGGGCGGACGAGAGGAGCCCCGCATGCCGGCGCATTCGATCCTGCCCCACCGCACCCCGGAGGGTCCCGGTCCGGTGCCGAGAGGAGCCCATCTCCCCGCCCGCGGGACCCGGGCCGGACCGGTCCCGGACCGCAGCCGCCCCGCCTGGGCGGTGCCCGCCGCCCTGGGCTTCGTCCTCTTCCTGTACACCGTCTTCCTCGCGCACGAGAACGGCTTCTCCGAGCTGGGCGGCTGGCTGCTCGGCCTGGTCACCGCCGCCGTCGCCACGGGCATCGGCTACGGGCTGGTCCGCGAGCGCAACGCGATGATCACGGAGGTCCGCGCGGCCACCTACGGGGCGCTCGCCGGCATCACCATCGGCTTCCTGCACAGCGTGGCCGGCGGCACCTGGCTGCGGTCCCTGGGCATCGGGCTCGCCTGTGCCGTCCTGGTGGGCCTGGCTTCGTACAACCTCTTCCACTGGCACGAGAAACACGGCCGCTGACCTCGCGGGCGCAGCCAGGAGGCGGGTAGCGGAGGGCTGGCCGAGGGCCGGAGGCGTACGTCCCCAGACCGTTACTGGAGGGACAGGAGACGCCTAGCGTGACGGGCATGACAGAGACCGACGCGAGCGGCACGCTCGACGAAGCCCTGGAACGTCTCCACTCGGCAGGCCCGGAATTCGAGGGCTGGCTCACCAATCACGCACCCATGACCGTCGAGGCGCTGGTCCGGCACGGTCACGCGCCCGTCGTCCACCGCTGGCTCGACGGGTACCGGCAGAGGCTGGAGGACATGCCGGCCCGCACCGGCGTCCGGATCGACGACGCGACGTGGCGCGAGGGCCTCGGCGATCCCGGCCGGCTCGGCGACTGGATCGCGTACTTCACGGACCGGCTGACCGAGCGGCCCTGGCGCGAGGTACTCACCGAGTGGTGGCCCCGGCTGCTGCCCGGCATCACCGGCGGCGCCACCCATGTGGTCATCCGCACCGGCCACGCCGTGCGGATCCTCCTCGACGGCGACGAGAGCGCCCCGCGCGTGGCGGAGCTGGGCCACGCCCTCGGCTACTGGGCGGCCCGCCACCGGACGCTCCCCGTGGCCCCCGTACCGACGGGCACCACCGGGATCGCCGCCGCGCTGGCGGGCATGCCGGGCATCGCGGACGCCGAGGGCGGCATCCGCGAACGCTTCGCCCGGCTGCCCGGTACGCCCGGCTGGCCGGCCGCCGCGAACTCCCTCCGGCCGCCCACCGGACCGGACGAGGTGCCGGCCCTGCTGGCCGAGCTGGTCCGCGAGACGGTGCTGCGCTACGGCGACCACGCCAACGGCGGGCCGGTCATGCTCGTCCACTCGGCCACCGCGCCCAACGCCGTCCTGCGCACCCTGCCGGCGCTCCCGCGCGATCTGTGGGTGCCCAGTTTCCTCGCCGCCTGGGAGGCGAGTGCGTCGGTGACCGCCGCCTATCCCGCTCCCGGGGCGCTGCCGGCGGTCACCGGGGCACCGGCCACGGCCGACGAGGCGTTCGCGCGGGCTGCGGAGCACGGCGACGAGCACACGATCAAGTTCACGGACACCGCGGTGGATGTGGCGCTGACCCAACCGGACGCCGCGGAGGGCGCGTTGGCGGCCACGGTCCGTGCCGTCGAGCTGATCGATGCGGTCTGACGGCGGCTTAACGGGCGAACGGGGGACGGGGAGGCAGGGGGTGAGCGGGAGGGCGGGGGCGGGTCCGCCCTCCCGCTCACCCGAACTGCACCGACCGTTTCGCCAGCCCCATCCAGAAGCCGTCGATCACACTGCGCTGGGTGCCGAGTTCGCCCTCGGCGGCACCCAACGTGACGAAGAGAGGGGCGAAGTGCTCGGTCCGCGGATGCGCCAGGTGTGCCGCGGGGGACTTGTGCGTGAAGTCCAGCAGGGCGTCGACGTCCTGCGCGCCGAGCGCCTCCCGCCCCCAGTGGTCGAACTCGGCGGACCAGCCGGGCGTACCGCCCCTGTGCCGCAGGGCCGCCAGGTTGTGGGTGAAGAAGCCACTGCCGATGATCAGCACTCCCTCGTCGCGCAGCGGCGCGAGCCTGCGGCCGATCTCCATCAGGCGGCGGGGGTCGAGCGTGGGCATCGACATCTGGAGCACCGGGACGTCGGCGTCCGGGTACATCTCGACCAGCGGCACGTACGCGCCGTGGTCGAGCCCCCGGTCGGGCAGGTCGTGGACGGGCAGCCCGGCGCCCCGCAGCGTCCCCCGCACCCGTTCCGCCAGCTCCGGGGCGCCCGGGGCGGCGTAGCGGACGCGGTAGTAGTGCTCGGGGAAGCCCCAGAAGTCGTAGACGAGCGGCACCGTCTCCGTGGCCCCCAGGGCCAGGGGTGCCTCCTCCCAGTGCGCGGAGACGATCAGGATCGCGCGCGGCCGGGGCAGCTCCGCCGACCAGGCGGCGAGCTGGCCGGGCCACAGCGCGTCGTCCGCGAGAGGAGGTGCGCCGTGGGAGAGGTAGAGGGCGGGCATGCGCCCGGGGACGGGGACGGGGGCGGGGGTGGCCTGCACGGTCGCTCCTGAGCTCGACGATGTGCTTGAACTTTCAAGCTCTGCACCCTCGACCTTAGACCGACTTTATTTAGACTTCAAGGATCTCCTGAGTGCCTACCGGAACCGCATGCCGACCGACGAGTGGAACAGTGGATGACATGAGCAACGAACCCGCGACGGACCCGGCGGAGCCCCGCTGGCTCACCCCCGACGAGCAGGCGACCTGGCTGGCGTACCTCCACGCCACCACGCTCCTGGAGGACCATCTCGACCGGCAGCTGCAGCGCGACGCGGGGATGCCGCACATCTACTACGCGCTGCTGGTCCAGCTCTCCGAGGCCCCCCGCCGCCGGATGCGGATGACGGAACTCGCCCAGCAGACGAAGATCACCCGGTCCCGGCTCTCGCACGCCGTGGCCCGCCTGGAGAAGAACGGCTGGGTGCGCCGCGAGGACTGCCCGTCCGACCGCCGCGGACAGCTCGCGGTGCTCACGGACGACGGGTACGAGGTGCTGCGGAGGACGGCGCCGGGCCATGTCGCGGCGGTGCGGGCGGCCATCTTCGACCGCCTCACGCCCGAGCAGGCCACGAAGCTGGGCGAGATCTGCGGGACCATCGCGGCCGGTCTCCAGCCTGCGGGCGCGGACCTGCCCTGGCTGCGCTGAGGCGGAACCGGGACCGGCAGCGGCAGCGGCAGCGGCAGCGGCAGCGGCAGCGGCAGCGGCAGCGGGTCCGAACGCGGCGAAGCCCCCGCACGGAAGGATTCCGTGCGGGGGCTTCGCGTCATGTGCAGGCAGACCCTCCGGGCCCGCGGCCGGGCCGTCGCCGACCGGCGACGGGTCCGGCGCGGGCGGCGGCCTCAGTGGGCCATCACCGGAACGGCGTCCTCGACGGCACCCTCGCCGTCACCGGTCTTGGAGGTGGTGGGGCTCGGGCGGCCGGCGTTGACGAAGACCACCGCCACCACGGCGGCCAGGGTCAGGATGCCCGTGGCCCAGGTGATGCCGACCTGGAAGCTGTGCACGGTCGCCTTGACGCCGATCACCTTCATGGCCCCCGGCGACGTGGCGTCCGCCATGTGGGAGCTGATGTAGCTGTCCTTGGCGCTGTTGGCGAGGGTGTTCAGCAGAGCGGTGCCGATGGCGCCGCCGACCTGCTGCGAGGTGTTGACCATCGCCGAGGCGACACCGGCGTCACGGGCCTGCACGCCGTACGTGGAGAGGCTCATGGCCGGCATGAACGCCGTGCCCATGCCGACGCCCATCAGCAGCAGGCCGGGCAGGATCCCGGTCACGTACGGCGTGTCCACGTCGATCTGCGTGAGCAGCGCCATACCGAGGGCGGCGACCAGGAAGCCGGGGCCCATCAGCCAGCGGGCGGGCACCCGGTTCATCAGCCGGGCGCCGATCTGGGTCGAACCGGTGATCATGGTGGCGATCATCGGGAGGAAGGCCAGACCGTTGGTGATCGGGCTGTAGTGCTTGATCCCCTGGAGATAGAAGACCAGGAAGAGGAACAGGCCGAACATGCCGATGGAGGCCAGGCCGAGCGCTCCGTAGACACCGCCGCGGTTGCGGTCGGTCACGACGCGCAGCGGGAGCAGCGGCGACTTGACCTTGTTCTCGACGAGGACGAAGGCCACCAGCAGCACGGCGGCGGCGATGAACAGACCCAGCGTCAGCCCGGCGGTCCAGCCGTCGGTCTCGGCGCGGGTGAAGCCGTAGACCAGCGAGACGAGACCGAGGGTGGCCAGGATCACGCCGGGGACGTCCAGCTTCGCCGGGTTGCGGCTGCCCTCGGGCTCGTGGATCACGGCGATCGCACCCGCGGCGGCCACGGCGGCGAAGGGGATGTTCACGAAGAACGTCCAGCGCCAGTTGAGGTACTCGGTGAACACGCCGCCCAGCAGCAGGCCGACGGCGCCGCCACCACCGGCGATGGCACCGAAGATGCCGAACGCCTTGGCGCGCTCCTTCGCCTCGGTGAAGCTGACGGCCAGGAGCGACAGGGCCGCCGGGGCGAGCAGTGCGCCGAAGACGCCCTGGAGGCCGCGGGCGGCCAGCAGCATGCCGGTGTTGGCGGCGACACCACCGAGGGCGGACGCCACCGCGAAACCGATGAGGCCGGTGATGAAGGTCTGCTTACGGCCCCACAGGTCGGCTATTCGGCCGCCGAAGAGCAGGAGCCCGCCGAAGGCGAGGGCGTAGGCGGTGATGACCCACTGCCGGTTGCCGTCCGAGATGCCGAGGTCGGCCTGGGCGGACGGCAGGGCGATGTTCACGATGGTCGCGTCGAGGACGACCATCAGCTGTGCCAGGGCGATGAAGATCAGCGCTTTCCAGCGCCGGGGATCCGGGGTGGTGGTTTCTGGCATGGAAGGGCCTGCCTAGCGGTGCGAGGGATGAGCGAGAACTGAAGGAATGACGGACGAGCGAGGGAAAACGTGACGGACTGGCGGCGGAGAGGACGTACAGGTCGGACTATGACAGAGGGGTCTGACAACGGGGCCGGACCTGCTGCCGGTTGTGGCGCAGCTCGTCGAGGGTCGCCGCGGAACCGGGCAGTTCCGAGCGGGCCGGGGTCATGAGGCCGTCCAGGAAGAGCTGCAGGTGCCGGTGGACGAACCGGTCGAAGTCCAGGCAGCCCTTGCCCGGAAGCGGTCTGGTCAGCTGGGTGAGCGCCACCATGAGGTCACCGACGTCGATGTCGGGACGCAGCTGGCCCGCTTCGCGGGCCGCGGCCATCAGCTCCCGGAGGTTCCGGTCGAGCCGGTCACGGGCCTCGACGAGGTCCGGATGGCCGTGGTCGATGTCGAAGTCGAGCAACGGGCACAGGGCACCCACGCGCTCGTCCGCCGCAGCGTGAACGAAGCGCCTCAGCGCGCGGAAAGCATCGTGCTCCTCGGCTCGTGCTGTCTCGGCCCGGTCCGCGATGCGGTCCATCACCGAGAGGGTGACATGGTGGATCAACTCGCGGCGGTCCGCGAAGTGCCGATACAGCGTGGCATTGCCGACCCCGACGCGTCGAGCGATTTTGTCGAAGGAGAATTCGGCCCCGTGCTCGACGAGCACCTCCCGGGCAGCGGCGATGATGCGCTCACGATTGCGCTGGGCATCGGCGCGCAGCCGCGGCTGGGGCGTCGTCACGACGGGACTCCTCTCTCTGTCGACTCTGTCAGCTCCGGCGGTTCTGCCGGCTCCGGCGGTTCTGCCGGCTCCGGCGGTTCTGCCGGCTCCGNCTCCGGCGGTTCTGCCGGCTCCGGCGGTTCTGCCGGTTCCGACGGCGTGCTACCGCCGATCATCAAACGGGGAAGGACTCCCCGTTTGCGCGGAACGTGAGCTTAAACGGGGAGAACCTCCCCGGATATTTCCCGTCCGCAATGTGCCGTGCATCACGTTTGCGGTGACAGCCATCCCCCGGTTGCCGTAGCCCCGAGGGCGTACGGACGTACGACGGCTCAGGGTGTTAGTCAGCCGGCAGGAGGTGACAGGCATGCGAACCCTGGCCATCCCCGTGGTGGCGGCCGCACTGCTGGCCCTCACCGCACCGGTGGCGGGCCCGGCGGGCGCCCACGAGCCGGCGGCGCGCCCCGCCGGACCGGACCCCACCGGCCGCCCGCCGTCCGGGCCCTGCGCCCTGCGCACGGGCACCCGCTCCGTCTCGGAGAGCGCCCGCACCCCGCACGGCTACGCCCGCTCCCGGGGGACCGTCCGGGCGATCACCCTCTTCATCGACTTCCCCGACGCCCCGGGCAAGGGCAGCCCGCGGAAGCGGTACGCCGAGTTCTTCCCCGCCGTCCCCGACTTCTACCGGAAGAGCTCCTACGGGCGCCTCGACTACCGCTCCACGCCCCTGCTGCGCTGGATCCGCATGGCGCACCCGTACGCCGCCTACGGCATCCGGCGCGGCACGCCCTTCGACACCCGCAGCAACACCGGCTACCACGCCCTCGCCAAGGAGATCGTCGCCGCGATCGACGGCACCGTGGACCTGCGCCGCTACGACCTGGTCAACGTCCTGGCCAGCCCGGACGCCGGGCCGCCGGCCACCGAGGACGTCCGCTCGGTGACGTTCGCCGGGTCGCCGACCGGGCTGCGGACCCGGCACGGCGCCGCCCTGAAGAACGTCTCCTTCATCTGGAGCCGCCAGACGGGCGACAGCCCGTACCGCGTCCTGGTGCACGAGAACGGCCACAGCTTCGGCCTCCCCGACCTCTACGCCACCGGCCGCGGCAACAAGGTGGTCTCCCCCGTCGGCCACTGGGACCCGATGGACGAGGACTGGGGGCCGTCCAACGACTTCCTCGCCTGGCACAAATGGAAGCTGGGCTGGCTCGCGCCACGTCAGGTGCAGTGCGTCACCGTCGCGGGCAGCCGCACCTACACGCTCACCCCCACCTCCGTCCCCGGCGGCACCAAGCTGGTCGTCGTCCCGCTCTCCCGCAAGCGCGCCATCACCCTGGAGGCCCGCACCCGCGGCCCCCTCGACCACGCCGTCTGCCGTCCCGGTGTCCTCGTCACCACCGTCGCCACCGACCGTCCCTCGGGCACCGGCCCGGTCCGCGCCGTGGACTCCACCCCGCGCGGACGCGGCTGCTACACCACCGACCCCAACGTCACGGCGAGCCTGAGCGACGCCCCCTACCCGGCCGGGGGGCACTGCACTCTCGACGGCGTCACCATCGACGTACTGGGCCGCGACGCCCGCGGCAACTGGCGGGTGAAGGTGACTCGTTCACGGCGCTGAGCCGCCGTCGGCAGGGCAGGCCGCCCTGTCACCGCATACCCGCGGGCGCGGGTGACCACAGGGGCGGCAGTAACGTTCGGGGCGTATGTGCTGGGCGGGCGGGGAGGGGCATCGGGGTGCGGGACGGCGTACGGATACGGGTTCCGGTAGGCGCGGACGCCGAACGCTGGGTGACCAGGGGCCGGACCGGGCAGGTGCTGTTCGTCGTCCACAACGTCACCTCGGCCACCCGCCTGCTGGACGTCCTGCCGCTGTTCGACGGGGATCTGCGCATCCAGGTGACGGCGACGTGCACGGGGTCGTCGCCGTTCCTGGCCGGGGTGCCGGAGCTGCTGGCGGGGGCGGGGCTGCCGGTGCTGCCGTGGGAGCAGGCCAAGGAGGCGGCGTCGCGCTTCGATGTGGTGATCGCCGCGAGTTACGGGGGCGAACTGGAGTTTTTCCAGGGGAAGTTGGTGATCCTCTCGCACGGGGTTGGATACAATAAGAGGCTGGCCGCGCCGGGAGCCGGGAGCCGGGAGCCGGGAGCCGGGAGCCGGGAGCCGGGAGCCGGGAGCCGGGAGCCGGAAGCCGGAAGCCGGAAGCCTCCGCGCCTCCCGTTTTCGGCCTCTCCCCGGACTGGCTCCTCCACAACGGCCGTCCCCTCGCCGCGGCGACCGTCCTCTCCCACCCCGAACAGCTCCGGCGCCTGCGCGCGGCCTGCCCGGAGGCCGCTCCGACCGCCGTCCTCGCGGGCGACCCCTGCTACGACCGCATCCTCGAAGCCCTGCCGCACCGGGAGCGCTTCCGGCGCGCACTCGGCGTCGCCCCGGGCCGGCGGCTCGTCGTCCTCAACTCCACGTGGGCGCCCGGCGCGCTCTTCGGTGACGGCGGTCGCGGCGATGGGGACGAAGGCGGGGACGGGGGCGGCTCCGCCGACCTGCTCCCCTGGCTCCTGCCGCGCCTGACCGCCGAGTTGCCCGCGGACGAGTACCGCGTGGTCGCGGTCCTGCACCCCAACATCTGGTACGGACACGGCCCCGGCCAGGTCCGCGCCTGGCTGGACCGGGCGCGGCGGGCCGGGCTGACGCTCGTCGACCCGCTCGGAGGGTGGCGGCAGGCCCTGATCGCCGCCGACTGCGTCCTCGGGGACCACGGCAGCGTGACGTACTACGCCGCCGCGATCGGCCGCCCCGTCCTCCTCGGTTCCTTCCCCGAGGAAGACCTCGACCCGGACTCCCCGGTGGCCGCGTTCGGCCGGACCGCGCCGCGGCTGCGGCCGTCGGACGACCTGCGCCGGCAGCTGGACGAGGCCGTCGAGACCCACGACCCGGACCGGTACGCGGAGGCGGCGGCCCTGGTCAGCTCGGTGCCGGGCCGGTCGGCGGCGCTGCTGCGCGGCGTCCTGTACGGGATCGCGGGTCTCCCCGAGCCCTCCGCCCGCCCCGCCCTTCTCGAACGGCTGCCGCTCCCCTCCTACGAACCGGCCGACCGCACCGCCCCGGTCCGGGTCCTCACCCGGGTCCTGGACACCGACCCGCCGCGCGTGGCCGTCAGCCGTTACACCGACCCCGCGTACGAGCCCGAGGACCCCGACGCGGACGCCGCGCACACCGCCGTCCACGAGGACACACGTGACCCCGGCCTCCTCGGCACCGCCGACGTCGTCCTCCGTTCCGCCGCCCCGGACGACCCGCGCCTGGGCCCGCCCGCCGCCTGGACCGCGGAGGTCATGGCGCGCCACCCGTACTGCGGACTCGCCGCCTACGTGACCGCGCCGGACCGGTGCACCGTCCGCACCCGCGCCGGCGACCTGCTGGAACTGGCCGCCGCCCCCGGCCCGGACGGGCGGGCCGACCTCTGCGATCCCGCGGCGTACGCGTCCGCCCTGTACGCGTGGGTGGGCGACGGCCACGCCGCCCCCGCCGGGCTGACGGTCGTCACGGGCGCGGTACGGCACCGCGTCACTGTCGAACGCCTCGGGGACTGACCGGCCCGCACCGACGGAAGCAGCCGCGGGACCGGGCCTACTCCCCTCCCGCCCCGGCCAGCTTCGCCCGCACCCGCGCCGTCCCCGTCGCGTCCCCGCCCCGCTCGTACAGCTCCTCCGCGCGGCGCAGGAACGCCACCCGCTCCTCCGTACCCTCCGCGCAGAAAGCGCGCATCTCGGCGGCGTCCGCGTGCTGGAGCTCCGCGCCCTCGCGGTCCATGACGGTGAGGGCCTGGTCGAGGCAGAGGCGGGCGGCGGCGGGGTCGCCGGCGTCGAGGTGGGTCTCGCCGAGGCTCATGTAGACACGGCCCTCGTTGTACAGGTCGGGGACGGTGAGCGCCCGGAACATGGCAAGGGCCGCGTGCAGTGTGCGGACGGCCTCCGGGTGGCGGCCGGCGCCGCGCAGCGCCCGGCCGATGTGGTCCTCCAGCAGTGCCAGACCGCGCGGCACATCCTTCTCGCCGTCCTCACCGGGCGCGATCTGCCGCAGCAGCCCCTGGGCCGCCACGAAGCACTCCTCCGCCTCCCGCCACCGCCACTGCCGCAGACGCAGCAGCCCCAGGGATTCGACGGCGGTGGCCCGGCCGCGCAGATGCCCCGCCGCCAGGTCGGCTTCCGCGGCCTCGGTGAGCGCGGCCTCGGCCTCGTCCCAGCGGCCGCGTCCGAGGTGGGCGAAGGCCAGTTGGGCCAGCATCCGGCCCACGGCCCGCGCGTCGCCGAACTCCTCGGCCCGGCGGGCGGCGGCCACGCCCCGCCGGTGGGTGTCGGTCCACTGGTCGTGGAAGCCGAGCCGCAGGTGCAGCCCCCAGGTGGCCTCGCAGAGCTGCCAGACCAGGTCGTCGAAGCCGAACTCCTCGGCGGCCCGGACGGCCGCCGCGAGGTTCCGCCGTTCGCGCCGCAGGCCGGCGAGGGCGGCGCGGCCGTCGTCCGGGTCGCGGTCGGCCGGCAGGACGAGGCCCGTGTAGGCGGGGCCCAGCCGCCAACGCCCGGGCATCACCCGGAAGTCGGCCGCGGCGGCGAACCCCAGGTACCAGGTGACGGTGCGGCGCACGGCGGCGGCGAGTTCCGCGTGGCTGTCCTCGGCCCGCGCCCGGCGCTCGGCGTGCTCGCGGACGAGGTCGTGGAAGCGGTACCGCTCCTCCCCCACCTCCTCCAGGAGGTGCACGCCCGCCAGTTCCTCCAGCAGTACCCGCGCCGCGCCCTCGGTGGTTCCGGCCGCCTTCGCCGCCGGTCCCACGCCGGTCTCCGGCCAGGGCCAGATGCCCAACAGCCGGTAGAGCCGGGCGGCTTCGGGGCTCAGCTCGCGGTAGGTCAGGTCGTGGGTGCGGCGGACGGCCTCCGCGCCGTATCGATCGTCCATGTCCTCAGGGTTCCCCGACGGCCCGGCCAGCCGCCGTTCCACCGTCTCCCAGGTGAGGTGCGTGCGCGCGGCGACCAGCGCCCCCGTCTCGCAGAGCGCCAGCGGCACCCTCCCGCACCGCCGGGCGACGGCCGCCACGCGCTCCCCCTCCTGCCCGCCGTCCCGCCGCCCGCCCGCGGCGGCCACCCGTTCCAGCAGCCGCACCGCGTCGGCCTCCGCCAGCGGGTCCAGGGTGACGAAGCGCGCCCCCGGGTCGCCGGCGAGCGCCCCCAGCCGGTACCGGCTGGTGACGATCACCAGCGAGCCCGGCGCCGCCGGGATCAGTGGTCTGACCTGGGCCTCGCTGTGCGCGTCATCGAGCAGGACGAGCATCCGCCGACCGGAGGTGAGGTCCCGGTAGAGGTTCTCCTGCCGTCCCGGATCGGCGGGGATCCGGTCGGCGGGCACCCCGAGGTCCGCCAGGACGACGGCCAGCGCCTCGGCCGGACGGGCCGCGGTCTCCGCCGACGCGCCGCCCATCCGGACGTACAACTGCCCGTCCGGGAAACGGTCCTTGAGCCGGTGGCCGCAGTGCACGGCGGTGGCGGTCTTCCCGATGCCGCCCTGCCCGTTCACCACGACGACCAGGGCGGGTTCGGAAAGTCCGGCGTCCCTCTCGTCGAGCAGTCCGACGAGCGTGCCGAGCACCTGGTCCCGGTCGGTGAACACCCCGCTGGCCGGCGGCAGCATGCGCGGAACCGCCCTGCCGCCGGGCTCCGTCCGCGACCATTCCGTCTCCCGCACCCAGGCGAGCAGGTCACGGGCGTAGTCCGGGTGCGTCCGGGCGTGGGCGCGCAGGGCGTCGGCGACGCGCCGCATCTCCTCCGCGGTGACGGGCGGCCCACCACCGTCATCCCCGCTCCCGTCCCGGCGTTCCCGTCGGCGCAACCGCACCAGCCCCTCGGCGGCCCTGCGCCCCATCTCCCCCGCGGCCCCGCCCAACGCCGCGGTCTCCACCGCCGCGAGCACGGCCTCCGCACTGATCAGCAGATCCACAGCCCCTCCCCGACTCGGCCCGTCCGGTCCGCCCCACCCCGGCCGGGGTGAACACGCTATCGGGAAGATCACCGCCGGACCGCGGCTTCCGGACATCACGCCCACGCCACCGTCCCACCCCCACCTCGTGGGACACCGCGTCCTCGCAGGTCACACGCCGGGACGTCCCACAAAGGCCCAACTGAGCTCCAGTGACTGGCAACCCCCGCGTCGCCCCCACAGAGTCTGTGGTGCAACCGGGCGGCGCGGCCCACTCCGCACCGCCGTCCCGAACGACGGGGGAAGGACCCGAAGCATGAACGTACGCAAGCGCATCGCCCTGACCGCCACGACCGCGATCCTCGGCGGCACCCTGGCCGCCACCCCGGCCATGGCCTCCGCGACGAACAGCGCCCACCCCACCTCCACTTCCACCGCCGTCTCCCAGACGGCCGGCTCCGGCGACCGCGCCGAACTCAAGACCACATGGAAGCGGTACTGGGGCCCCGCCAAGGTCTCGGCCGCGTACCTCAACTCCCACCGCAAACAGTGGCAGTCCCAGAACTACACCCTCCCGAGGCCCACCACGAGCGCCAAGGTCACGCTCAAGTGCTGGAACAACGGCGACGGCGGCAAGGCCCGGGTCCGGATCAAGGACATGACCACCGGCCGCATCCTCGCCAGCAGCGGCTGGCGCCCGTGCGACTGGAAGCCCTACAGCGCCGTCAGCAACTACTACAGCGGCCACCAGATCCGCGTACTCCTCGACGCCAAGGGCCACGCCCACACCACCGACGTCACGGCGTACCGCGGCTACTGATCGCCGCCCTCCGGCGGGCCGCCCTCCCCCGAACGGGGAGGACGGCCCGCCGTCACGCCCGAGCCCGCCCGCACCCCCGCCCCCGCAGCGGCACAGGGGAGACCCCAGGAAGCGGATCCGGTACCCTGTCGGAGGTCGGACGGCCCACAGCCACACCCGACCAGGGCGTTTGTTCAGCCGCCCCGAAGATCCCCCACGGGTCTTCGACAAGGCTCCGCACAAGCCCCGCCTCCGTAGCTCAGGGGATAGAGCACCGCTCTCCTAAAGCGGGTGTCGGCAGTTCGAATCTGCCCGGGGGCACCAGGGCAAAGGCCCCCAGCCGATCACGGCTGGGGGCCTTTGACATCCACATCCGACATCAACGACAGCGGTCACCCGCGCCCGGGCCGCCTCTTCAACAGCCGGTCCATGTGGCTGATGGCCTCGCGCTGCGTGTCCTGCACGACGTGCGTGTAGACGTCCATGGTGATGCTGATCTGACTGTGTCCAAGGATCTCCATCACGACGCGGGGAGCCACGCCGGCGGCGGTCAGCAGGGTTGCGCAGCCATGCCGGGCATCATGCAGCCGGACCACCCGGAGGCCGGCGCCCTGGGCGACGCGCGTGAAGGAGCGGTAGACGTTGCGCGGCTCGACCGGCCGTCCCATGGCGGTGGTGAACACGTAGCCGGACTCCTGCCACTTCTCCCCCGCCCGCGCCCGGGCAGCGGCCTGACGCATCCGTTGCCACCGCAGCGGGGCGATGCACATCGCGGGCAGCGGAACAGCACGACGGCGACGGCTCTTCGGATCGTCGTCGTAGAGCACGCCGCGTCGGCGCTGCGTCTGTTGGCGGACGTGCAGGACACGGTTGTCGAGGTCCAGGTCCGCCCAGCGCAGGCCGACGATCTCGCCCCGGCGGAGACCCATCGCGATGGCGAGCACGAACGCCGCGTAGAGCGGATCCTTGCGGGCCACCGCCAGGAAATCGAGCGTCTCATCCAGCGTCCACGGGGACAGCTCCCGCGACGCGGTACGCGGCGCCTCGACGAGCGTGCCGACATTGCGCGTGATCAACTCCTCCCGGCACGCGGAGCTCAGGGCGGAGCGCAGTACCCGGTGTGCTTCCTTGGCCGTCGCCGCCGTAGTCTCCCGCTCAAGCCGGACGAGGAAGCGGCGGACGTCGGCGACACCGAGGGATTCGAGGCGTTTGGAGCCGAGCATGGGCACCAGGTAGAGCCGGACGTGCGTCTCGTACTTGTCGTACGTGCTGAGCTTCCGGCGAGGCTTGATCACGTTGTCCAGCCAGTACGGCAGCCATTCCGAGAGCTTGGCCGACCGGGTGGGCACGGGCACGCCGGAATCGACCTTGGCCAGCAGATCCCGCCGCTTGGCGTCACATTCGGCCCAGGTCTTGCCGTAGGCGAACTTGCGTGCGCGAATGCCGTCCGGCTGGAGCACGTAGACGGCGGCTTGGTACCGGCCGTCCTTGCGCTTGGTGATCGTCCCCGCGCCGTTGGGGTTGCGCTTGCGCTGCTGCGGCATCAGGCGGCCTCCTCAACCTTGTCTGCGACGAACGCGTGAACGGCGCTGAGCGGGATACGACGGCATCGGCCCACGGTGATCGAGCACAGATGCCGCGAGCGGATCAAGTCGTAGACCGTCGAACGCCCCAGCTTCAGCAAGTTCATGACCTCGGGCACGGTCAACAACAGCTCGTCGTTCATGAGTCGGCTCCCCTTACGTGTCGGGGTGTGACGCAGTGACAGCAGTGACAGGCGCCTCACGATCCGCTCCCGCCCTTGTCGGGGACGACGTAGCCGCCCGCTTCTCGGACCAGCTGGACGTCGTTGGCCATCCGCGAGCAGGTCTGCCGGACGAGTGCCGGGTCGAGGCCGGTCTCCTCGGCGATCTGCTTGGGTTTGGCGCCGGGGTGTTCGCGGACGTAGTGCAGGACGGTGGCGCGGGTGTCGCCGATGGTGTGGTCGGCGGCCGGGCCCTCGAGGAGTTGCCAGGCGCCGGCCTCGGCGTAGAAGCGGAGCGCGTATTCGGCTTCGTCGACGTCGCGGCCGGTGACGTGCAGGACGCCGTCGGCCTGGCCGCGGGCGCGTTTGAGCACGAGGGTGGCGTCGGCGGCGCCCGCGAGGCCGTTGGTGCCGGAGACTTCGGCGAGGAAGTCGTCGGAGCCGGCCTTGCGGACGTGGTGGACCAGGACCATGGCGATGCCGTAGTGGTCGGCGATCCGCTTCGCGTGGCCGACGGCCGCGTAGTCGGCGTCGTAGGCCGAGGTGCCCGGGGCGGACGGGCCGCGCATCTTCGCGAAGACGTCGACCACGACCATACGGGCGTCCGGGTTGCGGTCCACCCATTGGGCGATCGCCTCGTTGCCACCCTGGGGCAGCGGCGGGCAGGAGGTGGCGAGCGTCAGGCCGGACGGGGCGCGGTCGGTGCCGAGGAGCTTTCGCATGCGGGTCTGCAAGCGCCGCGGGGTGTCCTCCAGGGCGAGGTAGAGCACCGGGCCGCCCTCCACGGCGACGCTGTCCATCGCCCGGCCGCCGCCCGCCACCGAGAGCGCCAAGCCCAGGGACAGCCAGGACTTGCCGACCTTCGGCGGGCCCGCGAGGAGGTTCACGCCCTCGGAGATGATCCCGGGCACCGCCCACCGCGGCTCGGGGAACTCCGCCGCCATCAGATCGTCCGCCGTCCACGCGGTGCGGATGCGCTGCTGGGCCGGTTGGAGGGGCTGCGGCTCCGGGTGCGCGGAGTAGAGGTGGGGCTCGCTCACGCGGACCTCCGGGTTACGGTCCGCGGACGCCGGGCGCCGGTCTTGAGGCCCGAAGCGACCGTGCGCCGCGCTTCGCGCTCGCCCTGCCCGACGCGGAGCGCGGCGGTGACCAGCCACTCCGTCACCTCAGCTCCGCTCAGCTCCCCTCCGGCGACGAGCTGTCCGAGGGCGATGGCCGCGAGGTAGAGGGCGTTGTTGTGCTCGTGCTCCGGGGAGTTGGCGACCTTGGCGAGCTCCCCGTCGACGGCCGCCTTGAGGTAGCCGCTCCGGCGGTCGGAGCCGAGGGTCACCGTGACGGGTTCCTGCGGGGGCAGCTCCATGGGGCGCAGGAGATCCACCAGCCAGAGCGGCAGCGGCGCAGGATCGACGTCGTTGACGCAGGTGTACGGCTTGCCGTTCACGACGCTGCCGGCGCCCACCACGCAGCCGCCCGCCGCCCGGGTGTCGATCTTCCACCCGAGCGCGCCGACGGTGTTGCGCAGTTCCACGTCCTGCGGGGCGGCGAAGTAGAGGTGCGTGCCGCCACTGGCTGTCCGGACGGTGTAGGTGTCACCGGGGAACGGCTGCTCGTGGTCGGCCGCGAGCTTGGCCAGCGCGTCCGCGCCGGTGGTCACCGCGTGGAGCGTCCCAGCGGGCGGCAGGTCCTGGTCATGCTTGGGCACGTCCAGGTCGATCACAACGAGCTTCGAAGGGCCGGTGGCGATCCCGACGTTGAAGTCGGACGCGGCCCAGCAGCGGAAGATACGCGCGACGTCGGTCGTCGCCCGCTGCTCCCACGCGCGCACGGCCGGGCGCTTCCCGGTGCGCCAGATCGGGAAGATCTTCCAGCCGCGCTCGGCGGTCGCAAGAGCGGCGTCGAGCAGCGGACAAGGGCTGTCCTGGGGCATGCTGGTGACACCTCCTGTGTCTTGGTTGGGATGGGAGGCCGGGGCAGCGGGCGTCCTTGACCCGTCGACCGCTGCCCCGGGATTCGAAGACCTACGGCCGGCTCCAGGCCAGGTAGGCGCGGCGGACGTATTCACGGTGGTCGTCCGCGGTGATCAGCTCGGAGCCCCTGAGGCTCAGCCCGTCGTGCGTGGCGTCGTACCGCACCAGTTGGAGCGCGGCCCCAGCGGCGGCGTCGATCGCCGGCGCCGCCACCTCCGGGGCGTAGCTCGCCGCCTCCTTGATCGCGATGCGGTCCAGCAAAGCGGCCTTGCGGAGCCAGAACTCGCGGCCCGGCTCCCGGCCGGTCGGCCGGGTGGCCTTGTACCGGGCCATCCACGTGATTTCGGTGATGATGCTGGGGGCGGTCGCGTACGCGGTGGAGGGGTCGGGGGTGTGCGATTCCCTGATCACTGGGCCTCCTCGGCGTCCGGGTTCGGGGTCATGAGGGCGAAGTGCAGGGCGCTCTCGGCCTGCTCGCCGTAGGCGTAAGCGGCGTCGGCCAGGCCGACGGAGAATTCGCCGGCCTCGCAGTGCGGCTCCGACGTGGCGCCGTGAGTCTCGTCCTGGCGCTTGAGAAGAGCGCGGTGGAGCTCCGCCAGGCGGGGGCCGCCGCTCCACGTGCCCAGGTGTCCGGTCAGGTCGGGCGAGCCGGTGGTGGGGATCACGTACCGGCCGTCCTCGCGCCGCAGTTCGACGTATCGCGGTCGCTCGCCCGCGAGCACGGACAGCGTCACCGCTGCCGCTCCGTGGGCGTATGCGAGGGCGGTGTTCTCGTAGAGCCTCTTGGTGTGGCCCTCCAGCTCCCGGTAGATGTCAGCCATTTGGCAAACGGCGACGTCGTGCGGGCGGAAGAAGGGCGCCCCGGGGACGTTCAACTGCCCCTCCACCGGGAGTAAGCGGTGCGGTTCGACGCCCCAGGCGGCGGTACGGGCCGCCTGGTTGGCCATGCGCAGTTCGCGGGCCGCCGCACCGAGAGCGAAGACGCTCTCGGTCAGGCTCTGGAACCACGCAACAGCAGGCTTGGTCACGAATGGTCCTCCCTGCTCGTGGGGCCGGACTGTCCGGTCCTCCGCACGGCCTCACTCCGCTCACGAGGAGTTGAGGCCGCACAGGGGGCCGTCAGCGGACGGCGTAGCGGGTGGTGTCGCCTTCGCCGGCCGACGTCAGCAGGGCGCGGAGGTCACCGCCGACCGCGGCGAGGCGGTGCTCGATCGCCTCCCAGGAGTCGGGGTCTATGGCCATCAGGGCGGCGATGGCGATCGGTCCCTTACCGCGTTCGAGAGCGGTGAGGACGTCGCGGAGCTCTGCCGCGGCCATCAGGGAGATGCGGGGGACGGTCGTCCGGCATTCGCACATGGTCTTCTCCTTGTCGGTCATTTGCCGAGGTCGCGGACCGCGCCGCTCAGGGCGGTCATGATCTGGTCGATGGAGCCGGCCGCCCCGGTCCGGGAGAGGTAGAAGCCGAAGAGGACGGCCACTGCGGCGGCACCGATGCCGACAGCCTTGAAGCGGATCAGCAGGGCCAGGAGCACGCCGAAGAGCGCGAGAGCGGAGATCGTGACGAACACGGTGAGCTCCTTGGAGTCAGCGGGTGCCTTCGCGGTGAACCCGGGAGGCGGCGTTGTAGAGGTGGCGTCCGACACGGACGCGCTTGCCGTGGCCGTGGCAGCGTCGGCAGTCGCGTCCGCGGGTGATCCGGCCGCGGCGGTTCTTCCTGATCTGGAAGCCGAAGCCGCCGCACTTCCGGCAGTTGCCGAGGGGGCTGACGGCGCACAGGGCGGCGTAGCAGATGGTGATGAGGAGGAGAGCGGGTATAGCGGAGAAGAGGGAGCTCACGAGGGGCCTCCTGGGCGCGTTTCCGGGTGTGCGCGGGGAGGGCCGCTAACCGCTAGCGGCCTGGTCAGAGCTGGTGGGGGGTGCTAGCGGGGCCGCTAACGTTAGCGGGGCGTCCTGCTAGCACCGGCGGTCATCCCGCTTCCTGGATCCCGTCACGGTCGGCGACTGCCGCTGCGATGTCGGCACGGGCGATGCCGCGCCGGTTGACGACCTTGCCGTTGAGCCGTCGTCCGATCTGCACGGTGTCGATCCCGAAGGGCTTGAGCGCGGCGGTCAACTGCTCGGCGGCCCAGCCGGCGTAGACGTCGGGCCGCAGTTCCTCCAGGCGGCCCACGACCGTCTCGTTCCATGCCTTCGGCTCGTGCGCCGGAACGACGGCGAGGATGTCGCGGAGCAGATCGAAGGAGGCGGCGGACTCGGCGACGGGGTCCTCGCCGAGGGCGTGACCGGTGAGGGTGCCCGCCGCCTCGCGCAGCTCGTAGGCGCGGACCGCCACCGCGTCGGCCTCGGGAGCGTCGATGTACGCCGCGCCGACGATCCGGGCGTCGGCGCCTTCGCCGACGAAGTAGTGGATGCCCTTGTCACCCCACGCGAACATCGTCGCCCGTACGCCCCGCTTGTACGCGGAGGTGCCCAGCACCATGTCGTTCTCCAACTGCCCCATGACCTTGAGGCACCACCGGTTGGAAGCGTTCGCCGAGATGCCGGTGGGCAGGGACTGCGCGTTGGGCCGCTGGGTGGCGAGGAGGAGGGTGATGGCGAGAGCGGGTCCGCGCTTCGTCAGGTCGGTGCAGATCTCCTCGAGCTCCTTGCCGTGCTTGGGGTGCTCGAACCACACCTGGCACTCGTCCGCGCCGATCACGATCGGGTGCAGGCCCAGGGACTTGTTGCCGGCGAGTTCGCTGGTGACCTTGGACTCGGGGCAGAGGTCCCGCGGCAGGTTCCGGATCACCTTCGCCCGTCGGCGCAGTTCCTCCCGGACGCCTCGGAGCACGGCCAGGGCGTAGTCGATGTCCTCGTCTTCGTCGCCGGGGCGGTAGCTGTGGGCGACGCGCTCCAGCGGGCCGAGGTCTCCGGTCCCCTTGAGGTCGAAGACATGCAGGGCGGCGCGCGGGTCCAGCGCGGCGACGAGCAGGAGCAGCCGGAGGAGGAACGTCTTGCCCATGCGCGGGATGGCGCCGATGATCCCCGAGATGTACATCAGGGTGACGTCGACCCAACGTCCGCGCTGGTCCGTGCCGTACGGGGCTGGCTTGAACAGGTCCACGCTGCCGCTCTTCAGCAGCGGCCACACCGGCTTCTTCGCCTTCGACATGTCCTGATCACCGACCCAGAGCACGAGCCGACCCGTGTGCTCCTCGGGAACAGCCTCGGGCCAGACGCAGCCGAGCGGCCGACGCAGACCCGACGCGAGCCGTTCGCGACGGTCGATCACGTCCGTGACCGTCACGCCGTACGGCAGGTCGCCCTCGGCCCGCCAGCCGGGGCCGTCCCGCGTGATGGGAGTGGTGAAGACGAAGCCGTCCCGGCCCTTGCTCTGGGCCTGGTTGATCGCCGGGATGCCCAGGGCTCCGAGGGCGCGGAGGACGATGTCGCTGGTGAGCTTCTGGGTCTTCGGCATCTCCACTGCCCGCGTGATCACCGGGTCGTCCGCCGGGGTGCCGAGGTACCCGAGAGCCAGCACCAGCGTGCCGAGGGAGACGGCTTGAAGCCAGCCGGGGGCCAGCACGTACAAGGCCAGCGTCGCCCCGAGCCCGATGAACGAGGCCAGGACGGCGACGAGCGTCCGCAGCCGCACCCGGCCGTCCCGCTGCCGGGAGAGCTTCAGGTACTCGCCGACGTCCTCGCGCCGTATGGCGGCCAGGCGGACGGGGTCACCCTCGGAGTCGGTGACCCACCGCATGGTCCCGCCGACGAAGCGGGCGGCGCCACGGGGCGCCTGCAGGGTGAGGCGCGCCGTGTACAGCGGGGAGCGCCACAGGTGGTACGCGGTCACGTGGCTGTAGTGGCCGACGGCCCACGTCGCGGCGGTCTTGAGCTCCGCCCGGTCGCGCATCCACGACGGGACCACCGGCCGGCGCTTGGCGCCGGTGATCCGCGCCATGAAGCCGGGGCCTGCCGTGCCCGGGCCGTCGACCATGACTGCTGCGTCGAGGTCCTGAGCCGTGGCCATCACGCCGCCCCCTTCAGCCAGGTCGGCCATGCCTCGGCCTTCACCCTCCACAGGGCCGTGCTGTTGAGGTGGGCGGCGTACAACGCGTCCTCCGCCGCGACGTCATCCGTCTCGCCCAGCTCCAGGAGCTCCGCGAGCACGCACTCGGCCACCGCCAGGCGGGCCGCGCGCTCCTCGGCGGACTCTCCGGAGACTCCGTGGAAGAGCTCCCTGAAGCTTTCCGGAGTGGTCGACATCCGGGTCTGTAACCCCTTGATGACCTGCTGGTCTTCTGTGTACCAACGCATCGTCTCTCCTGCGCTGTCGGTGGGATGGAGAGCCGGGCGGTGAGCCTCCGTTGACCCGTCGATCACCGCTGCCGGCCCGGGTGGCTCTCAGAGGCGGAAGCGTCGGGGCTGGACGAGGCGGCGCGCGAATCCGTAGAGGTGCGACACGGCCATGTAGCCACCGAGGGCCGTCAATCCGGTGAGAAGCCAGTCCGCGCCCAGCTGCCGGGCGGTGTGGCCACCGAGGTAGGCGAGGAAGAGGGCGAGGACGAAGACGGTCACGGCCACGACGGCCTGCCCGTTCGTCATCGGCTCGGACCTGCGGGCCACCATCTCGACGTCCTTCGACTCGACGAGCCGGATACCGCCGGTGACCTGCAGGGCCACGAGGTTGCCGGTCGGCTGGGCGGCGAAGCCGGACACCGTGCCGAGCGTCTTGCTGCTGCGGTCACGGACCACATCGCCGATCGTGAGCTTGATCGCGCGCTTCAACTGGGTCCCCCCAAGGGATCAGAGGCCGGGAAACCGGATGGCGGTACGGGTCCGCCCCGGGCGGTGCCTCCTCCGGATCCACCGCTGCGGGCGACGGAACCGAAGGTGATCGCTCGTTGCCCTGATTCGCCCGCCCTCAGAACGGTCGCCACAGAGCCGCAACTCATCAAGAGGTCTTGAGGACAACTCCTCTTTATGAGTTGCGATGACTATGGCGGATGCCCGCAGACTCGTCAAGACCTCTTGATGACTCGTATGCTGAGGGCCATTGCACGACGGGACGGGTGAGCACCAGTGGCCAAGGCGTACGAGCGCATCGCGGACGACCTCCGCCAGTCCATCCGCACAGGCGAACTCGCCCCCGGCGACCGGCTGCCGTCCGAGGCGAAACTCGCCGAGCACTACCGCCGGAGCGTCCCGACTGTCCGTGACGCCCTCCGCCTCCTCCAGTCCGAAGGACTGATCGACAAGGAGCACGGACGGGGCAACTTCGTCCGGCGGCCGCGCACCCTGGTGCAGCGCTCGAACCTCCGCCACCAGTGGGAGAAGGACCGGGCCCGCGAACCGGAGGAGAAGCGCGCCGAGACCGGAGCGACCGAGCACGACACCGGCCTGGAGCTCCCGGACCTCGTCTTCCACGCGGCGTACGGCGAGATCCCGGCGGACAAGGACCTCGCGGAAGCGTTCGGCGTCCCTGAGGGGGCGGCACTCCTGGAGCGCACCTATCGCACCCGCTACCGGGCCGAAAGCGCTCCCTTCACTCTGGTGACCTCCTACCTCGTCCGCGACCTGGTAGCGGCGAACCCGGCCCTCCTGGACGCCGCCAACGAGCCATGGCCGGGCGGCACGCAGAACCAGCTGTTCACGGTGGGCATCGAGCTCGGGCGCATAGAGGAACGCGTCACGGCACGCCCCCCGACCGCGGAGGAGGCGGAGGAGCTCGAACTCCCGCCCGGGACCGCCGTCCTGGTCCTCCGGAAGACGTCGTTCGACGTCGATGACCGCCCCGTGGAGATCTCCGACGTCGTCCTGCCCGGCGACCGCACGGAAATGCTCTTCACCACTCCCCTGGAAAGGTGGTGACCGCCGTGCGCCGGCTCGTCATCATTACGGCCGTCCACGAGCCCGCCGCTCCGTACCTGGCGGACGCCTACAAGTCGCTGTGCGCACAGGAGCTCCCGGACGGCTGGGAGTGGCACTGGGTGATCCAGGAGGACGGCAAGGGCGACGCGGTGGCCCCGCACATACCGGACGACCCTCGGGTGACCTTCAAGCAGGGTCGTCCGGGCGGTCCCGGCGTCGCCCGGACCATGGCGCTGGCGCACGCGGAGGGCGAGTACGTCAAGATCCTCGACGCGGACGACCAGTTGACGCCGGGCGCGCTCGCCCGCGACCTGGCCGTACTCGAAGGCGACCCCACCCTCGGGTGGACGACGTCCCGCGTCCTGGACCTCCTGCCCGACGGTTCGACGTTCGGCTTCGACCAGGACCCCGACGAGGGCCCGATCGAGCGCGGAGCGGTGCTGGAGCACTGGCAGGCACACAGCTACCGGGCCCAGGTCCACCCGGCGACCCTGTTCATGCGCCGGGATCTCCTGCTCGCCCTGGGCGGGTGGATGGCTCTGCCGGCGTCCGAGGACACCGGCCTCTTGCTCGCCCTCAACAGCGTCGCCCGCGGCTACTTCACGCGCGAGGTCGGCCTGCTCTACCGCAAGTGGCCCGGACAGGCGACGAGCCAGGCGAGCCACACCGACGCCGACGAGCGCGACGCCCGCATGGCCGTCATCGCAGCCCGCGCCCGGGCTCTGTCGTACTCCAACTGGCGCTACCCGACTACCGGCTGACCGGTACCTCGTACACGATCTCGCCGAACGACACGGGGACGACGATGTCGGCGGTTTCCACCGGCCGCCCGTCGTCGCCGTAGTACGTCCGCCGGACGCGGGTGACGAGGGACCCTCGCTGCACGCCGAGGAGGTTCGCCTCCTCGGCGGTGGCCTGCCCCGCCTCCACCGCTTCCTCGGCGTGGCTGACGGTGACCCCGATCTCGGCCATGCGGGCGACCACGCCCTTGCCCGCCAGCGGCCCGCCCTCGGGCAGCACGACGATCGTGCCACCGGTGAGGCTGTAGGGCTCCCAACTGGTCATGAGCTGAGCGGGCCGGCCGTCGACCATGAACTCGTAGGTGGTGCGCACGCACAACTCGGCGCCGTCGATCCCCAAGCGGGCCGCGATGTGAGCGGGCACCGGTAGCTTCGCCTCGCTCTGGCTTTCCCAGGTGACCCGTGGGCCGAGCCCGAACGCGTCGCCGGACTGTCCGCCCCGCCAGCCCGAGCGCAGTAGACGCGCCCGCTCCCGCGGCTTCGCCACGTAGGTGCCCGAACCCGCGCGCCCCTCCAGGACGCCCTGCGAGATCAGGAGCTCCTGCGCCCGGCGGACGACGTTCTCACCGACGCCGCATTCCTGGGCAATCTGGGCCCGGGAAGGAAGACGCGCCCCGGGAGTCCACTCCTGATCCGCGATGCGCTGCCGAAGCACGTCGGCGATGCGGAGGTAAGGCGGCTGCTCACGCATGTTGGAAATCTAGTCCACTAGCTCTAATCTAGTTAACCAGCCTTACGCCATGTAGTTGTGCCGTAACGGAGGACCGCCTTGTGCCCTCACCCGAAGCTCGTGCCGAAGCGCTCGCCCACCGCTTCGCCGAGGCCGGCTTCGCGCCTCGCCGGAAGGACCGCGGGACCCACATCCACATTAGGGTGAAGGTCCCGGACTCGACATCCCGATCGCGCGCGGCCTGGCAGGAGCTCTTGGCCCTCCTCGAACTGGGCGACCGGTTCGGTCTCGCCCGCGGTCGACGCGGCTTCGTCGCATGGGTCGCCGTTCTCAAGGACCCCCGCCCTCATCAACCCCGCCGCGGCGCCGAGCGCCGCCAGGGGCCGCCGCCATCAGCCACAAGGAGCTGAAGCGTGCTCAACCGCATTCGCGTTGCCGCCGCACAGGCAGGGCAACGGCTCTTACCGTCCGCCAACGCATCTGGAACCGCCCTGCCGTACCCGAGGAGGCAGGCCGAACCCATGGCGAACACGCCCATGGGGTACTTGCCGCAGGGCTGGGACGGCGATGCCGCCGTCTCCGTCCCCTGCACGCGGCAGGTCGTCCTCGCGCGCCCCTTCCTGCCCTGCACGCAGGGGTGCGCTCAGCCCTCGCTCAAACGCTACCCGGGCACCTTGCTGGTCAGCCGGTGCGACAACGCGCCGGAGGCCTACCGATGACTCGCGAACGCCAATCAGCCACGCACTACCGCTCATTCGCCTGCCACCTCGGGGCCCACCGCGACTGCACGGAGTCGCGACCGCCGAGCCGGCGGCTTGCCTCCGGTGTCCGATACGAGACCTGCCACTGCGACTGCCACCGAGCCCCGAGCCCCGGCAGGACCGACGAGGAGCAGGGAGGGGCCGGGTGAACACCGTCTACACCCTCATCGAGGTGACCGCGTCCACGGTGAGGCGGGGCGACCTCATAGAAATCGGCACCCAGCAGTTCAAGGTCCAGAGCACCTTCGACATGCCCGGTGCCGGCAAGCGTGTCTACTTCAGCACCGGCGAGAGCTTCGTGTTCCGCAGGGGAACCCGCGTGTTCGCGATGCGCGCCGCCATGAGGAGGTGGTGAAGTTGGCCCTTCGACACCAGGAAATCGCGGACGACCTGCGTCGCAAGATCACGGCTGGCGAATACGCACTCGGGAAACGCCTGCCGTCGGAAGCCGCTCTCTCCGAAGCCTACGAGGCCGGCCGGCCCACCCTCAGGGACGCACTGGATGTTCTCCGGGCGGAGGGGCTGCTGGCCAAGCGGCACGGAAGCGGAAACTACGTGACCCGCCCGCAGCCACCCGTCCGGTACTTCCCCACCGCGTATCCGGGAGAGTCGGACGCGGTCGCGCGGAGCCCGCTCCGGACCAGCGTGAGCGCCATGTCCGTGAGGGCCGGTCACGAATTCGCGCTTCTCATGGGCGTCTCCCCCAATGCCTGGCTGGTCAAGTACACCTACGCGAACCACGAGGGCGTGACTCCTCACAGCCTTGTGCACGTCCACGTGCCGCAAACCGTCGCGGAAAGGGACCTCCGAGAAATCCGCATGGTCCACTCCCCGTGGGGCGAGGACGTCAGGAACCTCCTGGCCAAGGCCGGGGTGCGGTTGACGGTCACCGAGGAACGGCTGACAGCCCGATTGGCCACCGCGGAAGAGGCTCAGCTCTTGCAGATCACCACCAGGACGCCGGTGATGGCCATCGAGCGTGTCGCGACGGACGCCAAGGGCCGCGTGGTGGAAGTGACCCGCTTGGTCCTCCGCGGCGAGCGCACCGCGGTCGTGGTCACGATGCCCACGGCGAACCGGGGAGGGGAGGTGCCCGGTGAGGGAAGCACTGACTGAAGCCGGCTTGCCGAGAAGCCTCGGCACTCGGCCGCAGCTTCGTCTCCTCCCCTGGGCCGGGTGCGGCGAGAAGCCGTTCTACTTGAGTCCGGCTGCCGGTGGCTTCCTTTCCAGGCTGGCAGACGTCGTGGAGGAGGAGCAACTGACCTTGGCGAGCGACCTCCTCGACCAGGTCGAGGAGTTGGCCAACCGGGACGACGGTGGTCCGGACGACATACGCCTTCTCGTGAGTCCGCTGTGCGACGCCTTGCGGGATGTCCTCCGCGTGGCGGTGAGTCGGGGTGCGCGCCTTGCCGAGGATGCCGACGGGGAGCGGCGCGGACTGCCCGCTTCGCGGGGCGACGAGGGCCTCTGGGAACTGGCATCCAGCTCGTCATCACCGATCCGGTATTCCGGAGCTTGTGTCGAGTGCGGAGAGGAACAAGCCGCCGGCGAGCCGACCGCGAGGAGGGCCTACTCCTGGTTCGCGCGTCACGCGGAGACCACCGGAGACCGCGTCTTCAAGGTACTGGCCTCGCAATCCTTCACCGTAGGAAGGTCCGATCCGCCAAGTAATCCGTAGCCACGGACGAAGCGGGCCGGCTCCAATTGGAGCCGGCCCGCTTCGTCGTACGGAATCCAGCCGTGTCCCACAGCGACGGCTGCCTCTCGGCCCTTGTCGACAAGATCACGACACTCGTACGGTCGTGTGCATGGCTTCCACCGCTGCACGCCGCCCCCCGTCCGAGACGACCCTGTTCCCACCGCCGTGGAGGCCGCTGTTAACGGCGGCCCGCTGGTACGTGCGATACGGCCCGGGCATCGCGCTCAAGCGCGCCCTGCTGCATGAATGGCTCGACGTCGGGCTCCGGCAAAACCCCCACCGCCCCATGACGGTCAGAACCCGGCAGGGCGCCCGAATCCGGGTGCGCACGACCGAGGACCTGATCATGCGGTCGCTCTACACATCCGGGTGCTGGGAACCCAACGTCTCCGCATTCATCGCTGCCCGCCTCAGGCCGGGCGACGGCTTCCTCGATATCGGCGCGAACCTCGGGTACTACACCGTGCTGGCATCCCAGCTCGTGGGGCCGCGAGGAGTCGTGGTGGCTGTCGAGCCGGCGCCCGCAATGCATGCGGAGTTGCTGGCGAACACCGCCCTGAACCGCTGCAGGAACGTACGCACTGTCCGCGCCGCCATCACCGACTCCCCCGGTGAGGTCTCCCTCTACATCCCGCACACGGGCAACCTCGGTGCCACCACCACGCTCAAGCCGGATCACCATGTGAAACAGCTGTCTGTGCCAGGCCTCCCCCTGGCCGACGCGATCTCTACTGTGGAGTTGGAGCAGGCCCGGGTCATCAAGGTGGACGTGGAAGGCGCCGAGGGCACGGTGCTCGACAGCCTCGCCCCGCTCCTGAACCACCTGCGGCCGGACGCTGAGATCGTCGTCGAGATCAGCCCGGAGCGCCTGGCAGTCGGCCAACGATCGGTCGAAAGCCTCCTGGCCCCGTTCTTCGATCACGGCATGCACCCGTACAGGCTCGTGAACTCCTACATGCCCGAGGACTACCCGGTGATGCTGCGCCGGCCGACGGCGCCTGTCCGAATCCGTGGCCCGATCACGGCGCAGACGGACGTCGTACTGTCCTGCGTCGACGCCGAATCCCTCTCCGTGTGAGTGCCATGGTCCGCCGGAAGGGCGCTCCGGTCCTTCACCCTGACGCACAAGCGAGCGGACCGACCACAGGTTAAGGATCCGTATAAGCGCACGGATCTGCACCCGACCGCAACAGCGGATCTCAGTACGGTCAAGTGCGGTGTACACACACCCCACACAGGAAAGCCTGTTGCGGAGGCTGCGTGTTGGGAGAGAGGGAGGAAGACATGACGATATCCGGCAGACCACCGGACTTGGAGGTCCACGCTGACGATCTCGGCAGGATCGGCCACGAGGCTTTCGTTCTGCAAGAACGTCTTCGAAAAGCCGGAGACGTGAGCCGCGGCTCAGAAGGCGGCGGCGCGACGTCCTCCGCAGCCGGCGAGCTGAAGCGACACAATTTCTCCATGGGGGAGGCTCTGACAACCACGCTCCACAAATGGGAGTCACAGCTGAGCAGCTTACGGCAGGCGTGCGGCGTCATATCCGACCATCTCGACTTCTCGGCCAGCTCACGCGCTGAAGAAGACGCCAAGCTTGCCAAGTCATTCGGCGGCCAACCGGCGACAGCTTCCGACATCCTGAAGTACTTCAAGTAGGTGTTTCCATGGGAAAGCTGACCTATGCAGATGTGACCGGAGTCGGGCTGAGCAGCCTGAATCGGGCGGTGTCGGACTGGAAGGAAATCACTACTCAGCTGAGCGAGGTAGCCAAGGACGCACGCGATGGAATGTTGAGGGAAGCCGATCGAGCCCGCTGGGCCGGCGTGAACTCCGACGTCACGAGAGAAGTGATACGAAAGACGGCCAAGGAGTTCGAGGACGCACACGCCGAAGCAACGAGTATCCGCAATTGCCTGGAACAGGCACATACGGACCTCTTGGCTGTGCGCGCAAGCATCCTCGACGCGGTGGAAGCTGCCAAGAGAACCGTCGTGGTAGTAGACAACCGCGACGGTACGGTCAGGTGCGAGTTCGCCATATGCGCCGCAGGCGACGAACAGCCCGGGCAGGCGGAGCAGAACGGCAAGCAACGGCTGGAAGACTTCATCAACGAACTCCTTTCTCAGGCTCGGGACATCGACGATGGAGTGGCGCAAGCACTAGGAAAGAGTCACGGCAACGAGTCTCACAACTTCGGTCACGCAAAATACGAGTCGCTCGACGACGTAAGGGAAGAACAGAAGGACCGCCGGGTGTCTCTTGACATCGACGACGCTCCTAAGCAGTTCGGTGGCGGTACTCTGAAGCCTGCGGCAGAGTTCTTCAGCTACCGGTCATGGATGAACAGCTTTGAAACTGGAATGCACGGCGAGTTCGGAAAGTCGTGGGAATATTTCTTGGGGGGTACGCCGTCCTATTCCGGCGGCCTGGTGAGCAAGGGGCTGGAGAAGAACATAGGCGGCGGGGGAAGGCACCGCAAACCTTCAGCGGTCAACCGCCTGGGGCGAGTGGGAACCAAAATTTTTGGTGCACCCGTAGCTCTCGTGGCAACAGGAATCGACTTCTTCTACACGCCGCCGGGAGGCAACGAGAAAAAGGAGGGCAGCCGGGTCGTCGCACCGAGGGAGCCCGGACGAGTGGAGTACAAACCATGATTGGTGGACGAGGAAATCGCCCTCGCCGAAAGCCTGGGAACCTGCCGTCCCACACACTCGTCCTCGGGATTCTCGCTGCCGTCGGCGGGATAGCCGGATCAGTCCGTGCCGTCGGCCGGGGCGAAGAGGTACTCGTCGTTCTGGCGTTGTTGGGCGTCGGCGTCCTTGGCGTTGCTCTCGCGGTCGCCTACGTCATGGACTACGCAAAACGGTGACGCCCCCGGGGAGGGCACGGCGGACAGACTCATGCAAGACCCACAGCCCACCCGCCCGTCCAGCCGGAAGTCTAGGTCTCCGGTTCCTTGATGGCTGGAACAGCCGGGGGTGTCACAGCAGTCACGCCGTCACGCTTCCTACAGGGGGCTATGACCGGCGGCCACCCCCGGCGTGTTCCAGCCATTTGGCAGGCTCCGATCCACTTCCTCTCCGTCTCCTGCGATTCTCAAAGTCGTCAAGACGACTTGTTGGGGGCCGGCCGGGTGGGGAACAGCGAGCAGCTAGTGACGATCGCCGCCGTGCTCCTGGGCGCGGTGACCACCCATCTGGCCAACCACAGGATGGAGAAACAACGGCACCGCCAGGCACTCCAGACCCGTTGGGACGCCAAGAAGCTGGACGCCTACGCGCACTACATCGACCACATGCGGTCCTGCATCTTCCTCGCCGTCCAGCTCTACCACCATCGCGAAGGGATACTCCCGAGCGACAAGCCCGAGCCGGAGCTCAGAGCAGAGATGTCCGAGGCCGGCCGCCTCCGCGGCCGCGCCTTCGAGCGCATCATGCTCCTGGGCGGCGACGACGTCGTCGAAGCAGCCCACGAACTCAACGCCCTCGCCCTCAAAATCGACTGGCAGGCCACAGGCGAGACCACCGGCACCCTGGACGACTGGCGCGAACGCCACCGCGCCACATTCAGAGCCATCAACGAGTTCCACGAAGCAGCCCGCCAAGACCTCGGCGTCCAAGGCCGCGTCACGGGCGACAGCCACCCGGAGAGAGACCTCCTCCTGCCGCCAGCTCGCAGCGAGGACTAACGCCCCTGCGGACTTACATCAACCGGGCGCGAACGAAAGAGTCGTGAGGTGCCAGAACCTATAGAGCCTCAGGCTAATCCGTCACTATCCAGGTAGACGCGGGCAGCCTCAATCCACGTTGCAAGTCTGCGCTGCACTTCTGTGCCTGCCTCATGAAATGCGTTCTGCCGGTTGTCTGGGGCGAGTCCTTGCCTTGCATCATTGATCAGCGAGGATGCACCATCACCAACAACCCCGCAGCTCGCCAGGGTCGTCAGCGCACGAGCTGCGGCCTCAGCTAGGACTGCGTTGCGGGCACCTGCAGTCCTGATCGGATAGCTGCCAGCCGTCGCTTGAGCTCGCGCTGCTGTACTTAGATCGTGAAGGGCATCCCATGCATCCAGGACGTCATCCAAATCGATTCCCGCCAGCCCTTGTTCGTTCTCCACTGCGCGCAAGATATGGATCGCCCGTTCTACCAGTGCGGCCTCGTTAGCGCGCAGTTGGAGGGAAATGATCCCTTCATAGACACGCCCGGCCAACTCCGCCACCGGCACGGGACCTTCCAACTCAACCACTGCACATGAGAACTGAATTGCTCGCCCGGCAGCCATACAAGCACTTTTCAACCCGTCGAAGTCTTCATGTGGCTCAGCCCTATTAACCAAGTCAGCAGCAGCCGTCATGGCTTCATGCACCTTCGATGCGAACGTCGCCCACGCCTCACGTCGCAAGGTATGTCGCCACTGACGGTACTCAGCTCGGGCTTGATCGCGGGTCGCGTCAAGGGCGGCACGATAGGTGGCTTCTGCTTGTGCTATCCCCGCCTCGGCAGCGGCTCGCGCCTGTGCCTGGCCTGCTTCAGCTCCAAGTTCAGCCGCCCGTACCGCAGCTTGGGTCTGCGCGCGCCCAACCAGAACAGCAGCGGGAATGCCGATGAAGGCGACGAGAGCAGACGCGACGGCACCTACTCCTTGGAGATCTATAACTGCTGACACCTCCCAGACCCACTGGGTAGCAACCGTCTCTACGGGTTCAAGGCGACTCGCTCCGCTCGTCGCGCGCGGCCCGGCTCCCCCGGGCCGCCGTTCCTGTCTCCGCCCCGCTCCGGCCCGGGTCCGCACGCTCAGCAGCCCACCGGAACGTAAGAGCGAGCAGCGTGGCTGATCTGACGGACTGGAGGCATACACGTGCCTACTTGTTCGTCCGCCCCGCCGTCGTAGCTGACTTTCTGTAGCTCAGGCCCGACTGGAATATTCAATGAATGAGCCGTCCGCCCAAAATTTGCACCACAACACCCCTTACACCCGCCGGCGAACCTCTTCTAGACTACTTCCTGTCGACCTTGCTGTGGTTGATCGAGTTGCTGTTCACGCAGGCGCTGCTCAGCACGCATCCTCTCTACCGTAGTAGCGAATACCTCAAGATTGACCCGCTCCTCAACTTCAGCATAAGGCGCGATACCCAACTCAAGCGCGGTCGCATGCTGTTCCATACTGTCAGCGGTCTGCTGCAGATTGAATGCACGCTCACGAGGCTTAAAGTATCCGGTAGCAGCCGTAACAACGCTCACTGTAAAGCCGAGGGCAATCAGCGCCCCCTTTCCAGGCTGGGGCGGGTCGTACCAGGCCGTGACCCCAGAGACACCGGCCGAGCAAAAGAACAACATCCACTGCATAAAGAGATGCACGCGTCGATAGTGTCGCGATTCCTTGCGCAGCCTGGCTATCTCGACAGGAATCCTCTCTTTATACGAGGCTTGCCTCTCCAGAGTCGGAGGAGTCAGACGTCTCGCCTCAAGAATTCTCCGCTCCTCCGCCAACTCGAGATCAAGCTTAAGTTTCTTCAGCGGAGTCCCTGAATCTTCCCATATCCCCCCTTCGGAAAATTCAAGAAAAAATTGCGCCAGGGTCGCAAGAACCAAAAACGCCAGGACCCCCGCAAACGTCCCATTGATCACAGATGGCGTATCACCGTGGAGCCAAAAAAGAATCTTTACACCCGACCAGGCGAGAGCCACGAGAAGCACCGCGACGGGAGTCCCGTAAATCCCGAAGACTTGCAAAGTCCTGTTTCTGATACGTTGCTGTAGATCCGCCACATCCTCCCTGTACCTGATCAGGGCGTCAGTGGTTGACGCATTCTGCGGTCCGAGCATCGAATATGCGTTCCCCTCAATCGCACCCTCAGGAAGGTCGGCACTTTCACGCCTCAGGTGGAGCGCGCGCCTTCCGTTGGCTGAACATCATGTCGCATATAAGTGATCGAAGGGGCTTATTAGGCCTACTGCTGGCATCACTACTCCCGCCTACAGGTCGCGCCCGGCAACCCACTCCTGAAGGCCGCCCCTTCATGACCAGCCGTCGCTACCTCCCTCTGCCGACGCGGCAGCCCGGGAGTGTTCTCGCAGGCGTTCGGGCCCTACAGGCCAGACACAGGGCCACGCCGCCTCGCGCACACCCCCACCGCCACGACCGACTGCCATGCGGCTAGGTGCAGACCAAGCCATCCGAGCCTCCATGCCGTATCGATAGACGAGTTGTAGCCGGGCGCAGCAGAGCACGCAGGGCTACAGGCCCGATGATTTGACATCCACCGCTGACATCAACGGCCCTACACGACACCGGGCCCAAGCGCACTGCGCCGACCATCCCTCTCCCATCGAGGTCCCCGTCTCCGCCCCCTGATCGAACTCCTAAAGCGGGTGTCGGCAGTTCGAATCTGCCCGGGGGCACACCAGGTCAGCCCCCCTCTTCAGTTCGAACAGAGGGGGGCTGACCGCTGTCAGAGTCCACGTAGAGTCCACATCCCCACAGCAGCCGTGCGCATCCTCACCCTTGAGGGGAACTGCTGCGCGCACCGGTATCGGCAATAGCGCGCGCGGAGGAGGCAGGCGTGGATCCCTACATACACCTGCCACACCCCTCCGCCATCCTGTGAGACCCCGGCAGGGAGGCCGGCCTCACAGGCGCGGCCCCCTGCCGAAGACGTCGGCGGGGGCCCTACCGCGTCCAAACGTAGACCGCCCCGTGCCCGAAGGCGCGGGGCGGGACGCCAGCGAATCAGGTTCGCGGCGTCTTGCGGTAGGGAGCGGGCAGACGCACCAGTACCCGGATTTCACCGCTGGGAAGCTGCTCCTCTACCCGTTCGGGTACCCGGAGCGACGGTTCGGCGGCTCACCCTCACGCGCAACCAGCGGCACGATCCCCTTCACCACGACACACGCATGGTGGGCGTATACCCAGGGCGACGACTTGGTCCCCGTAGACCTCATCCACGAGCACTCCATTCCGCACCGTCTTCTTGCACACGCAGCACCTCTGCACGAGGGTCATCCCGTCACCCCCGCCCCTGGCTGCTCCTGGAGCCGGGAGAGCAGACGCCAGACCGCGACGCGGTCGGCGAGGCCGCTGGGTAGGTCGGGCAGTTCGGACACCCAGTACGACCCAGGCGGGTGGCTCCGCCCAGGGTGGGGCACGCCCAGCACATCGCCGCGCTGAAGGCAGATGGCACCGGCCATCTGCTCCGCCCACGTGCTGTCGGGGGGAAGGAGGATGTAGTACCAGCGCAAGTTGCGGGCGACGATCACGCCCTCGCGGATGCCGGATTCCGCGAAGAGCAGCCCGAGATTGCCCGGGGTCGGGACACCGGCGAGGCGGTTGATCAGGGAGCCGGGGATGCGGAGGACGTCGAAAGCGTGGCCGGCCTCGACGAGAGCGAGGGCGCCGTTGGCCCACCGCTCGTGGATCAGCTTCGGGTCTGGCTCCTCCGCCAGCAGCCACTTGGCCGCGGGGTGGTGCACCGTGGAGCGCGTGTCGGGGCGCATGTGGGGACCTCCCTTCACCGTTCGGTGGTCGTGCAGAGCAGCGCGCGGAGCCGGGCCGGGGGGCACAGGGCGAGCTCCCCGTCCGGGGCGGGCAGGAGCCAGTAGGCGCCGGGGGGCTCTCGGCGAGTGGGAACGGGGGTGGTGACGTAGTCGCGGCCGAGGCATTGAGTGTGGGGGAAGTCCCAGAAGTCGGAGGTGCCCGGCGGAACGAGCGTGGTGTACCGGTCGTGGCGGCGCGAGACGATCACGGCGCCGGTGATCCCGGCGGCCCGGAAGTGCGCTTCGACGGCGTCGCGTTCACGGCTCGCGGCCCGGTGCTCGATGAGCGAGGCGACGATGTGGACGGCGTCGAAGTGGGCGCCGGAGCGCAGGGTGGCCGGCAGGCCCTTGGCCCATGCCTCCCGGGCGACACGGGGGTGCACCTCCCGGGAGACGAGCCAGGCGGCGGCGCCGGTGGAAAGCCAGGGATCCAGACGTGTCAGGGGGCTCATGAAGGTGGCCTTCTCTACGGGGTGCACCGGGCCGGTGCGCCTGTGCGGCTGGTCAGGGAGCAGGGGACAGGTGGGGCAGTAAAGATCGGCAGGGCCTGGGCGAGGGCAGCGCCGAGGGCAACCGGGTCGGTCAGGCAGCCGGAGCCGTTCGGCAGTTCCAGCCAGCCGCGCCCGCGCAGCGGCTCGTCGGCCGGTGGGCAGTGCAGGGTCCAGCCGGGCGGCAGGACGGTCACGTCCGGGTGCCCGTCGAGCGCCGCGGCCTGGCCAGGCGGCACCAGCCACCAGACGCGCTCCTCCTCCGGGTGGACCAGGACCGGCCCGAGGAGCCCGGCTCGGCGCAGAGCGAGCATGGCGTCAACGGCCCCGACGATGTCGTGCGTCTCCACCACCGACCACGCGGTCGTGCAGATCGCCGCGAGCTCTCCGGAAGCCCAGCGCGCGCGAGCCGCCTCCGGGGACGGGGTGTGGTCGGCGAGCCAGTCAGTGCCGACGGCGGTCATCTGGCCACCGGTTCGTGGCAGGTGCAGGCACAGGCCAGCAGATCCGGGCGGCGCACAGTGCTCTCGCCGGAGATCCGGCGGATGCTCGTGGTCCCGGGGCACGAGCGGTGGCGGCCGATCCGGCACTGCGCCGTGGTGTGCGGGGCAGGGCGGCGAATCACGGGCACTGCGCTCCCACCTCCTGACGCAGAAGGGGCGTCCCGTGAGCCGCAGCGGCCCTGCCTGCCGTCACCGGCACGAAGTGTGTGGGGGAATTGGTGTCGGACTTGGCCATGCGAAGACCGTAGGAGCGGTATACCAAGAGTGGCCCACACGAAGTGTGTGGGTCATCAACCTCTTTTCCCGGGGCACCCGATGGAGAGCATCCAGTTCGGCCGCAGGGTCCGGTACTGGCGCACCCGGCGTGGCATGGAGCAGCAGACGCTCGCGACGCTGATGGGCCGGTCGCTGCGGTGGGTCGAGGAGTTGGAGGGAGGCCGGCGCCAGGCCGATCCGAACTTGTCGGTGGTGCGGCAGGTGGCGCTGCGTCTGGGGATCACGGTGGACCGGCTGCTGGCGGATCCCGCCGTTCTGTGTCCCACCGAGCCGGAGGTTGAGGCCGTGCGGGCCGCACTGCACCGGCACGACGTGCTGACAGGCTGGAGCCAGGACGCGAGTGCCGAGCCGGTTCCGGTCGAGATGCTGCGGCGCATCCTGGAGCACGCCCGCGCCGGTTTCCAGGCCGGGCACTTCGCTCAGCTCGGAGTGCAGATCCCGGCGCTGCTGGTGGATGCGACCAGCGCTGCCGACCGCCACCGCGGTGCGGAGCGGCTCAAGGCGTGCGCGTTGCTGTCGCTGAGCCTGGAGCTTGCCGAAGCCGCCGCCGTCAAATGGGGTGACAGCGAGCTGGCGGTCCTCGCGGGCCACCGCGCTGTCGCGGCCGCCGAGCGTAGCGAGGACCCGGTCATCATGGCGTCCGCCGCCCGCCACCTGGCCGATGCGATGACACACCACGGCCAGGCGGCTGCCGCGGTCACCTTCGCCACCGCGGCGGCCCGTAGGCTCCAGGACGACCTGCTGCGGCGTGACGCGGACGGGCTGTCGGTGCTGGGCATGCTGTGGCTCAAGGCCGCGATGGCGCAGGCCGCCGCGGTCGAGGCAGACGACGACCAGCCGGACGTTCTCGCCCGGCGCGTACCGGACCTCCTCGACCAGGCCGACGAACACGCCGTCCGTCTTGGCGCCGACGGCAACGCCCTGTGGACCGCGTTCGGCCCGACCAACTGCCACTTGTACCGCGTCGCTGCGCACGTCTACCTGTCCGAGGGAGCTGACGCCCTTGCGGTCGCCGCCAGCATCCCCGGGCACGCCGTTGGTGCTCTGCCTCGCGAGCGTCGTGCGCATCTGCTGACCGACCGCGCCCGTGCTGAGACGCAGACGGGGCAGCGCGAGGCGGCAGTGGAGACCCTGCTGGAAGCGGAGCGCTCTGCGCCCGAAGAGGTGCTGTGCCGACCTCGAAGTCGCCAACTCATTGAGGACCTGCGGCTGCTGGGGGCCGGCCGGGCCGAGGGGCGGTTGCACGCCCTGGCGAACCGTTGTGGACTGCCCCGGTGACCACACGAACCCTGTACCTGATCGCGTGCGCGGCACCACCTGCGCAACGTCTTGAAATCCCCATCCATGCTGCCCAACAGGCCGGTTGGGACGTCTGTACCATCCTGACACCGTCCGCGTACCGGTGGGCGAGCGAGGACGCCGAGGGCGAGGTCAAGGCCCTCGAAGCCCTCACCGGACATCCTGTCCGCCACCAGTACAAACTCCCCAGCCAGGACGACGTGCTCCCCGCGCCGGACGCGCTTCTCGTCGCTCCGCTCACCGCGAACACGCTGAACAAGTGGGCCGCGGGTATCAGCGACACCCTCGCCCTCGGCTTGATGACCGAGGGGATCGGTCTCGGTCTGCCGATCGTCACGTTGCCGCACTGGAACTCCGCCCAAGGTGCGCACCCCGCCATTGGCCGCAGCGTGCAGGCACTGCGTGACGCCGGCGTCACCGTCTTGATCGGAGACGGCGGGTTCATCCCGCACCCGCCCCGCAAGGGCAACCTCGACACCTACCCCTGGCGCGCCGCCGTCGAGGCTCTTCCCTTCTGACCCCGCAGGCTCGTGGACGCAGGCGAGACGTCGAAAGCCTCGCCCGCGCCACCGGTGCCGTCAGGCGTGTCTCGGACCCCCAGACTCGCACACGCGCACGATTTGCTGCCTGATCTTCCCCGGCTCCGCACGGCCGAGAAGCCCCAGGCCACTTGGTCGCTCATCGGCGGGCGGACGTGCACCTACACCACGCTCCGGGGCGACATGACGGTCACCTGGACCATGCGGCCGGTGCAGTTCCTCCCGCTGGTCCACCGCGCGAACTCCCGTCGGCCCGCCTGCTCGAAGCGCTTCCCGGCCTATCCGTTCCGCCCCTTGCTGACATCGCCACCCCAGCCCCACTGAGTAACAACCTTCTCTACGGGTTCAAGGCGGCTCGCTCCGCTCGCCGCGCGCGGCCCGGCTCCCCCCGGGCCGCCGCTCCTGTCTCCGCCCCGCTCCGGCCCGCTCCGGCCCGGGTCCGCCCGCCCGCGCGGCTGAAGCGAGTCGCCACCTTCCCTCAGAACGGATGCCTCCGGCGGGGGCGCTCCGACTCCGGGATGGCGGAAGGCCGGCGGGCGGATGCGGGTCGCATGGGGTTGAGGAGGGAGCTGCCATCCCGCCTGCCGTCGCCCCAGGCAAAGCCGAGCAGCCTTGGCCCGGGGCGTCCAGGTCGTTCGTCCAGCCGGGCGCTCCACCTGGACGCCCCGGGCCAAGCCCGCTCCACATGCGTGTGGGACGACGACAGACGGGATGGCAGCGAAAGCGGTGCGACGAAGTGGCGCACCGGCGCCGCCTCCTCCACTTCTCTCCAGGCTCTTATCGAAAAGACCCGCCAGACCCTGGGAATTTCTGGAACGCTGACTCCCGAGAGTGGGGAGAACGTTCTATGCCTGATGTGCCGCACGCCTCCACGAGGCTCTGGAAGTCATTGGAAAATTTCCACCCCGAGGTTTACATCCAGCACGTGGATTTCAAGGAAGGCTCTCCCTATGAAGGGCAGAGCGTGACCCTTTCCCCGATCACCCTGATATCCGGCGCTCACGGTACGGGCAAAACCACATTCTTGTCCCTAGTGGCAGAGAGCCTGCGTGCCGGTGCTCGATATTACGACATACCTCCGATAATTCGCCCCGCACGTCACGCCGAACCTTTCCTGGGCGGGAAATGCTCGCTCCGAGTGCAATACAACGGGCAAGAAGTTCAGATCGAGGCAGACTTGAGCGTCAAGCCAGAGGCGTCAGAGAATAAGACAGACAAAGAACTCGACCTACACCCAATAATCCAAGGCGCCTACGAGATCTCGTCAGACATCCAGATGTTCTTCCAGGACGTGCGCCCAAAGTTCCTTAAGAAAGACCAAACCGGAGACCCTTGGAAGCAAAAAAAGCGGGACTTGAACGCACTTCGCGAGATTCTGGGATTCCCGTACGATGAGGCCACATACTACCCCCTTGACGTAGACGGATCTGGCGTCGAGTTTCCGTACGTCCGAGCCAGGCGAGGAGACGAGTGGACCGACTCGTTCCAAATGGGCTACGGAGAGCTGACCGTTCACAAGCTTCGATGGGACATCGTAAATTCCCCTTCAAACTCCGTGCTGCTTCTGGACGAGCCCGAAGCCAATATAGCCCCGAGAGGACGAGCCGCCCTCATTGACGAGATCGCCACACTCGCCCGGATTTCGAGTCGGCAAGTAGTGGTAGCTACACATTCAGCAGAGTTCCTGAACCGTGCCCCTCTTTCTGCGATTCGCATGTGCGTCCGCGCAGGCAGTTCACGGGCCATACTCTCGCCGTCGCGCACTGCGGATCTCCGCGATTCGCTGGGGGTAGACCATCCACTACGATTCTTCCTCGTCGTAGAGGATGAGGTAGCCGAGGTCGCTCTGAACCTCGCCCTCACCGCGAAACAATTCACCCTTCTTAGCGAAACAGAAGTAATCAAAGCCGGTTCATGGACCGATGTCATAGTGACGCACAACTCCCTGTCATCCTCTAGTCGTGTAAGGTCGGTCGCCGTAATAGACGGCGATCAGCGGGATAGCATACCGCCCACCAAACAGAGGGAGGGAATCTTGTTTCTTCCCGGCACCGAGCCTCCCGAAAAGGTATTTATCCAGTTCGCCGCACGCCATCCGGAAGAGTTCGCAAACAGACTCAACTGCTCAATTCAGTCCATCAGTGTCTATATCGCAGAAATGCTGGGAATTGACCACCATGGATGGCTCACGCTTCTCGCCAAGCGCACCGGGCACGATTGGCGGCATTGCCTACGGTCCGCTTTTGAAATCTGGCACTCTTGTCCCGAGCATGAGCTTCAAGTCAATTCCCTAGTTGAGGCAATCATGGAGTCCCTCCAGCGCGGGGTCGGAGCAAATACAGCACACTCCAGTTGACATCCACGTCTGACATCAACGCCAGCGCACAGTGACAGCTCAGCCTGCCTCCATACACCTTCTGCGAAGGCCAGTCGCCGCTTCAGGAGCACCGGCACGCACATCGAACTCCTAAAGCGGGTGTCGGCAGTTCGAATCTGTCCGGGGGCACACGGTGAAGGGCCGGTTCAGGGGATTGCCCCTGGACCGGCCCTTCTGCGTGATCACGGCAGCCGTCTCCCGCGCGGAGTCACGCCGGGGTCGTCGCGCCGGCGAATTCCTCGTGGAGGAAGCGGGCGAGGGCGGTGAGTTGGGGGGTGGTGTGGTCGGTGCGCCAGATGAGGGCCATTTGGGAGGGGTCGGGGAGGGCGTCGACCGCGAGGTAGCGGACGTCGCTGCGGGTGATGCGTTCGGCGAGGGGGCGGCAGACGAGCATGGTGTGGTCGCCGGTGGCCACGAGGGCGAGGCCCTCCTGGATGGTGGCGATCTCCCTGGTGGAGCGGATGGGGGCTCCCGCGGGGGTGGAGTGGGGGACGCGGGCGGCCATCCAGTAGGCGGGGGCGTCTCCGGTGGGGCGGAGGATGTCCAGGGTGGCCAGGTCCTCGGCGTGCAGGCGGCCGGCGGTGGCGAGGGGGTGGGAGGAGGCGACGGCGAGGAGGCGGTCCTGGGGCGGGAAGCGGAAGCCTACGGTCAGGGCGGCTTCCCTGACCGGGAGTTCGACGACTGCGGCATCGAGCCGGCCTTCGAGGAGGGCCGAGAAGGGCGAGCCCCAGGGGATCTCGCTCAGGGCCATCGTGACGTCGTGGTGGGCGCGGAGCCGGCGGAAGGCTTCGGTGACTTCCTCGTAGACGCTGCCGTGGAAGCCGATGCGCAGCTCGCGCAGGGCGCCGCGGCCGGCGCGTTCGCGGGCCTGGGTGACCACCGTGGTCAGCGCCTCGTAGGCGGGACGGACCTCGGTGACGAACTGCGCGCCGAACCGGGTCAGTTCCACACGCCGGCTGGTGCGTTCGACGAGGCGCACGCCGACGCGGCGTTCGAGGCCCGCGACGAGCTGGCTGACGCGGCTCTGGGAGTAGCCCAGGCGGGTGGCCGTCCGGCCGAAGTGCAGCTCATCGGCCAGGGCGAGCAGGCACTCGAGCTCTTGGACGTTGACCTGGGTCATGGCGTCCTCTCCGGGGGTCCTTCCGGGCGTCCCCTCCGAAATCCTATCGATCAGCCTAGCTGATCGATCCTTGAGAACATCGCCGTTGTTCATGGTCAGGCGCGCTGTTTGGCTGGCGGCATGGGTTCCTCCGCATCAACCAGAGTCACCGCGCCACGGCAGTGGGTGGCGGTCGCCGTGTTGTCCCTGTGCACGTTCGTGGTCGTGACGTCGGAGATGCTGCCGATCGGCGTGCTGACCCCGATGGCCGACGGCCTGGGGATCAGCCCGGGTACGGCGGGGTTCAGCCTGTCGATCACCGGCCTGGTGACCGCCGTCACCGCACCGGCGGTCCCGCGCGCGCTGGGGGCGCTCGACCGGCGCGTGGTGCTGGCCGTGGCGATGGTGGTGCTGGCCGTCGGCAACGCCCTGACCGTGGCGGCGCACGGCTTCGGCCTGCTGGTCGCCTCCCGGATCATCATCGGGCTGGGGATGGGGGCGGTGTGGGGCCTGGCGTCCGCGGTCGCGACGCGGCTCGTCGCACCCCGCCATGCCACGCTCGCGGTGTCGTTCACCGTCAGCGGGGTCGCGGCGGCCTCGGTCGTCGGCGTTCCCCTGGGCACGCTCGTCGGCAACACGTTCGGCTGGCGTGCCGCGTTCGCCTCGCTGTCCGCCGTCGCGGTGCTCCTCGCCGCCGGGCTGCTGCTGGCGCTTCCCCGCCTTCCCCGCCCGGCCGCGCCGGCCGGGACGGACCACCGGGCCGTCAGCGAACCGCTGCTGCGCAACGCCCCGGTGACCGTCGGACTGGCACTGATCGTCTTCCTCGTCACCGCGCACTTCGCCGCGTACACCTACGTACGGCCCGTCCTCGAAGAGCGCACCGAGGCGTCGCCCGGGACCATCGCCCTGCTCCTGCTGGTCTACGGACTCTTCGGGCTGGCCGGCAACTTCGCCGCCGGCGCCCTGGCGGCACGCCGCGCGCGCCTCACGGTGCTGGGTCTCACGGCCGGGATCGGCGCGTCCGTCGTGCTGCTCGCGGCCCTCGGTACCGTCGCCGGTGTGACCGGCGTCGGCATGGCCCTGTGGGGGCTGACGTACGGCGGGCTGTCGGTGGCCGGCCAGCTCTGGATGACGCAGTCCGCACCCCACCGCGCCGAACACGTCACCGGCCTCTACGTCGGTGTCTTCACCGCGGCCATCGCCCTCGGCGCCTTCCTCGGCGGCACCGTCGTGGAGGCGTCCGGCATCACGTCCCTGCTGTGGAGCGCCGCCGCGCTCACGGCCGCGGCCCTCGCCGTCGGGGTGTTCGGCCCCGGCCCCGCCCCGGAGGGGAAGCAGGAGCCGGAGCCGTCCGTCGCGACGCCGTGAGTCCTTGGGCCGAAGCCCCGGGCTACAGGCCCGGGATCCGGCCGTTGCGGAACAGGTCCGCGAAGATCTGGTGGTCCTCCCGGGCCCGGGCGCCGTAGCTGTGGGCGAAGTCGGTGAGCAGGTCCGCGAAGCCCGTCTCGTCGGCGGCGATCGCGGTGTCGATGGCCCGCTCGGTGGAGAACGGCACGAGCGAGTGGCCGCTGGTGTCGTCGGCGGCGGCGTGCATGGTGGCGGTGGCCCGGCCGAGGTCGGCGACGACGGCGGCGATCTCCACCGGGTCGTCGATGTCGGACCAGTCGAGGTCGACGGCGTACGGCGAGATCTCCGCGACCAGCTGCCCGGCGCCGTCGAGCTCGGTCCAGCCCAGCCACGGGTCGGCGTGCGCCTGCAGGGCGCGCTGGGAGATCACCGTGCGGTGGCCCTCGTGCCGGAAGTACGCGCGCACGGCCGGGTCGGTGATGTGCCGGGAGGCCGCGGGGGTCTGCGCCTGCTTCATGTAGATGACGACGTCGTTCTCCAGGGCGTCGCTGTTGCCCTCCAGGAGGATGTTGTACGAGGGCAGGCCGGCGCTGCCGATGCCGATGCCGCGGCGGCCGACGACGTCCTTGACGCGGTGGGAGTCGGGGCGGGCCAGGCTGCTGCCGGGCAGGGTCTCCAGGTAGCCGTCGAAGGCGGCCAGGATCTTGGAACGGGTGTCGGCGTCCAGGGCAATCGAGCCGTCGCCGTCGAGGAAGCGCCGGTCGTGCCCGCGGATCCCGGTCATGGTCGCCAGGAGCCCGAACCGGGTGCGGGCGCGGGCCTCGCGCAGGGCGTCGAGGAGCGGGCCCTGCGCCGTGTCGAGGGNCGGCGTCCAGGGCAATCGAGCCGTCGCCGTCGAGGAAGCGCCGGTCGTGCCCGCGGATCCCGGTCATGGTCGCCAGGAGCCCGAACCGGGTGCGGGCGCGGGCCTCGCGCAGGGCGTCGAGGAGCGGGCCCTGCGCCGTGTCGAGGGTGAAGGGCGGCACATCGTCGCTCTTGGCACCGGTGGCCAGGGCGTGGACGCGCTCGCGGTAGGCGGCGGCGTAGATCCGTACCAGCTCGGTGATGGTGTCGTCGCTGAGCGCCTTGGCGTGGCCCAGCAGGGCCACGGAGGCGGCGAAGCGCTTGAGGTCCCAGAGGAACGGGCCGACGTAGGCCTCGTCGAAGTCGTTGACGTTGAAGACCAGGCGGCCGTTGGCGTCCATGTAGGTGCCGAAGTTCTCGGCGTGGAGGTCGCCGTGGATCCACACCCGGCGGGTGCTGTCGTCCAGGTACGGTCCGGCGTCCCGCCCGTCGGCCAGGTCGTGGTAGAAGAGGCAGGCCGTGCCCCGGTAGAAGGCGAAGGCGGAGGCGGCCATCTTCCGGAACTTGACGCGGAAGGCGGCCGGGTCGGCTGCCAGCAGCTCTCCGAACGCGGTGTCGAAGACGGCGAGGATCTCCTCGCCGCGCCGGCCGGCCCGGTCGTGCTCGAGCGCCATCGCTGGTCCTCCTGGGGGTTCATCATGCGGACGCGTGTGCGCTCGCCGTTCCACGCGTGAGGTTATCGCCGTGGGCCCGGGGCTGTCGGTGGGGGCCGGCCTGCCCGCCGGCGCGGAAGACCGGCACTTCCGCAACCACCGGGGCCCACCCGTACGGGTGAGCACACTCCCACACCGGCCCCCGCCCCGCGCGATGCTGGCACCGTGACGATCAGCGAACGACGTGGCCCGCACCGCCGGGGCCTGCTCGCCGCGGCCGGGGCGGCGCTGCTGCCGGGCCTCCTCGCCGCGGGCCGCGCCCGGGCCGACGGGCCGCCCGCTCCCGACAGACAGGTGGCCGCGGGGCCGAAGACGCTGGCGCTGACCTTCGACGACGGACCGAGTCCGCTCCACACACCGCGGGTGCTCGACGTGCTGGACCGGTACGACGTGCCGGCGACGTTCTTCGTCCTGGGCGCCAACGTCGCCGCGTACCCGGACGTCACCCGGCTGATCGCCGGGCGGGGGCACGCGCTGGGCAACCACACCTGGGCGCATCCGGACCTGGGCACGCTCTCCCGGGCGCGGATCCGGGACGAGATCGTGCGCACCCAGGACGTCGTCGCCGACGCCACCGGCCGCGTCCCGGCGCTCTTCCGCGCCCCGGGCGGTCACTTCGTCACCGCCGCCCTGGAGATCTGCGCGGATCTGCGCCTCCGCGCGGTCTCCTGGTCGGTGGATCCGGAGGACTGGTCGCGGCCCGGTGTCGACCACATCGTGCGGACCGTCCTCGACGGAGCCCGCACCGGGGCGATCGTCCTCCACCACGACGGGAGCCTCGTCGACCCCGAGGGGCAGAACCAGCAAGCGGAGAGGGACCCGAAGACCGACCGCTCCCAGACCGTCGAGGCCCTCAAGACCTACCTGCCGCGGCTCCTCGACGCCGGCTACCGCTTCACCACCGTCCCGCCGCTCCCCCGAGCCGTCCGGGGATCCTCTTTCGGGTGACGGATTTCGGGTGACGGGCGGAGGGGCGGTCCTGCCCCGGGCCTCCTGCCCACCGGAATCGGGCGCCTCCGCCCGCGTTCGCCCGCCCCGTCGGCACGGCACAGTTGACTGCCCCAAGGCCCATACCCCCCATACCCCAACGCCCCAACGCCCCTGAAGGGACAGTTCGCTTGAGGAACACGCCCACGTCTCACCCCACTTCGCCTTCCCTCCGGCCCGCCAGACGCGATCTCCTGCGCCTCGCGGCGCTCGCCGGAGCGGCCGCGGTGGCCGGTGCGGCGGCTCCCGCGGCCGCCGCGGAGCCGGACGGCGGGAACGGGCGCCTGGCGGGACGGGACTTCACGACCCTGCCGATCGCGGAGGAGAAGGTGGCGCTGACCTTCGACTGCGGCAGCGGCCCGGACGGTGTCGACGCCGTCCTGGCGGCCCTCGGGACGCGCGCGCTGCCCGCGACCTTCTTCATGACCGGGCGGTTCGCCTCCGCGCACGCCGCGGCGGCCCGCCGTATCGCCGGGGCGTACCCGGTGGGCAACCACTCCATGACCCACCCCGCGTTCCCCGGGCTGCGGCGGGAGCAGCGCGTGGAGGAGGTCCGGTCGGCGGCCTACGCGATCGAACGGGCCGTCGGACGGCCTCCGGTGCCGCTGTTCCGGTTCCCCTTCGGGGAGGTCGACCGGGAGTCGATCGCCGACGTCAACGCCGAGGGGTACACCTGCGTCCGGTGGACGGTGGACACCCTGGGCTGGAAGGGCGCCGCGGCGGGCGTCACCACGGACACCGTCGTCGCCCGCGTCCTGGACGCCCTCACCCCCGGCGCCATCGTGCTCATGCACGTGGGACGCACCGGCACCGCGGATCCGTCGACCGTGGACGCGACGGCGCTGCCCCACGTGATCGAGGCGATCGCCGGCCGGGGGTACGGGTTCACCTCACTGGAAGCCCTGATGGGCTGACGGGCCGCACCGAGCGCGTCAGCCCCGCGGCCCCCGCAGCGCCGGCGGCTTGCGGTACGCGGACGGCGGGGCGGGCGCGGGGACGGCCGCCGGAAGGCCGGACCGCTCCAGGCAGCCGAGCTTCCCGGCCATCGTGCGGGCCGCCGAGTGGAGGACGGTCATCAGCAGATGGCCGCGCTCGGGCCCGTCGATCTCCGTGTGCGCCCTGTCGGGCCACAGGTCGAGGGAGGCACCCACGACGGGAGGTGCCGGCCCGCCGAGCCCGCCGGCCCCGCCGAGCCCACGGTCACAGCGGAAGCCGAGGAACGCGGTCTTGCGGTCGGCCGTTCCGATGAGCCCCATGCGGTAGTACCGCTGGTCGGCGCTCAGCCGGTCCGGCCAGTCCGCCCAGCGGTCGGGGTGGACGAACTCGACGGTGAACAGCGGACCGTCCTTCGTGCTGCCCGCCTCGTGGACGCGGCAGACGACCGACCGCGATTCGCTGATCCCCGCGTTCCCCCGGAGCCGTCCGGCCGCGTCCTCGAACGTCATCCCCTTCTCCTCCCCGAAGTCCTTCCCGAGGTCCTTCCCTCCCCCCTGCCCCAGCCGGTCCAGCGCCCCCACCGCGGCCGCGTTCAGGGACCCGTGGCACAGCTCCGCCGTGGGGACGCCGGCCGCTTTCCCGGCCCCTCCCCCCTCCGACGTGCACGCCGCCGAGGTCAGCGCCGCGCACAGCGTCAGGGCGAGCAGGACGCGTCGTCTACGGGGTGTACGGCTTGTGGCCGCGGTACTGGTCGGTGGCGGCTCCGGTGCCGATGTAGGCCTGCTTGATCCGGTCGGAGATGGTTCCCGTCGCGTCCGCGGCATCGGCACCGGTCCCGTATTGTCGCTCGTACTTGGGGATTTCGTACTGTTCCGCCGTCTTGCCCAGGGCAGAGACACCGTTCTCGAACAACGTCGACGAATCGACGGGCGCCGGCAGCTGGGGGCCGTGGAACAGCAGGTCGTTGTGGAAGAGTTTGGCGAACTCGACGGCTCCGCCCATGGCGACGGGCACGACGAGCCCCCACGGGCCCGATTTGCCGACCACGCTGACGATGCCGTTGGACACCGCGGGTCCACTGGCGCTGATCCCGACCCGCGTCCAGTCGGTCGACTCCTTGTAGGCGGCCTCGGCGGCCGCCTTGTCGTGCTGGTACGTGGCCTCGATCTGCGCGGCCCTCGAATGGTCGAGGATGCCGCGCACCTCGGCCTCGGTCAGCAGCGCCCGGCGGGAGTGGGCGTAGTCCGCCAGCCCGTCGGCCGGCGGGTTCTGGGCGAACCGGTCGACGGTGTAGAGGTGTTCGGCCTGGTTCATGATGCCGTGGGACTCCGCGTTCTGCCCGAGCACGCTGAGGAAGTCGATCGCCTGCTTGCCGCCGAAGTCGGCGCGGCCGCGGTAGGCGGCGGGGAAGGCGTCGTTGTTGCGCAGGCTGTCGTTGCCCGCGCCCGACACGTTGTAGTTGAGGTCGTCGACGTACGTCCCGCCCATCACGCCCAGGCTGGTGGCCATCCCGGGCTGGTCGTGCAGGAGCCGGGGGCCGTCCTTGCCGCCGTACACGTGGACGACCTGCTCCATGACGTCCGCGGTGGCGGCGTTCCGCCGGCTGCCGCCCGCGGCGAAGATCTCGGGGTCCTTGCCGCTCAGCTCCCCTGCGTCCCAGGCGTAGCCGGTGGTCGCGGCGGTGAGGGCGTGGCCCAGTGCCTCGTGGCCGGTGAGATTCCTGGGGCCGCCCGGCACCTGGCCGTCGAAGACCCAGTTGCGCTTCTCCACGAGGTAGGAGAAATGGGAGTTCACCGCGTCCTTGCCGCCGCCCTCGGGCTTCTTGAAGAACTCGGTGGCGGCCTCGGGGCTGTGGCCGAGCCCTTCCAGGAATCCCGCCACCGCGTCGTGGCCGGTGTCGCCGCGCCGCCGGCCGATGAGGTTCAGGGTGTCGGTGTCGGCGGTGTTGGACCAGAAGGGGTATCCCTTCTTGGTGTTGTTCTTGGCGTCCCAGGTGAGCAGTTTGCCGCCGTACGCGCTCATGAAGCGCTTGTCGTAATCGCCGGTCCGCATGAGATTGCTCATGACCTGGAAGCCGTACGGGTGGGTCGCCGCGCCGCTGTCGAGCCGCTCGGGGCCCATCCGGATCATGCTGTCCTTCCACTCCCGCATGGCGGGGGTGTCGGAGTGCGAGGCGGTGGCGAGGGTGGTGCCGAGGCTCCGCTGGAGGCTCTCGGCCGCGGGCCACCAGACCTTTTCGTCGATCTTCGTGCCGGGACGGTCGGGGTTGCGCGGGTGCGTGGCGTTGAACCACAGCTGGAGGGTCTTCTCCGGGCCGACCCGGGTGGCGAACTGCTCGGCGAAATCGGGGACGTTGCTGTGCCGGGCCATCGCCTCCGACAGCTCCCGCAGCTGGTCGGAGGTCATCTTGCCGTTGGGCATGCCGGTCAGCCGGACGGCCCGGTCGAGGTCGGCGGCCGTCTCCTTGCGGGCCTCGGCCAGGCTGTCGTACGCCTTGGCGTTGAAGCCGCGGTCCTCGCCGTTGACGTCGGAGCTCAGGGCCATGGCGAGGGCGCTGTCCGCCTGGGCGGCCTGCTCGATCGCCTTGCGGGTGCGCTGCCGGTAGTGCTCGAAGGTCTCCTGGTACGCCTTGGTCAGGTTGGCGCGGTGCGGCTCCTCCTCGCCGGTGAGTTCGAGGCGGAGGGAGCCGTCCGCCGGGTTGAGCCTGAGGTGCTTGTGCCCGGCGAGCTCCCGCTCGATGGCCTCCAGCGCCTTCTTCGCCGCGTCGAACTGTGCCAGGCCCTCGCTCATGACGTTGTAGACGTGGAGGGATTCCTCGACGGCGGCGCTCAGTTGCTTCTGGAGCCCCGCGAACTTCTCGCCCGCCGCCTGTGCGGCCTTCCCCTCCCAGGCGGGGGCCTCCAGTCCGCGGGTGACGTTGTTGTACAGGTTCAGCTGAATCTGCTGGAATTTATCCGGCGCCTGCCGCCACTTCGCCACGGCCTCGCGGAGCGGTCCCAGATTCGCCGTCCTGACCTCGTGGTACCCGAGTTGTCCGGTCATCACTGTTTTCCGTCGTCCGTGCCGTTGCCGCCGCCCTTGAAGGATTGCGCGTGCTTCTTGTCCTCCGCGGTGAAAGCGTCCGCCGAGGCGCTCAGCGCCTTGGCGGTCGCGCTGAACTGCCTCTTCACATGGGCCATCTGGTCGAGCCAGCGCTGCTGGAAGGCCCGCAGGGCCTCGTCGGCCGTGAAGCCCGCGAGGGTGCCGGGCACTTCCCCGGTCTCACGCATCACCTCGTCGTCCGCCTTGAGGAATTGACCGCGCACCTCCTCCGCCCTGCCCGCCCGGGATTTCAGCAGGGAGGACGTCACCTTGAGCTTCCCCGCACCCCCGCTGCCGCCGCCTCCCTCACCTCCCGCCGACGCGATCCGCAGGCGTCCGGCTTCCGTATCGGCCCGCGGAACCTGGAATTTCGCCCACTTTTCCTCGTATGACACGCATTCCCCTCCCTTTGCCCGGTCGGGCGGGTCCATTTCCCCGAGGAATCGACCCGCCGCGGAGCGGAATGTAAATACCGAAAGAAAACACGAGGTGACGTCCGCCCGACCGCCGCCTGGACACCCGGTGTGGTGCCCCGGCGGACGGACGACGGCGCGGGGGCCAACCGGGCGTACCTCCACCACTGTTTGCTTTCGCGGAGGAATGGACCGGAATCCGACCAAGCGTCAGGACACACCCAACACTTCCGCCACCCCCGACCCGACCCGTACGCTGACGGCCGTCCTCCAGTTGAAGATCGCCTCCCGGGAACCGTCTGATGATGCCGATAACGGAGGCCGTGTCCCTGGGTCTGGTCGCGGGCACGGCCACCGCCGCTGTGATCGCCGCGCCGTTGCTGGTCCGCGCCCGCCGTCTGACGGCCCGGCTGCGGGACGAACTGGCCACCGCCACCGGGCAGCACCAGCAGCTGACCGCGTATCAGCGCGCCTGGGAGAGCGAGCTGGACCACCTCGTCGGCACCCGGCTGCCCGCGGTGCTGGAAGGGGCGCCGGAGGTTCCGGGTCCGTTGCACGGCGGTACGGCCCCTGCGGACGGTACGGGCGGTACGGCGTTCGGGGCGCGGCACGAGGCGCTGCTGGACCGTACGGCGACCACCGTCCGGAGGCTGAAGGCCCGCGAGGACTCCGGGCGGGCGGCGTTCCTGGTCATGGCGGACCGGATCCAGGTGATGGCCCTCGCCCAGCAGCAGGGACTCGACGTGCTCGAACAGAGCGCGGAGGACCCGGTCCTGATGGCCGGTCTGATGCGGGCCGACCACGCCGCCGCGCAGCTGGCCCGGCAGGCGCAGACCATGAAGGTGCTGTGCGGCGCGTGGCCCGGCCGGCAGTGGCCGGAGGCGGTGTCGCTGCTGGACGTGGTGCGCGGCGCGCAGTCGCGGATCCTGGAGTACCAGCGGGTGCGCGTCCAGGGGGCGCGGGACGCCGCCGTCGAGCCGCGCGCCGTCGAGGCCCTGATCCACGCCGTCGCGGAGCTGCTCGACAACGCCACCCGTTACTCGCCCCCGACCGTGACCGTGCTGGTGGGCATCCGCCCGGTGCACAGCGGCGCCGTCATCGAGATCGACGACGGCGGGCTGGGGATGACCGAACAGGCCCTCGCCGAGGCCGAGGTGCGCCTCGGCGGCGGCGCGGTGGCCGAGGGCCGGGGCCTCGGCGCCAAGCCGCAACTCGGCCTGGCCGCCGTGGGCATGCTGGCCCGGCGGTACGGCTTCTCGGTGAAGCTCGACTCGCCGTCGGCCTACGGCGGGGTCCGGGCCGTCGTCCTCGTCCCGTCCGCCCTCCTGACGCAGGGTCCCGCCGCACCCGCCACCCCGGCACCGCCGCGGGCCCCCGGGCTCCGGGAGCACGCGCAGGAGCAGCTCCGGGAGCACGCGCGGGAGCAAATGCGGGAGCACGCGCGGGAACAGCCGCGGGAGCCCGTACCCGAGGACGCCCCGGCGGCCCTCCCGCAGCACACCCGGCCCGAGCCGACGGCCCGTCAGGACATGCCGCGTTCAAGGGAACAGGGCCTCACGCCGGAGCGGCCGCGGGAGCAGCACCCGACGCCGGAACCGCCCGCGACCACCCCCGGCGGCCTGCCCCGCCGGCGCAGCCGTCGCGCGGCGAACCAGGATGCCCCGGAGCCCGTACGCCGGGCCGCTCCGGCGGCGGAGCCCGTCCGGTCGCCGCAGCAGGCCGCCGACTTCATGAGCAGCCTGCAGACCGGTACCCGTCAGGGCCGGGAGGAGGCGGCGGCGTCCGCCGGGACGCCACAGGCCACAATGGCGGCGGAAGGGGCGGGTCCGGCCGGTGCGGCGGACGCGGCGCGAGCGACGGGGCCCACGCGGCCCCGGGAGCCCCACGACAGCGAAAGGGAATCGCGTTGAGTACGAACGGGAATCTGGAGTGGCTGCTCGCCGACATCCTGCGGGTGCCCGCGGTGCGGCACGCGCTCGTGGTGTCCCGCGACGGGCTGCGGCTGGCCGGTTCGCCCGACATATCCACCGACGACGCCGACCGGCTGTCGGCCATCTGCTCCGGCCTGCTCTCCCTCGGCCACGAGGCCGCGGCCCAGCTGGCCGGTGACGGGAGCGCCCCGCGCCAGGTGATGGTGGAGTTCGACGGCGGGTTCCTGTTCCTGGTGGCCGCGGGGCCGGGCGCCTCGCTGGCCGTCGCCACCGCGGCGGACGTGGACGCCGGGCTGGTCGCGCGGGAGATGCAGCACATGGTCGTGCGCATCGGGCAGCACCTCAGCAGCCCGCCCCGCGCCCGTACCGCCACTCCGTGAGCGGTACGGCCGGCGCGGGACCGGTACGCCCCTACGTGATCACCGGCGGCCGGGTCGCCCCCTCCCGTGACACCCTCGCGCTGGAGACCCTGGTGGTCGCCACCGACGCCGACGAGGCCCCCGAAGGCGCGGGGCCCGCGGCCGGCCTGAGCCCGGAGTGCGCCGAAATCCTGGACCTGTGCGGCCGGTTGCTGTCGGTCGCGGAGGTCGCCGCCCATCTGCGCCAGCCCGTCGCGGTGATCAAGGTGCTGCTCGCCGACCTGCTGGACGCCGGCCTGGTCGTCGCCCGTCCCCCGGTCACGGCCGCCGACCGGCACGACCCCGCCCTGCTGAAAGAGGTACTCGATGGACTCCGCCAACTCTGACGGCGGCCGCTATCTGCCCCCCACCGTGCGCACATCCGTCAAGATCGTGATCGCGGGCCCGCTGGGCGTGGGCAAGACCACTCTGATCGGTTCGCTCAGCGAGATCCCGCCGCTGCGCACCGAGGAGACCATGACGCAGGCCGGGCAGGGCGTGGACGACGTGCTGCCGGGCAAGTCCACGACCACCGTGGCCATGGACTTCGGGCGGATCACGCTCAACCGGCGGCGTGTCCTCTACCTCTTCGGCACCCCGGGGCAGCCGCGTTTCTTCCCGCTGTGGCGGCATCTGACGCACGGCGCGCTGGGCGCCCTCGCCCTGATCGACACCCGGCGGCTGGAGGCGAGCTTCGACGTCCTGGGCCACCTGGAGGACCTGGGCGTGCCGTTCGCCGTCGCCGCCAACGCGTTCCCCGACGCGCCCGCCCACCCGGCGGAGGAGCTGCGGGAGGCGCTGGACCTGCTGCCGGAGACCCCGGTGATGCTCTGCGACGCCCGCGACCGGTCGTCCAGCGCCCGTGCGCTCGTCACCCTCGTCGACCACCTGTACACCACCGCCGCCGCCCTGGAGGCACCCGCGTCATGACCACCCCGACCCCGGCGGAGCCCCCGGCCGGCTGCCCGGCCCACCACGCGCCGTCGGGCCCGGCGCCCGCCGCCCTGTACGGGCAGGTGCTGACCGGCGACACCCACGCGCTGTACGCGCGGCTACGCCGCGAGCACGGGCCGGTCGCCCCCGTCGAGCTCGAACCGGGCGTCCCCGCCTGGCTGGTGATCGGCTACCGCGAGCTGCTGGAGGTCACCCGCAACGAGGAGTGCTTCTCCCACGACTCGCGCCGCTGGCGGGCCCTCCGCGAAGGGCTGGTGCGTCCGGACTCGCCGCTGCTGCCGATGATGGGCTACCGCCCGACCGTGCTGTTCGCCGACGGGCCGGTGCACCGCCGCCTCTACCGCGCCGTCGGCGACGGCTTCGCCCGCCTCGACCAGCACCGGCTGCGGCACAGCATCGCCCAGCTGTCGGACATGCTCATCGACGCGATCGCCCCGCGCGGCGAGGCCGACCTGCTGGCCGAGTACGCGCTCCAGCTGCCGCTGTGGGCCGCCTCCCGGATGCTCGGGCTGGCCGACGCCGTCGCGCCCGAACTCATCGCGGCCGTCCAGGGCATGGTGGACAGCGGACCCCGGGCGGCCGCCGCCAATCAGACCCTCCAGCGGATCCTGGGCGACCTGGTGCGCCGCAAGTCCGCGGAACCGGGCGAGGACCTCACGTCCTGGCTGCTGGCCCACCCCGAGGGCCTGTCGGCCGAGGAGGTCATGCACCACCTGGCCGTCATCATCGTCGCGGGCAACGGCCCCGCCGCGAACTGGACGGCCGCGACCATCCGCCTCCTGCTCACCGACACCCGATTCCGCACCCACGTCACCGGCGGCCGGCTCACCGTGGACGCGGCGCTGGACGAGGTGCTGTGGCGCGACGCGCCCGTGCAGAACTTCCCCGGCCGCTACGCCACCCGCGACCTGCGGTTCGGCGGGCAGCACATCCGTGAGGGGGACGCGCTGCTGCTCGGCATCGCCGCCGCCAACCACGACCCCGCCGTCCAGCCGCCGGACGGTCAGATCGTCCCCGGCAACCGCTCCCACCTGGCCTTCGGCGCGGGCCCGCACACCTGCCCCGCCCGCGACCAGGCCCGGGTGATCGCGCACACCGCCGTCGACACCCTCGTCCACCGCCTGCCCGACATCCGGCTCGCCGTGCCCGCCGGGGACCTGGCCTACCGGCCGTCCCCATGGGCCCGCGCCCTCACCGCCCTGCCCGTGCACTTCACCCCAATCCAACACAGCACACCCGTTCAACACAGCACCTCTGTCCAGCACAGCACCCCCGTCCCGCACCGCACCGCCGCCGTTGGAGGCCCGTCATGGACAGCAGAACCGACGCCCCGCTCTTCCGCCTGGACGTGACCGGCGCCGATCTGGACGGCGAGATACGGCGGCTGCGCGCCATCGGCCCGGCCGTCCGCGTCGAGCTCCCGGACGGGATACCCGCCTGGGTGGTCACCCGCCACGGGCTGCTGCGCGAGCTGCTCACCGACCCGCGCGTCGTCAAGGACCCGGGCAACTGGAGCGCCCTGCAGGACGGTTCGGTCCCCGAGGGCTGGCCGCTCGTCAACTTCGTCGCCAAGGCCGGCATGATCACCGCCGACGGCGACGACCACCGCCGCCTGCGGACCCTCGTCACCCAGGCGTTCACGCCCCGCCGCATCGCCGGTATGCGGCCGCCCGTCGAGGCCACCGTCCGGAATCTCCTCGACCGCCTCGGCGAGCAGCCGCCCGGCCCGGTCGACCTGCGCGTGCTGTTCGCCTACCCACTGGCCATGCGGACCATCGGCGACCTGCTCGGCGTCCCGGAGGAGCGCTACGACGAGTTCCGCGCCCTCTCCGCCAGCCTGACCAGCAGCGCCACCGGCCCCGACGAGGTCATCGCCACCCGCCGCCGGCTGCTCGCCCTGCTCGCCGCCCTCGCGGCCGAGAGGCGGGCGCGGCCCGGCGAGGACATCACCTCCGACCTGATCGCCGCGCGCGAGGACGGCGACCGGCTCTCGGAGGAGGAGCTGATCGGCACCCTCCTCCTCATGCTCGTCGCCGGCCACGGCACCACCCTCAACCTCGTCACCAACGCGGTCCGCGCGCTCCTCACCCACCCGGACCAGCTGGCCCGCGTCGTCTCCGGCGAACAGCCCTGGTCGTCCGTGGTCGAGGAGACCCTGCGCCGGCACTCGCCCGTGGGCCACTTCCCGATGCGCTACGCGAAGGAGGACATTCCGGTGGAGGGCGCGGTCATCCGGCGCGGCGACGCCATCCTGGCCTCGTACGCGGCGGCGGGCATCGACCCGGAGCAGTACGGGCCGACGGTGGACGACTTCGACATCGGCCGCGAGAACAAGCGCCACCTCACCTTCGGCCACGGTGCCCACTTCTGCGTCGGCGCCGCCCTGGCCCGGCTGGAGGCGGAGGTGGCCCTGCCGGCCCTCTTCGCGCGCTTCCCCGGCCTGTCGCTCGCCGTCCGGCCGGACGAGCTGACGCCGCTCCCGTCGTTCATCAGCAACAGCTTCCGGACACTGCCGGTGCTGCTGGGCTGATCCGGGCAGGTCACGGGTGGGGCCGCCCACCCGTGACATTCGTCCTGCCCGATCCCCCACACCCGGCCCTGCCGACGGACATCCCTCCCTTGCGAGGCTGTGACCACCACCCCAGGACAGCCCCAGGAGCCCCAGATGTCGCAGGCAACGGCCGCGCCCGCCACCACCACCGAGCAGGCGCGGCAGGGCAACCCCCTCGTCACCGCCCTCAAGCCGCTCCTGCTCGACGTCGCCCTGCCCCTCGGCTCCTACTACCTGCTCCGCGACGGCCTGGGCCTGAGCCTGGTCCTCTCCCTCGCCCTCAGCAGCGTCGTCCCGGCGGCCCGCACCCTCATCCCGGCCGTCCGCGAGCGGACGTTCAACGGCCTGGCCGGCGTGATGCTCGTCGTCAACCTCCTCTCCCTGGCCCTGAGTTTCGCCACCGGCGACGCCCGGCTCATGATGGCCAAGGACTCCGCCATCAGCAGCGTCGTCGGCCTCTCCATCCTCTGGTCGGTCCTCGCCGGGCGGCCCCTGATGACGGCCGGCCTCAAGCCCATGCTCGTCAAGGGCAGCACGGCCAAGGCCGCCGCCTGGGAGCGGCTGTCCGCCGGGAACGCCCGGTTCCGGCGGTACGAGCTGACGTTCAGCGTGATCTGGGGCACGGCCCTGCTGACCGAGTGCGCGGCCCGCGTCGTCGGCGCGTACACCCTCCCCCTGGAGACCATGGCCTCCTGGGGCTCCACGGCCATGCTGCTCGGCGCCATCGCGCTGGGGGTGGTGCTGGGCGGCGCGGTGGCGACCGGGCCGATGGACAAGATGCTGGACGAGGAGACGACCGCCGCCTGAGCCGCTCCCGCCTGAGCCCTTTCTGACGATCCGACACCCGCGCCTCCCCCAGCGGCCCGCCGACTAAAGTTGACGGGTCACCGCTGGTCATGGAGCCAGTACGTATCGCGGTTCCGGGACGGATCGGTCTCGGGGGGAGGGCTGATTCCGCCATGACTCGTCGCTCCAACGGACTGATAGGCATCTGGGCCGAGGCCCAGCGGGCGCAGCACCGGCAGCAGGAACTGCGGCACCGCACGGTGCTCCAGCAACAGCGGGAACAGGAGCGGCAGCAGCGGGCGGCCGAGCGGGAGGCGGCGCGGCTGGACCGGGAGCGGCGGGCCGCGTACCGGCAGGGGCGGGAGGCGGAGGCCCGGCGGCGGACGGAGGAGCTGGAGGCGCGGGTCGCGGAGCTGGAGGGGCTGCTGCGGACGGGGTGCGCGGCGCCGGCGTTCGGCACGGCGCGGCTGGCCGAGCCGGAGGTGCTGGAGCCGTTCGCGCCGGGCCACCTGGGGCAGCCGACGCTGATGCCGGACCCGGCGCACTACGGCTTCGGACGGCGCGCGCAGTACGAGCGCGACCTGCGGGCGGCGCAGGCCGCCGAGGCGCAGCGGCAGCATCAACTGGCCGCGTACCGCCAGCAGTACGACCAGTGGGCGGCCTCCCGGCTCGCGCAGATCAGGCAGCACAACGCCGGGGTCGCGGAGCTGGTGACGGCGCTGCGCGAGGGGGATCCCGAGGCGGTGGTGGAGTACTTCTCGGCGGCGCTGTACGCGTCGTCGGCCTGGCCGGAGGAGTTCCCGCACCAGGTGTCGGCCGCGTACGACCCGGGGGCGCGGCAGCTGGTCCTGGAGTGGGAGCTGCCGGGGTTCGACGTGGTGCCCGAGGTGAAGTCGGTGCGCTACATGCCGACCGCCGACCAGGAGAAGGAGACGGCCCGCCCGGTGACCCAGCGCAGGGCGCTGTACCGGGACGTGCTGGCGCAGTGCGTGCTGCTGGCGGTGCGGGAGCTGTTCGCGTCGGACGAGTTCGGCGCCCTGGAGTCGGTCGTCCTCAACGGCTTCGTCGACGACCACGACCCGGCGACGGGCCGGCGGGCCCGGCTGGTGCTGGCGGCGGTCACGGTGGACCGGACGGCGTTCGGGCGGCTGCACCTGGAGCAGGTGAGCGCGCCGGACTGTCTGGTGGACGGGCTGGGCGGCCGGCTGTCGGCCCGTCCCGACCAGCGCACGGCCGTCCGGCCGGAGCGGACGCCCGGCGAGGTGGGCCGGGGCGTGGTGTCGCACGGCGGCGGGGAGGACGACGACCCGGACCTGTTCGGGATGGACCCGGTCGCCTTCGAGGCGCTGGTCGCGGAGCTGTTCCGGGCGCGCGGGATGCAGGCGGTGATGACGACCCGGTCGAACGACGGCGGGGTGGACGTCGAGGCGCTGGACCCGGACCCGATCAGCGGCGGCCGGATCATCGTCCAGGTGAAGCGGTACCGGAAGACGGTGCCCCCGACGGCCGTCCGGGATCTGTTCGGCACGGTCCAGGGGGCGGGCGCGAACAAGGGCGTGCTGGTGACGACGTCGGGCTTCGGCCCCGGCTCGTACGCCTTTGCCAACGGCAAGCCGCTCACCCTGGTGACGGGCGAGGAACTGGTCGGCCTGCTGGCCCAGCACGGCCTGCGGGGCCGCCTGGGCCCGGCGGGCACGGCCCCCCGCACGGCGTGCCCGGAGCCCGAGCCCGACACCGACGACCACAATGTGCTGGGCATGTCCTGGTCCGGCGGCGTGGCCCTGGACGTGTGCGCCCTGGTCTGCAGCGGCTCCCGGGTCCTCAGCGACGACCACTTCGTCTTCTACAACAACCCGCGGACCCCCGACGGCACCGTGCGGTCCGTGGACCCGCTGCCCGGGGACAAGGCCGCGCTGCGGGTGGCGTTCGACGCGCTGCCGCGCGGGGCCGACCGGCTGGTGCTGGCGGCGGCCATAGACCCCGAGGTCAACCCGGAGGCGGATCTGTCCCGCTTCACGGACGCCCGGATACGGCTCTCGGACGCGGCGGGGACCGAGCTGGGGCAGCTGGAGGTCTCCGACGGCCGGCCGGGCGAGACGGCGCTGGTCCTGGGCTCGTTCCGGAAGCGGTCCGGCGGGAACTGGGACTTCGTCGTGGGAGGCAAGGGGTACCCGGGAGGTCTGGAGGCGCTGGTGCAGGAGTATGGGATAGAGGTGGCCTGAGGGTAACGGCGCTGTCCACAACCAACCGTCCGTCCACAGCCCTCCAAGATCACCCACCCGGGGGAGCCGTTCCTCGTAGACTGCCCGGATGGCCGACCCCACTGAGACCAGCGATTCCGGAGCGTCCAGCGAGGCGCTGGGCGTCCTGCGCCGCGTCTTCGGTTACGACGCGTTCCGCGGGGAGCAGGAAGAGATCATCGAGCACGTCGTCGCGGGTGGCGACGCGCTCGTCCTGATGCCCACGGGCGGCGGCAAGTCGCTGTGCTACCAGATCCCCGCCCTGGTCAGACCGGGTGTCGGGGTGGTCGTGTCCCCGCTGATCGCCCTGATGCAGGACCAGGTGGACGCCCTGCGCGCCCTGGGCGTCCGCGCGGGCTTCCTGAACTCCACGCAGGACCTCGACGAGCGCCGCATGGTCGAGGCCGAGTTCCTGGCGGGCGAACTCGACCTGCTCTACCTCGCCCCCGAGCGGCTGCGCCTCGAATCCACCATGGGCCTGCTGGACCGGGGCAAGGTCTCGGTCTTCGCCATCGACGAGGCGCACTGCGTGGCGCAGTGGGGCCACGACTTCCGGCCCGACTACCTGGCCCTGTCCGCCCTGCACGAGCGCTGGCCGGACGTACCGCGCATCGCGCTGACCGCCACCGCCACCGACGCCACCCGCCGGGAGATCGCCGCGCGGCTCCAGCTGGGTGACGCCCGTCACTTCGTCGCGAGCTTCGACCGGCCCAACATCCAGTACCGCATCGTCCAGAAGAACGAGCCCCGCCGCCAGCTCCTGGACCTCATCCGCACCGAGCACGCGGGCGACGCGGGCGTCGTCTACTGCCTGTCCCGCAAGAGCGTGGAGGACACGGCCGCGTTCCTGGCCCAGCAGGGCATCGAGGCTCTCCCGTACCACGCCGGCCTCGACGCGTCCGTCCGCGCCGCCAACCAGTCGCGGTTCCTCCGCGAGGACGGCGTGGTGATGGTCGCCACGATCGCCTTCGGCATGGGCATCGACAAGCCCGACGTCCGCTTCGTGGCCCACCTCGACCTGCCGAAGTCCGTCGAGGGCTACTACCAGGAGACCGGCCGCGCCGGGCGCGACGGCCTGCCGTCCACGGCCTGGCTGGCGTACGGGCTCCAGGACGTCGTCCAGCAGCGCAAAATGATCGACGGCTCGGAGGGCGACGACGCGCACCGCCGCCGCCTGGCCGCCCACCTGGAGGCGATGCTCGCCCTGTGCGAGACCGTGGAGTGCCGCCGGGCACGCCTGCTCGCCTACTTCGGCCAGCACGGCGACGCCTGCGGCAACTGCGACACCTGCCTGACGCCGCCCGTCACCTGGGACGGCACGATCGCCGCGCAGAAGTTCCTGTCGGCCGTCCTCCGGCTGGCCCGGGAGCGCCGCCAGAAGTTCGGCGCCGGCCAGATCATCGACATCCTCCTCGGCAAGCGGACCGCCAAGGTCATCCAGCACGACCACGACCAGCTCACCGTCTTCGGCATCGGCACCGAGCTCAGCGCCGTCGAATGGCGCGGCGTGGTACGCCAGTTGCTGGCCGAGGGCCTGCTCGCGGTGGAGGGCGAGTACGGCACCCTCGTCCTCACCGACGCGAGCGGCGAGGTCCTGGGCCGCCGCCGCGAGGTGCTGCTGCGGCGGGAGCCCGAGAAGAAGACGTCCCGCGCGAAGTCCGCCTCCGGCGGCGGCCGCTCCGGAGGCCGCGCCGCGGCGGCGGAGCTGCCCGAGTCCGCCGTGCCGGTCTTCGAGGAGCTGCGCGCCTGGCGCGCGGCGACAGCCAAGGAACAGGGCGTCCCCGCCTACGTCATCTTCCACGACGCGACACTGCGGGAGATCGCCACAGCCCTGCCGGACTCGCTCGACAAGCTCGGAACGGTGGGCGGCGTGGGCGAGAACAAGCTGGCGAAGTACGGGGAGCAGATCCTGGAGGTCCTGGGAGCACTGCGGACGACGTCGGCGTAGGGGGCGGGAGGGGGCGGCCCGGGTCCTCCCAAGGCCGCCCCGATGTACCACAGTTGACCGCCGGACGACCTCAACCGCCACGGGACCTGCCATCGGCACCAGGGGTTACGGCTTCCAAGCCGGGGCGGAACGCCGAGCACACCAACCGGTGGATCCGGGCGCTCCACGGCAGGAGCCAGGGCGCACACGACNCATCGGCACCAGGGGTTACGGCTTCCAAGCCGGGGCGGAACGCCGAGCACACCAACCGGTGGATCCGGGCGCTCCACGGCACGGAGCCACGACACACACGGCCCGCATCTCCAAGGCCGCACCAGTCCACCACAGTTGACCGATGCACAACCTCAACCGCCACAAGACCCGTCACCGACACCAGGGGCACAGGTCCCCAGCCCAGGCGGCACACTGAACACACCAACCGGTCGACCCGGGCGCTCCACAGCAAGGAGCCACAACGCGCACAACCCGGACGCCCCAAGCCCACCCCGATCCACCACAGTTGACCAACGGACAGCCTCAACCCCCACAGAAAGCACCACCGACACCAGGGCTTACGGATCCCCAGCCCCTCCCGGGCTCCCGGCACACCAACCGGTAGATCCGGGCACTTCACGGCACGGAGCCACGGCACGCGCACCCCTGCGGGCATCCCGCCGCCCCTCCTCACCCTCGCCCCTCACCCCCCTCGCCCCCTTTGCCTCCAGCAGCCCCGCGCCCGAGAACCGCCCGGGCCCCCTCCCCCCCCCTGGCCGCCGGCGCAGTTCAAGACGCGCGCTACGACGAGACGGGCGGACGGCGGAGTACCCGCCATGTAAACCGCCCACCGCTGCCGCCCCACACGACGCCGTCACGCCATCGGACTCACCCGGACCCCGGGGCTCACGGCCGCCAGGAGATGCCGAGCCCGGGGACGGCCGGGGGGACGAGGTAGGGCGGCCGGGCCAGGGGCGAGGACGTGCGGTGGGTGGGAGGGGCGGTCGGCCGGGTCGACGGGCCGGGGGCCCGGCCGGGGACGGGCCCGGGGGACGCGGAGGGCGGCGCGGTGGGCGGTGACGCCCCACCGCTCCGGGCCCCCTCCCTCCTCTTCCCCTCCGCCTTTCCCTTCACTTTTTCCTTCGCCTTCGGCGGTCCGCCGTGTCCGGTCACCTTCGCCAGGTGGGCGTAGACCACCACGTTGCCCAGGTAGGCGTGGCGCTCCTGCGAGAAGCCGCCGCCGCAGGTGATGACGCGCAGTTCCGGGCGGCCGGAGGCGCCGTACACCTTGCGGGAGGGGAAGTCGTTCCGGTCGTACACCTCGATCGCGTCGATGGTGAAGACGGCGGTCCGGCCGTCCGCGCGGATCACTTCCACCGTGTTGCCCTTCTTCAGGGCGCCGAGGTTGTAGAAGACGGCCGGGCCGGTGGGGGTGTCGACGTGGCCGGCGACGACGGCGGTGCCGATGGCGCCGGGCGGGGTGCCGGCCTCGTACCAGCCGGCGAGGTTCCTGTCGCGTTCCGGCGGGCTGGCGAGGCTGCCGTCGGGCAGCAGGCGGAGTCCGCGCAGTGGGGCGTCGACCTTGATCTCGGGTATCCGCACCCGGACGGGCACCACGGGCGGCAGCGGCCGGATCAGGGGGTCGTGGTGGTGCGGGGCGAGGTGGCCGCCCGCGGGGAACGCCTCGGCCCGCGAGGGCTGCGGCGGCGGTGCGGGGGCCCTGGTCCCGCTGTCGATCAGCCAGCAGCCGGAGAACAGACCGGCCGCGACGAGCGCGGTGGCGGCCACGGCGCGCGCCGGCCTCGGGGAGGCCGTCCGCACACTCGTGAACGGCACTGCGTCCGGCGGCGCCACGGAAGCGGAGACGGACGCGGAGACAGGCACGGACGCAGAACCGGACGCGGAAACGGAACCGGAATCGGAAGCCGTCCGCACACCCCCGACAGCGTCAGCCGGCCCCGCCGCCACCCTCTCGACGATCACTCTCGCGACGGTCGCCGCCCACGAACTCACGCAGAGCGCGGGCGCCTTCACCGGCGTCCTGCGTATCTTCCCCAGCGTCGTGCGTATCTTCCCGGGCGTTCCGGTCATCGAGGTCCTCCACCGGTGCACGGCGGTCCCCCTCAGCTCCCTGGCCCCCCAACTCCCCCACCCCCTCCACTCACTCAACCCCCCGCTCCCCGGCCCACGACCGACAGGCCGGGGGCCGGGACCGGACGGCGGTCAGGTCCGGTCGTTGCCGGCGCGTCTGCGCAGGAACCAGGTGCCGCCGATCGCGGCGGCGCCCAGGACGGCCGCCCCGGCGATGATCTCGGGAGTGCCCGAGCCCTCGCTGGTGCCGCCGGCACCGGTCTTCATGCCGCCCTTCGGCGGCTCGGCCGGCTTGCCGGGCTTGGTCGGCGCGGGCGACCCGGTGGAGACGACCAGGTCACCGGTGGCCTCCTTGCCGTTCTTGCACTTCACGCCGATCCCGTATGTCCCGGCCTTGGCCGCTTCCGGAACCGTGAACTGGCCTACCACCAGCTCCTTGTGGGTGCCCGGCTTGAGTTCGAACGCGGAGGGGCCGCCGACGGCGCTCGCGTCGCCGGTGCCGACGCCGTGTTTGCCGCAGGCGAGGGTGCTCACCGTGACCGTCGCACCCGGCGACGCGGTGCCCGGCTCGATTTCCAGCTTGTCGAAGTCCCCGGCGAAGGCGGGGGCGATGGGCAGCCCGGCGACGGCTATGGTCAGGACGGCTCCGGCCAGCACTCGTGCAGTACGCATGCTCGTTCCTCCGTGCGCGGACGCGGCACGCCGATGTGCCGCAGCAGGTGGGAGGTTCCGCGCACTTCCGAGCGAAGCGGCCCGGGAGCGCCGCCGCACGCCGCGCGACGACGAACGGGTGATCTCCGACGTCCCGCACCGCGTGCCGACGAATGGGTGATTCCCGGGGCCGGATCCCGGATCCCCGGCCGACGGAAACCCCGCCGGCCCCGGCGGACGGGAACCCCCGCCCGCCCTCACTCCCCTACTCCCCCAGGGCGTCCCCTAGGGCGCCATGTCGTCCGGACACCCCGTCCCGCGCGGGAACTTGTAGGGGGCCCCGATGCGGTACGTACCGGGGTGCGGCGCGTGGAGCACCGTCCAGTCGTCCTCCGGCTCGTCCTCGTCCGACGACTGTTCGACGCGCTTGGTGAGGCAGCCGTTCTCGTTGACGGCCGGCCGGCCGTCGGACCCGGACTTCGGGGGCGCGATGGGCTTGCCTGACTCGTCCACCAGGCCCAGCCAGGGCGTGTAGGGGATCCGGATGAGCACGGGCCCCGCGGCCTTCACGGTGATCGACAGCTCGTCGGCGTCGGCGCGCAGCACCTCCGCGGGGGGCGCGGCGAGCGGCGTCGGGTTCTTGACGGCGTAGAGCCGCCAGGTGGAGTCGGACCACACCTGCTCCAGGTACGGCAGGCCCTTGTCGACGAGCTCGGCCTCCTTGACGGCGGCGTGGTCGGGTTCGCCCTTGGGCAGCACCACGTAGTGCACGGCCCAGCGGTCGAGCCAGGCGCGGTAGGCGTGCGGGCTGAGCGCGCCCTCCCGGTAGAAGAGGGGGTTGCGCTTCAGGTCGGCCTGCCGGTTCCAGCCGCGTGCGAGGTTGACGTACGGGGCGAGGGCGGAGGCCTCGCGGTGGCTGCGGGCCGGGACGACCTCGACCCGGCCGCGCCCGGCGTCCACCCGCTGCAGCCGGTCGACGAGCGGGGCCAGCGAGCGCGCCCAGGACGCGGCGGGGGTGGTGTGCACGATGTCGGCGGCCGCGTTGGCGCCCTGCCAGACGGTGAGCGTGGCCACCGCGAGGACGGACGCCGTCCACATCCGGCCCTTCCGCAGCCATTCCGGCCGCGGCGGCATCTTGACCCTCTGCAGCGCGGCGAGCAGCACCACGCCGCCGAAGATCATGCCGAGCCGCGAAATGTTGGTGCCGATCTGGGAGGGGATGAGCCAGACCAGCAGGACGCCGACGACGTACAGGCCGGCCGCTATCCGTACGGTCCGCCATTCCCGCGGGGTGAAGAGCAGGCAGAAGACGCCGCTCAGCAGCGGGAGGATCGCCGAGGCGATGGACATCGGCTGCTGTCCCGAGAAGGGGAAGAGCCAGGCGGACAGGCCCACCACCACGACCGGGGTGAGGCCCAGCGCGTAGGCGGCGGGACGCCGTTTGCCCAGCCAGAGCGCGGCGGCCACAAGGCCGATGTAGAGTCCGGCGACCGGACTGGACGCCGTCGCGAGGGCGGCCATCAGGGCCGCGAGCCCGGCCCGCGTCCAGCGGTACCGGCGCTCGGCGCGCCAGCGGGCGGGCCAGGCGAAGATCAGGGCCACGGCAGCCAGGCCGAACATGGCGCCGAGGGCGAAGGTCACGCGTCCGGAGATCGCGTTGCCCGCCAGGGCGAACGCGCCGTAGAGCGACGGCCACAGCGGCCGCTTCACGGCCCGGCTGCGCACCACCAGCAGCGCGATCAGCCCGGACGCGACGGTGCCCGCGATCATCATCGTGGGGCGCACGCCGAGCTGGGCCATGAGGTACGGCGAGATGGCGCTGTACGAGACGGGGTGCATGCCGCCGTACCAGGCCAGGTTGTACGCGGAGTCGGGGTGCTGGAGCGCGAACTCGGCCCAGGCGTCCTGGGCCGCCAGGTCACCACCGCTGTTGGCGAACACCAGCCGCCACACCACGTGCAGCACCGCGGCCACGAACACGGTGATCGGCACGGTGCCGGTGAGCAGCGCGCGGGCTCTCGGCAGGCCGCGCAGCCGTGCCGGAGCGGCGCCCGCCCCTGTCGGTGCGGCGCCTGTGCTGCCCTGATCTTCAGGTTTGCCGGCCGGTGCCGGGCCCACGGTGGTCACTGCGGTTCTCCCCGTCCTCCCCGAGGTAATTCCCCCATCTTCACGCATGCCCCGGCCGCCTCGTCCCGCCCGGGGGCTGCGGAGCCGGTTCCGGGGACGGCGACCGCGCGCAAAAACCCAGGTGACGCTAGCACGGGCCGTCCGGGCGGCCCGGACCGCGGAACGGCTCCCGGCCCGTACGAGGGGTACGGGCCGGGAGCCGGACGCGTTCCGGAGGGGCCGGATGCCGGGCCGGACGGGCGGGAAGGCCCTGAGTGCCCCGCCGGCCCGGTGCCCGCCGACGTCAGCCCAGGCGCGTCAGCTTCGAGCCGAAGGACGGCTCGCTCAGCGTCTTCTGCAGCGCCACCGGAACCTTCACGGCGTCCGGGCCGCTGCCGACGAGGAGCTCACCGACGACCGTGCCGGCCTTGGCCGAGTGGGGCAGCGACTTCCCCTTCGGGCGCAGGGAGAACGTGGCCTTCATGCCGCCCCAGCCGAAGCCCTTGACGTTCTTGGTGGCGACCACCGGGGTCTTCCCGCCCAGCTGGTCGTCGATGTAGCCGACGACCTGGCCCTTCTTGACGACGGTGGCCTGCTGGAGGGCGTTCTGGACGGCGGTCATCTGCTCGTAGCTGACCCGCTTGACCATCCTCAGGCTCATCTCGGCGTTGAGGTCCGGGCCGCCCTTGAAGTGCTGGTCCATGGTCGCGCCGATGACCAGGACCTCCTCGCCGCCGAACCGCTTGCGGGCCGCCCACATCAGGGTGCCGCCGGCCGGGGAGGACGAACCCGTCTTGATGCCCAGCACGCCGGTGTGCTTCATCAGCAAGTCGTCGATGTTGCTGTTGATGCCCCCGTCGAGCCCCTTGATCGGGGTGTTGGTCTTGGTGGTGATGGAGCGGATGACCGGGTTCTTGATCACCTGCTCGGCCAGCAGCACCTGGTCGACGGCCGTGCTCACGGTGGTCTTGTTGAGGCCGCTGGGGTCGGTGTACGTGGTGTTCTTCATGCCGAGCTGCTTGGCGGCGTCGTTCATCTTCTTGATGAACGCGGCCTCCGAACCGGCGTCCCAGCGGCCGAGCTGCCGGGCGATGTTGTTGCCGGACGGGATCAGCAGCATCTGGAGCATGTCGTACTCCGAGAACTTCTGCCCGGCCTTCAGGCCGGGGATCGCCGACTCGTCCTTGGCGTGGCCCTCCCGCTCCGCCTTCGCGTCGATGGTGAGCATCGGGCCCTGCTCGGGCTCGTTGCCCTTCATCTTCAGCGGGTGGTCACGGAGGACGATGTACGCCGTCATGACCTTGGCCATGCTCGCCGTCGGCACCGGCTTCTGCGGGCCGTAGGTGCCCAGGTCACCGACGCCGACCACCTTCGCGGCGGACTGGCCCTCGGTGGGCCACTTCATGTCGAACTTCTCGCCGCCGAAGGTGTACGCGGCCTGCTTGCCGCGCACCAGGGACGCGTCGGGCAGCGGACGGAACGCCTGCACCACACAGCCGATGATCAGCAGGAGCACCACTATGGGCGTCCAGATCTTCACCCGGCGCACGACGTTCCGCACCGGCGTCTCCGGCGGCGGCGGGGTGTTGGTCAGCTGCGCCAGCAGATCGAGCGGCGCCTGCTTCTCGCCGTCCGGGCCGGCGGGCATGGGCGTCTGCATGGTGCGCTCGGGTCCGCCGGGTCCGGCCGCCGGACGGGCGGCGGGCGCGGGGGGCGTGACCTTGACCGGCACGGCGGGTCCGGCCGGCGCCGCGGGCTTCCCGGGGGCGGAGGCGGCCTTGCCGGGCGCGGCGTCGTCCGACTTCAGGGGGACGAACCGGCTCGCCCGCTCGCCGGCGCCGGGAGCGGCCGGCGGGACGGCGGGTGCCTTGATCAGCGCGGTCGGCTGGTCGGCGGAGGAGGAGCCGGACGGCTCGGCCTTCGGAGCGGCGCCCTTGGCATCGGCCTTCGCGTCACCGTTCCGCGCGGGCTGCTTCGAGGCCTGCTTCGGGGACGCGGAAGGGGCCTTGCCCTCAGCACCGTCGGCACGGTCCGGACGCACGATGCCGAAGGCGGCGGTCGGCCGGTCCACGGGCTTGTCGTCGGCGTTCTTCTTCTCGCCGGGAGCGGGAGCGGCGGCCGGAGCCTTGATCAGCTGCGTCGGCTGGTCGGGCGAGGAGCCCGAGGACTTCGCCCCGTCCGCACCGGCAGCCGCGGAGCCCCCGGAGCCCTCGGGCTCGTCGTCGTCCTCCGTGCTCGCCACCCACGCGGCGACGGCGGCCTTCAGACGTGCGTCACCGGCCGGAACCCGGCCTTCCGGCCGGGCGCCCTCCGCCGCGCCCGACTTCGCGGGCTTTGCATCCGCATCGGTTTCCGTACCGGCTTCCGCGTCCGCCTTCGCGCCGCTTCCGGTCGCACGACCACCGGTCGCGCCCTCGCCGTCCGCCGCCGGACGGGACCCGTCGCGCTCCTCGCGAGCGTCGTCGGACGCATGGGACACGTCGGACGCGTCGGACGAACGGGCGGGCGTAGAGCCGGAGGACGCCGTCACCGCGCCCTCGGACGCCTTAGCGGCCTTGCCGTCCTTGCCGTCGCCCCCCTTGCCGCCCTCGCCGTCCTGACTGTTCTCGACGCTCTCGCCGCTTCTGCCGCTCGCGCCGCTCTTGTTGCCCGTCTCGTCCGTCTCGTCGGAACCACCGGTCTCCCCGGCCACGGCCACGGCCGACCCGGACTCCCGGAGGACCCCGAGCCTCGGGTCGTGCTCACCGCCGGCCGCCTCCCCCGACGGCTTCCCCTGCTCAGACTTGTCGGGGGACTCGCCCGCCACCGATGCCTCCTCGATTCCCACGCCGTACGCCGGGACGGAGCGCCCCTGCGCTCCGCCGTCCGGACATTCTCAACGTCTACCAGTGTCCTCTGCCGTCGGCGTGCCACCGCGCGACCACCCGGCAGGCGGCTTCCCCGGCTTCACCCATGTGCAAGACGAGACGACATACCTACCGGTTCCCACCCGAAGCCACCACGCACTCTCGACAGACCAATGTGAGAGGGGTCACCCTGTCACTCATCCACGCGGGGAGGCATGGATGGGCAGGAGCCGCAGAACAATTCCGGAGGAGCTTCTGCTGCTCGCCTTGGACCCGGCCACCGGGACCACGGCGCAGCCGCAGTCGCTCGACCTCGGTCTCGCCGGAGCCCAGCTAGTGGAGCTGGCTCTGGCCGGACGGATAGCCCCAGACGGGGATCGTATCGCCGTGGTGATGCCACGGCCGACAGGAGATCCGACCCTGGACACCGCGCTCGAACTGCTGCGCCGCCGCGGCAGTCCGGTCCGCGCGGTCCACTGGATCGGCGGGCCCCGGCTGGGGCTGCGTCAGACGTACCTCACCCACCTGGAGCGGTGCGGCATGGTGCACGCCGTCGCCGGCCAGATGTGCGGGGTGCTGCCGACCACCCGGTACCAGGCGACGGACACGGCCATCAGCCGGGAGATCAGGGCCCGGCTCGACAGCGCGATCCGCACCGGCGTACCGCCGGACCCGCGGACCGCGGCGCTCGCCGCCCTGGCCCACGCGGTCGGTCTGGGCAAGCACCTCTACCCGGGGAACGAGGGCCGCTCGTCGCGGTCCCGGCTCCGGGACCTCATCCGGCACGACCCGATGGGCGGGCTGGTGGCGCACGCCGTGATGGACGTGCAGAACGGCGTCGCGGCCCAGCCGCGGCGGGCCGCGGCCGTGGCGGGCGGCGGGAACGGCGGGTCGGGGCGCAGGACGGCTGCCGTCCGCAGTGCCGTCGCACCTGCTGAAACCGTTCCTCAACAGGTCGCGCACCGCGGAGGGGTGATGGCCCGCGCGGTGGCCTCGTGACACCGCCGCCCGGGGTGCCGGACACGCACGCCGAGCTCGTCCAGCACGACGCGCACGCCGAGCACGACGCGCACGTCCAGCATGACGAGCACGCAGCACCGGACGGGCGACGCGGCGTACTCCGGTGACACCCGCGCCGGTGACATCCGGTACGGCGCCGCGACGTTCTTCGTCGTCCGGTCTCCGTCCGGTCTCCGGCGCCCGGCCTTCGTCCGGCACCCCACCCCCGCTCCGCCGGAGCGACCGACTCCGGTGGAGCGGTCAACTCCGGTGGCGCGTTTGAGGATCACGGTGAGGTGATGGTCACGGTGGAACGGTGACCGCGGCAGCACGACGGCGCTCGGCGACGGGGGACGGCAGAGCCGCCCTCCGGCCGAGCGCTGTCCCATGCGGCCACGAGGACGGGCGGAGCCCGCCGTCGCGCCGCGGCGGCGCGCACGGCCCGCATAGGGCCCGCGTACGGCACCGGGAAGCAGAAGCGGAAGCGGAAGCAGGGCCTACGGTGTTCGCGCCCGCCCGGCGTGCGCCCGGTCGCAGCGGGCACACCGCCGTACGCCCGCCTCGGGGATGTCGCTGTCGTGACCACAGTCACCGCGAGCGGATCCTGTGTCGGCATTTTCCAGCGCCGCCCCGGCCGGTGGTGGCAGGCTGCGGGAGCAGGAGACAGCAGCATGACGGAGCCGGAGGTGCGTCCCGTGGCGTCCAGTGTCAATCCCACCGTAAGGCGGCGCCGCTTGGGGCAGGAGCTGCGCAAGCTCCGTGAGCTCAAGGGGATGACGGCGGAGGAGGTCGCCGAGCGGCTGCTGGTGTCGCAGTCGAAGATCAGCCGGCTGGAGAACGGCCGCCGCAGCATCAGCCAGCGCGACGTCCGGGATCTGTGCGGGGTGTACGGGGTCGAGGACCACCGCATCGTCGATTCGCTGATGCAGATGGCCAAGGAGTCGCGCCAGCAGGGCTGGTGGCATGCCTTCGGCGACATCCCCTACAGCGTCTACATCGGCCTGGAGACCGACGCGGCCTCGCTGCGGATCTACGAGGCGTCGCTCGTGCCCGGCCTGCTCCAGACGCCCGGTTACGCCAGTGCCGTCACCGAGGGCTCCTGGCCCGAGGCCACGACGGCGGAGGTGGAGCGGCGGGTCCAGGTGCGGATGCGGCGCCAGGAACGCATCAGCGACCCGGACAACCCGCTGCGCCTGTGGGCGGTCATCGACGAGTCGGCGCTGCGCCGCGTCGTCGGCAGCAGGGCCGTGATGTGCGAACAGCTGGAGCACCTCGTCGAGTTCAGCCTCCAGCCGCACATCACCGTGCAGGTCCTGCCGTACGACGTGGGGGCGCACCCCGGCATGTACGGGAAGTTCTGCATCCTGGAGTTCCACGACCCGCAGGACGCGAGCACGGTCTACCTGGAGGGGATCACCAGCGACCTGTATCTGGAGAAGCCGAACGACGTGCAGGCGTACAGCGTGATGTACGAGCACCTGCGGATGCAGGCGCTCAACGCCGAGCACTCACGGCAGTTCATGCTCCGCGTCGCGGACGAGTACCGGTCCGCGGACGGCGGCCGCCGGTAACCTCCGCTACGCGAGAGGCGGAACGGTACACCTGCTGCCACCCCTGGGGAAGAGGTGCCTGGAATATGCCATCCGGTCGGGTGAACGGCCAGCTCAGCACCTGATGTTGGCGCGTACCGTCGTTTCCACTTCGGGAAACCGGCGTTTCTGACCGACAGGCAGTACTCACAGGCAACGGAGCAACACCATGGCTATTCAGCAGGGCAAGTCCACCTGGCGGAAGTCCTCCTACTCGCTCGCCCACGGCGACTGCGTGGAGGTCGCCTCGCCGCTTCCCCGTTCCGTCGCGGTCCGTGACTCCAAGGACCCCGAGAGCCCGGTGCTGGGTTTCACCCCCGAGGCGTGGAGCGCGTTCACCGCGACCGTCACGGTCGGCGCGTGACGTAGGCCCGCTTCCCGGGGGCCACACCCCTCCCAGGCCCTCGGGTGGCGCGTCCTACGCCTCCTGATCAGCGCGTCCTAGGCTCTCGGATAGCGCGCCAGCCAGGCGGCCGACGACCCGGCAGGGCCGTGCAGCGAGGCCCCCTGGGTGAGCTCCATGGCGAAGTCGTCGGCGAGTTCGAGGATCGTGGCCCGGCCCTCCAGCTCGGCGAGCCACCCCGCCGGCAGCGCGGTCTCCCCGTGCACGGCACCGAGCAGGTTGCCGCAGACGGACCCGGTGGAGTCCGAGTCCCCGCCGTGGTTGACGGCGAGCAGCAGCCCGTGACGCACGTCCTCGGCGACGAGCGCGCAGTAGACGCCCATGGCCAGGGCCTCCTCCGCCACCCACCCCTGGCCCAGCGATTCGACGCGCTCGGGCGTCGGCAGCCCCTGGCGCACCGCGCCCAGGGCCTGCCGCAGCGCGTGCGTGGTCTCCTCGTGGCCCGGCCGCCCGGCCAGCAGGGCCAGGGCCCGCTGGACCGCGGCGTCCAGCGGCTCGCCGCGGGCCGCGCCGTGCACGATGACGGCGAAGGCCGCGGCGGCGAGCACGCCCGTGGGGTGCCCGTGGGTCTGGGCGGCGCACTCCGCGGCGAGCTGGAAGACGAGCGGCGGCTCCCAGCCGACGAGCAGTCCGAAGGGCGCCGACCGCATCACCGTGCCGCACCCCTTGGAGCCGGGGTTCTTCGGCTCCTCCGGGGTGCCCATCCGGTCGTCGGCGAGCCCGCTCAGGCAGGCCTGGCCGGGGGCCCGGCGGGCGTACAGCCACTCCTCGTGGACGAGCCACCCGGCGTCGGGCTCCCGCTCGTCCGGCCCCCAGTCGCGCTGGGTGGCCGCCCACCGCAGGTAGGCGCGGTGGACGTCCGTCGGCGGGTGCCAGGCGCCGGTGTCCCGGCGCACCTGCGCCCGTATCAGCCCCTCCGCCGTGAAGAGCGTCATCTGGGTGTCGTCGGTGACGGCACCCCGGCGCCCGTACGCCGGGACGTAGTCCCGGACCCCGTCCGGGCCGTGGGCGGCGCGGATCGCCGCGAGCGAGTCGAACTCGATGCCCGCGCCGAGCGCGTCACCGATGGCACCGCCCAGCAGGCAGCCCCGTACCCGGGCCCGGAAGTCCTGCTGTTCCGCGCGGCCCCACAAGGGCGTTCCCGCACCGACGGTCGTGGTCACGTTCCGGCCTCCCGGCTTCCGACTGCATTCGGTTCACGGTCGGCTCAGCACTGTAATCGACCGCCCCCGCCCGGGACTTGGTGCGGTGGGCAGGCTCACACCACCCGGATGGGCAGGCTCACACCACCCGGACGGTCAGCTCACACCACCCGGGCGGTCAGCTGGCGGCGGCCGGCCGGACGGAGTTCATGATCTTGTCGATCTGCTCCTCGGAGAGCGCGTCGGGCACACCCTGGTCCGCGTAGATCACCCACCCGTGGAAGGTGCCGTCGGGCATCTTCTGAGCGATGCTCTTCACGATCGCGGTGGGCGGCACACAGGCGCTCGGCCGGTGCGTGACCTTGACCTTGGCGGTGGCGGTGTAGCCCTCGACGCCGTTCTTCCTCCACGGGGTGGCCTGGCTCACCTCGATCTTCGGCTTGTTCGCGCCGATGCCGCCATAGGCCATCACGCCCCAGTTGCCCGCCCAGTTGCGGGCGTTGGTCTGCAAGTCGCCGTCCTTGCCGCCGCCGGTGGTGCCGACGGTGGCGAGCTGGCCCTTGCCGGCCTCGCCGAAGGTGTCGGGGTTGGGGTTGGACGAGCAGCCGCCCTCGCGGAAGTTGGCGGTGCCGGTCATGGCGACGACCGGCTTGCCCTTGTCGGTGTACGAGATCATCGTGTCACCGGGCAGCACCTTCCACTTGTCCCCCTTGCCGGGGACGTCGTAGCTGAAGCCGTGCCGTTCGTAGGTCTGCGTCTGCCAGCCCGCGGGCGCCTTGTAGCCCCCGTCCGCCGGCTTGTCCTGGTCGCCGGGCTGCGCGCCGGGCTGCGCGGACTCCTTGCCCTGCTGTCCGGCCGCCGGGTCCTTGGGCGCCTCGGACGCCGCCCGCGCGCCGCCCTTCTCGTCCTTGTCGTCCCCGCCGTTCTTGTTCACGGCGTACACCACGCCGGCGCCGACGACCGCCAGGGCGACGACACCGCTGGCCACGGCGAGCACGGTCTTGTTCCTGCGGCGCGGCTGCGGCGGCACGGGGACGGGCATGGGTGGGGCCATGCCCGGACCGGCGCCGGGGTACGGCCCGGGGGCGCCCCCGGGCACGGGGCCGGGCGGCGGTACGGGACCGCGGCCCTGCGGGGCGGGGCCGCCGGGCACGGGGCCGGGCGGCG
>NZ_JABETO010000015.1 GCF_013055795.1 Streptomyces sp. I05A-00742
TTGACCATCACGACCGGGTCGTTGTGCTTGACCGAGATCTTGATGTCCCGGAAGCCGTGCTCCTCGAACAGCGACGCCTCCCACAGCGCGGACTCCACCAGCGCCTCGGGAGTGGCCTTGCCGTACTTCTGCAGCAGGCGCCGGTCCAGCGACCCGGCGTTCACGCCGATACGGATCGGGGTGCCCGCGTCACCGGCCGCCTTCGCGATCTCCTTGACCTTGTCGTCGAACTGCTTGATGTTCCCCGGATTCACCCGCACCGCCGCACAGCCCGCGTCGATCGCCGCGAACACATACTTCGGCTGGAAGTGAATGTCCGCGATCACCGGGATCTGCGACTTCGCCGCGATCACCTTCAGCGCGTCCGCGTCGTCCTGCGTCGGACACGCCACCCGCACGATCTGACAGCCCGACGCCGTCAGCTCGGCGATCTGCTGGAGCGTCGCGCCGATGTCCGACGTCCGCGTCGTCGTCATCGACTGCACCGACACCGGCGCGTCCCCACCCACGGCCACGGACCCGACCCGGATCTGCCGGCTGACCCTGCGGTCGGCGATCCGGGCCGGGACGGACGGCATCCCGAGAGCTACCGGTTCCACGAGGGACACGGCACTCAGCCCCGGTTGCCCGAGACGGTCTCGCGGACCGCGCGCAGCGACTCCTTGAGCGAGCCCATGGTCGCCAGCACGGCCGTCGGCTCGTAGCCGCAGTGCGCCATGCAGTTGGCGCAGCGCGGGTCCTTGCCGCGGCCGTACTTGTCCCAGTCGGTCTCCTCGACCAGCTGCCGGTACGTGGGCACGTACCCGTCGCTCATCAGGTAGCAGGGACGCTGCCAGCCGAACAGCGAGTAGTTGGGGATGGCCCAGGCGGTGCAGGGGAAGTCGGCCTTGCCCTCCAGGAAGTCGAGGAAGAGCGGGCTGTGGTTGAGCCGCCAGCGGCGCCGGTTGCCGCCGGAGAACGCCTTGGAGAACAGCTCGCGGGTCTGCTCGACGCCCAGGAAGTGCTCCTGGTCGGGGGCCTTCTCGTAGGCGTAGGCGGGCGAGATCATCATCTCGTCCACCTTCAGGTCGTCGTTGAGGTAGTTGAGCACCTCGACGATGGTCTGCGGGGTGTCGGTGTTGAAGAAGGTCGAGTTGGTGGTGACCCGGAAGCCGCGCCGCTTGGCCTCCTTCATGGCCGCCACCGCCTCGTCGAAGACGCCCTCCTTCGCCACGGACTCGTCGTGCCGCTCCCGCAGCCCGTCGATGTGCACCGCGAACGCGAAGTACGGCGAGGGCGTGAACTTGTCAAGTTTCTTGCGCAGCAGCATCGCGTTGGTGCAGAGGAAGACATACTTCCGCTTGGCCACCAACTGCCGCACGATCTCGTCGATCTGAGGGTGCATCAGGGGCTCGCCGCCCGCGATGGACACCATCGGCGCACCGGATTCCAGCACCGCGCCGACGGCCTGGGCCACCGGCATGCGCTGCTTCAGGATCCCCGCCGGATGCTGGATCTTCCCGCAGCCCTCGCACTTGAGATTGCACGCGAAGAGCGGTTCCAGCTCGACGATCAGCGGGAACTTGTCGCGCTTCCGCAACTTCTGTTCGGCGAGATAGGTACCCACGCGGATGGACTGACGAAGCGGCATTGCCATCTGGCTCACCTCCGGGGGAGCAACAAAGAACGGTGCCAAGCAAAAAAGGCCGGCAGGACGGTGCGCAGCACGCGGAATGCCGATATTCCACCGCGCAGGGTCCCGATGCGGACAAGCTCATGTTCGGGAGCGTCCACGACCACTCGTACGGCCGCAACCGGGCGCGGCCCCGCCCGGACGGCGCTCCTGAGGGTGGCGGCGGACTCCATGTCCACCGCGAGTGCGCCCGCGGCGTGCAGGGCGGATCGTTCCGCCCCGCGCACCACGTGGTCGGAACCTACCAGTGGCCCGGTGTGGATCGTGCGCCTGGGTACCACCCGGGCGAGCTCCTTGGCGAGGAGCTCCACCCCGGCGCACTCCGTGCGCCCGTGGCCGTCCAGGGTCTCGTCGGCCACCACCAGGTCGCCGGGGTGCATCCCGGGCGCCAGACCGGCGCAGAACCCGGTGGCGATCACGGCGGCGTCGGCGAGGGCGGCGTACCTGCCGTCGCCGCCGAGCGCCCGGGTCACGGCACGGTCCGCCGCCTGCGGGCCCATGCCCGTCCGCAGGATGGTCGCGGAGCCCGCCGCGCCGTGCCGGCCGCCGCGCAGGGCGAGGCGTTCGATGCCCAGGGCGCAGGCGACCAGCAGCGGGGCCACGGGCGGCGGTTCCGTGCCGGGATGCATTACGCCTCCCGGGGGGCGAAGGGCTCGCCGTGCAGATAGCGGCCGAGCGCCGTGAGCGGGAACACCTGCCGGTACAGGTGGTAGTTGATGGAGAAGTCCCAGGGGAAGCCGGTGCCGGTGAAGTACGGCTCGTCCCAGGAGCCGTCCTCGCACTGGGTGTCGGCCAGCCAGGCCACCCCGCGCTCCACGGCCGGGCTCTCCCGCTCCCCCGCCGACAGCAGGGCCATCAGCGCCCAGGCGGTCTGCGATGCGGTGGAGTCCCCGCGCCCGATCCACTCGGGGTCGTGGTACGAGCGCAGGTCCTCGCCCCAGCCGCCGTCGGCGTTCTGGACGCTCTCCAGCCAGCTCACCGCGCGCCGGACGGCCGGGTGGGAGACGGGCAGTCCGGCGGCGACGAGCGCGGGGACCACCGCGCCGGTGCCGTAGACGTAGTTGACGCCCCAGCGGCCGAACCAGGCGCCGCTCTCCTCCTGCTCGGCCAGCAGCCAGTCGATGCCCCGGCGGGCCCGCGGGTCGTGCTGTTTGCCGAGCACGGCCAGCGCCTCCACCACATGGGCCGTCACATCCGCGGAGGGCGGGTCGATGACCTCGCCGAAGTCGCAGAACGGCAGCCTGTTGGGAAAGGGGCTGGTGTTGTCGACGTCGAAGGCGCCCCAGGCGCCGTTCCTCGACTGCATGCCCACGGTCCAGTTCATGGCCCGCCGGACGGCGGCCTCGACGCGCTGCGGGTCGGGGTGCCGGACGCGCCGGAGCGCGAGCACCACCTCGGCCGTGTCGTCGATGTCCGGGTAGTTGTCGTTGTGGAACTCGAACGCCCAGCCGCCGGGGCCCAGTCGGGGACGGCGTACGGACCAGTCGCCGGGCCGCACGATCTGCTCGTCGAGCATCCAGTCGACGGCCTTGACGAGCGCCGGGTGGTCGGCGGGGAGCCCCGCGTCGGCGAGGGCGATGGTGGCCAGGCAGGTGTCCCAGACCGGGGACTGGCAGGCCTCGATCATCCGGACGGGCTCGCCGTCCTCGTCCTCGTGCCAGACGGCGAAGCGGTCCAGCGACTCCAGTCCCGCGCGCAGCACCGGGTGGTCCAGGTCGTAGCCGAGGAGGTGCAGGGCGATGACGGAGTAGACCGCGGGGGGCTGGATTCCGCCCCAGCAGCCGTCGTTCTCCTGGCGCTCGACGATCCAGCGGGCGGCGGAGTTCAGCGCCGCGCGGCGCAGCGGGCGGACCTGGAATCTGCGGTAGGTGTGCAGCGCCTTGTCCAGGCGCTGGAAGAAGCCGTCCCACGTGGTGGCCGGGGCGAGCGGGCGCGGCGGGTTCGGCCGGTCCGGGTCGGCGTGGAGCTCGTCGAGGGCGAACGGCGCGGGGCGTACGGGCCGGTGGGCGCCGACGACGGTGAGCGGCACGATGGTCTGCCGGGCCCAGCAGGCGAAGTCGTAGATGTTGAGCGGGAGCCACTTCGGCAGATACATGATCTCCGGTGGCATCTCGGGGAGGTCCTCCCACTTCCACCAGCCGAAGAGGGCCAGCCAGATCCGGGTGAAGACCCGGGTGGCGGCGATGCCGCCCCGGTCGCGGACCCAGGCGGAGGCGGCGGCCATATGGGCGGCGTCCGGGGCGTCCCCCGCGAGCCGGAGGGCCACGTACGCCTCGACGGTGGCGGACAGTTCCCCCGGCCCGCCGTGGAAGGTGGCCCAGGTGCCGTCGGGCCGCTGCTGGGAGCGGATCCAGCGGGCGGCGGCCCGGGTGGTGCGTTCGTCCCCGACGCCCAGGAACTGACGGAGCAGCAGGTCCTCGGCGTCCATGGTGACGTTGGTCTCCAGGTCGCCCTTCCACCAGCCGCTCCCGTCCTGGCGGGACAGGAGGTGCTCCACCGCGCGGGCGGTGGCCCGTTCGGCGGCCGTGCGGGCGGCCGGAGGCCCGCCGGCCGCCGTGTCTTCCTTCACGTCTGTCACAACGGTGGCGCTGTGACCGGCCTCGGCGACACGGGGCAGAACCGCCCCGGCGCCGTCGGTCGTCGCTGTCATGGTTTCCCCTAATGCAGTGAGTTGCTTCTCTGCCGTACTGCCGTACCTGGGGTTTCCGTCGGCCGACGCGAGCAGCGCACCGGCCGGCGACCGCGATGGCTAGTTCGGGTGAATACTCATCATCTCTTTCGTACTACAACGAAGTCGGACAGCGCGACGAGCCGGGCCCGAATGCCTGACGGCATGTCAACTCCGTCCAGCGCTTCGATCGCCGTCGCGTGCTGCCGCCGGGCCTCCTGGGAGGTCCACTCCCTGCCGCCCGCTTCCTCGATCAACGCCGCGCGGCTCGCGAATTCTTCCTCGTCGAAGTCGGCGAGCTGGGCGTCGGTGAGCTTGGCGTCCTCGGCGAGGATCCCGGCGAGCCGCTCGGAGGCCGGTCCGCCCGCCGCCAGGGCGGCGACGACCGGCAGTGACTTCTTGCGCTGCCGCAGGTCGCTCCAGGTCTGCTTACCGGTGGCCTCCGGGTCGCCCCAGATGCCGAGGAGGTCGTCGACCGCCTGGAAGGCGAGGCCCATGTGGTAGCCGTACGCCTCCAGGACGTCCGCCGTGCGGTCGTCGGCACCGCCGAGCACCGCGCCGATGGAGGCGGCGCAGGCGAGGAGGGCGCCGGTCTTGTTGCCCTCCATCTCCAGGCACTCGGCGACCGTCACCCGCTCCCGGTGCTCGTAGGAGATGTCCTGCGCCTGGCCGTCGATGAGCTTACGGGTGGCGGTGGTCAGCCGGCGGGTGGCCCGGGCGGCCTCCGCCGTCCCCAGCTCCAGCAACACCTCGTTCGCGAGCGCGAAGAGAGCGTCACCGACCAGGATGGCCTGCGCCGGGCCGTGCACCTTCCACACGGTGTCGCGGTGGCGGCGCTGCTCGTCCCCGTCCATCAGGTCGTCGTGGAGCAGCGAGAAGTTGTGCACGAGCTCCACGGCCACCGCCCCGGGCACGCCCGTCCCGGGGGCGGCGCCGGCGGCCTCGGCCGAGAGCAGGGCCAGGGCGGGGCGGACGGCCTTGCCGCTGTCGCCGTCGGTCGGCCGCCCGGCGACGTCGATCCAGCCGAAGTGGTAGGCGGCGACGGTGTCCATCGGTGCCGCGAGCCGGTTGACGGCGGCACGCAACACCGGCGTGGCAAGCGTCCGTCCGCGCTCCAGCAGGGCGCTGACGTCGCCGGTATCGCAGGCTGGGATCGCCGAAGTCACGGTCTCTCCTCTGGTGATCGTGCTCACGCGTGCCCCGTTCGGGAGGCGCGCGCCTGGGTGGCTCGCTGGGTCATACCGCCTCCCGCACGGGGCTGCGATAGCTCCGGCCGAGCCCGGAGAGGGCCGCGTCCGCGGCGTTCAGACCACTGCGCACGGCGCCCTCCATGGTCGCGGGCCAGCCGGTGGCGGTCCACGCACCGGCCAGGAACAGGCCGGGCGCGTCGGTCCGGGCACCCGGCCGCAGCCGGCCGACGCCCGGTGCGGGGGCGAACGTCGCTGTCCGCTCCCGGGTCACGAAGAAGTCCCGGACACTCGCGCCGCGGGCGGCCGGCAACAGCCGCTCCAGCTCGGGCAGATACCGCGCCCGCAGCTCGGCGACCGGCCGGTCGATGTCGTCCTGGGCCGCCGACTGGGACACCGCCAGGTACTGGCCGTGCCCCGACCGCGCCGCCAGCCCCGACGAGTGCGTACGGTCGAAGACCCACTGCACCGGACTGCCGAGCGCCGTGAAGAACGGCTGCCGCAGGACTTTGCGATCATAAATGACGTGCAGGTTGAGGATCGGCGCGGTGCCGATCTCCAGCAGCCGTCCCGCGTCGGGCAGCGCGCCGTCCGGCAGCAGGGCGTGGGTCTCGCGCTGGGGCACCGCGAGCACGACCGTGGCCGCGTCCAGCCGCTCCCCGGCGCCCGGCCCGGTCTCGGTGTCCACGTGCCAGCCGTCCGCGGTCCGGGTGAGCCCGGTGACGCGGGTACGCAGCGCGACCCGGACCCCGGCCTTGTCCAGGGCGGCGCGCGCCCGGGTGTCGTGCAGCTCGCCCAGCGGCACACTCGCCCAGCCGATGTCGGCGGCACCGGGCTCGGAGAGCAGCCCGGTCTTGAAGACCTTGGCGGCCAGCCCCATCGACGCCTGCCCCGCGGTGGCGTTGAGCGTGGCGACGCCGACGAGGTCCCACAGCGCCTCGATCGTGCGGTCCGACTGCCCGTTGCGGTGCAGCCAGGCCGCGAAGTCCACCTCGTCCAGGGCCGGGTCGGCGGGGTCGAGCCCGCGCAGGGCGAGCGCGGCGCGGCCGACGCTCATCCGCTCGGCGAACGAGAGGTGCGGGTACGTCGCCAGGCTCGCGGCCAGGTGCAGCGGGACGGGCAGCGCGGAGCGGCGCAGCCGGCCCAGGCGCGGGCGGCCCGAGGGGTGGGCGACGTCGAGGACGGGGACGTCGAGCCGGTCCTGCACGGTGGCGAGGTGGGCGGCGTCGATCCGGTCGAGGAACCAGCGGTAGGCGGTGCAGCACCGCAGGAAGACGTGCTGGCCGTTGTCCACGGTCAACTCGCCCCGGCGGAAGGAGAACGCGAGCCCGCCGAGCCGGGGGCGGCCCTCCACCAGGGTCACCCGGAGCCCGGCGGCGGCGAGTTCGAGCGCCGCCGTGACCCCGGCGAGCCCGCCCCCGACGACCACCGCGGCCGCCCCGCCGGGGCGGCCGGACCGGTCGGCCGGAGGACCGGCGGGCACGTCCGTCGTAGGCTCCGTCATGCTCCCACCCCCATGGCTGCTGTCAGTGACGCGTCCCCGCCGTCGGGGGTTGCGCCGGCCGCGGCCGCGGCGGGTCCCGGCCTGCGGGGGAACGCCGCCCGCCCGCCGGTGCGGTCCGGGGTCATCAAGCGCGCCCCCTGGCGGTCTGCCGGTGGACGCTGCGCGCGTCGTAACCGGACAGGCCGCGGACGGCGACCAGGGCCTTCTCCCGGCCGGGCAGCGAGACCCGGCCGCGCAACACGGCCTGCGGGGTCTCGGCGATACGGTCCAGGAGCCTGCGGTAGATGCCGGACATGGCGGCGACGCAGGCGCCGCTGCGCCGGTCGAGCATCGGCAGCAGGCGCATGCCCTCGGCGAACAGCGCGCGGGCCCGCCTGACCTCGAAGGCCACCAGGCCGGTGAAGTCGGCGCCTTCCGGCGGGACGGCCGAGCCGAACCCGGCCGAGCAGCCGAATTTGGCGAGGTCGTCGGAGGGCAGGTAGGTGCGGCCGTTGGCCGCGTCCTCCCGGACGTCACGCAGGATGTTGGTGAGCTGGAGCGCCAGCCCCAGCGTATTGGCGTACTCAGGAGCGCGCGCGGTGTCCCGCGCGCCGGGCACGGTGCCGAACACGCCGAGCGAGAGCCGTCCGATCGACCCGGCGACACAGCGGCAGTACACCGCGAGGTCGTCCCAGGTCTCGTAGGTCTCGCCGCGCACATCCATCTGAACGCCGTCGATCAGTTCGTCGAGCGCGCCGAGCGGAATGGGAAAGCGCCGCGCGGCGTGCGCCAGGGCGACGGCCACCGGGTCGGTGTCGTCCTCCTCGACGTCGCCGTCCCTTATTCTGCCGAGCACGGCCCGCGTCTCCTCCAGCCGGAGCCGCTTGGACTCGTCGTCCAGCGGGCCGTCCCCGATGTCGTCGACGCGCCGCGAGAAGGCGTAGAGCGCCGACATGGCCCGCCGCTTGGCGGTGGGCAGGAGCCTGATCCCGTAGCTGAAGTTGCCGGCCTGCTGTCCGGTGACGGCCTCGCAGTAGCTGTACGCGGCGAGTACCGGTGCGGACGCGTGTGGCGTTCCGATCACGGTCCCGCTCACCCCTCTCTTCGCAGTGTCGCCCCCACCTCGCGCAGCAGGCTGAGCTTGGTGGGCTTGGGCGGTCCGGGGAGTACGTCGTGTCCCGCGGCGGCGACCGCCCGGAGCGCGGCCCTCCCCCCGCCCACGAACCCCGCGAGCAACAGCTTCAGCCTGCCGTGGACGCTACCCACCAGGGGGGTCCCTTCATTCAGCAGGCAACGGGCGCGTTCCGCCTCGAACGCGACCAGGGCGCGCACCGAAGCGCCCGCCGTGGGCCGGGCGAGGTCGGCCTCGCCGACCCGGAAGCGCTCCAGGTCCTCGGCGGGGAGGTAGATCCGGTCGCGTCCGAGGTCCTCGGCGACGTCCTGGATGTGTTCGACGAGCTGGAGCGCCGTGCAGACCGCGTCCGAGCGGCGGATCCGCTCGGGGCTGGCCGTGCCGGTGATCCCGAGGACGAGCCTGCCGACCGGGTTCGCCGACAGTTCGCAGTAGGCCACCAGGTCGTCGTAGGTGGCGTAGCGGCTCACCCGCTGGTCCTGGCGGTTGGCCTCGATGAGGCCGAGGAAGGGCTCGGGGGTGAGGCGGCAGCGCCGGACGGTCGGCCGGAGCCGTTGGAGCAGCGGGTGGCGGGGGCCGGTGCCGTTGGCGGCGAAGACACGTCGCAGGTCGGCCTCGAAGGCGTCGAGCATGGCCGGCCGGTCGTCCGCCTGCTCGCGGTCCAGGCCCAGCAGCTCGGCGTCCCGGCCACCGGGGGCCACGTCGCCGTCGCCGATGTCGTCGACCAGGCGGGCGTATCCGTAGACCGCCATCAGGTCGTCACGCCAGGCGCGCGGCACGAAGAACGGCGCGACCGGGAAGTTCTCGTGCGCGGCCTTGTCGAGCACGGCACGCGCATGCGCGTCCGTCCCCGCGGTCATCGCGGGCTGCCCGGACCACAGACGGCGTATGCGCCTCTGATCTGGAGAGGCCCCGCAGCCAACACAGCCATCGCCGTCACATCTCCCGTTCTACACTGCCGACCCAGAACATCCTATTTCGGACACGCCGCAGCGCGACCTCCTGCCCTGCTCCCCCGTGGGCCGCCCCTGAAACGCCCCCGGCACCCGGCGCCGCGAGGGGCCTCCACCGCACAGCACGCTACAGCGTACGTCGTACAGGCACGCGGTCTTCGCCGAGGTCCGTGCTTGATCCATACAATGCCATGCCCCAAGGGGAGCGTCCCAGTCAATATGCCGGTCGATGTCACTTCGACCGTCAAGAACGGATCAAGGCCCCTTGCCTCCATGGGGGCGAGGGGCCTTGTGTCCGTGTTCAGCGGGCGGTCTCCTTCTCGTACGCCCGGACCACCTCGTCCGTCGGGCCGTCCATCAGCAGCTCGCCGCGCTCCAGCCAGAGGACCCGGTCGCAGGTGTCCCGGATCGAGCGGTTGTTGTGGCTGACGAGGAAGACGGTGCCCGCCTCCTGGCGCAGCTCGCGGACCCGGGCCTCCGAGCGCTTCTGGAACGACCGGTCGCCGGTGGCCAGCGCCTCGTCGATCATCAGCACGTCGTGCTTCTTCGCCGCGGCGATGGAGAAGCGCAGCCGGGCCGCCATGCCGGAGGAGTACGTCCGCATGGGCAGCGTGATGAAGTCGCCCTTCTCGTTGATGCCCGAGAAGTCGACGATGCCCTGGTAGCGCTCGCGGATCTCCTCGTGGGTCATGCCCATCGCGAGACCGCCGAGGATGACGTTCCGCTCGCCCGTGAGGTCGTTCATCATCGCGGCGTTGACGCCCAGCAGGGACGGCTGGCCGTCGGTGTAGACCTTGCCACGCTCGGTGGGGAGCAGTCCGGCGATGGCCTTCAGCAGGGTGGACTTGCCCGAGCCGTTGGAGCCGATGAGACCGATCGCCTGGCCGCGGTACGCGGTGAAGCTCACACCCTTGACGGCGTGCACCTCGCGCACCCCGGCGCCGGGGGTGCGCTTGACGATCCGGTTGAGGGCGGCGGTAGCGCTGCCGCGTCCGCTGTTGCCGCCGTAGACGCGGTAGACGATGTGGACGTCGTCCGCGATCACGGTGGGGATGCGGGCGCCGTCGGGTGCGGTGCTCTGTTCAGCCACGGCCGTACTGCTCCTCAGCCTTCCAGAAGTACACGAAGCCCCCGAGCCCGACGAGCGCCGCCCAGCCGACGGCCAGCAGCCAGACGTGCGGCGGCAGGTGGATCGCGCCGGGATCGTCGATCAGCGCGTAGCGCATCAGCTCGATGTAGACGGCGGCCGGGTTGGCGCTCAGCACGTCGATGACCCAGCCCGGGGCGTGCGCTTTCGTCAGCGCCTTCTCCATGTTGTACATCACACCGGACGCGTACATCCACGTCCGCAGGATGAACGGCAGGAGCTGCGCGAGGTCCGGGGTCTTGCTGCCCAGCCGGGCCAGGATCAGCGACAGGCCGGTGTTGAAGACGAACTGCAGGGCCAGCGTCGGAACGATCAGCACCCAGGACAGGGCCGGCAGATGTCCGAAGCCGAGCAGGAACACGAAGACCACGCACATGGAGAACAGCAGCTGCTGAAGCTGCTGGAGTGCGAAGGAGACGGGCAGCGCGGCCCGGGGAAAGTGCAGGGCGCGCACCAGCCCGAGGTTGCCCGCGATGGCCCGGACGCCGGCGAGCGCCGAGCTCTGGGTGAAGGTGAAGACGAACACACCCGTCACCAGGTAGGGGATGTAGGTACCCATCCCCATGTCCCTGCCCTGCCCCATCAGCACGCCGAAGATCAGCAGGTAGACCATGGCGTTCAGCAGGGGCGTGGCCACGTGCCAGAGCTGGCCCAGCTTGGCCTTGCTGTACTGGGCCGTCATCTTGGCCCGGGAGAAGGCAAGGATGAAGTGCCGCCGGGCCCACAGCTGCCGGGTGTACTCCGGCAGCGACGGGCGGGCACCGCTGACCGCGAGGCCGTACTTCCTGGCCAGCTCCGCGGCGGACAGTCCGTCGTCGGGTGATGGTGCAGCACTCATGGCGACCGCACTGCCGTGCGTTGTCTCGCTCACTGTTGACACTTTCGTCCTCAAGGTGCGCCGCCGGGGCAGTGCCCCGGGCGGCGCCCGATGCTCTCAGACACGAGCTTGTCAGATCACCGGCGGGCGACCCAGCCGGGTCAGGCGCCACACGGTACGCCACTTCATGGGCCGACGCGGACCGCACGGCGTCGTCCAGCCCTCCTTGAAACCGCCGAACCAGGCGCGCAGCGCCGGGAGCGAGGGCTTCCTGGCCAGGGTGAGCAGCATCCACACCCCGAGGTAGACCGGAATGAGGAGGGCCGGCAGGTTGCGGCGGGCCAGCCAGACGCGGTTGCGGGCCACCATGCGGTGATAGACCGCGTGCCGGCTGGGGGCGGTGGTCGGGTGGTGCAGGACCATGTCCGCCCGGTAGTCGATCATCCAGCCCGCGTCGAGGGCCCGCCAGGCGAGGTCGGTCTCCTCGTGCGCGTAGAAGAACTCGTCCGGCAGCCCGCCGGCGTCCGCGAAGACCCGGGTGCGGGCCGCGTTGGCGCCGCCCAGGAAGGTGGTCACGCGGGAGGAGCGCAGCGGGTCCGAGGCGCGCAGCCGGGGGACGTGCCGGCGCTGGGTGACGCCGGTGTCGGGGTCGGCGATGCGGAAGCTGATGATGCCCAGCTTCGGGTCGGCCTCGAACGCGCGGCGGCAGAGCTCGGCCGTGTCCTGGTTCGGCAGCAGGCCGTCGTCGTCCAGGAAGAGCAGGACGTCGACGTCCCGTCCTGCCGGGCCGAACGCCTCGATGCCGACGTTGCGGCCGGCCGGGATGCCCACGTTCTCGGGCAGCTCGACGGTCCGCACGGCCAGGCCGGGGACGTGCAGCTCGGGCAGCGGGGCGCCGTTGCCCACGATGACGACCTCGATCGGGTCGCCGTCCTGCTTGGCGACCGACTCCAGCAGCGCGCGCAGCTCGGCGGGGCGGTTGCCCATGGTGAGGACGACCGCGCCGACCTTCAGGCCCCGGGCGTTCATCGCAGCCTGCTGGAGGCGAGGATGGACACGAGGTGCAGCAGCGTCTGGAGGACGGCGATGCCGGCGAGGACGGCGGTGCCGAGGCGGGTGAAGAAGAGGTCGCCGCGGGCCTGGTCCAGGATCGCGAGGAGCACGATCAGCAGGGACGCCTCGATGCCGAGGATCAGCCGGTGGAACTTGAGCGCCGCGGCGGCCTTGCGGGCCAGCGCCACACCGGAGGAACGCGGCTCGGCCGCGGCCTCCTTGACCGGAGGCAGGCCCTGCTGGTGGCGGGCGACGCCGACGAGGTCGGTCTCGGCCTTGATCAGGACGGCGCCGAGCGCGGCGAGGGTGCCGAGGAAGGCCCACAGCCAGTCGATACGGCCGCTGCCCCAGAGGTCGGCGGCGCGCAGGCCGAGGCCGACGAGGACCGCGGCGTCGCACAGGTAGGCGCCGACCCGGTCCAGGTAGACCCCGGACATCGAGTACTGCTTCTTCCAGCGGGCGATCTCGCCGTCGACGCAGTCCAGCAGCAGGTAGAGCTGGACGGCGACCACGCCGAGCACGGCGCCCGTGATCCCCGGCACCAGGAGGGCCGGAGCCGCGAGGACGCCCGCGACGGTCATCAGGTAGGTGAGCTGGTTGGGCGTGACCCTGGTGTTCACCAGGTGCCGGTCCACCCGCAGCGAGATCTCCCGCATGTACAGGCGGCCGGCCCAGTGCTCACCGCTGCGCCGGTCCTTCACCCCCGCGGGGTGGACGACCGGCCGGAGTTCAGCGACTGACGGTTTCTGCATAGTCGGCGTATGCGTCCCTGATCTGGTCGGTGGAGAGGGCGAGGTGCTCCAGGATGGTGTACCGCCCGGGCCGGGTCTGCGGAGCGAACTCCACGGCGCGGACGAACTCGTCCTCGGTGAACCCGATGTCGCCGGGGAGCACGGGCAGCTGGTGCCGGCGCAGCGCCTCGACCATCAGCGCGGACTCCTCGCGGGCGCCGCGCAGGTACATGGCGAAGGCGGCGCCGAGGCCGCACTGCTCGCCGTGCGGGGCGGCGCGCTTGGGGTAGAGCAGGTCGAAGGCGTGGTTGATCTCGTGGCAGGCGCCGGAGGCCGGGCGGCTGTCGCCGGCCACGGACATCGCGATGCCGGTGAGGACGAGCCCCTCGGCGAGCACCTGGAGGAACCCGTCGTCGTCGACGGTGCCGGGGTGGCGCAGCACGGCCTCGCCGGCCTGCCGGGCCAGCGCGGCGGCCAGGCCGTCGATGTCCTCGCCGCGCACCCGGTTGGCCAGCTCCCAGTCCGCGACGGCGGAGATGTTGGAGATGGCGTCGCCGATGCCCGAGCGGACGTAGCGGCCGGGGGCCTGGCGGATGACGTCGAGGTCGATGACGACGGCGATGGGGTTGGGCACGCCGTACGAGCCGCGGCCCGCGTCGTTGTCGAGGGTGGCGACGGGCGAGCAGAGGCCGTCGTGCGAGAGGTTCGTGGCGACGGCGACCAGTGGCAGGCCGATGCGCGCGGCGGCGAACTTCGCACAGTCGATGATCTTGCCGCCGCCCAGGCCGACGACCGCGTCGTAGTGGCCGGACTTCATGGCGTCGGCCAGCTTGATGGCGTCGTCGAGGGTGCCGCCGCCGACCTCGTACCACGTGGCGCCGGGCAGCGCCGGGGCGAGCCGCTTGCGCAGCGCCGCCCCGGAGCCGCCGCTGATCGCGACGGCCAGCTTGCCGGAGCTGGAGATCCGCTGGTCCGCGAGGACCGCGGCGAGATCGTCCAGGGCCCCGGCCCGGATGTCGACGACGACCGGCGAGGGGATGAGCCTCGTCAGTACTGGCACGCGATCTCCCGGCCCTTGGCGAGGTCGTCGTGGTTGTCGATCTCGACCCACTTGATGTCGCCGATGGGGGCCACGTCGATCTTGAAGCCGCGGTTGACGAGCTCCTGGTAGCCGTCCTCGTAGTAGAGGTCGGGGTCCTTCTCGAAGGTGACCTTGAGGGCGTCGGCGAGCTCGGCGCCGGCCTCGGCCTCGATCAGGGTGACGCCGATGTACTCGCCGGTCGCGGTGGCCGGGTCCATCAGCTTGGTGATCCGCTGGACGCCCTTCTCGGGGTCCACGATGACCTTCATCTCCTCGTCGGCGAGGTTCTTCACCGTGTCGAGGGCGAGGATGATCTTCTGGCCCTTGCCGCGGGCGTCGAGCAGGGTCTTCTCGACGGAGATCGGGTGGACGGTGTCGCCGTTGGCGAGGATCACACCGCGGCCGAGCACCTCACGGGCGCACCACAGGGAGTAGGCGTTGTTCCACTCCTCGGCCTTGTCGTTGTCGATCAGGGTGAGCTTGAGGCCGTACTTCTCCTCCAGCGCCGCCTGCCGCGCGTACACGGCCTCCTTGCGGTAGCCGACGACGATCGCGACCTCGGTCAGGCCGACCTCGGCGAAGTTGGCCAGGGTCAGGTCGAGGACGGTCGTCTCGCCGTCGACCGGCACCAGAGCCTTCGGCAGGGTGTCGGTGTAGGGGCGCAGACGGCGTCCGGCGCCGGCTGCCAGCACGAGGCCGATCATGCGGGTTCTCCTGTTTCGTCGTGTACTGCGGGCGCCCCGGAGGACACCCAGAAGCGGATGCTCTCGATGAGCACCGCCAGCGCGATGCCGGCCGCGAGAGCCGTCAGCGCGATCGTGAAGCCTTGGCCCTGCCACAGGACGGCGGCGATGGTGACCGCCAGGACCCGTCCCTCATGGCCGCCGGTCATCCGGACCAGCCAGTGCGGGGGCGCGCCGGTGCCGCCGCGGATGCGGTACACCGTGTCGTAGTGATGGTAGGCGACCGCGGCCACCAGGCCGAATGCGGCGGGAAGCGCCCCGTGGACGTCCGAGCGCGCGGCCAGGATCAGGATCGCCAGGTATTCGGCGGCCCGGAGGACGGGCGGGAGCAGCCAGTCCAGGGGGCCCTTGAGAGGGCTGGAGACGGCGAGGCCGGTGAGGATCGCGTAGACCGCGGCGCCGGCGATGCCCAGGGGGCTGCCGAAGGGCTTGACCAGCAGCGGGACCAGCAGCGCGGCGGCGCCCAGCAGGCCCAGCAGCGGGACGGTCACGGCGCCCTTGACGCGGGTGAACCGGGCGACGGCCTCGGCGACCGGGCCTGAGTCGGCAAGCTCGGCCAGCGCCCGGGCGGCGCGGTCCGTGCGGTGCGCCTTCCGCGTGACCGAGCGCAGGACGCGGCCGGCGGTGGTGTAGCAGGCGGCGAAGGCGCAGCCGATCAGGAGCACGACGAAGACGATGCGCGGGGTGGTGAGCGCGGTGAGGACGGCTATCAGCGCCCAGCGCTCCCCGATCGGCAGGATGATCATGCGGCGGGCCCAGACCGTCCAGCCGACGCTGTCCAGCTTCCCGGAGAGCGCCGCGGTCGGACTGGTGTTCGCCGTGGCGTCGTGGTTGGCCTCGTTGAAGGCGAAGTCGACGACGTGCCGGCAGGTCTGGAGGACCATCGCGCCGAGCGCCAGCGCCCAGACGTCCTCACCGCCGCGGGCGGCGCCCAGCGCCAGGCCCGCGTAGTAGGCGTACTCCTTGGCCCGGTCGAAGGTGGCGTCGAGCCAGGCGCCGAGCGTGGAGTACTGGAGCGAGTAGCGGGCGAGCTGGCCGTCGGTGCAGTCCAGGACGAACGACGCGATCAGCAGCAGGCCGGCGGCGACGAACCCGGGGCGGGTGCCGGTCGCCGCACAGCCCGCCGCGATCAGCGCCGTCAACAGCGAAGCGGTCGTCACCTGATTAGGGGTGAGGCCGCGCCGGGCGCACCAGCGGGCGAGGTAGCGGGAGTACGGGCTGATGCAGTAGGTGGTGAAGAACCCGTCGCGGGACTTCACCGCGCCGCGCAGCCGTACGGCCTCGTCGTCGGTGGCCGCGACGGCCGCCTCGGAGTGCGCCCTGGCCGGGGCGTCCGGGGGGACGTCGGCGACGAGGACGCCCAGGTCGGGGCGGTGGACGGCGACTCCGTGCGCCTCCAGCCCGGCCGCCAGGGCGTCCGGCAGGACCTCCAGCGAGGACGGCGGGAGCGGCGCGCCCGCGTAGGCGGTCACCCGGTGCCGTCCGTCGGCCATGAGCAGCGCGTCCCGCAGCGCCGGCCGGGCCTCGGGCTGCACCGTGAGCGCACCGTGTACGGCGGCGGCCGGGAAGCGGGGATCGGTCAGCGCGAGCCGGAGGCTGTGCACGTGCCCCACGAATCGGTGGTCGACGACGGCGACGCGTCCGCTCGCGGGCAGGGCCGCCAGCTCGGCGGTCACCGCGGCGGCGTCGGCCGCCACACGCACGTCGAAGCCCAGGGACCGCAGGTCGCCCTCCAGGGAGGAGCCGACGGGCGGCAAACCGGTGAGGATGGCGGTCGACAGACGAACTCACTCCTTGGAAGCGGGCCTGGCCGCCTCGGGTCCGCAGGTGTCCGGGCAGCGGTGGTGCCGCGCAGGCCCCGGCGTCGGTGGCGTGCGGCACGTCGGCAGAGGCTATCGGATCACTGGAAGGCGCCGTTCACCGCCGGGTGCGGCCCTGCCCCTCACGGAGAAGACGTCCGGGGCGCCGCGGCGGTTCCCGGCACGTCCGGCGCGGGGCGGGGGCTGCCCCGGACTGGTCTAGGGTGCCGTCATGACGTGGCTGATCACAGGCGGAGCCGGGTACATCGGGGCGCACGTGGCGCGGGCGATGACGGAGGCCGGGGAACGGGTCGCCGTCCTGGACGACCTGTCCGGCGGCGCCGCGGAGCGCTTGCCGGACGGGGTGCCCCTGGTGCGGGGCTCGGTCCTCGACCGGGACGCCGTCGACCGTGCCCTGAAGGAGCACGGGGTGACGGGTGTGGTGCACCTCGCGGCCAAGAAGCAGGTCGGGGAGTCGGTCGAGAAGCCGCTGCTCTACTACCGGGAGAACGTGCACGGGCTGACCGTGCTGCTCGAAGCGGTGGTCGCAGCGGGCGTGCGGAGCTTCCTCTTCTCCTCCTCCGCGGCCGTCTACGGCATGCCGGACGTGGACCTCGTCACCGAGGGGACGCCGTGCCTGCCGATCAACCCGTACGGGGAGACCAAGCTGGCCGGCGAGTGGCTGGTCCGGGCCACCGGCGCCGCGCACGGCCTGTCCACGGCCTGTCTGCGCTACTTCAACGTGGCGGGCGCGGCCCGGCCGGAGCTGGCGGACACCGGTGTGTTCAACATCATCCCCATGATGTTCGACCGGATCACCCGGGGGGAGCGGCCGCGCGTCTTCGGCGACGACTACGCCACCCCCGACGGCACCTGCGTCCGTGACTACATCCACATCGAGGACCTGGCCACCGCCCACCTCGCCGCCGCCCGCAGGCTGGCCGAGCGGCCCGACGGCGGCGACCTGACGCTGAACGTGGGCACCGGCCGCGGGGTGTCGGTGCGCGAGATGGCGGATCTGATCGGCGAGGTCACCGGGCGTCCCGACCTCGCGCCCGAGGTGGGACCGCGCCGTCCGGGTGATCCGGCGCGTGTCGTGGCCGCCAACGACCTGATCACCCGGACGCTCGGCTGGAGCCCTCGGCACGACGTGCGGAGCATGGTCGTCTCGGCCTGGGAGGGCTGGCGCCTGCACCATCCGGATGCGTCCGCCGGGTGACCGCCGGACGGCGGCGCCCGTCCCCCGACCGGCTGGATCTCCGCAGGTCAGCGGGGATGACAACGGTGTTCGGTGTCGCGTTGCCCGGTGGCACCCACCCGTAGTTCACTGAGGTCCCGGGCGGCGCCCGCCGCGCCGGGACCGGCAGTGCACGGGAGGCGGCGTCCATGGGTGCAGGGCACGACCACGGCCACGCGCAGGGCGGGCCCCCGACGGGCACGGCGGCCGCGGCCTACCGCGGGCGGCTGCGGATCGCGCTCGGGATCACGCTCACGGTGCTGGTCGCGGAGGTCGTCGGCAGTGCGCTGACCGGCTCGCTGGCGCTGCTCGCCGACGCCGGTCATATGGCGACGGACGCCGTGGGCGTCTCGATGGCCCTGATCGCGATCCACTTCGCCAACCGCCCGAGCGGCGGCCGGCGCACCTACGGCTACGCGCGCGCCGAGATCCTGGCGGCCGTGCTGAACTGCCTGCTGCTGCTCGGCGTCGGCGGTTACATCCTCTTCGAGGCGGTCCAGCGGCTGGCCTCGCCCGAGGACGTGCCGGGCGGGACGACGGTCGTCTTCGGCCTCGTCGGCCTGGTCGCCAACCTGATCTCGCTGTCCCTGCTGATGCGCGGGCAGAAGGAGAGCCTCAATGTGCGCGGGGCGTTCCTGGAGGTCCTCTCCGACGCCCTCGGCTCCCTCGCCGTCGTGATCGCCGCCCTGGTGATCATGGGCACGGGATGGACCCGGGCGGACCCGGTCGCCTCGCTGGCGATCGGCCTGATGATCGTCCCCCGGACGGTGAAGCTGCTGCGCGAGGCGCTGGACGTACTGCTGGAGGCCGCGCCGCGGGACGTCGACATGGACGAGGTCCGGGCGCACATCACGGCCCTGCCGGGGGTGACGGGGCTGCACGACCTGCATGTGTGGACGATCACATCGGGAATGCCGGTGCTGTCGGCCCACGTCGTGGTGGACCGGGCCGCGCTGGACGCGGCGGGGCACGAGCAGATGCTGCTCGACCTCCAGGGGTGCCTGGGGCAGCACTTCGCCGTCGAGCACTGCACCTTCCAGCTGGAACCGGGCGGGTATGCGGAGCGCGAGGCCAGGCTCTGCCACTGATCCGCCCCAGCGGCCGCGCTTCGTCCGGTCTGCCGTTCCGGGTGGTATGCCGTGGGGCAGACTTGAAGGCCAAGACCGACACCCGAGGATGGTCAATGCCGATCACATCAGCCGAGGGCCGCTCCGCCGATTCCGCCGCGGTCCCCTCTCCCGAAGCCACCGAGCCGATCATGCTGGAGCTGGTCGACGAGGACGGCAGAACCATCGGGACCGCCGAGAAGGTCTCCGCGCATCTCGCCCCCGGCAGACTGCACCGGGCCTTCTCGGTCTTCCTCTTCGACGACCGCGGCCGACTCCTGCTCCAGCGCCGGGCCCTCGGCAAGTACCACTCCCCCGGCGTCTGGTCGAACACCTGCTGCGGGCACCCCTATCCGGGCGAGCCGCCGTTCGTGGCCGCCGCCCGGCGCACCGGCGAGGAACTGGGCGTGGCCCCCGCGCTGCTGCGGGAGGCGGGCACGGTGCGCTACAACCACCCGGACCCGCTCTCCGGCCTGGTCGAGCAGGAGTACAACCACCTCTTCGTCGGCACCCTGCGGGCCGAGCTCGCCCCGGATCCGGAGGAGGTCGAGGAGACCGTCTTCGTGACCCCGGCCGAACTGGAGAAGCTGATGGGCGAGGTGACGTTCTCCGCGTGGTTCATGACCGTGCTGGACACGGTGCGGCCGGCCGTCCGCGAGCTCATCGGGACCGGGGCGGGCTGGTAGGGGCGGGCTCCTCCGCGAAGGGCAGGGAGGCCCAGACGACCTTGCCGCCGCCCGGCGTGTGCTCGACGTCATAGCTGCCGCCGGCCTCGTCGACGACGGCCTGGACGAGCAGCAGCCCCCGGCCGCCGATCCGTTCCTCGTCGGGCACCAGGGGGCGCGGCCGGTAGGGGTGGCCGTCCTCGACGGCCACCCGTACCCCGGCCGGGCCGACGGAGACCTCGACGGTGAGCTCCGGGGAGAGCAGGGCGGCGTGCTGGACGGCGTTGGTGACCAGCTCCGAGACGATCAGCAGCAGCCCGTCCAGCCGGTCGCCGGCCAGCGGCACCTTCTGACGCCGCATCAGGTCACGGACGCCGTGCCGGGCGCGGGGCACCGACGTGGGCAGCGCGGGCGCGGTGAACCGCCAGCTGCCGCGGCGCGCGGCGGATCCGGCCGGCTCGCGGGGCGGGGCCTGGCCCGGCTCGGGCGGGACGCTCCCGACGATCTCCATGTCCGATACCAACCCCTCGCCGTGGCTCCACCGCACACGACGAGTGTTGGGAATACCACAGTCCGCGCGGACAGCTGATCAGAAGTCGCCGCCAATCGACGCTATTTGATCGCGTGCGTATGCCGCAGTCACTCTCCCGACTGTTCCTGGCTGCCCTGATCGTCATTCGCCGAACGGTCCGGAGCGATCCCCTCCGGCCCGCCGCCCGGTGGGCGACGGCGCGACCGGACGGCGTCCGGTTAGCATCCGTCGCATGGAGCCTGCACTGCATCTGGACATCGCCGACGGCACGGCGACGGTCCGTATCGCCCACCCCGCCAAGCGGAACGCCATGACCCCCGCCATGTGGCAGGAACTCCCCCGGCTCCTGGAGCGGTGCGCCGCCGACCCCGCCGTCCGGGTCCTGGTGCTGACCGGCGAGGGTGACACCTTCTGCGCGGGCGCCGACATCGCCTCGCTCACCGCGGACGGCGAGGGCGGCGAGGGCGACCCGCGCGGCCTGGCCGTCGCCGCCGAGGAGGCGCTGGCGGCCTTCCCCAAGCCGACGGTCGCGGCCGTGCGCGGGCACTGCGTCGGCGGCGGCTGCCAGCTCGCCGTCGCCTGCGACCTGCGGTTCGCCGCCGAGGACGCGGTCTTCGGCATCACCCCGGCCCGGCTGGGGATCGTGTACGCCGCGTCGTCCACCCGGCGGCTGACCGCCCTGGTGGGCCCGGCGACGGCCAAGTACCTGCTCTACTCCGCCGAACTCATCGGCGCCGGACGCGCCGTGCGCACCGGCCTGGTGGACGAGGTGTGGGCACCGGACGAACTGGACGGCCGGGTGGCGGAGTTCGCCCGGCTGCTCGGCTCGCGCTCTCAGCTGACGCAGGCGGCGGCGAAGGAGTTCGCCACCGCCGGGCCGGTGGCGGCCGAGCGCGTCGCCCACTGGGCGGAGGAGGGGCACCGGAGCGCCGACCTGGCGGAGGGGGTCACGGCGTTCCTGGAGCGCAGGGAGCCGCGGTTCACCTGGAGCGTGCCGGTCCCCGCCCCGCTGCCCGCCGACTGACGCCGCGCCACGCCTTGCCCCGCACCGCTGCCCAATGGCTGACGCCCCGTCACGCCTTGCCCCGCACCGCCTTCCACTCGGCCACGATGTCGGCGGGGGCCGTGTGCGCGGACCCCGCCCCGTACGGCGGCTGGGGGTCGTACTCCACGATCAGCTGGATCGACTGCGCCGTGCGGTCGTCGGCCAGCCGGCCGGCCAGCATCAGCCCCATGTCGATCCCGGAGGAGACGCCGGCGGCCGTCACGTACTTGCCGTCGGTCACCACCCGCTCGTCCACCGGCTCGGCGCCGTACCCGGCGAGCTGGGGCAGCGTCAGCCAGTGCCCCGTGGCCCGGCGGCCCACGAGCAGCCCGGCCGCCCCGAGGATCAGCGAGCCGGTGCACACGGAGGTGGTCCACCGCGTGTGCCGGTCCGCCTCGCGCAGCCAGGCGTGCGCGGGCCCCGGCTCCAGGGGGAGATTGCCCTCGGGGCCGCCCGGCACGATGATCACGTCGGGGCGGGGCACCTCGTCGAACGTGGCGTCGGCGACCAGGGTGAGGGTGCCCCGGTCGTCGGTCACCGGGCCGCGCCGCTCGGCGACGAGGACCGCCTCGGCGCCGGGGAGGCGGGTGAGGACCTCGTAGGGGCCGGTGACGTCGAGGACGGTGAAACCGGGGAAGAGCAGGATGGCGATCTGCACGGGTGGCCTTTCGGGGTTGTGCCTCATCAGGTGGTTCCGCGGTCCGGACGGACGCGGCGGCGGTAGGCGCCGGGGGCCGTGCCGAGGGCGCGCCGGAAGGCCCGGCGCATCGCCTCGGGCGTGCCGTAGCCGCAGTGGCGGGAGATCTCCTCGACGCCGTCCGCGGTGTCCTCCAGCAGCCGCCGGGCCGCCTCCAGGCGCACCCGCTCGACGTAGCGGCCGGGCGGTACGCCCACCTCCGCCCGGAAGGCCCGGGCGAAGTGACGGGGCGAGAGTCCGGCGCGGGCCGCGAGTGCCTCCACGCCCAGATCCGCCTCGGGGTGTTCGGCGATCCACTGCTGGAGGTCGCGGAGCGACGGGCGGCGGGCGGTCTGCGCGGCCAGTTGGGCACTGAACTGCCCCTGGCCGCCCGGGCGCCGGAGGTAGACGACCAGGTAGCGGGCGACGGCGAGGGCGATGTCCCGGCCGAGGTCCTCCTCGACCAGGGCGAGGGCCAGGTCCACGCCGGCCGTGACCCCGGCCGAGGTGGCGACGCTGCCGTCCCGCACATACACGGGGTCGGTCTCCAGCAGCACCTCGGGGAAGCGCTCGGCGAAGCCGTCGCAGTACGCCCAGTGGGTGGTGGCCCGGCGGCCGTCCAGCAGCCCGGCCGCGGCGAGCAGGAACGCCCCCGTGCACACCGCGACCAGCCGGCCCGCCCGCGGGCCGTGCTCGCGCAGCCCGTCGACGAGCCGCGGGTCCGGGTCGGTGACGCCCCGGCCGCCGGGGACGAGCAGGACGTCCGGCACCGGCATGTCGTCCAGGGCGCCGTCGGGCGTCAGCAGGAGGCCGCTGCCGGTGCGCACCGGCAGTCCGTCGAGGGTGGCGGTGCGCACCCGGTAGGCGCGGGGGTCGCCGGCCGCGGCCGCCGCCTGGGTGAAGACCTCCAGGGGGCCGGTGACGTCGAGGCTCTGGACCCCCTCGTGGAGGACGATGAGCACGGTGCGGCGGGGCGACATGATCACATGCTCGCCCCGGTGCCGTCCGGCCGCAATGACGGGCTCCCCACCTTTCCTGCCATGCCGGACCCACGTTCCCGGACGCCGTCCCGGTCTTCCCCGCCGGCCCTCCGGCACCTAGCGTTCCGGGCATGACGAGTCCTTCCGCATCCGCAGCCCGCCGTTGTCACGCCGCCCTGGAACGTCTGCACGTCTTCTCCTACTTCACCCCGGAGAGCACCCGGGAGTTCGCCGCGCTGGGGATCGAGCACGCCCACACCCGCTACTTCGCGGAGCGGGGCGCGGCCATGGGACGGGTCGGGGCGGGTGCCGTCACGGCGGCGTTCCACATCTTCAAGCACGAGCTGGTGGCCCGGCACGTGCCGGCCGTGTGGGAGACCGCCGCTCCGGAGGAGGCCCTGGCCGCCCGGCTGCGCGCCTGCGACACGGCCCTGCGCCGGATACTGGGCGAGGAGTTCGTCACGGCCCCCGGAACGGCCGAGGCCGCGGAGCTCGCGCTGCGGGCCGCCGAGGCGGGCGAGCGGCCCTCCCGGCCGCTGTTCGCCGCCCAGGCCGACCTGCCGGTCCCCGACAGGCCGCACCTCGCCCTCTGGCACGCCGCGACGATGCTGCGCGAGCACCGCGGCGGCGGGCACCTGGCCGTGCTGACCGGGGCCGGGCTCGACCCCGTCGAGGCGCTGGTCAGCCATGTGGCCGACGGCGACCGCCGGTCCCTGCCCGGACGGCTGCTGCGGACCCGCGGGTGGAGCCCGGAGGAGCTGGAGGAGGCCGAGCGGCGGCTGCGCGACCGCGGGCTGCTCGCCGCGGACGGGACACTCACCGGGGCGGGCAGGGCGCTGCGCCGGGACATCGAGGAGGCGACCGACCGGCTGGACGCCGCGCCCTACGCGCACCTGGGCGCGGCCGGTGTGGAGCGGCTGACGGAGCTGGCCGGGGCGGTGGCCGGGCGGCTCGCGGACGCGGGGGCGTTCCCGATGGGCGCCCCGCGGGCGGCGGACGGCTCCGGCGAGGGGTGAGCCGGGGGCGGCGCGGCCCGCGTTGTCACAGGTACCTGCCACAATGCAGACCGCAGTCCGAAGAGAAAGCGGAGCGTGATCGTGACGGCTACCGGTACGTCGGTCGAAGGCAGGATCGCCGAGGAGCTCGGCGTTCAGGAGCGGCAGGTGAAGGCGGCCGTCGACTTGCTCGACGGCGGGGCGACCGTGCCGTTCGTCGCCCGCTACCGCAAGGAGGCGACCGGCGCGCTGGACGACGCTCAGCTGCGCACCCTGGAGGAGCGGCTGCGCTACCTGCGGGAGCTGGAGGAGCGGCGGGCCGCCGTCCTGGAGTCGGTGCGCTCGCAGGGCAAGCTGGACGCCGCGCTGGAGGCGCGGATCCGGGAGGCCGACTCCAAGGCCCGGCTGGAGGACATCTACCTGCCGTTCAAGCCCAAGCGGCGCACCAAGGCGCAGATCGCGCGCGAGGCGGGGCTGGAGCCGCTGGCCGAGGGGCTGCTGTCCGACCCGGGTGTCGAACCGCTCGCCGCGGCGGCCGCGTTCGTGTCCGCGGACCGGGGCGTGGCCGACGCCGCGGCGGCGCTGGAGGGCGCCCGGGCGATCCTCACCGAGCGGTTCGCCGAGGACGCCGACCTCATCGGCGAGCTGCGCGAGCGGATGTGGACGCGCGGGCGGCTGGCGGCGAAGGTGCGGGCGGGCAAGGAGGAGGCGGGCGCGAAGTTCGCCGACTACTTCGACTTCGCCGAGCCGTTCACCGAGCTGCCGTCGCACCGGGTGCTGGCCATGCTGCGCGGCGAGAAGGAGGAGGTGCTCGACCTCGTCCTGGATCCGGAGCCGGCCGGTACGGAGCCGGCGGGCGCGAGCGCGTACGAGCAGGCCATCGCCCGCCGCTTCGGCATCGCCGACCGGGGGCGGCCGGGTGACAAGTGGCTGGCGGACACCGTCCGCTGGGCCTGGCGCACCCGGGTCCTCGTCCACCTCGGCATCGACCTGCGGCTGCGGATGCGCCAGGCGGCCGAGGACGAGGCGGTCCGCGTCTTCGCCACGAACCTGCGCGACCTGCTGCTCGCCGCGCCCGCCGGCACCCGCGCCACCATGGGCCTCGACCCGGGCTTCCGCACGGGGGTGAAGGTCGCCGTCGTCGACGCCACCGGCAAGGTGGCCGCCACCGAGACCATCTACCCGCACGTCCCGCAGAACAAGTGGGACGCCTCCCTGGCCACCCTGGCCCGGCTCGCGAAGGAGCACGGCGTCGAGCTGGTCGCCATCGGCAACGGCACGGCCTCCCGCGAGACGGACCGGCTTGCCGCCGACCTGATGACCCGTCACCCCGAGCTGAAGCTCACCAAGGTGATGGTCTCCGAGGCCGGGGCCTCGGTGTACTCGGCCTCCGCCTTCGCCTCCCAGGAACTGCCCGGTATGGACGTGTCGCTGCGCGGCGCGGTCTCGATCGCGCGGCGGCTCCAGGACCCGCTGGCCGAGCTGGTGAAGATCGACCCCAAGTCGATCGGCGTCGGCCAGTACCAGCACGACCTCTCCGAGGTGAAGCTGTCCCGGTCCCTGGACGCCGTCGTCGAGGACTGCGTCAACGGCGTGGGCGTCGACGTCAACACGGCCTCGGCGCCGCTGCTCTCCCGGGTGTCCGGCATCGGCGCAGGCCTCGCCGAGAACATCGTCGCCCACCGCGACGCCAACGGCCCGTTCCGCTCCCGCAAGGCGCTCAAGGACGTGCCCCGGCTCGGCCCCAAGGCGTACGAGCAGTGCGCCGGCTTCCTCCGCATCCGCGGCGGCGACGATCCGCTGGACGGCTCCAGCGTCCACCCCGAGGCGTATCCGGTGGTGCGGTCCATGGCCAAGCGGACGGGCGGTGACGTCGCGGCCCTCATCGGCAGCACGAGCACCCTGCGCTCCCTGCGCCCCGAGGACTTCGTCGACGACTCCTTCGGTCTGCCGACGGTGACCGACATCCTGCGCGAGCTGGAGAAGCCGGGGCGCGACCCGCGTCCCGCGTTCCGGACCGCCTCCTTCAAGGACGGCGTCGAGAAGATCGGCGATCTGACGCCGGGGATGATCCTGGAGGGCGTCGTCACCAATGTCGCCGCCTTCGGGGCGTTCGTGGACGTCGGGGTGCACCAGGACGGGCTCGTGCATGTGTCGGCGATGTCGAAGACGTTCGTCAAGGATCCCCGGGATGTGGTGAAGCCGGGGGACATCGTGCGGGTGAAGGTGCTGGAGGTCGACATTCCGCGGAAGCGGATCTCGCTGACGCTGCGGTTGGAGGACGAGGCCGGCGCCTCGAAGGGGCCTCGCGAGCAGCGGGCACCTCGGGAACAGCGCCGCGGCGGTGCTCCCCGTCAGCAGCGGCGTGAGGCGTCGCCCGCCGCCGGCGGGGCGATGGCCGACGCGCTGCGGCGGGCGGGGTTGGTGCGGCCCGAGGGACGGCGCTGAGGGGTATCGCCGGGCGGGCTGACTTCGGCCCGTCCGGCGATTGAGGACAGCGCGCGCAGCGTGCTTCGGGGGATGCGGGGGCTTGCCCCCGCAAGAAACGGTGAAGGGGCGGGACCGGGGCCTCACCCCCGCCCGAACCCCGGCACCCGCTTCTCGAACAGCCACGGTCCCAGCACGTCGGCCACCGACCGTCCCAGCACCCGCTCCGCGTGCGTGAGGAACCCCGTCGTGTCCCCCGTGCCCCCGCGCCGCGTCTCGTGCCACGTCCGGAGGGTGCGGAAGAAGGGTTCGTCGCCCGCCGCGAGGCGGAGGGCGTGCAGGGCGCAGGCGCCGCGGACGTAGACGCGGTCGTCGAAGAGGTGACGGCGGCCGGGGTCGGCGATGCGGAGGTTCTGCCGCCGGTCGGCGAGGTCGTCGCGGGAGCGGTGGGCGAGGGTGTGGGCGTCGGCCTCGCCGAGGTGTTCGGACCAGAGCCACTCGGCGTAGGTGGCGAAGCCCTCGTTGAGCCAGATGTGCTGCCATCCGGCGAGGCCGACGCTGTTGCCGAACCACTGGTGCGCGGTCTCGTGGGCGACGAGCGTCTCCCAGCCGCGCCGGCCGTCCATGTGGTTGCGGCCGAAGACGGAGAGCGTCTGGTTCTCGACGGGCGCGTCCAGATCGGCGTCGACGACGACCACGCCGTAGGACTCGAAGGGGTAGGGGCCGAAGAGGTCGGTGAAGACGCCCAGGATCCGCCCCTGGCGGGCGAGGTCGTGCCGGACGTTCTCCTCCAGCCCGACCGGGCAGGCCACATGGACCGGCACGGGCGCTCCGGCGGCCCCCTCGCCCGTCCAGGTCTCGCGGTGGAACCGGCCGGTGTAGACGGCCGCGAGGTAGCAGGCCATCGGCCCGGGGTGGTGGTAGGTCCAGCGGGCCGAGCCGCCCTCCTCGCGACGGTCGGTCAGGGAGCCGTTGGCGAGGGCGTCGTGGCCGGCCGGGACGGTGACCTCGATGGTGTAGGCGGCCTTGTCGTCGGGCCGGTCGTTGCAGGGGAACCACGAGGGCGCGCCCACCGGCTGGGAGGCGACGAGGGTGCCGTCGTGGTCGTCGCCGGTGCGGTCCCAGCCGATGGGGCCGTAGGGCGAGGAGACGGGGCGTGGCCCGCCTTCGTAGCGGATGTCCAGGACGAAGGGGCGTCCCGGGTCGAGGGTGCGGCCGGTGGTGATCCGGAGCTTGCCGTCCCTGTGGTGGAAGCGGACCGGCCGGTCGTCGAGGAGGGTCTCGGTCACCGTGAGCCGGGCGAGGTCGAGTTCGACGCGGTCGAGGGCGACGTTGGCGGCCGCCTCGATCCAGGCGTGGCCGTCGAGCCGGTTCCGCCCGGGGTCGAAGGCGAGCTTCAGGTCGTGGGCGAGGGTCCGGTGGCCGTACGAGCCGTGGCCGGGGAAGTACTGCTGCTCGTGGGCGGCCCGGTGCCGGGAGCCGCCCCCGACGGCGGCGGAGGTCACCGGGACGACCGCCGCCGCGAGGAGGGCGCGGCGGCCGCATCCGTGTCGTGGGCCCATGTCACGCGGCTTCCCGCTCCGGTGCGGGTGCCCGGTCCGCCCGCGGCCGCTGGCCGGCGATGGGGTTGCCGGCCCAGCGGGTGCCGGGCGGGACCGTCTCGCCGCGCATGACCAGGGACGAGGGGGCGATGGCGGTGTGCGCGCCGACGGTGGTGCCGGGCAGCACGATGCCGTGCGGGCCGAGGGAGGCGCCTTCGGCGAGGTGGACGGTGTCCATGCGCATGATCCGGTCGTGGAAGAGGTGGGTCTGGAGCACACAGCCGCGGTTGACGGTGGCCCCGTCGCCGAGGGTGATGAGGTCGGTCTCCGGCAGCCAGTGGGTGTCGCACCACACGCCCCGGCCGACGCGGACGCCCAGGGAGCGCAGCCACCAGTTGAGCACGGGAGTGCCGGTGAAGGGACCCGCCAGCCAGGGGACGGCGAGGGATTCGACGAAGGTGTCGAACAGTTCGTTGCGCCAGACGAACGAGCTCCACAGCGGGTGTTCGCCGCTCCGGAACCGGCCCATGAGCAGCCACTTCGCGGCGGTGGCGAGCAGTCCCGCGAGGATGCCGCCGAGCGCCAGCAGGGGGGCGGCAACGAGCGCGGCGAGGCCCAGGCCGCCGTTGGTGAGGACCCACTGCTCGCCGAGGAGCACCATGTCGGCCAGGGCGAGCCCGAACATCAGCGGCAGCACCCGGCACAGTTCGACGCCGGCGCGGGCCAGGACCAGCCGCCGGGGCGGTGCGAAGGTGCGTCCGGCGTCGGCGACGGTGGCGACGCGGGGCAGCGGCATGGCGGGGCGGCCCAGCCAGGAGGTGCCGGGTTCGCTGTGCTCGGGCGCGTCGGAGAGGACGCCGACCAGGCCGTGGTCGGGGACGCCCCGGCCGGGGCTGATGATGCCGGAGTTGCCGAGGAAGGCGCGCCGGCCGACGTGGGCGGTGCCCAGGCGCAGCCAGCCGCCGCGCAGTTCGTAGGGGGCGACGAGGGTGTCGTCGGCGAGGAACGCGCCGTCGGCGACGGTCAGCAGGGAGGGCAGGGGCAGGACGGTGGAGAGTTCGGCGCGGCGGCCGATCCGGGCGCCCAGCATCCGCATCCACACCGGGGTGGCGAGGCTCGCGTACACGGGGAAGAGGTTCCGCCGGGTCCCGTTCAGCAGGCGGGTGATGACCCAGGCCCGCCAGGCGACGCCGCCGCAGGCCGGGTGGAGGCCGGCGCTGATGCCGCGGTTGAGGACGCGGACCGTGGCCGCGACGACGAGCATCCAGCAGACCGTGGTGACCACGGTGAAGACGGGGACGGCCAGGAACAGGCGGACGGCGACCGAGCCCAGCGAGGTGCTGCCCCGGATCAGGTAGTAGGTGCCGACGAGGGCCGGCGCGGCGGCGAGGACCGGCAGCAGCGGCAGGCCGAACAGCGAGAGCGCGTAGGCGGCGGACCAGCGCCGGGAGCGGGTGTGGCGCGGTTCTGGCCAGTCGTCGGCGGGACGGACCGGGCCGCTCGCCCGGTGGGCGGCGGCGTCCGGGCGGGCGGGCGAGCCCACCCAGGTCTGCCCGGCGGGCACATGGCCGTCGAGGCAGGCGCCGGGGCCCAGTTCGGCGCCGGGGCCGAGGGAGGAACCGGGCATCACCATGCTGCGGTGGCCGGCCCGGGAGTGGGCGCCGAGGCGCACGGGTCCGACGTGCAGGGTCTCGCCGTCGATCCACCAGCCGGCGATGTCGGCCTCGGGCTCGACACTGCACCCCTCGCCGAGTTCGGCGAATCCGGTGACCGGCGGCATGGCGTGCAGAGAGACGTTTCTGCCCGCCGCGCAGCCGAGGGCGCGGGCGTACCAGCGGGCCCAGGGGGTGCCCATCAGGGAGGGAACGCCGAACGCGGCCACCGTCCGTTCGGCGGCCCACAGCCGCAGGTGGACACGGCCGCCGCGCGGGTGGGCGCCCGGGGTGACGCCGTGGGTGAGCACGCGGGAGGCCAGCGCGCCGACCACGAACCGGCCGGGGGCGCTGAACAGCACGACCCAGGCGACGGCCACCAGCCACCAGGAGGTGAACGGCGCCCAGGTCTGCGGGGCGAGGATGCCGAGGAGGTTGTCGGCGACGGTCAGGGCGGTCAGCAGGCGCAGGCCCTGGACGCCGTAGAGGACGGTCTGCACCAGGATCTGCGCGGCGCCGGTGCGGCGCGGCAGCGGGCGGACCGTGCGCCGGGGGCCGGGGTCCTCGGCCGGGGCGTCGAGCGAGTCGATGTGTTCGGCCATGTCCCGCAGGACGGTGTGGCGGTACAGGCCGGCGACGGAGACGCCGGGGTGGTGCTCGCGCAGCGCCGAGGCCATACGGGCGGCGGTGAGGCTGGTGCCGCCCATGAGGACGAAGTCGGAGTCGGAACCGGGCCGGGCGCCGAGCAGTTCCTCCCAGAGGTCGGCGAGGCGGCCCGCCGTGCCGTGCAGTTCCTCCCCGCCGCCGGGTCCGGTGCCGCCGGTGGTGGGGAGCGGCCAGGGCAGGGCGTTGCGGTCGACCTTGCCGGAGGTGCGGGTGGGCAGGTCGTCGACCTCGGCGAGGACGGGGACGAGGGCGGCGGGCAGCCGTGCGGCCAGCCGGTCCCGCGCGGACGCCGGGTCGTACCCGGGCCCCGGCACCAGGTAGCCGACGAGCAGCTGGGAGCCGGACGGGGTGGTGCGCACCGCCGCGGCGGCGCCGCGCACGCCCGGGAGGTCGCCGAGCGCGGCGTCGATCTCGCCGAGCTCGATGCGCCGGCCGCCGAGCTTGACCTGGTCGTCGGCGCGGCCGGTGAAGACCAGGCCCTCCTCGTCGGCGCGGACGAGGTCGCCGGTGCGGTAGGCGCGCTCGGTGTCCAGGGCCGGGCAGGGCCGAAAGCGGTCGGCGTCCTTGGCGGGGTCGAGGTAGCGGCCGACGCCGACGCCGGCGATCACCAGCTCGCCCTCGGCGCCGTACGGCACGGGCTCGCCGTCCTCGTCGACGACGGCGAGCTCCCAGCCGTCGAGGGGCAGCCCGATGCGGACGGGCTCGCCCGGCTCCATCCGGGCGGCGCAGGCGACGACGGTGGTCTCGGTGGGCCCGTAGGTGTTCCACATCTCACGGCCGGGGACGGCGAACCGCTCGACGAGTCCGGGCGGGCAGGCCTCGCCGCCGACGATCAGCAGCCGGACCCGGTCCAGGGACTCCGCGGGCCAGAGGGCGGCGAGGGTCGGGACGGTGGAGACGACGGTGACGGCCCGCTCGACGAGCCAGGGGCCGAGTTCGTGGCCGGCTCTGACCAGCGCGCGGGGGGCAGGGACCAGGCAGGCGCCGTGCCGCCAGGCCAGCCACATCTCCTCGCAGGAGGCGTCGAAGGCGACGGACAGGCCCGCCAGCACCCGGTCGCCGGGGCCGAGGGGCTCGTCCTGGAGGAAGAGCGCGGCCTCGGCGTCGGTGAAGGCGGCGGCGCTGCGGTGGGAGACGGCGACCCCCTTGGGGGCGCCGGTGGAACCGGAGGTGAAGATGATCCAGGCGTCGTCCTCCGGCAGCGGCAGCCGTGCCCCGGCGGCCACCGGTTTCCGGCGGCCGGGGGCGAGGGAGCCGTCGGCGGTGACGACGCCGCACACCTCGGCCTCGTGGAACACCGTGGCGGCGCGTTCCTCGGGGTCGTCGGCGTCCACCGGCACATAGGCGGCGGAGCAGCGGAGGACGGCCAGGATGGACAGGTAGAGCTCGGCGGTTCCGGAGGGGACGCGGATGCCCACCCGGTCGCCGGGGCCGACCCCGGCCCGGCGCAGCCGGGCGGCGCGGGTCTCGACCGCCGCGCACAGCTCCCGGTAGGTGAGGACGCCGGTCCCGGTGTCGAGTGCGGGGACGTCGGGGTGCGTGGCGGCGGTCGCGTCGAGGACGTCGATCAGGGTGCGCTCCCCGTGCGGCGGGGCGCTCGTATAACGCGCCCGCCCCACTGAGGGGACCAGTGGGGTGGGGGTGGAACTGGAAAGAGTCGGGGACATGGCCTTACGCCTCAATTCGACGTTGGGAGTGCGAGCGCCCCTCGGACGCCCGCACCCACAGACGTCGCTCCGCGCCCACGGGTTCGTAAATCGAGGCCAATGTTCCGCAAATCGAACACGCGGCGGAGGTGCCTCGGGCGCACTCTTTTCCCACGGTACGTGCCGTTTCACCGGAAAACCATGGTTTTCCGGTGGTCGTACCGTGATGACCGCTTGGCACAGTGTTGACCTGCGGCGGAGGTTCTTTTCGGGGGAATTTTCGCCCAAAAGGGGGAGGAAAACTGGGAACCGAAACGCTCAGCGCTCCATAATGCGGCCGTCGTCGACCATGATCCGCCGGGTGGTGTGCACGGCCTCCAGCATCCTGCGGTCGTGCGTGACCAGGAGGAGCGTGCCCGTGTACGACGCGAGGGCGGACTCCAGCTGCTCGATGGCCGGCAGGTCGAGGTGGTTGGTGGGCTCGTCGAGCACCAGCAGGTTGACGCCCCGGGCCTGGAGCAGCGCCAGCGCGGCGCGGGTCCGCTCGCCCGGCGAGAGGGTCACCGCGGGGCGCAGCACATGGCCGGCCTTGAGGCCGAACTTGGCGAGCAGCGTCCGGACGTCGGCGGGGACGAGACCGGGGACGGCCGCCCCGAACGCGTCCAGCAGGGCCTCCGTCCCGAAGAACAGCGCCCGCGCCTGGTCCACTTCGCCGACGACCACCCCCGGGCCGAGCGAGGCGGCACCTTCGTCCAGCGGGAGCCGGCCCAGCAGGGCGGCCAGCAGGGTGGACTTCCCCGACCCGTTGGCGCCGGTCACCGCGACCCGGTCCGCCCAGTCGATCTGGAGGTCCACCGGGCCGAGGACGAAGGAGCCGCGGCGCACCACGGCACCGCGCAGGGTGGCCACCACGGCCCCCGAGCGGGGCGCCGCGGCGATCTCCATCCGGAGCTCCCACTCCTTGCGCGGCTCCTCGACGGTCTCCAGCCGCTCGATCAGCCGCTCGGTCTGCCGGGCCTTGGCGGCCTGCTTCTCGCTGGCCTCGACCCGGGACTTGCGGGTGATCTTGTCGATGTCGTTGGCCTTGCGGCGGGCGTTCCTGACGCCCTTCTCCATCCAGTTCCGCTGGGTGTGGGCACGGGCCTCCAGGGAGGCGCGGGTCTCCGCGTACTCCTCGTACTGCTCGCGGGCCTGCCGGCGGGCCCGCTCGCGCTCCTCCAGGTAGGCGCCGTAGCCGCCGCCGTAGAGGTTGACCTGCTGCTGGGCCAGGTCCAGCTCCAGCACCTGGTTGACGGTCCTGGCCAGGAACTCGCGGTCGTGGCTGACCAGGACGGTGCCCGCGCGCAGCCCGGTGACGAAGTTCTCCAGGCGGTCCAGACCGTCGAGGTCGAGGTCGTTGGTGGGCTCGTCGAGCAGGAACACGTCGTACCGGCTGAGCAGCAGCGAGGCCAGGCCGGCGCGGGCGGCCTGGCCGCCCGACAGGGCGGTCATCGGCCGGTCCAGGCCGACGGTGAGGCCGAGCGAGCCGACGACCTCCTCCGCGCGCTCGTCCAGGTCGGCGCCGCCGAGCCCCAGCCAGCGCTCCAGCGCCGTGGAGTACGCGTCGTCGGCGCCCGGCGCGCTCACGACGAGCGCTTCCGTGGCCGCGTCGAGGGCGGCCTGCGCGGCCGTGACCCCCGTGCGCCGGGCGAGGAACTCCCGCACCGTCTCCCCCGGGCGCCGCTCCGGCTCCTGCGGCAGGTGCCCCACCGTCGCGGTCGGCGGACTGATCCGCAGCGCGCCCTCGTCGGGCTCCGCGAGCCCGGCGAGCAGGCGCAGCAGGGTGGACTTCCCCGCGCCGTTGGCCCCGACCAGACCGATCACGTCCCCGGGGGCGACGACGAGGTCGAGCCCGGAGAACAGGGTGCGGTCGCCGTGACCGGCGGCGAGGTTCTTGGCGATGAGGGTGGCGTTCATGTCGGCGCCGAGTCTATCGGGCCATATGGGGGTCCCCAACGGATTTCCGCTGCCCGGGGCCGGGCCCCGGGCCTCCCGCCACGGCGACGCCCCCGAACGTCCGCGCCACCACGAACGCCCCCGCCCCGCCGAAGCCGTCCAGCAGGTGCGCGCCGCGCTCCAGGCGCCCCGCGAACAGCTCGGCTGTACGGATCCGCCGCAGCCGGTCCTGCCGGTAGCCGGTCAGCCGGACGCGGCAGGCCGAGGCGACCTCGACCCGTACCCCCGCGCCGTCGACGTGGAGTCCGACCAGCCGGTGCCGGGCGGTCCCTGCGTCGGCGGGGCGCTGCACAAGCTGTTCGAGCTGGGCGACGAGGACCGGGAGGAGGGGGGCGGGGCGGTCGACGAGCGTCGCCGAGGCGCCCGCGGCCGTGAACGCGGCGCGGGCCGCGGCCCGTTCAGGTTCCCCGACGGCGCGGTCGAAGAGCACCGCGCCGTACTCCCGCAGCTCCTCCGGGGCGGCCCCGGTCGCGTCGCGGGTGAGGTCGGCGCCGATCCCCGCCGCGCGGAGGGCCGCCGCGAGGCGGGCGAAGGAGGCGACGCGCGGCCCCACGAGCAGGACCCGGAGCGGCGGCGGAGCGGCCGGGGTCCCGTCGGCGAGCAGCCGTTCCGCCACGCGCCGGTACTCCTCGGCGCGGAAGCGGAACGGGCCGGTCCCGTCCGGGGCGCCGCCGCTCCCGGTGGCGTCCCGCCAGGCGAAGTCACGCCAGACGACGGCCCCTTGGCCGTCCGGCTCGACCACGGCGGTCACCTCGCCGCACTCCGGGCCCGGGCAGTCGGGGCAGGTGTAGAGGACCGAGCGCCCGCCCTCCGGCGGGTCGCCGGTGCCGGGCAGCGGGCGGCGGTGGGCGCCCGGGGCGAGGGGTACGGGGACGAGGTCGGAAGCGGGCGGCGGGAAACCGTCGAGGTCCGCCAGGTGCAGCAGCAGCGGCCGGCCGTCGACGGTGAAATCCACGAACTCGCGGCGCACTTGGCACGCCCGTCCGCCGAGGACACCGCCGGCGCGCGTGGTGTGCGCCAGCCCGAGGGTCGCGTACTCCACTGTCATGTGCCGAGTATTCCCCGACCCGTGCGGAATCCTCGCCCAACAGGCCCGGCGGGTCGGTACCTTCACCTCATGGTGAGCGATGCGATCGTGGTGGGATCCGGGGTCATCGGTCTGACCACGGCCGTCGTCCTCGCGGAGCGGGGCCGCAGGGTCGAGGTGTGGACGCGCGGGACGGCCGCGCAGACCACGTCCGCCGTGGCCGGGGGCCTGTGGTGGCCTTACCGCATCGAGCCGGCCGACGCCGTCACCGCCTGGTCGCTCGCGTCGCTGCCCGTCCTGGCCGGGCTCGCCCGGCGCCCGGAGGAGACCGGGGTGCGGATGGTCGACGGGGTGCACGCGGGCGCCGCGGCGGCCGCGTTGGGGCCGTGGGCGTCCGGGGTGCCCGGGCTGCGGGACGCCGCGCCGCACGAGATTCCGGCGGGGTACGAGCGGGCCGTCCGCGCCCGGCTGCCGCTGCTCGACATGCCCGTCCACCTCGGGTATTTGCAACGCCGCCTCGGGCTGGCCGGGGGGACGGTCACCCTCCGCCCGGTGGCCGCCCTCGCGGACGCCGGGCGCGCGGCGCCGGTGGTCGTCAACTGCGCGGGGCTGGGCGCCGGGCCGCTCGCCGGCGACCCGGAGGTGCACCCGGTGCAGGGGCAGCTCGTCGTCGTGGAGAACCCGGGCGTGCGCGAGTGGTTCACGGCCGCCGACGACCCCACGCGCGACCCGGCCTACGTCCTCCCCCAGCCCTACGGCCTCGTCCTCGGCGGCACCGCGCGCCCCCACGTCTGGGACTGCGCGCCGGTGCCCTCCCTGGCGCAGGCGATCATCGCCCGGTGCGCCCGGGTCCATCCCTCCCTCACCCGGGCCCGGATCCTGGCGCACCGGGCCGGGCTGCGGCCCGCGCGCCAACGGGTGCGGCTGGAGGCGGAGCGGCTGCCGGGCGGGACGCGGCTGGTGCATAACTACGGGCACGGCGGGGCCGGTGTGACGGTCGCCTGGGGGTGTGCGCACGAGGCGGCGGAGCTGGCGCTCGCGCGGGAGGAGTGAGGGGGTGACCCGTGCGGGTCATCCCCTCGGGGTTCACTGCAGCCGCTTGGGCACCGGCACCGGCAGCCCGTACGGGTGCCCCTTGCCGGCCGGGGGACGGGGGCTGCCCGCGGTGGCGCGGAGGAACGCCCCGTAGCCCCCGACGATCGGCAGGTTCGCCGACGTCGCGGCCAGGTCCAGCGTCAACTGCGGGGTTGTCGACGCCGGTTCGATGAGACCCGCGTCCGTGCCCGCGACGATGAGCGCCAGCCGGTGGCCCGCCGGGACGACGTGGTCGGTGGCGGCGAGGTCGAGGGTGATGGTGTACGGGGTGCCGGGCGTCACGGCCCGGCCGCGGGTGCCGCTCCCCCAGTGGCCGAGGTCCGCCCAGCCGCGGCTGAGGACGGTGTGGCCGACCCGGGCCGTCTTCGCCTCGGTGCGTTTGAAGCAGCCGGTGTCACCGGTGGTCCCGCCGCCCCAGCAGGTGGTGTCGGGCAGGGTGCGGATGCCCTCGGCGGCGTCCGCGTAGTCGCGGATGACGGCCGGGCCGAGGTCGACGAGCACCGCCGACAGATGGGCCGACGCGGTGGACGGCGTCACCCGCAGGCGGACCGTCGAGGAGCCGGAGAGGCGCAGGTCGCGGGCGAGCGGCCGGGTGACGAAGCCGGCCTTCGACGGGGTCGTCCGGTCGATCGCCGCCGCCCAGTCGCTCTCGCCGAGCTTCGGGTCGTCGGTGAACCGCGCGGTCGTTCCCGGCCGGGCGGGTTCCAGGCCCAGGGCGCCGGGGCCGTCGGCCGGTCCGGCGGACGGGCGCAGGGTGGTCGTCCGGGTGCCGGCCGGCGGCCAGGCGCGGTCGGTCGTCCACTGGTCGGGCGCCCGCTCGACGTCGGCCGCGGGCTCCTTCTCGATGCCGTTGTCGTGGCCGAGGAGGTAGTGGTCGAACCAGCGGTGCAGGGTGCTCACCCATGCCTCGCGGCGGAAGTCGAAGGGGTCCACATGGCCGGTCTGCGACAGCCAGATCTTCCGCTCCACGCCGTTGGCGGCGAGCGCGTCCCACCACTGGCCGAGGTGCTTGGTGCGGACGTTGAGGTCCTGCATACCGTGGACCGCGAAGACGCTGGCGCGGACCTTGCCCGCGTCGCGGACGTAGTCGCGCTCGCTCCACAGCGGCGTCCAGTCGCCGTTGCGCGGTGCCCCCCTGACGAGTTCGCGCTGGACGTCCTGGCAGCGGGCGCGGGCCTCGGCGCTCTCGACACGCGAGGCGAGGCCGTCGGGGCCGCTGCCGAAGAGCGCGGCACCCTTGGCGAAGTAGTAGTCGTACCAGGAGCTGATGGCGCCGATCGGGACGATGGTCTTCAGCCCCTCGACGCCGGTGGCGGCGACGCCGTTGGCGACCGTGCCGTCGTAGCTCTTGCCGATCATGCCGACGGCGCCGGTGGTCCAGCCCGCCGTCACCGCGGTGGTGCCGGTCCGGGAACCGTAGGCGCGGGCCCGTCCGTTGAGCCAGTCGACGACGGCCTTGGCGGACTGGACGTCCGACCGCCCGCCGACGTCGACGCAGCCGTCGGACCGGTTGGTCCCGGCGAGGTCGACGAGGACGACGGCGTAGCCGCGCGGGACGAAGTAGTTGTCGTAGTAGAGGGGGAACTGCACCGGGTTGCCCCGGTCGTCGTACGTCTTCTTCTGACTCTCGTTGCCGCGTCCGCAGCAGGAGTAGTACGGGCTGGCGTCCATGATCACCGGGACGCGGAGGCCCTTCTCGGCGGCCTCCCGGGGCCGGATGATGTCCACGGCCACCCGGTCGGTGCGGCCGGCGCGGGTCGGCGCCTCCACCCAGACCGACTCACGGACGGCCCGGTCGTAGGAGTAGACGGGTCTGCTCTCGCCGGCGCGTCTCTCCGGGGGCGCGGCCTGCGCGCCCGGTGGTGCGGCGAGGGAGACCAGCAGGGCGGCGAGTGCCGCCAGGACGAAGGTGGTCCAGGGTATGCGGGTGTTCCGCGTGGGTTTGGGCACGGGCGGGAGAGTACGCGGGTCAACTGCCGTGCAGAAGGGGGCGGACGGCAAGGGGGCGGCCTCCGGACCGAAGGGTCCGGGGGCCGCCCCGCCGTGCCGCTATGTCACGTCCGGTCCCCGCCGGTGGCGCGGGTGAGGGCCAGACCGCCGCCGACCACGGGCAGCTCGGCCGAGCTGCCGCTCAGGTCCACGGTCAGCTTCGGCTTGGACGCCGGGGCGTCGATGTACGGCTTGTCCGTGCCGGCCACGATCAGCGCCAGCCGGTGTCCGGCCGGGACCACGTGGTCGGCCGTGCCGAGGTCGACGGTGATCTCGTACTGCTTCCCGGGCGTGATCTCACGCTTGGGGAAGCCCGCGTAGTGGCCGAGGTCGGCCCAGCCGCGGCTGAAGACGGTCTGCTCCACCTTCTTGGTGGTGGGGACGGCCTTCTTGAAGCAGCCGGTGTCGCCGGTGGTGCCGCTGCCGAAGCACTCCTTCTCCGGGAGGATCTGGATGCCGCCGCCGGTCTTGTAGTCCCGGATGGTGTCCGGGCCGAGGTCGACGAGGACGGCGGACAGCGTCGCCGAGCTGGTGGTCGGGGTGACCTTCAGCTTCACCGAACCGTGTCCGGACAGCCGCAGTTCACGGTTGAGGGGCATGGTGGTGAACGACGCCTTGGCCGGGGTCGACCGGTCGACGTCCGCCGCCCAGTCGAGCTCGCCGAGGGTGGGGTCGTCGGTGAACTCGACCGCGCCCGGAGCACTGGAGGGCTCGGTGTTCAGCGTCCCGACGCCCGCGACCTTCCCGGCGGCCGGGTGCAGGGTGGCGCCGCCGGTGCCGCTCGGCGGCCAGGTGGTGTCGGTCGTCCACTTGTCGGGGGCGCGCTCGATGTCGGCCATCGGCTCCCGCTCGATGCCGTTGTCGTAGTCCATCAGGTAGTGGTCGAACCACCGGTGGAGGGTGGTCACCCACTCCTGGCGACGGAAGTCGAACGGGTCGGCGTGGGCGGCCGTCGAGAGCCAGATCTTGCGCTCGACACCGTTCTCGGCCAGACCGTCCCACCACTTGTTGAGGTGCTGGGCGCGGACGTTGAGGTCCTGGAGGCCGTAGACGGCGAAGACGCTGGCGCGGACCTTGTCCGAGTTGCGGACGTAGTCGCGCTCGGTCCACATGTCGGTCCAGTTGCCGTTGCGCGGCGAACCCTCGATCAGGGCGCGGTCCATGGCCTTGCAGCGGGCCTTGACCTCTTCGGTCTCGACGTAGCGCGCGTGACCGGCGATGCCCTCGGTGGAGTTGGTGGAGGCACCCTTGTAGAAGTAGTAGTTGTACCAGGAGGTGGGTCCGGCGATGGGGACGACGGTCTTCAGGCCCTCGACGCCGGTGGCGGCGACGCCGTTGATGACCGATCCCTCGTAGCTCTTGCCGATCATGCCCACGGAGCCGTTGGTCCAGTCGGCGTCGACGCCGCTGCCACCGGTGCGCGAGTCGAAGCCGTCCGCCCGGCCGTTGAACCAGTCGACGACCGACTTGGCCGCCGCGACGTCCGACGGACCGCCCACGTCCGCGCAGCCGTCGGAGCGGTTGGTCCCGGGCGTGTCGAGCAGGGCGACGGCGTAGCCGCGCGGAACGAAGTAGTTGTCGTAGAAGAGCGGGAACTGTACGGGCCTGCCCTGCTCGTCATACGTCTTGGCCTGGGCTTCGGGGCCGCGCCCGATGCTCTGGAAGTACGGGCTGGGGTTCAGGATGACGGGGACCTTTTTGCCCTGCTCGGCGGCTTCCCGGGGGCGGATGATGTCCACCGCCACCCGGTCCGTGCGCCCGTCGCCGTCGCTGTCCTTCCCCGTCGCCACATAGACCGTCTCCCGGACCGCGCGGTCGTAGGAGTAGATCGGGGTGCTCCCCTCGGAGCTCCGTCCGGCGGAGGCGGCCTGGGCGGTGCCCGGGGCCGCGACGAGAGCCGCCATAAGCGCGGTGGCAGCGGCCGGAACTGTGCGTTTCAAGAAACTTCTGGTGCGCATGTGACGCATGTTGTTTAGCACGAGCGGACGCTAGCGCAGTCAACTCCCTTGTTCCAAGCGCAATATGACGTACCGATGGGTATGCCGGGCCCACCGGTGCGACCGGATCGTGAGGCTGTTTCCGGACACGGCCACCATGACGGCCGGATGTCCGTTACATGTCGGGATTCGTCATGGACATTCCCACGCACACCATGAGTGCATAGGCTGCGAACGATCTTCCGCCCCCTACGAGTTGGAGTGTCTCGTGCGTCACAGACTCCTCGTCCCGAGCGCCGCCGCCGCTGCCGCGTTCCTGCTGCTCGCGGTCCCCGCGTCGGCCGCCGACGGTACGCCGGGCGCGCCGGGCATCGGAGACTCCTACTACCCGGACGCCGGCAACGGCGGCTACGACGTCTCCCACTACGACCTGCGGCTCAAGTACCAGCCGAAGACCGACCGGCTGGAGGGCACCGCGACGGTCACCGCCACCACCACGCAGGCGCTGTCCCGCTTCAACCTCGATCTGCTGCTGGACGTCGGCGAGGTTCTGGTCAACGGCAAGAAGGCCGCGTTCAGGAAGACGGGCACGCACGAGCTGGAGATCACTCCGGCCGCGGCCCTCCCGCAGGGCAAGCACATCACCGTCGTGGTCCGGTACAGCGGCACCCCGTCCGCGGTGAAGGTCGACGGATCCTCCGCCTGGCAGCGGACCCCCGACGGCGGCATCGCGGCCCAGGAACCGGAGTCGGCCGCCTGGTGGTTCCCCAGCAACGACCACCCGCGCGACAAGGCCACGTACGACATCTCGGTCTCCGTCCCCGACGGCACCCAGGCGATCAGCAACGGCGTCCTCGCCTCGCAGACCTCCAAGCTCGGCTGGACGCGCTACAACTGGCGCTCCACCAAGCCGCAGGCGAGCTACCTCACCACGCTGGCCATCGGCAGGTTCGAGATCACCACCGACACGACCGCCAACGGCCTGCCGGTCGTCAACGCCTACAGCAAGGACCTGGGCGACAACCTCGCCCCGGCCAAGGCGAGCGTCGAGCGCAGCGCCGAGGTCGTCGACTGGGAAAGCACCGTCTTCGGCCCGTACCCCTTCACGGCCGTCGGCGGCTATGTGCCCAACGTCCCCACGCGCTTCGCGCTGGAGACGCAGACCCGGCCGTTCTACAGCCCCGCTCCCTTCGCGAACGGCGCCAACGTCTCGCTCGTCGTGCACGAACTGGCCCACCAGTGGTTCGGCGACAGCGTCTCGGTGAAGAACTGGCGGGACATCTGGGTCAACGAGGGCTTCGCCACCTACGCGCAGTGGCTGTGGTCGGAGAAGGAGGGCGAGGGCACGGCGCAGCAGCTCGCCGACTACACGTACGCGCAGTACCCCGCGGGCGACAGGTTCTGGACGGTCAAGCCCGGTGACCCGGGCGCGGACAAGCAGTTCGACGGCGCCGTCTACCAGCGGGGGGCCGTCGCCCTCCAGGCGCTCCGCAACCAGGTAGGCGACAAGACGTTCTTCCGGATCCTGCAGGGCTGGACGGCGAAGAACCAGTACGGCAACGGCTCGGTCCAGGACTTCGTGGCCCACGCGGAGCAGGTGTCGGGCAAGAAGCTCAAGCCGCTCTTCGACACCTGGCTGTTCACCGCCTCCAAGCCCAGCGCCGCCGAGGCGGCCGAGTCCGGCATCGGCCTGCCGGCGAAGGCGGGGGCCCGGAAGGGCGCTGCCCTCACCGCACAGAAGCCGGAGCGGCCGGCGTCCTGGAAGAAGATCCAGGAGGCGCTCCGGACGCACCGGCACTGACCGCGCGGCACCGCGCGCAGGGGCCCGCCGTACCCCGCCCGGTACGGCGGGCTCCGCCGTGCGCTCCGCTCCCCGGCCGGTCCGCCGTGCCGCCCGGCTGTTACAGCGCCGGTGGTACACCCATACTGTTGCACTGCTGCCGCGCCCCACCGGACGCGGCCGACCACGGGAGAGGCTGGAGCGGCCGGAGAGGTCCGAGAGCCGGAGAGCGAGGGACCGCGCATGGCCACGGACAACGGGGAGCCCGAACTCCTCACCATCGACGGACTCGCCGCCCGCGCCGGCGTGACCGTCCGCACCATCCGTTTCTACAGCACCCGCGGCCTTCTCCCTCCCCCCACCCTCGGTCCGCGGCGCGTGGGCCACTACGGCCCCGGCCACCTCTCCCGTCTCGCCCTCATCGAGGAGCTGCAGCACCAGGGCCTCACACTCGCCGCCATCGAGCGCTATTTGCACCGCCTCCCGGCCGATCTCAGCGCCCACGACCTGGCCATCCACCGCGCGGTCGTGGCCTCCTGGGCCCCGGACGGCACCGAGGAGATCACCCACGCCGAACTGGAACGCCGCGCGGGCCGCCCGCTGACCGAGGAGGACATCGCCAAGCTCGTCGCCATGGACGTCCTGGAACACCGGTCAGGCGCCGGGGAGTCCGCCCGTTTCCATGTGGATCCCGGCCTCCTCGCCCTGGGCACCCAGCTCTTGGCCGTCCCCATGCCCCTCGGCACGGTCCTCGCCGCCCGTACGGTCCTGCTCGACCACGCCCGGTCCACCGCCCAGGAGCTGACCCGGCTGTTCCACGAGGAGGTGTGGGGCCCGTACGAGGCGCGGGAGACGGACCCCGAGGAGGTGGAGACGATGAAGTCGCTCTCCGCCCATATGCAGCCGCTGATCGTCCAGGCCCTGGTGACCGCGTTCCAGCGGGCGTTGCGGGAGGAGCTGCGGGAGACGTACGGGACGGGCGTGGCGGGCGCGGCCGACGCCTGAGCCGACGCCTCCCCGGCGGGTCCTCCGTCAAGCAGCGCTGACGGCCCGGGGGCCCGTTCCTCCTTCTCCCGGCGTGTGAAGCGCTTCACACGCCGTCACAAACAAGGCGGGATGGTGACCAACGGCTCCCCGCGGGAATGCCCGTCGCACCGGAATTTCCCATTCGCGGCTGTCCCATTCCGCGGTTGGCTACCTTCCCCCCATCGGATCGCGGAGTAATTCCGCAGACGACCGGGGGGAGAATCATGGATCCCGCTCAACTCGCGCTGCTGGCGGCCCAGGCACTGGTCCAGGCGATGACCACGGACGGCTGGACGGCGATCCGCGAACGGGTGGCACGCCGTCTCGGCACGGCCGACCCCGGCCAGGCGCGCCGGACGGTCTCCGTCCTGGACCGCACCCGGGCGGAGCTGGACGAGAACCCGGAGGGGGCGGCGAGTGCCGTCACACTCCTCCAGGGGCGGTTCGAATTCCTTCTGGAGGAATACCCGGAACTGGCCGGATTCCTCGCGGAACTGACAGAGGAATCGGGGGCGGCGCCCGGACGCGGAAGGAACGGACCTTCCGTCGTCCAGGTGCAGCGGTCGCGCCGGGGAAACAACATCCAGGCGGGCAACGACGTCACCATCGACCGGTCCGGCAGGTCCTGGCTCGCCTGGTGGCGGAAGCGGGTGTGAACCATGACCGGACACGGACCGGCCGGATCCCGATCGCAGTTCCAGCGGGGACGGACCAATATCCAGGCCGGGAACGACCTCACCATCTTCCAGCGCCCCGTACGGCTCTTCGTCGCGGCCCTGCTGGTGGCGGGGGCGGTCGTCGGAGCGGCCTATGTCATAACGGACAAGGACCCGGTGGATTCCTACCGGAAAGACGTGCTCGCCACGTGCCAGCAGGTCAACGACGTGCTCGGTGCAGACCACAACGACATGCTCGTACCGAATCCCGCCGCGGGGTCGTTCGGTGTGAAGAAGAGCCTTCTGCTCGCGTACACACGGAACAACATCGACAGCGCCCGGCAGTCCTTCGCCCTCCTGAACGAGAAGGACCCTCCCGACGCGTTGCGGAAGGAACACGCGGCGGCGAAAAGGGCACAGGACGCCTGGCTGGACCAGTCGGAGAAAACCTACCGCCGGTACCAGCGGGAAATGCGGGACGTCGACTCGCTCGACAACGTCAACCGGATCGGCGCCGGCGGCATGGGTCCGGCGAACACGCTCAACGCGACGATGAGCGGACTCGCCGGACAGAACTGCCGGGTGACGGGAAAGGGGCCGGGAGCTGGATCCGGAGCGGGCGGAACGGCCGGGGCATGAGGGGCGGGCGTGCCGCGGGAGCGGGCCCGCCCCTCCCCCGGAGCGTCAGTCCGTGAAGACCTCTCCCCGCTCCGCCTTCTCCAGCAGCAGCGGCGGCGGCGCGAACCGCTCGCCGTAGGCCGCCTCCAGCTCGCGCGCGCGGGCCACGAAGCCGGGGAGCCCGCCCTCGTAGCCGTTGATGTACTGGAGGGCGCCGCCGGTCCAGCCGGGGAAGCCGATGCCGAACAGGGAGCCGATGTTGGCGTCGGCGACCGAGGTGAGGACGTTCTCCTCCAGGCAGCGGACGGTGTCCAGCGCCTCGGCGAAGAGCATCCGCTCCTTGAGGTCCTCGAAGGGGATGTCGGCGGGGGCGATCTCCCCGCCGAAGTGCTCGGCCAGGCCCGGCCACAGGCCCGTCCGCCTGCCGTCCGCGTAGTCGTAGAAGCCGGCGCCGCCGCTGCGGCCGGTGCGGCCGAACTCGTCGATCATCCGGTCGATGACGGCGTCGGCGGGGTGCGGGGTCCAGGTGCCGCCGGCCGCCTCGGCCGCCCGCCGGGCCTCCTCGCGGATCCTGCGCGGCAGGGTGAGCGTCAGCTCGTCCATGAGGGACAGCACCTTCGCGGGGTAGCCGGCCTGGGCGGCGGCCTGTTCGACGGAGGCGGCGGGGATGCCCTCGCCGATCATGGCGACGCCCTCGCTGATGAAGCGGCCGATGACGCGCGAGGTGAAGAAGCCGCGCGAGTCGTTGACGACGATGGGCGTCTTGTTGATCTGCCGCACCAGGTCGAACGCGCGGGCAAGGGCCTCGTCACCGGTGCGCTCGCCCTTGATGATCTCGACGAGCGGCATCTTGTCCACGGGCGAGAAGAAGTGCAGCCCGACGAAGTCGGCCGGCCGCTCGACGCCCTCGGCGAGCAGGGTGATGGGGAGGGTGGAGGTGTTGGAGCAGAGCAGTGCGTCGGGGGCGACGACGTGCTGGATCTCCTGGAACACCTTGTGCTTGAGCGCCGGGTCCTCGAACACCGCCTCGATGACGGCGTCGCAGCCGGCCAGGTCGGCCGCCTCGGCGGTCGGGGTGATGCGGGCGAGGAGCTCGTCGCGCTTCTTCTCGGTCGTCCGCCCCTTGGCCAGGGCCTTGGCGAGCAGACCGGCCGCGTGCTCCTTGCCGTTGCGGGCGTTGTCGAGGGAGACGTCCTTGAGGACGACGTCGATGCCCGCCTTTGCGCAGGCGTAGGCGATGCCCGCGCCCATCATGCCGGCGCCGAGCACGGCCACCTTGCGGACCGGGCGCGGCTCGGGGCCGGAGGGGCGGCTGCGGCCGGCGTTGACGGCCTGGAGGTCGAAGAAGAACGCCTGGATCATGTTCTTGGCGGTCTGTCCGGTCGCCAGGTCCACGAAGTAGCGGGACTCGATCGTCTGGGCGGTCTCGAAGTCGACCTGGGCGCCCTCGACGGCCGCGGCGAGGATGCTGCGCGGGGCCGGGTAGGGCGCGCCCGCCGTCTGCTTGCGCAGCGTCGCGGGGAAGGCGGGGAGGTTGGCGGCGAGGGACGGGTGGGACGGGGTGCCGCCGGGCATCCGGTAGCCCTCGGTGTCCCAGGGCTGCCGGGACTCGGGGTGGGCGGCGATGAAGTCGCGGGCACGGGCGAGGAGTTCGTCCGCGCTGTCGACGACCTCGTGGACGAGGCCGGCCTCCAGCGCGCGGCGGGGGCTGTACCGGGTCCCCTGCACCAGGACCTTCAGCAGGGCGTCGGTGATCCCGAGGAGCCGTACGGTACGGGTGACACCGCCGCCGCCCGGGAGCAGGCCGAGGGTCACCTCGGGCAGGCCGATCTTCGCGCCGGGCGCGTCCAGCGCGACGCGGTGGTGGCAGGCGAGGGCGATCTCGTACCCCCCGCCGAGCGCCGTGCCGTTGAGGGCCGCGACGACCGGTACGCCCAGGGTCTCGATGCGGCGCAGGTCGCGCTTGACGGCCTGGGTGGCCTCGAACGCGGTGCCCGCGTCCGCCGGGCGCAGCGCGAGCAGTTCATGGAGGTCGCCGCCGGCGAAGAAGGTCTTCTTGGCGGAGGTGAAGATCACGCCGCGGACGGACTCCTTCCCGTCCTCCAGGCGGTCGGCCACCGCCTTCAGGGAGGTCTGGAAGTTCCGGTTCATCGTGTTGGCGGACTGGTCCGGGTCGTCGAGGACGAGGGTGACGACGCCGTCGGCGTCCTGCTCCCAGCGGATGGTCTCGGTGGTGCTCATGGTCGTGGTCTCCTGGGGTCCGGGGTGAGGTGAACGGGCGCGGCCGGAGGTCAGACGCGTTCGACGACGGTGGCGACGCCCATGCCGCCGCCCACGCACAGGGTGACCAGGCCGTAGCGCTTGTCCTGCCGTTCCAGTTCGTCGATGACGGTGCCCAGGAGCATCGCCCCGGTGGCGCCGAGCGGGTGGCCGAGGGCGATGGCGCCGCCGTTGACGTTGATCTTCTCCAGGCCGATGCCCATGTCGTCGGCGAAGCGCAGCACGACCGCGGCGAACGCCTCGTTCATCTCGACGAGGTCGATGTCGTCGACGGTCAGCCCGGCCTTGGCGAGAGCCTTGCGGCAGGCGGGGGCCGGGCCGGTGAGCATGATGGTCGGCTCGGAGCCGGAGACGGCGGCGGAGACGATCCGGGCGCGCGGCGCGAGGCCGTAGCGCTCGCCCACCTCCCGGTTGCCGATGGCGACGAGGGCGGCGCCGTCGACGATGCCGGAGGAGTTGCCGGCGTGGTGGACGTGGTCGATCTTCTCCACCCAGTGGTACTTCTGGAGCGCCACGGCGTCGAAGCCGGCGGCCTCGCCGAGGGCGGCGAAGGACGGCTTGAGCTTCGCCAGGGTCTCGGGGGTGGTGCCGGGGCGGATGTGCTCGTCGCGGTCGAGGACGACCAGGCCGGCGCGGTCGCGCACGGGGACGACGGAGCGGTCGAAGCGGCCCTCCTTCCAGGCCGTGGCGGCGTTCTCCTGGGAGCGGGAGGCGAAGGCGTCGACGTCGTGGCGGGTGTAGCCGCCGAGGGTGGCGATGAGGTCGGCGCTGACGCCCTGGGGGACGAAGCCGGTGGCGAAGTTGGTCATGGGGTCGCCGAACCAGGCGCCGCCGTCGGAGGCCATGGGCACCCGGGACATCGACTCGACGCCGCCGGCCAGGACCAGATCCTCCCAGCCGGAACGGACCTTGGCGGCGGCCATGTTGACGGCTTCGAGCCCGGAGGCACAGAAGCGGTTCTCCTGGACGCCGGCGACGGTGTCGGGCAGCCCGGCGGCCACGGCGGCGATCCTGGCGATGTCGGAGCCCTGCTCGCCGACGGGGCTGACCACGCCGAGGACGATGTCGTCCACGGCGGCCGGGTCGAGGCCGGGGAACCGGCGCCGCAGTTCGTGGATGAGCCCGACGACGAGGTCGACGGGCTTGGTGCCGTGCAGGGAGCCGTTCGCCTTGCCGCGGCCCCGGGGGGTACGGATGGCGTCGTAGACGTACGCTTCGGTGCTCAAGGTCAGCAGCCTTCCTGGTGCGGGGAGGGGGTGGGGGGCCGTCGGGCTCAGGCCAGCAGGGAACGGCCGATGATCTCCTTCATGATCTCGGTCGTGCCGCCGTAGATCGTCTGGATCCGGCCGTCGGTGAAGGCCCGGGCGACCGGGTACTCGGCCATATAGCCGTAGCCGCCGTGGAGTTGCAGACAGCGGTCGGCGACGCGCTTCTGGAGTTCCGTCGCCCACCACTTGGCCATCGAGGCGTGCACGGTGTCCAGTCCGCCCTCGCCGTGGTCGACGACGCAGCGGTCGACGAAGGTGCGGGTGACGGCGCACTCGGTGGCCATCTCGGCGATCTCGAACCGGATGTGCTGGAAGCGGCCGAGCGACCTGCCGAACGCCTCGCGCTCCTTGACGTACCGCGTGGTGATCTCCAGCAGGTGCTCGGCCGCGGCGATCGCGGAGACGGCGATCTGGAGCCGTTCCTGCGGGAGGTTGGTCATCAGATGGCCGAACGCGCCGTGCAGTTCGCCGAGCAGGTTCTCCTTGGGGACGCGGACGTCGGTGAAGAACAGCTCGGCCGTGTCCTGGGACTTCTGCCCGATCTTGTCGAGGTTCCGGCCGCGTTCGAACCCCTCCATTCCCCGTTCGACGACGAGCAGGCTGAGCCCCCTGGCCCCGCCCTCGGGGGTGGTCCTGGCCACGACGACCACCAGGTCGGCGAGGATCCCGTTGGAGATGAACGTCTTGGAGCCGTTGAGCAGCCAGTGGTCGCCCTTGTCGACGGCGGCCGTCCGGATGCCCTGGAGGTCGGAGCCCGCACCCGGTTCGGTCATGGCGACGGCGGTGACGGTCTCGCCGCTGCAGAAACCGGGCAGCCAGCGCCGCTTCTGCTCCTCGGTGCCGAGCGTGGTGAGGTACGGGCCGATGATGTCGTTGTGCAGCCCCGCCGCGAACCCGGCGACGCCGGCCCGGACGAACTCCTCGGCGAGCACGACGCCGAAGCGGAAGTCCTCCGTGCCCCCGCCGCCGTACTCCTCGGGCACGGCGAGTCCGAGCAGCCCCTGCCGCCCGGCCGCCCGCCAGACCTCGCGGGGGACGATGCCGTCCTTCTCCCACTGCTCGTAGTGGGGCGTGACCTCGCGCTCCAGGAAGGTCCGCACGGTGGCGCGGAAGGCTTCGTGCCGGTCGTCGAAGAGGTGGCGCTTCATGGCCGCGTGCCCTTCTGTTCATGACGTTCGGGATGTTCGGGGTGTTCCGGGCGAGGGACACCCCAGTCGCGGGCGACCTCTTCGGTGTGGGCGCCGGGCACCGCGGGCGGGCGGCGGAGGGAACCGGGGGTGGCGGAGAAGCGGGGCGCGGGGGCGGGCTGGGTGATGCCCCAGTCGTCGGCGAAGGTGCCGCGCGCGGCGAGATGCGGATGGCCGGGCGCCTCGGTCAACGAGAGCACCGGCGACACACAGGCGTCCGTACCCTCGAACACCTCCCTCCACTCGGCCCGGGTGCGCTGCCGGAACCGGTCGGCGATCAGCTCCCGCAGCCGGTCCCACCCCGCCGGGTCGTCCCGTCCGGCGTCCGCCTCCGGGATGCCGAGCAGGCGGACGAACTCGGCGTAGAAGCGCGGTTCGAGCGCCCCGACGGCCATATGTCCGCCGTCCGAGGTCGCGTAGACGCCGTAGAAAGGCGCCCCGCCGTCCAGCAGATTGCCACCGCGCCGGTCCTGCCAGACGCCCGCGGCCAGCATGCCGTGGATCATCGCGGTCAGATGCGCGGTGCCGTCCACGATGGCCGCGTCCACGACCTGGCCGGTTCCCGTGGCACGGGCGTGCTGGAGCGCGGCCAGCACACCGATCACCAGATAGAGGGACCCGCCCGCGTAGTCACCCAGGAGATTGGCGGGCGGATACGGCGGCCCGTCGGCCGCCCCGGCCAGGCCCAGCGCCCCCGTGAGCGCGATGTACCCGATGTCGTGCCCCGCGGCCGGCGCCAGCGGCCCGTCCTGGCCCCAACCGGTCATCCGCCCGTACACCAGCCGGGGGTTGCGGCCCAGACAGGGCCCCGGCCCGACCCCCAGCCGCTCGGCCACCCCGGGCCGGTACCCCTCCAGCAGCACATCGGCCCGCTCGACGAGATCGAGGACGGTCTCCGCTCCCCCGTCCGCCTTGAGATCGACGCGGACGGAGCGCTTGTTGCGGTTGGTGACGTCATGGCGCGGATCGATGTACAGGCCCGGCCCCCCGGGCCGGTCGACGCGCACCACGTCCGCACCGAGATCCGCGAGGAGCATCGCCGCGAACGGGCCGGGCCCGATCCCCGCGAGCTCGACGACACGCACGCCGGTGAGCGGGCCGCCGCTCGCCGCATCAGCCATCCGGACCGCTCCCTGTGACCGTCACCTCTATGACAAGACCGCTGTAACACCCGCGATGTTAAGAACGTGTTCCATTTTCCACAAGCCCCGTCGGAACGACGGAACTTGACAGCGGGCCCGCGCCCAGTCCGGCGGTCAGCCGTCGAGCTCCGCGACGAGGCGCCTGGGCGCGACGGTGCGGTAGCTCTCCTCCACCCAGTCGCAGAACAGCTCCACGGGCGTCCCCCCACCCCCGAGCGGCACCGAGACCCAGCCGGCCCGCCCCAGCCCGTACCCGGTGGGGGCGGCGCCGGGGACGGCGAGGGCATGGCCGTGCGCCTCCTCGTTCCGCAGTTTGACGCTGATGCCGGGCGCCTCGGCGTCCTCGTCGCCCAGGAACACGAAGATCTTCTTGTTGACCTTGACGACGGCGCTCCCACCCCAGGGGAACTCCTCGACGGCGCCGGGGAGGGAGAGGGCGAACGCACGGATCCTGGCCCGGGTGCTGGGCGGCGCGGACGGCATGGGGGCTCCGGGGGTCGGGGCGAGTGATCGTTACGCGTCCACGCTAGAGGGTGCCGGCCTCACGACCCTCCCGGACTCACAGCAAGCCGCCCTCCTTCAGATGCCGTTCCACCACCCGCACCGCCCCCTCGGACAGCGGCCGCAGCGGAGCCGCCGTGGCCGGGCAGTCGATGACGCCCAGCAGGCGCAGCGCCGCCTTGAAGCCGCCCAGGGCGGCGGCCGTTCCGCTCATCGTCGCCGGGTCGGCCGCCTCGACCAGGGCGAAGAGGGCGGCGAGCCGGTCCTGCTCGGCGGCGGCCTCGGTCCAGCGGCCGGCGCGGGCGTGGTCGTACAGCCGGGCGTAGCCGGCGGGGTCGACGTTGCCGAGGCCCGCGACGACGCCGTCCGCGCCCATCAGCAGGGCGGCGTCGACGGTCAGTTCGGAGCCGGTGAGGACGGAGAAGGTGGCGTCGAGGCCGCGGTGGCGGAGGGTCACGAGGAGGCGGCGGAGGGCGTTGAGGTCGCCGCTGCTGTCCTTGACGCCGATGAGGGTGCGGTCCTCGGCGAGCTCCAGGAGCACGGCCGGCGGGAGCTTGGTGTGGACGCAGGGCGGGATGTCGTAGGCGAGGAGCGGCAGGCCGGCTCCGTCGCGGACGCGGCGGAAATGGTCGGCGGTCTCGGCGGGGTGGGTGCCCGTGTAGAACGGCGCGGTGGCGACGAGGGCGTCGACGCCCAGGGCGGCGGCCTCCCGCGCGTGGCCGAGGACGCGCGGGGTGGTCATGTCGATGACGCCGGCGAGGACCGGGACGCGCCCGTCGGCCGCCTCGACCGCGGTCCGCAGCACCGTGCGGCGCTGGTCGTCGGTGAGGAAGGCGGCCTCGCCGCTGGTGCCGAGGGCGAAGAGGGCCGAGGCGCCGCCCGCGAGGAGGTGTTCGACGAGGCGGCGCAGGGAGGCGGTGTCGACGGCGCCGTCGGGGGTGAGCGGGGTGCAGAGGGGCGGGATGAAGCCGGTGAGTCGCACGGGGTCCTCCGGGGCGGGCGGACGGCTGGTGCGTCGTCCCTACCCATCGGTCGTCCGTGCTCATCCGCCGTCCTTGCTCATCCGTCGTCCTTGCTATCCGCCGTCGATGCTCATTCGTCGGCCGCGACCGCCTCCCGCAGCGCCGTCCGGCACAGCGCGTCCGCCGCCCGCGTGGTCTCGGGGAGGCGGAACCGGGGGGACAGGTCCAGCACATGGGCGCAGGCGCGGTCCAGGCTCACCCGGTGGCCGACGGAGACGTACACCGGCTTGACGCCCTCCCGGGTGCGCAGCGCCCGGCCCACCTCCTCGTCACCGTCGAGCAGGGACGCCGCGTCGCCGCGGGCGGGTCCCGGTGGCGCGTGGCGGAAGGTGAACGGGTTCTTCGCGACCCCGATCGTGGGCAGCCCGGTCAGCACGCCCAGGTGCGCGGCCAGGCCGAAGCGGCGCGGGTGGGCGAGCCCGTAGCCGTCGCAGACGACCAGGTCCGGGGCGGCGGGCAGGCGGCCGAGCGCGGCGAGGACCGTCGGGATCTCGCGGAAGGCGAGCAGCCCGGGGACGTAAGGGAAGGCCACCCGGCCGACGGCCGTGGCCTCCGCCACGACGCGGAGGGTGCGGGCGTCGAGGGCGACGGCCGCCGCGGCGACGAGGTCCCGCTCGTCGTCGTACGCGACGTCGACGCCCACGGCGGTCAGGGCGGCGCCGGGTGCGGGGCCGGGCTCGTGGAGGACCACGCGCTCGCGGAGCGCGTTCTGGACGGCGAGCGCCTGCTCCTCGGTGGTGGGCCAGTCGGGGGGCAGTTCATCGGACGTGTGGTTCATGGCGAGGACACGGTACGGGACGGACCCCCGGCACGTAGCCTGTGATCATGTTCGTACTGGAGCTGACCTACATCGCGCCGATCGACCGCGTGGAAGCCGCGCACGCCGAGCACCTCGCCTGGCTGGACGCGCACTACGCCTCCGGGGTCTTTCTCGCCTCCGGGCGCAAGGTGCCGCGGGACGGCGGGGTCATCCTCGCGGTCGGTGACGACCGGGCGAAGATCGAGGAGATCACGCGGAGCGATCCGTTCATGGTGGCGGGCGTGTGCGAGTACTCCGTCACCGAGTTCGTCCCCACCAAGACGGCGCCGGCCCTGGAGGCGTACCGGGAGCAGCGGCCGCCGGCCTGAGCCGCCGGACCGCCGGGCCGTCCGCTCCCCGAACGGGCGGCCCGTTTCCGGGAGTTGTCCGCGCGGACGGCCCGTGCGGCGTATCCTTGTGGTGACTGTTACGGCTGCGACATCAGTGGCGTCAGACAACGGACGACCGTTACGCGTAGACCCTCACACATGGCGGAAGTGCTTTGGTTCGTAGGCATAGAAGCGAAATGCTCTGTTCATTCAAGGGCCGTGACGCATCTCACGCTCGAATCCAGCACTGAGCCCCACGATCCACCGTCTCACCCTGCGGAGTGCCACGGACCCCACCATCGGGAAGACCAACCAACCGCAAGGGAGAAGGCGTTGCCCACCGTCATCGACCAGGCCGTCCAGGCCCGACTCATCGCGTCCTCCCCCCAGACCCGCGCCATCCCCGCGCAGCTCCGGTACAAGCGCGCCGACCCCTTCGCCGTACACATCGCCTTCCCGCCGACCGCCTCGCTCGACGGTGCCGAGGTCGAATGGGCCTTCGCCCGTGAACTGCTGGCCGGGGGGCTCCTCTCCCCGTCGGGCGGGGGTGACGTCCGGGTCTGGCCCTGCGGCCCGGAGCGGACCGTCCTCGAATTCCACGCGCCGGAGGGCGTGGCGATGGTCCAGATCGACACCGAGGAGCTGCGCGGCTTCCTGGCCCGTTCGTACGCGCTGGTGCCGGTGGGCGGCGAGGCCGGCTGCCTCGACGTCGACGGGGGTGTCGAGGCGCTTCTCCGTCAGCTCTGAATACCGACCGGTCGGTTGCCCGGGGAGGCCTCCGAGGGTTCCCGGCTCCTCAGGGGCGCGAGGGCCGGGGATCCGGGGGAGCCATCGGCGCGTCGCCTAGCGCGCCGATGGCTCCCCCGGATCCCCCGAGTTCCCGGCGCGGACCCGGGAGACGCGGATCTCCGCCTCGGCCGCCGCACGGTCGGCCCAGCAGGCGTTGTCCACGGACTTGCCGGGCTCCAGCTCCTTGTAGACCTCGAAGAAGTGCTGGATCTCCAGCCGGTCGAACTCCGCGAGGTGACGCAGATCGCGCAGGTGCTCGTGGCGGGGATCGGCGGCCGGTACGCACAGCACCTTGTCGTCCTCGCCCTGCTCGTCCCGCATCCGGAACATCCCGATCGCCCTGCACCGCACCACCACCCCCGGGAACGTGGGGTCCCCGGCCAGCACCAGGGCGTCCAGGGGCTGCCCGTCGGCGCCCAGGGTGCCGTCGATGTAGCCGTAGTCGGCGGGGTAGCGGGTGGACGTGAAGAGCAGCCGGTCCAGCCGGATGCGCCCGAGCCTGTGGTCCATCTCGTACTTGTTGCGGCTGCCTTGCGGGATTTCCACGATGACGTCGAAGTCCACGGGCACTCCTCGGTAGGTGGCGGCGCGGCGGCTCCGACGCGGCCGGCACCATCGTGGCGCCGCGGGCGGCTGGACACCATGGTGCGGTTCCGGCCCCTCCGGTATTCCGGCGGGACGAGCGCGGCCCCCGCAGGGGCAAGCGCGCCCACGCCCGGCGACCCCGGACGGCGAGCCTCCGCCCGTCAGCCCACCTTCGACCCCTGCCGGGCGGAGACCAGGCACCGGCGGCCGGGCCGTGTGACGGGCCCCCGGCCGGACGGGGGTTGCGGTGCGGACGGTGGGACCGGTGCGGCCTGCCGCGGCAGGCCGCCCGCCTCGGCCGCGGCGGACTCCCCGGCGCCGGCGAACACCCCGGCGCCGGCGGGCGCCTCCACGCCCCGGAACGTCAGCACGACCACCCCGGCCGCCGTGGCCACGCCCGCCAGGCAGGCCAGCAGCCCGCCCCACGGGCCGTAGCGGAACGCCTCGCCGAGAGCGGCTATCCCCACGGCGGCGGCCACGACGGGGTTGACGACGGTGACGGTGGCCAGCGGTGCCGCGAGGCCCGCACCGCGGTAGGACGCCTGGGACAGCAGCATGCCCGCCGAGGCCAGGACGGCCGTCAGGACAAGGGTCGGGACGAGTGCCCCGGTCTCGTGCGCGGCGATGTCCTCGGCGGCGGCCTTGGTGAAGACCGATCCCATGCCGAAGGCCGCGCCCGCCGCCGTGGCCAGGACGACGCCGCGCACGACGGGACCGCGCGTCCAGCGGGCGGCGAGCATCAGCACGGCCATGGCGCCGAACACCGTGCCGGCCAGGACCGGCCGTTCGCCGCCGGGGAGGGATTCGGTGCCGGACGACCCGGTGAGGGCGAGCAGTCCGGCGAGGCCGCCGGTGGCCAGCAGGGCGCCCCGCCAGCCGGCCGCGCCGACCGGCCGGCCCACGAAGACCGCCGCCATGGGGAGGGCGAAGACGATCGTGAGCGCCCCCATCGGCTGCACCAGGCTCAGCGGCCCGCAGGCGAGTGCCAGTACGTGCAGCCCGGCGCCCAGGCCGGTCAGGGCCACGGCACCCCACCAGGCCGTGCTGCGCAGCGGCCCGCAGGCCCCGCCGTCGCCCGTGGCGGCCACTCGTTCCTGCACGATGGCCGCGGCCGCGTAGCAGACGGCGGACACCAGGCACAGCAGTACCGAGAGCACGAAAGAGCTCACGAGGTGCCCCTGCGGTCCGTACCGTCGTCCTTCATACCTCCAACGATGCCCCGCACCGTGCGCTGCGTCGTCGTTCCTGGGAACGGGGTTGTCCCTACTCCCGATGGAGTACAACCGCGTAGCAGACAAATACCACGGTCCGCACGGTCCTTCCGTCGTGCGGCGGGCGAGCGCTCCGGATGATTCCCGTTCCGTTCACGGGGAGGTCCCCGCCTATCCCCGGGCCGTAATTCCTCTACGCCGTCGACATACTGACCTGCCCACCTTTCACAACATCCCCCTTGTCCGGAAAAGCTGTTGTGCCGCATCGAATCCCATGACATCTCTTGGAGCCACAAACTGGATATAGGCACACATTTACGGGGGGAAGTTCGATGTCCGGCACGACCGACCTTTGGCATGTGCACGCATTCGATGGAATCGAACAGAAATGGCCGCGTGTCCTCGTGCTCGGCGCCGGCGTGGCGGGCCTGACGACCGCTTACGAGCTGGAGCGCCGCCGGTTCCGGGTCGAGGTCGTCGAGGGCAACACCCGCATAGGCGGCCGCGTTCTCACCCACCGGTTCGGCCCCGGCCCCGACGCCCCGGCGGCCGAGCTCGGCGCGATGCGCGTTCCGGCCCACCACCGCCTCACCCTGGAGTACATCGACCGGATGGGGCTGACGGGAAGGCTGCGGACGTTCAGGACGCTCCTCTCCGAGGAGAACGCCCTCCTCCGCACCCCCGCCGGATTCGTCCGCGTCCGGGACGCCTCCGGGCCGCTGTGCGAGAGCTTCCGCGCCGAGCTCGCCCTGCGCGGCCAGGACTGCCCGTACGCCGCCCCCACCGTCGCCTTCGGCGCCTGGCTGACCGCCGTGGTCGACGCCACAGCCCCTCCCGACCTGCGCGAGGCGCTCCGCGACGACCTGCGCCGCCAGCTCCTGGAGCTGGTCGACCGCCTCGACCCGACGCCGCACCTGCGCGGCCCGGACCGCGACCGGATCGACCTGCACTCGCTGTTCTCCGCCCACCCCGGCATCCGCACGGGGTGCAGCGGACGGCTCAACAGCTTCCTGGACGACATCCTCACCGAGACCAGCCCCGCCCTGCTCCGCCTGGAGGGCGGCATGGACCAGCTGGTCCTCCGGCTCGCCGCGCGGCTCAGGGGCAGGCTCTCCACTGGCCGGAGGGTCGTCGGCATCGACGTCCGGGAGGACGGGGTGCTCGTCCGGGTCCGCACCGGGGCCCGGACCATCGTGGAGCACGCCGATTTCGTCGTCTGCACCCTCCCCTTCCCCGTGCTCCGGAAGCTGCGCCTGCACGGCATCGACGACGACAAACGCTCCGTACTGGACGATGTCGTCTACTGCCCGGCGACCAAGGTGGCCCTCCACTGCCGCGAGCCCTTCTGGCACGACGAAGGCATCCTGGGCGGTGCGTCGTTCACCGGAGGGCTGGTCCGCCAGACGTACTACCCCGCCCCGGACGACACCCGAGGCGGGAGCGGGGGCGCCGCGCTGATCGCCAGCTACACCATCGGCGACGAGGCCGAACGGCTCGGACGGCTGCCGGCCCGCAGGCGGCACCGGTTCGTCGTCGAGGAGCTCGCCGCCGCGCACCCCCAGCTCCGGCGGCCGGGCATGGTGCTGGGCGCGGCGAGCGCCGCGTGGGGGGTCTCGCGCTGGAGCGGCGGGTGCGCCACCCGCTGGGGCAAGTCGGCCGCCGCGTGCGAGATGGAGCGGCTGCGCGCCGCCCGCCCGGCGGGCCGGCTGTTCTTCGCGGGCGAGCACTGCTCGACGGCACCGGCCTGGATCGAGGGTGCCATCGAGTCCGCGCTGAACGCCGTCCACCAGGTCGTCCACTACGTCCCGCACCGCCGCGTCCTGGGCATACCCGGCAGGCGCCGCCGCACGGGGGCCCTGCGGTGAGCGTCTTCGACCTGCCCAGGCTGCACTTCGCCGGTGTCGCGACGACCCGGCTCCCCACCGGTCCGCGCGGCGGCCTGACCGACCTGGCGACCCGGACCGTCCTCACCGACGACGGCCCGTCCCCCGTCCCCTTCCCCGCCGACCGGCCGGCCGACGACTACCACGACTGGCTGCAACGGCGCGGGCCGCGCTTCGACCGGCACGGACGCCCCCGCGCCGACGGCGAGTTCAGCCTCGCGAAGGGCTGGAACTTCGACGGCAACGGGCACTTCCTGTTCGACGCCCGCGTCACCGCCGTCCAGGGCCCGGACGGGCGGGTGGACACCGGCGACCCGGTCGTCGGCCGCCACGTCGACGTCTGGGGCCACTACAACCCGTATCTGCGCACCACCGTCAACCGGGCCCGGGTCTTCGACCTGGACCCCGCCTCGCGGTGGACCACCGCCCTGATGACGGGCCGGTTCGGCTTCGGCCGGCTGGGCCGCTCGCACGACGACGGCTACCTCTTCACCGGCGGCGTCACCGGCTTCCAGCCGCCGCGCTGGGTGGGGTTCGGCCGGGTCCTCGACGTCGGCGAGCACGTCCTGGCCGACTGGTTCCGCTACGGCGCCGTCCACCAGTTCGTCGTCACCCGGGAGGAGGCGGAGTGGCTGCCGGACGCGCGCGTCTCGCCCGTCACGGAGGCGCTGCGCTCGTCCGTCGCCGAGGGGAGAGCGGACGGTCTCGTCGTCCGGTTCGCGCTGGACAACATGACCACCCCGGTTCTGCCCGACACCCCCAGTCACTGGCGCGTACGCGGCACGATCGCCCCCTGGCACGCCCACGAGCTGCGCACCTTCCCCGCGGGGCGGCTCCTCGTGCCGCGCCCCGGGAGCCCGCTGCACCACCTCGCCGTGCGTCTGACGGACGACCGGGCGGTGCTCGACATGATCACCGCCGTCCCGGTCACCCACCGCGCCGACCGGGCGGGACCGGGCCCCCTGCACGGGCTCGGTCCTGCCCTCGACCTGGGCGACCTCGACCTGCGGACCGCGTCCGGGGCGCTCGTCGCCCGGGTGCCGGCCGGCGCGTACCCCTCCGACGCGACGTCCGGCCTCGTCACCGTGGACCTCGCGGCCGGCTGCCGGGGCGCCGCGGACGAGCCGTTATGCCTGACCCGGACGGCGCCCGGCGGGCGGCGGACGACCCTGCTGACCGAGCGGGAGACCGTCGTCCAGTCGGACGAGGCCCTGGTCGTCCTGCACCACCGCGACCGCGCGCACGGCGCCGACCACGCCGTCCGCGTGCCCCTGCGCGCGTACGTGCGCGGGCGCCCGGCGGCCGTCGAGGTGCGCGTGCGCCAGTACTACAACCCCCGTGCGCTGCCCGCCGACCGAACGGCCGGCGCGCCCGGCGCGCGCTGCGGCGACGCCGTCGTCCTCGGCCTGCGGGCGGCGTCCGCGCCGTCGGCCACGAACACAGAGGCGTACGCGCCGGAGTGCACCGTCACCACGGACGCCCGCGGGGACGGGCTGCTCACGCTGCGCGGCGACCGCGCGGGCACCTGCCGGGTGCTGCTCTCGGCCGGCCCCGCCGACGTCCCGTGTGCCGACCCCCGGGCCCCCGGCTCGGCCTGGACGGCGTACGACGACGCGGACGCGCTCGGCTTCTGGGCGGGCGCCGGCGCGCTGGCCGTCCGCGTCCTGCCCGACGACTGGCACCTGGACGCCGTGCCCCGCGAGGACGTCGACTTCGCGCTGCTGCACCGGGAGGTCTTCGCCTACTACGAGCAGGTCTCCACCTTCATGCGGTCCGAGGTCTTCAGCCTCGCCGACCGGTGCAAGGTCGAGACCTACGCCGAACTGGCGTGGCAGATGTGCGACCCGCGCAACAAGGACCGCACGTACTACATGCCGCCCACCCGTGACCTCACCGACCCGCAGGCCCGGCTGCTGCTGGCCTACCTGCGCAACCAGCAGGCCAGGACCCGCCCCCCGCTCGCCGTGCCCGGGCCGCCGCCCGCGCCCCCGGCGATCACCACCCGGGGCCGGCTGCTGACCGTCCTCCGGCAGGCCGCCACGCTGGAACTGGCGGTGATGCTCCAGTACTTGTACGCCGCCTTCTCCCTGCCCACGCACGGGGCGGGCCGCGTCCACGTCCGGCGCGGCCTGTGGACCCCGCGCCAGCTGGAACTCGTCTGCGGCCAGGGCGGGGCGACGCTCGACGACGGGATCCGCGGCAGCCTGCTGACCGTCGCCCGCGAGGAGATGATCCACTTCCTGCTGGTCAACAACATCATCATGGCCCTGGGCGAGCCGTTCCACGTCCCCGTCGTCGACTTCGGCACGCTCAACGGCCGGCTGCCCGTCCCCCTCGACTTCGCCCTGGAGGGGCTCGGCATCGGCAGCGTCCAGCGGTACATCGCCGTCGAACAGCCCGCCGGGCTCACGCCCGAACTCCGGCAGGAGGGCGCGCCGGCCGGCCGGTCCGTACCGCGCACCGGGGCCTGGGGGTCGATCAGCGAGCTGTACGCGGCGATCCGCGAGGGCCTGCGCCGCGTTCCGGACCTGTTCCTGGTGGAGAAGGGCCGCGGGGGCGGCGAGCACCACCTGTTCCTGCGCGAGACCGTCAACAAGGCGCATCCGGACTACCAGTTGGAGGTCGACGACCTCTCCAGCGCACTGTTCGCCGTCGACCTCATCACCGAACAGGGCGAGGGCGGGACGGCGTTCGCCGCCACTCCGTCGGAGACCTCGCACTTCGAGACGTTCCTGCGGATCGGCGAACTGCTCACCACCGAACGCGCTCCCGGCCCGCACGGCCGGCTGCTGCCCTGGAATCCGGCCTACCCCGTGCTGCGCAACCCCACCCTCGGCACCGGGGACGCGGCGAAGGATCCGATCACCGACCCCGAGGCGCGGGCCGTCGCCCGGCTGTTCAACCAGGCGTACGAGCTGATGCTGCGGCTCATGGTCCAGCACTTCGGCGAGAGCCCCGACGCGAGCCTGCGCCGCTCGAAACTGATGAACGCCTCCATCGACGTGATGACCGGCATGATGCGCCCGCTGGCGGAACTGCTGGTGACCATGGACTCGGGCCGTCGCGGCCGCACGGCGGGCCCGACGTTCGAGCCGGAGGCCCCGCCCGAGCCCGTCCCCCGCCCCGACGTCGCCCGCCGCGCCCTCGCCCTCCGCTTCACGCACCTGGCCGCGGCGGCGCGGGCCTGCCCGCGGGTGCCGGAGCAGGTCGGGGACATGGCGGCGTTCTACGCGGACTTCTTCGGGAGGCCCGGATGAAATCCCGTGGGGAAGCCCGCGTGAGGTCATGTCATTCCGCAGGTCATGAGGGAGGAGCAGCCATGAGGAAGGAGCACGCATGACACACCTCGAAACGGACGTACTGATCGTCGGCGGGGGCCCGGTCGGGCTGGCACTGGCGCTGGACCTGAGATACCGCGGCGTCCGGTTCCTGCTCCTGGACGCGTCCGACGGACGGGTGGACCACCCCAAGGTCGGTACGGTCGGGCCCCGTTCGATGGAGCTGTTCCGGCGGTGGGGCATCGCGCACGCCATCCGCACCGCGGGCTGGCCGGGCGACCATCCGCTGGACGTCGCCTGGGTCACCGCCGTCGGCGGCCACGAGATCCACCGCCTGGAGTTCGGCACCTCGGACACCCGGCCGCCGCTCCCGTGGACCCCCGAGCCCGAACAGGTCTGCCCCCAGAACCTGCTGGCCCCGCTGCTCGTCCGCGCGGTGGGCGTCCACCCTGAAGGGCCGCTGCACCACGGGTGCCGCCTCGACGGCCTCGTCCAGGACGACGACGGCGTCACCGCCTCCGCCACCCGGCTCGCCGACGGCACCGCGCTGACCGTGCGCGCCCGCCGGCTCGTCGGCTGCGACGGCGCCGCCTCGACCGTCCGCCGGATCCTCGGCATCGGCGCCCCCGCCCGCCACCCGACCCGCACCTTCCGGAACATCCTCTTCCGCGCGCCCCGGCTCGACGACCGGCTGGGCCCGCGCCGGGCCCTGGTCTACTTCCTCACCCAACCGCCCAACCTGCGCTACCCGCTGCGGTCGATGGACGGCCACGGGCTGTACCGGCTGATCGCCACCGCCGAGGCGGCGCTCCACGAGGAACCGATGGCCCTGCTGCGGACCGCCATCGCCGTGGACACCCCGCTGGAGATCGTCTCCGAGCACGTGTGGCATCTGACGCACCGGATCGCCGACCGCTTCCGCGACGGCCGGGTGCTGCTCGCCGGGGACGCGGCGCACACCCTCTCGCCGTCCGGCGGCTTCGGCATGAACTGCGGCATCGCCGACGCCGCCGACCTCGGCTGGAAGCTCGCCGCCGAACTGGCGGGCTGGGCGGGCCCGGCCCTGCTCGACACCTACGAGACGGAACGCCGTCCGGTCGCCGAACGCAGCCTGGCGGCGGCCCACGCCAATCTGCGGAGGACGGTCCGCCGCGAGCTCCCCAAGGAAATCCTGCTCGACACCCCGCAGGGCGAGCGGGCCCGCGCGGCGCTCGCCGAACGCCTCGAACGCGAGGGAGTGCGCCGCGAGTTCGACGCGCCCGACGTCCACCTCGGCCATCGCTACGCCTCGCCCCTGATCGTCACCGACCCGGAGGGCGACGACGGCGACTGGCGCTCCTCGGCGCTGCCGGGCGCCCGTGCCCCGCACGCCTGGCTCAGCGGCGGGACATCGACGCTCGACCTCTTCGGCAACGGTTTCCGCCTGCTCTGCTTCGCCGACTCCCCGCTGCTGGGCGCCTTCGCGGACGCCTTCGCGCGGCGGCGGGTGCCGCTGGAGGTCACCCGGTGCCACGACCGGCTGGTGGCGCGGCTCTACGGCAGGCCGTTCGTCCTCGTCCGCCCCGACGGACATGTCGCCTGGCGCGGCTTCCGGCCGCCGCTGGACCCGGGGTTGCTGGCGGACACCGTCCGGGGTGCGCGATGAGGGCGCCCGGCCGGTACGGCGGGTTCCCCGTGGCCGCGGGCCCCGACGGCGTGCGGCCCTCACGCAGGAGGACCTCACGCAGGAGGACCTCACGTATGAGGCACTCACGCAGGAGGTACTCATGACTCCCCTCGGCCCCTTCCGCACCTCCGATGTCCATGTGCCCGATCCCTATCCGCTCTACGAGCACTACCGGGAGCACGACCCCGTCCACGAGGGCGAGGACGGCTGGTACGTCTTCCGCCACGACGACGTGGCCGCCGTCCTGGCCGACCGCCGCTTCGGCCGCGGCGGGCTCCCGGCCCCGCTGCCGGCCGACTGCCCGCACCTGCGGCGGACCGCCTCCGCGTGGATGGTCTTCATGGACCCGCCCCGGCACACCCGGGTCCGCGCCCTGGTCGCCAGGAGCTTCACACCCCGGGTGGTCGAACGCCTGCGCCCCCGCGTCGACGACATCGCCGGCCGGCTGACCGCCGCACTGGCCGAGGAGCAACGCGCCGACCTCGTCGACCGGTTCGCCGCGCCCTTCCCCATCCTGGTGATCAGCGAACTGCTGGGGGTCCGGGCGGACGACCGCCCCTGGTTCCGCGCCCGCGCGGTCGACCTCCAGCAGGCCACCAGCGCCCGCGCCCGCCGGCGGAGCGACGCGTTCCGGGTGGCCGACGCGGCGGCCCGCGACCTCGACGCGTACTTCCGCACCGAGCTGGCCCGGCGCAGGGCGGCCGAGGAGGGGCCGACCGGTGACGGTGACCTGATCACGGCCCTGCTGCGGGGGGCCGACGGGAAACCGCCGGCCGACGAGGAACGGCTGGGCTACGAGGAGCGGCCGGCCGACGAGGAGCCGCTGGGCGACGACGTCCTGGTGGGGACGTGCGTCCACCTGCTCACGGCGGGCCACGAGACCACCACCAACCTCCTGTGCAAGGGCCTGCTCGCCCTGCTCGCCCACCCGTACCAGCTCGGACTGCTGCGGACCCGGCCGGAGTTGATGCCCGCCGCCGTGGAGGAGCTGATCCGCTACGACTCCCCCGTCCAGATGATCAGCCGCCGCGCCCACGAGGACGGGGAGATCGCGGGCCGCCGCGTCAGGAAGGGCGACAAGGTGACCCTCGTCCTCGGCTCGGCCAACCGCGACCCCCGCCGCTTCCCGCACCCGGACCGGCTGGACATCCGCCGCGACGCCCGGCGCCACTGCGGCTTCGGTCTTGGCATCCACTACTGCGTCGGCGCGCCCCTCGCGCGCGCCGAGGCCGAGATCGGCCTCGGCCGCCTGCTCCGCGGGCTGCCGGGGCTCCGGCTGGCGGAGGAGGAGCCGGACGGCCCGGTGCGGTACGCGGACGACCTGGTGTTCCACGGGCCGTCACGGATGGTGGTGCGGACCCGGTACTGATGTGAACGGTGATGTCGGTGCGTCAGCCCCGCACCGACACCCACCACCGGTCCAGATACGACGCCAGTGCCGTCCGGTCGCCGGAGGCCGCGCGCAGGCCGATGTACCCGTCCGGGCGTACGAGGAGCAGCGTCCCGGCGGGCGGCCGGCCGCGCTCCCCGTGCTCGGGGCGGACACCGAAGACCTCGACCGGGGCGGAGTACCGTCCGACGAGGTCCCGGAGTTCACGGAGCCCGTCCGCGCCCGGCCCGGCGGCGTCCTCGGACACCAGGAGCGTCCACCTCCGGTACGAGAGCAGATCGTGGAGGTGCCGCCGTTCGCCGCCCGCGCGCACCGGGAAGTCCGGCAGCCGGTCACCGGCGCGCAGCGGCCCCCGCCCGCCGGCGTCGGCGGACAGCGCGCTCGCCCGGTGGTGCCTGCCGAAGTCGCTCATCATCATCCGCGCCCGCCGCTCCGCCAACGGGTTGCCGATCACCAGGGGCGCCGCGAGGTTCAGGGCCGCCAGGGTCAGCGGGCCCGGCGGAAGCTCCGTGATGTTGTGGCGCATGTCCCGCATCACGCCGGCGGCCCGGTGGCGCTGTTCGGCGGAGTAGGTGTCGAGCAGGGTGTCCCGGCACCAGCCCCGGTGCACGGCGGCGAGCTTCCAGGCGAGGTTGTGGGCCCCGCACAGCCCGGTGTTGAGCCCGTGGCCGCCGACGGGTGCCCACAGGTGCGCGCTGTCGCCGGCGATCAGGGCGGCGCCGTGCCGGAGGGAGGCGGCGACGCGGTCGTGGAAACGGGCCCGGTTGACCCACAGCGGGCTCGTCGGCACCAGCCGGACGGCGGGGTCGCCCGTGGCGCGGGCGACGATCTCCCGCATCTCCTCGGTGTCCGGCGGCTCTTCCCGGCGCGGCTCGGGGTCGTCGCGGAAGGCGAAGAACCGGTATCCGCCGCCCGGTCGCGGGCTGGCGATCAGCGAGACGCCGTGGTTGAGGAAGATGTGGGTACCGTCGGTCTCCTGAGGCAGGGCCCAGTCGGCCTTGGCGTTGATCTGCACCGCCTGGAGGTCGGCGCGCCGCTCGCCCTCGAAGGGGATGCCCAGGGTCTTGCGCACCACGCTGTGCGCACCCTCGCACCCCACCAGCCACCGGCACCCCACCGTCCGCATCCGCCCGTCGGGGCCGCGCAGATCGACCTCCGCCTCGTCGGCCCCCACCCGTACGGCCACGGCCTCGGTCGACCAGCTCACGTCCTCGCCCAGCGTCCGCAGCCGGTCGCGGAGCAGCCGGTCGGTGGCGTCCTGCTCGATCGAGAGCGGAAAGGGGAACGCCGTCCCGGGCACCCCCATGTCGTACCGCCCCCGCACCCGGCCCCGCACATGGAACGTCCCCCGCCGCACGGACATCCCCTCGCCGGCCAGCGCCTCCACGCACCCCAGGTCCCGCAGCCCCTCCAGGGCCCGCTGCCAGATGACACAGGCACGGGCATCCCGCTTCGTACTGGGCTCCTTGTCGACCACCAGCACGTCCAGCCCGTACCGCCGCAGCCCGATCCCCAGCGCCAGCCCCGTGGGCCCGGCCCCGACGACCACCACGTCACGAACATCCCCAGAGCCGCTCATCAGCCCCTCCCCCGACGGCACGGCGGCACTGCCACCTTTGCCCCCAATCGTGGGGGAAGGACCGAGGGGGTTCAATGGCGCCTCGGATCCGGCCGCACCGGCGGAACACAGGAGCCCCGTCCCCCTCCCCAGGGAGGGTGAACGGGGCTCCGGCCGATGCGAAGTCAGCCGCGCGGCGACAGCTCCGCCATCGCCGACCAGCCCTCGGAGGGGACCTCGACGTTGACGATCTCGGGGGTCTTGGCGATCAGGTCGGGCATCCAGGCCATCGCCGTCCTGAAGTGCTCCGAGTTGACGTGCACCTCGCCGGCGGCGGCGTCCTTGAAGGCCTCGACGAGGACGAACTGGTTCGGGTCCTCGACGCTCTTCGACCACTCGAAGAACAGGTTGCCCGGCTCGCTCCGCGTACCGCGGGTGAAGTCGTCAACGAGGCCGAGCCAGTCCTCGCTCCGCTCCGGGCGGATGGTGAACTTGACGACGATGAAGATCATGAACTGCTCCTGCGCTTGCCTGACGGGACCGGGGATTCACCCCGGATGTCCGATTATGCCGCGCGCCCTGCCGTAGACGATCTTCGGGGGTCTCCCCGGCGATTTCCCACCCCGCGTCCGACCCGTCGGGCGGGCGCCTCAGCGTTTGGGCCAGTGCCAGAGCGGCTCGTCCAGCATGCTCTCGCGGCCCGCGACGTCGGTCTGACCGAGGGCGTCCTTGCGGAGGGCGATGGAGTTGACGTCGATGCGGTGCCGGCCGGCGCCGCGGGCGAGGGACTCGGCCAGGCCCGGCGCGTGCGTGACCACCACGATCTGGGTGTCCCGGGCCGCGGTGAGGATCAGGTCGGCCAGCGGGGCCAGCAGATCCGGGTGCAGGCTGGACTCCGGCTCGTTGAGCACCAGCAGCGCGGGCGGCCGCGGGGTGAGCAGCGCCGCCGTCCACAGCAGATAGCGCAGGGTGCCGTCGGAGAGCTCGGCCGCGCCCAGCGGGCGCAGCAGGCCGCGCTGGCGCAGCTTGAGCTCGAAGCGGCCGCCCTCGCTGACGATCTCCACCTCGCTGCCGGGGAACGCCGCGTCCACGGCCGCGTCCAGCGCGTCGCGGTCGCCCGTCTCGCGGATCGTCTGCAGCGCGGCGGCGACGTCCGAGCCGTCGTGCCCGAGCACCGGCGTGCGGGTGCCCACCTGCGCGCCGCGGGCGGGTGCGTGCGCGTCGGTCCGCACGTGGTCGTAGAACCGCCAGGACCGCATGTGCTCGCGCAGCCGCAGCAGGTCGGGGGCGAGCTGCGGGTCGGCGAGCTCGCTGAGCATGCTGTCGTAGGGGCGGACGGCGTTCACCGAGCTGTGCCAAGTACCCTGCGCGGTGCGGGTGCGGACGGCGGGTCCCGAGCGGTCCGAGAGCAGGGCGGCGGGGCGCAGCACGGGCCCGGCCCAGGTGCACTCCCGCTTGATCTCGGGGTCCAGGTTGAACATGGACGGCGCGCCCTCGCCGCCCGCGGTCGGTATCGGGTGCCCGAAGTCGACCGCGTACCCGAACTCGTCCCCGGCGAAGCCGAGCCGGAGGCTCGCCGCCGGCGAGCGGCCCGCCCCCTTCCGCTCCCCCGCCCACAACGTCGAGGCCAGCCCGCCCTCCCGCGCCAGCGCCGCGACCGCACCGCCCCGCGCCGCGTCGGCCAGCAGCCGCAGGGCCCGGTAGAGGCTGGACTTCCCGGTGGCATTCGCCCCGGTGACCACGTTCAGCCGCCCCAGGGGAACGATCAGACGGCGCAGGGAGCGGTAGTTCTCTACGGCGACAGTGGTGAGCATCGGACCTCTCGGCGCAGGGCGGTACGGGCTTCCACCAGTGTGCCAAGGGGCACTGACAACGCCCCCGCGCCGCCGCTGGGCATGGGTTGGTCACGCGAAGCGCCGCAATGCCCTGAAAAACAGAAAAACCCCAGCTCAGCTGGGGTTCTCTCAAGTGTCCGAGGGGGGACTTGAACCCCCACGCCCGATAAAGGGCACTAGCACCTCAAGCTAGCGCGTCTGCCATTCCGCCACCCGGACCAGGTGTCTGTCTCCGTGGGGCGTTCCCCGCGGCGACATGGACAACTCTATCAAGGTTTCGGAGCGCCCTTCACCAGGCTTTTTACCTACGCCATAAGGTACGTTTATGGGCATCTCGGGGCATGACACCACACCTACCGGTGCGGAGCCGTCCGTCCCGGCTCCGGCCAGGCGGGTTCCCCGTCCGTTGTCGCCGTTGCGGGAGCATCTGCGGGACACGTTCTGGTTCACGCCGACGGTGGGGCTGCTGGGGGCCGTGGTGGCGGCCGGGGTGGTGATGGAGCTGGACCACTGGCTGGTCCGGGGGCTGCAGGAGGAGGGGGACTACGAGACGGTCGGCTCGCTGATCCGGATCGCGGACGACGCCAAGTCGATCGTCACGACCGTGGGGTCGGCGATGCTCACCTTCATCGGGGTGGTGTTCTCGATCTCGCTGGTGGCCCTCCAGATGGCGAGCGGGCAGTTCTCGCCGCGGGTGGTGCGGCTCTACGTGCGCAGCCGGATCACCAAGTGCACGTTCGCGGTCTTCCTGGCGACCTTCCTGTTCGCGCTGCTGGCGCAGTCCGCCTACGAGGGGGAGACGGACGCCAGGACGATCAGCACGGTGCCGGTGTTCTCGGGCCTCGTGTGCGGACTGTTGTTGCTGGTCAGCCTCGCGCTGTTCGTGGCGTACGTGAATTCCACGCTCCGGCTGATGCGCGTGGGCCATGTCATCGACCGGATCATGCGGGAGTCGCTCCATGTCCTCGACCGGCACGCCCGGACCGCCGGGCAGGGGGCGGACCCGCCCGCCCTGCCGCCGTCGGGCCCCGAGGTCGCGCACCGGGGGCGGGCCGGGGTGCTGCGGGACGTCCACATCGCGCGGCTGGTGCGGGTGGCGCGGCGGCAGGGGGTGGTGTTGCGGCTGATTCCTCGGATCGGGGATTACGTGGTGCCGGGGACTCCCCTGTTCGCCGTGCACGGCGGACGGAGCGTGCCGCCGGCCCGGGCGCTGCGGTACACGGTCTCCGTCGGGGTGGAACGGACGTTCCACCAGGACATCGGGTTCGGGCTCCGTCAGCTGTCCGACATCGCCCAGCGGGCCCTGTCACCCGCGGTCAACGATCCGACCACGGCCGTGCAGTGCCTCGACCGCATCGTTCAGTTCCTGACAGCGATCGCGCACCGCCCTCTCGGCGCCCTGTGCCACAGCGATCGCGGAGGAGCTGTCCGCCTGGTGCAGGACCTGCCCGGGTGGACGGATCTCGTCGATCTCGGGCTGACCGAGATCCGGCGGTGTGCGGTGGGCAGTCCGCAGGTCACCCGGCGGCTGATGGCGGGACTGGACGATCTGTGGGCCCTGGTGCCCCAGGAGCGGCGCCGGCCCCTGGAGCGGCACCGCACACTGCTGGAGCAGGCCGTCGCGCGCACGGTGCCGGAGGCGGCGGACCGGGAGTTCGCCCTGGAGGCCGACCGGCAGGGGATCGGGTAGCCGGGCCGTTCCATCTCACCTGAAAGGATGAGAATACGGTCGTCCGGCGGTTGACCGGAGGCCCGCCTGGTGTTCTGGAAGCGGGTATGCGCCCGGCCCGGCCTTGGGTGCGGGGCCTCGGGGCTCTGCCCGTGGGGAGGGCGCTGTTGTCCATGTCCGATGCTTCCGCCGGTCCGGGGCCGGGGCAGCGGGATCCGTGGGGGCGGGGGTGGGCCGCTTACGCGCGGCGGCATCCGGCCGACCCGCTGGTGATCAGTCAGGCGATGTTGTGCTCAGGGATCGTCCCGTCCAGGGAGGATCTGCTGGAGATGGCGTGGATGGCCTGTGGGCTGCTGCCCGGCCTGGCGGGTGCGCGGGCCGAGGCGGCGGGTGTCCTGGGCCGGCACGTTTCCGAGGCCGTGGTCGAACCCGGGTCCGGGGAGCGGGGGCTGCGCGCGGTGCTCGGGAGGCTGGCGGTCAGGCCGCTGCCGGAACTGGGCGCGGACCTGTGGCTGGTGCGGGGATACGCGCCGGGTGCGTTCGCGTTGGTGCCCCGGGTCCATCACGGTCTGATGGACGGGGTGGGCAGCAGTGCGGTGGTCAGCCGGGTCAGTCGGATGCTGAGCGGTTCCGGCGCGGCGGCCGGGGCGCGTCCCCGGCCGGGCGGACCGCCCGCGGAGCCGGGTCGCACGGCGAAGGGCCGCGGTGGGGAAGGGGACGGAGAGGGAGCGTATGGGGGGCGTGCCGGGCGGCCTTGGCGCTGGCCGACTTCGCCTTCGGCCTCCCGCCCGCCGCGCCGTTGGCGCCGGTGCCCCTCCGCGGCCCGGACGAGCCGCTGCGGCACGGGTGGACGTTCGTCCGGGCAGAACTGTTGCGCCCGGTGATGCGTGACTTCGGGGCCAGTGTCAACGACATCTATCTCTCCTGCCTGTCGGGGGCGTTGGGGAGCTGGATGCGGGAGCGCGCCGGTGGTGTGCCGCGCAATGTCATGGCGCTGATGCCGATCAGTATCCGTGCGCCGGGGCGCGAACTGGAGGACGGCAACCGGTTCGTCGGGGCGCGGGTGCGGTTGCCGGTCGGCGAGACGGACCCGGCGCGCAGGCTGACGGCGGTGATGGAACGGACGCGGGCGGCGCGGCGGTCTTCGGCCCGTGCGGAGGTGGAGCGGCTGCTGGACCGGTGTCCGGACGCCGTGGCGACGTGATCCTGCGGCGCAGTCTGCGGCCGGAGGTGAGTTCTCTTCTCACGACGAATGTGCCCGGGCCCCCGGGGGAGTTCAGGGTGCGGAGCTGGCGGTTGGAGCACGTGGTGCCGTTGACTTTCCTTCCCCCGGGGCACGCCCTGGCGGCCACGATCATGGACTACGGCGGTGAGGTGTGTGTCAGTTTCACCGCGCGTGCGCACCTCGCCGACACGGACGGACTGCCGAGGATGTTCGGTGAGGCGGTGCGCGAGCTGTGCGCCGCGCCGGGCGCCCGCGGCCCGGGCGGCGGCCGGGGTGATACCGGCGGCCTGCGCCAGGGGCCCGAGGTAAGAGAAGTACGACGCTACGGGCGGGAGGGGGCCGCCAGGGCTTGTGCGAGGTAGCCGGTGTCGATGGGGAGCGGGGCGGGCAGGCCACCGATGTGCCGCAGCAGGTGGGTGCGGTCGTATGTGCGCTGGTGGGTGTTGTAGGAGAGCAGGTAGCCGAACTCCCGGACGGCGTACGCCTCCAGAGGGGTGGGGTCGGGGATGTGGGGGGTGATGTGGGCGGACAGGCCCGGTTGCGCCGCCTCGAAGGCCCGGGCGATCAGTTGTGCCGGGGTGTTGTCCGGGTGGGTGAGATGAGCGGTGAGCACGCCGGGCTCATGGTGGGCGGCGGCGGTGCGGACCATGGCCTGGACCGCCCAGTCGGTCTGGAGGAGGTTGAGTGAGCCGTCGGGGGGACCCTGGAGGCGGAAACGCATCGCCGCCGGGGCGGCTCGGCCGGGGTCGTGCGGTGCGCCCGCGCCACTGCCGCGCCGGGCGCGTGCCCGGAGTGTGGTGCGCATGGTCCGGGCCAGGAAGGCGAAGGGGTGCTGCGGCAGCCCGTCGGGGGCGGGGCGGTTGTCGACAAGGACGCCCGGCCGCAGGACGGTGACCGTGCGTGAGCGGGTGCGGGCCCAGTGCCGGACGGTCCGTTCGGCGGTGAACTTGCTTTCCTCGTAGGCGTTGTGGAAGCCGGCCGCGTCGCACAGGTCCGTTTCCCGGATCAGGCCGCGGGTACGACGGCCGGCGACGTAGGCGGTGCTGACGTGGACGAGGTGGACGCGGGAGGTACGGTCGGCCAGTTCCAGGATGCGACGGGTGCCGATGACGTTGGCGCGGTGGATGGGGAGGGGGTCTCCGTGCAGGGCGATCGAGGCGGCGCAGTGCCAGATGGTGGTGAGGCCGTCGAGGGCCTCGTCGTGCGGGAGCGGTCCGGGACGGGACAGGTCGGCACGCAGGCAGCGCAGGCGGCCGAACGCCCCGGGCCGCAGCGTGCCCTCGGTGTCGAGCCAGGTGACGGCCGTGCGGATGCGCCGGAGCAGCACCGCCGGCTCGTCGCGGCCGAGGAGGACGACGGGGGTGTCGTCCTCCTCGGTCAGCAGGTGGTGCAGCAGCCGGCTGCCGAGGTACCCGGTGGCGCCGGTGATGAGGACGGACACGGATGGGGTCCTTCCGCCGGTGCGGATGCCAAGGGCCGGTGGCCATGGCGGTCCGGCCACCCTAGGGCGCACCCGGGCCTGATCACGAGAGGGCCCTGCCGTTGCGTCCCCCCGGTTGCGGACACAGGTGTTCCTGGGAGCGCTGTTGCTGTGCCCGCGGCGAGATATCACCTGGATGGGTGAATGCCGGTTCCGGTGAGCTTGGGGTCTTTCTTCAGGTGAAGAATGGAAATGTGCTTGCCGGATGATGGCTTCTCCCGTGCGTGGCCCGTGCCCGCGGGCGAGGCACCCGTCGCGGACGGCCTGGAGCCATCGGGCGATGGAGGGGAGGCCGTGGGGATGGAACCGGACGGACGGAAGGCCGCGGACGAGGGGATCGCCGTCATCGGAGTCTCCTGCCGGCTGCCGGGGGGCATCGGCGGCCTGACGGAGCTGTGGACGGCCCTCGAAGAAGAACGTGACATGATCACGACAGTTCCACCGGACCGGTTCGACACCGACCGGTTCGTCGACGTCAGCAGGCCGCGCCCGGGCAAGAGTTACACGGCCGCCGGCGGCTTCCTGGACGACATCGCCGGCTTCGACGCGGCCTACTTCGGCATCGCGCCCAGGGAAGCAGCGGCCATGGACCCGCAGCACCGGCTGCTGCTGGAACTGACCGCCGAGGCGCTGGACGACGCGGCTGTCGCCCCCTCCCGCCTAGCGGGCACCGACACGGCCGTCTACATCGGCGTCTCCGACGGCTCCTACTCCATGATGCTCACACCGCGCGAGGTCGGCTCCCACTCCATGGTCGGCGGCGCGCTCGCCCTCGCCGCGAACCGCGTCTCGCACACCTTCGACCTGCGCGGCCCCAGCATGGCCGTCGACACCGCCTGTTCCTCGTCACTGGTCGCCCTGGACCGGGCCTGCCGCACCCTGCGGGACGGCACCAGCGCCATGGCCCTGTGCGGCGGAGCCAACCTGCTGCTCAATCCGCTGCAGTTCATGGGTTTCTCCCAGGCGTCCATGCTGTCCCGGGCCGGCCGGTGCGCGGCCTTCTCCGCCCACGCCGACGGCTTCGTACGCGCCGAAGGCGGCGGCGTGGTGCTGCTCAAGCCCCTGTCCGCCGCCCGCGCCGACGGTGACCGCGTCCACGCGGTGATCCTGGGCACCGGGGTCAACAGCAACGGCCGCACCCCGGGGGTGTTCCTGCCCAGCGCCGCGGCCCAGGAGGACCTGCTGCGCCGCACCTACGCCCGGGCGAACGTCGACCCCGACGAACTCGTCTACTTCGAAACCCACGGCACCGGCACGCCCGTCGGTGATCCGGTCGAGGCCACGGCCATCGGACACGCCCTGGGCATGCGGCGGATCACCGGCGAACTGCCCATCGGATCGGTGAAGACCAACCTCGGTCACCTCGAACCCGCCTCCGGCATGGCCGGGCTGTGCAAGGCCCTGCTGGTCCTGCGCCACCGCATGGTGCCCGCCTCCCTGCACGCCGATCCACTGAACCCCGACATCGACTTCACGGGCCTGGGGCTGCGGCCGGTCACCGAGAAACTGCCCGTGACAACCACCGGGCGCGCAGTGGTGGGGATCAACTCCTTCGGCTTCGGCGGAGCCAACGCCCATGTCATCATCGCCGCGCCCGAGCCCGTGTCCGCACCGGGCGCACCGCCCCCGCCGCGGCCGGTGCCGGTGCCGGTGGTGGTCTCCGCCCGTTCCGCCGAGGCGCTCGGCCAGGCAGCGACACGGCTCGCGGACCACCTGGAGCGGGCCCCCGCACAGGAGTTCGCCGACATCGCGGCCACCTTGTGGCGGCGCGGCCGGCACCACCACCGCGCGGTCGTGCTGGCCGCCGACGCCGGCCGGGCCGCCCGTACGTTGCGGGCCCTGACCACCGCCTCCGCGTCCGGATCCGCGCCGGACACCTCCGGCGGGGCCGTCGCCACGGCCGTCGCCGACAGGCGGGTGGCGTTCGTCTACTCCGGCAACGGCTCGCAGTGGCCGGGCATGGGTGCCGCCCTGTACGCACACGACGAGGTCTTCAGGAACGCGGTGGACGAGCTCGACACTCACCTGACCACCTTTCTGGGGTGGTCCACCGCCCATGCGCTGACCCGGCCGCCCGAAACCCGGGACCTGGAGGCCACCGAGTTCGCCCAGCCCCTGCTGCTCGCCGTCCAGCTGGGCATCACCGCCGTCCTGCGCGCGCACGGGATCGTGCCGTCCGCCGTGTTCGGACACAGCGTCGGTGAAGTGGCCGCCGCGCACACCGCCGGCATCCTGGACACCGGGCAGGCCGCCCGGGTGATCGCCGAACGCTCCCGCGCCCAGGCGCCGTTGCGCGGCAGCGGGCGCATGGCCGCCGTCGGGATGTCCGCCGAGGAAACACTCCGCGTCCTCGCCCGGCACGGCGACGCGGTGGTGCTCGCCGGGATCAACAGCCCACAGGACGTCACCGTCGCCGGACGCGCCCACGACCTGACCGCCCTGGGGGACGACCTGCGCCGCCGCGGCGTCTTCTTCCGCGAGCTGGACCTCGACTACGCCTTCCACAGCCCCGCCATGGACGCCTGCGAAGCCCCCCTGCTCCGGGCGCTGGCCGGACTGGAACCCGCCCCCGCCACCGTCCCGTTCCACTCCACCGTCACCGGCACCCCCTTGCTCGGCACGGAGCTGGACGCCGCCTACTGGTGGCACAACATCCGCCGGCCGGTGCGCTTCGCCGACGCGGCCGCGCTCGCCCGCGAGGACGGCGCCGGCATCTTCCTGGAGATCGGCCCCCACCCCGTCCTGGGCGCCTACCTGCGCAGGAGCACCACCGCCGGCCACCGCGGCCGCCCCGCCGTCGTACCCACCGGTCACCGCGACGGCGACGAGCCGCGGACCCTGGCCACCGCGCTGGCCTCGCTCATCGCCGCGGGCGCCGACGCCACCGGCCCCACCCCGCGCCCAGGACACCTCGCCGACCTGCCGGCGTACCCATGGCAACGCCACCGCCACTGGGCCGGCAGCCCCCAGTCGTGGCTCCGCACCAGCGGCGACGGGCTGCTGGACCACCCCCTGCTCGGCGAGCGCATGCCCGCACCGCACCCGCAATGGCAGGGCCCCGTCGAGCCGGTCCTCGTCCCCTGGCTGACCGACCATCGCATCCAGGGCACGGTCCTCATGCCCGCCACGGGCTACGTCGAGATGGCGCTCGCCGCCGGCCGGCGCACCCTGGGCGACGGCCCCCTCGAAACCGGGCACCTGATCATCAACAGCGGCCTCGCCGTGCCCTGGGACGACCCAGGCACCATCCAGCTCCAGCTCTCCCTGCGCCCGGACGACGGCACGGTGACCATCACCAGCACCAGCCGGCCCGGCGAGACCCCCCGCGCCCACGCCACCGCCCGCGTCCGGTCCCTGACCGCCCGCCGCCCCGCCCCGGTGGACCTCAGCGCTGTCCGCGCCCGTTGCCCGCACTCCGTCGGCGCCGACGACTGCTACCGGGACCGAGCCGCGGCCGGGCTGGAGTACGGACCCGCCTTTCGTATCCTCACCGGTCTGCGCACCGGTCCCGCGGAGGTCCTGGCCGCCTACCACCACCCCGCCCCGGGAGCGCCGTACGTCGTCCACCCGGCGGTGCTGGACGGAGCCCTGCAGGCCGGCGTCCAGCTGCTCACCGACCGGCTCGACGCCGGGCACGCCTTCCTGCCCTCCAGCATCTCCGCGGTACAGGTCTGGGACACCCCGGACCCCACCGGATTCCTCTGGGTCCAGGAGCGCTTCCGCACCCGGGAGGAGGTCCGCTGGGACCTCACCCTCACCACCACGGACGGCCGGGTCACCGTACGCGTCGAGGGCTGCCGGCTCCGCCGGGCCGGCGCCACGGGAATCACCCCCGTCACCGTCCATCACACCACCTGGCGCGCGGCACCCCACCCCCGGCAGCCCTGCGCCCCCTCCCCCCTTCCCCCACCGCGGCACCTCGTCGGCACCGCCCTCCCGGCCGAGCCGTCCCCGCGCCCGGGCGACGAGCGACGCGCGCGCGACGCCCTCGACGAGTTCGCCGCCCGCCACCACGCCAACGCCCTCGCCCGTCTCCTGCCCTCCCCCCGGACCCCCTTCACCACCGGCGACCTGCTCGACGCCGCCCTGCCCGCCGCACACCACGCCTGGGCCCGGCGCGTCCTCGCCCTCATGCACCGCCACCACACCGCACGGCCCCTCGGCGACGGCCGCCACCAACTGACCGCCCCCCGCCACGACACCGGCGAAGCAGCCCACCGCTGCCTGGCCGCCGACCCGTCCTTCGGTACCGCCCTCGCCCTGGCCGCCACGGCACACCGGCACTGGACGGGCGCCCCGGGCACCACACCCGCGGACATCGCCACCGCCGCCGACCAGGTGCGCGGCGCGCTGCCCGCCGACCACCGCCACCACCGGGTGCTGCGCGCACTGTTCACCCGCCTCGCCGACCGGTGGCCCGCCGACCGTCCTCTGCGCGTCCTCGACACCGGCGACGGAACCACCGCCCTCACCCTGCTCCCCGTCCTGCCCCCCGAACGCACCCGCTACCGCGTCACCGGTGTGCCGGCCACGGCCTCGCCCGCCCTGCGCACCCGCCTCGGCGCCCACGACCACGTCGACATCCCGGACGACGACGCGCCTCCGCAGCCGGCCGCCCACACCTTCGACGTCGTCGTCGACGACCGTCTGCACGACCATCCCGACCCCGAAGCTGCGCTCCGGCGCTCCGCAGCGCTGCTGGCACCCGGCGGATATTTCGTCACCTCTTTCCCGCACGACACCGGTCTGAGGGACCTCCTTCACGGCCCCACCACCGGTCACCACCCGCCGCTGTGCGGCGACAGCGGATCCGCCGCCCTGCAGCGGTGCGGATTCACCGACATCACCCGCACCGACACCGACGGGCACACGATCCTGCTGGCCACCACCCCCCGGACCACCTCCCGGCCGGGGCAGCTCCCCGCGGCGCCGGCCGACGCCGCCTTCCTCCTCGTGACCGACGACGACCACCGGGAACGCGACCTGATCGACGCTCTCGCCGCCGCTCTCACCCGCGAAGGGGCACCCGCGGTCTCCACCGGTCGCGCCGGCGCCACGGCGCAGGAGTGGACGACCCTGCTGGAGACCGCCCAACGCTCCGACACCACGACCACCGTGCACATCGCGCTGCTCCTCGGCCGCGTGCAAGGCACCGGCCCCGATTCCCCGGCCGTTCACGCCGCCCGGGCCATCGCCGCGCTCGGAGCCCTGGCCACCGCCTGCCGCCGGTCGACACCTCCCGGGCTCCGTCTGTGGCTGGTCACCCACCCGCACGACGCACTGCCCGGCCCCTGGGAGAACACCGACCCCGCGGCGGCGGCGGTCTGGGGAGCCGCCCGCACCCTCGCCAACGAGCACCCCCTCCTCGGCACCCGGCGGATCGCCCTGGTCCGCACCGGCGAGGCGGCCGCCGACGCCGAACGCCTCGCCCATGAACTCCTCACCCCCGGCGAGGAGGACGAAATCGCCCTCACCGCCCAGGGCCGGTTCGTCCCCCGTGAACGGCCCGGCGCCGTACCCGCGCGAGTACGACCGGACAGCGTCCCCTTCGCCCTGCGGGTGGAGGACCCCGGGTTGTCCTACCGGCTGTCGTGGGCCGAGACCGCTCTCCCACGGCCGGGCCCCGGTGAAGTGGCACTGGTTGTGGGAGCCGTCGGCCTGAACTACCGGGACATCATGCAGACGACCGGTCTCCTCCCGGGCGAGCTGACCGAGGGCACCCCCTCCGAAAACGGTCCGGGTGTCGAATGCGCCGGCACGGTCACCGCCTGCGGCCCCGGCGTGACCGCCTTCCGGCCGGGCGACCGGGTCGTCGGCGTCGCCCCCTCCTGCCTGAGCACCCACACCGTCACCCGGGCCGACTGGCTCATCCCCCTGCCCGACCACTACACCTTCACCGAAGGCGCCACCGTCCCGATCGCGTTCATCACCGTCGGCTACGGTCTGGCCCACCTCGCCCGGCTGCGCCCCGGAGAAACCCTCCTGGTCCACGGCGCGGCGGGCGCCGTCGGCCTGACGGCGCTGCGGTTCGCCGAACTCGTCGGCGCACGGGTCGTCGCCACCGCGGGCAGCGAACTCAAACGTTCCTTCCTGCGCACTCTCGGGGTCGAACACGTCCTGGACTCCCGCAGCCTCGACTTCGCCGACCGGGTACGCGAGATCACCGACGGACGGGGCGTCGACGTCGTCCTCAACTCCCTCGCCGGCGAGGCCATCACCCGCGGCCTGGAACTCCTGCGTCCTGGCGGCCGCTTCATGGAACTGGGCAAACGCGACATCTACGAGAACAAGCCCTTGTCCCTGCGCGCCTTCAACAACAACATCGCCTTCTTCGGTGTGGACATCACCACGCTGCTGGAGGACACGGAGATCCGCACACACCTGAACGAGGTACGGGCCGACGTCCTGGGCGACGGCGACTATCACGGGCTGCCGCACACCGCCTTCCCCGCCGCCCGGGTGCACGAGGCATTCCGCCTCCTGCAGCACTCCCGTCACATCGGGAAAGTCGTCGTCACCTTCCACCCCGACGACGAACCCGTGCCGGTCGAGCCGGCCGCGTGCCCGCCCCGCCCCGACCCAGCAGGCACCTACCTCGTCACCGGCGGCACCGGTGGATTCGGCGCCGCCACCGCCCACTGGCTCGCCGACCGCGGCGCCCGCCACATCGCTCTGGCCGGCCGGCGTGGAGCCCAGGCCCCCGAAGCCGCGTCGGTCCTCGCCTCACTGGCCGCACGCGGCGTCCACGCCACCGCCCACGCCGCCGACGTCACCTCTCTCAAGGCCATGCGCGCCCTGGTCAAAAGGATCGACCGCACCGGCTTTCCGCTGCGCGGAGTCGTCCACGCCGCGATGCACCTCGACGACGCGCCGCTCACCGAGCTCGACGAGGCCCGGATCGCCGCCGTCCTGGCACCGAAGATGACCGGAGCGGCCGTCCTCGACGCCCTCACCCGGGACCGGGACTGCGACCTCTTCCTGTGCCACTCCTCCGGCACCGCCCTGCTCGGAAACATCGCCCAAGCCCCCTACGTCGCCGGAAACCTCGCCATGGAAGCCCTGGTCCGCCGACGCCGCCGCGAAGGGCATCCGGGCCTGGCGATCGCCTGGGGCGCCATCTCCGGCACCGGCTACGTCGCCCGCAACAGCCTCGACGACAGCCTGACCGCGCTCGGCGTCGAACCTCTCCTCCCCCGGCAGGCGTTCGCCACCGCCGAACTCCTCCCTGCGGACTCCGACGTCACAGGCATCGGCCGCTACCAGTGGTCACGCGCCGCCGACCTCCTGCCCCAGGCCGCCGGCCCCCGGCTGAGCACACTCGTCCCCGCAGGTGCCGTCGTCGGCGGTCTCGCCCGCGAACAACGCCTCGAAGCACTGCGCCGCATGCCGGCCCACACCGCGGTCGACCACCTTGTCGGGGAGCTCACCCACCTGATCGCCGACACCCTCAAAACCACCCCCGGCGATCTCGACCCCGACGCGCGCCTCGACATCTACGGCATGGACTCCCTCATGGGCGCCCAGTTCCTCGCCGCCCTCCAGCAGACCTACGACGTCCGGATCTCCCCCATGGAACTCGTCAGCAGCAACAGCACCATCACCGGCATCGCCCACCACCTCCACCAGCACCTCGGCCTCCACCACACCACGAACGCACCGGAGGACACCGGAGGTCCACACATGGCACCTACGGACGACGGCCGGACGACGGACACGGCACCGGCGTGATAGCCGGACCACGACCATGTCGGTCCGTCCCGGAGCCGCCGCAGGAGGGAGCGCCGGCTCCGGGACGCGACCCGGGCACTGTTCAGGGCATCAAGTGGTAGTCCGGGAAGTTGCCCGGCAGCCGCTCCTCCGCCGAGGATCCCTGGGTCACCGCCCGGACGAGCAGGTCCCCGCCGACGAAGGCGCCCCGCCAGGAGGCCCCGAATCCACCGAACAGTTCCTCGCGGTCGCCGCGCGAGCGCGGCTTCCCGTGGCCGACCTTGAAGGCGCGGACCTGGGGGGCGAGGCGTTCGAAGGTCGCCGGGTCGTCGCAGGAGAGGGTGGCGACGAGGGCGCCGTTGCTGGCGTTCATCGCGGCGAGGAGCTCGGCTTCCGTGTCCACCAGCACGATGGTGTCCACGGGGCCGAAGGGCTCCGCGTGGTGCAGGGGCGAGGAGGGCGGTGGGTTGAGGAGGGTGACCGGAGGGACGTACGCGCTGCGGTCCTGGCCCGCGAGGAAGCGGCCGTCCGCCAGTGAGCCGTGGTGCAGCGGGACGGCGCCCCGGTCGATGGCCTCGGCTACCTGGTCGGTCAGCTCCTTCGCCTTGGCCGCGTTGATGAGCGGGCCGAAGTCCAGCTCGGGCAGGTCGTCGGTGGGCCAGTCGGTGGCGAGCGGGTGGCCGAAGCGCACGGACCGCACGGCGGGCAGGTAGTGGGCGAGGAAGTCCGCGAACGCCGAGCGCTGGACCACGAAGCGGGGGTAGGCGGTGCAGCGCTGCTTGGCGTAGTCGAAGGTCTTCCGGATCCGCGGGGCGAAGGCGTCCCAGTCGGTGAAGTTCCAGATGCCCCAGGTGTTCAGCCCCTCCTGTTCGAGGATGTGGCGTTTGCCCAGGTCGGCCACGGCGGTGGCGACACGGGCACCGGTGTCCCGGCCACCGACGAAGGAGACGCAGCCGATCTCGGGCGCCCGGACGAGCGCCTCGGACAGCTCGCCGCCGCTGCCGCTGAGGAGGGTCAGGGGCAGGCCCTCACGGACGGCGAGGGCGCACGCCAGCGTCAGACAGGACAGGCCCCCGTCGGTCGGGGTCTTGGCGATCACCGCGTTGCCCGCCAGGGCCTGGACGAGCATGGCGTGGACGAGCACGCTCATCGGGTAGTTCCAGCTGGCGATGTTGGAGACCGGTCCGGGGAGCGGGACGCGTCCGGCGGTCATCGAGGCGATGCCGTCCACGTACCAGCGGACTCCGTCGATCGCCCGGTCCACGTCCGCCTGCGCGAGGTGCCAGGGCTTGCCGATCTCCCAGACCAGGAGCAGGGAGAGGAGTTCGCGATGCTCGTCGAGCGCGTCCAGCGCGGCGGTCACCCGCGCCCTGCGCTCGAAGAGCGGCACCTCGCGCCAGGCGCGGTGCTGGTCGAGCGCGGCGCGCACGGCCCGGTGGGCGGCCTCCGCGTCGAGGCGTGGCGGTCCGGCGACGGGGGTGCCGTCGACCGGGGTGACGGCGGGCAGCGGACGGCCGTCCGCGTGCCAGGCGCCGTTCCAGAGGTTGAGGACGCGGTCGTCCCGGAACGCCTCGGGGGCCAGGGCCAGACAGCGCCGCCAAGCGCTGTCCCATTCGGTACCGGGTCGCAGGACGAGGGAGTTGAGGGTCGGTGCCATGGGGTTTCTCCGCTCTCGGTGCACAGTCGGGGCGGGGAACAGCACGTTGCCTACCGAACGGTAGCCTCCTGTCCGGCGGATGACAGGGTGACCGTCGGCGATGAGGTCCACGTCACGTGCGACCGTCGGTAACCGGTTGCGCGTCGACCGTGACCGGATTTCGACGCCCGTCCGCCTCCGAGACGGGGCATGGCCGCGCCCGGGAGAACGCCGGGGAGAACGCCCGGGAGAATGTGACCGTCAACCGCCGTCGACAGCCACGGGACTGAGCAGCCATGGGACGGGTCACCGCACGCCGCCGCGTCATCCGCATCCGGGACGGCGCGGTGAACGCGCGTTCCGACACCCTGGTGGCGGAGGAGCCGCTGGAGATCCGGCTCAACGGCAAACCGCTGGCGATCACCATGCGCACGCCGGGCGACGACTTCGCGCTCGCCGCGGGTTTCCTGGTCAGCGAGGGGGTGCTCGGGCGGGCCGAGGAGCTGGCGAACATCGTCTACTGCGCGGGGGCCACGGACGATGGCTCGAACACGTACAACGTCGTCGACGTCCGGCTCGCCCCCGGTGTGCCCGTCCCCGAGGTGAGCCTCGAACGCAACGTCTACACCACGTCGTCGTGCGGCCTGTGCGGCAAGGCGAGCCTGGACGCCGTCCGGACCACGGCCCGGTGGCCGGTGGCAGACGGTCCCGTGCCGGTGCGGCTCACCACGGACCTGCTGGCCGCCCTTCCCGACCGGCTGCGCGCGGCCCAGACGGTCTTCGACCGCACGGGCGGTCTGCACGGGGCCGCCCTCTTCACGGCGGAGGGCGAACTGCTGGACGTCCGCGAGGACGTGGGGCGGCACAACGCGGTCGACAAACTCGTGGGGCGTGCGTTGCGCGAGGGGTCCCTGCCGCTGTCCGGGACCGTGCTGCTCGTCTCGGGGCGGGCCTCCTTCGAACTGGCGCAGAAGGCGGCCATGGCGGGAATCCCCGTGCTGGCGGCGGTGTCGGCTCCGTCGTCCCTGGCCGTCGACCTGGCGGTGGAGACGGGGATGACCCTGGTGGGGTTCCTGCGCGGCTCCTCGATGAACGTGTACGCGGGCGAGGAGCGCGTCGTGATGCCGTGACGGGACGGCGCGCGGGCAGCCGTCGTCCTTGCCGCGTGTGGCCACGAGGCCTCCGCCGGACGACCCGCCGCGTGAAGCCGCCAGGCCCCGCCCGACCTCCCGCCGCGTGAGGCCACAAGGCCCCGTCCGAGGGCCCGCCGCGTGAAGCCACAAGGCCCCGCCCGACAGCCCCGCGTCAGTCCGCCCGTGTCCTCGCGCCGGCCGTCCGGCGCAGGGAGCCGAGCCGGCCGAGGACGCCGGGGCGTCTGTTCCAGTCGAGGAACATCTCGGCCCAGGGGCCGTCCTGTTCGCTCAGGAACCACTGGACTTCGTCCAGCTCCTCACGGGTCATCCGGCGGACGGCGGGGCGCAGCACCGAGGACAGCAGGTCGTTGCGGATGTCGTCCCAGAGCTCGCTCGTGGCGGGCTCGGTGTGCCAGGCGACGAAGCACACGCCCGCGAACTCGGGCGACCGGCGCAGGACGAGGTCCGCGAGCCCGCTGCGGGCCATGCGTGCGTAAGCGGTGATCAGTTCCTCGTCGCCGGAGCGGACCAGTGCGGACAGGTCCTCGTGGCAGGGCTCGCCGGAGAGCAGTCTGCGGGTGAGGGCGCCGCACACGCGCTCGTCGATGGCCGGCTCCAGGGGTGCGGCCTGTTCGCGGAGGGCGAGGATCCGGGCGGCGAAGCCGGGCTGTTCCTCTCCGTCCTCAAGGGCTCCCGCCTGGTCGAGGAGGAGCAGCGCGGCGTGCCGGCGGGGGTCGAGCCGGTGTCCGCAGCGCAGTATCAACGTCCTGGCGACGGCGGGGGCGTGCTCGTCGTCGGGCCCGCTCTCCAGGACGGACCGGACGAACGCGTCATCGAGCCCCGCGGCGCGGTGCCGTTCGGCGGGGAGGCGGGACAGCAGGGCGGCGGCCTCCGCCGGGGTGGGCCGGGCGCTGCCCCAGACCAGGCGGTAGGCGGTGCGCAGGACGGAGGGGTCGGAGCCGTGGCGGCGTCCGGCCCTTCCGATCAGCGCGGCGAGGAGCTCGGTGCGGTCCTCGTCCGGCGGGAGCGGCCGGTCGGCGACGGCGGCCGCCATGCGCAGGTGGGGGCGGTCGGCCAGTTCACCCTTCGGGAAGCCGGCGGTGAGGAGGCGGACGACGGACGCCGGGTCGCCCGTGGCCGCGGTGCGCTCCAGGGTGTCGAGGACGGCGGCCGTGAGCCCCGGGCGCGCGGTGACCGCCGACCACACCCGTTCCCGGTCCTGCGCGCCGTCGCCCAGCAGGGCGGCGCTCAGGCGGGCGGTGAGCACGGGGCTGTGGCCGGCGCGCAGGGCTTCCGCGAGACGGAGGAGGGACAGCACCTGTTCGAGCGGTTCGCCGGGGGCCGCGCGGTCGAGTTCCGCGCGCAGGTCGCGTCTGAGCCGTTCGCCGGGCGCGCTGGACGTCAAGGGCGTGAACTGCTCGGCTAGTTCGGCCAGTGCCGCCCATTCGGCGGACATACGGGGGGTGCTGCCCTCGGCCAGCGCGCCGATCACCGGGTCCAGCAGGGTGCTGTCGGGGCGGTCGCCGGAGGCGTGGAGGCGTGCCCAGCGGGCGGCGGCCGTGCGTCCGGGCGAGTCCAGGAGGATGCCCTCCCGGAGCGCGACGGCGGCGAGGCGGCCGGCGTCGTGCGTCGTGTCGCGGTCGGCGGCCGTGCGGAGCCGGGCGGCCTCCGTGAACAGCGCGGGTTTTCCGGCCAGGAGGATGCGGGCGGCCACGGCCGCCCAGGGGTCCGGCTCGTCGCGGACGGGGCTGGACTGGCCGCCCGCGCAGTCGTGGACGCGGTAGCGGCGGTCGGCCGCCACATGGGCGTAGTCGAAGTCCGAGCCGGGGAAGGCGCCGACGATCTGGTGCCGGGCGAGCAGGGGGCGGCGGGTGTAGGTGGTGAAGGTGAGGCGGTCGGCGAGTTCGCGGGGCAGGACGGCGCTGGCGACGGCGATCCAGTGCGCGATGTGGGTGGTGTCCCGTTCGATGACGAGGAGTTGGGGCGAGTCGGGGCTGCGGAAGAGGGCCCGTACGTCCGTGAGGAAGGGCTCCAGCCGCTCGGCGCGGGCGGTGACGAACTCCAGCAGCCCCGCCTTGCCGATGCGCCGGGCCGGCGCGAGGGCGGTCATGACGTCCGGGACCCCGTCACCTGGGGTGGAGTCGGCCCAGGAGGGGGACTCCCACGCCTCGATGGGCAGCAGGCCGCCGGGCAGGGGGCCGTCCTGCGTCAGCCGGACCGCGTGGGCGTGGAAGGCGTGGCGTCGGCCGCGGAGGTAAGTGCCGGTGCACACGGTGCGGCAGAGCAGCCGGGTGCCGTCGGAGAGTCGGTTGTGGCTGAAGACAACCGGGAGGCCGGTGAGTTCGTCCGGGGCGGTGCCGGGGCCGGCGTCCGGCGGCTCGTACGCGAGCAGCGCCTCGGTCTCCCCCAGCAGAAGGGCGGGCAGGTCGGCGCTGGCGGCCGTGAAGCGGGGGCCCGATGCCGCGGACGAGCAGGAGTAGTGCAGCTGTTGCAGGGTCACTCGGGCTCCTTTCGTGCGGGGGTGCGCATTTTTCGTGCGGGGGTGCGCTTGCGGGGCGAGGGGACGCGCGGTGGCATGCGCCGGCGGCACTCCTCCGGCGGCGGGAGCGGGGACGGCGGCCGCGCGCCGGGGAGAGGCGTCGGGCCGGTGCCGGGCGGCCGGACTCCACGGCGGTCCGGCGGGCGCGGATCCCGTTCCCGGGCGTCGATACGGAGACCCGGCGTACGTGGGTCCGGTGTGCGTGCATCACGGGCGCCGGAGCGGAGGCGGCGGTGCGGGGTTCCGGCCCGGACGGCTTGTGGCGGGCCGTACGGGACGCGGGGCGCGGCGGGGCGTGACGCGAGGGCCGGCTGCCCGCTCGTCAAATGCTGTCGGCCGGAACGCGGTTCGTCCGGGATCGGCCTCCCGCCCGGCGTCCCGTATCCGTTCCGCGGACCGTATCCGTTCCGCGGACCGTTCCCGCCCCGCGGACCGTATCGCGGAACTCTGCGGCCCCCGTGGTCCCCGAGGCCCCACGCCACTCGAACCACCCCTCATCCTCGACCGCCCGTCCGCGCGAAGCCATCCCACCAGATCCGCGGTGAGGGCGTCCTGTGTTTCGGTGAATACCGGTACCGACCCGGCACCGGCCCGGCCCCACCGTGCCGGCGCCCCTGCGGCACCGCCCGCCGGCATCCACCGGAACGCGTCAGCCCTCGTCGACGACCCGGGCGAGCAGGTCGAGGAACAGCCGGCGCTCGGCGGGCGAAAGAGCGGAGAGCAACGCCTCGTTGGCCTCGTCCCCGAGCCGCGTGAGGCGGTCGAGACGCCTGCGGCCCTCGTCGGTGAGCGTGATGGCGTTCTTGCGGCGGTCGGACGGGTCGGGGGCACGGGTGATCAGCTCCTTCGCCTGGAGTTCGTTGAGGATGCCGACCATGTCCTTCGGGTCGAACCCGGTGGTGCGGCCGAGCTCGGCCTGGGCGACGGGGCCCAGGTCGGCCACGGCGGAGAGCACGGCGTGGTGGGGCATCCGCATGCCGTCCTGCGCGAGGGCGTCCGAGACGAGGCGGCGGCCGCGGGCGGAGGCGCGGTTGAGCAGCCAGCTCGGGAGGGACTGGATACGGGCAAGGGTGGGTTCGCCGGCGTCGGCTTCCGTACGGGTGTGTGCCATGGGTCGAGGATAGCGGGAAAGTCGTTGGGATTCCCTACGAAAAACCATTGGACTTCCCAACGGCATCCGGTATCGTCGTAGCCGTTGGGAGTCCCAACGAAGGCACCCGATGAAGCCGACGCCTGTGGAGGTGCACCATGCGACGTGTCCGCTATGCCGAGAACGGCGGCCCCGAGGTACTGCGGGTCGAGAAGGCGGAGATCCCCCGGCCCGGCCCGGGTGAACTGCTCCTTCGCGCCGAGGCGATCGGCGTCACCCTGCCCGTGGTGCGCAGGGTCCGCGAGGGTGGCCTGCCCTTGCCCGCGGGGATCGGCGGCGAGGTGGCGGGAGAGATCGTCGCGGTCGGCCGGGACGTGACCGGGTTCCGGGTGGGCGAGCGCGTCACCGGCCTCTGCTTCGTGGACGCCTACGCCGACTACTCCCTCCTGCACACGTCGATGGCCTCACCCGTGCCCGAGGGCGCGAGCTCCACCGATGCCGTCGCCCTGGTCCGCTGCGGACTCGTCGCCAGAGGCGCGTACGAGGCGGCGCGACCGGCCGAGGGCGAGTCGGTACTGGTCACGGCCGCGGCGAGCGGCGCGGGGCATCTCGCCCTGCAGATCGCCCGGGCCCGTGGAGCCGGACGCGTGGTCGCGGCGGTGAGCTCGCCGGACAAGGCCGGGTTCGTCCGATCGCTGGGCGCCGACGAGATCGTCACCTACGAGCGGGAGTCCTGGGGCGAGCCGGTGGACATCGTGCTGGACGCGGTCGGCGGCACCCTCCTCTCCCCCGCGGTGGGCGCCCTGGCCCCCGGCGGACGGCTGGTGGCCTACAGCTCGGGCGGAGGGACCATCCAGGCGTACGACCTGCTGGTGGGCGCCAAATCGGTGGTCGGCTTCCAGATGGCGCTGATAGCCCGTCACCGGCCCGCGGTGATGGAGCGGTGGCGCCGGGACCTCTGGGCACTGTTCGCCGAGGGCCGGCTGCGGCCGTGCGTCCATGCCGAGCTGCCCCTGGAGGACGCCGCCAAGGCACACGAGATCATCGAATCGCGCGCCAATCAGGGAAAGGTGGTCCTGCGCCCGGCGTGACGCCGCCGACGTGCCGGTGCGGTGCTGTCCCATGGTCCGTGTGAGAAGACGACCCGGCGGACCGTACGGTGACCCACCCCGACCGATGAGGACCCGGGCGGTGGGCGTCCTCCTGGCCGGGGCGCTGCTCCTCCCGCTGCCCCTGCCCCGGGCGGCGGGGATCACGGGCCCGGGGGCTCCGCCGGGGACCGGAAGGGCGTCGCCCGCGCGGCAGGAGCCGGTGTTCGAGGAGCGGGTGCTCTTCAAGGCGGGGGACGAACTCGGGCACGCGTACGCCTGTTACCGCATTCCCGCGATCGTCACCACCGGCCGCGGCACGCTTCTCGCCTTCGCGGAGGGCAGGAAGCACAACTGCGGGGACGCCACCGACATCGACATCGTCCTCAAGCGTTCCACCGACGGTGGCCGCACCTGGACGTCTCCGCGGGTCGTCAACGAGGGCGGCGGTGACACCTACGGGAATCCCGTGCCGATCGTGGACCGCGGGAGCGGGCGGGTCCTCCTGGCCGCCACGTCCAACCGGGGCCGCGAGGACGCGGGGAACTGTGCCACTCCCTGCGAGCGCGTGCCTCACCTCCAGTACAGCGACGACGACGGAAGGAGCTGGTCACGACCGCGCACCCTGGCCGCCGGCCTGCGGCCGCGCGACTGGAACTCCTGGTACGCGACGGGCCCGGGACACGGGATCCAGCTGGCCCACGGCCCGCACCGGGGGCGGCTGTTGGTCGGGGTCAACGCGGAGGCCCACGACGGCGCCCGGGCCACCGCGAACCACGCGGCCCTGGCCTACAGCGACGACGGAGGTGCCCACTGGCGGCTCGGCGCCGTGGACACCCACCGAGTCGCACCGGACGGCACCTACCGGCAGAAACCCTCCGAGCTGACCCTGGCCGAGCGGGACGACGGCACGGTCTACGTCAACGGACGCGAGCAGAACGGCACGGACCTCGGGAACCGGGACGAGGCCGTCAGTCACGACGGGGGCGGCACTTTCGCCGGGCCCTTCCGGTCCCTGCCCGACCTGTACACCCCCACAGTGCAGGGCGCCGTTCTGCCCCTGCGGCCGGGGCGCTGGCTGTTCTCGGCACCCGCCGATCCCGACCGGCGCCGCACGATGACCGTCCGCTCCTCGTACGACCAGGGGCGCACCTGGGAAGGTGCCGAGCGGGGCCGCCGGGTCACCGGCGACTGGTCCGGTTACTCGGACATGGCGGTGGCGGGGCCCGGCACGGTGGGGCTGCTCTACGAGGCGGGCCGGGCGGACGCCCGTCAGGAGATCCGCTTCGCCCGGTTCACCGAGGGCTGGCTGGGCCCCCGCCGCGACCTTGGGCCGACCACCCCGGACCGGGCGCCGGGAGCCGGGGGCGCGGCGGTCCTCGGCAGGGCACGGGCGGTCGGCGGCAGGTTCGGGGACGGGCTGGAATTCGGGGAGATGGACACGGAACGGGGAGCCGAGAAGGGGGGTGACGGGGTGCGGTTGCCCTATCGGGCGTCCCTCCCGCTGGGGAGCGGGGACTTCACAGCGGCCCTGTGGATCCGCTACGGAGGCGGGCACCGGAACGGCGAGGAAGGAGGGGAGGGAGGGGAGGCCGGAGAGACAGAGAGGGGCAGGGAACAGCCGTTGCTCTGGATGGGCGGGATCGGGGGTGCCCCGCAGGTGGCGCTGGTCGGGGATCCGGCGGCGGGACGGGTCACCGGCCGAGTGACCGCCGTCAGCGGCGGTGGGCCGGCACGGACGGTCCGGGTACGGGCCGGTGGCGCCCCTGCCGACGGGCGCTGGCATCACGTGGTGCTGCGCCGGACGGGCAGCCGGCTCGTGCTCACGGTCGACGGGGTGTCCACGTCCGTGGCGGGCGCCCCCGGGTCGGTCAGCCGCACCTCGGTGTTCGGGGTGCACCTGGCCCAGCGGCCGGACGGGAGGCAGTCGCTGACCGGGGCGCTGGACGAGGTGCGGGTCTACCGCCGGGCACTCTCGGACGCCGAGCTCACGGCGTTGCGGAAGAGCAACACCCTGCCGTCCGGCTCCCGGGGCGTCGTGCTCCGGCTGCCGCTCGACCGGGTGGACCGGGCTCGCGGGTGACGGTCGGCAGGGCATGGGACGCCTGGAGAGGATGGTGAACAGCGGAGAGGAGAGGCGGTGCTCAACCGGCCCGCTGAGCAGGGGCGTTCGCCGGGGCGGCCGGGGGAGGCACGGGAAGGGACCCGGCTCCGTTCCCGGCTCCGTCGGTCTCCGCCTGGCGGGCGAAGCGTTTGGCGAGGACGGCGCAGACCATCAGTTGGAGCTGGTGGAAGAGCATCAGGGGCAGGACGGCGAGGCTGGCGTCGGCTCCGAAGAGGACGGTGGCCATAGGGAGTCCGGCGGCGAGGCTCTTCTTGGAGCCGGCGAAGACGACGGCGATCCGGTCCTCGCGTCCGAAGCCGAGCCGGCGGGCGCCGAAGCCGGTGAGGGTGAGCATGAACGCCAGCAGCACCGCTTCGACGCCCAGCAGGGCCAGCAGCCGCCACGGCGTCACCTGGCTCCAGACGCCGCGCACCATGCCGGCGCTGAACGCCGCGTAGACGACCAGCAGTACCGAGGTGCGGTCGACGCGGCCCAGGACGGTGCGGTGGCGGGTGAGGAAGCCGCCGACCCAGGGCCGCAGCGACTGGCCGGCGAGGAAGGGGACCAGCAACTGGAGCACGATCGACAGCAGTGAGTCGAGCGAGAAGCCGGCCCCGCTGTTGCCGAGCAGTGCCGCCGCGAGCAGCGGTGTGAGGACGATGCCCACGAGGCTGGAGAACGAGCCCGCGCAGATGGCGGCGGCCACGTTGCCGCGGGCGATGGAGGTGAAGGCGATCGACGACTGGACGGTGGACGGCACCAGGCACAGGAAGAGCAGGCCGTCGTGGAGGCTCGGTGTCAGGACGTAGGGGACGAGGCCGCGGGCGGCGAGCCCGAGCAGGGGGAAGACCACGAAGGTGCATATCAGGACCGTCGTGTGCAGTCGCCAGTGCCGCAGCCCCTCCACGGTCTCCCGGGTGGAGAGCCGGGCACCGTAGAGGAAGAAGAGCAGGGCCACCACGACCTTGGCGGCGCCGTCCGCGACCGTGGCCACCGGGCCGCGGGCGGGCAGCACCACGGCCAGCAGGACCGTGCCGAGCAGCGCGGCGATGTAGGGGTCGACGGGTATCCGGGACAGGAGGGCGGGTCGGCGCATGTCCGCCAGCCTGCCTCGGGACAGGCTCATCGGGAACCCCATTCACCGCGCTGACTGCTATCGCGATCCGCGATAAGCTGGGGTCATGTTCGATCCGGCGCAATTGCGGACCTTCCTGGCCGTCTCCCAGACGCTCAGCTTCACGCAGGCCGCCCACCGCCTGGGGGTGCGCCAGTCGACCGTCAGCCAGCAGGTGCGCCGGCTGGAGGAGGCGGCCGGGCGGCAGCTGTTCGTCCGCGACACGCACACCGTCGCGCTGACCGAGGACGGCGAGGCGATGCTCGGCTTCGCCCGCACCATCCTGGAGGCCAACGAACGGGCGGCCCACTGGTTCGCGGGGACGCGGCTGCGCGGGCGGCTCCGTTTCGGCGCCTCGGAGGACTTCGTCCTGACCCGGCTGCCCGAGGTCCTGGAACGCTTCCGGCGCGACCACCCGGAGGTCGACCTGGAGCTCACCGTCGACCTGTCGGACACGCTCCACGAGCAGCTGGTCTCCGGGCGCTTCGACCTCGTGCTCGCCAAGCGCCACCCCCGGCAGCCGCAGGAAGACCGGCTCGAAGGCCGGCTCGTCTGGCGCGACCGCCTGGTGTGGATCGGCAGCGAACGGCTGCGCCTGGACGCCCACCGGCCCCTGCCCCTCGTCGTCTTCCCACCCCCGGCGGTGACCCGGGCGCGGGCCCTGGAAGTGCTGGAGCGGCACGGCCGGGCCTGGCGGGTGACCTGTACGAGCCGCAGCCTCAACGGCCTGGTCGCGGCGGCCCGCGCCGGGCTGGGCGTGATGGCCCACACCCGGGGGATGATCCCGCCCGGCCTGGTGCGCGTGCCGGCCCGCGCCGGGCTGCCCGAGCTCGGCGCCATCGACGTGGTGCTGCTGCACGGTCCGGGCCGCGAGCGGGACGGCGCCGCCCGCGGCAGCGCGGACGCACTGGCCCGCGCGATCCTGGCGGCCGGCGACCGGCTGCACACCCCGGCCGACGACGGCTGAGGCACCGCCCCGGCGCCTCCGGCGACTCCCCGCTCCACTCCCCCTGTCGTGGCAGGTCACGGAGATTTCGTGCAGATACGGTCGAGCCCCGTCCGTGCACTGGAACCTCAGGGTTCGCCGGTATGGGATCGGGTACGGTCACCGGCGCTGTGCGGAGCGTGGCAAGGAGCGAGGATTTGCGCGAGATCACCGTCCCACCCCTGGTACCGGTACCGTCCGCCGGCAATCTGGCGGACATCGTGTTCGAGCACGCCGCCGTGGACCCCGAGCGGGTCGCGTTCGGCCGCAAGGAGGCGGACGGCTGGCGGGACGTGACCGCGAGGGCCTTCCGGGACGAGGTCATGGCCGTGGCCAAGGGCCTGCTCGCGCAGGGCGTCCGCGACGGCGACCGGGTCGCGATCGTCTCCCGGACGCGCTACGAGTGGACGCTCTTCGACTTCGCCCTCTGGTGTGTCGGCGCCCAGTCCGTACCGCTGTACCCGGCGTCCTCCGCCGAGCAGCTCTTCTGGACCCTGCACGACGCGGAGGTCTCCGCCTGCGTCGTCGAGCACGAGGACCACGCCATGACCGTCGGTTCTGTCGTCGACCGGCTGCCGGGCCTGCACCGGCTCTGGCAGCTGGACGCGGGCGCCGTCGAGGAGCTGACGGAGGCCGGTGCCGGGATCGACGACGAGGAGGTCCACCGGCGGCGCAGAGCGGTCACCCCCGACTCGCCGGCCACCGTCCTCTACACCGCGGGTACCACGGGCCGACCCAAGGGCTGCGTCCTCACCCACGCCAACTTCATGGCGGAGACCGACAACATCGTCCGGCGCTTCGGCCCCGTCTTCAGCCCGCCCTCCGGGGAGGAGGCGGGCACCCTGCTCGTCCTGCCGCTCGCCCATATCCTCGGCCGGATGGTGCAGGTCGCCGCCGTGCGCGCCGGGGTCAGGGTGGGCCACCAGGCGCGGACCTCGGGGCCGGTGCTGCTGCCCGAGCTGCGGAGCTTCCGTCCGACGTTCCTGGCCACGGTCCCATACCTGTTCGAGAAGATCTTCGCCGCGGCCCGGCGCGAGGCGGAGCGGGCGGGCAAGGAGCGGCCGTTCGACAAGGCCGTGGAGGTGGCCGTGCGCTACGCGAGCGCGCTGGAGGACCGGGCGTTCGGCACCGGCCCGGGACCGGGGACCGCGCTGCGCGTGCAACGGCAGGTGTTCGACAAGCTGGTCTACTCCAAGATCCGGGAGAGCCTGGGCGGACGGATGCGGTTCGCGCTGTCGGGCGGTGCCGTCCTGGAACGGCGCCTCGGCCTGTTCTTCGCGGGCGCCGGGATCACCCTCGTCGAGGGCTACGGCCTGACGGAGAGCACGGCCGCCGCGACGGCCAACCCCCCGGAGCGCCCGCGCTTCGGCACGGTCGGCCCACCCGTCCCCGGCACGAGCGTGCGCATCGCGGACGACGGCGAGGTGTTGCTGCGCGGCGGACACGTCTTCGCCGGGTACCTGGACGACCCGCGCGGCACCGGGACGGTGTTCCGCGACGGATGGCTGGCGACCGGGGACCTGGGCGTGCTCGACGACGACGGGTATCTGACGATAAGAGGCCGCAAGACGGAGACGCTGGTGACCTGCGGCGGGACGGGTGTCCTGCCGTCGGCGCCGGAGGAACGGGTCCGGGCGCACCCGCTCGTCGACCGCTGTCTCGTCGTGGGCAACGGCCGCCCCTTCCTCGCCGCGCTGATCACGCTGGACCGCCCGGCCGTCGCGCACTGGTTCGCGATGCGGGAGCGGCCCGTCCCGCCGCCCGGCGAGCTGGTGCGCGACCCGGAGCTGGAGGCGGAGATCCGGGAGGCCGTGGTGGCCGCCAACGCGCAGGCGCCGCCGGACGAGTCGATCCGGACGTTCCGGATCCTCACCGGACAGTTCACCGAGGAGCAGGGGCTGCTGACGCCCACCATGAAGCTCAAACGGCGCGCCATAGAGAAGACGTACGCCACCGAGGTCGACGCCCTCTACCAGCACACCGCGTTCTGACAAGCTCCCGCCGAACCCGGAGAACGCCCGTACTCGGTGCTCGGGAAATCCATGGGATGCACGGGAATGGGCAGGTCCGCTTTCTTGTTGACGCCTGGAGCAAGCAGCCGTCAGCACGTAAGGAACGATCGCTTGTGAGCAAGGTCCCTTCCATCACCCTCAACAACGGTGTGCGCATGCCGCAGCTCGGCTACGGCGTCTGGCAGGTGCCGGACGACGAGGCCACCGCCGCCGTGACCAACGCCCTGGAGGCGGGGTACCGCAGCATCGACACCGCTGCGGTCTACCAGAACGAGGAGGGCACGGGAAAGGCCATCGCCGCCTCGGGCATCGCCCGCGAGGACCTTTTCGTCACGACCAAACTGTGGAACAGCGCCTCCGAGACCTGGACGCGTGACAACGTCCTGCGCGAGTTCGACGCCTCCCTGTCCCGGCTCGGCCTGGACCATGTGGACCTCTACCTGCTCCACTGGCCGCGCCCGATGCGCGAGGACTACGTCACCATCCTGCGCGCCTTCGCCGAGATCGCGGAGAGCGGCCGGGCCCGGGCCGTCGGTGTCTCCAACTTCCAGCCCGAGCACCTGAAGCGCGTGCTGGAGGAGACCCCGGTCGTCCCCGCCGTCAACCAGGTGGAGCTGCACCCCTACCACCAGCAGGCCGCGCTGCGCGCGTTCCACGCCGACCACGGCATCGTCACCGAGGCGTGGTCGCCGCTGGGCCAGGGCAAGGAGCTCCTGGGCGACCCCGTCGTCACCCGCGTCGCCGCAAAGCACGGCCGGACCCCCGCGCAGACCGTGCTGCGCTGGCACCTCCAGCTCGGCCACGTGGCCATCCCCAAGTCCGTGACCCCGGAGCGCATCCGCGAGAACATCGACGTCTTCGGCTTCGAGCTGGACGGCGAGGACATGGCGGCGTTCTCCGCCCTCGACAGCGGCACCCGGCTCGGGCCGCACCCCGACACCTTCGACGAGTCCTGAGCACCCCTCGGGGTTCGAAGGACTCCCGGAGGAGTTCCGAGAGACCCCGTCCGTGTACCGCGGGGGCAGTACACGGGCGGGGTCTCGGCAGGCCGGTCCCGCAACCGCAGGACGACCCCATAACCCGCAAACGGGCGTGACCCGCAGGCCGGTCCCGTACCCGCAGGTCAGCCCCGCGCCCCGTGCCCGGAGGCCACCGCCTCGATCCTCCGCGCGAGCTCGATGTCCAGGCCGGTCACCTTTCCGCCCACACTGTGCGTGTTGACGGCGATATCCACCTTGTTGTATCCCAGGGTGATCTCGGCGTGATGCCCCAACTCCTCCTGGGTCACAGAGATATGGAGCACCAGAGCCGCCGCCGGGGCATGCCCGGCGAAGGTGTACGTGCGGCGCAGCAGCACCCCGTCCGACGACCAGCCGGGGAGCTCCCGGAGGCGGTCCTCGACGTCCTTCTGCGACAGCGGTTCGACCGTCATGACAGCGATCCTTTCTCGGATTCGTCGCGCCCGTGCACCGTGTCCGCCGGTACCCCAAGCCTCCCACGGGGCGGGGGTTGTTTCGCGTCGACTTGAGGGATTCCGGGTTACGGTCGCGGCATGACGACTACTGCGACCGAGACGGGCCGCCACGTGGGTCCACTGCTGCGCTCGTGGCGGAGCCGCCGTCGGATCAGCCAGCTGGAACTGGCCCTGCGCGCGGACTCCTCGGCCCGGCACATCAGCTTCATAGAGACGGGCCGGTCCCGGCCGAGCGAGGAGATGGTGCTGCGCCTCGCGGACCACTTGGACGTTCCGGTGCGGGAGCGGAACACCCTGCTCGTCGCCGCGGGCTACGCACCGCACTTTCCGGAACGCGCGCTGGACGACCCGGCCCTGGGGGGAATGCGCGAGGGGCTGGAGCAGCTGCTCCGCGGCTACGAGCCGTTCCCCGCGCTGGTCGTCGACGGCACCTACCAGGTGTTGGCGGCCAACCAGGGGGTCGCCCTGCTGATGGAGGGCGTCTCCGAGGAGCTGCTCACGCCGCCGCTGAACTCCATGCGGCTCACCCTCCACCCGCGGGGCATGGCGCCGCGGATCCGCAACTTCATGGAGTGGCGCTGCCATCTGCTGCACCAGATGGACCGCCAGCTGGCCCTGATGCGGTCGGCACCGCTGCGTGCCCTGTACGACGAGGTCACCGGCTTCCCCATGCCGGACCCCTGTGGCGAGGAGCGGATGGCCGACCGGTCCGTGCCCGTCGCGCTCCCGATGGTGATCGAGCACGGCGGCCGGACGCTGTCGTTCATCTCCACCATCGCCACCTTCAACACCCCGCTGGACGTGACCGTCTCCGAGCTGGCGCTGGAGACCTTCCTCCCCGCCGACCCGGAGACGGCCGCGTACCTCCGGGGGCTCACGCCGTAGCGGGGACCCGGTCCAGAAAGCCGAGGACGCTGCGGATGCGGCCGTCCTCGGCGAGCACGGCCACGTCGGATCCGGCGGCGGGAGCGGAGCCGTCGGCGGTGGAGACCAGCTCCCAGCCGAAGCGGACGGTGTTGTGGTGCCCGTCCGGTTCGCCGGAAAGCCGGAACTCGAAGCCGGGGAACTGCTCGTGGGCGGCGGCTATCACGGCGGCGATCCGCTCGTGGCCGGTGACGTCGGCCATCGGGTCGGTGTAGGAGCCGTCCTCCGTCCAGGCGGCGGCGACGGCCCCGGCGAGGGAGGCCGCGTCGGCGTTCCAGGCGGCGAAGTAACGGGTGAGGGCGGTCTCGTACGCGGACATGGTCCAACTCTCCTTGTGCTGAAGTTCCATGGGGCCTCCGAACCCGAGCGCCCCGGGTCCGGAGGCATGACCACAGCCTGCCCGGTGCGGGGGCGGGCGGCGATTACCTCCCAGGTAGCGGCCTGCTGAATCAGCCCGTCCGGCGTTTGAGGACAACCGCGCGCAGGCTCCCGTGAGGACCCGCACGTCAGCCCGTACCGAGCCCCGCGTCCCGCGCGCACAGCGCGGCCTGCACCCGGTTGCCCACCTCCAGCGCCGCCAGGATCCGGCTGACGTGTGCCTTGACCGTGCTCTCCCGCATCCCCAGCGCGGTGGCGATCTCGGCGTTGGACGCGCCGCCGCCGAGCAGTGCGAGGACGTCGGTCTCGCGGGGCGTCAGGCGTTCCACCCGGGCCCGGGCCGCGCGGCCGGCCGGGGGGGCCGCGTCGTGGTAGCGGTCGATGAGGCGGCGGGCGGCGTGGGGGTGCAGCATCGCCTGGCCTGCCGCGACGACCTCCACGGCGCGGACGATCTCCGCGGGGTCGGTGTCCTTGAGGAGGAACCCGGACGCCCCGGCGGCGAGCGCGTCGTAGACGTACTGGTCGAGGTCGAAGGTGGTCAGCACGACGACCTGCGGCGGGTCCGGCAGGGCGCGCAGCCGGCGGGTGGCCTCGATGCCGTCCATGCGGGGCATCCGGACGTCCATCAGGGCCACGTCGATCCGGTGGGTGCGGGCGAGCTCCAACGCCTCGGTCCCGTCGGCCCCCTGGGCGGCGACGGCGATGCCCGGGGCGTCGTCGAGGATGTCGGCGAGGGCGAGCCGGACCAGCCGGTCGTCGTCCACGATCATGGTCCGGATCATGCTGCTCCCGATGCCTGCCGGCCGGTCCCGGGGAAGGTCGCGGCCATGCGCCAGCCCCCGTTGCCGGACGGTCCGTATTCCAGTCGGCCGCCGAGCGCGGTCACGCGTTCGGTCAGCCCGACGAGACCGTATCCGCTGCCGAGGCCCGCGGCCTCGGACGGGGTGCCGGCGACGTTGTGGACCTCGACGGTGGAGTCCGGCGGCCCGTAGCGGACGGTGACCCGGACGGGGGCGCCGGAGGCGTGCTTGCGGGCGTTGGTCAGGGCCTCCTGGACGACGCGGTGGACGGCGAGGCGGTGGCTGACCGGGACGGACTCGCTGCTGCCCGCGATGTCCGCCTCGACCGTCTGTCCGGCCGCGCGCGCCTCCGCCAGCAGCTCCGACAGCTCGCGCAGTCCCGGGACCCGGCGGTCCGCCGCGTCCGGCTCCTCGGTGTGGCGCAGCGCCCCGAGGACGTCGCGCAGGTCGGCGAGGGCCTCGGTGGAGGTGGTGCGGAGCAGTCCCAGCCGTTCGGCGACCGGTTCGGGGAGTCCGGTGGCGCGGCGTTGCAGGGCTCCGGCGTGCAGGGCGAGGACGGTCAGCCGGTGGGCGAGGACGTCGTGCATCTCGGCGGCGATGCGGGCGCGTTCGCCGAGCCGGGCCTGTTCGGCCCGGAGTTCACGCTCGACGCGTAGGTGCTCGACCTGTTCGTCGAGGGCGGCGACCAGCCGTTGGTGGCTGCCGGCCCACAGGCCGAGGGCGAGGACCGCCGCCAGGGGCATGAAGGGGCCGTAGAGGTGCATGGTCCACAGGTTCTGGTGGTCGTCGGCGAAGCGGTTGCCGATCATGGCGACGGCCACGCAGAAGAGGGCCGGCACGAGCCGGCCGCGGCGGACGGACCGGAAGAGGACGACCAGCAGCGGCGGGGCGATGCCGGACACCACGGCGGTGGCGACGGTGACGGCCGCGGCGGACACCGGGTACCGCGCGCGGAGGGCCACGGCGGCGGTCGCGGCGGCGGCGAGGGCGACGCGGAGGCTGAGCCAGTCGGCCCCGGCCTGCACGTACGCCTCCTGCACCGACAGGACGCCGACCACGCCGACGACGAGGACCTCGGCCCACCAGGGCCACTTCCGGTTGGTCACATTGAGCACCTGCCCAGCGTAGGCAGGGGGCGGCGCGCGGACGTCGGCCGTTCGGGCACGCGGACCCCCGACTTCGGTAGGGGGTTCGCGGTGACCGTCGGCCGATGGCCGGGGCTTTTCCCGTACCTAGCGTCGTGGCCATGGAACCGACGACCACCTCGACCGCCCCTTTCGACTCGATAGCCCCCGTCCGGGCCGCCGGTGCCGGGACGCCGTCCCGCCAGGCCGGTCCCCTCGCCTTCCTTCGCGAGGCCACCCGCACCTTCCGGACCACCGGAGCCATCGCCCCCAGCGGGCACAGCCTCGCCTGCCGTCTCGCCCAGCCGCTCGCGGGCCGGGCGTACCGGGACGGTCGTCCGCTGGCGGTGCTGGAGGCCGGTGCGGGGACGGGGACGGTCACGCGGGTGCTGGCCGAGATGCTGGACCGGCCGGGCGACCGGCTGGACGTGGTGGAGTTCAATCCCCGGTTCGTCCGGATGCTGGAGGGGCTGCTGCGCACGGAGCCCGCGATGGTGGCGGCCGGTGACCGGCTGCGGCTGATCCCGGAGTCGATCACCGAGCTCGACCTGGGCGAACACCGTTACGACGTGATCGTTTCCTGTCTTCCGTTCACCAATTTCACACCGGAGACGGTCGGGAAGATCCTCGCGCAGTACCTCCGCGCGCTCGTCCCGGGCGGCCACCTCACCTTCTTCGCCTACCTGGGCACGCAGCACCTCCGCACCCTGACCGCCGGTCCGGCCGAGGCCCGCAGGCACCGGGCGGTGACCGCCCTGCTGGACGCGTTCGTGGCCCAGCACAGCGTCGGGCGGCACATCGTCTGGGACAACGTGCCGCCCGCCCGGGTGCACCACCTGCGCACCCCCATTGACCACGGCGACCTGTGCGCCGTGCGTGTCTGCTGAGGCGTCAGCCTCCCACGACCCGCTCCGGCGCCGGACCGGCGGCCTCCACGGCCCCGGTCCCCTCCGACGCGGCCCGTCGCTCCGCCGTCCCCGTGGGCCGCTCCGGCGAGCGACGGGCCGCCATCCACGCGTAGACGAGAACGCCGGCGAACAGGAAGAGCACCCCCTGGTAGACGGCCTTGTAGCCGGCGCCCGCGACCAGCCAGAAGGAGAACGCGAACGCGCCGAGCGCGAGCACCAGGTCCCGGGTCAGGTGCCCGGCGCGCACCCGGTCACGGCGGCCCGTCAGCAGGTAGTACACCTGGGCGGCGGCGGACAGCAGGTACGGCACGGTCGCGGAGAACGTGGTGACCAGCACCAGGATCTCGAAGACGCCGCCCGCGCCCGAGACGTAGTTGATCACCGTGAGCGCGGTGGCCAGCACCGCCGCGGCGAGCACGCCCACCGTCGGCACACCGCGCCGCTTGCGGGCGAAGACGGCGGGGAAGAGCCCGTCCTTCGCCGCCGCGTACGGGGCCTGCGCGCTCATCAGCGTCCAGCCGTTGAGCGCGCCCACGATGGAGATCACGGCGGCGGCGGCGATCAGCGTGCCGCCCCACTCCCCGCCGAACATCGCGTCGACGGCGTCCGAGAAGGGCGCCGTCGAGTCGACCAGCTCGCCGTGCGGGACGGTGCCGAAGACCGAGAGCGTGCCCAGCAGGTAGACCAGCGCCGCGCCGATGGTGCCGAGCACGCTCGCCCGGCCGACGTTGCGCTCCGGGTCGCGGACTTCGCCCGCGCTCATCGCCGCCGACTCGACGCCGACGTAGCTGTAGAGCAGGATCGCCGCCGACGCGGTCAGGCTGCCGGCCCAGCTGCCGCCGCCCTCGTTGAAGCCGCCGAGGTTGTCCGGGTCGAAGTAGAACAGACCGACGACCGCCACGAACAGCAGCGGAACGAACTTGAGCACGGTGGAGACCAGTTGGACGGCCCCCACCCAGCGGGTGCCGGCGAGGTTCGCCAGGGCCGGCAGCCACAGCATTACCAGGGCGACCGCCAGGTCCGTGCCCATGGAGCCGTCGCTGTCGGTCAGCGCGTGGAAGTAGCCGACGCCGGCCACCGCGAGGGCGGCGTTGCTCACCCAGGTCATGGTCCAGTACGACCAGGCCGAGAGGAATCCGGCGAAGTCGCCGAACGCCTCGCGCGCGTACACGTACGGGCCGCCGGTCCGGGGATGCCGCTGGGCGAGCCGGCCGAAGACGAGGGCGAGCGCGATGGCCCCGACGGTCAGCACGCCGAAGGCGAGCAGGCTGACGGTGCCGTACGGAGCGACGGACGCGGGCAGCAGGAAGATGCCGCCGCCGATGATGTTCCCCATGACCAGCGCTATCGCCGTGGGGAGGCCGAAACGGCGCGTGGGGGTGCCGTCGGTGTCGTGCATGAGGTGGTGCGCCTCTCATCCTGCGGGCAGGTCGCAGATCTGTGCGACAGAAGCACATGGTGACCAGTGGGGAGCAAGGTGCAAAATCGCTCTCTTTTGTCCCGTGCGAGCCGCCTCGCGACCGTAAAAGGTCCAGCCGAGCGGCCCGCAGGCCGTGATTCGTCCACCCGGTCACGGCCGGGCCGACGGCGGGTCCCGGCCGCGCGCACGCGGTTTGTGCCCCCAATACGCCGATACGCGCCCTTCCACCCCCGCGGGCGCCGGGGCAACGTTCAGCCACACGGGCACGCGTCGTCCGGCCCTACCGCCGCCGGGCACCGAGGAACGCCGGCGAACGCGGCCCCTCCGTTCACCGCCCCACGACGGGAGACCCCGCCATGACCAGTGGCAACCCTGCCGTGACATCCCAGGACGTCGCGGAACTCTACGACCGTTACAGCGAGCGCACCGCCGCGCTCCTCGGCGGCAGCATCCACTTCGGCCACTGGCCCGACGCCGCCGGAGGCGGCTCCGTCGCGGAGGCGTCCGACCGCATGACCCGGCTGATGACCGACTGCCTCGGGGCCGGGCCCGGCGACCACGTCCTGGACATCGGCTGCGGCACCGGCCGCCCCGCCCTCCGGCTCGCCCGGACCACGGGCGCCTCCGTCACGGGCATCACCGTCAGCACCCGGCAGGTCCACCTGGCGACCGCCGCGGCGGCGGCCGAAGGGCTGGCCGACCGGGTCGTCTTCCGGTACGCGGACGCCGCCGACCTCCCCTTTCCACCCGGGTCCTTCGACGCCGCCTGGCTCTTCGAGTCCCTGCTCCACATGCCCGACCCGCGCCGGGTGCTGCTCGGGATCGCCGATGTGCTGCGCCCCGGCGGCCGGCTGGCCATCGCCAACGTGGTCGAGCGGGCGCCACTGCCCCCGGAGAGCCGTCCGGCGCTCGACACCTTCTGCGCGCTCAACCGGATCGCCGCCGTCCTGCCGATCACCGACTACCCGGCGCTGGTCGCCGACGGCGGTCTCGTCCTCGAGCGCCTGACCGACGTCTCCGACCACAGCGTCCCGCAGACCTTCGGAGCCCTCTGCGCGACCCTCCGGGCCACCGAGGCCGACGCCCCGGCCGAGGAGGACCGGGAGGAGCGCCGTTCCCTGCTCGCGGCGATGGAACGGCTCGCGGTGACGCCGGAGGTGGGCTACGCGATCGTCGTCGCCTCGAAGCCCCGGTGAGACGGACCGCCGCGGGGCCGGCTCGGGTCACGGTTCAGAGATGCCGCCCCAGGAGCCCGAAGTACCCGCGGTATCCGCCCCCGTTGGGGTGGTACGACTCCCAGAACGCCGGCCCGGCCGGGTTGATCCAGGGCGCTCCGGTACACGCGCCGTGCCCCGCGAAGGTCCGGCGGGCGTCGAGGTAGGTGAACCCCGCGGCGCGGGCCCGGTCGGCGATCACCGCGTCGAGGTGGTCGAGCGCGGCGTCCATCCGCCGGGCGTTCGGCGGGGAGGGGATCGCGCACGGGGCGGGGCCGAAGAGGTACGGGTAGCCGAGCACCACCACGCGCGCGTGCGGCGCCCGTTGGCCGATCGCGTGGTACACGGCGTCGAGCCGGGCGGGCAGCTCGTGGTCCATCGCCTGCTCGGCCCTCCGGGCCTCCCCCGCGCACGCGCCGTCCGTCCCGATGCTGCAGGCGAGCATCACCCGGGAGTAGTCGACGTCGTTGCCGCCCAGGGTCAGGGTGACCAGCCGCGTCCCGGCGTCCAGCGCGGACAGCTGCTTCCGCGTCACGTCACGGGTGGTGGCGCCCGCGCAGGCGGGGAACCGGAAGTCCCGCACGCCGTGCGCGGCGGCCCACAACGGGCCGTACGCGCGCGGGCTTCTGAAGCACAGTCCGGACGACAGGTCGTAGCCGCCCGCGCCGAGGCCGGACGAGAAGGAGTCGCCGAGGGCGGCGTACGAGGCGGGCGGTCCGGCGGCGGCGCTCGGCGGCCCGGACCAGAGCAGGGACGAGGTGACGGCGAGGACGGCGGCGAGGCGTGCCGCACGGAGGGTCGGACGCACGTGGGCTCCCTGGTGTGAGGGCGGTGGGCCGTTCCTACCACCGCGAGGTGGCCGAAGCCCGGCCGATCGCGGCCCGATTCACCTCTAAGGGGCGTGTGAGTGGGCAGGATGCCCCCATGACGATCACCCTGCGGACCCCGCGACTCACGCTGCGCCGCTGGCGCGAGGACGACCTCGAACCGATGGCTGCCATCAACGCCGATCCGGAAGTGATGCGGTGGATCGGGGACGGTTCCGTACAGGACCGCGACCTGACGGCCACGAGGATCGCCGCGTGGGAACGGGAGTGGGAGGAGCAGGGCATCGGCCTGTTCGCGGCCGAACTGCGCGCCGACGGACGGCTGGCCGGTTTCGTCGGGCTGTCCGTCCCCCACTTCCTGCCCGAGGTCCTGCCCGCGGTCGAGATCGGGTGGCGGCTCGGGCGGCCCTTCTGGGGGCGCGGCCTGGCGACCGAAGGGGCGCGCGCCGTACTGGACTTCGCACTGCGGAACCGGGGGCTGGCGCGGATCGTCAGCATCCACGCCGTGGGGAACGACGCGTCGGAGCGCGTCATGCGCAAGCTCGGGATGCGGTGCGAGCGGGAGACGAGACATCCGGTGCTCGGGACGCCTCTGCGGGTCCATGTCCTGGAGGCGAGGTTGTAGGCGTCCGGCGGCCGGGGCCCGGAGCGGGGGCGTGTGCCTTCCGCCCCGGCCCCACCCGCCCCAGCCCCGCCCACCTCCCGGGCTGCCGCTCCCGGGCCGGTGAACTCGGGCCCGGGCCCCGGCCGCCTCCCCCGTTTGCATCCCCCCGCGCGCGGTGCCTACCGTGAAACGACCACCTCCGTCGTGACGCAGCGACACCGTCCGCGCGGTCCCGGAGGGAGAACGCCCATGACAAAGGTCATCCGGCGCCCGCCGGGCAAGACCCTCCCCCGCAGTGCCCCGGTGCTCGCCCTGCCCCTGCGACGACGGGCGGCGTGGATCCGCTGGTCCATCCTCTCCCGCCGGCACCGGCGCACGGTCCGCCGCGAGGCCCGTCACGGGGCTCCCCGCCCGCGGAAGTGGCGCCGGTGGAAGTCGTACAGCGCGTTCTCGCGGACCTGTTGCACGCTGATCGCGCTGGTGGTCGTGGCCTGGTGCGCGGAGGGTCTGTACATCGTCGTCACCGGGCGGACGACCCAGTTCGAGACATGGCGGAAGGGCAACGCCGGGTTCGACGCGCTCATCCGGTTCGTCGGCCCCGTGCTCACCGCGGGGATCGCCTCCGCGGTCTTCCTGTTCTGCTGGTACGCCTGGACCAAGCGGCGTTACCTGAGGAAGGCGCGCCGCAGGCCGCACGAGCTCGTGCCCACCGCGGGGCCGGACACCGCCGAGATCGTGGGCCGCCAGGAGCTGGCGCAGGTCATCGCCGAGCGGCTCCGCGACCGCGCCACCCGGAGGCCGTACCTGCTGGTCGGCGGCCTGGGGACGGGCAAGACCGCGGTCCTGGTGCGGCTGACCGAGATGCTGGCGAGGCGGGGCGCCGTCCCCGTGCCCGTCCGGCTGCGGGACGCCGCGGACGACGCCGAGCTGAACTTCGAGAAGCTGGCCCGGCGGCGGTTCGCCGAGGAGGCACCCCAGGGCATCCTGGCCCGCAGCAAGAACGAACGCGTCTGGCAGCAACTGCTCGCGGACGACAAGCCCGTCGTCATCGCCGACGGGCTGGAGGAGGCCGTCCTCGCCGAGCACCTGCAGGACGACCGGGACAACATCATCCGCCGGGCCATCGAGCGGGCCTACGAGGAGCGGCTTCCCCTGATCATCGCCTCCCGGCCGCACACCCCGCTGGAGGGGACGCACGCCGCGATCATCGAACTGGAGCCGCTGAGCGAGGAGGAGGCGCTCCACTTCGTGGAGGCCCGCGCGCCGGAGTCGGACGAACGCCGGCTCGACTGGATCGTGGAGACGGCGGACGCCACCGAGTCGCCCCTCTACCTCCAGATCGCCCGCGAACTGCACCGCCACCACACCCTGGAGCGCGACCGCCCCCGCAACGACCCGCACCGGCTGGACACCCGGAGCTGGGACCGCTCCACCCTCCGGCTGTGGCTGCTGGAGACCTGGTACCACGCGCTGGTCGAGGGCAGGTTGCAGCAGGACGTCGGTCTGACCGAGCCGGAGCGCCGCGACACACTCGAAGCCGTCTCCGCGCTCGCCTGCGCCGGGCTGCTCCAGGACAAGCTGGAGGTCGGCTTCTCCGACCTGCTGGACCGGGGCGTCCACCCCGGGCCCGTGCGCCGGGCGGGCGCCCGGGCCGAGCACCTGTGGAACGGGCGGCGGGGCTTCGACCGGTACGGAAAGCGCGGCAACGTCTTCTCGGAGTGGCACCGCGAGCAGATCTGGAACGCCCTCTGCGAACGGATCGGTCCCGAGGACAGACGCCAGCTCACGGCGGGGAACACCGGCCAGTGCCAGGCCGCGCTCTCCCGCTTCGTCGGCAACGCGGACGCCCTGGGCCTGGTCGAGGGGTTCGAGAAGAAGGCCCGGTTCCCGCACAGCGTCATCCAGGCGTACCTCGGTTTCCGCATGCTCGCCCGGCTCGGGGAGCGTCGTGCCGCCGCGCTCGTCGAGCAGGCCCTGCACCCGCCGGGTCCCAGCCGCGAACTGCTGATCGCGCTGGTGCTGCTCTCCCGGGCGCGCACGGCCGAACTCGCGGGCACGGGCGGCGGTCTCGCGGCCGATGTGCGCAGGGACCTGCACGAGCTGTGGCGGCAGTCCCCCCTGAGCGGCCGCTCGCTCGCCCGGCACCTCAGCTTCGCCGCGGACCGGCGGACCGATCCCAAGGCCCTCGATCTCTACGCCGCCGCGCTGGAGATGGACGCGGTGGAGGACGATCCGAAGCTGCTGGACAGCATCACCAAGGAGCTGACCACGCGGTGGACGGGCATCAGGGGGAACGGCCGGACCCTGGAGGAGGCCAAGCTCGGCCTCGTCAAACAGCTGGGCGCGGCCCTGCGCGCGGCATCCGGGAGGACCGACACCACCCCGCTGTACGAGCGGCTCTTCGAGCTGGGCGTGCAGGAACCGTCGTACGTCGTCCGGCTCGCCGCGGCCCAGGAGTTCGGCAACGGCGGCGACCCGGCGTTCGCCGTGATCCGCCGGCGGGTCGGCATCGACTCCGACCCGGTGGAGGAGTATCGGAACCGCGTCCACGCGCTGAAGGAGGAGAAGCGCCGGGCCTACGACGCGTGGGCGGCCGAGGCCCAGGGGGCGCCGGCCGGCCGGGGTTCCGACTCCGCCGAGGTGGAGCGGCTCAACAGCGAACGCCAGGACATCCACCGCCGCTACCGGGAGCAACGGACCGACCTGCTGCGGGAGTTCGTGATGCGGGCCTGGATGATCCCCATGCTGCTCGGTTCCGTCGGCGACGGCCACCGCGACGAGGCCCGGCACCGGCTCACGAAGTGGCTCCGCCACCTCGACCCGCAGCGGACCGGCGGCAGCCCCGACCTGCCGCTCGCGCTGGAGAGCGCCCTCGCCCAGGGCTTCAAGTACGCGGCGAACCGGCGGAAGCGCCACCCCTTCACCTATCAGGGCGGCCGCAGCGAGCTCATCCGGCACGCGGAGACCGTGCTCCAGCAGGCCCGGTGCTGGTACGCGCAGCTCACCCTCGTCCAGGCGCTCTGCCTCTGGGAGCTCCCCGACAGCATCGCCCGGAGCGGGCAGCGCGCCGGGGACGCGGCGGAGCGGGAGTGCCGCCCCGACGGCGGGCGGCCGTCCGCCGTCTCCCTGCCGACCACCGCCGTGCAGACCGTCGAACGGTGGCTGTCGATGGCCGGGACCGCCGCGGCGGGAGCCGCCGACGGGAACGGGTCGGCGCCCCCGCAGCCGCTGCACCCGTTCGTCGCCGAGGCCGGGGACCTGGCGGCTCTCGCCCTGGAGACCCGGCGGCCGGAACGCTTCGTCTGGATCGACGAGAAGGCCGTGGTCGACACCATCGGTTCGCGCAACAGCAGTCCACAGCACTACCGCAAGCACAATCTGTGGATCCCGCCCTCGGTCGGCTGGAGCACCCTCGACGCACGTGCCCAGCGCCTCGTCGGCGATGTGCTGGTGATGGTGAACCTCATCGAGCGCGACGGCCGTCCGGACGAGGTCGAGGACCGGCTCCGCCGCTCGCACCATCCGGAGACTCCGCTCCCGCCCTGCCTCACGGCGGACCGCACGCCCCTCCACCCGGAGCTGAAGGCCGGCACCTCCGGCCTCCCCGCACCGGGCTCCACCTGCCTGGCCACCTGCCCGTTCCAGTTCTGCCCCTACCCGCCGCGCGGCGTCCAGCCGCGGGCCGAACTGCGCGAGCCGTTCTGCCGGCAGCAACAGGCGCTGCTGCGGGGCCGCGTGGGGCGCCGCTCCGCCGGCCTGCTCCGGCGGAGGACGCCGCACTGGGCCGGTATGCGGCCGCGCGAACTGCACGGGTTCTGGGAGGCGATGGCCACCCGGTCGCGGGGGTGACGCACGAAACCGCCGGGACGGCTGGTCGGCTGGGACGGCCGGGAACGGCTGGTCGGCTGGAACGGCCGGGAACGGCTGGTCGGCTGGAACGGCCGGGAACGGCTGGTCGGCTGGAACGGCTGGAACGGGCCAGGAATGCCGGGCCGGTCAGAAACGCGCCCGCTCCGGACCCACCCCCTGGAGCACCCGTGAGCCTCCGACGGGCAGGTCCCACAGGTCGTCCCGGTCGAGACCCGCGGCCCGCCAGGCCGCCCGGACCCGGCGCAGCGGCTCCATCGGGGGCTCGGCGGACAGCAGGAACGTCGCCCAGTGCATGGGCGCCATGATCCGGGCGCCCAGGTCCCGGCAGGCCCGGACGGCCTCCTCGGGGTCCGTGTGCACCGGGCCGAGCATCCAGCGCGGGTCGTACGCGCCGATCGGCAGCAGGGCGAGGTCGATGCCCCGGTAGTGGCGTCCGATGCGCTCGAACCAGTGGCCGTAGCCGGTGTCGCCGGCGAAGTAGACGCGCCGGCCGCCGGGGGCGGTGAACACCCAGCCGCCCCACAGCGAGCGGCAGGTGTCGGAGAGGGTGCGTTTGCTCCAGTGGTGGGCGGGCACGAAGTCGAACCGGACCGGTCCCGCGGGGCCGGGCAGTTCGACCGCCTCCCACCAGTCCAGCTCGGTGACCCGGGTGAAGCGGCGGCGGCGCGCCCAGCGGGCGAGTCCGGCGGGGAGCAGCAGGTGGGTGTCGCGCGGGAGGCGTTTGAGGGTGGCGGCGTCGAGGTGGTCGTAGTGGTTGTGGCTGATGACGACGGCGTCCACCCGCGGCAGGTCCTCCCAGCGGACGCCGACCGGGGTGATTCTGGGCGGGGTGCCGAGGATCCGCCGGGACCACACGGGGTCGGTGAGGACGGTGAGCCCTCCGATGCTCACCACCCAGCTGGCGTGGCCCGCCCAGGTGACGGCGACGGTGGCGGCGTTGACGACCGGCGGCGGCCCGGGTGCGACCGGCAGCTCGGGGATCTCCCGCAGGGCCTCGGCACCCGGGCGGAGCAGGCCCTCGCGGGCGAGCCGGGCCAGGGCGCGGACACCGGGCAGCGGCGCGGTGAGCCGGTCGGCGAACGAACGCGGCCAGGTGCGGATCTCCCCGGTCGGACGCGGTTCCGAGAGGGGGCGCTCGGTCTGCTCGGTCATCGAAGGGCTCCGATCGGGAGAACCGGGGTGCCGGCGCGGGGCGGGAGCGGCGGCACGCTCGTCGACGGCGGGTCGGGGAGCTCAGCTGCCGGCCAGGGCACGGAACGCCGATCCCAGAGTGGCCAGCGCCTCGGCGACCTCCGGCAGGGCCGGCGGGTCCGGGGAGTCGAGGGCGCGCTGCCGCAGTTCGTCGGTGGTGCCGAGGAGCGGCAGCGTGGAGAGCCGGACGCGCAGCGCGTCCGGTTCGTCCCCGAAGCGGTGGCCGCCGGGGACCGGGTGGCCGAGCGCCGCGCCCAGGCACGCCTCCAGCTCCACGGAGTCGGTGACGCCGCGCCGGGCGAGCGCGGCGCGCAGTTCGCCGAGGTCGGCGTAGAGGTGGGGGCCGGTCTGCGACGGGCGGGCGAGTACCCCGGCCGCGGTGATCCGCTCGTGGACGGCGGCGGTCAGACAGCCGTACAGCCGGGCGGCGGCGGCCGTGCGCGCGCGGACGGCCGGGGGCCCGGTGAGCGCCCAGCGGGCGGCGGCGGCGACGGGCGGCGGGAGCTCGGCGCGCAGCGCGTCGAGGACGGACAGGGTCCTGGCACGCAGCACGGGTCCTGTCCCGGCGCGCGGGAACAGGGCGAACGCGGCGGGCCAGGCGGCGGGGGTGAGGACCCCCGAGAGCTCGGTGAGGACCACGACGCGGTCCGGGTCCAGCTCGGCGGGGCCGACGTAGACGGTGGCGTGGGGCTCGTGGCGGACGTCCCGCCAGGTCTCGTCGCTGATGATCGTCAGGTCCTGGTCCGCGGCGGCCTCGCAGACCTCGTGCACGAGCTCCGGCGGGGCGACCGTGCCGGTGGTGTCGTCGGCGACCGACAGCACGAGGAAGCGGGGCCGGCCGCCCTCGGCCCGGATCCGGTCGACGGTCTCCAGCAGGGCGACCGGGTCGGGGACGCCGCCGCACTCGGCCGGTACGGGGACGTGGTACGCCAGCCGGCCGGCGAGCCGGGCGAGCGGCGCGTACCAGGCGGCGCACGGTCTGGTGAGCAGCACCTCGCCGCCGGCGGAGGCCAGCAGGGCGAGGAGCAGCGGCTGGGCGCCGGGGGCGGCGAGCACGTCGTCGGGGTCGGCGGCGGGCCCCCGGTGCGCCGCGTGCCCAGCGGCCGCCGCGCGCAGCCCGGGGCCGCCGCCCACGGGCTCCGGCTCGGTCCGCCCGGCGCTCCGCGCCAGCCGGTCGGCCAGGTCCGGCAGGACGGGCAGTCCGCGCTCGGCGGCGGGGAAGGCGGGGCCCGTCCCGGGAGGCGCCGCAGGGGCCTCGGAAGCCCCTGACGGACCGGCTGTCCCGGAGGGCCCGGGCACGACAGGCGACGACGGGTGGCTCTGCTGCATCCGTGCGCACCTCCGTCCCGCGTACTCCGGCCTGCCGCGCCCGTCGGCCCGGCAGTGCTTGTCCGCACACGTTTTTCTGTCCAGCTTCGCAGATCACGGCGGCGCCCGGCCGCCTGACACGGGCGGGCGGGTGACGTCCCGTACCGCATGCCAAGACGCCGCTCCCGGATGTCGGGACGCCGTAGCGGGGCGCCCCTGCCCGGCGGGGCGGGGCGGGGACGGTGTCCGGCCGGGCGGGAGGGACACCACCATGCCCGAAGAGCCGGAGGACCGGGAAGGGGCCGGAGGGCCCTCCGTCCGCACCGGACCGGCGCCCCGGCGGCGGCCGGCCCGCGCCCGGCGGACCGGACGGCTCACCCGGACCCCCGCGCGCCGCCCGGTGTCTCCGCACCCCCTTGCCGAACTGCCGTACGGGGCTTGCGCGTTCCCCTTCCGGAGGCCGTCTTCCGCCCTGCCGCAGGGCAACTAGCCTGGTTCCATGAACATTCTCGGGACTTCGCTAAGGGTGTGCGTCGGCGATCTGGAGACGGCGATCGCCGTCTACGAACGGCTGACCGGAGCGGAGGCGCTGCGCTTCCGGCGGGGCGGTGTGGCGGTCGCCGCGGTCGGCTGCTTCTTCCTGATGAGCGGCCCCGAGGCGGAGCTGTCGATCCTGCGGAAGATCACCGCCACCATCGCGGTGACGGACGTCGACGAGGCGGTCCGGGACCTCAAGGCGGTCGGCGCCGAGATCATCGCGGGGCCGGTGCCGACGCCCATCGGACGGAACCTGGTGGCCCGGCACCCGGACGGGTCGGTGTTCGAGTACGTGGACCGCAAACAGGGGTGAACGCCGGCGGCCGGGCGCACGCTGCGGGCACGGCCTCGAACCCGCTCACCACGCCGCGGCCTTCGCGTCGTACCGGCCTCTGTCGTTCCGTTCGGCCTCGCCCCGTTCGGCCTCCCGCAGCGCGCCGAGCAGCTGCCGCAGCGCGGGCCCGGGAGGTCCGGCGGGGAAGGCGAGCGAGGTGGTGACGGCGGGTTCCAGGAGCGGCCGTACGGCGACGTTCGGCACCAGGGGCAGGGGCGAGACCTCGTAGAAGACCGTCCAGGTCGCACCGCCTGCGGTGATGGCGGCGAGGGTTTCGTGGAGGCTGGTGAACACTCCGCCGAGTCGCGGTTCGATGCCCGCCTCGCGACAGGCGCGGGTGATGAGGTCGTGGAAGGGCGGGTTCTTCTCGCGTGCATGAGGTGCGGGGCGGCCAACTGCGGCAGACGCAGGTGGGGTTAGTCCGCGAGCGGGTGGCCGGCGGTGCCGACGGCGCCCGCCCGCACCACCACGCCCTGTCGACGGAGACGTTCTACGTCCTGGAGGGCAAGGTGGAGTTCCTGCTGGGCGACGAGATGCGGTCGGTGTCCAAGGGCGGCCTGGTCGTCGTGCCGCCGGGGACGCGGCACGCGTTCGGGGTGGCCGACGGGGTGACGGCGGAGATGCTGGTCGTCATGACACCGGGCGTCGAACGGTTCGGGTACTTCCGACGGTTGGGCCGCGCCGCCCGGGGCGAGGCCGCCTTCGAGAGCGTGCTCGGAGATCAGGACCGCTACGACGTGCACTTCGCGGAGAGCGAGGTGGGGGCGGAGGGCGCGGGGCCACGTCCGCTGAGGTTCAAGCATGCCGCGGGCCAAGGGGGAGGCGGTTGGTGTCGGGCCCGACCGTCAGGCCGGCCGCCTCACGCCGCCCTTCCCTCGCCCTGACCGTACAGCGCCTCCCCCACCGGCGAGCCCTCCCCGCTGACGTGCGCGCGGATCGACGCGAGGTACTGGTCGCGGTCGACGAGCCCGTCGGCGTCGGTGTCCAGCGCCGCGAACGCCGCCTCGGCGTTGGCCGACGGATTGCCCAGCGCCTCGCGCAGCGCCAGGAACTCCCTCCGCGCCAGGCGGCCGTCGCCGTCGAGGTCGGCGAGGTCGAAGAGGGCGGCGAGGGTCGGCCGGCAGACGGTGTCGAACGCCTCGGCGCCCGCCCACGCGTCGTACTCCTCGAAGGTCATCCCTCCGTCGCCGTCGGCGTCCATCGCCGCCCACGACCGTTCACCGGCCGCGCGTGCGGCGACGACCAGCGGATCGTCCTCCGTCCGTCCCGTCACCCGCATCACATTCTTGGTGCGCGCGAGGTATTCGTCCTGCGAGATGACGCCGTCGCCGTCCGCGTCCAGCATGGCGAAGACACGCGCCTTCGCGGTGGTGTGATCCATGGCAACTCCTTCTGCCGGGCGCCTGCCGCGCCGATGGTCCGCTACGTCCGCCCTACCCCACAATCCGGCATTCCAGGCGCTTCCGGCAGTTCGTACGGCGGCGGAGCGATGCGTACGTCGTACGCCCGGCGCACAGGACGACAGTCGCGCGGTCGGTGCGCTGAGAGGAGCCGGGGTGACGGGGGTGCCCGGGGGTAGTCAGGGTCCGGCATCGGATCGTGAACTTCCTGGAGGTTGCATGTTCGGCGGACGTGGTACGGCGGTCGCGGTCGCTTCCCTTCTCCTGATGGCCACCTCCTGGGGGTGGGCCCCGGCCGGCCTGGCCGCCGGCGGCGGGGGTGGGGGCGGCGGAACCGGAGGCGTCCTCTGCACGGGCCACAGCATCAGCACGTACGACCCACCCCTGACCCTCCAGCCACAGGAAACCCGCGTCCACACGGAGGCCCAGTACAGGTGCACGGTCGCACCCGGCCGGGTGGTACGGGCCACCGGCACCCTGGACGGTGTGTCACCGGACGCCTCCTGTCTCTCGGTGAGCAACCCCGGCCTCACGGAGACCGTGCGCTACGCCGACGGTGCCCGTTCGGTGATCGTCTACTCGGGCGGGACCAGCGTCCACGCCGGAGGCGCCCTCCTCGTCCGGCTGACGGGCCGGGTCAGCCAGGGGCGCGGGGCGGGGCAGTCCGCCCAACGCACCGTGCTGGCGCAGGCCGACCAACTGGTCACCGAATGCCTCGCGTCGGGCTTCCGGGGCAAGAGCGGGGAGGCGCAGCTGGAGATCCAGCCGTGACCCCCACATCGGGGAAGAGCGGTCATCTGTCCGATTGATGACGGTATTGATGGCGGTGGCGTTGTTTCCTACGGTCGCCGGGTGAGGATTCCCACCGAACCCATCGGCAGCATCCCCCGGCCCCCCGAGCTGCTGGAGGCCGTGGCAGCTCACCACTCCGGACGGATCGACGACGCCGCTCTCGCCACCGCCCGGGACCACGCGGTCCGTGACACCGTCCGTCGCCTGGAGGAGCTCGGCTCGCCGGTCGTCACCGACGGCGAACAGTCCAAGCCGAGCTTCGCCACCTATCCGCTGGAGGGCGCCGAGAACCTGGCGCCCGACGGCGTGACCATCCCCTTCGCCGACGGCCACACCCGCGTGCTCCCGCGCCTGACGGCGGGCCCGTTCCGCTACGCCCACCACGCCGACACATACCTGCGGGCAGCCCGCCGCCACGCCACCGTCCCGGTCAAGCAAGCGGTTATCGCCCCGTCGGCCCTGAGCCTCCTCCACCCGCCCGGCGACCTCGACGGCTACCCCCGCGCGGCCTTCCTCGCCGACCTCGCCGCGGAGGCCGAGGCCGACATCCGCGGGTGTCTGGAGGCGGGCGCGCACATGGTGCAACTCGACTTCACGGAAGCCCGGCTGTCACTCAAGCTGGACCCGAGCGGCGGCCTCCTCGACCAGTTCATCGACCTCAACAACAGCGTCCTGGAACGCTTCGACGCCTCCGAGCGGGCCCGCATCGGCGTCCACACCTGCCCCGGCGGCGACCAGGACTCCACCCACAGCCTGGACGTCGACTACACCGAACTCATCCCGAAACTGCTCCGCCTGAAGGCCGGCGCCTTCTACCTCCAACTGGCGAGCGAACCGGAGCCCGACAAGGTCCTGTCCGTCCTGGCCGGTCATCTTCCCGACGGTGTACGGGTGTTCGTCGGCGTCACCGACCCCGTCGACCCCCGGGTCGAGACCCCGCAACAGGTCCGCGACCGAATCCTGACCGCCGCCCGCCACATTCCCCTCGACCACCTCGGCACCTGCGACGACTGCGGCTTCTCGCCGTTCGCCGACGACACGTCGACGTCCCGCGAGACCGCCTTCGCCAAGATCCGGGCACGGATCGAGGGAACGGCACTGGCGGAGCGCGAACTGGGCCTCTTCTGACGGAGGTTGCGGGAGGCGGACCGGGGCGGCGCGCCACGGGCATTGTCAGTGGTGGGTGCGACCATCAGAGGCATGACTGAGGCGACCGGCACGACATTCGAATGGCAGCCCTTCCTCACGCGGTGGAGCGAGGAGTGGGCGGACGCCTGCGACCCCGACGACCCGCTCCCGGACGAGGAGGAGGCAGCGCGGCAGGCCCGCTGGCTGGGCTTCGCGCCCGCCTCCGAATCGCGGATCGCCGCGCTCGAGCAGCGGCTCGGGCGTCGACTCCCGCCGTCGTACCGGGCGTTCCTGGAAGTCACCGACGGCTGGCGGAACGCGGGCGAGTTCGTCGACCGCCTCGCGGGTACGGACAAGGCGCGCTGGTACAAGGACATATACGGCTACGGTGAGTTCTACGAGCTGGACGAACCCTCCTCGTCCGGGGATGCCGCGGAGGGGACCATGTGGAGCCGCGCGCTGCAACTGGACGTGGAGTCCGACGCCACGACCATCCTGATGGACCCGATGGACATCACCGGCGACGGCGAATGGGCCGTCTACTGCCACCAGGTCTGGGCAGCGGCCCCGCCGGAACGGTACGCGTCCTTCCGCGCCTACATGGAGGCCATGTACCGCGAGTTCCACAGTCTGCGAGCGGACGACTGGGAGCGGGAGTTCGTCAACGACACGACCCGGGCGCTGGACGTGGTCGTCGAGGAAGCCTGGCACGAGGCGTTGAGCGGGGAGTACGAGCGGGCCAAAGCGGCGCTCGAGGAACCGGCGGCGTTCGGCAGGCCTCGGGGGAAGGCCCTGTTGGGACAGGTCCAGTTGCTGCTCGGGGAAGCCTACGCGGACGACTTGGGAACTGGTCTGTCGGACGAGGTACGGGCCCAGGAGTACCCGCCCGAACCGGCGAACGACCGAGACTCCGGAGTGCACCTGCTGCACGTCGGACCGCTCCGGGACAGGGACGCGCCTTTCCGGTACACCGCGCCCGGCCCGTTCGGCGCGGCCGTCGAGGAGGCCCGCGAGCTGGCTCGCTGGGGTGACGTGGACGCGGCGTGGCACACGCTGCTCGCGGCCCTCCCCCGGTGGCAGCCTCTGGACCCCACCCACCTCGCGCCGTTCGGCTTGCTCCAGGACTTCTTCCTCGGCCCGCTGCTGACTCCGGAGCGGTCACGGGAACTGCTGTCCGTACCGAGGGGCCCCAAGGCTTCGGCGGCCCCCGGCCCCGGCCCCAGGACGAAGAACCTGGACCCCGGAGGACTCGCCTGGCTGGCCGACCGGGAAGAGGACATCCTGAGCGACGGGTACCGTTTCGTCCTGGTGGAGGACACCGATCCGGCGGGACTGCCCGCACGCCTCGGCGCGGATGGGAACACCGCCCTGCACAAGCCGAAGACGAACTGGGACGCACGCGACTTGCTGCCCGGCAGCGGAGGGAGCTCGACGTTCGCCGACAGGCCGCTCGTCTCCGTGGGCCGCGCCGGTCCGGGGTGGAGCTTCGCCTTCGACGGCGAGCCCCCCGCCTTCGACAGCATGCGCTTCGTCTCCCCCGCCGCGTCCGCCTCCCACGGCACCCGCGCGATCGTGGTGTGGAGCACTCCCGCCGGGGAGCACCACCCCTCCGCCGCCTTCCACCTGTCCGTGGCGGAGAACGGCGAGGAGCAGTACGCGTTCACCATCCACGGCACGGAGATCCAGCGCACCGGCGACATACCTCCGGCCCTGGACCCCGACCTCTTCCACAGCCCCGCGCCCGGCGGGACGGCGCAGACCACGGACGACGCCGGGCGGACGGGCGAACACCGGGCGCTGGAGGCGATCGCCACCGAATTCGGCGTCTCGCTGCCGCGTTTCGCCCTGTCACGATCGGACTGTCCACTCCACCGGTTCACGACCCGGTCGTGGTCGCGGCCGCCGAGGCCCGGTGAATCGTTCATCGTGGTGGGCTTGGAAGACATGTCCGGGCTTGGCGAGTGAAGAGCGGGCAAGGCGGCAACGACCCACGGCTCCGATGGATCACAAGGCTCGTGGACGAGTTGAGCGACTTCCTGCAGGAGCCGGTCCTGCTCGTGGAACCACTTGACGATTGTCTGGTCGACGACGACAGCTTCTGCTGCCTCATCCGCAGCCCACCCCCGCAGGGCCGAGCCTTTCAGCTCTGCTGGGAGGGAATCCTCGGGATGGAGCCCATCGACGGGAAGCCCGACACCAGCGTGGTGCTGTTTCTGTACAGCAGGAACCGACGGCTTGCTGTGCACGACCACGCCGGGGGAAGCTTCTTGTACGTCGTCTACAAAGGATCGCTCGAACACGGTGGGCGGTGGACAACTCCCGGTTGGCGACTGGACGAGTTCGACGAGTACCTCATGTACGAGTCGTACGGCGACGACTGAGGCGGACACCGAGACCCCGCTGTATCCGGTGAATCCTCGGCCGAGAACCCGTTCGAGACACCGTTGCAGCCAGGAGACGTCAGCACAGCCGTGCGCTTGTGGGAGGAATACGTCCACCGTCCCGAGCGCCGGCTGTGGCACGACTACGAGTGGGGCAACGTGCACTGGTACTGCTGCGGCAACCCTCTCGAAGCCCGCGCTCTCCTCGACACCGTGATGCAGGCCATTTCGCCTCGAAGTGCCCGCGAACTCGGCCGTGTCATCGGCCGGTCCGACGCCGTCTGGAAGTGATCGTCACCGCGTGACTGGACACCCAGTCCGCTCACGCCGGGCGACGCGCGTCGGTGGCATCGGCCGCCGGCTCGTGCCTACCAGGCCGACGGACCGTAGCGACGAGTCGTCGCAACGCGGCATGGGCAGGTGGGCCCCAGGTGGCCTTGCCGCCCGGGCGGCCCTGGACGCCGGCATCTCCGATGAGGATGCAGGCGAGGGCGCGCCACACCGCCCAGCCGCGGGCGCGACGCAAGGTCGAGGCGTCCGGGGTGGGCCGGTATGCCGCGAAGAATCTGTCGGTGGCACCGTCCGGCAGCAGGATCCACGCCGCGGCGAGGTCGAAGGCCGGATCACCCGCGAAGAGATCGCCGAAGTCGATCACTCCGCAGAAGGTGCCGTCTGTGGTGAGCACGTTGGCCGGATGCAGGTCGCCGTGGAGCCACAGTGCCGGGCCCGTCCAGTCGGGCACGGCAACGGCGTCTTCCCAGACCGCGCGGACGCCGTCCGGGTCGGGGATCTGCCCCAGCTCGGTGGCGGAGGCAAGCATCTGGGCGACCCCCTCGGCATGGCCGGCCAGTGGCCCCCCGCGGTCACGGCCGGTCGGCGCCCCGGTGGGAGCGGGCCGGTGAAGGGCCGTCAGGAAGGATGCCAAGATGTCGGCCGCCTCCGCGGCGCGCGTGGCGGGAGCACGGTCGGCGGGCTCTCCCGGCACCCAGGTGGTGACGATCCAGGGCCGCGGAAAGCGCTCGGAGGGCTCACCGAGGCGCTGCGGGACGGGGACACGCAGCGGAAGGTGCGGGGCGAGGGCGGGCAGCCAGGCATGCTCCTTGCGCAGCAGCGCATCGGCGGACTGTGTCGCCCAGGGCAACCGGACGGCGAGGTCGTCGCCGAGCCGCCACAGTTGGTTGTCCCAACCACGCGCGCCGAGCCGCACTGGACGATCGGCCAGATCAGGGTGCTGATCGTGCAGCAGGTTCCGGACCAACTCCGCAGTGATCTCGATCTCGCCGTGAGTCATGCGGAGCAACCATAGTCGAGCGGTGGGCCGCCTCGAAAACAACTGACCGGCCGCATCAAGTGAGCGGGCTCCGCAGTGGTGTTGCTGACAGGAACGTCAACTGAGCCGGGACAACGGGCTGACCGCGGTGACGACCGGTTCTTGAACATCTGGCCTTTGCCGCCGTTCCCGCCGTGGCGGCTGCCCGACAGGCCGCCCTTGTCGGCCGCGGGCAACCGGCCGCCTGAACCGCCGTCTCCGACCTGCGTCAGCAGCCGCTGCCCGGCGATACCCGTGACCGTGCACCGGATCGTCGCGCCCCCACCGCCCCCGGCGCCGGTCGTGCCAGGACTGGTCCCGGCGCCCGCACCACCCCCACCCGGGCCGGCCCCCACCCCCGGCCTGCTCCAACTCGTCTGCGGCATCATCTGCTTGCGGCGACTCCAGACCTCATTGTGAGTGATCAGCAAGACCGAGCAGGATGTCGTCGGGCATCTCGGCGTCGAACCAGTCCCAGAACTGCTGCCGGGCACCGATCTCCCAGTCGGTCCAGGTGGCGATGGTCGGGTTGCCGGCCTGGTCGAGGGTGTCGAGGTCCAACACGGCGTTGTAGTGGTCCCGGCTTGCGAACAGCACGAATCGATCCGGATCGGCGCCATTGTTGCGTGCGGCGAACTCGGGCACGTCGTGCGAGCAGAACGCGCCCAGGTTGGTGTCCAGCCGGTCGTCGTACAGCGCTTGGAAGCCGTCGCCGAGGGATCGGTGGACGGCCCACAGTTCGCGTAGCGGTGTCGGTACGGGACCGCCGAGGACCGGCACCGCCGCATCCGGGTCGACGCGTGTGCGCGGCGCTCCGCCGTGCATGATGCGCAGCGCGCCCTCGTCCTCCCGCCAGTCGGACAGGTCGTCAAGACGCATCCGGCCTGGGAGCGGGTTCCAGCCGACGAACAGATAGGCAAGCGACGGCCGGCCGTCCTGGTCGGTGAGCAGCCCGAGAGCCAGCGTCGCCCGGCGCAGGGTGTCGAGGAAGGACGGCAGACGGTCGGCGAGTGGCGCCCATATGTGCCCGATCGCCGCGTCGAGACCGGCATCGGCCGGAATGCCCCAGGGGTTGGCGGGGAACGGTACGTTCCCGTGCCCGCCTTCGAGCAACAGCCCGCGCATGGTGAACGTGCCGCCGTACCCCTCCAGTTGCTCCCGTATCAGCGCCTCGATGCCCACGGCATCCCGGCTGCCCAGCAGCCGCAGGCCAAGCCCGCCACGCTCCTCCCCCTCGGCGGCGCGGTAGCGGGCCAGCAGTTCGACGGGATCCATGGGACCGGTGGGAGCGTTCCGCGCGCCGCATCGCCCAGATGACTTCTCTCCGAATCCCTCGAAGGTGATGTGCGGTGCGCGCGTGGGCAGGTCTCCGAGGTCCTCGACGCGAGTACGGTGCATCAACACCTGGATGAGGCACGGGAGTCGGGCGAGTACGGAGACGTCGGTAGCCGCGCAGTCGTTGATCCCGAGCACCCACAGCAACGGCGCGTCGGCCAGCGGCGTGAGGTCGGTGACCTGCGTCCGGTGGACGTAGAGCCGCATGAGCCCGAGCCCTCGCAGCGGGCCGAGATCGGCCAGTGGGCCCTCCGTCACGGACAGGTCGCGCAGTTGGGCCAACAAGGTGAGCGGCGCGAGGTCCGTCACCATGGTCCGTTCCAGGCTGAGGCTGCCGAGGGCCGCGAGCGCGGACAGCGGGCGCAGGTCCGAGACGGGTGCCGTGACGGACAGCCGTCGCAGCATGGGAAGAGCGGCCAGCGGGCCGAGATCCGTCAATACTGGTGAACGGACATCGAGCTCCCTCAGCCCCGGCAGTCGCGCCAACGGCCGTAGATCGCGGAGGCGTTGGCCTTCCACCATCAGGTGCTCGATCCGGTCCTCGCCGCCCGCGGCCTCTGCCGCTTCCTGAATCGCCCGTTCCAGCGATCCGCGGGGCGGCAGGCTCAGCCCCGTCCGCGGAGCGGTGGCGTAGCGGTAGCGGGTGGGGTCGCCCCAGATGTCTTCGCGCATGAAGGCATTGAACCGGACGGTACTGACACCGGGCACTGACGAACCTGCCGTTCGGGACTGGTGGGCTCGCATGTCGAGGTGTCGCGTATTCCATGTCTGCGGAGGAGTTCAGTCACCCGGCGCGTGCTTCGCTCTCCGATGCGGCTGTGATGTGGCGACTTGAGGAGGAGTTGCCCGCCCACACCGTCCGCCCAACCGGCCTTGCTGTCAGTGCTCCGTGTCATTATGCGGACGCGTCCCGGGGGAGCGGGCCGCGGTCTATTGATTGCCAGGGGTTGGGGATGGGCGCGGGTACGGAGCCGGAAGGCTCGTCCAGGTCCGACGAGGAGTGGGAGCGGTTTCTGCGCGAGTCGGTGGCGGGTGCCGTCGATGCGCCCGTGGAGCCGTCGGCGCGGGCCCGCGACGTGGCGAGGCGGCTGCGAGCGGAGCCCGGCCGCGGCCCGGAGGGGTGGCGCAGCTACACGCCCGCGCGGCCCAAGCGGCGAACGGGCTGGTACGTGGCCGGACTGCTGGCCTCGCTGGCGCTGCTCGTGGTGGCGCTCGCGCCGGGTCGGATAGTGAACCTGTTCGCCGGCGACGACCCTGACTCCCGCCGCCGGCCGAGACCGCCCGCCCGACCCCGGCACCCCCGGCGGGGACGGCCCAACGCCCCACCATGGACGAGCCGTTCCGCGGTTCGCCGGCGGCGAGCTGGGCGAGCGGAGCGGCAGGGATCACCGTGCCGAAGGCCGGGGCGGTCGGCTGGATGAGTGCGGCCGAGGTCGAGCGGGCCCTCGCCCGCAGCCGGGACTTCCTCGTCGCGTCCGGCCTGGACCGCGGGGTGCTGCGGGGCGAGCGCCCCGAGAAGGCGATGGCACTGATCAACCCGCATCAGAAGGACGTCCAAGGCCTCCTGAGAACCGCTTTCCGAACCCCGAGAACCCCGAGCGAGAAGAACGACCCCCTCCTCCTCTTCAGCCGCTTCCAGCCGTCCCGCACCCACCTGGTCGGCGACGTCGTGAAGACCCGGGGCCGCCTCACCTACCGGGAGGGCAAGCGTGGCGCGCTCCAGGTGACCGCCGACGTCATTTTCGTCTACCCGGTCACCCGCGCGGGCGCGGGTGGCGACGACGAGATCGTGCGCACGATCGTCCGGCGCGAGCTGGTCCTGAGCTGGGACAATCCTGACAAGGTGATCACCGAGCCGGGCACATTCTCGATCGTCTCGTACAAATACGACATGACCAACGGCGGCTGCGGCGCCCCCACGGGCTATTTCACCCCGCCCTTCGGCACGGACCGCCGGGCGGACGAGGCCGGCACGAAGGTCGACCCGTACGACCGCAGGACGCCGGTCGGGCGGGGCGAGTCCGCCGGGGACGAGTGCGGGAGGGCAACGCGGTCCTAGCGCGGTCTTGACCGGTGGTTCGCATGTCGGGGCGTCGCGCATCCCTCGTCGAGTTCGGTCCTGAGGTCACCGTGTGTGGCCGCCGGGGGCGTATCGGCTCCAGGTTCCGGGCGGCTGCTTCCCCGCGGCTGCCTTCGGCGGCCGGGCGGACGTGATGCGGCTGCCGGACCCGGACGGCCCGGTGTGCCGGGCCGGGACCCTGCCGGGGAACCCGGTGGCCGCCGCCGGGCCGGCCACGCTCCGGGGGTGTACCTCGGAGGTCTACGAGCATCTCAACGCGGCAGCATCGCAGTTGGGCACGCCGGCGTCGACGCGCTGCCGGCCGCGGCGAAGGCGGCCGCGGCGGCGGGCACCCGAGCGGCTGGGCCTCGTTCGCCGCATAGGTCAGCAGGAGGTCGAGGAGGCCCGGGTAGCGGGCCTCCAGGTCCTCCGAGCGCAGCGAGACGAAGCACCGCGTGCCCTCGGAGCGGATGCGGGTGACGCCCGCCTCGCGGAGGGTCTTGTTGTGGTAGCTCATCGTCGACTGCGGAATGGCGCCCGCGTGTTCCGCCAGGCCGCCGACCGTGTGCTCGGCGCCGGGATCTACCTGCCCATGGCCGCCACGACGGCCGCGGCGCTGGTGGCGCCGGAGCAGCGGGGCGGCGCACTGGGACTGGTGCTGGGCGGGCTCAGCATCGGCACCGTCCTGGGCATGCCCGCGGGCCTCGCCCTGGCCCATCTCTTCGGCTGGCGGCTCACCCTGTGGGCGGTCACCGGCCTCGGCCTGTTGGCGCTGATCGGCATCAGCATCCTGCTGCCCGGACTGCCCGGCTCGCCCCCGGTGCGGCTGCGCCGCCGCATGGCCGTGCTCGGCGACCCCAAGGTCGCGTCGATCGTCGTCGTGTCCTTCGTCGCGAACGTCGCGAGCCTCGGCCTCCACACCTACCTGGCCCCCGTGCTGAAGTCGGTCGGCCACATCGGCAACCCGATCCCGTACCTCGCCACCTGGGGCATCGGCGGCATCCTCGGCAGCCTGCTGATCGGCGTCGTCATCGACCGCACACGGCGGTCGTTCTCGCTGTTCACAGTGGTGATGCTGGTGTTCACCGCGGCCATGGTGGTGGTGCCCCTGGCCGGTGGGGTGCGCGCGATCCTCGTCCTGCCGCTGCTGGTCCGGGGAGCGGCGGGGTTCGCCTCCCCCGCGCCGCAGCAGGAACAGCTCCTGGCCGCGCGCCCGGACAACAGCAATGTGGTGGTCGCGCTCAACGACTCGGCGATCTACCTGGGCAGCGCCGTCGGCTCGGCGCTGTTCGGCGCCGTGCTGGCCGCCGGGCTGCCGATGTCCGCCCTGCCGTACGTGGCGGCCGGGTTTCGCCGCCCTCGGGCTGCTCGTGCACCTGCTCGTCGTGCCGAACGTGTCCGGCCGTACGGGCGGAGCCTCCGGCACCGGCTCGCCGGTCCCCGCCGAGGCGGCAGCCGTCGCCGAATGACCACCGTCCGGCCCGGAACCATGCCTTCGATGAAGCGATCCTTCCCTCCGGAGCCCCAGGCAACAGCAACAGCTACCGCGCGAACAAAACGGAAGCGGCTTGTTCAGGGGCGTCAGGGGAGACAATCATTCGGCCATGAGGCCTGAAGTGCGGACGTTCGTCGCCGACGGACCGCTTCCCGACCGGGACGCGAGCGAGGAAGTGATCGACCGGCGCGAACGCCAGCTGACGGCGATCCCCCGCCCTGTCACACCCGAAGAGGCCGCTGCCCTGGCCACCTGCTTCGGCCCCGACGACTGCTACGGCGTCGCCTGGACGCTCATGCACTTGATCGAGACGGCTCCCGGCCCGGTGCCACAGCTGGAGGGTCCGGGTCCGGGAGCCGGCGACTGGGCCGAGGTTCTACGGGCACGATGGGGCGGCGAACGCCCCACGGCTTGACGGCTCGTCTGTAGGAGGGGTCCTCTCGGCGAAGATCTTGTCCCGGGGGTGTTCTTCGCGGCGAGCGCGTCCAGCTGCGTCCGGAGTTCCTGGATGGTGCCCGGACGCCGGTCGGACGGGGCGGGCGCGATATCCGAGGTGCAGGGGAGCCTGAAGGTGTCGTACCGTGGACGAGTTCCTGCGCCGGAGGCTTCGGTGGCGGTGACCGAACTTTCTGTTCCTGTTGTAGCGATCTTGAGGTGACTTCGTATCCCCCAGGCCCTGTAGCCGTCCGTATCCCCCACGTGCCGAGTCTTCGCACGTGTCCGGGGGCGGACGTCGCGCCGGCCTGAGTCGCGTCACCCTCCCCCGCAGTTTTCCGTCTGTTCCCGGGTGCAGCTCTGCCGACTGCCCCGGGTTTCGTGTTCTCCGGCCCCGGCGCGGCTGACGGCAGGGCTCCCCGATTCCTTGAATCAGGAGTTCCACCGTGCCTTCCCCCACGCTCGACGACGAGTCGAAGCACCCGGCCGAACCCCCGGCGCACGCCGTACCGGGCCGGTCGCCGAGGATGACCCGGGCTGCCCGGATCGCCCTCGTGGTGCTCCTGGTCGCCGAGCTCATGGACATCCTCGACCAGTCGGTCGTCCTCACCGCGCTGCCCGCCGTCCAGGAGTCGACCGGCGCCGGACCGGCCGCGGTGCAGTGGCTGACCGCCGGCTACTCGCTGACCGTCGCCGTCGGACTGATCACCGGCGGACGCCTCGGCGACATCCACGGCCGGCGCAAGATCCTCCTCATCGGCACCGTCGTCTTCACCCTGGCCTCGCTGCTGTGCGGCCTCGCCACCGGCCCCGGCGTGCTGATCGCCGCCCGGGTGCTCCAGGGCACCGGCGTCGCCATGATGATCCCGCAGGTCCTGGCCACCCTCCACATCACCTTCGACGGCGAGAACCGCAGCAGGGCCTTCGGCCTCTACGGGGCCGTCCTGTCGCTCGCCAACGTCCTGGGACCGGTCCTGGGCGGCCTGCTCACCCAGCTGGATCTGTTCGGACTGTCCTGGCGGCCGATCTTCCTGATCAACGTGCCCGTCGGCCTCGCCGTGATCATCCTCGGACGCAGGTTCGTCCCCGAGTCGACCGCGCAGAACGCCGACCGGCTCGACCTCACCGGCATGCTGCTGTCCGCACTCGCTGTGGTCCTGATCATCTTCCCGCTCACCGAGGGCCACACCCACCACTGGCCGCTGTGGTGCTTCGCCCTGCTCGCCGCAGGACTCCTCGTGCTCGGGGTCTTCCTGCGCCACCAGCAGCGCAGGAGGGACAACGCCCCGCTCGTGGCGCTGTCCCTCTTCCGCGGCAAGCAGTTCTCCGGCGGCCTGTCCGCGCAGCTGACGCTGGGCCTGCTGTGCGGTCTGTTCTTCATGACCTGGACGCTGTACCTCCAGCGCGGCCTGGGATTGAGTCCGCTGATGGCGGCCGCGGCCTTCGTGCTGCTCGCTCTCGGCGAGCTGGCGGGTGCGACGACCGCGATGAAGACCGCCGGGCGCTTCGGGCGCCGCCTGCCCCAGGCCGGAGCCCTGATCACACTCGCCTCGATGGCGGCCTACGGGCTCCAGATCAACAGCCGACAGGCCGACCTGACCCTCCTCGCGATGACCGTCCCGGTCGTGCTGATCGGCTTCGGTCTCGGCATGGTCGGCGGCCCGCTGGCCGACATGTCGCTCGCCAAGGTCCCGCACGAGAACGCCGGTTCCGCCTCGGGCCTGTTCAACACCGCGATGCATCTGGGCATCGCCCTCGGCACCGCGCTGACCGCCCTCGTGTTCTTCGCCGCCACCGGCGGCTCATCCGACGGCGCGATCAACCGCGACGCGTTCACCGGGATCCTCTGGTGGGTCGGCGGCACCCTGGCGTTGATGTGGGCCCTGATGTTCTGCCTGCCCGGGCGCGCAAACACCCGGGCCGACTGAGCGACTTCCCACGGCGGCGGCTCCTGGGCCCGGGCGCCGCCGCCCCTCACCCCCTTCCCCTCGCCCCCTTCAGAGCGCGGCCACGTTCAGGACCAGGGCCGGGCATGGGGCGGAAGGCGTTCTAGACGATGGTGGTGGCCCCCGATATGAAGGCGTTGCCGGCCTCCTTCAGGAAGGTCCCGACAGAGTTGAAGACGCCTTGGACCGTCTGCTCGGCGGGGGCGTTCTTCACAGCCTGGTTGTGCTGGTCAAGGGAGTGCTGGGCGTCGCGGTCGACGCCGTCGGGCCCCTCGGAGCCGCCGGTGGAGGGGAGGCCGACCTGTTGGCGCATCGCGTCCGAGGAGCTCAGGAACTGGGGGCCCTCGGTGGTGATCTTCTTCTGGATCTCGGCCGTGTTGAACATCTTCCCCGGTTCGTCTTCCCCGGCCAGCCAGCGCAGGACCGCAGCCGCGGTCAGGATGTCGTTGCGCGACCACTCCTCCGTTTCCTCGTTGCCCTTGCCGTCACCCACCAGGTTCTTGAGGTCATCGGTGCTGGTCATGCCGTTCGTCCTTTCACTGGGGGCATGAGTGCCACTCCAGTGAAAACCCAACCTGGAAACTTCGCAGAACAGGCATCCAGCACGTCTTCGCCGTTCAATTGAAGGTTGGCCACCGGCCCCGGGGACGCGGCCCACCCCGGGAAGCGCCGCGTCCACGCCGCGACCACGCGCGCCACTGCCGGGGCGCGAGACAGGCGGCCCGAGGCGGATGACGGGCGGCGTCGGCTCCGGTCGGTGCCGAACGTGGCGGCCTTCTCACCCCGGACCGGCGGCGGGCGGGCTTCCCCAGGGTGCCTCCAGTGCCGCCCGCAGGGCGGTGACCGTTTCGCGGCCGATCCGCTCGGCGAGTTCTTCCTCGAGCCGTTCGAGGATGGCCACGGCCTGGTGGTGGGTGCGTTCGCCCTCCGGGGTGCGGCGGATCAGCCGCTGCCGGGCGGAGGCGGGGTCGGGGACCTGCTCCAGCAGTCCGGCGGCGATCAGGCCGTGGACGGCCTGGTGCGCGGTCTGCCGGGTGACGCCCAGGCGGCGGGCCAGGGTGGAGACGGTGGTGCCGTCGGCGTCGAGCACGGCGAAGAGCTGCGCCTGGGCCGGGGGCACCGGCGTGGCGCCGGCCTCCGCCAGGGCCGCGACCAGCGCGTCCTCGAACCAGCGCCGGGCCTCACCGAGCAGTTGGGGAAGGTTGCGGCGGCTGGGGTGCATCGGTTCCTCACGGCGGCGGGACGGCGGAGCGGTTCCGGCCGGGCGGCTTGCCCGGCGCCGGACTGTCATGTCAGGGTACCTGACGTTCGCGTTCGGAAGCCGCCCCCGGGAGACCGCATGACCATCGAGTACGCCACCCCCTACCGGCGGAGTTCCCGCATTCCCGCCGAGCCGGGCAAGCCCTACTTCATCGAGAAGGGCGAAGGGGACCGCGCCCACCTGTTCGGCGACCTCATCACCGTCTACGCGGGCGGCGAGCAGAGCGAGAACACCTTCAACTTCTTCACCGTGGAAGGCCCCAAGGGCAACCTCATACCGGCCCACCTCCACCCCGACACCTACGAGGTCTTCTACGTCACCGCCGGCGCCGTCCGGCTCTTCGTCGAGGACACCGACGGCGACCAGCAGGAAAAGCTCCTCACCCCGGGCGACTTCGGCTTCGTGCCCAAGAACTGCCCCCACGCCTACCGCATGGAGCGCCACCACAGCCAGGTCGTCGGCGTCGCCGCCGGACCCGGCGGCACCTTCGAGCGGTTCTTCGAAACCCTCGGCGCCCCGGCCGAACGACTCGGCCTGCCGCACGAACCCGTCGTCCCCGCCCCCGAGAAGTTCGCGACCGTCCCCCAGCGGTACGACGTACGGTTCCTCCCCGACCACCACTGGAGGACCGCGGCCGCCGACCGGCCCGTAGACTGACACCATCTTCGGCCGGCGGGACGGAATGCGGCGGAGACCGGGCCAACCGCCGGAGGATGCCATGCGAGCCGACGAGGACCGGGCCCACCTGGAGTGGTGGGCCAACCGCAGCACATGTCTGGCGCGCATTCCCGTCCGGGTCACCGCCCTGCCCGGCGGCGGCGCGTGGGACGCCGTCCCCCTGCCGCCGCTCGGCCACGCGGCGGGCGAGGACCTGCGCCTGCTCGTCGAGGCCGACCCCTGCTTCAGCCTCCGTTTCGGGGACGGCTCGGTCACGGTCGTCGAGGCGGAACACTCCGACGACGTCGGTCGCCTGCGCCTGAGCGCCACCACTCCGTCCTGACGCACCGCCTGAGAGACTTCAGGCATGGCGAACTCGGCGGAGCACGTACGGCAGTTGATCACTTCACCCGGCTCCGCCGCATCCTGGACGGCCCTGCGTCAGGCCGCGAGCGAGGACCCTTCCGCGGCCCTGGAGCTGGGACACCTGATGCTCCAAGTGTCCTGGTCCGCCACGCAGGTGACCGCACCCTCCAGCGGTTCGCCCGAGGCCGAGACACTGCTGCGCCACGCGGCATCGTCACGACCGGACGACGCGCAGGCCGCCATCCTGCTGGCGACGCTGCTGTCCCTCCACTGCGACCAGATCGAGGACATCACCTTCGGCATGCGCCACCGCAAGCGCTGGGAGTCCGACAGCAGGCGACGGGCCGACGAAGCGTGCCGTCTCTACCAGGAAGCGCTCCGGACGGACCCGCGTTCCGGTGCCGCGGCCAGTGGGCTCGCCCGGCTGCTGCACCGGCACGGCGGCCTGGTGTCCCCGGGCGCGCCCAGCGCCGCCGACGCCGCGGCGGACGCTCTGACCATCACACCCGGTGAACCTGTCGCCCTGCGCGTGCTCGGCGAGACGTCCGATGGGGGCGGCCGGTCGCCGGAACGCGGCTTCCCGAAGAGCCCGTTCGATTACTTCGTCCTCGAAGTGGAGCTCATCGTGTCCAACAGCGGGGAGTCGGTTCCCCGGTGCGTGGTGTTGCGCGACCTCGGCCAGGTCGCGGCGTTCGACACCCACGGAGGGGACGTCGCCAATGCCGTTGCCCATCGCTACGTGAACGGAACCGTGGTCGCCACCCACCGGGAGTCCCGCCTGTCCGGCAGGAGCCTCGGCCAGGTGGTCGCTGAACGGTACGCCGGCCGCGCCACGGTACCGGGCAGCCGGCCCCTCCCCGTCGGCCACCCGGTGCTCCACAAGGGCGAAGTCCTCAGCTATGGCGTCAACGGCGCGTGGGGAGCGACTGCCGCCGGAGGGCGGTGAGGAAGGCGGGACGGTACGGCTCGTACACACGCCGGGGAGATCCAGGAGGCCGGCGACCGACGGGACTTCGCCGAGGTCCGCGAAGAGCTGGCGGGCCGGCTGGACGCGCGGGCGTGGACGACGGGGGACGGGCCGAAGGCGCGCTGTTCGACGCGGCGGCGGGCCGGCTGCACGAGAGCCGGGGGCTGCTGCCGGGGGCGAGCCCCGCCAGATCCCCGCCGGTCCCACCTCTCATGCTGCCGCAACGACCTGCGGACGCGCCCGCAGTCCTGGAGCGAGCGCCAGGGTCACAGCGACGGATGCGGTCGCCATGGCCGTCATCGCCACAGCAGGCGTGGTGAGTTCGGCGATGGTACCGGCGAGGAGGGCGCCGGTGCCCTGCAGGGTGAGCATGCCGGAGGCGTGCAAACCGAGTGCCTGACCGCTCAGCTCGTCGGGAGTCAGCTGCATCAGGCGTTCCTGGAGCAGGAGGCTCGCTGCGAAGCCGACGGACGCCAGGGTGACGGCGGCCAATGCGACGGAGAGCCCCGGTTCCAGGAAGAACAGCAGATAGGGGGCGGCGAGGAGCAGCCGCAGCGGGGCGCTGAGGCGTTCACGCCACCGCAGTGGGAGGAAGCGTCCCACGAGCGTGTCGCCCGCGAGCATGCCGAGAGCGGCACAGGCGAAGAAGAGCCCGGCGCGCTCGGGGGCGTAGGAGATATAGAGGGACTCGCATCCCGCGACGAGGCCGTTCGGGACCCACAGCGCCAGGTAGACGTAGCGGCGGGGTACGGACGCCCACAGACGGGTGTTGACGTGCCAGGTGGCGGCGATCGACGGCCGGCCGGTGGCACGGGGCGGCCGGTCGGTGAGGCCGAGGCGGGCCACAGCCGCGGCAGCCACATACAGCAGCGCACCGACGAGCAGCGCGCCACGCGGCGAAACCAGGGCGACGAGGACGCCACCAAGGGCGTAGCCGCAGATCTGCAGGGTGCCGACAGCCATGTTGAGGACCGAACGGCCCAGCAGGTAGCCGTCCTTGGTGAGGATCTCGTTGAGCAGGCCGAAGCGGATCCCGCCACCCACCGAGGAGATCAGGCCTTGGACCGCCAGGACGGCGAAGACCGCCCACAACGTCAGGCCGGGAACCGCCGGGACGGCGGCAGCCACCGCGAGAGCCAGGGCGAGGCCGGTCATGGCGACCCGCGGACGAAGACGGTCGGCAGCCGACAGCAGGGTGGCCGCGCCGACGACCTGAGCGAGGGAAGGGCCGAACATCGCCAGTGCGGAGAGCAGCGGGGAGCCGGTGGCGGAGTGGACCAGGCTGCCCAGAGCCAGCCCGCTCACCGTGGAAGCAGCCACTGACAGTGCACTGGCGGCGAAGAGCGGCGTGAACTCCGGGGTGCGAAATACTTCTCGGTAAGTACGCATGACGGGGAGTGTCCGAGCAGCCGCCGTGGCGCTGTTAATGTTTCGCGGGGAGGCGAAACAATGGGGCTCTGGCTGCTCGACACGGACACCCTGGCTCGCAGCCGGTTCGTGATCTCGCCCCTGGCCGAAACCTTCGCCACACTCATCGACCTGGAAGAGGCCGTCGCCTCCCACCCGGCACAACAGAAGTGGCTGGACGCTCACCTGCGCGGCTACCGCGAGCAGCTGGGCCGGGACCCGGTGGCGGCGGCCGTGATCCGGGCCGGCTACCGTCCCGGCTGGATCGCCGACTTCCTCCTTCCGGCCCCGGTGGGCGACGGGAGCCCTCACATCGACGAGGAACTGCACCGCGTCCGGACCACCCCCTCCGCAAGCGCCCGCGCCGACCTGGCAACGGCCCTGGGCGGCGGGCCCCTCCCACCCCTGCTGTACCGCGATGACCTCCCCGAACGCGCTGCCGCCCTGCTGGAGTGGGTGTGGACCCGCACAGTCCTTCCGGACTGGGAGCGGCGCCGCCGCATCCTGGAAGCCGATATCGTCGCCCGCACCCGGCAGTTGAGCGAGGGTGGCTGGGCCACAGCCCTCGACGGCCTGCGCCCCCGTACTCGCTGGCTGGGCGAGGGCCAACTGCAGATCAACGCCCACGACTACCCGCCCCGCGACATTGCCGGGGCGCAGCTCCTGTTCGTCCCCGTCACCCCCCGCAGCGCCTGGGTGACCTGGGACGAACCCCATCGGTACGCCGTGGTGTATCCGTGTTCAGGCGTGCTGACCGGGCAGGAGGACCGTCCGGCGCCCCACGCGCTGCGCGCCCTGCTCGGTCCGCAACGGGCACGGGCCCTCACCCTCCTGAGCACTCCGATGAGCACCACCCAACTGGTAGCACTGACCGGCCTGGCACTGGGCTCCGTAGGAAGGCACCTGAAGGTACTGCTGGACGCGGGACTCGTCCGGCGGCGGCGCGCAGGGCGGTCGGTGCTGTACTACCGCAGCGAAGCGGGGGACCAATTGGTCGAGGCTGCCCGCCACGGCCGATCAGGGCATCCTGTCGCAGGATGACAGCCGGGCGAGGCCCGTCTCCGGGCAGGCATCGCGAGGGCCGACGACTTGGCCGGGGCCGGGGCGGCGGTGGGTGACGAACACCGGCTCGCGGCTGCGGCCGCGCAGCAGTCGGGGCGGGAGCCGGGCGGTGTCGGCGTCCCCGTAGACAGTCTCCGGCACGAAGTCCTCGCGTGTCCGACCCGGCGGCGTGCCTTGCTCCGGGCGTCCTTGGCCTTCACGGGGCAACGGCGCGCGGTGAGGTCCAAGTCCTCGAAGTTCACGCCGAGGATCTCCTCCGCGCGGGCGGCGGCTCGTTGAGCATCCGCCACAGCGTCTTCTCCCGCAGGTGGACTTCGCGCCGGGCGATCAGCCGGTCGACGGCCATCGACCCCAGCGGGCCCTCTCCGATCCGCTCCGCGTTCTTGCCGAACGGGTGACGTCGACGCCCCCTCCCCCGCCGGACCGGGCCACCCTCCCCGGCCGCTGCGCGGAGTGCCTGCGCATCAGGACGGAGTACTACAAGGCGTCCGGGGCGGGCGACCGGCGCGCCGCCACCGCCTTGACGGTCACGATGGGCCGCCACCAGAGGGCAGCGCACACATGAGGGGCATCACACCGGCGAACTGTCGTCACCCGGCCACCGGATGGGAGGAGGCTGGGCACGTCATCACGTGCTCGGCGTGCGGTGTGCGCCGGTTCCCGGTCTGTGCGGCGCTGTGGTGGTCGGCCGGAGAGCGCCGGGCGGCAGGGGCGTGCACGGCGCTCGATATCCATCGGGAAGGAATGGCTGCACGCCGCACACACATAGGCGAACCATCGCGCGTCGAGGTGAATTGACCGGCTGTCGAGGCGTGAAGAGCGGCCCGGGGGCAGGCGCTCCGTACAGATGCCGGCACCGGACGGTGCCGGTGAATGTCAGGGGAGGAACACATGGCGACTGATCCCTCGACCGGACTGCAAGGGATCGACCCGAACGCCTGGGAGGAACTGGCCCGGGCGGCAAGCAAACTCAAGAAGGATGATGAGCCCGACACGACCGCCGAGGAGCTGAAGCAGCTCTATATCGCGGACGCCCAGTACGCCGAGGACCACCCGGAGAAGGGCCCTCGGATCATCACGTCCCCGCCGGCCGGCAGCGACGACGAGTGGCCCTGGGAATTCAAGATCCTCGGTCCGCTGAGCGTCTACGGCGGCATCGTGTTCAAGAGTGACTCCCACGGATGGACGGCCAAGGCCGGCGTCGGCCTCAAGCTGAGCGGTAAGTCCGTCTGGTTCGAGGGTTTCAGCCTCAGCACCAAGATGCGCAGCATCAGCTGGAACCCGAGCCTCTGGGTGGTCCGGGGGAACCTCACCGTGGGGATTCGCGGCGACAACAACTGCCTCTTCGCGAAGGGCGAGGGCTGCTACTGGTGGGGCAGCTGGCACTGCGCCGGGTTCGACGAGACGCTCAAGTGCTTCAGCTGACGCAGGCTTGACGCAGGCCTTGCGAAGGCCTTGCGAACGCCTGAGGAACCCCCGCGCAGCACGGACGAGCCGGAGCCGGAGCCCTTTCGGCTCCGGCTCGTCCTTGTGCCCGGCCCCGGGGAGGGAGCCCTGGAAAAGGCGTTGGCGGCAGCGCCGCCGGTCCGGCTACGGTGCTCGAACTGATCGCCCTCGCAGGAGCCCGCTTCGAACGCGATATATGAATGCGGCATACGAACGCGGCATGCTCAGGGGCCCCAGAGCTGGAGGCAGCGTGTCCACCCTCGTTCCCCGGACCATCGACACCGACCGGCTGACGCTCCTCCCTCTGTCGGTCGAGCACGCCGACGAGATGGCCGAGGCGCTGTCCGACCCCGGGTTGCATGCCTTCATCGGAGGGGCTCCGGCCGCCGCGCAGGATCTGCGCACCCGCTACGCACGCCTGGTCGCCGGCTCGCCCGACCCGGCTGTCGCCTGGTGCAACTGGGTGATACGGCTGCGCGACGAGGCCTGCCTGACGGGCACGGTCCAGGCGACGGTCACCGAGGGCGACCAGGGGCGGGAGACGGAGATCTCCTGGGTCGTGGGGACTCCGTGGCAGCGGCGCGACATCGCCACCGAAGCGGCCCGGGGGCTGGTGGCCTGGCTCGGAGAGCACGGCGTGCGAACGGTCGTCGCCCACATACATCCCGATCACACGGCATCGGCCGCCGTCGCCGCCGCCACCGGTCTCGCCTCCACCGGCCAGTGGCACGAGGGAGAGATCAAATGGCAGCTGGCGGTCGGCTGACCGTCGCGGCCCGGGTCATGCCCCCGCCCGGGTGACGGGCGGTCCGCAGCCGGATGGCGGGGGCGGGCGGCCGTTTCGCGTCGTACGTCCGGTGGTACCCCTGCCGCATCCCCGGAGCAGGTGGAGGTGACGGGATGACCGAGACCGTGGGAGTGGCCGAGGCGGAGCGCGGGAGCGGTGTGCCGCGGGCGACCGCGACGACGGCGGTGACACTGGCGACGCAGATGTGCCGGTTCGACGACGTGCTCGGCGCGGCGGCGGCCGACCGGCTGCTGGAGGAGGGGTGCCACGCGCTGATGGCGGAGGTGCGGGGGCAGGGGGCGGGGGCGGAGGCCGTGGTGCCGCCGACGTGGCGGTGCGCGGACCAAACGGCGCGGTTCCCTTCGCTGGCCGCCGTGGTGACCCGGCTGTCGCCGATGGTGATGACGATGCTGGGGGTGCCCGTCACGGACGCCCGGGTGTCGTTCGGCTTCACGATGCACAACGAGCTGCCCGCCGACGACCGGCAGCAGGAGCCGCCGGTGCGCGACTCCGCGGGCGCGGGGGATCCGCGCCGGATCGCGTTCCTCTACCACCTGCACCGCAGGCCGCGCGGGTTCACGGGCGGCCAGACCCGGATCTACGACACGACGGTCCGCGAGGGGCACCCGGGCATCGCGGAGTCGTTCCGGGACGTGCAGCCGGACCACGACTCCCTGGTCTTCTTCCCGGCGGACGCCTGGTATCAGGTGCGGCCCGTGAACTCCCCGTCGGCGAAGCTGCTCGACAGCCGGTTCGCCTTCCACGGCTGGCTCGGCACGACCTCCCAGTGAGCGGGGACACCTCATGGCCACTGCGGCACCCGCGCGTCTGACCGTCGGCACGGCGGTCCACGACGACTACGACGGCGCGTACTTCACCCTCCTCTCCCTCCGCCTCCACCACCCCGAGGTCGCCGACCGCGTCGACCTGCTCCTCGTGGACGGCGATCCGGACGGCCCGACGTCCGCCGGTCTGCGGGCGATGGAGGGAACGGTCCCGGGCCTGCGGTACGTGCCCGTCGGGCATGTGCGCGGGACGGCGCTCCGGGACCTGGTGTTCCGTGAGGCGCGGACCGAGTGGGTGCTGTGCGTGGACTCCCACGTGCTGCTCGCCCCCGGCGCCCTCGCCCGCCTCCTGGCGTACGCCGACGAGCACCCGCAGTCGCGCGACCTGCTCCAGGGGCCGCTGCTCGGCGACGACCTGCGCACCATGCGGACGCATCTGGACCCGGTGTTCGACGGCACGTCGTTCGGTACGTGGGGGTGCGACCCGCGCGGGGCGGACCCGGATGCCCCGCCGTTCGAGATCGGGATGCAGGGGCTCGGGCTGTTCGCCTGCCGCAAGGAGGTCTGGCCGGGGTTCAATCCGCGGCTGCGGGGCCAGGGGGCGGAGGAGGGCTACCTGCACAAGAAGTTCCGGGCGGCGGGCGCCCGGGCGCTGTGCCTGCCGTTCCTGCGCTGGACCCGCCGCACCGTCCGGCCGCACGGCACGGCCCTTCCCGCGGACACCGCGGACCGCTGCCGCGACCACCTCCTCGCCTGGGAGGAGGCGGGCATGGCCGTCGAGCCGGTCCTCGACCACTACCGCGAGCGCTGCGGGGACATCGTGGACAGCTGGCTGGCGGACCACGCCGCCGAACGGAGCCACCCGCTCGACCACTTCGACGCGCTGGTGTGCGTCAACGCCGACGCCGAACCGCACCGCTGGGTCGCGGCCAACCGCCGCTTCCGCCGCCTCGGCATCGCCGGCCGCGTCCGGCGGCTGCCGGCCGCCGCCGTGCCCGGCGACCCCTCGGCCGCCCACGCCCTGTCGCACCGCACGGCCGTCGCCCAGGCCCGGCAGCAGGAGCTCCGGCACGTGCTGGTCTTCGAGGACGACGTCGTCTTCTGCCACGACGCGTCCAGCGTCCTCAGGGCCCATGTCGCGGAGCTCGCCGACCGGCGGTGGACCGTCTGCCGGTTCGGCGGTTCCGCGGTCGCGTACCACGCGCGGGCCTTCGAGCGGCTGCTGGCCGAACTCCCCTCGGACGAGGCGGGGATGCGGGCCTGGTCGGCGGGGCACGGTGGGCTGGAACAGTTCTGCGCCCGGCAGTTCGGGGACACGCTGGTCCGGGTCTCCCCCGCCGTGACGTCCCGCGAGCGGGCGGACCTGGCGGCCGTCTCGGCGACGCATCGGGCTGCGGGCGCGCGGATGGGGTGACACGCCGGCCAAGGTCTGTCCGGTGGGTCCTTCCCCGGGGGGTGCCCCGCGCCCCCTTGAAACCGCGCTTCGCGCGGTTGTCCTCAAGCGCCGGACGGGCTGAAGTCAGCCCGTCCGGCGCTTGAGGACGCGCGCCGCAGGCGCGCTCTGGGGGTGCGGGGGCTTGCCCCCGCAAGAAACGGTGAAAGGGAGGGACCGGGGCAGGACCCACCGGACACGCCCGCGCTCACGCGGCTCGCGTCGCCGCCCGGCGGAGCGCGTCGCGGCACGCCACCACGGCCGGGTGACGGCCCCGCCCCCGCCGGACGACGGTGGAGATCCGGCGGGTGCGCCGCCCACGCGGGAGGGGGCGCAGGGGGACGGTCGGCGGCCGTCCGTTCCAGACGAGGTCGGGGAGGAGGGCCGCGGCGTGGCCCTGCTCGACGAGGCGGAGGTGGAGCAGCAGGTCGCTGCTCTCGAACCGTACGTCGGGTTCGAACCCGGCGTCCCGGCAGAGGGACACGGCCCAGCGGCGGGAGGCCGTGCCCTCGGGCTCCATGACCCAAGGGTGGCCGGCGAGGGAGCGCAGAGCGGCCGTCGGGCCGTCCGCCGCCCCGGGGACGGCGTCGGGGGCGGGGAGCGCGAGCCGGAGGGTGTCGTCGAGCAGGTGCCGCTCCTCCAGCCCGGCCGCGCGGGGGTGGGGGTCGCCCGGGTACTCCTCGGCGACGACCAGATCGAAGTCCCGGGCCGACAGGGCGGGCAGCGCGGTCTCCGGCTCCCCCTGGGTGACGTGGACCCGCAGGTGCGGGTGGGCGTCGCGGAGCAGGTCGAGGGCGCCGGGCACGAGCGCGAGGGCGGCCGTCTGGAAGGCGGCGACGCGCAGGGAGCCGGTGAGGCCGGCCAGGGACGTGGCGATGTCCGCCTCGGCGCGTTCCAGGCGTTCGAGGACCGCCTCGGTGTGGGCGACCAGGATCTCCGCCTGGTCCGTCAGCCGCACCCGCCGCCCCACCGGTTCCAGCAGCTTCACGCCGACCTCCGTCTCCAGCTGGGAGAGCTGCTGGGAGACGGTGGAGGGGCTGTAGGAGAGGGCGGCGGCGACGGCCGCGAGGGTGCCGCGGTGCTTGAGCTCGCGCAGCAGCCGGAGTCGGTGCAGGTCGAACACGGGTGGACGGCTCCCTCCTCGGCGCGCCGGTGGCCGATGGCGATCAGTCGGCTTTCCCGATGAATATAGGCCGGAATCATGCGCTGGACTCGAAGGATGCCGAGGCCGCACGCTGGACGCATGCCGACGAACAACCCTGATCCCGCCAGCACCCCGTCCTGGTACTCCCGCCCGGCCGCCCGGTCCTGGACCTGCGCGCCGGTCACCGCCGGACAGCGGGAGTTCCACGCCTCGCTGCCCGCGTACGCGCCGACGCCGCTGACCGAACTGCCCGCCCTGGCAGGGGAGCTGGGCGTGGGACGGGTCTTCGTCAAGGACGAGTCGTCCCGGCTGGGCCTGCCCGCGTTCAAGGCGCTGGGCGCGTCCTGGGCGGTGCACCGGATCCTGGCCGAGCGGACGGCGGACGGCCGGGGCACGGACCCGGTCACGCTGGTGACCGCGACGGACGGCAACCACGGCCGGGCGCTGGCCCGGATGGCCCGTCTGCTCGGCCAGCGGGCCCGGGTGTTCGTGGCGCGGGGCGTGCACCCGGCCGCCGCGGCGGCCATCGCCTCCGAGGGGGCGGACGTCGTGCGGGTCGCGGGCTCCTACGACGACGCGGTGCGGTTGGCGGCCGAGGCGGCCGGCGCACCGGACGCGGTGCTGGTCCAGGACACCGCCTGGCCCGGCTACGAGCGGGTCCCGGGGTGGATCGTGGAGGGCTACTCCACGCTCTTCGCCGAGACCGACGAGCAGTTGGCGGCCGCGGGGGCGGGGCTGCCCGGTCTGGTGGCCGTCCCGGTCGGCGTGGGGTCGCTGGCCCAGGCCGCCGTCACCCACTACCGCAGCCGCCCCGCCGGTCCGGCCCCGGCGCTGCTGGCGGTGGAGCCCGAGGCCGCGACGGCCGCCCTCACCAGCCTCACGCGCGGCGAGCCGGTCACCGTCGTCACCGGCGAGACCACCATGGCGGGCCTCAACTGCGGCACCCTGTCCGCCCTCGCCTGGCCCTTCCTCCGGGACGGCCTGGACGCGGCCGTCGCCGTCACCGACGCGGACAGCGCCCGCGCCGCCGACGGCCTCGCCCGCCTCGGCGTCTCCTCCGGCCCCTGCGGTGCCGCCTCCCTCGCGGGGCTCCGGGCCGCGCTGACGGGTGCGGACGCGGACGAACGGCGGGCCGCGCTGGGGCTCGCCCCCGACGCGACCGTGGTGCTGCTCAGCACCGAGGGGCCCGAGGCGAATCCACACAGCAGGGACTGATGACGCAAGAGATCCGTCCGCTCACCCAGGGTGCGACTCCCCTGGTCGACCGGGCTCCGGCGTTTGCTTCGAACGGAAGATCTGATAGTTTTTTCCCGCGCCGCTAGCTCAGTTGGTTAGAGCGGCTGACTCTTAATCAGCAGGTCCGGGGTTCGAGTCCCTGGTGGCGCACAGGAATTCGGGCCCCCGCCTCTCAACAGGCGGGGGCCCGGAGCTTTTTCGGGACCTTGATCGAGTGCGGCGGCGCCGTTCACCGCCGGCGGACCGTCACGAATCGGCCCACCAGCCAGCCGATGACCAGCATCGCGGCGAGCGCGAGCCACAGCGGCATGGAGACCTCAGGGCCGATGATCCGGATCTTGACGTGCCGGGTGTTCTCGAAGACGAAGACCACCGCCAGGACGGCGAGGATCAGCAGGACGACCCTCCCGGTCGTCGCCGCCTCCCGCAGCCGGGCGCCCATGGGGCCGGCGCGGGAGGGGCCGCTGGACGAGGACCTGCTCTTGGAAGCCATGTCTTCACCTTGGCAGGGCACCGGGCGTGACGGGGGCGGGGCTGCTCCGTTCGGGTGACGCGGCCGTCCCGGTACCCCCTCACTCCGCCGGTGGACCGGGCTCCGCGAGGGCGAGGGCCACCGCCGCCGTGTACCCCGGGCCCGCGTCGACGTCGCTCACCGTCCAGCCGGGCGGCGACGTGGGCCGCGGGCCGCAGCCCACGTACGTCACCGACAGCCGCTCCGCGAGTCCCGTGCCCGTCCCCTTGAGGTACGCCTCCTTGCGCGTCCAGCAGCGGGAGAAGGCCGAGGTCCGGTCCGCCTCCGGAAGGGCCGCCAGTTCGGCGACCTCGCGCGGGTGGAGGGAGCGTCCGACGCTCTCGACCACCGAGGCCCGCTGGACCTCCTCCACGTCGGCGCCGACCGGGGTGTCCGCGAAGGCGAAGAGCACCAGGTCGCCTGCGTGCGAGAGGTTGAAGTGCAGGGGGGCTCCCGCCGCCGCGGGACGGCCGTGCGGGGCGCCGCAGCAGGGGCAGGGTTCGCGGACCAGCTCGACCGCCCCCGGCGCGACGTCCAGGTAGGCGCCGAGGAGCCGGCGCAGCCCGAGGTGGGCGGCGATGTAGCGCTCGCGGTGCAGGTCGCGGACGAAGGCGGCGGCGCGGGCCCGTTCCCGGACGTCGAGGACGTCCTCGTACTCCTCGCGGGGGCGCGGGCCGCCGTCGTCCGGAACGCGCAGCAGCCACAGGGCGGGTGCGCCCGGGGCCCACGGTCCGGGCAGCGGATCGCGGCCGAGCGTCCGCGGGCGTACGGGCGCGGTGGGGGTACTGGGCGTACTGGGCCTGCTGGGCGGGGTCATCTCCCGGCGTCTCCTGTCGTCTCCTGTCACGTACCGGTCGTCTCCTGCCGTCCCCCGTCCGTCCCCTGTGCCCTTCGGTCCGGCCCGGACGGGACGGGGGTGCCCGTGGGGCGTCCGACCGGCCTCGGCGGCGGCATCCGCCGAGGCCGGAGTCTGTTGGCCTACGGCCGTCCGGCCGTGGGGCGGTCGCCGAGCAGTTCGACGCCGCCGTCCGCGCGCCGTCGCGCCCACTGGCCCGTACGGTACATGCGCGTCCCCGGCGGTCCGTAAGGATCGGCCGGGAAGCGGACCGCGGTGGCGGACGGGCGGCCGGCGTACCCGGTGGCCAGCTGGGCGCCCGCGACGCACAGTTCACCCGGGACGCCGGGCGGGCAGGGCCGGAGCGCCGGGTCGAGGATGTGGAGGCGGGTGTTCCAGACGGGCCGGAGGGCTTCCGTCGGCGCGGATCCGCCCGGCTCGCAGGTGTGGTGGGCCGTGCCGGCCGCCTCCGCCGGGCCGTAGTGGTGGTGCAGGGCGGCGTGCGGCAGGGTGCTCCGGAACCGGCCGACGGTCGCGGGGCCCGGCGGTTCCTCCGTCGTGAGGACATGCAGCAGGGTCGCGCAGTCCGCCGCTCCCGGTGTGCGGAGGAACGGGTCGAGGGCTTCCGAGGCGAAGCGGGCGACGGTGACGCCGTGTTCGCGGATGCGACGGGCTGTGGAGGCGGCGGGCTCCCCGTCGTCCGCGAGGACGAGCGCGGCCCCTTCCCGCAGCGGCCAGAGCAGTTCCTCCGCCCAGGTGTCGGCGGATGGGGGCCCGGTCAGCAGGACCCGGTCACCGGCGGCCAGTTCGTACCGGCCCTGGAGCCACCGCAGCCGGTTGTCGAGCGCGGAGTGCGGTACGACGACGGTGCGGCCGGCGCACGGGCCGGACGGTACGCGGGTGGCGTACGCCGAGTGACGGGGCGTCAGAGGACGGCCGGGGTCGGTGGCCGGGTACCCGGCGAGCCGGTGCGGCAGGGCGGGGTCGTCCAGGCCCACCGGCACGGCCCGCCCGGCGGCGAGCCGTTCGGCCCGTGCGGACGTGGCGGCCAGGACGCAGACGGGAGCGGGCTCCTCGTCCGGTCGTCCGGGGACCGGGAACAGCCAGGCGCCGCCCGTCTTGAGGACCGCGAGGAGGCCCACCACCTGGGCGGTGGACCGGGGCAGGTCGACGCCGGCGAACCTGCCGGGGCGCAGGCCGAGGGCCGCGAGGTGCCGGGCGAGGCGGTTGGCGCGGGCGTTCAGCTCCGCGTAGCTCAGGCACTCGCCGTCGGCGACGAGCGCGGTCGCCCCGGGCGTCCGGGCGGCCCGTGCCTCGAACGGGCCGATCGCCGTCGTGGGCGGGACCGTCACGGCGGTGTCGTTGCATTCGCGCAGTACGCGCTCGTGTTCCTCGTCATGTGCGGGGGAAAGGGTGTCGAGCGGCAGGTGGGGGTCACGCCCGGACAGCCGGACCAGCAGGTCGGCGAAGTGCCGCGAGCCGTCCGCCGCCTGGCTGTCCGCCCCGTCGCCGTCGGACCGGGAGCCGGGAGCGGTCTCCCAGTCGATGCGCAGCCCGCCGTCCGCCGTGTCGCGCAGGGTGACGGTGGTGGTGCCGCCGCCGGCTCCCGTCGCGAGCGGGTGGAGGGTGCTGCGGGCACCGGCGAAGGCGACCGGTTCCCCGGCCGGGACGACGTCGACGAGCGGGCCGGAGAGGGCGGGGTGCCCGGCGGGCAGGCCGAGTTCACGGCGGATGTCGGCGCCCCGGTGGCGCTGGTGGCGGCGGGCCTCGCGGATGCCGAGGTCGGCCTGGCGGGTCAGTTCCGCGAACGTGGTGTCGGAGGTGACGGTGAGACGCAGTGGGACCGCGTTCCGCACGGTGCCGGGAACGCGCAGCGCCGCCGGGCTCGTACGGCCCGTCAGGGGCAGCCGGAGGACGACGTCCTCGCGGTGGGTCGTGCGGGACAGGTGCAGGGCGTGCGCGGCGAGAAGCAGGCCCGTCCAGGAACCCCGGACGGACGCGGCGAGCTCACGCAGCCGGGTGGTGGTGTCGGGGTCGACGTGAACGATGTGGCACGTAGGGCGCGTTGGTGCGTGCGCGGCGTCTCCGCCCGTCGTGGTCTCCCCCGCCCCGGCCAGGTCACCGAGCCGGCTCCGCCAGTAGGCGCGGTCCCGGTCGTAGGCGGCGGAGTTCCGGTACCCCGTGTCCTCGGCGACCAGACAGGCGAGCCGGCCGAAGGGGCTGGGCTCCGGCTCCTCCCCCGCCGACAGCGCCGTGTAGACCTCGGCGACGCGATGGTCCACCAGCGTCCGGCCGTACCCGTCGAGCACGGCCCGGTGCACCCGCCGGTACCAGAGCCAGCGCCGGTCGCCGACCCGGAACAGCCCGTACCGGAACGGCGGCCCTTCGGCCAGGTCGATGGCCCGGTCGAGGTCCGCGTGCATCCAGGCCAGCGCCGTGGCGGTCGCGTCGCCGACGTCGCCCTGGCCGCGCAGGTCGGCGGCGCACAGGGGGAAGCCGTGCCCCGGCGGTTCGACCGCGATGGGCTGCTGGCGGGGGCCGTGCGGGGTGTCCGTGATCCGTACCCGGAGGGCGTCCGCCTCGCCCACCGTGCGGTGCAGGGCCTCCGCGAACAGCACGGGGTCGAGCGGGCCGTGGATCTCCCGGTACGCGGCGGTGTTCAGCGCCGCGCCGCCGGGGTCGCGGGCCTGCTCGGCCCACAGCTCCGCCTGCGCCGCCGTCAGTGGCAGGCCCGCCGGCCCGTCCTCCTGGACGGCCGGGCGGCTTCCCGGGAGGGGCGACCGGTCGGGGGCGCGTACGGTCACCGGCGTGCTCCCGCGCTCGTCGCGGCCGCCCGTGCCGTCGCCGTTCTCCGCCCCGCCGCCGTCGGGCGCGTGCCGCAAGGAGTGCCGGCGCGCGGCCGACGGTCCCGTTCGGTGGGACGCTGGGGGGACATGGCGTCAGTTCCCTTCGAGGTCCGACAGGATCCGGTCCGTCGTGCTGACGACGGCGCACTTGGCGGCGGCCCAGCGGAGGGCCATGGCGTGGTCCCCGGCCGAGAAGTCGGCGACGGCGTCGGCGACGACGAACGGCCGGATGTCGCGCATCCACGCGTCGGCGGCGGTCATCATGACGCCGATGTGGGCGTAGACGCCGACGACGACGAGCTGGTCACGGCCCTGCGCGGCCATCCGGTCCGCGAGGTCGGAGCGGACGAAGGCGCTGTACTTCCACTTGGTGAGGACGGTGTCCCCTTCGGTGGGCGCCACGGCGTCGGCGATGGCCCGGGCGTGCTCGTCGTCGGGCAGGCCCGGCCCCCAGAAGTCCTGCTGGAGCCCGCGTTCGGCGGGGGTCTGACCGCCGGGCTGAGCGGAGTACACGACCGGGACGCCGAGCCGCGCGCACTCCTTCTTCAGCCGGCCGACGTTGCCGAGGAGTTCGGTGACCGGCGAGGCGTTCTCGGTGAAGGCGCCGAGGAAGTAGTTCTGGAGGTCGTGGACGAGCAGGACGGCGCGGTCCGGGTCGACGGTCCAGTGGACCTTGTTCGCCGGGAGGTCGTCCTCCCCGGGCATGGGGTAGGGAGCGATGGCAGGGAGCGCCATGGTGCGGGCCTTTCGGTGCTGATGCTGCTGTTTCTCCGACGGGGTCCGGTTCTCCGACGGGGTCCGGTCGGGGCTCGTTTCTTGCCGGAACGCCGCCCGTCTCAGCGCTCCTTCGCCGCCACCTCCGTCGCGATCGCCGCGCGGAGGTCCTTCTTCGACACCTTGCCGATGCCGGTCTGCGGGAAGGCGTCCGTGAACTCCACCCGGTCGGGGACCTTGTAGCCGGCCAGGCCCCGGCCCCGGATGAACTTCTTGAGGGCCGAGGAGGTGACGGGTTCCGCGCCGGTGCGCAGGACCACGTAGGCGCAGGTGCGTTCGCCGAGGTAGGGGTCGGGCATGGAGACCACGGCGGCGTCGTGCACCGAGGGATGGGCCAGGATGTGGTTCTCGATCTCCTCGGCGGCGACCTTCTCGCCGCCCCGGTTGATCTGGTCCTTGGCCCGGCCCTCGACGACGAGGTACCCGGTCTCCGTGCGGCGGACGACGTCGCCGGTGCGGTAGAAGCCGTCGGCGGTGAAGGCCGTCGCGTTGTGCTCGGGGGCGCGCCAGTAGCCGCGGATCGTGTAGGGGCCTCGGGTGAGCAGGTGTCCGGTCTCGCCGACGGGCAGGTCGTTGTCCTCGTCGTCCACGACGCGGATCTCGTCGTCGGGGGAGATCGGCCGGCCCTGGGTGCCGACGACGACCTCCTCGGGGTCGTCGAGCCGGGTGTAGTTGACCAGGCCCTCGGCCATGCCGAAGACCTGCTGGAGGGTGCAGCCGAGGGCCGGCCGCACCCGGCGGGCGGCCTCCTCGCTGAACTTGGCGCCGCCCACGAGCAGGACGTCGAGGCTGGACAGGTCGTACGGGGTGGTGGCGGCCGCCTCCGTCCACACCAGGGCCAGCGGGGGCACCAGGCCCGTGAGGGTCACCCGCTCGCGCTCGATGATCGGGAACGCCACGTGGGGGGTGGGGCGCGGCGTCAGCACCACGCGAGCGCCGGCGTACAGGGCGCCCAGGGTGCCCGGGGAGCTCAGCGGGAAGTTGTGGGCGGCGGGCAGCGCGCAGAGGTACACGCTGTTCTCGTCGACCCCACAGATCTCGTTGGAGGCCCGCACCGAGTAGATGTAGTCGTCGTGGGTGCGCGGGATGAGCTTGGGCACGCCGGTGGAGCCGCCGGAGAGCTGGAGGAAGGCCAGGTCGTGCGGCTCGGGCCCGTCGAAGGGCACGTCTGCTTCGAAGGGCACGTCCGGTTCGACGGGCACTGCCGGTTCGACGGGCACCTCGGTGAGCGCGGTGTGCGGGCCGGGGTCACCGACGACCAGGACGTGCCGCAGCGTGGGCACCTCGGCCCGGACCCGGGAGGCGAGTTCGCGGTGGTCGTAGCCCTCGTTGACGTCCGGGATCACATAGGCGGCGGCCTCGGTGAAGGCGCAGAAGTGCCGGATCTCGCTGTCGCGGTGCGCCGGCAGCGCGAAGACCGGCAGCGCACCGATGCGGAACAGCGCGAAGACGACCTCGAAGAACTCGGCGACATTGGGCAGTTGGACGACCACCCGGTCGCCCTTGCCGATGCCCCGGGCCAGCAGCCCTGCGGCCAGGCGGCCGGCCCGTGCGTCGAGCTCCCCGTACGTCCACCGGCGGGTCCCGGACCCGTCCGGCGCGGTGCCGGGGTCGACGATCGCCACCCGCTCGGGGTGGGCTTCCGCGCGCTCGCGCAGCATCCGCCCGAAGGTCTCGCCGCGCCACCAGCCGGCGGCGCGGTAGCGCTCGGCGAACGCCTCCGGGTAGCCGGGTGCGTCGGCGGTCATGACGTCGTTCGTCTCCATCACTGGTCAACTCCCACAGCCTGCAGGAAGGTCCGGAACTTGGCGCCGGTCTCGGCGGTCTCCGCCTCGGGGGACGACTGCTCCACCACGCCGGCCCCGGCGAACAGCCGCAGCCGCCGCTCGGCGGGCTCGGCCTCGGCGCAGCGGATGGTGACGACCCACTCGCCGTCGCCGTCGGCGTCGCCCCAGCCGACCATGCCGGTGTAGACGCCCCGGTCGAAGGGTTCGAGCTCCCCGATGACACGGCGGGCGGTGTCGGTGGGGGTGCCGCAGACCGCCGGGGTGGGGTGGAGGGCGCAGGCCAGTTCCAGCGCCGACACCGCCGGGTCGGCCGGGTCGGCCTCGATGGTGGTGGACAGGTGCCACATGGTGGCCGTGCGGACGAGGGTGGGGCGTTCGGGGACGTCGAGGGAGCGGCAGTACGGGGCGAGGGCCTCGCGGATCGCGTCGACGACCATGGCGTGCTCGTGCAGGTCCTTCTCCGACTCCAGCAGCGCCGCGGCCCGCCGGACGTCCTCGGCCAGGTCGGCGCTGCGCGGCGTCGAACCGGCGAGCGGATTGGTGACGACGCGCCCGCCGCGCCGGGAGACGAGCAGTTCGGGGCTGGCGCCCAGCAGGGTGCGGCCGGGGCCTGAGGGAACGGCGAAGGTGTAGCCGGACGGGTCGCGGCGGGCGAGGCGGCCGAGCAGGCCGGGGAGGTCGAGGTCCCGGGAGGAGGTGAGCCGGAGGGTGCGGGCGAGGACCACCTTGCCGAACTCGCCGCGTTCCATGCGGCGGACGGCTTCGGCGACGGCGGCTGCGTAGACGGCGGGCTCGGGCACCGGACGGACGTCCCAGTCGGCCGCGGGCGGCGGCGCGGCGGGCAGCGCCACGAGCGGGTCGGCGGCCAGCGGCGGTGCCGTGCGGACGGTCTCGGGGACGGCGAGGACCGCGGGGGCGCTCCGGTCGAAGGGCACCGCCCCGATGACGAGGGGCGCCTCGTGGCCCGCACGCCGTCGCGCCCCCAGGGTCTCGGCCACGCGGCGGGCCAGGGGGGCGTCACCGTGCGGGACTTCGGCGCGCACGCCGTGCGCGAGGAGGGTGCGGGTGGGCGAGGCGAAGAAGCGGGTGCCTTGGGGCTCGTAGGCGTCGAGGAGCGAGGTCGCCGTGCCGACGGTGCCGCGGCCGGGGGCGGGACGGCCGTGCGGGCCGCCCGTGGCGGACACGGGAATCGCGCCGGTGTCGCCGTTCCGGCTGCCGGGGTCGCCCGGCGGGGCGGTGACGTGCTGAGCCGTGGTCACCTTCTGCTCCGTTCTCCGGCGCGGGGGGGGTGGCACCGGGTGTGGGGGTGGGGGGATGGCCGGCTGCCGCCGGACCGGGAGGGGTGGGGGCCGGCCCGGCCGCGTCCGTCCGCCGGGGGGCGGGGGCGTGTGGCGGTGGCGGTGGCGGGCGGGTGGCAGTGGCGTTCGGTGGGCGGGGGGACGCCGGGGGCGCACCGGCTCGCGGTGGGGGGAGGGCCGCGGTCCGGTCGCCGTTCCGGGTGGCGGAGGGGGCGCGGGCCGCCATGAAGCCGCGGGCCTCTCCGGGCCGGGGCCGGGCCGGGGCCGGGCCAGGCCCGTCCCATGCGGTCCGATCCGGTCCGGTCGGGACCGGCCCTTCCGGCGGCTCGACATGACGTCCCGTCAGGCCCGCAGCGTCGCCCCGCCGTCGACGTAGAGGTCGTGCATGGTGATGTGCCGGGCGCGGTCCGAGACGAGGAAGACGACGGCGTCGGCGATGTCCGCCGGCTCCGCGATGCGGCCCAGGGGGATGCCGACCCGGTACGTCCCGGGGTCGCCGTCGACGACGCGCGCGGGCGCCTCGTCGTCCGTCCACAGCGCGCGCTGCATGGCCGTGTCGGTGGAGCCGGGCGAGACCACGTTGCAGCGCACACCGCTGCGGCCCAGTTCGAGCCCCAGGCACTTGGTGAACATGGTCGCGGCGGCCTTGGAGGCCGCGTAGGCGGCCATACCGGTCCTGGGGACCCCCGCGGCGTTGGAGCCCACGGTCACGACGCAGCCGGAGCCGCGCGCGGCCATGCGGCGGGCGACGGCGCGGGAAGCGACGAAGACGCCGGTGGAGTTGACGGCGAAGGTGCGCTCCCAGGCCTCGTCGGTGAGGGCGACGACGGGGGACGGGTGGAGGACTCCGGCCACGTTGACGAGGATGCCGAGCGGGCCGGTCGCGTCCTCCACCTCCTCGACGACGGCCTCGACCGCCGCGCTGTCCGTCACGTCGGCGGTGTGGGCGGTGACCCGGTCCGGGCCGTACTCCGCCGCCAGCTTCTCGATGCCGTCGGAATTCGCGTCGAGGGCCGCGACCCGGGCTCCCCGTTCGACGAGGGCCCTGACCACGGCCTCGCCTATGCCCTGTCCCGCGCCGGTGACCAGCGCGACGCGGCCGGAGAGTTCTGTCTGCTCCACGACGGGTTCCCCACCATTCCGATGCGAATAAGGTAAGGCTTACCTTACATGAGCACCAAAGGAGGGGGAATCGCCGCTACCGGATACCGCTGCCGGATACCCGGAGCACGGGGTTCCCGCGCGCATGACGGAAGCGCGCGGCCGTCTCGTTCCCGGCCGCGCACTTCCGTCGTGATGAGCCCCCGTCCCCTACCGGTCGAGCTCCAGTTCCGGCACCCCCGACAGTGCGAAGCCGAACACCTGGGCGTAGAGGGAGAGTTCCGCCTCCAGCGTCCGTACCAGCGTCGCCGCCCGCCGGAACCCGTGCCCCTCGCCCTCGAAGGTGATGTGGGCGTGCGGCACCCCGCGGGCGCGCGCGGCCCGCGCCAGCGACGCGCTCGGCGCGGGCGGGCAGACGGGGTCGTCGAGGCCGTGGAGCAACAGGAACGGCACCTTGATCCGGTCCGCCCGGCGCAGCGGAGACCGCTCCCGGTAGCGCTCCGGCACCCGGTCCCGGGGGCCGACCAGGCTCTCCGTGTAGTGGGACTCGAAGTCGTGGGTCTCCGCGCCCGGCCCGGTGAGATCCAGCATCGGGTAGAGCATGGTGCCGCACGCGTACAGGTCGGTCGTCGCGAGGGAGAGGGCCGCCGTCCAGCCGCCGGCGCTGCCGCCCTGGACCGCCAGCCGCGCCGGGTCCGCGATGCCCTCGGCGACCAGTCCGCGGGCGACCGTCGCGCAGTCCTCGACGTCGACCACGCCCCACCGCTCCCGCAGCCGCTCGCGGTAGGCGCGTCCGTAGCCCGTCGAACCGCCGTAGTCGACCACGGCGACGCCGATGCCGCGCGAGGTGAAGTAGGCGATCCCCGGGTCGAACGCGACGGGCGTGCGCGCGGTCGGGCCGCCGTGCGCCCGCACCACGAACGGCGGCAGTTCCCCTTCCGGAACGGCGAGTTCGGGATGGCGCGGGCGGTGGACGCGGGCGTGCACCGGACGGCCGTCCGGTCCGGTGAACGTACGGGCCTCCGCCCGCGGGCAGTACGCGGGGTCCACGACGTCCCGGCGCCTGGCCCCGACCACCCGCGCCCGGCCGGTCCTGCCGTCCAGCTCGACGACCTCGTACCCGCTCGCGGGACCGGCCGCGATGCCGACGACCCGGGTGCCGTGCGCGTCCAGCGCGGGGGCCCATTCCGTCCAGGGGCCGGCCACGTCGGCCAGTGCCCCCGTCACGGGGTCGAGGACGCCGAGCACCTGCGGCCCCGCCCCGTGCAGCACCGCGACCGTCCCGCCGGCCAGAGGGACGAACCAGCGCTGGCCCAGCTGCCACAGCGGGCCGGCGAACTCCTCCTCGCGCGGACAGAGGTTGACGGCCTGTCCGCTCTCCGGGTCGACCCGGTGCAGGTTCCACCAGCCCGTACGGTCGGTGGCGGCCAGCAGCGAACCGTCCGGCGCCCACTCCACCTGGGCGACGGCCTCCTCGGGGCCGCCCAGGACGGTCCGTACATCCGTGAGCCCGTCCCGGCCGACCCGGGCGACGCACAGCTCGGTGCCGTCCCAGGGCATACGCGGGTGGTCCCAGGCCAGCCAGGCCACCTGTCTGCCGTCCGGCGCGAGCCGCGGACCGGTCACGAAGCGGTGCCGGTCGTCGGTCAGCTCCCGGACGGCGGTCCGGTCGCCGGCGGCGGAGCCGTCGAGGGGGACCGCGGCGATCAGCCGCCGTACGTCGCCGGGGCCCGGACCCGTGAACTCCTCCAGCACGCACCAGACTTCGCCCCGCTCGGGGAGGAGCACCGGGTCCGCCCAGCGCAGCCCCCGGCCGACGGGTGACAGCGGGGTCAGCGGCCGGGGCGTGGCGTCCGGCCCGTCCGGCTCCCACGCGTGGAGCCGCTGGTCCGTGCCGTGCACGAAGACCAGCAGCGGGCCGCCGCCCCGCCGGGCCGTCCCCGTCCAGGCGCGGCCGCCGTACTCGTGGACACGGGAGCGGACGTCCCACGGCGCGGGCAGTGCGACGGACTCCTCGCCCCCGGGCCGGCGCCGGACCAGGGCCCGGCGCCCGTCCTCCAGCGGGCGGGCCACGACCCACCACACGTCGTCACCGACCGAACCCACGGATTCGGGACGTACTCCGTGCGCCGCCACGAGGGCGGCCTCCACGGGCGACGGCCAGGTTCCGCAGGGCGCCGTGGTCACCATGAGCTCTACGCCTCCTCGGGCAGGGGGTCGGGTGCGGGGTTGAGGCCTGAATCGGTGTCGGGGCCGGAAGGGAGGCCGGGGCCCGGCTCGTGCATCACAAACCGGTCCATGGCGCGCACGCCGAAGTGCAGGGCCTCGACCGGCACCCGCTCGTCGACGCCGTGGAACAGGCCCTGGTAGTCGAAGCCGGGCGGCAGCCTGAGCGGGGAGAAGCCGTACGCGGCGACCCCCAGCCGGGAGAACTGCTTGGCGTCCGTCCCGCCGGACATGCAGAACGGCACCACGCGCCCCTCGGGGTCGAAGTGCTCCAGCGCCGCCCGCATCCGGGCGAACACCGGTGCGTCCACGGGCGCCTGGAGGGCCGGCTGCCGGTGGAAGTACGTCCAGTCCACGTCCGGTCCGGTCAGCCGGTCCATGGTGGTGGCGAACTCCTCGTCCCCGCCCGGCACGGTCCGGCCGTCCACGAGCGCGGTGGCCGTCCCCGGAATGACGTTGATCTTGTAACCGGCGCTGAGCATCGTGGGGTTGGCGCTGTTCCGCACGGTCGCCGCCACCAGCTTGGCCGCCGGCCCCAGCTTCTCCAGCAGCTCCGCCACCTCGTCCGGCTGCGGCCCCGCGGGGTCCACGTCGATGCCGTGGGCCTCGGCGAGCCCGCGCAGCGCCGCCCGGACGACCGGCGTCAGCCGTACCGGCCACTCGTGCTCGGCGATCCGGGTGACGGCCGCGGCCAGCCGGGCCACCGCGTTCTCGCGGTTGACCTTGGAGCCGTGCCCGGCGGTGCCCCGCGCGGTCAGCTCCACCCAGGCCGAGCCGCGCTCCCCCGCCGCCACCGGGTACAGCCGCAGCCCGCCGTTCCCGTACACGGTGTACGCCCCCGACTCCCCGACGGCCTCGGTGCAGCCCTCGAACAGCGCGGCGTGCTCGTCGGCCAGGAACCCCGCCCCGGCCTCCCCGCTGTCCTCCTCGTCCGCGGTGAACGCCAGCACGATGTCGCGGGGCGGCACGGCTCCCGTGCGGGCCCACGAGCGCGTCATCGCCAGCACCATCGCGACGGTGTTCTTCATGTCGAGCGCGCCGCGTCCCCACACCGTCCCGTCGCGCACCTCCCCGGAGAACGGGTGGACGCTCCAGTCCGCCGGCTCCGCCGGCACCACGTCCAGGTGCCCGTGGACGAGCAGCGCCCCCGCCACCGGGTCCGTCCCCGGGATCCGCGCCACCACATTCGTCCGCCCCGGCTTCCGCTCCAGCAGGAACGGCTCGATCCCCGCCTCCGAGAGCCGCTCCGCGACGTACTCGGCCGCCGGACGCTCCCGGCAGTCCCCGCCGCCGCGGTTGGTGGTGTCGATCCTGATCAGATCGGAGGTGAAGCGGACGACTTCGTCCAGCGCACTCCCGTCCACCCCGTCCACGCGGCCCGCCCGGTCCGCCTGATCCGTCCGGCCCATCCGGTCCGTCTGATTCGCTGTGCCATCAGCCATACGCTTCCTCCACCGCCGCCGGCACGACGGTCGTGACCGCCCTGCGGCAGCGGATCGCCTCGTACAGGGTCGGCGTGGTGCGGTAGCCGTCCCGGGCGGCGCGGCGGACCGCGGCGCCCGCCGGACGCCCGGCGTCGGACGCCGGCGCGCGGCGGTGCGCGCCGCGCCGCGGGGCGTACCCCTCGGCGTCCCCAGGGGTACGGTCGTCAGCCGTCACCAGCACCACCGGCACACCGTATGCGGCCACGACGGGAGAGCGGAGCAATCCCCCGCCCGCCCGCGCGCCGTCCACCCCCGCCGCGGCCCCCTGCCTCGGCCCCGCCGCCGCGGAGATCAGGATCTTCGACATCCACCTGTTCTACCTCAGACGGGGGACGTCCGCACGGGTGCTGTCACTACTCCCCCCTCACCCCCTCCTCCCCTCCTGCCGGAGCGCCGCAGGAGCCCCGGAGTACCGTCCGGCCAGCGCTTGTTCACCGCCGTGCGGGACGACGGCCACTGGGGTGCCGCTCCGTCGTCGTCACCGGCTCACCTCCGGTGCCCCAGCACCCGGTGCGGCCGGTACGGGGCTTCCAGGCGGGCCACTTCGTCCTCGGAGAGGTCCAGTTCGACGGCGGCGACGGCGTCGTCGATGTGGGAGGCGCGGGTGGCGCCGATGATGGGGGCGGCGACCGCGGGTTTGGAGAGGAGCCAGGCGAGGGCGAGGCGGGCGGGGGGCAGGGCGCGGGCGGAGGCTACGGTGTGGAGGGCTTCGACGACGTCGAAGTCGGGTTCCTCGTAGAGGCGTCGGGCGATCTCGTCGTTGCCCGAGCGCAGGGTGAGGTGGGCGCCGTCACGGCGGCGGGTGCCGGTGAGCATGCCGCGGGCGAGGGGGCTCCAGGGGATGCAGCCGACGTGCTCGTCGAGGCAGAGGGGGATCATTTCGCGTTCCTCCTCGCGGTAGAGGAGGTTGTAGTAGTTCTGCATGGCGGCGAAGGGGGTCCAGCCGCCGGCGCGCGCGACGTACTGGGCCTTGGCGAACTGCCAGGCGTACATGCTGGAGGCGCCCAGGGCGCGGACCTTGCCGCTGCGGACCAGTTCGTGGAGGACCTCCATCGTCTCCTCGATGGGGGTGGCGTAGTCCCAGCGGTGGATCTGGTAGAGGTCCACGTAGTCGGTGCCCAGACGGCGCAGGGAGGCGTCAATGGCGGCGCGGACGCGCTTGGGCGACAGGCCGCGGTCGTCGGGGTCGGTGCCGACGGGGAAGAAGACCTTGGTGGCGAGGACGTAGGCGTCGCGGCGCGGGAAGAGGCGGGACAGGAGCCGCCCGGTGATCTCCTCGCTGAGGCCGGAGGAGTACATGTCGGCCGTGTCGAAGAAGGTGATGCCGGCCTCGACGGCGCGGCGGACGACGGGTTCGGCCGCTTCCTCGTCCAGGAACCACTTCTGTGCGGTGGGTCCGCCGCCGTAACTCATCATGCCCAGGGCTATCCGCGACACCGTCAGACCCGATGAACCCAGCTGTACGTAGCGCAAGGTGACTCCCGCCTCTCCCGGCGTTCCCGCCGTTCCGACGAACAGGGCGGGCACAGCGTCGACCACCGCACCGCTGCCGCGCAATCCCCGGGACGGCGGCAGAGGTGCGGGGGACGTCGTTCACCCCCGGTTGGGAGGCGTCAGCGAGGCCCGGGTGTTCAGCGCCCCGGCCTCGCCTGCGGCCCGGCGGTACGCCGCTGTGACCTGTTCCAGGGAGTGCCGCGCGCCGGGGGCGGTGAGGGACTGGGTGCGCCCGACGCGGTCCATCTCGCGGTTGGCGAGGACGACGGCCGTCGTCGCGTCCCTCCGGTCGGCCTCGTAGGCGGCGAGGGCCTTGACGGGGTCGGGTTCGGTGGCGAGGTGATAGGCGAGGACGCGGGCGTCGAGGACGGCCTGGGAGCCGCCGTTGGCGCCGGAGGGGTAGCCGGGGTGGGCGGCGTCGCCGAGGAGGGTGACGCGGGCGTCGCCCCAGGACGGGAGGGGGTCGCGGTCCACCATCGGGTATTCGAGGAGCTGCTCGCTGCCGGCGAGCAGGTCCGGGAGGTGCGTCCAGTCGAACCGCCAGTCCGCGTAGTGCGGGAGGACGTCCTCGACGCGTCCGGCGCGGTTCCACTGGACGTCGGCGGTGAGCGGGCCGGGGTCGCCGGTGGGGACCGCGCAGACCCAGTTGATCAGTGTGCGGCCGCGGGCGAGGGCCGAAGGGGAGATCTGGTAGGCGACGAACTGGGTGTTCTTCTCGTCGGCGGCGAGGAGCAGGGCGTTGCCCGGCGGGAAGGCGTCCGCCTCGGTGACGCCCCGCCACATCGTGACGCCGCTCCACTGGAGCGGTCCCTGCGCGGGGTGGAGCCGGGCGCGCAGACGGGAGTGGATACCGTCGGCGGCGACCAGCACCGGCGTCCCGAATCGGACCTCCCGCCCGCCGACGCGGTCGAGGGCGTGGACGTGGACGGCGTCGGGGGTCTGTGTGAAGTCCTCGACCTGGACGCCGGTCCGGACGGTGTCGGGGCCGATCCGCTCGCGGACGGTTCTCAGCAGCATCATCTGTAACTCGCCGCGGTGGACGGAGTACTGGGGCCACCGGTATCCGGCGGCCGTGCCGCGCGGTTCGCTGAAGAGCGCGGTGCCGTTGCGGTCGGCGAAGACGTGGGCGACGGCCGGTACGCCGATGGCGGCCAGTTCGCCGGACAGACCCAGCTCGTCCAGTTCCCGGACGGCGGGGGGCTGCAGATTGATGCCGACGCCGAGCGGCGAGATCTCCCGCGAGGCTTCCAGGACGAGTGGCCGGATCCCGACGGCGTGCAGGCTGAGGGCGGTGGTCAGGCCGCCTATGCCGCCGCCGGCTATGACTACGTCGGCTGCGTCGGCTGCTTCAGTCAAGTCAGCTGTGTCGGCAGGGTGTGCAGAGGTCATGTCTCCTCATCACGAACAACATGTCGGTATCGGGGTTTTCGGCAACACCTGTGGGCCGCCCGCTTCCGCGCGGGCGGCCCACGGCAATGCGCGCGGCCGGTTCAGCGCACGGCGTGCACCAGGTCGCCGCCGCGTGTGTCCGCCCGGGGCCACCGGCCGAGGGCCCGGCCGACGACCGCGTAGGACACCGTCTCCGGCCGCCAGCCCCGCTCGGTGAACAGCGGCTCCGGCTCGTCGGTGCCGTACCGCCAGCCGGCGCCCGAGCGTTCGAGCAGGCTGAGCATCGGGCGCGCCGCCGAGTCGTGGAACAGCGAACCGGCGACGAAGTCGGTAAGGAGGTGGCTCCCGGGGGCGGAGAGCTCGGTGATGCGGTCGAGGAGGCGCAGGACGTCCTGCTCCTCCAGGTACTGCGTGAGGCCCTCCACCAGCCAGCAGGCGGCCTCCCCCGGCCGGAATCCGGCCGCCAGCAGGCCGGCCTGCCAGTCGGCGGCGAGGTCGGCCCCCACCGGCACCCGGCGTGCGCACCGCACGGGGGCGTCACCGAGCAATGATTCCTTCAGCCGCAGCAGTTCCGGCCGGTCGACCTCGTAGAGGACGGTCGTGGGGAGCGGCAGACGGTAGGCGCGGCTGTCCATGCCGGCGGCGAGGACGACGAGCTGCCGGGGGGCGTCGTCACCGGCGGTGACCCGCAGAAGGAGGTCGTCGAAGAACCGGGTCCGGACGGGAATGGCCTGCACCTCGCCCGCCCGCTCGGCCAGCTCCCGGCCGGTGTCACCGGCCAGGGTCGCCGCGAGCGGGTCGTCGAAGAGCCGGTCGGGCCGCTCGGACTCCCGGGCGCGCAGGGCGGCGGTCATCCGGGCGGTCGTGGCCACGGGGTCGAGACGGTCGGCGGTCGGGTCCTGCATCTCGATGACGCTCCGTTCATCTGTCGCGGATGGGCGCCGGGCGCCCCTGGCTCACCCCCGTCTTCACCAGCCCTCCCGTAGTACCACGTTCCTGGACAAGCGGATAAGACGACCTTGAGTCACTGATCATCTTCTGGGGCGGGTGATGTGTGGGTGACGAGGGAGGAGTGAGATCCGAACAACAGACGAATGTCTGCCCTGGGTCGGTGTTCCTCAGTCGGCACCCTTGTCGTCTTCCACGGCGTCCTCGTCCCAGTCTTCCCACACTTCGAGTTCCTCGAGGTAATCCTCGATCGTGGAGGCGAGGGAGGCGTACTCCCCCGGAGCCCAGTACTGATCGTCCACCCACCAAGGGAGCGCCCGGTTCGCGAGGCCGGGGCCCAGGGCGATCAGAGGGCGGGCGACCGCGGCCACCCAGGTGTGGGACCAGTCGCCATCCCAGTCCTCGTCCTCTTCTCCGCCCAGTTCCCCCGCCTCGCGCATCTTGGGATACACCATGGGAACCTGGACGGATTCCTGCTGGTGCTTCACCATCCAGGAGTTGCGGAAGAAGTCGAACTGCAGGCGGTAGCAGCCGTCGGTCTCGGTGAAGAGGATCGGCGGGACGAGGAAGTGTGCCGCGTCGACGGTGGCCGCGGTTTCGACATAGAGCTCCGGGAGACCGCCGGCGTTCCAACAGGCCGCGAAGTTGACGGGTTCGAGCGACTTCTTGCCGAGAACATGGATGGCATTGCCCCGGATCACGAACTTCTCCGGATCGAGGAGCACGTCCTCGCCGAGCATCACGATCGGCGCCGGCATGATGTGCGACTTCGCGAAGCTCTGGGCCTGCGAGTAGAACTCGACGATGTCACCGTTGCGGGTGGGGTCGAAGAACGGCTCGTGGAACGGGCAGCAGCGGAGGGCAACGGGCTCCTCCGGCTCCGGGAAGAGGAGGGACTTGTCGATCGGCGGAACGGCCGATCCGCCGCGTCGTTCCTTCAGGAACGCGGGAATCCAGTCGGCGTTGTCGGCCTCGACGACCTCCGAGCGGCAGAGGGTGCGGAACGCGCTTCCGCCGACGGTGCTGTTGAAATAGTCGAGGAGGGTGATCGCGGCGCATTCGGCGAGCGAGAGCGTGTCGCTCTTGGCGAACCAGAAGTCGTAGCCGTTCGCGACGAACTGCACACCGCGGAACTCCTTGTAGACGAACGGCTCGCGGCCGGGGCCGGTGCCGGGAGTGAGGCCGCTCCAGTGCGCGGCGGCGACCCGGTCGTAGTAGACCTCGGCGTTGCGGGCGAGTTCGGGGGCGAAGACGCTTTCGCCGGTCCAGTAGCACGCCTTGCTGAACAGTGCGCCGATCTCGGGGTCGTGGGTGACCTCGGGATCGGTGAAGACGAGTTCGGTGCGCAGGAAGACCTTGCGGCCGTCGCGGTAGGGCGCGCCCTCATGCTCGTATCGCTGATCGAAGATCACGCAGGTGAAGGGGTCGATCTCCTCCAGGGAGGCTCCCCCGAGGAGGTCGAGCGCCGGTTCGCCGGAGCCGCCGGTGAGATAGATCAGGACGGTGTGGCGCGATATGTGCTGACGCTCGGCGTCGTAGTACGGCGTGTCGCGGTGACGGTGGAACTTGGTGTCGCCCGGCTCGAACCGGTTGCAGCGGAACACCGGGTTGACGTGCGAGAAGCCGTCGCGCACCGACTCCGGCAACGCCTCGGCCACCGCCTCGGTGAGTGCCTGGGCGAGCAGCGCCGAGTGGAAGATAAAGCGTTCGCCGCCGCGTGAGCCTGCGTTGAGCGGCGGCACGTAGAGGTTCAGCCCGTCCAGGCCCTCCAGACGGGCGCGGGCCTCGTCCGGGAGCCGCACGGAGAACGTGTACGCGCCCTCCGCGAGTCGCACGCGCCGTGTGAGCTCCAAGCCCAGTGGGGCGCCCTCGAAAAGGCGGTCCAGCGGAAGGATGTTCTCGAACGTGCGGAACGACAACTCGTGCGGATCGACGAAGACGGCTGCCAGGTACGGTGCGTCCTCGCTGGGCCGGGCGAAGAGCTCGCGCACGGAGGCGTCGATGCGCTCGGCGTCGACGAAGCGCACCGCCTTGTGGCGCGCCGTCGGGTGCCAGGAGACCGCGAGCCCGTCGAGTAGCGCGGCCGGCTCGGTGTCGGTACCGGTCGCGTCGACGTCGGCGAGGTACCGCTGGACCTCGTCGGCCGGTGCCTGCCCGGTGGACAGGGCGAAGAAACGGTCGCGGAGTTCGATGCTCACGCGCTCCTCCAAAGGCTGCGCAGCGCGGGTGGGAGTTCGGTGGCCGCCGCGAGTCTCCGCGCGCCGGCGTCGGTGACGTCGTCGCGGTAGGCCAGCAGCCGGGTGAGCGAGCCGACGAACGGCGCCGCCAGGAGGGCTTCCGCCCCCTCCGCGCCGATGCGGTTGTAACGGAGGTCGAGTTCGACGAGCCGCTCGAAGCGGTGCAGCGCGCGCACGCCGTCGGCCGTGAGCCCGTTGTGCTGGAGGTGCAGGCGGCGGAGGTCTCCGAAGTGCGGGGACGCGGCCAGGGCCGCCGCGCCGGTGTCCCCGATGCCGCAGTACCGCAGGTCGAGGGTTTCGATCCGGCCGATCGCGGGCGCGGCCACGAGGGCTTCGGCGCCGGGGCCGCCGAGGCGGAGGTACGAGAAGTCGAGCTCGACGAGCCGGCCCAGGTCGAGGTCCGCGAGGGCACCGGCATCGATGGCCCGCGGCGGGATCAGGTCATTGTTCTCGTCGAAGACATCATCGTCGTCGAGCCACTCCTCGTCGCCGTTCGGAGTGATCCGCAGCGCGGTCACGAAGCGCTCCCGCAGGGCCTGTTCGATCAACGCGGGCGCGCCGTCGTTCCACTCGACCGCGACCTTCGTGGCGAATCCGTACCGGCGCGCCAGGACGGTCACGCCCGGCGGCAGCGCCGCGTCCCAGTCCTGCTGGTGCTCCGCCGCGAGGGCGGCGGCCTCGTGCCGCAGAGCGGGGCGGTCGGCGGGGCGCGTCCGCTCCAGCCGCTGTTCCAGATGAATCAACTCGCCCCGGGCATCGCCTCGTTCGACCAGAAGGTCGGCGTAGGCGCGCCAGGCGGTGAGGTCGCCGGGGCGGTCCCGCAGCGCTTGCTCGATGGCCACAACTTCCATGTGGCGCAACCTATATGGCCTCCGGGAATCGAACAAGCGATCGAGCACACGGCAGGCGCCTCTCCGCCCTCCGACCGCCTCCGTACACTGACGGGCATGGCATGCCGCATCAGTGAGATCGTCATCGACGCCGCCGACGCCGACCGGCTCGCCGCATTCTGGAGCGAGGTCCTCGGCTACGTCGAACTCGGCCGCGAGGACGACGGAAGCATCGAGATCGGGCCACCCGACGACGGCTTCGGCGGCCCGCAGCCCACCCTCGTCATCAGCCCCAGCAGCGACCCGCGCACCGGGAAGCTCCGACTGCACATCGACGTCAGCCCCACCGACCGCGACCAGGACGCCGAGCTGCGACGGCTGCTCGCCCTCGGCGCCAAGCCCGTCGACGTCGGCCAGACCGGCACCGAGAACTGGCACGTCCTGGCCGACCCGGAGGGCAACGAATTCTGCCTCCTGCACGCCCGGCTCCAGCCCCTCTGACCGCCCACCTGCGGCCTGGCGCCGAGCAGTTCGGCCGCTCGGCTCGGGGATCCGCGCCGGCAAGGCCGAACCCCGCAACATCGCACCGCCTCGCTGCGCCGGCGCAGGCTATGGTCGCGATCATGGACACCGCAGAGACCCACCACGCGTGGCGGGCAGCACTGGCCGACGGAGATCCTTACCGCGTCGAGCAGTTGCTGCGGCGCGACCCCCGGCTGGTGCTGTTCGGATACGCCTGGTCGGGAACCGGCGAGGCGGCGGAGAGAGCCGAACTGCGAGGACTCCTGCTGCCGGGAGGCCGCGGGGACGTCCCGTTCGCGGCGGACTCCCCCTGGGGCATACCGGCCGACGCGGATTTCGCGGACGCCCTGGAACACGTGTGGGCACCGGTCGCCGACAACTGCCCGGGCTTTCTCGCGGCCCTGCGCGCGGAGGTGCTGGGGCTGGCGTTGATCGCGATGGAGGACACCTACCTGCTCGGGTACCTGTACCTCACCGGTCGCACGGGAGGGTTGCCACGCGACCTGAGGGATCTCCCGCCGTACACGGGGGCGAACGCCCTGGCCGTGCTGTGGGGGACGGCCCCCACCCGCCTCGGCCCGACGGACGTCGTTCCCCTGCTGGAGGAGCCCCTCCCCGCGGGTGTTCGTGACCTCGCTGCCGTGCACTCCTCCATCACGTCGTTCGACGTCGACTTCGAGCTGTGCCTGGACCGCTTCAGCACGACGCTCCGCGCCTCGACCCTCGCGGACCACGAGGGCGAGGACCCCGACGACTACGCCGAAACCGAGGACTTCACCCGCGCGCTGAACGGCGAGTTCGACCGCTGGGTACAGTTCTGCACCTGCGGTTCCGCCTGCGAGGCCTACTTCCTGGACATGGCCGACCGCGACCCCCACGACATCCCCCGTGTCACCCTGGCGAACATGGACGGAACCTCCGAGCGGCCCGGCGCACCCTTCTGGACCTGGTTCGACCAGTCGGTGCCGTCCCTGCTCTTCTTCGTTTGAGCATGGGCGGGCGGTCCTGACCGCCGCCTCCACCCGCCGGCCCGGGCGTCCGGGCCGGACAACGAAACGCTGCCGGGATACTGCTCAAGTGTTGGCCTTGATGACCGACTGCACGGTTTCCTCGGCCGCTGTCCTCGCACCTCGGGTCATCGTCGCGCGGTCCGGGCCGGCCGCGCCCTCGAAACCCGCGCCGTTGTAATGGACGCTGATCACGGCATTGCTCAACCGCACGACGAGCGCCACCTGCTTGAAGTCGTCGCCGTCCCTGGCCAGGTCGTAGGTGACGGCGGTCGCCTCGTCCCCGATTCCCGACAGCGGCTCGGTCCTGACGTTCCGGGCGCCTTCGGTCGCCCGGGCCTCGGTGATCGCCTCGGCGTAAGTGCCCCTGGCGGACTTCTCGTCGTCCGGAGCGGTGCCGGAGTCATGACGCCTGAGAACGACGTCGAGCCAGCGGAACTGGGTGTTGTCCTCCAGGCCGTTCCAATAGCAGGTAGCGCTGCCGGCCGTGTTCTTGCCGGGCGTGCTGCCCCCTTTCTCCTTCGCGTTGGGCACCAGCCGTTCGACCGTCCTCCGGGAGAGCGCCTGGCACGGATCGGGCAGCTTGGCCACGTGGGCGGGCTTGGTCCTCGCGGTCTCCGTCGCACCGGACGAGGAGTTCCGGGACGTCCCGGAAGTCGCCCCGTCGGCCTGATCGTCCTCACGGCCGGAGCCGCCCCCGCCCCGAAGGATCACGATCACCAGGATCGCCGCGGCCGCGAGAGCGACTCCGAGTCCGGCCACCAGCGCCGGCTTCCGGCGGCGGCGTGGTCCGGCCCCCGGAGCGCGTCCTGCTTCCGGCGCCTCGGACAGGTCCGGGTCGGCCGACGCGCGACCGCTCGTCATAAGGAGCGAGGTGCGGGTGTTCCGCTCCCGGACGACCTGGGCGACCTGCTCCGGCATCCAGCCGGTTTCGGTGGGTGGAGGCGCCCCGCAGACCGTCGCGCCGTCCGCCTCCTCGCCGCCCGCGGTCGTCAGCCGGTCGAGCAGAGCGGGCACGGTGGGTCGCTGGTCGGGCTGTTTGGCAAGGCAGGCGGCCACCACAGGGCGTAGCGCGGCCGGGAGCGAGGACAGGTCGGGCTGTTCGTACACGGCGCGGAAGTGCAGCGCGTGCGGGGTTCCGGTGCCGAACGGGCCGACTCCGGTGGCGGTGTAGGCCAGGACCGCGCCGAGGGCGAAGATGTCGCTGGCCGGACCGACGGGACGGCCCGTGAGCTGTTCGGGAGACATGAAACCGGGGGTGCCGATCACCGAGCCGGTGGCGGTCAGCGTGCCGGCCTCCCCGGCCACCGAGATGCCGAAGTCGATCACCCTCGGCCCGTCGGCGGCCAGGAGCACGTTGGACGGTTTCAGATCCCGGTGGACGACTCCGGCGGCATGGATGGCCTCCAGAGCCTCGGCCAGCCCCGCGCCCAGGGCACGCACCGAGGGCTCAGGCCAGGGGCCGTGCTCGGAGACCGCCTCTCCCAGCGAGACACCCGGCACGTACACCGTGGCCAGCCAGGGCACGGAGCCGTCCGGTTCGGCGTCGATCACACCGGCCGTAAAGGCCCCGTTGACGCGCCGGGCCGCGCTCACCTCGCGGGCGAAGCGACGCCGGAAGTCACCGTCCCCGGCCAGCTCCGTCCGCACCATCTTCACCGCGACCGGACGCCCACCGGGAGAGCGCGCCAAGTACACCCGCCCCATCCCACCGGCGCCCAGCCGTGCCACGATCCTGTAGCGCCCCACCCGACGCGGATCCTCCGGCTCCAGGGCCTCCGCCACTCCCACCCGACACCCCCTGCCCTGCGCCCCTCGGGGCCGCTGTCGAGATGCCACACCATTCTCGCCCCGCCGGACACCACGCGGGAATCCCGATGGTGAACACGGCCGGCCCGGTGGTTCGGTGGCCGCTCGTCCCAGCGGCACGGCGGCCGGTGCCCGGTCGTCACCAGCGTTCCACGTCGGAGCATCGTCCAGGCCCAGTCCTCCATAGCGAGGTGCGGCCGGGTCAATGTGCCGTGACTCGTGCCGGCGACTCTGGTTGAGTGCTCCCGTGACACGTCGCGGTGCACCCATACGCCTGTTCGACGCAGGGCAACGGCGTTTCCTGCTGCTTCCCCCTCCAACGGAGGGTCCGGTCGCCGTCTCCGCCATCCCGGCGAGCGCAGGCGTGCTGACCGTGAGCGAGGTGCGTGCGACCCTGGTCGCCGAGACGCTGTGCCGCGTACTGACTTGGAAGGGGTACGACGTCCGCCGGGAAGGGCCCCTGCCACTCTTCGGCCGCGGCTCGAACGGTGGCAGCGACTGCCCCCCGGGAGCCGCCGGCCGTATGTGCGTCCATGTGTCGGCAGCGACGGACGGCGATGTCCGCCAAGAGCTGCGCTGCCATTTGCTGGTCGACATGGGGCTGTTCAGATACAGATCCTGCAAGTACCGGGACTGGCACCGTGAACAGCGCCCGCCGAACCTCACCGACCTTGCCGAACGCGGCGTGTCGATGCCCGATCTCGAAATCGGTCTTCTCCTCGCCGGGCAGTACCGCCATCCACGCCGCTTCCACTGCCCGGACTTCCACTCCGGCTGGTCCTTCTGGGACGCGCGTGTCACACGCCGCCGATGGAAGGGACTTCTGCGCCGTCTGGAACCGCTCCCGGAGGTGCGGTCGTATACCGAGGCCGAGGGGTTGCTGTCCCCGGACGGCAGGGAGGTCCTCGATGCGTTCGACAGGGCGATCAGCAGCGACCTGAATGCCCCCGCTGCCCTGCCGGTGCTGTACCGAGCCCAACGACACGGCAGGCTTCCTTGCGGCGACCGCGCGGTGCTTGCCGCCGTGACTGGCGTGCTGCTGCCGTCCGTGACGGCATCCCCCGAAGTGCAAGGCTGAACCGGTCAGGTTGACATCGCTGCCACCGACTATCCCGACGGCGTGACGACGGCGCTTGGGAACGGGCGGCGGCAGCGGAGCCATGCGCTCCCACGGGCTGTCCGGAACGAGGCCAGCGCGGCCCGGGCCACTTGGGCCGGAGACGCCGACTTGACACACAACTTCCGTTGGTTTCCACGGCAGTTGTGACCACCGACACACCGTCGCTAGCTTGCAGGCACCTCCCCCACGAGTCGTCAACTGCCCATGCAGCAACGGTAGTTGACCAGTAGATCCGGGCCACGGCCCGTCGGAACAACAGGATGGTGTGACATGACAGGCACTTCGATTCGCAGGGCAGCGGCATCCGCCGCCGTCACGGCCCTCGCCCTGGGCGGGGTCATGGCCGGCGCCGGCGCCGCCGGAGCGGCGACGCCGGCCTCGTCGGGGGCGGCGGTCTCCGTCGCTCCGACGGCGGGGTCGCAGGCGGGACTTCCCTATGAGGAGGTCAGGATCGGCTGGTACTCCACGCTCAGGAAGTGCATCGACGTGGGCCAGTCGTACCAGCGCGAAGGCTTCGACGACTACCGCTGCGTACCGAAGAACCGCGGCTACATCCTCTTCGTGATCAACCGCTGACCCGAGCGCTGATCTCGCGCACCCATCGGTCCGTGCGGCAGTGGGCCCCTGCCGCACGGTTCAGCCGATGACCGTCACCCCGGGCCGCTCCCGCAGGTAGGGCTGCCAGTCCGGGAGGCCGGCGTGGCGGGGGTCGCCCTCGCGCACGAAGGCGATCCAGCTGTCCTGGAACCGTTCCACGAGTGCCGCGGTCTCCTTCGGGTCGGCGCCCCGGAGCATGGGGGCGTCAGACCAGGCGTCCGGGTTGCCGAAGACGAAGGGGAGTTCGAGGCAGTGGCAGGCGCCGAAGGGGCTGCTCTCGGGGGTGTGGTCGAGGCGGTAGAGCCAGGCGGGGTTGCCGCTGTCGGCGAGGAGGGCGGCCAGGCGTTCGGCGGGGGCGCGGAAGAAGTGTTCGGTGGTCATGCGGACGGCTTGTGCGGCGGGGTCGAGGGCTTCCCACTCGGTGTAGCGGGAGGCGTCGCCGAACCAGCTCTCGGATGTCCTGGCGAAGTCGTCCTTGGTGGCGCCGTGCAGCAGGGGGGAGCCGGGCGCGAAGAAGGCTGCTCCTTCGTCGCGCGTGGTGCCGATCAGCAGCCGGACGCCGTGGGCGGCGGTGGCCGCGACGGCCGCGACGGGGTCGGGGGCGACGAAGCGGCCGTCCGCCACCAGCTGGAACGCCGGTGTGACGTCCAGGAAGTGGTGGGGGGCGCGGCGCACGACGCCGCCCTGGGCGGCGAGGACGTCCGCGACCGGGACGGAGCGGATGTCGGGGGCGCGGTCCTCCGGGATGCCGAGGCAGTCCAGCAGCAGGGAGGTCCTGGCGGCGGCCTCGTCGGGGGTCTGCGGCAGCATGCCGCCGGGGTAGCTCTGCAGGATCGCCCGGCGGAAGAGGCCGCGGCCCTCCGGGCCGGAGAGCAGGCTCACGATGGAGACGGCGCCCGCGGACTGTCCGGCGACGGTGATCCGGTCGGGGTCGCCGCCGAAGGCCGGGATGTTCTCGCGGACCCAGCGCAGGGCCTGGAGCTGGTCGAGGAGCCCCTGGTTGCCGGGGCCCGCGTCCGGGAGAAGGTCGCCGAGCCGGGCGTACCCCAGGGCGCCCAGGCGGTAGTTGACCGTCACGACGACGATGTCGCCGCGCTCCGCGAGCTCCGTGCCCGCGTACCAGCCGAGGCCGCCGGCGCCGCTGGAGAAGCCGCCGCCGTGCAGGAAGACCAGCACCGGCCGGCCGGCGCCCCCGTCCGCGCCGGGTGTCCAGACGTTGACGGTGAGGCAGTCCTCGTCCTGCGTCGTCCGGGCGAACGGTGCCCGGCCCATCACCTGCTCCAGCCGGGACGGCGGCTGCGGGGCGATCGGTCCCGGAGCGGTGGCGTCCCGCACCTCACGCCACGGACCGACGGGCCGGGGTGGGGCGAAGCGGGCGGGGCCCACGGGGGGTGCCGCGTAGGGAATGCCGAGGAACGCGGACACCGCCCCGTCCCGTATCCCGCGCACCGGACCGTACGCGGTCCGCACCACGGGCTGCCGGTCACCGGTCATGAGCTTCACCCCTCCACAAAGACGATGTTGACGCCGTACGCGTCCTCGGAGCGTACGAGGAACCCCGAGTCCGTCGGCCGCACGGGCACCCCGTTCCGCTCGGCGAGCGCACGGGCCGCGGCGACGTCCGCCACCGCGACGCCGACCGCCGCCAGGAACGGCAGGACCGGCGCCGTCCGCCCCGGCAGCACGGTGCCGAGGGCGGAGACCGGTACGAGGTCCACCCGGCCCGCCCTGAGCGGGAACGCGCGGGCCTCACCGCGGCGGACCGGCGCGGTCCCGAGCAGACGCGAGTAGCGCGAGGCGTACGCCTCCAGTTCCTCGTCGGCGACGACCAGGAGGACGCTGTCGAGCCGCCGGGCGCCGTTGGGGTGGGTGAGGTAGCGGGGCTGGTGGACGTACTGCGGGGTGAGGTGCTGGGCGACGTGCGCGGCGCCCTCCGGCGTCCGGTCCCGGTCGATGTGCACGACACGGGCCTCGACGGTCCGGGTGCCCTCCGGGGTCTCGACGTCCCGCCGCAGGTCGCGCACCCCGGTGGAGGACAGCCCGGCCGCGGTGAGCCGGTCCGCGACCGTCCCGATGTCCCCGCAGCCGAACGACAGGATGCGCAGGCCCTCGTACTCCGCGGCCAGCAGTCTGACCCGCCACGGGTCGGCGGCTTCGGGATCCACGATCCCGAGCAGTTCGATGTAGGTCTCGCCGAACAGCGCGCAGCGGTTGGCCGTGCAGGTGGTCAGCAACGGGCCGCCGGGCCGCTCGGAGAGCAGGTGGGGGGAGCGCGGGCTGAGGGTGAAGCCCAGCGCCTCGAAGAGCCCGGACAGCGCGTCGAGCCGCGTCGTCAGGAGCACCGCGTGGTCGATGTGGTCGACGTCGGCGCTCCGGGCCGGCGGGGATACGGACGTCATGTGTTCCTCGGATCTCCGGGATCGGTTTGCCCGCCACTCGCTCGGCATGGGCGTCCGTGTCCCGGTACGCCACTCCCCGGCCGCCGCTCCGGCAGCGCGCCGACCGTGGACTTGCCCGCGCCGGGCGGGCCGACCAGGACGGCGAGCGGCGCGGTCACTTGATCGCCAGGTGGTCGAGGTAGCCGCGGACGTTGCGGCGCGTCTCGGGAACGCTGTCGCCGCCGAACTTCTCCACCACCGCGTCCGCCAGCACCAGCGCCACCATCGCCTCGGCCACGATCCCCGCCGCCGGCACCGCGCACACGTCCGAACGCTGGTGATGCGCCTTGGCCGCCTCGCCGGTGGTCACATCGATGGTGGCCAGGGCCTTGGGCACCGTCGCGATCGGCTTCATCGCCGCGCGGACGCGCAGGAGTTCGCCCGTCGTCAGACCACCCTCCGTACCGCCCGAACGGCCGGAGGCGCGGCGGATGCCGTCCCCGGTCGCGACGATCTCGTCGTGCGCCTTCGACCCCGGCACCCGCGCCAGACCGAAACCGTCACCGACCTCGACACCCTTGATCGCCTGAATCCCCATCAGCGCCGCCGCGAGGCGGGCGTCCAGACGCCGGTCCCAGTGCACATGCGACCCCAGCCCCACCGGAACCCCGTAGGCCAGGACCTCGACGACACCGCCCAGGGTGTCGCCGTCCTTGTGCGCCTGGTCGATCTCCGCGACCATCGCCTTCGACGCGTCCGCGTCCA
>NZ_JABETO010000016.1 GCF_013055795.1 Streptomyces sp. I05A-00742
CCCGCGGCGCGGTCGGAGGGCGGCAGGGCGGCCCGGCCCACGCCGCCGGCCGGGGCGCGGTAGGGGTCGAGGTCGTCCAGGACGGCGTCGCCGCCGGGGAGCCGGCGCAGGCCGTGCCACCCCGTTCCGGCGCCGGTGACCCGGCGGGCGCCGCGCAGCAGCACCGGGCCGGTGCGGTGGCCGTCCCGCGCGGAGGTCAGCCGGGCGGTGCGGGCGCGGGCCGTGAGCCGGACGACGCGGTCACCGGTCGTCAGCAGGCCGATGCCCGGGAGGGCCAGGCCGCCCGCGGGGGCGGCGAGTTCGACCGTGAACCCGGCTCCCGAGCGGAGCGCGGCCGCCGCGGCGACGGCCCCGAAGTGGTCCAGCTCGCCGGCGAGCGGGGCGCCGTCGGGCGCGGCCAGCGCGCGGGCCAGCCAGTTGCCGACGGACGGGTAGTCGAGGGTGTCCCGGACGGCCGGCGCGTCCCGTAGCTCCGCGCGCTCCAGCAGCCGCCAGTGCGCCTCGAAGCGCTCCAGCGAACGGGCGGGCACGGCACCGGGGTGCCGTTCCAGGCGGGTCAGCAGGGACTTGAGCAGCACCAGGCGTCTGCTGTGCAGGGCGCCGAGCAGGAGCACGAGGTCATCGGCGGTGGCCCTGGTCCGGGCCAGCCGGTCCAGCGCGGCCTGCGGTACGAGCCGGACGGCGAGCGGCAGCCGTCCGCCGCTGCCGTCGGGGTCCGGGGGGAGCGGGGGCGCGAGGCAGCGCGGTTGGCCGGATGACGCTCCCTCGCCGGTCTCCCCGGCCGGCGCTCCGCCTGTCACGCGCGGGCCCCGCCGGCCCCCGCGGGCTCCCTTAAACGGCCGCCCTGGGCACCGCTGGAGTACCAGGTCTCCTCCAGCTCGGCCGGGCGCCGGAGCGTGCTCTCGACCGCGGCCGCGAGGCCGGGATCCTGGAGCCCGCGCAGGCTGCGCAGACCCACGCCGCGGAGGTCGGGCAGCGGCGGCGCTGCCCCCGCTCCGCCCGCAGGGCCCGACGCAACGGCGTTCCTGTGCTTGGGCACCCTCTGCTCCTCCCCGCCGCGGTCCTGCCGCGGCTCCCGCCGGACTTCCGGTTGACGGCCCCCTCGCGGCTGCTCGGTTCTTCCCGGGCACCGCAATCCGGAAACCCGTTCGGATCAGGTACGGTCATCCGCCGGAAAGGCGGGCGACACTTTCCCGGGTGGCCCGGACCTCGTCCCAGGAGACGTCCGCCAGCCGGGCGGTGAGATCGCGCCACTCCCCCGCCGCGGCCCGGTACGCGGTCAGCGCCTGCCGGAACAGCCCCATCCGCTCCAGGGCCTCGCCGTAGCGGTGCGAGGCGCGCGCGGCGACGACGGAACCGGGTTCGCCCCCGGACGTCCGGCGCGCCTCCTCGGCCGCCGCCGCGAACGCGTCGGCCGCGTCCGCCAGCGGCACGCCGGGCGAGCGCTCCCGCAGGGCGAGCCGGGCCGTGCCCAGCTCCAGCCACGCCTCGGCCCGGGTGGCCCCTTCGGGGGCCCGGCGGGCGGACTGCTCCAGCAGGTGGCAGCTCTCGTACAGGTCGGGCAGGAAACCGAGCCGCCGGAAGCGCAGCAGCAGGGCCCGGCCCAGCAGCAGTTGGAGGCGCGGGCGGCGCGGCGAGCGCCCGGGGCTCACGGCGTACGCCTCGCGGAGGACGGCCTCGGCGCGGGTGACCGTCCGGGAGTCAACAGCTGTCCTGGTGGCTCCCGTTGCCCCGCCCGCCCCAGCCGCACCGACGGATCCGGCCGGCCCACCGGATCCGGCGGACGCGGCGGACCCCGCAGACGCGACCGGCCCGGCAGACCCGGGAACCTCAGCCATCCCCGCCGCCTCCCCCGCCTCCGCACGCCCGAGAAGCAACTCCCCCCACTCCGTGAGCAGATCGCACCGCCGCGGGCTGTCCCGGCCGGTCAGCGCGACGGCGGCCGTGTACGCCTCGTCCGCCCGGGGCCAGTCGGCCACGTCGGAGTGCACCCGGGCCTGTTCGACGCGTGCGTACAGCGACTGGAGCCCGTCCGCGGCGGCCTCCTCGGCACGGGCGAGGACGGAGAGCGCGGCGTCGGCGGGCTCGCCGGCCAGCCGCAGGGCCCGGCCGAGGTCGAGGAGGGCGGCGCAGCGCCGCCCGTCCGGCGCGTCCTCGGCCTCCAGCAGCTCGCAGGCGGCGCGGAGTTCGACGGCGGCCTCGGCGGCGCGCGGGATCCGGGACTCCGTCCCGGACTCGGCGAGTGCCAGGAGGACCCGGCCCAGGCGCAGCCGCCGGTCGGTCCCGGCGGGCAGGCCGCGCAGGGTCGTCTCGGCGGCGAGGAGTCCTGCGCGGTCGGCGTCGGTCCGCCAGCGGGCCCAGTGCGCGGCGGCCAGTTCGAGGCCGGACGCGGTGTGCGGCGGGGTGCCGGGGGCCGTGTGCGCGTGGGCCTCGGTGAGCAGTACGACGGCCCGGTCCAGCAGTCCGCGCCGGCCGGCCGGGTCGTCGCGGACGGACTCCGTGCCGGCCAGGGCCCGTAGGACGCCGCCGAGCACGAGCCGGGCCCGTACCCCCTCGTCGCGGCCGTCGCCGGTGAGCGGTCCCGCGGCCAGGGGGGCGACGAGTTCGCGCGCCTCGCGCAGGAGGGCGGGGTCGCCCTGGTCGTGCCAGAGCCGCAGCAGCCCCTCGGCCTCGCCGACCGGCCCGGTCTCCGGCGGCGTCGGCCGGTACCAGCGCACGACCCGGGCCGGGACCTGGGCGAACAGCTCGGGCTCCGGGGCGGGATCGGCCCCGTCCGGGGCGTCGGTGCCGCTGTCGGGCAGCGGGCGGCCGGAGAGCCGCGCGACCGCGAGCGCGGAGAAGTTGCGGGCGCTCCTGCCGAAGTGCCGTTCCACGTACTCGGAGCAGTGCTTGAGGACGAGGGTGGCCTCGCCCACGCCGAGCGACTGGAGCAGTAGTTCGCGGACGCCGTCGGCGAACTCGTACCAGGGCCCGGTCCCGGCGTCGGCCCCCGCCGGGGCGGGCACCCGCCAGAGCAGCCCGCCGAGCAGCACCTCGGCCAGCTCCATGGGCCCGGTGTCGGGCAGCATCGCCCGTTGGACCAGCTGCATCACGGGCAGCGCCAGCGGGACGGCCGCGAGGTGCACCGCGAGCCGCAGGGCGCCGGGCGAGGCCGTCGCGCGGAACGCCAGCAGCCGCGCGGCGGCGGTCGGGGCGTCGGCCCCCGGCCCGCCGCCGGCGGGCGGTGTGAGGGGCGGGTGCCTGGGCAGTACCCAGCCGGCCGCGCCGTGCACGGAGGTGCGCCCGTGCCCGGACAGCAGCTTGGCCCAGGCGCCCAGCGCCTCGCGGACGGGCAGCAGGACGGGCACGGGGAGGGCGCCGGGGCCGGGCGGGCGTCCGAAGGCGTCGGGTTCGAAGCCCAGCCGTCCGCCGGACATCGGGTCGCGGGTCAGCGTCCCGGCCTCGGCGGGCAGCGCGGTGCGCGGCCACAGCCGGGGTGGCAACGGCTGGACGACGGCGAGCGGGGCGGTCGCCGACCAGCGGTGCAGCAGCCGCTGGGCCTGCCCCTCCTGCCACAGGGGGCCCACGCAGTCACTGATGACCAGGGTGAGGCGGCGGCCCGAGGGGTCGAGGAACTGATCGGCGGTGCGCGGTCGTTGACGGGACGGGTCGGCGGAACCGCCGGCCGCCGAGGTGGCGATCAACGGCGTGCCGTCCGTGGCACGGTGCAGATAGCGCACCCGGACGTCCCGGAAGACGCCCAACTGCGAGCAGATCTGTTCGAGTTCGTCCAGCATCCGCTCCCAGACGACCATGGAGGACGAGGTGTCCATCAGCAGCTGCATCGCCGCCGCCTGCCGTTCGCCCCGGTGGTATGCGGGGTGCACGACGCCGGTGCGCGCGGCGCGGTCGGCGGTGGCGTCCTCGTCCAGCGGCCCGCGGGCGGGCGCGGCCAGCGACCGGTAGCCGCGCAGCGGGCGCAGGGCGCGCTGGAGGTCCAGGAGGCCGGGCAGGGACGCGGCACTGGGCACCCGGACGGGGAAGACGCGTTCCACGCCCCGGCCACCGTCGCCCGTGCCGCTCCGGCCGGTCTCCCCCGTCCCTCGGACACCGGTGTGCACGGCCACAGAGCCCTCGGGGGCCGGCTCCCCGCCGCCCGCCGACGGCCTGCGGGCCGTGCGCGTGTCCCGGTCGTGGTCCGCGGCCGGAGCCCCGGTGGTCCGGCCGTCGAGGGCGCCGCCGGCGCCCTCACCGTCCGCCGGCCGCTCGGTTCCGTCCCCGGGCGGGGTCCGCGCCCCGGGGTCCGGGGTCATCCGGCCGGCCAGCCAGACCGCGTCGGCTATCTCCTCCGCGGTGAAGTCGCCGGCACCGGCCCGCAGCCTGCCGACCAGTTCTTCCAACCACGGCTCGGGGGGCGCCGTCATCGCTCATCACCTCGGGCGGTCCAGCGGCTGCATCAGCATGTCGGCGAGCCGTTCGCGTGTGACGCGTTCCGTGCTGGGGGCGTGCTGGGTGAGGAACAGGGCGTTGAGCAGCTGGTCGGCGGCGACGACCTCGCCCGGCTCGCGCCGCAGGAAGCGCTGGATGAGCTCGTCGCCGTCCGTGACGGCGTCGTCCCCCAGGTGCGCCCGGACCATCGCGGTCAGCTGCTCCTCACCGGGCGGTTCGAGGTCGAGCTGGATACAGCGGCGCAACAGGGCGGCGGGAAAGTCGCGTTCGCCGTTGGAGGTGAGGACGATGAGCGGGAAGGTGGTGCAGCGGACCCGGCCGTCGCGGATCACGGCCCGGCCGCCGTCGTCCGTGCCCACCTCGACCTCGGGCTCGCGCTCGGCGATCCGCTCCAGCTCGTGGATCCGGAACTCGCCCTCCTCCAGCACGTTCAACAGGTCGTTGGGCAGGTCGAGATCGCTCTTGTCCAGCTCGTCGATGAGCAGCACCCGGGGCTGTTCCGCGGGGAGCAGGGCGGTGCCGAGCGGGCCCAGCCGGAGGTAGGAGCCGATCGAGTGGCGCTCGCCGACGTCCGCCCCGGCCCGCTCCAGCTGGACGTCCTGGAGCCGGGCGATGGCGTCGTAGTGGTAGAGGCCGTCCCGCAGGGTGGAGCGGCTGACGATCGGCCAGCGCAGCACCCGCCCCAGCTTGAGCTCGTAGGCCACGGCGTGGGCAAGAGTGGACTTCCCGGTTCCGGGCGTCCCCGTCACCAGCAGCGGACGGCGCAGGTACAGCGCGGCGTTGACCGCCTCGACCTCCTCGGGCCGCGGGTGGTGGTTCTCCACCAGACGGCGCTGCACCCCCAGCCGACGGGCCGCGCTCGGATCGGTGCCGGCACCGGTGTCGGGCCCGGCCGCTGCGAAGTCGCGCCACGGGGGTGGCGGCGGCAATCGCCGCACGCCGTCGTGCGGCAGGCCGGCTCCCCGGTAGATGCGCCAATCGTTCACATCGGGCTCCTCGTTGCCGGCGTGGCTCCCCCGGCCTGCACCGGCCGGGCCCCCACGCGTCCGCCGTCGCCGCTTCCGCTCCCCGGACGACGGTACCGGTCCGGGCGCGGCATGCCGAGCCTTTCCGTCGTGCTCCGTCTTTTCCCTGACACTTCCCTGTCAGCCCGCCGGAACACCCTCATGGACCGTCTCCCGGGCGCATACCCGGCGCCGACAGCGGCGGACCGGACGGCGGCGGGTGCTCCGGCGGATCCAGGAGCAGTGCGATGGACCGCGCCCACCGGGCGTCCTCGTCCGGTGCCTCCGGATCGGCGCAGCGGATGCGGAGGTTGCGCAGCCGGCGGTGGAGTCCCTCGGGCGTGTGCGCCTCGCACACCAGTCGGGCGACCTGCTCGTGGAATTCGACGCAATCGGTGTGCTCCCCGGCGCATCCCCGCCAGATCACCACCGCGTGCCCGGCGGCGAGCGCGGCGTCCAGGGCCGTGGCTCCCGCGCCGTGCGAGACGGGACCGCAGTAGACGGGCACGGCGGCCGGGTCCGCGTCCGAGAGCCGGGCGTACGCGGCGTGCTTGCTCTCCGGCCGGCGCGCGCCGTGTCCGGCGACGGGCACCTCCTTGCGCAGCGGCACGGCGGTCATCGGCCCGGCCGCGCAGCCGTTCCACCGCCGCTGCCACTCGGGGAAGTCGCGCCCGTCCCGGCGCCGCCGGTCCCGGACGACCACGACGCGGCGCTGTCCGAGCGGCATGGTGTGCGGGTCGAGGCCGTCGTCGTCCGTGCCGGGCGGGACGAGCCGCCAGGAGGCCACCGGTTCGTCGAACAGCTCGCGCGGCAGGATGAGTTGGAGCGCCGCCAGGTGCTCCCCCACGTCGCCCTGGCGCAGCGCCTCGGCTATCGGTTCGCGCAGCGCCTCGCTCAGGGCCGCCCGGCGGGCGCCGTGGGCGTCGTCGTAGAGCGGGGTGATCCGGTCGTCCTGGCCAAGCAGTTTGACGCGCCACGGGTAGCGGTCGCCGTACATCAGGCCGTCGACCTCCACGAGGACGTCGGCCCGGGCGTGGACTTCGGTCTCCTCGGGCGGCTCCACCGGCCCCGGACGGCCCTTGACCAGGTCGACCCCCTCGGCCGGCACGGGCCGCTCCGGGTCGGGGGCGGAGCGGCCGTGCAGGATGCGGTGGACCTCCTTGCGGATCACGTCCTGCAGGGCGTCCGCCTGGGTGGTCAGCCAGCCGGCCAGGTCGTTCAGCGGTTTGACGTCGGCGGGGTCGGCGAGCCGGCTGACGGACGCGGCGACCCACGCGGTGTAGAGCAGGACGGCCTCCAGCTCCAGGTCCCGCCCGGGGCCCGTCCCGCCGCCCGGCCAGTCCGCGCGGTCGGCGCGGCCCTCGGTGCCGTCCCGCAGGTCGTACAGCAGGCCGACGCCCTCCCGCCAGGTGCGCGGGTCGTGCTCGACGCCCGGCTGGTACGGGTCCTGGATCACCCGGCTCTTCGCCTGGTCGACCAGGGCCATCACCTCACCGGGCGTGCCGGGCTGGGTCAGTTCGGCGAGCCGGGCGAACAGCTGGGTGCGCAGCACCGGGGTGAAGCCGTCGGCCGTCGGCCGCAGTGTCTTCTGGATGCCGGTCCAGCTGCGGCCGGTGCCGACGGCGCGGTAGTGGCGCAGGTGGTAGCGGTCGTGGGCGCGGAGGACGGACTGCAGCCGGTCGCGCCCCGGGCGGTCGTTGGCGATCCGGCGCAGCGCCGTGACCGGCACCGCGAGCCCGTTCCGCTCGCCGCGCCCCTTGCTCACCCCGATGACCGCGCCCCGGCCGGTGTCCAGCACGGGCCCTCCGGAGCAGCCCTCCACGGGGATCTCGCCGCGCAGCAGCATCGCCTTGCCGCCGCCGTCCCCGCCGGTGGCGGTGCCGGTGCCGTAGCGCCAGCCCAGCTCGCCGGTCTCGCGCGACCAGCCGTACACGGCGACGGGGGCCGGGACGATCGCCGAACGGTCGCTGATCCAGAGGCATTCGGCGTCGCGCGCGTCCGCGACCTCGATCAGGGCGAGGTCGGGCAGCGGCCAGCGCTGCGGCGGGTCGTCGGGGTCGTCCGGGCGCGGCAGCGCGAAGACGACCTTGCCCGCGTGGACGCGCTCGCCGCTGTCCGTGACGTCGAGGGTGGTGGTGCCGTCCAGGACGCCGCGGCCTCCGTTCCCCACCACGTGGGCGCAGGTCAGGACCCAGCCGGGGGCGATGTAGAACCCCGTGCCCCAGAACCCGTCGTCCTCGCCTTCCGGTCCGGCACCTTCGGGCGCGCCGCCGGACGCGGAGATGCGGACGACGGACCGGTGCACGGTGGCTTCGTGGGGGTTCAAGGAGTGCTGGGGGTCGTCGGCGTTCCGGGGTCGGGGCCGAGGCCGCCCGGCCCGCTCTCCTTCCAGGTGAGCGTCACATTGATCGACGCCTTGCCGCCCGCGTCGGTGATCAGGCTGATCACCTGGCCCGACTGGGCGGACAGTTCGATGCCGAACTGCACCTGCACCTCCTGCGGCCGCGCCGCCGCGACGCCCATGCGGAGCGAGTCGACGACGCCCCGCACGGTGTCGGCGAGCCCGCTCGCCAGCCGGGCCACGCGGCGCGCGCCCGTGGAGTCCTGGTAACCGCCGCGGGGTCCGCCGCGGAGCTCCTGCGCCTCGCTGATCCTGGCCCAGACGACCGTGCCGTCGTCGAGCCGCACCTGGGTGATCCCGTCCGTCACGTTTCCCCCCGTCGTCGCGCCGTTGCCGCGATGATGCAGCAGGCTAGTCCTCGGACGTGACGGGCGCGAGAGGCCGTGGCCAACGCTGGCTCCCGGGGCCTGGGGACCCCGCCTATCCTGGGGACGATCCCTGACCCCTGTTGACGGAGAGAGCGTTGTACTTCACCGACCGCGGCATCGAGGAGCTGGAGAACCGACGGGGCGAGGAGGAGGTCACCCTCGGCTGGGTCGCCGAACAGCTGCGCACCTTCGTGGACCTCAACCCGGACTTCGAGGTGCCGGTGGAGCGACTGGCGACGTGGCTGGCGCGCCTGGACGACGAGGACGACGAGTAGACGAGTAGACGAGGACGACGAACAACGAGCGGGTCGCGGGGCTCGGGCGCGGCCTCACACCCCCTGGCCCGCGTCCCGCCCCGCCCGCCACCGGTCGTACAGCAGGGTCAGCGCGCCGTCCGCGACCAGCGCCGCCCCGGCCGCCCGCCACCCGCGCCGCGCGCCGCCCCGGGACCAGGCCAGCAGGGCGACGCCCGCGGCGAGTTCGGCGGTGCCGAGGGCACGGGCGCGGGGGCCGCGGGTCCAGGCGCCGAGCACGCCGTGCTCCGCCGCGTCGAGCCCCCCGCAGACCGCGGCCCGCCAGCCCGGCCAGTCCACGGGCTCGGCGTCCGGCAGCAGACCGGCCGCTTCGCAGAGCCGGCCGGCGGCCAGGCCGGGGACGAGACCGGGGCCGAGCTGGAGCCCCGCCCGGGCCAGCACCGCCGCCAGGCCCAGGACGCGGGCGGCCCCGTCGGCCTCCGCATCCGGCTGCGTCAGCCGGTCGAACGCCGCCCCGTCGAGCACGGGGTCGAGGCCGAGCCGGGTCCGGAGGGCGGTCAGCGCCTCCTCCTCGCCGAGCGGGGTGCCGTCCGCGAGCCAGGTGTGGCCCACCGTGCGGCGGAAGCCCGCCGCCACCACGAACCCCGCGCCGTCCTCGTCCCACCACAGCCCGACCACCGGCCAGCTCTCGGCCACGGTCAGCGCGTGCGCCCAGTCCGCCGCGACCGCGGCGAGGTGGGTGCCGGCCTCGCGCCAGGACTCCTCCGCGGGCACCAGGACGCTCCACCCCTCGCCCGCCGGGGCCAGCAGCATCGGCCGCCGCAGGAGCTGCGCGGCGGGTCGTACGCGGTCGGGCGCGGCCCGGCAGAGCAGCAGGAGTCCCGCGGCCGGGATGTGATCAGTGGCGGGATCAGTAGCGGACATGCGTCAACGCTATGCCAAGCGGTCGGCCTTGACTTCCACGATCCGCGATATATCGTGTTCACTGTCAGACGCGATAAGACGCGATATGTTGTGTGTCTCGCGGCAGCCGCGCGGCACCCCGCGGCGGCCGCACCTCTCGCGTCCGCCCGCACCGGCACACACGCCACAGGAGGCCCAGGATGTCGACACCATCGGAGTGGTCGCTGACCGCACCGCAGAATCTGACCTTCGACGAGCCGGTCACGGCCCTGGACGTGCGCCTGGTCAACGGCACCGTCAACGTCGTCGGCACCGACGCGGGACCCGCCCGGCTGGAGCTGTCGGCGGTCTCCGGGCCGCCGCTCGTCGTCACCCTCAAAGGTGGCACCCTCACGGTCGGCTATGAGGACCTGCCCTGGAAGGGCTTCCTCAATTGGCTGGACGGCAAGGGCTGGCAGCGCAGCGCCACCGTGACGCTCGCCGTCCCGGCCGACACCCGCGTCAAGGTCGGGGTGGTCGGCGCCTCGGCAGTCGTCTCCGGCGTCTCCGGGGCCACGGACGTCCGCGGCGTCACCGGCGACACCACCCTCGTCGGCCTCACCGGGCCGGTCCGCGCCGAGAGCGTCTCGGGCGGCCTGGAGGCCCAGTCGCTCACCGGGACGCTCCGCTTCAACTCCGTCTCCGGCGACCTCACCCTCGTCGAGAACCGGAGCGGGACGGTCAAGGCCGAGTCCGTCAACGGCAGCATGGTCATCGACCGCGCCGAACCCGACGGCGCCGGCACCGGCACCGACAGCCGGACCTTCACCCTCGACCTCACCACCGTCTCCGGCGACGTCGCCCTGCGGCTGCCCCGGCCGGTGGACGCCGTGGTGGAGGCCGCCACCGCGACCGGCGCCGTCTCCTGCGCCTTCCACGAACTGCGCGTCGGCGGCCAGTGGGCCGGCAAGCACATCAACGGCGAGCTCGGCACCCCCGACGGCAGCCGGATCAAGGTCACCTCCGTCTCGGGCGCGGTCGCCCTGCTGCACCGGCCGCCGGCCGCGGACGGCTCCGACGCGCCCGCCCAGGGAAAGGCCCTCTGATGCCCCCCGTCTTCGCCCACGGCCGCCTGCGCCTCTACCTGCTCAAGCTGCTCGACGAGGCGCCGCGCCACGGCTACGAGATCATCCGGCTGCTGGAGGAGCGCTTCCAGGGCCTCTACGCCCCGTCCGCCGGCACCGTCTACCCCAGGCTCGCCAAACTGGAGGCCGAGGGCCTGGTCAGCCACACCACCGAGGGCGGCCGCAAGGTCTACGCGATCACCGACGCGGGCCGCGCCGAACTCACCGGCCGCCAGGACGAACTGGAGGCGCTGGAGCGCGAGATCCAGGACTCCGTCACCGCCCTCGCCGACGACATCCGCGAGGACGTCCGCGGCGCGGCCGGGGCGCTCCGCCGCGAGATGCGCGAGGCGGCGGGCCGGCTCCGGTCGGACGGCACCGGCGCCGGCGACCCCCTCACGGGCATGAAGGAGGAGTTGCGCCGGGTCAAGGAGGAGTGGAAGGAGCAGGCGCGCCGAGCAAAGGAAGAGAGCCGCCGCGCCCGCGAGGAGGCCCAGCAGGCCCGCCACCAGGCGCGCCGGGCGCAGGAGCACACGCGGGACGAGATGCTGCGCATCACGGAGCGCGTCCAGGAGCAGGTCCGCGAGCACGCGCGGCGCGGCGACTGGCCGACCGGTCTTATGGAGGGCGTCAGCGCCCTCGCCAAGGAACTCGGCACCCTGGCGGGCGGCGGCCCGCGCGAGCCCGGCCCTTCGGTGCGCGTCGACCGCGCGGACGCTCCCGAGTGGGCGTCGGCGGACGACACCCGCTCCACGGACCCGGCCCGTGACCTGGACCGCCTCCTGGACCGCTTCCGCGACGAGATCCGCGACGCGGCACGGGACCACGGCGTGACCGCGGACCAACTGGCGGAGTGCCGTGCGCACTTGGCCGAGGCGGTGGTACGGGTGGGTTCGGTGCTGCGGAAGTGACGCCCGGGTCATGATGTGAGGCGGCGGCGGGTGCACGAGGTCACCCCAGAATGATCAGCATCGGCAGGACGAAGGCCGTTTCCTCCGGCCCGCCCAGTCGATGAATCCGATATGACGATCAACGCCGCCTCACCCTCCCCCAACCCCACCCCCGTCCCGGACCGGGCCCGTCTGACCGAACTCCTCTTCCTGGACGGCCCCTCCGACACGGACCTCCACGCGCACTGGCGCAAGGCCGTCTCGGCCGACCTGTTCCGCCACCCCGGCGACGCGCCGGCCGAGGAGCGGTGGCGGCTGGCCTACCGGCGGCTGCGGGCGCTGAACGACGAACTGCCCGTACCCGCCGAGAACCTGGCGAGCGACCCGCGCGCCCTCGCCTCGCTGCACGAGTGGGCCTCGGTCGTGGACGGGGCGACGGCGACCGTGGCCGGGATCCACTACAACCTGTTCCTCGGCAGCCTGCTCGACGACGAGGCCTCGCCGCCCCGCGACCTGGGCGCTTTCACGTCCCTCGCCCGCACGGGCACCTTCCTGTGCACCGAGGACGCGCACGGCAACGACGCCGCCGCGCTGGAGACCGTCGCCCGGTACGACCGCGAGCACGACGCGTTCGTCCTGCACACCCCGAACCCGGGCGCGCGCAAGTACATGCCCAACACCAGTCCTGCGGGCGGCGCCAAGACGGCCGTCGTCGCGGCCCGGCTGCTCGTCGGGGACCGCGACGAGGGCGCCTTCCTCTTCCTCACGCCGCTCACCGACCACCACGGACGGCCCCTGCCGGGCATCACCGTGGAGCCACTGCCGGAGCGCGTCGGCAGCCCGGTCGACCACTGCGTGACCGCCTTCGACCATGTGCGCCTGCCCCGCACCGCGCTGCTCCAGGGGGCGCACGGACGGCTGTCGCCGGACGGTACGTTCACCAGTGCCGTCGGCAGCACCCGCAAGCGCTTCCTGCACGCCATCGGCCGGGTGACGACGGGCAAGCTGTGCATGAGCGCGAGCACCCTGGGCGGCTCCCGGGCCGCGCTCGCGATCGCGACCCGCTATGGCCACCTGCGGCACGTCTCCGGCCCCGGCGGACGCCCCGTCCCGCTGGTCGCGCACCGCAGCCACCACGCCCGGCTGCTCGAACGCGTGGCAACTGCCTACGCGATGACGTTCCTCCACCGGTACGCCACCGCGCGGTGGGCCGACGCCGCGCCCGCCGCCGCGTCACCCGCCGACCGCGCGGAGGACGAGCGCCTGGTGGCCGTGGTCAAGGGCTGGGTCACCTGGCAGGCCCGGGACATCACCGTCGAGTGCCGCGAACGCTGCGGCGCGCGGGCGCTGTTCCCGGTGAACGGGCTCGCGGAGTACCCCGCCAACGCGGAGGGCGCGATCACCGCCGAGGGCGACAACCTGGCGGTCTGGTGCAAGGCCGGTGCCGAAATGATCTTCGGTCGGGAGCCGGCGCCGCGGGCCGTGGAGGCCACCGGCGCGGAGGACCCGGCGGACCCGGACTTCCTGCGCCGCGCGCTGGCCGCGGCGGAACGCCACTGGCACCTGGCCGCCCGCCGCGACCTGCGCGGCACCGGCACCCGGCGCGAGGACGCGTTCGCCCGCTGGAACAACGCCTCCGACGCCGCCCTGAACCTGGTCGAGACCCACGCCGTGGGTCTCGCCGCCGACGCGTTCACGGCGGTCCGTGCCCGTGTGACCGACCCCGGCACCCGGTCCGTACTGGACGATCTGTGCGCACTGTTCCTGCTGAGGCAGGTGGGCCCGCGCGCCGGACTCCTCCTCGCCGAGCGGGCCCTCACCGACGGCCAGGTCCGCGCGTTGCCGGAGGCCACGGCCCGGCTCACCGCGCGGCTCGCACCCCACCTGTCCGTCCTCACGGAGGCCTTCGACGTCCCGGAGGAGCACCTGGCGTCCCTGCCGATGCTGACGGGGCGGACGGCGGTGGGTGGCTAGCGGCGGCGCTCAGCCCTTCCGGCCCGCGAACGCGGGCGAACCGGGCGGCCGTTCGCCTTCGCGACGACGACGCGCAACAGCGGGCCGCGGGCGGCCTGTCCGGCCGTCTGCCGTGCCGGGAAGAGCCGGGCAGCGCGACCATGACGGCGATCGCCACCACCGTGACCTCGGAGGCCCGGCGGAGCCGGAGGTACGACCGAACAGCGACGTGCCGACGATTCTCACCCGGACCGTGTCGGTCACCGGGTCGTGGTGGTGGCGCGGCGAGATGGCGGCGCGCACCGGTCGACGCACAACTTGGCCCAGTGGAACGTCGGTTGGGCGCGGGGGTGGCCCAGGTTCCTCAAGGCTGCCTCCGATGGGCTGCGGCGTCCCAGGGCTGCCAGTCGCCCTCTCGCGTCGCGGGGGTCACAGGGACACCGCCGCCGCGAGGCGGCCGTGACCAAGACCCTGCCCGTCCGCCCCGTGATCGTCGTACACCCGGACGGGACGCGGCCCCGGAGTCCTCGGGGCCGCGCCGGGGTCCGCCCGTAGGGGATCCGCGCTCGCGCCTCAGGGTTCGCCCTGTCGTGCCACCACCTCGACCACGGCGCCGGGCCGGGCGCGCACCGTGATCCGCCCCCGCTCGTCCGGGCGGACGCGCGTCGTGTCCGGCCGGGCCGGTCCGGAGACCGTGACGCGCCAGCCGCGCGGCGACGGGGGCAGCGTCAGCTCGGTCCTGCCGCCGCCCGCCGCCGAGGCCGTGTAGGACAGCCGGTAGCCGCCGTCCCGGGGGTCGTACGACGCGTTCCGTACGTCGCCCGCCACGGCCGGCGCGTACGGCCGGGCCGTGCCCTCCTTGTGCCGCTGGAAGCGGCCCTCGCGGTCGAGGGCGCAGTAGCCGCCGCCGTAGCACCAGGTCCAGCCCGCCCAGCCGGAGCCGTACCGGTCCAGGGAGGCGAGCGCGTCCGCGTAGTAGCGGCCCATGTTCGGCAGGGTGCTGTCGGGCGGACCCCACTCGCCGACCACGACCGGGATCCGCCGCTCGCGCGGGTAGTGGACGACGGCCGCCTCGTAGCGCTCGATCCAGCGGGCCGCCGGGTCGTAGTCGGCGCCGGTCTCCATGGAGGTCTCGTAGAAGTGCGGCGCGTAGACGATCCGGCCGGCCGGGTCCTCGATCCGGCCGAGGGCGGTCGGGACGCCCTCGCCGACGACGGGGGTGGGCTCGACGAAGATCCGGTGCCTGCGGTCGACCGTGCGGATCGCCGCGACGAGGCGGTTGTACATGGCCGTGACCTGAGTGGCCTCCACGCGCCGGGCGGCCGTCGGCAGGTCCTCGCCCGGGCGCAGCCGTCCCATCGGCTCGTTGATCAGGTCGTAGCCGTACACGGCGGGGTGGCCGGCCAGCCGGCCGGCGAGCACCCGCCACATCCGCTGCTGGGCCCGCCGGAGGTCCGCGTCCTCGTAGAGGTGCTCGAAGGCGGCCTGCACGCCGGGCTCGAAGTACTCGGCGAACCAGTCGTCCGGGTGCGGCCGGTACGGCAGTCCGTCGGTGCGGGTGGCCCACTCGGGGATGCCCCGGTGGCCGCCGAACGCGGGCCCGTAGACGTCCTGGTGGGCGTCGATCACGACCCGGACGCGGTACCGGGCCGCCCAGTCCAGGATCCGTTCGATCTTCCGCAGATAGCGCTCGCTGTACCGGCCGGGCCGGGGTTCCAGGTCGTCCCAGAACACCGCGAGCCGGGCGAAGTCGAAGCCCCGGGCCGACAGGTCCCGGAGGTGGCGCTCGGTGATGTCCTCCAGGGCCCGGTCGCCGCGGTGCTCCTTGTCGGCGAGGTTCCAGCCGCGCAGGGTGAGGGTCCGCCCGCTGTCGTCGGTCAGCGGGGGGATGCCGTCGCCCGGCGCGGCCGCCGGTGCCGCGACCGCGGCGGGGGTCAGGGGTACGAGTGGTGCGACAGGTGTCAGCAGCGCCAGCACCGCGGCCACGACGGGCCACGTGCCGCGCAGGCGTCTCGTCCGCATCCGACGGTCATACCGTCAGGACGACCTTCCCGAACAGCTCGCCCTCGGCCATCCTTTCGAGCCCCTCGCGCGCCCGGTCCAGCGGCAGCACGGAGTCGATCACCGGCCGGACGCCGGTGGCCGCGCAGAACTCCAGCAGGTCCGCCAGCTCCTCCTTGCTGCCCATGGTCGAACCGACGATCTTGAGCTCCAGGAAGAAGACCCGGGTCAGCTCCGCGGCCGGCGGGTTCGGCCCGCTCGTGGCGCCGGAGATGACGAGCGTGCCGCCCGGCTTGAGGGACTTGACCGAGTGCGACCAGGTCGCGGCGCCCACCGTCTCGATGACCGCGTCCACCCGGTGCGGCAGCCGCGCGCCCGGCTCGAACGCGTCCTCCGCGCCCAGCTCCACGGCGCGCCGCCGCTTCGCCTCGTCCCGGCTCGTCGCGAAGACCCGCAGCCCGGCGGCCGCGCCCAGCACGATCGCCGCCGTGGCCACCCCGCCGCCCGCCCCCTGGACCAGGACGCTCTGTCCGGGGCGTACCCCCGCGTTGGTGAACAGCATCCGGTAGGCGGTCAGCCAGGCGGTCGGCAGGCAGGTGGCCTCTTCGAAGGACAGCTCCTTCGGCTTCGGCAGCAGGTTCCACGTGGGCACCGTGACCCGTTCCGCGAACGTGCCCTGATAGCGCTCGGTGAGCAGCGAGCGCGGCTCGTCGGGCGCGACCCCGTGGCCCGTCTGCCCGATGACGGAGTGGACGACGACCTCGTTGCCCTCCTCGTCCAGGCCCGCGGCGTCGCAGCCCAGGATCATCGGCAGCGCCTTCTCGCTGATCCCCACCCCGCGCAGCGTCCACAGGTCGTGGTGGTTGAGGGAAGCGGCCTTGACAGTGACGGTCGTCCATCCGGGCCTGTCCCCGGGCTCGGGGCGTTCGCCCAACTCAAGCCCGTTCAGTGGCTGGTCCCGGTCGATGCGTGCGGCATAGGCGGCGAACATGAGGCGAACCTAGCGGGGGGACGGGGGTCCGGGGAACGGGGGCGCGGTGTGACTCGGCTCGCGTCACGGAGGGGGTGCCCCGGTCCCGCCCTTTCTCCGTTTCTGCGGGGAGCGCCCCGCACCCCTGCGAAAGCGGCTTCGCCGCTTGTCCTCAAGCGCCGGACGGGCTGACTTCAGCCCGTTGGGGGTGCCCCCTCTGGTGGGAGGGCCGGGGCACACCCCCCGGCCCCCGCCGCAAGCCCTACCGCCGCGCAACCCCATCCGCCCGCGCCGCAGCCGCAACAGCGGCGGTCACCGCAGGAGCGACCCGCTCGTCGAACGGCGACGGAATCACCCGGTCCGCACTCAGCTCATCCGCCACCACCGCGGCCAACGCCTCGGCCGCGGCCAGCTTCATCCCCTCGGTGATCCGCGAGGCGCGCACCTGCAGCGCCCCCGCGAAGATCCCGGGGAACGCCAGCACGTTGTTGATCTGGTTGGGGTAGTCGCTGCGCCCGGTGGCGACGACGGCCGCGTACCGGTGGGCGACGTCCGGGTGGATCTCCGGGTTCGGGTTGGCCATCGCGAAGATCAGCGCGTTGGGCGCCATCGTGGCGACGGCGCGCTCGGGAACGGTGCCACCGGAGACGCCGATGAAGACGTCGGCGCCGTCCAGGGCGGACTCCAGCGACCCGACGACGCCCGCCTTGTTGGTGAACCCGGCCAGCTCGCGCTTGACGTCCGTCAGGTCCTCGCGGTCCCGGGAGACGATGCCCTTGCGGTCGCACACGGCGACGTCGCCGATGCCCGCCTCGACCAGGATGCGGGCGATGGCGACGCCGGCCGCCCCGGCGCCGGACACGACGGCGCGCAGGTCACCGAGGGTGCGTCCGGTCAGCTTGGCGGCGTTGCGCAGGGCGGCGAGGGTGACGACGGCGGTGCCGTGCTGGTCGTCGTGGAAGACCGGGATGTCCAGCCGCTCCTGGAGGCGCCGCTCGACGTCGAAGCAGCGCGGGGCGGAGATGTCCTCCAGGTTGATCCCGCCGAAGGACGGCGCCATCCGGGCGACGGTCTCGACGAGGTCGTCCACCTCCCGGCAGTCGAGCGCGATCGGCACCGCGTCCACCCCGCCGAACTGCTTGAAGAGGATGGCCTTGCCCTCCATGACGGGCAGGGACGCCTCGGGCCCGATGTCCCCCAGGCCGAGGACGGCGCTGCCGTCCGTGACGACCGCGACGACCTGGGACTTCCAGGTGTAGTCGTGGACGAGTTCCGGCTGTTCCGCGATCGCGGTGCACACCTTGGCGACGCCCGGTGTGTAGGCGAGGGACAGGTCGTCCGCGTCCCGCACGGGAACGGTCGCCCGGACGGCCATCTTGCCGCCCCGGTGCAGCGCGAAGGCCGGATCGAAGGGCTCGTCCCGAGCACCCTCCTCGGCACTGCTCCCGCTACGAGGATTGACGATCTCCGCTGCCACTTTCTTGACCCCTTTGTCGAGATTTCCATCGAGGGTATATCCGCCCCTGGAGTGCGGGACGGTCGGGCGTGGTGTCCGCTTCCCCGGCGGTGGCCGGGGAGTGGCGCGACCGTCTCATCGACGGTCCGCCGGTCCGCGCGCGAGGCGCGGTGCGGGGAGTGCGAACACCGGGCGCGCTGCACGGGCGCGCCCTGAGCCCCGGGTGCGGGGGGTAAGGGCCCTTTCTACCGGATGAGCGATACGGCCGACGAGTGAGATCCGGCGTTCTCTGCCCTGCCACGCCCATCTCGGCCGGAAATCGGTGTCAACTGTTGCTCCGAGTCCATGGAGTGAGACGTGAGGCTCGTGAGATGCATCTCTCTCCGAGAACGAACGGAAGCGATCATTCAACGCACTACGACCTGAACATCCCGAAACTGCAACCGGATCATCCCGTTATCCGATTTTGACATTGCTGGCCCCCCGAACGGTGTAGTCCAGATGGCAAGATGCCCCAACCACCACAGGTCGCGGCAGCCGACGAAGTGTGCTGATGGCCTGGGAGGTGACCCGCGTGAATTCCGTGTGAAGAGTCGGCTATCCCCTCACCCGCAGGAGGAACCAGCAATGACCGCAAGCACCACCCCCCGCCCGGCTGCCGCCAGGAGTCGTTTGGCCGCCGCCGGCGCGATCGCGGTCGCCGGCGCCCTGCTGCTGACCGGCTGTGGCGACCAGACGAAGGACAAGTCCAAGGACGGCGGCGGCGACTCGTCGTCCGCCGGGGCCTCGGCACCGCTGTTCGACAAGCTGCCGCAGTCCGTCAAGAGCTCCCGCGTCATCCAGGTCGGCTCCGACATCGCCTACCCCCCGGTGGAGTACAAGGACGGCGGCAAGACCGTCGGCCTCGACCCCGACATCGCCGACGCCCTGGGCAAGCAGCTGGGGGTCCGCTTCGAGTTCAACAACTCGAAGTTCGACGCCCTCGTCGCCGGCCTCCGCTCCAAGCGGTACGCCGTGGCCATGTCGGCCATGACGGACACCAAGGACCGGCAGGAGGGCGTCGACCCGAAGACCAAGAAGAAGGTCACCGACGGCCTCGACTTCGTCGACTACTTCCAGGCCGGTGTCTCCCTCTACACACCCAAGGGCAAGACGCAGGGGATCAAGGACTGGAAGGACCTGTGCGGCAAGAAGGTCGCCGTCCAGCGCGGCACCGTCTCGCACGACCTCGCCCTGGCCCAGTCCGAGAAGTGCGAGGGCGACAAGATCTCCATCGAGGCGTTCGACACCGACGTCCTCGCCCAGACCCGGCTGCGCGGCGGCGGTGCCGACGTCGGGGCCAGCGACTTCCCCGTCGCCGCCTACGCGGTGAAGACCTCCGGCGGCGGCAACGACTTCGAGATCGTCGGCGACCAGGTGGAGGCGGCGCCCTACGGCATCGCGATCCCCAAGACGGACCCCCAGCTCCGGGACGCCATCAAGGCCGCCCTGGACAACATCATCAAGAGCGGCGAGTACGCGAAGATCCTCGACAAGTGGAACGTCAAGGCGGGCGCCATCAAGGAAGCCAGGATCAACGGCGGTTCCTGACGCACTGCCCGCTCGCTGAAAGGCCACAGTCGTGCCCATAGACATGGACAAGGTGCCGGAGCCCGAGGACGCCAAGGCTCCCCGCACCGCCCCCGAGGAAATCAAGGCGATCCCAGTACGTCACTTCGGCCGCTGGATCTCGGCCGTCCTGGCCGTCGCCGTCCTCGGCCTGCTGATCAACGCGTTCGCCCAGGGAAAGATCAACTGGGGTGCCGTTCCCGACTACTTCTTCGACGCCGACATCCTCAAGGGCGTCCGCAACACCATCACCATCACCATCCTGTCGATGGTGGTGGGCGTGGTGCTCGGCGTCGTCCTGGCGGTGATGCGACTCTCCAAGAACCCCGTCACCTCCTCCGTCGCCTGGTTCTACATCTGGTTCTTCCGCGGCACACCCGTCTACGTCCAGCTGCTGTTGTGGTTCAACCTCGGACTGGTCTTCGAGTTCATCAACCTCGGGCCGATCTACAAGGACTACTGGGCGTCCTTCATGACCCCGTTCCTGGCCGCCCTGCTGGGGCTCGGCCTGAACGAGGCCGCGTACATGGCGGAGATCTGCCGGGCCGGCCTCCAGTCGGTCGACGAGGGCCAGACCGAGGCGGCGCACGCGCTCGGGATGAGCCACACCCGGACGCTGCGCCGGGTGGTGCTGCCGCAGGCGATGCGCGTCATCGTGCCGCCGACCGGCAACGAGTTCATCAACATGCTCAAGACCACATCACTGGTCATCGCGGTGCAGTACTACGACCTGCTCCAGGCCGCCACCAACGTCGGCCAGACCTCGGGCGGCACGGTCGAGATGCTCTTCCTCGCCGCGGCCTGGTACCTGGTGCTGACCAGCGTGCTGAGCATCGGTCAGTACTACCTGGAACGCCGTTTCGCGCGGGGCACGCTGCGGCAGCTGCCGCTCACGCCCTGGCAGCAGATCAAGGCCAACTGGTTCACGTTCAACCACCAAGGTGTCGCCGGAGGTACCTCATGACCGCCATGGTGAAGGCCGAGGGCGTGCACAAGTCCTTCGGTTCCGTCCAGGTCCTCAAGGGCATCGACCTGGAGGTCGCCCCGCGCGAGGTGTTCTGCCTCATCGGCCCGTCCGGCTCCGGCAAGTCGACGTTCCTCCGCTGTATCAATCACCTGGAGAAGATCAACAGCGGCCGGCTCTACGTCGACGGCGATCTGGTCGGCTACCGCCAGCAGGGCGACAAGCTCTACGAGCTCAAGGACCGCGAGGTCGCCGCCCAGCGCCGTGACATCGGCATGGTCTTCCAGCGGTTCAACCTGTTCCCGCACATGACGGCCGTCGAGAACGTCATGGAGGCACCGGTTCAGGTCAAGCGCGAGAGCAAGTCCGTCGCCCGGGAGCGGGCCCTGAAGCTGCTCGACCGCGTCGGCCTCGCCGACAAGGCCGGCAACTACCCGTCCCAGCTCTCCGGCGGCCAGCAGCAGCGGGTCGCCATTGCCCGGGCGCTGGCGATGGAGCCCAAGCTGATGCTCTTCGACGAGCCCACGTCGGCGCTCGACCCTGAGCTCGTGGGCGACGTCCTCGACGTGATGCGGGACCTCGCCGAGGACGGCATGACCATGGTGGTCGTCACCCACGAGATGGGCTTCGCCCGGGAGGTCGGCGACTCGATCGTCTTCATGGACAACGGTGTCGTCGTCGAGTCCGGCGACCCGCGCGAGGTGCTGACCAACCCGCAGCACGAACGGACGAAGTCCTTCCTGTCCAAGGTGCTGTGACCCCGGGCCGGCCACCCGCCGGCCGATCGACGGACCGCACACGCGTACGGCGGCCGCACGGAACACCGTTCCGCGCGGCCGCCGTCCGGCGTTCACCGACGCCCGCGCGGCGTTCACCGACGCCCGCGCGCGGCCGGAATGCGCTGCCCGTCCACCCCGGCGTGCGTACGGTGTAATACCCTCGTTACACCGACATCCATTACCCACCCGGGCCCGGCCCCAGGGCCGACCACAGAAGGACCCCCCGTGGAACTGGCCTCGTACTCGGACTACGCCGTCCGGCTGGTCAACACCGAAGAGCCCACGCGCGGCACCGACACCCTGACCTCGCTCGACGCCGCCCGGGAGCTGTTCGGCCCCGCCTCGACGATGGGACGGAGACTCACCGACGGCGACGTCACCCGGCTGCGCGGCGTCCGGGCGCGGCTGCGGGCGGTCTTCGAGGCGGCCGCCGAGGGCGAGGAGGTCCGGGCCGTGGACCTGCTCAACGCGCTGCTGATGGAGTTCCCCGTCAGCCCGCAGATCTCCGGCCACCAGGTCCGCGACGAGGCCGGCCGCCCGGACTGGCACCTGCACATCGCCGACCACGCGGCCAACTCGGCGGCCGGCTACACGGCGACGGCCTGCATGGGCCTCGCCGTGCACCTCACGGAGCTGGGCGTGGACCGGCTGGGCATCTGCCAGGCCCCGCCGTGCCGCAACGCCTACCTCGACACCTCGACCAACCGGTCGCGCCGCTACTGCTCCGACCGTTGCGCCACCCGGGCCAACGTCGCCGCCTACCGGGCCCGCAAGCGCCGCGAGAGCGGCAGCCCCAGCAGCCCGGCGGAGCGCACCGGCCGTACGGCCGAGGCCGCCCACGAGAGCAGGGCCGTCGCCGAACGCTGACCCGCCTGCGGCGGCGGCCGCAGCCGCATCCAGGCGCGGGCCACGACGAGCTCGTCGGGCACCGCGCCGAACTCACGGCTGTCGTTCTCGACCAGCGGGTTGTCCCCCGTCACCCACCAGCCGCCGTCGCGCCGCTCCACCGCGCGCTTGACGATCAGCAGGTCCTGCCGGAACGGATGCCGCAGCACCACCACGTCCCCCGGCCGCACGCTCGCGCCGTACTGCACGACCAGCTGGTCCCCCGGGTTCAGCGTCGGGACCATCGACGGGTTGTAGACCTCGGCCAGCCCGATCCGCAGCAGGCCGCGACGCTCGCGGTCCAGCCCCTGCCCGCGCTCGTCCAGTCGCTCCTGCACCTCGGCACCTCACTCCCGGTCCGTCTCCACTCGGGACCGGCCTGACACCGGTCTTTTGTCCTAAGCCCCACGGGGTGCTCGGGAAAAGCCTTCCCACACCGAGTAATCTCGCACCTGAGAAGACGATCACGAGGAAGGACAGCACCACTATGCTTTCCCGCCTGTTCGCCGCCAAGGTGAAGGTCAGCGCCCACTGCGACCTGCCCTGCGGTGTGTACGACCCGGCCCAGGCACGCATCGAGGCCGAGTCGGTCAAGGCCGTCCAGGAGAAGTTCCAGGCCAACGAGGACCCCCACTTCCGTGCCCGCGCCACGGTCATCAAGGAGCAGCGCGCGGAGCTCGCCAAGCACCACGTCTCGGTGCTGTGGAGCGACTACTTCAAGGCCCCGCACTTCGAGAAGTACCCCCAGTTGCACCAGCTGGTCAATGACACCCTGAAGGCGCTGAGCGCCGCCAAGGCGTCGACCGACCCGAAGACGGGTGAGAAGGCGCTGGAGCTCATCGCCGAGATCGACAAGATCTTCTGGGAGACCAAGAAGGCCTGAGCGGTCCGTCACGTCGGCCNAGACGGGTGAGAAGGCGCTGGAGCTCATCGCCGAGATCGACAAGATCTTCTGGGAGACCAAGAAGGCCTGAGCGGTCCGTCACGTCGGCCCCCGCGCCCGGTTCACGCCGGGCGCGGGGGCCGTCGTCGTCGGCCGCCGGGGCCGGTGTCCCCCGGCGCTACTTCGCGAGGGCCCACTTCAGGGGCTCCTTGTAGAAGCCCCGGCGGAAGGTGACGTGGGTGACCTTCACGTTCTGCGGCACCACGAAGGGCTCGCAGAAGGTGCGCTCCTCGCCCTTCTTCCAGAGCTTCGCGTAGTCGGCGTCCTGGCAGTCGGCGGGCGTGCCGGGCAGCTGGCTCATGGTGATCAGTGGCCGCCCCGGCTGCTTGTCCGCCGTCAGGGTGCCGATGCTGGTGCTGATCATGGGCGGCTTCATCGGGGCGTCGCCGTCGGCCAGCTTGACCTTGAGGTAGGCGAAGGCGACGGTCTTCCCCGCGAACTTCTTGGCGTCCGAGCCTCCCTGCAGGCTCTCGGGCTTGCCCATCACCACCTTCTGGCCGGTGACGACGAAATTCCCCTTCTTGCCGGACGACTCCAGCTCCTGCTCCTCCGGGCTGGCCTGGCCGGCCGCGAGCTCCTGGGAACCGGTGTCGCCCTTGTCGCCCGACGCGCCGCCCGACTTGCCGGTGCCGGACGAGGACGAGCCGGACTTCGCGGAGTCGGATTTCGCGGAGTCGGACTTGGAGTCGGATTTCCCTCCGTCGGACGAGCCGCAGGCGGTCAGGGCCAGGGCGGCCAGTACGGCTCCGGCGGCGAGCGCGGCACGGCGTGGTGCGGCGGTGGTGATGTGCGTGAGCAAGGTTTCCCCCGTTGTCGGTGATGCATTCCTCTTCAGGAACCCGTAAGCGGCCATCGAGTGTACGCATAGGCGGCTCGGCGGATGTCATGAGGGGCGCGGAATGCGCATATCGCGGATATCGGGGGTGGTAGGGGTTTCGGGGAAGGCTCGCGGGAGTTCCCAGGACTTCCCAGGAGTTCCGGGGAAATCAGGGTGGAAGCCGGGCTTTCCGGGCTCCTGTCCGGATTGACATTCCTCCCGGACGCCGTGGCGCGTTAATTCCGGCCAGTGGGACGGGAATTGGGTCCGGACGGCCGGGTGGGTGGTGGGCCGGCTCCGGGCGGTGGCGGCCGGACGGGCCTGCTGGGGAGGGCAGTTGGCCTGCCGCGCACTCGTCGGGATATTTCCGTTGCCCCCGGCGCTTCGGCCGGGCAGAGTGGGGGCATCGCTTCACGCATCTCCCGGTGCGCAGGGGACGGCTACTTCGTTTTGGGAACGGGTGGTTGCGGGTTCGAATCCCGTTCGGGGCTCGCGGCTCCGGTAGCTCAACGGCAGAGCACCTTGTACCGTCTCCGACTTCGATCTCGGGAGAGCGCAACTTCATACGCACCTCCCGGTGCGCAGGCCACGGCTCCTTCCTTTGAAGAAACGCGCCGCGGCCGTTCCAGATCTCGGGAGGCGCGGCACCGGAGCGCCCGGTGCGCCGGTTCGCGGCTACTTCGGGTTCAACTCCCGCACGCCGCCGGTCCCGTTCGAACGGGACCGGCGGCGTGCAGCCCACTCCGGCGGGCAATCCGCGACCACTCGATCTCGGGCGCTCCGTGCTGCCGTTCGTCCTCCCCTCCATCCGTCCACGGGGCGCGTCGGACGCCGTGCGATTGCGCGGTACGACGACACGCCCCACGCGACACGAGAGGGGATTTCTCCTCCATGGCCCGCTTCAACACCCGCGCGAACCACCGCGCGGCGCCCGCCTCGCCCGTCACCACGACGGGCGCCACGACCGTCAACCACCAGGGCGGCACAGGACATCTGCGCGACGCGCGCGGTGAGCTGTTCCTGCTGGCCGTGACCGACACCGTCGGCCACGACACGTTCTACGAGCAGGGCGGACGGCGCGACGACCGGTTCACCGGCCTCGTGCGCCGGCTCGCCGTCGAGGCCCCGGAGTGGACGGCGCGGCTGCTGCGCTGGCTGCGCACGGACGGCGCCATGCGCACGGCGTCGCTCGTCGGCGCGGCCGAGTTCGTCCACGCGCGGCTCGCCGCGGGCGAGGAAGCTGCGCCGGGCGACGGCCCGTACGGCAACCGGGCCGTCATCGCGTCCGTGCTGCTCCGCGCGGACGAGCCCGGCGAGATGCTGGGCTACTGGACGTCGCGGTTCGGACGGGCCGTCCCGAAGCCGGTCAAGCGCGGGGTGTCCGACGCGGTACGGCGGCTGTACCACGGCAAGGCGCTGCTCAAGTACGACACCGCGAGCAAGGGGTACCGGTTCGGGGACGTCCTCAATGTCGTGCACCCGACCCCGGATCCGGACAAGCCCTGGCAGGGCGAGCTGTTCCGCTACGCGCTGGACCGCCGGCACCACCCGGAGGACGCCGTACCGCCGGTCTCGGACCCGGTGCTCATCGCGCACCGGGAGCTGATGGCCGTCCCCGTCGAGGAGCGGCGGGCCGTGCTCACCGGCCCGGGCGGCGCGGAGCGGCTGGCCCGGGCAGGCATGACGTGGGAGGCGCTGGCCGGCTGGCTCCAGGGGCCGATGGACCGGGCGGCCTGGGAGGCCGTCATCCCGTCCATGGGCACCATGGCCCTGGTGCGCAACCTGCGGAACTTCGACGAGGCCGGGGTGGGCGACGAGGTCGCCGCCGACGTCGCCGCGCGGATCTCCGACCCGGCGGAGGTGGCGCGTTCCCGGCAGTTCCCGTTCCGCTACCTGGCCGCCCACCGGCACACCTCCTCGCTGCGCTGGGGCCAGGCCCTGGAGCGGGCGCTGTCCCACTCCCTCGCCAATGTGCCGTCCCTGCCGGGCCGGACGCTGGTGCTGGTGGACCGCTCGGCCTCGATGTTCGACGGGATCAGCGCACGGACGCAGCTCAACCGAGCGGACAGCGCCGCCGTCTTCGGCACGGCGATCGCGCTCCGCGCGGCCTCGGCCGACCTGGTGGAGTTCGGTTCTACGAGCCGCCGTGTCCCGCTGGCCGCCGGTGACTCGGTGCTGCGCGCGACGGAGCGGTTCGGCAACCTCGGCGGCACGGACACCGCGGGCGCTGTGCGCCGGCACTACGCGGGGCACGACCGCGTGGTGATCGTCACCGACGAGCAGGCCGGCTTCGGTACGCACAGCGACGCCACCTCGCTGATCCCGGCCGACGTCCCCGTCTACACCTGGAACCTCGCCGGTTACCGCACCGGTCACGGGCCTTCGGGCACCGGCAACCGGCACACCTTCGGCGGTCTGAGCGACGCGTCCTTCCGCGCCGTTCCGCTGCTGGAGGCGGGGCGGGACGCGGCGTGGCCGTGGGAGCGGTGAGCGGGCCTCCCGAGCGGTGAGCTGAGCGCCCCCCGTGCCCCCCGCCGTCCGGCACGACGACGGTCCGCAGGTCCAATGGACCTGCGGACCCGTTCCTGTTGCAGGGCGGCGCGATTGCCCCGGCCGCCCCGGGGGGGGACGTCAGCCCTTGCGGCTCAGGAACTGGCCGGCGACCACCGCTCCCAGGGCGATCACGAGGCCGGCCACCTGCCAGAGGGTGAGGGCCTGGTCCATGGCCACCACGCCGATGACCGCGGCGACCGGCGGGCCGACGAGGCTGAGCAGCGAGACCGAGGTGGGGGCCAGCCGCCCGATGCCGCGGAAGAAGAGCGGGTAGGCGGCCGCGGTGGCCACGATGCCGATGTAGGCGTAACCGGCGACGTTGGCGCCGGTCAGGTGCGACGGGAGGCCCTCGGACAGCAGGGTGAAGGGGGCGAGGAGCACCCCGGCGATGGTGAGCTGCCAGCCGGTCATGACCAGGGGGCTCTCACCGCTGCCCCACTTCTTGGTGAGCACGATGGACAGGCCGATCAGCGTCACCGCGAGCAACGCCGCCGCGACACCGAGCGGATCGAGGGCGGCTTGCCCGGTGAGGGTCATCAGGGCCACTCCCCCGACCCCCGCCACCGCTGCCAGCAGGACCGGGAGCGAGGTGCGGAGCCGCAGCACCAGCAGGGAGAAACCGGCCACCATCAGGGGCTGCACGGCACCGATCGTGGCGGCCACCCCGCCGGGCAGCCGGTAGGCGGCGAAGAAGATCAGCGGGAGGAACGCGCCGAAGTTGAGGACGGCGAGGACCGTGGACTTCCACCACCACGCGCCGTGCGGCAGCTTGCGGTTGACCGCGAGCAGGACCAGGCCGGCGGGCAGGGCGCGCAGGGTCGCGGCGAGCATCGGGCGATTGTCGGGGAGCAGCGCGGCGGTCACCGCGTAGACGGTGGCCCAGCTGGCGGGGGCCAGTGCGGTGAGGAGGAGGTCCTGCGGATTCGAACCAGGACCGGCCGTCTTCGTAGCGGCACCGTGGGTGCTCCCCTGGGCCGCGGTGGCCGGCGCGGGCGTGGTCGTCGCCTGCATGTTGTTCTCCCCTCAAGGTTGATAATCTCAACGTTGAAATAACAGCATGAGGCTAATCTGAACGTCAAGTATCTGAACGTTGAGACTTTCAAGGGAGAGATACCGCATGGCCATCGACGCAGTGGACAGCGTGATCGAGCAGTGGGGGCGTGAGCGCCCCGACGTCGACGTCTGGCCGACCGGCGTGATCAGCCGGGTACAGCGCCTCTCGCGCCTCTTCGACAAGGAGCTCAAGTCGTTCTTCGCCCAACACGACCTTGAGGTCTGGGAGTTCGACGTCCTCTCCACGATCCGCCGCTGCGGCCCGCCCTACGAGCGGACCGCCGGAGCCATCACCAGCGCGACCATGGTCACTTCGGGCGCGATCACCAACCGGGTGGACCGGATGGAAGCCAAGGGCCTGGTCGAGCGGGTCCGCGACACCGGCGACCGCCGCACGGTCCGCATCCGGCTCACCGACCGCGGCCACGCGCTCATGGACGAACTGATCACCCTGCACGCGGCCAACGGCGAACGGCTCCTCTCCTCCCTGAGCCGCGAGGAGAACGACCGCGTGGCGGAGGCACTGCGAGTGCTCCTGGTGTCCCTGGGGGACAAGCGGCTGGAGTGACACCTGCCGGGACGGCGGCAGCCCGTCGGAGAGTTCGTCGGGCTGCCCGTCACCTACGCCTGCTCAACTGACGAACTCCCTCCCGATACACGTCACTTGAGCCGCCCCCGTGGTCCCATGACACCGTCGCCGGCTCTCGGCGCCACACCCCCGGAACGAGGAGAGATCTCATGCTCATGGCCCACCCCGCCGTCCTGCACAACCTCGTGGAGCGGTACACGGCCCTGGCCGCCGCCGACCCGTCCGACGCCCCGGCGCGCCGACAGGTGGACGACGCGGCGTACACGTTGTGCGTCACCACCGGCACCCGCCGGATCGAGGACGCCCTGGCGGTCGCCGCACGGGTGCTCGGCGCGGAGGGCGGGAGCCTGACGCCGGCGGCCTGAGGCGGCCGGGGGGGGACGAGGTACCGGGAGGGGGCTCCCAGGGGCGGGGGCGCCACCAAGGAGGGAACGGGGGCGCCCCGCCTGGGCCCCTTGGGCTCTCGGGGTCTCCGCCGGAACCGAAGCGTCACCCGCCGTCCAACCCCACGCTTCCCACTGGCCACAGAGGGATGTGATCATCTCCGCCATGACCGCATCCATACGGGCGCGCCGCGCCGCCGTGGCCCTCTCCGCGGCCGCCACCCTCGCCACCCTGGGCGCAACCGCCGCACCCGCCCATGCCGCTTCCACCCCCTCCTCCGCCACCGCCCCGGCGACCGGGAACACCCCGACGACCGGGAGCACAGCGCTCGCCACCGCCCACACCTCCGGCACCGCCGGCCTCAAGGGCGTCGACTACGCGACCTGGCAGCGGGACGTACGGGCCGCGGTCGACCGCGCGACGCCCCACGTCCGCGAGCGCACCGCCAAGGCGCACACCGAGAAGCAGGCCGTCGTCCTCGACATCGACAACACCTCGCTGGAGACCGACTTCCACTGGACGTACCCCACCCCGGCCGTCGCGCCCGTCCGCGACCTGGTCCGGTACGCCCACGAGCGCGGCGCGGCCGTCTTCTTCGTCACCGCGCGCCCCCGCATCATCGGGTCGGTCACCGAGGACAACCTCAAGCGCGTGGGCTATCCGGTCGACGGCCTGGCCGTCCGCCGCCTCCCGGACCTCTTCCGCGACGTGAGCTCGTACAAGACCGCGGAGCGGGCGAAGATCGAGGCCAGGGGCTACAAGATCATCGCGAACATCGGCAACAACACGACCGACCTGTCCGGCGGTCACGCGGAACTCACCGTCAAGCTCCCCGACTACGACGGCAAGCTCTCCTGACCCCACCGCCCGGACGTTCCCGGGGCGCCGGTCGCGGCGTTGCCTAGACTGGTCCCCCGCGGGCGTGGTGACGCCCGACAGGGACGGGAGAACGACAGTGGCGGCAGGCGTCGGCGGATTCGAGAGCCCCGAGGGGGCCGTCGAACGAAGTGCCGCGGACCCGTCGGCGGAGGTGCTGAGCGAGGCGGCCGCCGCGTTCGGGCTGCTCGCCTCCCCCGCCCGGCTGCACCTCGTCTGGGCGCTGGCCCAGGGTGAGAGCGACGTGACCGGACTGGCCGAGCGGGTGGGCGGCGCGCTGCCCGCGATCAGCCAGCACCTCGCGAAGCTCAAGCTCGCCGGGCTGGTGCGGTCGCGGCGCGAAGGGCGCCGCATGGTCTACCTCGTGGACGACCCCCACGTGGTGACCATCGTCCGCCTCATGGTCGACCAGCTCTCCGACCGCCGGGCCGACACCGCGCCCCGGTCCCGGGCGGCCGGCGCCGGTTCCGGACGCCTCCGTGGCCTGGGCGCCTGACGGCGGCCACGCCGGCTCCACCCTTCACGCGCTGCGGGAGCTGGAGAGCGGCCCGCGCGGGCTGACGGAGGACGAGGCGGTCCGCCGGCTGGCGCGCCACGGCGAGAACGTCCTCCCCGGCCACCGTCCGCCCGGCCTGCCGCGCCGGTTCGGCCGCGGTCTGCGCGACCCGTTCACCGCCGTCCTCCTCTGTCTGGGCATCGTCTCCGCGGCGCTCGCCTCCTGGGGCACCGCCTGTGTGATCAGCGTGCTCGTCACGGTCAGCTGTGCCCTGCGGACCGCCGGCGAGCACCGCGCGGACCGCGCGGCGACCTCCCTGCGGGACCTCGTCGCGACCACCGCCACCGTCCGCCGCCGCCCCGCGCCCGACGCGCCCCCGGCCCAGCGCGAACTGCCCGTCGGCGAACTCGTGCCCGGCGACATCGTCCTCCTCGCCCCCGGCGACCTCGTCCCGGCGGACCTCCGCCTGCTCCGCACGACCGGGCTGACGGCCCACGAGGCCGCCCTGACGGGCGAGTCGGCCCCGGCGCGGAAACGGGCGCGGGACCTTGCGGAGGGCAGCCCAGGAGCCGCCACGGAGGGCGACAGCGGGCGGGACAGTACATCGTCGTCCGGGAGCGGCCGCGCGCCGTCCCTCACGCTCGTACCGGCGGGGCGGGCACACGTCAGCAGTCCGCCGGCGGACCACCCGGACGACGTGGCGGAACCGCAACACCCCGACCCCACCCACCTCTGTTTCCAGGGCAGCAGCGTCGTCTCCGGGACCGCCACCGGCGTCGTCGTCGCGACCGGTGCCGCCACCAGGCTCTCCGGAGCCCTCCCCGGCGCGGGGAGGGATGCGCGGGGGCACCGCGTCACCCCGTTCGACCGCTCGGTCAACGGCATCGCCTGGACGCTGATCCGGTTCATGCTGCTCACCGCGCCCCTCGTGCTGGTCGCGAACGCGCTGCTGCGCGGGCGGGGGCTGGAGACGGTGCCGTTCGCCGTGGCGGTGGCGGTCGGGCTGACGCCCGAGATGCTGCCCGTGGTGGTGACGGCGGCGCTGGCGCGCGGTGCCGCCGGCCTCGCGCGCGGCGGCGAGGTGATCGTACGGCGCCTCCCCGCCCTGCACGACCTGGGCGCCGTCGACGTCCTGTGCGTGGACAAGACGGGCACCCTCACACAGGACCGGCCCGTCCTCGACCACGCCGAGGACGCGCACGGCCGGGACGGCCACGACGTGGTGCACTGGGCCGCCGTCAACGCCCTGTGGACGCTCCACCTCGCCGAACTCCCCATGCCCGACGCGCTGGACGAGGCCGTGCTCGACGCGGCGGGAGACGCCCTAGTGGCCGCCGAGGAGGAGTACGAAGGCGTCGCCGCCCTCCCCTGCGCCCCGGGCCGCCCGCTGTCCACCGCCGTCGTCCGGCGGACCGGCGACCCGCGGTTCGGCCTCTCCGGCGTCCACGTCCTGGTCGTCAAGGGCGCCCCCGAGGACGTGCTGGAGCGCTGCGCCCTCGAACCCGCCGAGCGCGCACGGCTGGCGCGGCGGGCCGCGGACCTCGCGGCGGACGGGCTCCGCGTGCTCGCCGTAGCCCGCGCCGAACGCCCGCCCCGCACCCGCCCCTACGGGCCCGCCGACGAGCGCGGTCTGGACTTCACCGGCTTCCTGGCCCTGCGCGACGCCGTGGCCCCCACCGCCGCGGAGGCACTGGAGGTCCTCGCGGAGCGGGGCATCGACGTGAAGGTGCTCACCGGCGACCACCCCGGCACGGCCGCCCGCGTCTGCCGCGACCTGGGCCTCGACCCCGGCGAGGTGGTCACCGCCGCCCGCGTCGACACCCTCACCGACCCGGAGCTGGCCCGGCTCGCCGCCCGTACGACGGTCTTCGCGCGCTGCACCCCCGACCACAAGGCCCGCGTCGTCCGGGCCCTGCGCGCGGACGGCCGCACCACCGGATTCCTCGGCGACGGCGTCAACGACCTGGCCGCCCTGCACGCCGCCGACGTGGGCATCTGCCCCCGCACGGGCGTCGACGTGGCGCGCGAGGCGGCCGATGTCGTCCTCGCCTCCAAGGACCTCACCGCCCTCGACCGGGCGGTGACCGCGGGGCGGCACAGCACCGGCAACATCGCCGCGTACCTGCGGATCACCCTGTCGTCCAACTTCGGCAACGTCATCGCCATGCTCGTCGCCGGGCTGCTCCTGCCGTTCCTGCCGATGCTCCCCGCCCAGGTCCTGGTCCAGAACCTGTGCTTCGACGCGGCCCAGCTCGCCCTCGCCTTCGACCGCCCCGACCCGACGGCGATACGCCGGCCGGCCCGCCTGCGCCCGCGCGACCTCCTGCGCTTCGTCACGGTCTTCGGCCTCCTCAACGCCGCCGCCGACCTCGCCACCTTCGCCGTCCTCGCCCTCGCGGTGCGCTCACTGGGGGACGACGGCGGTCAAGAAGCCTTCCACGCCGGATGGTTCACGGAAAACCTGCTCACCCAGGCCATGGTGATGCTCCTCCTCCGCTCCGGCCGCCACGCCGCCGAGGGCCGCACCCCCGGCCCGATCCGGCTCGCCACCACCGCCCTGGCCGTCGTGGGCCTGCTGCTCCCCCTCTCCCCCCTGGGCCCCACCCTCTCCATGACCACCCTCCCACCCCTCTCCTACCTCCTCCTCGCCACTGTCCTCGCTCTCTACGGCGCGGGTCTGGCAGTAGCCCGGGCCCGCTATGGGCGGCGGGGGTGAGCGGTTTACGTGGCCGGTGCTTGGCCGACCGCCTCCGGTTTCGTTGTTGCGCGCGTGTAGAAAAGCGGCGGGCTGCGGAGGAGGGGGTGCGCGGGCGGGGGTTGTCGGCCGTCTCTGGGCCGGTGGGTGGGGCGGCAGCGGTGGGCGGTTTACATGGCGGGTGCTCGGCCGTCCACCCCCGTTTCGTCGTTGCGCGCGTGTTGAAAGCGGCTGGCTGCGGAGGGGGGAGCCCCGGCGGTGAAGTGCTGGTATGTGGGTGGGGCGGGGTCGGTGGGCGGTTTACATGGCGGGTAATTGGCCGACCGTCCCTCTCGTCGTTGCGCGCCCAAAAGCGGGCTGGCTACGGAAGGGGGAGCCCGGCGGTGAAGTGCGGGTGTGGGGGTGGGGGCGGCAGCGGTGGGCGGTTTACATGGCCGGTGGTCGGCCGACCGTCCCTCTCGTCGTTGCGTGCGCCCAAAAGCGGCTGGCTACGGAGGAGGTGGGCGGGCGGCCCGGGGCCGGTTGTCCGGCTTGCGGGCCGGTGGGACGGGAAGTGGTGGATCCGGGCGGCCGGACACGGCGTGTCGCGCCGAAACCCCGCCCGAATCCACCACTTCCATCCGGCCCCGGTTTCATCAACCCCACTCGCCTCATTCACCACACCACCCCGGCCATTCACGGGGAAGAGGCATGCAGCCAGGATGACCGTCCGGCTGCCAGGCCAGCGGGACAGCAACCGGTAGATTCGGGCGGCCAAACACGGCGTGTCGCGCCGAAAACCCGCCCCAATCCACCACTTCCGTCCGACCCCGAGCCCACCAACCCCACACACCTCATTCACCACACCACCCGGCCATCCACAGGGAAGAGGCATGCAGCCGGGCCGGCCGTCCGGCCAGCGGCACTGGGACGACAACCGGTAGATCCGGGCGGCCGAACACAGCGTGTCGGCCCGAAAACCCGCCCCAATCCACCACTCCCGCCCACGCCTCGGCCCACCAACACCCCGCACCCCACCGGCCACACCACCCCAGCCCCCAGAGACCCGCACCGGCCAACCCAGGCTCGCCGCCACCCCCCGCTCCTGCCCAGCCCGCCGCATTTCGGCACGCGCAACGACGAAACCGGCAGACGGCCAAGCACCCGCCACGTAAACCCCTCGCCGACCCCGCCCCACCCACCGGCTCGGAGACGGCCGACGACGCCCGACCGCGCGCCCCCTCTTCCGTAGCCAGCCGCTTTTGGGCGCGCGCAACGGCGAGAGGGACGGTCGGCCACATACCCGCCATGTAAACCGCCCACCGACCCCGTCCCCACCCACACACCGGCACTTCACCGCCGGGGCTCCCCCTCCGCAGCCCGCCGTTTTTCAACACGCGCGCAACGACGAAAGGGGGGTGGGCGGCCAAGCACCGGCCATGTAGACCGCCCACCGCAGCCGCCCCACCCACCGGCCCGCACCCTCCGCAGCACACCGGTCAGCACACCACTCGGCCCACCGGGGAATCACCAATCCCCGCCGCCGAACCCTCCCCCGTCCCCGCCGCCGAAGCCGCCGCCGTCGCCCCAGCCACCGCCACCGCCGCCGAAGTCGCCGGAGTTGAAGTCGGAGCCGGAGTAGTCACCGCCCTCGGCGCCGCTGTCGCCTCCGCCGCCGCCGAAGTCGGAGGCGTAGGCGGGGCCGCTGAGCATGCTGCCGAGCATGGTGCCCATGAGGAGGCCGGGGAGGATGCCGCCGCCGAAGTACCCGCCCGCCCAGGGGGCGTAGGCCGGGCCGGCGTTCCAGTACGGCTGCGGGCCCTGGGCGGTCTGCACCGTGCGGGACATGGGTTCCTCGCCGTCGGCGACCCGGGTGGCGTCGGCGCGGCAGGCGGGGACGGTGCGGGGGGCGCCGCCCGGGGGCGCCCATTCGACGTCCTCGACGGAGAGACCGTGCCGGGGGTCGAAGAAGCAGGGCAGCCGGCGTTCGGGCAGCGGCGCGCCGGTGCGGCGGGCGGCGAGGGTGGCGAGGGCGAACCGGCCGTTGTCCAGGGACTCGGTCACGGCCGTGACCTCCTGCGGCCTGGTCGCCGCCGCGATCCGGCGCTTGGCCTCCTCGTACGCGTCGAGGGCCTGCTCGTAGTCGTGGCGCATGGCGTCGGTGGCGCCGGTCTCCGAGGGGGAGAAGTCCAGCCGGTCCAGTTCCTCGCCGAACGCGGTGATGTCCTCGTCGACGACGACCCGCAGGGCCTCCAGCTCGGCGCGCTCGCGCTCCTGGCGCTTCTTCTTGTTCCGCCGGTAGAGGGCGTAGGCCCCACCCGCGCCGGCGACGACGACCGCGCCGCCGACGATCAGTCCGGTGGACCCGTCACCGGAGTCGGAGCCGCCCCAGGAGCTCGGGGCGTGGCCCTTGGCGGTCTTGATCGCCCCGTCGACGAAGGCGTTGAGCTCGGTGCTCGCGTTGGCGTTGTCGTTGCGGCGGACGGAGTCCCGGAGATTGACCACGGCGTTGTTGGACATCACCTTGCGGTCGGCGCCGGCGTTGAACTTGTCGCCGAGCCGGATGGCGTAGACGCCGCTGATGCCGACCTCGGTCCGCAGGTCCTTCAGGACGCTTCCCTGCGGGAACTCGGGAGCGTCCGGCAGCACGGCCACGAACACCGGCTTGCCCGCGTCCTTGATCTTCTTCGCCAGCGCGTCGGCGTCGGCCGACGACAGCTGGGCGGAGGCCCGGGGATCGACGTAGACCGGGCTCTTCTTCAGCCCGGCGGCCACCTCGTTCAGTCCGGTGGCGGCATGGGCGGCCGGGGCGAGGGCAGCCGAGCCGGCCACCAGCAGCAGAGCCGCGACGAGCACTGCGAAGAGGGCCGACAGGGGCCTGGGCAACGCCCTGGGGGTGGCGGGCATGGTGGTGCTCCTCGGGCAGAGAGGTAGGGCAGGTGGGGCAGGGCGAGAACCCTTGCCGGATTTCCGGAGGAATGGGAGGGAGAAGTCATTCATCAAGATCACGAACTTACTCTGCGTTTACCAATACAACGGACTATTCAGACACTCGGTTCCCCCTGAGCTCTCATGTCACCCCTCCCCCGTCACCCGTTCTCCTGTCACCCATAGGACAGACCGGGACACGGGTTGCCGTCGGCCGACCGCGTCGCCTCGGCCGTCGCCCCGGTCACCTCCCCGGCCGTCTCTTTCGACCCCGACGATCCGAAATCCCGCCCGAGGGTGACGGAAATGCCCTGCTCGGCGGCGCCCCGGACGAACGCCCCGGGGAAGAGCCCGGCCAGGGTCCGGGCGCGCCCCGCCTGCCCCGGGCCGAACTCGATCACCGTGGTGCCCTCGTCGCGCCCCTCGGCCGTGGTGGCCCGGGTGACCGTGTAGCCGTGCCGCTGGAGGAGGCCGGAGGCCCGGGCCGCGAGCCCGTCGACGTGTGTGGCGTTGACGACGGAGACCCGGACACCCGCCCCCGACCCCGGCCCCGCCCCGGCGCTCCCGCCACCGCCACCGCCCTTCGGACCTCCGCCCTTCCCATCCCCCGCGCCCCCGCCCTTGATCGCCCGGTCCTCCCGCAGCGCGCCCCACAGCGCGTCGGCCTCGGACCGGACGACCGCCACCCGGTCGCCCTCGTAACGCCAGGGCATCGTGACGAACGTGATGTCCTGCGGGTCGATGCCCTTCAGGGACGTCGCGAACGACAGCAGCTTGTCCACCGAGCCCAGCCCGGGATCCACGGTCAGGGACTTGGTGGCCGCGTTCGCCAGCGGGAGCAGCGTGGTGGGGTCGAGGCCCCGGTCCCGCACCTTTTCGATCAGTGCGGCGACGAACGCCTGTTGGCGGCGTATGCGCCCGATGTCGGAGCCGTCGCCGATGCCGTGCCGGACCCGTACGTAGTCCAGTGCCTGCCGGCCGGAGACGGTCTGCCGGCCCTTCTTGAAGAGGAGGTCGCCGCGGGCGCCGCGGTGCGGGTCGAGGTCGCCCTCGTAGACGTCCTGGGGCACGCAGACCTCGACGCCGCCCACGGCGTCGGTCATCGCGGCGAAGCCCGCGAAGTCAACGACGACGGTGTGGTCGACGCGCAGCCCGGTGAGCTTCTCGACCGTGTTCTGGGTGCAGGCCGGGTTGCCCTCGGCCGTACCGCCCACGGAGAAGGCGGAGTTGAACATGGCCCGGCTCCGGGCGGCCGTCCAGCTGCCGTCGGGGAGCCGGCAGGGCGGGATGTCCACGAGCGCGTCCCGGGGGATGGAGACGGCGGCGGCCCGTTCGCCGTCCCCGTACACGTGCAGCAGGAAGGCCGTGTCCGAGCGGCCGGTCCGCCCGGTGCCGCCGCCCAGGTCCCGGTTGCCGCCGGCGCGCGAGTCGGAGCCGATGACGAGGACGTTGCTGCCGGCGGCCGTGCCGCGGGGCCGGTCCCGGGCGATGCCGTCGGCGTCGAAGACGCCGAGGTTGCCGTCGAGCCGCAGGTAGGTCCATCCGGCGGCGGCCACCAGCAGCACCAGGATTACCAGCGACGCGGTGCCGAAGCCCCCGGCGCCCCTCCCGCCTCCCCCGCTCATACCCGTGCCCCCATCCGCCGTCCCGCCCCGTCCGGCCCTTGTTCCTCTCATCCCCAGAGACGGGCAGAAGTCACCTTTGGTTGTTCGATTGCGCAATTCTGCAAGTATGATGGTCCGAGCCGCGCGGCGGTACGGCCGCCCGCGGACCGGAACACGGAAACCGGAATCGCGGAACCCGGAAGCACAGAGAAAGCAGGTGGCCGTCGTGCTGCGCAACGCCCTCGAACCCTGGCACCTCGTGGTCGTCCTGGTCGTCCTCGTCGTGGTCTTCGGCTCCAAGAAGCTGCCCGACATGGCGCGCGCCCTCGGCAAGTCCGCGCGCATCCTCAAGAGCGAGGCCAGGGCCATGAAGAACGATCCCGCGCCCGCCCCCGCGTCCACCCCCGCGTCGAACGCGTCGAGCACGTCGAACGCGTCGAGCAGTGGAAGCCCCATCACCCCCACCGCTGTTGACAGCTCCCGCTGACCTCGCCGTCACCTGGTATTGCGCTCCCGTACACCCTCGCTTGGTGAGCTTCCTGCGGCCGGGCACACCGCCGGCCCACGAGGAAGGAAAACACCATGGGTTCTCGTCCGTACGGGCGTCGTCTCGCCTGGGGCGCCGCCGCACTGCTCGTCGCCGGTGTCGCGGTGCCGGCCGCGGCCTCCGCGTCCGACGGCGGCGGCCGCACGGACCGGACGGCCGACTCGGCCGTCGCCGACCGGGTCCACGGTCCCAAGAAGGCCAAGAACGTCATCCTGCTCATCGGTGACGGCATGGGCGACTCGGAGATCACCCTCGCCCGGGACTACACCGTGGGCGCCGCGGGCCGACTGAACATGGACAAGTTCCCGATGACCGGCGCCTACACCACCTACGCGGTGGACAAGAACGGCAAGCCGGACTACGTCACGGACTCGGCGGCGAGCGGCACCGGCTGGGCGACCGGCCACAAGACCGTCAACGGCCGGATATCCAAGACGCCGGGCAGCGACAAGCCGATGACCACGATCCTGGAGCTCGCGCAGCGGAACGGGCTCGCCACCGGCAGCGTCACCACCGCCGAGCTCACCGACGCCACCCCGGCCGTCCTCGCCTCGCACGCCACCGACCGCAGCTGCCAGGGCCCGGCCGACATGAAGGAGTGCCCGAACGACACGGTCGCCAAGGGCGGTCCCGGCTCGATCGCCGAGCAGAGCGTCAACCACAAGGTGGACGTGCTGCTGGGCGGCGGCAGGCAGCGCTTCGACCAGAAGGTCACCGAGGGCCGGTACAAGGGCCTGACCGTCACCCAGCAGGCCGAGAAGCTCGGCTACCAGGTGGTCACCGACGCCAAGGGCCTCGGCAAGGCACGGTCCGGCAAGCCCGTCCTCGGCCTCTTCGCCCCCGGCAACGTCCCGGTCGAGTGGACCGGCAAGGCCGCCGCCCAGGGCGGCACCGCGCCGCAGCGCTGCACGACGGACAACCCGGAGCGCAAGGCCGGCACCCCCAGCCTGGAGGAGCAGACCAAGAAGGCCCTCCAGCTGCTGGAGCAGAAGCAGCGGGGCAAGAAGGGCTTCTTCCTCCAGGTGGAGGGCGCCTCGATCGACAAGCGCGACCACGCCGCCGACCCCTGCGGCCAGATCGGCGAGACCGCGGCCCTCGACCGGGCCGTGAAGGTCGCCCGCGCCTACGCCGCGCAGCACCCGGACACCCTGGTCGTCACCACCGCCGACCACGGCCACACCAGCCAGATCGTGCCGCTGGAGGCCACCCCGCCCGGTCTGTCCTCGACGCTGGTCACCAACGAGGGTCAGCAGCTCAAGGTCAACTACTCGACCAACACCCCGGGCAAGTCCCAGGAGCACACCGGCACCCAGGTCCGTATCGCCGCCCAGGGCCCGCAGGCCGAGCGCGTCCTCGGGGTGACCGACCAGACCCAGCTCTTCACCACCCTCCGGACGGCGCTCTCCCTGCGCTGATCACCGGACCCCTGGGGCCCGGCCGGCCGGAGGAAGCTCCGGAGGCCGGGCCCCACGGGCTCTCCTGTGGGTTGTGCCAGTTATCCCGCCGGAACGTTGGTGGAATTCTCCTCGCTCCCGGGACGGGTGGGGTCAACACTGGGGGTTCGGATCATTCGCCCCAGGAGGAACCACCGATGTCCGGGTCGCGCGTCATCGCCCTCGGTCACTACCAGCCCGCGACCGTCCTCACCAACGACGAGCTCGCGGCCATGGTGGACACCAGCGACGAATGGATCCGCTCCCGCGTGGGCATCCACACCCGGCGGATAGCCGGACCCGACGAGACCGTCGACGCGATGGCCTCCGAGGCCGCCGCCAAGGCGCTCGCCGCAAGCGGGCTCGACCCGGCCGACGTCGACCTCGTCCTCGTCGCCACCTGCACCGCCGTGGACCGCAGCCCGAACACGGCCGCCCGCGTCGCGGCCCGACTGGGGCTCCCGGCCCCCGCCGTCATGGACGTCAACGTCGTCTGCTCCGGCTTCACCCACGCCCTGGCCTCCGCCGACCACGCCATCCGTGCCGGGGCGGCCAGGAACGCCCTGGTCATCGGCGTGGAGAAGTTCACGGACGTGGTCGACTGGACGGACCGCTCGACCTGCGTCCTCGTCGGCGACGGCGCGGGCGCCGCGGTCGTCACCGCCTCGGACGAGCCGGGCATCGGCCCGGTGGTCTGGGGGTCCGTGCCGGACATGGGGCACGCCGTCCGCATCGAGGGCACCCCGTCCCGGTTCGCCCAGGAGGGCCAGTCCGTCTACCGCTGGGCCACCACCCAGCTGCCGCCGATCGCCCGGTCGGTGTGCGAGCGGGCCGGGGTCGCGCCCGAGGAGCTGGCGGCGGTCGTGCTCCACCAGGCGAACCTTCGCATCATCGAACCGGTCGCCCGCAGGATCGGCGCCGTCAACGCCGTGATCGCCACGGACGTCACCGAGTCCGGCAACACCTCGGCCGCGAGCATCCCGCTCGCCCTGTCCAAGCTCGTCGAACGCGGGGCGGTCCCGTCCGGCGCGCCGGTGCTGCTCTTCGGCTTCGGCGGCAACCTCTCGTACGCGGGCCAGGTCATCCGCTGCCCGTGACCCGGGCCCGGTCCTGCCCGGTCCTGACCGGCCCAGTCCTGCCCGGCCCGGTCAGGAGGTCGACCGGGGTGTCCGATCCGTTCAAGACCGGCCGGCGTGATGCCGCATACGGTGATCGCATGACACCTCGATTCGACTGCACCGGCCTCGTCGTCGCGGACATGGCCGCCTCTCTCGCCTTCTACCGCCGCCTCGGCCTGGACGTCCCGGCGGAGGCCGACGCCCTGCCGCACGTCGAGCACGTCCTGCCGGGCGGCCTGCGGCTGCTGTGGGACACCGACGAGACGTACCGTTCCTTCGACCCCGACACCGCGCTCTCCTCCGGCCCGGGGCGTGTGACCCTGGGCTTCGCGTGCGCCGGCCCGGCCGAGGTGGACAAGGTCTGGGCCGACCTGACGGGCGCCGGCTACCGGGGGCTCAAGGAGCCGTGGGACGCGGTCTGGGGACAGCGGTACGCGATCGTGCTGGACCCGGACGGGAACTCGATCGACCTGTTCGCGGCCCTGTAGGCGCCCTCCGGCCCGGCCGGCGCCCGAGCACGGCCCCGGCGGTCCGGGCGGCCCGGGTGCCGTGGTCTCAGCGCCCCTGCCCCGGGGCCGGGAGCCATGGCCTCAGCACCCCGGGCTTCGGTCCGCTGGCCTCAGCACCCCTGGCCTCAGCGCCCCGGGCCTCAGCGCCCCGGGCTTCAGTCCCATGGCCTCGGCACCCTGACCTCAGTGCCCCTGACCTCAGTGCCCCCGGACGAGCTCCCCGAGGGTGACGCCGGTGAGCCCCCGCACCTCCCGCGCCAGATGCGCCTGGTCCGCGTACCCGCAGGCGACCGCCACGTCCGCGAACCGGACTCCGGCGCGTGCCAGCTCCAGCGCCCGGTTCGCCCGGAGCACCCGGGCCAGGGTCTTCGGCCCGTACCCGAAGGCGCGCAGGGCACGCCGGTGCACCTGCCGCTCGCTCAGGCCCAGCCGGTCGGCCAGTACGGCCACCGGCTCGCCGCGCCGGGCGGACGCGAGGACGGCGGCGGTCACGGCGTCGGGGGCGGTCAGGAGCTCGGGGGCGTCCGCGGCGCTCCCGCGCACGATCTCCTCCAGGACGCGCCCGGGCAGGGGTGCCTCCGCAACGCGTTCGACGACGGTCCGGGCCCGACGCGCGGGCCACAGGTCCTCCAGGGGGACCCGCAGGTCGCGGAGCTCGTGGGCGGGCACACCGAGCAGGGCCGGTGCGGTGCCGGGGGCGAAACGCATCCCCGTGTACGTGGCGCCCGGCGCGGCGTCCGTGAGGTGTGCCTGGGTGTCTGGGCCCGCCACGAGCAGCCGTCCGCCGTCCCAGATGAGGTCCATGCAGCCGTCCGGGAGGACGCGCACGGGGTCCGACGAGACATCCGCGCGGGTCCACAGGACCGCCCCGGCCACCGCTCGCGAGGGCCGCTCGCGGTAGGTCACTAGGGCGACTCCCGCAGGTAGAGCGCCCCGCAGGAGTGGCAGATGGGGACCTTTCCCGTGCCCCAGAGCTCCACGGAGCGGACAGCCGCGGCCGGGTCGAGCTCTCGGCCGCACATCGCGGTCCCGCCGTCGACCTCACGGACCACGTGCCATGTCTTGACCGCGGGGTCGATGTCGTCCGGGGAGCTGCCGTCCGCGTACTCGGCGCGCAACTCGTGTTCCATACGGCCTCCTCCTGGTTCTCCCCGTGATCCACGATGCGCCGGGGCCCGCGGGGGCGCCACCGGCGCCGGCGGGCCGCGGTCAGAACACCGACCAGCCCGTCAGGGTGGTGAAGTGGTCCAGCGCGGCGACACCCGCCACCGAGTTCCCCCGGGCGTCCAGCCCCGGGCTCCACACGCAGAGCGTGCAGCGCCCGGGTATGACGGCAATGATGCCGCCGCCCACACCGCTCTTGCCCGGCAGGCCCACCCGGTAGGCGAAATCGCCCGCCGCGTCGTAGGTCCCGCAGGTCAGCATCACCGCGTTGATCTGCTTCGCCTCCCGGCGGGGCAGCAGCCGGGTGCCGTCGGTGCGCAGACCGTGGCGGGCGAGGAAGCCGCTCGCCAGGGCCAGGTCCCGGCAGCTCATCTCGATGGAGCACTGCCAGAAATAGTGCTCCAGCACCGTGGGAACGGGGTTGTCGAGGTTGTCGTAGCTGGCCATGAAGTGGGCGAGGGCCGCGTTCCGGTCGCCGTGCTCGGATTCCGACTTCGCGACGGCGGGGTCGAAGGAGACATCCGGATTGCCGCTCTCCGCGCGCAGGAATTCCAGCATCGTGGTGCTGGCGTCGCCCGTCAGGGTCTGGAGCCGGTCGGTGACGACCAGCGCGCCGGCGTTGATGAACGGATTGCGCGGAATGCCGTTCTCGTATTCGAGCTGGACCAGGGAGTTGAAGGCATTTCCGGACGGTTCGGTTCCGACCCGTTCCCAGATTCTGTCCCCGCCTTCGGCCAGGACGAGCGCCAGGCCGAACGCCTTGGAGATGGACTGCACGGAGAACGGCCGCTCCCAGTCCCCCACGCCGTACACACCGCCGTCGACGTCGGCGACCGCCATGCCGAACTGGCCGGCGTCCACCCCCGCCAGGGCCGGGATGTACTGCGCCGCCTGTCCGCGGCCCACCAGCGGGCGCGCGAACGCGGCGACCTCTTCGAGGACGGCCTGGTAGTCCACTGGCGTGCGCTTTCTGTCTCCGTACCGGTGTGCGACGTCCGGCCTGCGGCCGAATCGGCTCGCACGATATCCGAACGCCCCGATCACCTGCGAACTTTTCGGTAGAACGGGGCCATTCAGGCGTAAGCGACAGGGCGTACGCCATCGGACCGCCGAGGAGCACGGACCGTGGCCCGACCCATGTCCGCGGGGGAACTGCTCACCGCTCTGAGAGCGGAGGGCTCCACCGTCGTCGAGGTGCCCGGCTGGCGCACCCACAACCGCGCCGGGCACGGCCCCTGGGGTCCGGTCCACGGTGTCATCGTCCACCACACCGCCACCTCCGGCACCGACTCCACCGTCCGGCTCTGCTGGAACGGCACCGACGCCCTGCCCGGCCCCCTGTGCCATGGCGTCATCGGCAAGGACGCCCGGGTCCATCTCGTCGGCTGCGGGCGCGCCAACCACGCGGGCGGCGGGGACCCGGACGTCCTGCGGGCCGTCGTCGCGGAGCAGCGCCTGCCGCCCCCGCGGCGGACCGGCTCCGACGGGAACGTCCACTTCTACGGCTTCGAGTGCGTCAATCTCGGCAACGGCGCGGATCCCTGGCCGGAGGCCCAGCTGGAGGCGGTCGAACGGGCGGCGGCCGCGGTCTGCCGGCACCACGGCTGGACCGAGCGGTCCGTCATCGGGCATCTGGAATGGCGCCCGGGGAAGATCGATCCCCGCGGCTTCACCATGGACCGGCTGCGCCGGCGGATCCGCGACCGGCTCGGCTGACCACCGGGCGGGCGAGGCGTCCCCGGAGAAGTCCCCGGCCGATGAGTTCCCGACCCAGGAGTCCCCGACAATGGGAGGGTGACCGGCCCGTCTTCCCTCGACTCCCGCGCCTCCCTGGACCCCGTGGTCCTGCGGCCCCTGCTGCCGTCCCCCGTCGCCGAACTGGCGGACGAGCGGTTCACCCGCCGCGGCGTACGGCTGCTCCTCAAGCGGGACGACCTCATACATCCCCGGCTGCCCGGCAACAAGTGGCGCAAGCTGGAGCCCAACCTGCGCGCGGCGGCGGCCGCCGGCCGGTCCACCCTGCTCACCTTCGGCGGCGCCTACTCCAACCACCTGCGGGCCACCGCGGCCGCGGGCCGCCTCCTCGGTTTCGCCACGATCGGTGTCGTGCGCGGCGACGAGCTGGCCGACCGCCCGCTGAACTGGTCGCTGGCCCGCTGCGCGGCCGACGGCATGCGCCTGCGTTTCGTGGACCGGGCCACCTACCGGCGCAAGACCGAGCCCGAGGTGCTGGCCTCGCTCGGGGCGGGCGGCTGCCACGTCGTCCCCGAGGGCGGCAGCAACGCCGCCGCCGTCCACGGCTGCGCGGTGCTCGGCCGCGAACTCCGCGCCGTCCTCGGCCCCGGCGACGTGGCCGGCGTCGCCTGCGGCACGGGCGGGACGCTCGCCGGGCTGGCCGCCGGGCTGGGCGAGGGGCCGCGCGCCCTCGGCTTCCCCGTGCTCAAGGGCGGCTTCCTCGGCGCGGAGGTCGAGCGGCTGCAGACCGCCGCCTTCGGCGGCCGGCGGGGCAACTGGTCGCTCGACGACCGCTTCCACTGCGGCGGTTACGCCCGCGCCACCCCGGAACTGGACGCCTTCGCCGACGACTTCGCCGCCCGCCACGGTCTGCCGCCGGAACGGCTGTACGTGGCCAAGGCGCTGTACGGCCTGACGACACTTGCCGAGGAGGGTGCCTTCGCGCCCGGGACGACGGCCGCGGCCGTGATCACGGGCGGCCCCGATCCGACTCCGGACGCGCCCGGCGACTGATCCGCGCGGACGCCGTCCGCTCCCGGCTCCTCCCGCTCGCCACCGAATCGTTCCGCGCCACCGGATCATTCCGCCGCCTCCTCCCGGTACGCCGCCGCCTCCTCCAGGTCCAGCCGCCGCAGCAGCGTCCTCAGCATCTCGTCGTCGATCCGCCGCGCGTCGCGCAGGGCGACGAAGACCGCACGCTCGGCCTCGATGACTTCCCTGGTCAGCCGCCGGTAGGTGTCGTCCGCCGACTCCCCGGTGGTCTCGTGGACGGCGCCGAGCCGCTCCCACACCGCGTTGCGGCGCCGCTCCAGGACGGCGCGCAGCCGGTCGGCGAGCGGCTGGGGAAGGGTGTTGCGGTCGTCGGCGAGGAGCTCTTCGAGCCGGTGCTCGGCGGCGGTGGACGCCTCGCTCTGGGCCTGCGCCTCGGCGAGAGTGACGGACCGCGGGTCGCGGCCCCGCAGCCGGAGCGCGCGGATCAGCGGGGGCAGGGTGAGGCCCTGGACGACGAGCGTGCCGATCACAGTGGTGAAGGTGAGGAACAGCACCAGATTGCGGGCGGGAAACGCGTCGCCGCCATGGATGGTGACGGGGATCGAGAAGGCGATGGCGAGCGAGACGACCCCGCGCATGCCGGCCCAGCCGACGACGAAGGCGCCGCGGGCGGTGGTCTCCTGTTCGCGCTCGCGGATCCGCGCGGACAGCATGCGCGGCAGGAACGTGACGGGATAGACCCAGAGGAAGCGGAAGACCACCACGGCGAGGAAGACCGCGACGGCATACCTCGCCGCCTCGTCCACCCCATACGTCCCCAGTCCGCCCACCACGACGCGCAGTTGAAGACCGATCAGGGCGAAGACGGCGGATTCCAGGATAAAGGCGACCATCCTCCAGACCGCCGCCTCCTGAAGTCTCGTGGCGAAGTCCACCTGCCACGAACGGTGTCCGAGGAAGAGGCCGACCACCACGACGGCGAGCACGCCCGACGCCTCCACCTGTTCGGCGGCGCTGTAGGCGACGAAGGGGATGAGCAGCGAGAGGGTGTTCTGGAGCAACGGGTCGCGCAGCCGCTTGCGCAGCCAGTGCAGCGGCACCATGAGGACCAGCCCGACCCCGACACCGCCGAGCGCCGCCACCGCGAACTCCCGCACGCCGCCCGCCCAGGTGGCACCCTCGCCCACGGCGGCGGCGAGGGCCACCTTGTAGGCGGTGATCGCGGTGGCGTCGTTCACCAGGGACTCGCCCTGCAGGATCGTGGTGATGCGCGAGGGCAGCCCCAGCCGGCGGGCGATCGCGGTGGCGGCGACGGCGTCGGGCGGGGCCACGACCGCGCCGAGGACTAGCGCCGCCGTCAACGGCAGGTCCGGCACCACCAGAAAGGCGGTACAGCCGACGGCGAGGGTGGCGAAGAGCACATAGCCGACCGAGAGCAGCGCCACCGGCCGGGCGTTGGCGCGCAGGTCGAGGTACGAACTGTCGAGCGCGGCGGTGTGCAGCAGCGGCGGCAGCAGCAGGGGCAGCACGATGTCCGGTTCGAGGGTGTAGTCCGGTACGCCGGGCAGGTACGAGACGGCGAGCCCCGCCGCCACCAGCAGCAGCGGCGCGGACACGGGTGTTCTGCGCGCGGCGCCCGCCACGGCTGCGCTCCCCGCCACCAGCACCAGCAGTGGCATCACGTCCATCGGTGCCCACCCATGTCCATGCCGCTCCCTCACCTTCTAGTCTGGCCATCATGATCGAATGCCCGCACTGCGCCGAGCTGCCGCGCCCCGAGCCCGTCCCGCTGAGCGAGACCTGCCCCGAGTGCGCGGCGGCCGGCAGCCACCCCGTCCAGCTCCGGCTGTGCCTGGAGTGCGGGCACGTGGGGTGCTGCGACTCGTCGCCGCACCGCCACGCCACCGCCCACTTCGAGGAGACCGGCCACGCGGTGATGCGCAGCTTCGAGCCGGGCGAGTCCTGGCGGTGGTGCTACGTCGACCGGCACCTGCTGCCTTGATGCTCCCCGCCGGTCCGTCGAACGTCCCCCTGATATTCCCTGAGAGAACCCCGACTTCCCCCTGACCCCGACCGGGCCGCGCGGTCCCGCGGCCCGGGCACTGTCGGTGCCGCCCGCTAGCATGCACACATGATCCGACCCGCGACGCCCGCCGACGTTCCCGTCCTCCACGCGATGATTCGTGAACTCGCCGCCTACGAGCGGGAGCTGGAGGAGGCGCGGGCCACCGAGGAGCAACTGCACGAGGCGCTCTTCGGGGCGCACCCGGCGGTCTTCGCCCTGATTGCGGAGAGTGACGCGGTCACGGAGGGCAGCGCCGCCCCGGCGGGCGGACCGCTCGGCTTCGCGCTCTGGTTCCGCAACTTCTCCACCTGGACGGGCACGCACGGTGTTTATCTGGAGGACCTCTACGTGCGTCCCGAGGCGCGTGGCGGGGGCTACGGCAAGGCGCTCCTCGCCGAGCTGGCCCGGATCTGCGTGGAACGCGGCTATCAGCGTTTCGAATGGTCAGTGCTGGACTGGAACGAACCCTCGATCCGCTTCTACAAGTCACTGGGCGCGGAGCCCATGGACGAATGGACGGTGCACCGGATATCGGGTGAACCGCTCCGCGCTCTTGCGGCACTCGCGCAGAGTGACGAAAATCCCAACAGGGCGACTTCTCTTTCGATTTGAGACCGCAGACCCCTAGCCACTTTCCGTGCTCATGGGCTTACCATGAGTGACAGTCATGGGCCTGCGGCGCGGACCCACAGATCGCGATAGCGTCGCAGCCGGAAATGTGCCGCGGCGGCCTTGTGCCATCCTCTCCCGGAGGGGTGCACGGCCGACGCCCGTCAAAGCTCAAGAAGCTTGTGTCACCTTGGAGGTGAGGGTGTCCCCCATCGCAGGCGAGTCTGGGACGACCCAGGACTTCGTGGAAGTCCGGCTGCCCGCTGCGGGTGCCTACCTGTCGGTCCTGCGGACGGCGACAGCCGGTCTCGCGGCCCGACTGGACTTCACCCTCGACGAAATCGAGGATCTCCGCATCGCCGTGGACGAGGCGTGCGCGATCCTGCTGCAACAAGCCGTGCCCGGCTCCGTACTGAGCTGCGTCTTCCGCCTCGTGGGCGACGCGCTCCGGGTGACGGTCTCGGCACCCACCACGGACGGCCGCGCACCCGAGCGCGACACCTTCGCCTGGACGGTGCTCTCCGCCCTGGCCGGCGAGGTGGACTCCACCGTCGCGGACGACCGCACGGTCAGCATCAGCCTGCACAAGAAGCGCGGCGCCGGCCCCGGGCAGCCGTGACGGAAGAGGGGGCTCCGTGAGTACTGCATCGTCGCGGGAAGTACGCACCCCGGCCATCCCGCATCAGTCCGCCCGGCACCATCCGGGGGACGCGACGGCTCTGGAGCCGGATGAGGGGACTGACCGACCGGAGCGGGCGGACCACATGGATCAGCAGCATCAGCAGCGGCAGCCGCAGGACCGCAGTGGCGCGCGGGCCCTGTTCACGCAGCTGCGGTCGCTTCCCGACGGCTCCCCCGAGCGGGCGGAGCTGCGCAACCACCTGGTGCGGATGCATCTGCCCCTGGTGGAGCATCTGGCGCGGCGGTTCCGCAACCGCGGCGAGCCGCTCGACGACCTGACCCAGGTCGCCACCATCGGCCTGATCAAGTCCGTCGACCGTTTCGACCCGGACCGGGGGGTGGAGTTCTCCACCTACGCCACGCCCACGGTCGTCGGCGAGATCAAGCGGCACTTCCGTGACAAGGGCTGGGCCGTGCGGGTACCGCGCCGGCTCCAGGAGCTACGGCTGTCCCTGACCACCGCCACCGCGGAGCTCTCCCAGCGGCACGGCCGGGCGCCCACGGTCCACGAACTGGCCGAGCACCTCGGCATCTCCGAGGAGGAGGTGCTGGAAGGGCTGGAGTCGGCCAACGCCTACAGCACGCTCTCCCTGGACGTGCCGGACACGGACGACGAGTCGCCCGCCGTCGCCGACACCCTCGGCGCGGAGGACGAGGCCCTGGAGGGCGTCGAGTACCGCGAGTCCCTCAAGCCCCTGCTGGAGGATCTGCCACCCCGCGAGAAGAAGATCCTTCTGCTGCGGTTCTTCGGCAATATGACCCAGTCGCAGATCGCCCAGGAGGTCGGCATCTCCCAGATGCACGTCTCCCGGCTGCTCGCCCGCACCCTCGCCCAGCTCCGCGAGCGCCTTCTCGTCGAGGAGTAGACCCGGTACGTCCGCGGTGCGGAGCGGTCCGCCGTCCCGCACCGGACGCGGGCGCCCGCCCCCGGGAGCCCGCGGTCAGGACTCCCGCGGGCCGATACCCAGGGCCTCGGTCGCCGTCGGGTTCACGAGCAGCGCCAGCGTGACCACGGCGGCGAGCGCCAGCAGCACGCCCGCGACGATCAGGGCGCCGCCCCCGCTGATCAGCGTCCAGGCGACAGGGAACGACACGAGCTGGGTGATGAGCGCCGGGCCCCGGCTCCACCGGCGGCGCAGCAGCAGCCCACGGGCCGCGGCCAGCGGCAGCAGAGCCAGGGCGATCATGGTCAGCCCGCCCGTGATCGCCTGTCGCGGGCTGTCCGGCTTCCCCAGCAGCCCCATGACCAGGATGTACAGCCCGCCGACCAGCAGGGCCAGCCCTTCCAGGCCGGCGATCGAGGCAGCGGCCGTCAGCCGTGCGGGCCGGGGGCCGGCCGGCTCGGGGACCTCGGGGGCCTTGCTCCCACCGCGCTCGGGGGAGGCGCTCTTACGGGCGGACTTCGGCGCGGACTGCTTGCTGCTCACCCCAGCAGGGTAGCCCCGCCCCGTTCCTTCCGGTCGCGCCCGGTCGGTCCGGCGACGTGACCGGCCGGGACGGTGAGGCCTGAGGTGGGTCGTGTACCGACAGGTAGGTAGGCTGGCGCGCATGCGTGCGCTTCTCGTGGTCAATCCGTCGGCCACCACTACCAGTGCCCGTACGCGCGATGTCCTGGTGCACGCCCTCGCCAGCGACCTCAAGCTCGAGGTCGCCACCACCGAGTACCGGGGGCACGCCCGCGACCTGGCCCGGGCCGCCGCGGAGAGCGGCAACACCGAGCTGGTGGTCGCGCTGGGCGGGGACGGCACCGTCAACGAGGTCGTCAACGGGCTGCTGCACCGCGGCCCCGACCCGGAGGGTCTGCCGCGCCTGGCTGTGGTGCCCGGCGGCTCCACCAATGTCTTCGCCCGCGCGCTGGGCCTGCCGAACGACGCCGTCGAGGCCACCGGCGCCCTGCTGGACGCACTGCGGGACGGCGACGAGCGCATCATCGGCCTCGGCCACGCGGCCGGCACCCCGGGCAGTACGGACGAGGGGGTGCCCGCCCGCTGGTTCACCTTCTGCGCGGGCTTCGGCTTCGACGCCGGGGTCGTGGGCCGGGTGGAGCAGCAGCGCGAGCGCGGCAAACGTTCGACGCATTCCCTGTACGTGCGACAGTTCATGCGTCAGTACCTCGGCGAATCGAACCGTCGGCACGGCACGATCACGCTCGAACGACCTGGCGAGGAGCCACTCGCGAATCTCGTCATGTCGATAATCTGCAACACCTCGCCGTGGACGTACTTCGGCAATCGGCCGATCTACGCGCTGCCCCGCGCGTCCTTCGACACCGCTCTTGACGTGCTGGGACTCACCAAGCTCTCGACCCTCACGGCCGGCCGGCACATCAGCCGACTGCTGACGTCGTCACCGGAGCGCGGACCCGAGGGCAGACACGCTGTGTCACTCCATGACCAGACTTCCTTCACCTTGCATTCGCAGGCCCCTCTCCCGTTTCAGATGGACGGTGACCACCTGGGGCTGCGTAAGAGCGTGACGTTCACAGGCGTTCGCCGTGCACTGCGTGTGATTGTGTGAGTGTGAGGGCCTAAAGTCCTTCCACTCGAACGTTTAGCCTGGGTTCCACCCCCTGGAAGTACGGCTGTGACCTAGCTGACACCGAGGAATCAAAAAAAACTTTCCAGAAGGGGTTGTATCCGTCGCCGAGGTTTGCGAGTCTCTTCATGGCGATCGGGACGGCCGCTCATCTCGGCTTCCCGGATTGTCCGAACCCCCTCTCTCTTTCCTGGACCGCAGCCAGTCTCGACTGGATATCGGCCCTTCCCTTGCGGGGGGATTCGTGAAAGCGTTCACATTCACAAGCCACGTAGCCGCAATAACGAGGAGATGGAGCAGCCATGGACTGGCGTCACAACGCCGTTTGCCGCGAGGAAGACCCCGAGCTGTTCTTCCCCATCGGCAACACCGGTCCTGCGCTGCTGCAGATCGAGGAAGCCAAGGCCGTCTGCCGCCGCTGCCCCGTGATGGAGCAGTGCCTGCAGTGGGCGCTTGAGTCCGGCCAGGACTCCGGCGTCTGGGGTGGCCTCAGCGAGGACGAGCGCCGTGCGATGAAGCGCCGCGCCGCCCGCAACCGGGCTCGCAACGCGACCGCCTGACGACGCCCCTCGGCCCCCGAGCCGCAGCGCGCAGTGCCCCTGACGTGACGGGGGCGCCCACCAGCACCGCACAGTGAAGCTTTGAGCCCCGGACCGCATCGGTCCGGGGCTCAGTGCTGTGCCCGGGGGCGGGACGTGGACGGGCGGTACGGTCAGGACTTCCCCGCCCGGACGGGCAGGTCGAGCACGACCCGGGTGCCCTGCCCGGAAGCGGGCACCATGTCGAACCGGCCGCCGAGCTCGCCCTCGACCAGGGTGCGCACGATCTGGAGGCCGAGGTTGCCGGCCCGGTGCGGATCGAATCCCTCCGGGAGTCCCCGGCCGTCGTCCTGGACCGAGATCAGCAGCCGGGCGTCCGCGCGGGTTCCGCCGCGTACCGCGGTGACCTCGACCGTTCCCTGCTCCCCCGGGCCGAAGCCGTGCTCCAGGGCGTTCTGCAGCAGCTCGGTCAGGACCATGGACAGCGGCGTCGCCACCTCCGCGTCGAGCACGCCGAACCGCCCGGTCCGCCGGGTGCGGACCCGGCCCGGCGAGATCTCCGCGACCATGGCGAGCACCCGGTCGGCGATCTCGTCGAACTCCACCCGCTCGTCAAGGTTCTGCGAGAGCGTCTCGTGGACGATCGCGATGGAACCGACTCGGCGCACCGCCTCCTCCAGCGCCTCACGGCCCTCCGCAGAACCGATGCGGCGGGCCTGGAGGCGCAGCAGGGCGGCGACGGTCTGGAGGTTGTTCTTCACCCGGTGGTGGATCTCGCGGATGGTGGCGTCCTTGGTGATCAACTCCCGCTCGCGCCGACGCAATTCGGTGACGTCGCGCAGGAGGACCAGTGAACCGATGTGTGTCCCCTTGGGTTTGAGCGGGATGACCCTCAGCTGGATGACGCCGCCGTTGGCCTCGACCTCGAACTCGCGGGGCGCCCAGCCGCTGGCGAGCTTCGCCAGGCCCTCGTCCACCGGACCGCGCGAGGGTGCCAACTGAGCGGTGGTCTCGCCCAGATGATGCCCGACGAGGTCGGCGGCGAGGCCGAGCCGGTGGTAGGCGGAGAGCGCGTTCGGGCTGGCGTACTGGACGATGCCGTCCGCGTCCAGCCGGACCAGGCCGTCGCCGGCGCGCGGCGAGGCGTCCATGTCGACTTGTTGCCCGGGGAAGGGGAACGTTCCGGCAGCGATCATCTGGGCGAGGTCGGAGGCGCTCTGGAGGTAGGTGAGCTCCAGCCGGCTCGGCGTCCGCACGGTGAGCAGGTTGGTGTTGCGGGCGATGACCCCCAGGACCCGGCCCTCACGGCGGACCGGGATGGACTCCACCCGGACCGGCACCTCCTCGCGCCACTCGGGGTCGCCCTCGCGCACGATCCGGCCCTCGTCGAGCGCCGCGTCGAGCATGGGGCGGCGCCCGCGCGGGACGAGGTGGCCGACCATGTCGTCCTGGTACGAGGTGGGGCCGGTGTTGGGGCGCATCTGGGCGACCGAGACGTAACGGGTGCCGTCGAGCGTGGGGATCCACAGGACGAGGTCGGCGAAGGAGAGGTCGGAGAGCAGCTGCCACTCCGAGACCAGCAGGTGGAGCCATTCGAGGTCCGAGCCGTCGAGGGCGGTGTGCTGGCGTACGAGGTCGTTCATGGAGGGCACGGCTGTGAGCCTAATTCCTTTTCCGCGGCCGCGACCACGGTGGAGCCCCGACGGTACGAGGAGGCGTGATGTACGAAGGGTGGCGTCCGGCCCCTCGGGTGCGACATCGTGGATTTCCCGCCGGGACACGCGGAGTTCCGGCGCGTGGGCATGGACAGGAGCGAATGGTCTAGTCCACAATGAACAGGTAAAGCTCCGCCCTCCCCGCACAGGAGGGCGGCACGAGGCCCGGCGCTCTCTGCCCTGACCGCGCCGCGGCCTCCGGTCGGCCGCTCCGGACACGGGGCCCGCACACCCCGTCGGGTCCGGACCGGTCGATATCAGCTCCGGGCTGCGGTGCCGGCGGGGTCGAGGGTCCCTGTCAGGCGCCGCGGCCCGTGGCGCACCCGGTCCCGGTCACCGGCGAACCGTTTCGGCGGCCCGGGCTTCCGGCCAGACCCGGAGGGCCAACTCCGCCACCGCTTCGAGCTCTTCACGGCTCACGCCGTCGCGCGCCTGCTGGGACATCCCCTGGATGGCGACGGCCGCGAACCGGGCGAGGGCGCGCGGATCGGCATCGTCGGGCAGCTCCCCGGCCGCCTTGTCGGCCTCGATGGCCCGCTCCATGGCCCGGACGTTCGCCTCGCGCTGTTCGCGCAGGGACGCCACCACGTCCGCCGACGCCTCGGTGGTGTTGGTGGCGGCCGAGATCACGAGGCAGCCGTGCGGCCGGCCGGGGGCGGTGTACTCGACGGCCGCCTCGCGCAGCATCCGCTCGATCCCCCGGCGCGCGGTCGGCTCCTCGGCGAGGGCGCGTCCGACGAAGGCTCCGTAGGTGTGGCCGTACTCCTCGACGGCCGCGGTGAACAGGGCTTTCTTGTCCCCGAACGCCGCGTAGAGACTGGGGGCCCCGATCCCCATGGTCCGGGTGAGGTCCGCGATGGACGTGGCCTCGTAGCCGTGCTCCCAGAAGGCCATGATCGCCTGCTCCAGGGCCGTGGCCCGGTCGAAGGAGCGGGGGCGTCCCCGCTGTTTGGTCGCCATGCCGCAATTCTATAGCGCTCGCTCAAAAATCTCTGGTACTGTCTTTCTGTAACGATCCCTAGAGAAAGAAGGGGGGCGGCTCCCATGGGCGCGCTCACGGGCAGGACGGCACTGGTGACGGGCGGCAGCCGGGGCATCGGCAAGGCGATCTCGGAGCGGCTGGCGCGGGACGGCGCCCGGGTGGCGGTGCACTACGGCAGCGACGAGCGGGCCGCGGCGGAGACGGTCGCGGCGATCGAGTCCGCGGGCGGTTCGGCCTTCGCCGTCCAGGCGCGGCTGGGCGTGCCGGGCGACGCCGAAGCGCTGTGGACGGCCTACGACGCCCAGGCGGACGGGGTGGACATCCTGGTCAACAACGCCGGGATCAGCGGGGCACGCAAGCCGATCGGGGAGACCACACCGGAGGAGTTCGACGAGGTCTTCGGCCTCAACACCAAGGCGCCGTTCTTCATCACCAAGCTGGGGCTTGAGCGGATGCCGGACGGCGGGCGCGTCGTCAACATCTCGACCGGCCTCTCCCGCCGGGCGGCCATGACCGAGCTCATCTCCTACGCGATGTCCAAGGGCGCCCTGGACGTCTTCACCATGACCCTGGCCAAGGAGGTGGGCGCGCGCGGCATCACCGTCAACGCGGTGGCCCCGGGCGTCGTCGACACGGACATGAACGCGAGCTGGCTGAGGGGCGCGGAGAACGCGGCGACCTGGAAGGCGATGTCCGAGATCTCGGCGTTGCGGCGGGTGGGAACCCCGGAGGACATAGCGGACGTGGTGGGCTTCCTGGCCTCCCCCGAGGGCCGCTGGGTGACGGGGCAGTGGATCGACGCGACGGGCGGCACACTGCTGTAGCGCGGGCGGCCTTCCCGCCGGGTCCACCTCTGTTAGATTGGTCTATACCACCCCAATCCCAAGATCGGCAGGCCCCAGCGTGGAAGTTGTCATCGTCCCGGACGCCAAGGCAGGCGGCGCTCTCATCGCGAAGGCCATCGCCGCCCTGCTGAGCCGCAAGCCCGACGCTCTGCTCGGCGTTGCCACCGGCTCGACGCCGCTGCCCATCTACGACGCCCTGGCGGACATGGTCCGTACCGGTTCCCTGGACGCCTCGCGCGCCCGGATCTGCCAGCTGGACGAGTACGTCGGCCTTCCCGCCGACCACCCCGAGTCGTACCGCTCCACGGTGCTGCGCCAGGTCGTCGAGCCGCTCGGGCTGACCGAGTCCTCCTTCATGGGCCCCGACGGCACCGCCGAGGACGTCCAGGGGGCGTGCGACGCGTACGACCGCGCGCTGTCCGAGGCCGGCGGAGTGGACCTCCAGTTGCTCGGCATCGGTACCGACGGGCACATCGGCTTCAACGAGCCGTGCTCGTCCCTCGCCTCCCGCACCCGGATCAAGACGCTGACGGAGCAGACCCGGCAGGACAACGCCCGGTTCTTCGACAGCATCGACGAGGTCCCCCACCACGTCATCACCCAGGGCATCGGCACCATCCTGGAGGCCCGTCACCTGGTGCTGCTGGCCACCGGCGCGGGCAAGGCCGAGGCGGTGGCCCAGACCGTCGAGGGCCCGGTGTCCGCGGTGGTCCCGGCCTCGGCGCTCCAGCTGCACCGGCACGCGACCGTGGTCGTGGACGAGGCGGCGGCGTCCCGGCTCCGGCTGGCCGACTACTTCCGCGCGACGTACGCGGCGAAGCCGACCTGGCAGGGGCTGTAGGGCGCGCCCAGGCCGCACTTACCGGGCGCCGGGGCACGGGAGGCGGTGAGCGGGGATCGGGGCCGAGGCCGGGGGCCGGGGGCCGAGCACTTCGGCCGCCCGACTCCAGCCCGTCCGGCGCTTGAGGACAACCGCGTGCAGCGTGGTTGCGAGGGGGCCGGGGGCCTGCCCCCGGGAAACGGTGAATGGGGTGCCTCCTCTGGGGGAGGGGCCGGGGCAAGCCCCCAATGGCGTCAGCCGAGGGAGCCCGGCTCCCCCGCGATCACCTCCGCGGCAGCGATCCCGCAGACCCGCGCCGCACCATGGGTGGCGACGTGAAGTGCCCCCAGCGGACGGGCCTGCGGCAGGCCCATCTCGACCACCACCGTGTCGGGCCGGGCCGCCACCAGCCCGTCGAGTACGGCCGCCATCCACGGATGGCGGTGCGCGTCCCGCACCACCGCGACCACCCGGCGCCCGTCCGCGGCCCGCAACACCCGCTCCGCGTCCGCCTCGTCCGGTCCGTACCTACCGGTCGTCGTCCCGGGCAGCAGCCGGCCGAGTTCGACGGCGACCCCCCAGGGCGTCTCGTCGCTGACGGCGATGTTCATCACCGGGGTGAACGAGGCGACGTGCACGGGCCCGTCGAGCGGGGTGTGGTCCGCGGAAGCGGTCACACGGAGGGCCCTGCGGGCGGCCAGGAGTCCGACCTCCGGGGCGGGGGCGGCCTCCGGGGCGGCCTCGGGGGTGGCTTCGGAGGCGGCCTCGGGGGCGGGCGCGGGGGCGGGCGCGCTCCCCTCCCGTGCGCCCGCCGCCGCCTTCGAGGCCCACTGGGCGAGCGCGCGCACGCGGGCCGCGGCGTCGGAGAGCCGTTCCTCGGGCAACTCCCCTTCGCGGACGGCCCGGACGAGAGCGTCGCGCAGGCGCAGCACGGTGTCCTCGTCGGACAGTCCGCCGCCCACGCAGATGGCGTCGGCGCCGGCGGCCAGGGCCATGACGCTGCCGCGTTCGATGCCCCAGGCGGCGGAGATGGCCCGCATCTCCATGCCGTCGGTGACGATCAGGCCGTCGAAGCCGAGGCCGCCGCGGTCGGCGGGGGCCCGGAGCAGGCCGTGCAGGACGGCCGGGCTGAGCGTGGCCGGCAGCCGCGGGTCGAGCGCGGGCAGCAGGATGTGGGCGCTCATCACGGCCTTGGTGCCGGCCGCCACGGCCGCGCGGAAGGGCAGCAGTTCGCGGGCGTGCAGGGTGCGCAGGTCCACGTCGACCCGGGGCATGTCGTGGTGCGAGTCGACGGTGGTGTCGCCGTGCCCGGGGAAGTGCTTGGCGCAGGCGGCCACTCCCGCCGCCTGGAGGCCGTCGACGTAGGCGGCGGTGTGCCGGGCTACGAGTTCCGGGTCGGCGCCGAAGGACCGTACGCCGATCACCGGGTTGCCGGGGTCGGAGTTGACGTCGGCGGAGGGCGCCCAGTTGAGGTTGATGCCGCAGGCGGCGAGGCGGCGGCCCAGTTCCCGGGCGACGGCGCGGGTCAGGCCGGTGTCGTCGACCGCGCCGAGCGCGAGGTTGCCGGGGAACGAGGAGCCTGTACGGACGTCGAGGCGGGTGACGTCGCCGCCCTCCTCGTCGATCGCCACCAGCACGTCGTCCCGCTCGGCCCGCAGCCGTGCGGTGAGGGTGGCGACCTGTTCGGGCGTGACGATGTTGCGGCCGAACAGCCCTACGGCGGCAAGCCCTTCGCCGAGCCGCCGCAGCAGCCAGTCGGGCGGTGTCGTCCCGGTGAAGCCGGGCTGGAGAACGGTGAGCGCGTCATGGGTCAGCGTGTCCATGGTGCAGTGCTAGCCCTTCACCGCGCCGGAGGTGAGTCCTCCGACGGCCTTGCGCTGGAGGAAGACGAACAGGATGAGGATGGGGACGGCGAAGAGGGAGGAGGCGGCCATCGTCGCGCCCCAGTCGTCGCCGAAGGTGCTGCGGAATCCGGTGAGCCAGAGCGGCAGCGTCTGCGCGGAGGGGTCCTTGCTCAGGATGAGCACATAGGGGAACTCGTTCCAGACGGTGATGAAGCCGAAGAGCGAGGTGGCCATCAGACCGGGCGCCAGCAGCGGGAAGATCACCCTGCGGAACGCCTGGGCCCGGGTGCAGCCGTCCACCATCGCCGACTCCTCCAGCTCCTTGGGCACCGCGGCGACGTAGCCGCGGAGCGTCAGGACGGTGAAGGGCAGCACGCACAGGGTGTAGACGGCGATGAGCGGCGGCAGGCTGTTCAGCATGTCGGCGTCACGCACGATCATGTAGTACGCGATGACCATGACCTCCCAGGGCGCCATCTGGGCCATCATCATCACCAGGATGAAGCTCCGGCGGCCCCGGAAGCGCATCCGCGCGATGGCGAAGGACGCCAGCAGCGCGATCACCAGCGACAGGAGGACGGCGACCACGGTCGTGATGAAGGAGTTGGCGACGAAGGTCCAGAAGCCCTCGGCGTCCACGGCCTTCTCGAAGTGCTCGAACGTGGGGCTGGTGGGGAACCAGACCGGGGTGTCGCTGACGATGTCCTTGTTGTCCTTGAAGGCCGTCGTGAACATCCAGTAGACGGGGAAGACAAGACCGAGGAACAGGACGACCGCCGTCGCCCCCGGCCAGATCCGGCCGAACAGGGAGCGCTTCACAGCTCGTCCTCCTCTTGCTTGAGCACCAGGCGCAGGTAGTAGGCGGTCAGCCCGATCAGGATGAGGATGGTGAGGATGGAGATCGCGGCGCCCATCCCGAAGTGCTGGTTGTTCATGCCCTCGACGAAGGCGTAGACCGGCAGGGTCTCGGTGAGACGGTCCGGGCCGCCCTCGTTGATCACGAAGACCTGGGTGAACGCCTTGAAGATCCAGATGACTTCGAGGAACGTCGTGGCGAAGAAGAACGGCTTGAGGAAGGGGAAGGTCACCGACGTGAACCGCTTCCACACGCCCGCGCCGTCCAGCGAGGCGGCCTCGTAGAGCTCCTTGGGGATCGTGGTCGTCGCCGCGTAGAGGTTGATCGCGACGAAGGGCACGGACTGCCAGACGATCAGCACGGTGATCACGAAGAAGGTGGAGAACTGCCCGCTGGTCCAGTTGTAGTCGGCCATCGAGTGCCAGCCCAGCTGGTCCAGCACGTGGTTGACGACGCCGAAGCGCTGGGCGAAGAGCCACTGGAAGACCGTGGTGGCGGCCACCGTGGGCATGGCCCAGGCCAGTACCAGGCCGAAGGAGAGCAGCAGCCGCATCGTGGCGCCGAGCCGGGCGAGCAGCAGCCCGATCAGACAGCCGATGGCCATGATCAGGACGACGTTGACCCCGGTGAAGACGACCGACCGCAGGGTGACCCGCCAGAACTCCTCGTTCCCCAGGGTCTCGCTGTAGTTGTCGAAGCCGGTCCACTCGGTGACGCGCCGGATGAGCTGCCGCCGGTTGAGGTTCTGGAACGACAGCAGGCCGTTCTGGACCATGATCCAGCCGAGCAGCAGCACCGTGAAGACGGCCGCGGGGAGGATCAGCAGGTACGGGACCGCCCGGTCCCTCCGCCGGGCCGTCCCGGGGGCCGGCGGAGCGCCGCCCTTGCCGGCCCGGGGGGCGGACCGGGTCGCCGCCTCTTCGGTCTGCGCTGACATCGTCGTCCGCCTTCTCCCCTGTGAAACGGTGGTACGTGGTGCCGGGCGGGCGGAGCGTGCGCCGGAGTTCCGGCCCGCGCCCCGCCCGCCCGCGCGGTCACTGCTTCTGGCTGAGGCGCTTGTTCATCTCGCCCTCGACCTGCTTGGCCGCGTCCTCGGGCGACTTGCCGTTGAGCACGGCGGTCATATACGCCTTGATCGGGTTCGGGGCGTTCTCCACCGCCGCCCACTCGGGGATCAGCGGGGTGGTGCCGCCGCCCTTGGCCGCCGGGGCCGCGGCCTCGCCGGCCGCGTTGCCCTTCACCTGCGGAAGCAGCGATTCCTTGTTCGGGATCGAGCCGACCTCCTTGGCGAGGGCGCCCTCGTGCTTGTCGGACAGCGCGATCTTCAGGAATTCCTCGGCGAGTTCCTTGTTCTTGCTGCGCTCGGCGATGGCGAGGTTGGAGCCGCCGAGGAAGACGCCCTCGGGCTTGTCGGCGGTCTCGCCCGGGATGGTGAAGAACCCGAGGTCCTTCTTGATCTCCGGGTTCGCCTTGACGGCGGTGTCGGCCTCCCAGCCCATGCCGATGAACGCGCCGGTCCTGCCCTTGGCGAAGACGTCGGCCTGCTGCGGGGTGGCCTCGTCCTTGTCCTTCGGCGCCTTGCTGAACGCCTGGTACTGCTTGTAGACCTCCATGGCCTTGGCGACCTTGGGGTCACCGAGGTTGGAGACCCACTTGTTCCCGTCCTTCTTCACCAGGTCGGCACCGGCGCCGATGGTCAGACCGTCGAAGAAGTACCAGTTCTGGCCGGGCAGATAGAGCGGCTCGGCGTCGCCCTTCTTCTGAATGGCCTCAAGGTCCTTGAAGAATTCGGCGCGGGTCCTGGGGACGTCCTTGATCCCGGCGTCGGCCCAGACCTTCTTGTTGTAGATGACCACCCGGTTGGCGGCCCACCACGGCGCCGCGTACTGGGTGTCCTCGAAGACCGACGGCTTGTTGAGGGACTCCGTCCAGTCCTTGCCGATCTCCTTCTTCAGGTCCTCAAGGTCGGCTAGACCGCCGGTCGCGGCGTAGGAGGGCGTCTGGGTGTTGCCGATCTCGAAGACGTCCGGCGGCGTGGACTCGGAGAGGGCGGTGGTCAGCTTCTGCTGGATGCCGTCCCACTTCTGGATCTGGATGTCCAGCTTGGCGCCGGTCTTCTGTTCGAACTCGGACTTGACGGCCTGCGTCCAGCCGGACGGGTTCGAGCCGTCCATGAACCAGACGGTGAGGGTCTTGCCCTTGGAGTCCCCGGATCCGGAACCGGAATCCTTGTCGCCGCTGTCGGAGCCACAAGCAGCCACACTCACCAACAAGGCCGCGACACCCGTCGCCGCTATGAGCCCACGCTTCACAGCACTCTCCTCAGGACCGAAAAGTGGTCTTTAATGGTTTAGACCAGTGCCCGCAGCTTGGCCTAGACCTTTTGGGGTGTCAAGGGTGTATAAGAGTCGCTGTCAGGTCCGTTACCGGACCGACACCTGAGGGCCGACCAGGGCATCTCCGGTCCCCTCGGGCTCTGCCCGTGCCACCATGTGACCGCGATAGACGGAGGAGCCGGTGACGGCAGCAGGATCGGAGTCGGGAAGGCACGCCATGGCGACCGAGGGCGGGACAGCGGAGAACGGCAGCACCGCCGGCGGTGCGCGGACGGCGCGCGTCCCCAAGTACTACCGGCTCAAACGTCATCTCCTGGAGATGACCGAAACCTTGCCCCCCGGCACCCCGGTGCCTCCCGAACGCACCCTCGCCGCGGAGTTCGACACCTCGCGCACGACGGTACGCCAGGCACTCCAGGAGCTGGTGGTCGAGGGACGCCTGGAACGCATCCAGGGCAAGGGCACCTTCGTGGCCAAGCCCAAGGTCTCCCAGGCGCTCCAACTGACCTCCTACACCGAGGACATGCGGGCCCAGGGTCTCGAACCCACCTCGCAGCTCCTGGACATCGGCTATGTGACCGCCGACGACCGGCTCGCCGGACTGCTGGACATCTCCCCCGGCGGCCGCGTGCTGCGCATCGAACGGCTGCGGCTGGCCAGCGGTGAGCCGATGGCGATCGAGACCACCCATCTGTCCGCGAAGCGCTTCCCGGCCCTGCGCCGGAACCTCGTCAAGTACACCTCGCTCTACACGGCGCTCGCCGAGGTCTACGGCATTCACCTGGCCGAGGCCGAGGAGACCATCGAGACATCGCTCGCCACACCGCGCGAGGCCGGTCTGCTGAGTACCGATGTGGGACTTCCGATGCTGATGCTCTCCCGCCATTCCCTGGACGCGGAGGGCAGGCCGGTGGAGTGGGTGCGTTCGGTCTACCGCGGGGACCGCTACAAGTTCGTCGCCCGATTGCGGCGTCCGGCGGAATAGCGGACGGTTCCCGCGGAATCGCCCGTCGGCATCCGGCGGTGAGGACGACGGTGCCGGGCCACGCGGAACGATCGGCTCCTGGTCTATGCCTATTGACGGTGATGACGGCGGCTCATAGTGTCACCGGCGCCGGACCTCTGGCCTTGCGAGAGGACGATCATGGACAACACCGCAGGCGTGCGGAGTCATGAAGGGACCGCTCCGCGCGGCGGCCCCGACCATCCCGCGGCAGGCCTCGGCCCGGCGCATTCCCCGCGGAAAGTCCTCGCCCACGGCGACCTGTTACGCAGGTTCGTCGCGCGCCGGGAAATCCGTCCGGTGCATTTACGCCTCGATCTCCTGGGCACTCCCTCCATTCCGCGGAGCGAAAGCCACGCACGGAGCGAAAGCCACGCGGGAAGCGCAAGCCACGCGGGAAGCGCAAGCCACGCGGCAAGCGCAAGTCACGCGCGGAGCGAAAGCCACACGCGCCGGAGCGACACCCACGGGAATTCCCCCGTCCGTCCGGTCCCGCCGGACGACGCCAGGACCGCGCTCTCCACCGGGAACGCCGTCTCCCTGTTGCGTGGTTTCGCGGCCGACGGCGGGCGGGCCGTGACCTTCCACGGCGGCCGTGAATCCACCCTCCACCCCGGCTACCCGGCCGTCTGCGACGCCGGGCACGAGGCGGGTCTGCGCATCGGGCTGGTCACCGACGGCAGCCGGCTCGGACGGCCGGACACGGCCGAGTGCGTGGCCTCCACCCACACCTGGGTCCGGGTCGGGCTCCCGGCGGGCACCGCCACCACGTTCCGGGCCGCGGGCCGCGCCCCCGACCGGAGCCTCACGTCCTTCCTGGACGACGTCGGCCGGCTGCGGCAGTCGGCCATCGACCCGGACTTCCGCATCGGCTTCCACTATGTGATCACCGAACGGAACCGCGCCGAGATCCTGCCCGCCGCCCGCGCGGCCCGGGACGCGGGAGCGCACTACATCCGCTTCGCGCCCGGCCGGTGCGGCGGTCCGGTCCCCGCGGCCGACCTGCGCGAGGCGGCCCGGCTCGCCGACGACGCCTTCGAGGTCCACCTCCCGCGCCCCGGCCGCGCCCCGGACGGGAACGGCGCCGGGCGGGCGCGCTTCGGCCACTGCCACTACAGCCGCTTCACCGCCGCCGTCGGCGCCGACGGCCAGCTCTACCCGTGCCCCCAGGTCCGCCCGGACAGCCGCTACCGCATCGGCGACGTCCTCGCGGACGGCTACGCGGGTGTCCTGGACGGCAGCGCCCGCGCCGCCTGGGAGGCCGCGGATCCGCTGGACACCGCGCTGTGCGGTACGTGCTCCTACCGCCCGCAGAACGAACTGCTGGAGCTGCTGCTGAGCGGGCACGTCGGGCTGGACGACGCGCTGGGCGAGTACGCCGCCGAGGTGCCGTCCACGCTGCACGCGGAATTCCTCTGACGCGGCAAGGACGCGGCAAGGACGTTGCGCTGACGCCGCGGTGACGTTGCGCTGAGCCGCGGTGAGGCCGCGACCGCGGACCGTCGGCCGTCAGTCGTGGCTCATGCCGACGGCGTGGACCGTCAGCCCGCCGCGAGGAGCGCCGGCAGCTTCCGCATGTCCTCGAAGACCACCGTGCCCGGCCCCTCCAGCCAGGCGGCGGGCGTCAGCCCGCCGGCGTAGCCGAACGACCGCATCCCGGCCGCCCGGGCCGCCCGGACCCCGTACCGGCTGTCCTCGACCACGGCGCACCGGGCCGGGTCGGCGCCCATGGTCCGGGCCGCGTGCAGGAAGAGGTCGGGGGCGGGCTTGCCCATCGGTACGTCCTCGGCGCTGAAGACGCGTCCCTCGAAGCGCTCGTGGAGCCCGGTGGTCCGCAGGTTCCTGCGGATGTTGGCGTGGCCGCCGTTGGAGGCGAGGCACACCGGGACGTCCAGCTCGTCGAGCGCCTCGGCGACGCCGTCCACGGCCGTCAACTCGGCGGCGAACGCCTCCACGTAGCGGTGCTCGTACGGCTTCCACCAGTCGGTGGGCAGCGGCCGGCCGAGGCGTTCCTCCACGGCCGCCGTGACGACCTCCCCGCTGGAACCCACGAACGTCTCGATGATCTCCGCTTCGGTGAAGGGGGCGCCGAGCTCGGCCAGGATCTCCGCCTCGACGCGGACGGCGATCCGCTCGCTGTCCACCAGAACGCCGTCGCAGTCGAATATGACGAGGTCAAAGGGCGTGTGTTTCATGGTCCGCAGCCTACGCGCAGCCCTCCCGGGAACCGTCCCGAGCCGCGGCGGGCGACCGCTCCGCACAGCTCCACCCGGCCCGGCGGCACTTGACGTTGCCATACCGATATCCGGACAGGGGGTGACGACCGGAGGCTCCCTCACCTAGATTTCGTGCGCATTACGCGAATGATCGCGATGCGAGTGATCGCGTCGCGGAGATCTCGCCATGCCGCCGACCGCACGGGGACGGAGCCGTCGCATGTCCGAACCACCCGCTTCCGAACCACCTTCCGATGGCAGTCGCAGACCGGTCGTGACCGTTCCGCTGATCGTGGCGGGCGTCTGTCTCGCCCTGCCGTTCGGCGCGATGCTCTGGGTCGATTCCTACGCCCGCCTCACGCCCGAGTTCATCGGCATCCCGTTCTTCTACTGGTACCAAATGCTGTGGGTGGTCGTATCCACCGCGCTGACGACCGTCGCCTATGTGATCGTGCGCCGGCACGAGCGCGCCCGGAAGGGCGGTGAGCAGCGATGAAGGAAGGCGTCAACGGTGTCGCGCTCACCGTCTTCATCATCTTCTTCCTGGCCGTCACGGTCATGGGCTTCCTCGCCTCGAAGTGGCGGCGGGCCGAGAACGCGAACAACCTCGACGAGTGGGGTCTCGGCGGCCGTTCCTTCGGCACCTGGATAACCTGGTTCCTGCTCGGCGGGGACCTGTACACGGCGTACACGTTCGTCGCCGTCCCGGCGGCCATCTACGCCGGCGGCGCGGCCGGGTTCTTCGCCGTTCCGTACACGATCCTGTGCTATCCGCTGGTCTTCACCTTCCTGCCGCGCCTGTGGTCGGTGTCCCACAAGCACGGTTATGTCACGTCGTCGGACTTCGTGCGCGGCCGCTTCGGCTCCAAGGGCCTGTCCCTGGCGCTCGCCCTGACGGGCATCCTCGCCACGATGCCGTACATCGCACTCCAACTCGTCGGCATTCAGGCGGTGCTGGACGTGATGGGGGTCGGCGGCGGTTCGAACTGGTTTATGAAGGACCTGCCGCTCCTCATAGCCTTCGGCGTCCTCGCGGCCTACACGTACTCCTCCGGGCTACGGGCCCCGGCGCTCATCGCCTTCGTGAAGGACGCGCTGATCTACATCGTCATCGCGGTCGCCATCATCTACATCCCGATGAGGCTGGGCGGTTTCGACGACATCTTCGCCAAGGCGGGCGAGGCGTTCTCCGCGGAGAATCCGGCGACGGGCAAGCCGCGCGGTGCCCTGGTCACCGGTCCGGACGCGCAGTGGGCGTATGCGACCCTCGCCCTCGGCTCCGCGATGGCGCTCTTCCTCTACCCGCATTCCGTGACGGCGGTGCTCTCCAGCAAGAACCGCAATGTCATCCGCCGCAACACCACCATTCTCCCGCTGTATTCGCTGATGCTGGGCCTGCTGGCGATGCTCGGATTCATGGCGGTCGCGGCCGGGATCAAGGTGAAGAACGGGCAGTTGGCGATTCCCCAGCTCTTCGAGGACATGTTCCCGGACTGGTTCACCGGAGTGGCCTTCGCGGCCATCGGCATCGGCGCCCTGGTGCCGGCGGCCATCATGTCCATCGCCGCGGCGAATCTCTTCACCCGCAACATCTACAAGGATTTCCTCCGCAAGGACGCGACGCCGGAACGCGAGGCGAAGGTCTCCAAGCTGGCGTCCCTGCTGGTGAAGGTGGGCGCCCTGGTCTTCGTCCTCACCATGGACAAGACGGTCGCCATCAACTTCCAGCTGCTGGGCGGCATCTGGATCCTCCAGACCGTCCCCGCCCTGGTGGGCGGCCTGTTCACCCGCTGGTTCCACCGGTGGGCCCTGCTGGCGGGCTGGGCGGCCGGCATGATCTACGGGACCTGGCGGGCGTACGACACCCCGAGCGCCACGCAGGACCACTTCGGCAATACGAACCTCATCCCCCTCATCGGGGAGAAGGGGTACATCGGCCTGACGGCCTTCGCGCTGAACGTGCTCGTCGTGGTCATCCTGACCTTCGTGTTCAAGGCCCTCGGCACACCCGACGGCGTGGACGAGACGAAGGCGTCCGACTACACGGCGGACGCGGGCGAGCCGGGCGTCAGGACCGAGCTGCCGCCGGCGACGGCGGGGGCGCCGGGCGGGCACTGACGTCCGGCCGGAGTGCCGGGACGCCCGGCCCGCGGGCGGCTACGCCCGCCGGGCCGGTCGTCCCGGCCGCCCCTGTTTCCGCTTGGGCCTCGGCCGTCCCGGCCAGACCGCCCAGCGCAGGCCCTCGGCCTCCTCCGGCGGCAGCAGTCCCGCGCCGACGAGGGCGGCCCGGCCCGCCTCCCGGCCGGCGATCCGGTAGCCGAGCTCGGAGGAGTCCACGTCGTGAAAGGCGCCGTCCGTGAGCAGCACGGCGGCCCCCACCCCGGCAAGCCCCTCCAGCAGCCCCTCCCGCAGTGCCGGAAGGTACGCGTGGGGCAGCCGGCGCTGCGGCACGGCGTTCAGCAGCTCCAGCCCGCCCTCCGGGCCCGGGGGTTCGAAGTCCGCGACGACGCACGCGAACGGCCCGCAGCCACCGATGTTGAGCCGCACGCACACCCGCACGCCGGACACCGGCACGGGAAGGGGTACGGGCGCGCGGGAACCGGTCATGGAAGCCACCGTAGGAGTGCTGACAGGACGCCGTCCGGTCAGAACGGGAGGTTGTACCGGACGCTGTCGAGGAAACCCAGCGTCGGGACCGCGGCCACGGCCGTGAGCAGCAGGGTGCGGAGGACGAACCCGGCGGTGAGGGGACGGCTGGCACGAGTGGGGTTCTCGGGGTCGTAGACGAGCTCGGCCTGCCCGGAATCGGCCCCCGGCGAGAAGGCCCAGATGGTGACGACCGACGTGACGCCGCGCATCCGCTCCCCGTCGACCGTGGTGAAGTCCATGAGGGAGAACAGCCACAAATGCCCACCCTTGTCCCAGATGTGCACATGGCCTGTCACTCGGCCCACCACCCCGATCCCACGCCGTCGCAGCAGCCACAGTGAGCACACCCGACGCACCACCCGCACCAACGGAACCCCTCCGACCAGCCCGAGGACCCCGCCCACGATCAGCGACGGCACGGCGTCGCTCCCCCGCGGGCTCGCCAGGCCGAGCACGAACAGGGCCAGCGCGTACGGCGGGACCGCCAGGGCGATCCGCAGCGCCGCCCGGCCGCGGCGGCCCAGCGCGGGAAGGCGCCGGGCCGGTGCCCGGGTCTCCACGCGGACCAGGGCGTGGCCGTCCGGCACCGGCTCGACCGTCGCGAGGGCGGCCGTCAGACGCGCCAGGAACGCCTCGGCGGCCCGCGCGTTGGGTGCGCGCAGCACCACGGCCCGGCCGAGGCCGTGGTCGCTCCGGCCCGGCTCGCCGTGGATGCCGACCCGCACGGCGCCGTCCCGGGTCAGTTCGGCGGAGTCCAGGGCCCGTACCGGGAGCGTCCACGTGGTCCGGCCCCGGGCGACGCACAGGCGCGTCCCGTCGAAGCGTGCCGTGGTCCCGCCCCGCACCAGTACGGCCTCGGGGCCGCCTGTGATCGATCTCCCGTTCGACATAGCCGGATCGTACGAGTTCTCCGGCCGTCCGCGCTCTCCCCGGCCGACGGGGGCGGCCGGTGGCGCGCCTACGCTTTCGTGAAGCCGGACCGCCCGTCCCTTCTGCCGCCTCGCGACGGGGCGTCGCTTCCGTGAACGAACACCTCGCCGCACCCTTCCGATAGCACATTGCGCGACCACTTCATGACGCGACGACACAACATCTGGGGGTACTCGCGATCGTCGGCACTAGATGTATGCTCGTCCTCGCTGTCGCCGCAGGGGAATCCGGTGGAAATCCGGAACTGTCCCGCAACGGTGAACGTACGGGCGCATTTCCACCCGTGCCGCAGTCCGAGGACCTGCCGGCAGCACGCCAACGCCGGGCCCGCCCGGCCACGGTGTCGAACACGTCCGGGCCTCGCGGGTTGGGCCGGTGGACGCCTGCGCGCATGCCTTCGTCGTACGCATTCCGTACGCCGACGCCTGCGCGTGCGCGGCCCCGTGCGCCTCCCGCCGGCCCCAGCCGAGCGAGGGAGAGCCACACGTGACGATCGCGCCCGCGGACCCGGTTTCAGGTCCGGCCCCAGCGCCCGAGGCGAACACGGTAGCGACCGGCGGCCCCGGGACCGCGCTCCTGCGCACCCTGACGGAGCTCACCGCCGATCTGCCCGCCACCGACCCCGGCAAGGTCGCCGCCGCCGCGCTGCGCGGCCGGCACCCCGGCTCGGACGAGGCCGAGCTGCGCTCGCTGGCCACCGAGGCCGCGGCCGGGCTGATCTCCGAGGAGCCCGAGTACTCGCGGCTCGCCGCTCGGCTGCTCACGCTCGCCATCGCCGATGAGGCGGCCGGGCAGGGCGCGGTCTCCTTCTCCGCCTCGGTCGAGGTCGGGCACCGCGAGGGCCTGATCGCCGACGACACCGCCGCGTTCGTGCGCGCGCACGCCGAGCGGCTGGACGGGCTCGTCGACGCCGCCCTGATCGACGGCGCGGACGACCGCTTCGGCTACTTCGGGCTGCGCACCCTGCACAGCCGCTACCTGCTGCGCCACCCGATCACCCGCGACGTGATCGAGACGCCGCAGCACTTCCTGCTGCGCGTGGCCTGCGGCTTGGCCGAGGACCACAGCGTCCGCGCCCTGGAGGACGTCGCCGAGCTCTACCGCCTCACCAGCACGCTCTCGTACCTCCCCTCCTCCCCCACGCTCTTCAACTCCGGCACCCGGCACCCGCAGATGTCGTCCTGCTACCTGCTGGACTCGCCGCTGGACGAGCTGGACTCGATCTACGACCGGTACCACCAGGTCGCGCGGCTCTCGAAGCACGCGGGCGGCATCGGCCTGTCGTACTCCCGCATCCGCTCCCGCGGTTCGCTGATCCGCGGCACCAACGGCCACTCCAACGGCATCGTGCCGTTCCTGCGGACCCTCGACGCCTCCGTCGCCGCCGTCAACCAGGGCGGCCGGCGCAAGGGCGCGGCCTGTGTCTACCTGGAGACCTGGCACGCGGACATCGAGGAGTTCCTGGAGCTCCGGGACAACACCGGCGAAGAGGCCCGCCGCACCCACAACCTCAACATCGCGCACTGGATCCCGGACGAGTTCATGCGCCGGGTCGAGGCCGACGCCGACTGGTCGCTGTTCTCGCCGTCCGACACGCCCGACCTGGTCGACCTCTACGGCGACGAGTTCGACGCCGCGTACCGGAAGTACGAGGCCGAGGGCAAGGCCGTCAAGTCGATCCCGGCGCGGGTGCTGTACGCCCGGATGATGCGCACCCTCGCGCAGACCGGCAACGGCTGGATGACGTTCAAGGACGCCGCCAACCGCACCGCCAACCAGACCGCCGAGCCCGGCAAGGTCGTCCACTCCTCCAACCTCTGCACGGAGATCCTGGAGGTCACGGACGACGGCGAGACCGCGGTCTGCAACCTCGGCTCCGTCAACCTCGCCGCCCACCTGGGCGCCGACGGCGAGATGGACTGGGAGAAGCTGGACCGCACGGTCCGCACGGCCGTCACCTTCCTCGACCGCGTCGTGGACATCAACTTCTACCCGACCGAGCAGGCCGGGAACTCCAACTCCCGCTGGCGGCCGGTCGGTCTGGGCCTGATGGGCCTCCAGGACGTCTTCTTCCGGCTGCGGCTGCCCTTCGACTCCCCCGAGGCGAAGGCGCTGTCCACCCGGATCTCCGAGCGGATCATGCTCGCGGCGTACGAGGCGTCCGCCGACCTCGCCGAGCGGCACGGCCCGCACCCGGCCTGGTCCGCGACCCGCACCGCGCGCGGCGTGCTGCACCCGGACCACTACCCGAACACCGAGCCGACCTGGGCCGAGCGCTGGGAGGCGCTGCGCGCCCGGATCGCGTCCGTCGGCATGCGCAACTCGCTGCTGCTGGCCATCGCGCCGACCGCGACGATCGCCTCGATCGCCGGTGTCTACGAGTGCATCGAGCCGCAGGTGTCCAACCTGTTCAAGCGCGAGACCCTCAGCGGTGAGTTCCTCCAGGTCAACACCTACCTGGTGGAGGACCTGAAGAAGCTCGGCGTGTGGGACCGCACCACGCGCGACGCGATGACCGACGCCAACGGCTCGATCCAGGACCTGGCGTGGATCCCGCAGGAGGTGCGCGACCTCTACCGCACCGCCTGGGAGATCCCGCAGCGCTTCCTGATCGACATGGCCGCGGCCCGCACCCCGTACCTGGACCAGAGCCAGTCGCTCAACCTGTTCATGGCCTCGCCCACCATCGGCAAGCTCAGCTCGATGTACGCGTACGCCTGGAAGCAGGGCATCAAGACCACGTACTACCTGCGTTCGCGTCCGGCCACCCGGATCGCCCGCGCGGCCGGCTCCACGGCCGCCACCGTCCCCGTCCAGCAGGCCGCGCCCGACGAGGACGCCATCGCCTGCTCCCTTGAGAACCCCGAGTCCTGCGAGGCCTGCCAGTAATGTCGAACGAACAGAAGAACCTGCTCGACCCGGGCTTCGAGCTGACCCTGCGTCCGATGCGGTACCCGGACTTCTACGACCGCTACCGCGACGCGATCAAGAACACCTGGACCGTGGAGGAGGTCGACCTCCACTCCGACGTGGCCGACCTGGCCAAGCTCTCCCCGGGCGAGCAGCACATGATCGGCCGGCTCGTCGCGTTCTTCGCGACCGGCGACTCGATCGTGGCGAACAACCTCGTGCTGACGCTGTACAAGCACATCAACTCCCCCGAGGCGCGGCTGTACCTGTCGCGGCAGCTCTTCGAGGAGGCCGTGCACGTCCAGTTCTATCTGACGCTGCTCGACACCTACCTGCCCGACCCGGAGGACCGTGCCGCCGCCTTCGCGGCCGTGGAGAACATCCCGTCCATCCGGGAGAAGGCCCAGTTCTGCTTCAAGTGGATGGACTCGGTCGAGAAGATCGACAAGCTGGAGACAAAGGCCGACCGCCGTCGCTTCCTGCTCAACCTCATCTGCTTCGCCGCCTGCATCGAGGGCCTGTTCTTCTACGGCGCGTTCGCCTACGTGTACTGGTTCCGCTCGCGCGGTCTGCTGCACGGCCTCGCCACCGGCACCAACTGGGTGTTCCGTGACGAGACGATGCACATGAACTTCGCGTTCGAGGTCGTGGACACCGTCCGCCAGGAGGAGCCCGACCTCTTCGACGACGAGCTCCAGCAGCAGGTCACCGACATGCTGAAGGAGGCCGTCGAGGCCGAGCTGCAGTTCGGCCGCGACCTGTGCGGCGAGGGCCTGCCGGGCATGAACACCGAGTCCATGCGCGAGTACCTCCAGTGCGTCGCCGACCAGCGCCTCCAGCGGCTGGGCTTCGCTCCGGTCTATGGCTCGGAGAACCCTTTCTCCTTTATGGAGCTGCAGAACGTCCAGGAGCTGACCAACTTCTTCGAGCGCCGCGCCTCGGCCTACCAGGTCGCGGTCGAGGGCACGGTCGCCTTCGACGACGAGTTCTGATCCCGTCCCGACTCGGGGAGCCCCGCCGGACCCGGTCCGGCGGGGCTCCGCGTTTGTCGCCGTACCTCCGGTAAAGGTGGGATCTGTCAGGATCGAGCGACGCCAGGAGGGCCCATGCGGGTCATGATGATCGTCAAGGCGACCGAGGACAGCGAGGCCGGCGTGCTGCCGACCCGGGAGGAACTCGCCGAGATGGGGAAGTACAACGACGCACTCTCCAAGGCGGGCGTGCTGCTCGCCGCCGACGGCCTGCGGCCTTCCTCCCAGGGCGCGCGGGTGGTGTTCGCGGGCGGCGCGCCGAGCGTCATCGACGGGCCGTTCTCCGAGGTCGGCGAGCTGATGGCCGGCTACTGGGTGATCCAGGTGGACTCGATGGACGAGGCCTTCGACTGGGCGAAGCGGATCCCCTTCCGGGACGGGGTCGTCGAACTGCGCAGGGTCTACGAGGAGTCGGACTTCCCCGCCGGGTCCGCCGAGTAGGCGGGGACGGGGCGGGGCCCGGGCGGGGCGGGGCGGTCACGCGCGGTCAGGACGGCCAGCGGCACGATCGCGAAGGCCACGACGCCGCCCACGGCGGCCAGGACCGGGAAGCCGGCGCCCGCCACGACCGGGCCGGAGACCAGGGCGCCGGTGGCCCCGGCGACGGAGATGCCGACGTCGACCATGCCCTGGGTCGAGGCGCGGCGGGCGACCGGCACCGCGTCCGTGACGATGGCGGTGCCGCTCACCAGGGCGAAGTTCCAGCCGAGGGCGAGCAGGACGAGTGCCGCTCCCAGCAGGAAGGCGTCGTCCGCCGGGGCCAGGGCGACGAGCAGGCAGGACACGAGCAGGGTGAGGCCCGAGGCGACCGCCGTCGGCACCTGGCCGTACCGGTCCACCAGCACCCCGGTCAGCGGCGAGGGCAGGAACATCGCCCCCACGTGGACGGCGATGACCATCGCGGTCGCCTGAACGCTGTGGCCGTGCGCGTTCATGTACACGGGCGTCATGGTCATGATGGCGACCTTGACCAGCTGGTTCAGGACCAGCAGGGAGGTGCCGAGGCCGACGCGCCGCCCGGCTCCCGGGGACTCCGTACGGCCGGAGGCGGCCGGGGACGCCTCCTCCGCCGCCGCCGACGCCCGGTCCGCCAGCTCCTTGGCCAGCCGGAGCGGGTCCGGGCGGAGGCCGGCGAAGAGGACCAGCGCGGCCACGGCGTAGACGACGGAGGCGAGGAGGAACGGTCCGGTGAGCCGGGGCAGGCCCCAGTCCCGGGCGAGGTCGCCGGTGACCGTGGCCAGGGTGGGGCCGACCACCGCGCCCAGGGTCATGGAGAGCAGGACGGCGCTCACCGCGCGGCCCCGGCGCTCCGGCGGGGCCAGGTCGGCGCCCGCGTACCGGGCCATGAGGTTGGCGGCGGTGCCGGCTCCGTAGAGCAGGAGCGAGAACAGCAGCAGCGGCACCAGTTCCGCCGCGGCCGAGACCACCACGCCGACGCTGCCGAGGGCGGCCATCGCGTGGCCCACGGCCAGTCCCGGTCTGCGGCCCCAGCGCTCGCACATCCGGCCGACGGCCACCGCCCCGAAGGCGGAGCCGCCGGTGAACAGGGCGCTGGGCAGCCCGGCCAGTCCGGTGGAGCCGAGGACCTCCTCGGCCAGCAGGGCCCCCACGGTGATTCCGGCGGCGATCCCCGCGCCGCCGATGACCTGGGAGACCGCCAGCACGATGAGGGTGCGTTTCTGCACCGCCTCGACGCGCGTCATGGTCATGGGCTAGGCCGCCTGCGGGGCCTCTAGCGCGGAGATCTCGTCCAGGGACATGTCCATCCGCTCATGGAGGAAGCGGACGACCGTCCAGTGCGGGAGGACGCCCTCGTCGAACGGGCCGAACTCCCGGCAGTAGAGCGGGATCCAGCGCAGCGCCTCCTCGGCGGCCCGCTCGCGGCCGGGCTCCTGCTGATAGTCCTCGTAGGCGATGCTGCGGTGGTGGATGAAGAAGCGTCCCGGCAGGCGCTCCTCGCACAGCTCCCGGTACTCGCGGGTCTGCAGGATGAGGTAGTGCCAGATCTCGTCGATGTCCTGCTCCACCGGGAGGAAGAGCCCGCTGAGCCGCTCGCGGTGGCGGGAGACGAGGTAGAGGTAGCGCAGGGCCTCCAGCACCTGTCGCTCGGCGTACGCGCGCTCGACGCCCGTGCGGTCCGCGGCGTACCGGACCACCTCGTCGTGGAGCCGCTCGCCGAGCAGGGCTGTGAGGTCGTCCGGGGAGACGGCCGGCCGTGTGGTCATGGTCGTCCTGTCGTCTGGTCGGTGGCCCGGCCGGGGACGAGCCAGGCGTACTTGCCGGATCTGCCGATGGCTATGTGCTCGCGGTGTTCGGCCGTGCAGCGCAGCCCGGTGAGCCGGGAGACGGCGTCCTCCAGGGCGGCGGTCTCGGCCGGGGTGAACGTTTCCGCGTCGAGGGTCGTGCAGAGCAGCCGCGCGGTGCCGGGTTCCGTCGTCCGCAGCTGGTGGAGGAAGACCCGGGGCGAGGCGGCGGCGACGGCGTCGTCGAGGTCGCCCTGGGCGACGGGGCCGTTCGGGGAGGCGAGCAGTTCCTTCTCCCGGCCGCAGAAACTGCGGATCGCGGTGGGGTCCGGGGTGCCGTCGAGGGTGCGGACGCAGTCGCCCGAGCGGTAACGGACCAGCGGCATATGGGGATTGCGGACGCTGGTGACGATCAGGGAGAACAGCTCGCTCCCCGGGGTGACGGGCAGGAGCTCGACGCTCATGCCGTCCAGGTACGGGCGGTACCGTCCGTGCCGGTCGGAGTAGTAGAGGTAGCCGAGTTCGGTGCTGCCGAAGAGGTCGACGACCGGGCAGTCGAAGTGCTCGCGCAGATACCGGCGGACGTTGTGCGGGGTGTACTCGTACGCGTGGATGACGCTGTCGGGCCGGGGTAAGTCGGCCCATAGGCCCCATTGTTCGGCCTTGCGCACCAGATGGGCCAGGTGGTAGCCGGAGCAGTCGAGGTGGTAGCGGCCCCGCGGGTGGGCGCGGCGGGCGGTGTCGATCTCCGCGATCATCCGCTCGACGTCCTCGCGGGTCCAGTGCGCCGGGTCCAGGCGGAGGTTGAGGTAGAGGGTGCGTTCGTCGAGCCGCCGGTCCTCCAGGGACGGGAGGGCGATGGGGTCGGTGCCGTGCTTGCGGGCGTTCACCCGGGCCACGTGCTCGGTGGCCAGCACCGTGGTCAGCGAGAGGCGGGGACAGCCCTCGTGCCAGGTGCGGGCGATGTCGGGGTGCTCACTCCAGAGCCGGTAATAGGACTTCAGCAGGAAATAGGGCGGCCGGATGATCTGCATGCGGGCGTGATTGGTCCCGGTGGACAGGACGTACTCCGCGTCACCGGTCTTCAGCGCCTGAGCCAAGGCAGGCGTCATCCAGTTGTCCGGGAATCCCCGGGCGATATCAGGCTTTTCCAGTACGGGGAAATAACCGCGCTCGACAGCGGCACGATACAAGGGAATATGCCTGACCTGCTCAACGACGTCGGCCGTTGGCTGACCGTCCATGAACACCTTCCGGTGGGCCTGGAATGGATGCGCGGAAACAGGAAACGGAAGCTCCCGAAGAAAAGGAGCTTCCGCTTCCCGGATTTCAGGATATACAGCCCGACTTGGGCGCCGCGCTGATGCAGCCACTCTTCGGGGCGGCGCAGATGCAGCCGTCCTTGGCCTCGGCGGACGCCGAGTTGGCGGCGACCCAGCCGCTCCAGTACTTGTCCTGGGCCATCTTCTTGATCAGCTGTTCCATAACGGGCCTCCGGCATTCACGGGGTGACGGCTACGGGCGCCGCGCACCGTTTGACAGCGGTGCACGGGACGGTAAAGCGCTACCCAAAGGATTGTCAACGGTTCGTCATAAGCCGTTGGCTGGAATCCGTCAGGCTCCGGCCACGGTGGACGCCGCGTGCCGCAGCCGGACGGGCTCCGTGCCGGCGTCGTTGTGCCGGTCGGCCCAGTTCTCCAGAGCAGTGCGGCAGGCATGGTCCACGTGCCGTGCCCCGGAGAGGTCGAGCTCGATCGGACGGTCCTTGGGCAGCGCCTCCAGCGACTCCAGGAGGCGCGGCAGGCGCAGGAACGTGGCGTTGCCGGTGAGGCACACCCGTACCCTGTCGCCGGCGTCGTGCACCTCCACGTGGGCCTTCGAGGTCTCCCAGGCCGACTTCACGACCGCGAGGAGGATGCCCAGCAGCACGCCCTCGAACATGCCGGCCGAGATGATGCCCACCGCGGTGACCGCCAGGACGGCCAACTCGCCGCGGTGCTCGCGCCACAGCCCGGGGATCTCCTTGACCGGGATGAGCTTGCAGCCCGCGTGCACCAGGACTCCCGCCAGCGCGGCCATCGGAAGGACGCCGATGGCCGCCGGCAGCGCCGCCACGAACACCAGCAGCCACACGCCGTGCAGGACGCGGGAGAGCTTCGTCCGCGCGCCCGCGTGGATGTTGGCGGAGCTGCGGACGATGACCGCGGTCATGGGCAGCGAACCCAGCACGCCGCACAGGATGTTGCCCACGCCCTGCGCCAGCAGCTCCTTGTCGTAGTGGGTCGGGGGGCCGGAGTGCAGCCGGTCCACCGCCGCGGCGCTGAAGAGCGTCTCGGCCGAGGCGATCAGCGTGAAGGTCACGATGGCGAGGAGCAGCGCGCCGCTGCCGATCGACGAGAAGTCGCCCGTGCCGGGCACCTGGATGGCGTCACCCAGGCCCTTCACCTGGACGGTGGCCACGTCCAGCCCCGTCATCACGGTGACGAGGGTGGCCAGGCCGACCGCCGCCAGGGGGGCGGGGAGCAGCTGGGCCACCGCGGGCAGCTTCTTCCACAGGACCAGCACCGCGATGGTCCCCAGCCCGACCGCGAAGGCGGCCAGGGCGTCGCGGTCCGACAGGACGTCCCCGATGAACCCCGGGATGCCGGCGATCTTCTCCAGCCCGGTGCGCGGCGCCTTGAGCCCGGCCATGGTGTACATCTGGCCGAAGATCAGGACGAGTCCGATCCCGGCCAGCATGCCCTGCACGACCGAGACCGAGATGGCTCGGAACCAACGGCCGAACCGCAGGAATCCCAGGGCGAGCTGGAGCAGGCCGGTGGCCAGCACGATGACGCCGAGCATGCCGAGGCCGAACTCCCGCACGGCCTCGAACACCAGCACCGTCAGACCCGCCGCCGGACCGCTGACCTGGAAGGTACTGCCCGGCATGCAGCCGACGACGATGCCGCCGACTATGCCGGTGATCAGGCCGAGCTCGGCCGGTACGCCACTGGCCACGGCCACGCCGACACATAACGGCAGGGCCACGAGGAAGACGACGAGAGAGGCGAGGACGTCCTGACGCAGGACGTCCGGTTGTTTCAGGGCGGAGAACATGGGTGAGGCTCCCTTGTCTGTCGCTTCCGGGCGGTTCACAGGGGTGGGAACGGCAGGACACCGCTCCAGGGCCGATGCGCGCCGACGGTGCGCGATTCGAAGAGTTCACCGGGGTGCGCTCCGGTGATGAGCGCCGGCACCGCGCGGGACCCCGCGCACGAGAGGAAAAGGACTTCCGGGGACTTTCCTGACTCCGGAGCCCGGAAGCGCTCGGCACGCTCGGGATCCGCAACGGGTGCGGTCACGAGGGACCGGGCGTTGTCGACGAGTGATCTCATGTTGGCCTGCCTCGTGGGGCACCACGGCCTGCGGCCTGATGCGACGCGGGTCGGGTCATCGTTCGAGCTTGTCGAGCTTGGAAAGCGACATATCGGCACCCGGCAGCGCCGCGCGGGACACCGGCGGTCCGCAGCATTCTGCGCAGCCACTGGAGACCGTTACTTTACCCGGGGGTTACCGATTCGTAAAGCCACGAATAACCCAACAATGGGCCGGTGAACGTAACTTGATCGCGTTTAGTACAGCATTGCACTATTTGATTCCATGGAAGAAATCATTCCAGGGATTAAGGGATTCCCCCTCGGACATTCCCCGACATTCCCCGGAAATGAGAGCGGCCGGCCCGCACACCATGTGAGGTGCGGGCCGGCCGGTCCGGTCCTGCTGAAGGACCGTCAGTCGTTGGCGACCACGGCGTAGCGCGGCGTGCCCTCGGCCATCTGCCGCAGCGCGTCCTTGCGGTCGCGCTTGGAGAGGCGGTCGATGTACAGGTAGCCGTACAGGTGGTCCGTCTCGTGCTGGAGGCAGCGGGCGAAGTAGCCGGTGCCCTGGACCGCGATCGGGTTGCCCTTCATGTCCTGGCCGCGCACCACCGCGTAGTCGGGGCGGGCCAGCGAGGCGTAGGCGGTCGGCACCGACAGGCAGCCCTCGTTGGAGTCGTCCAGGATCCGGCGCTCGGCCGGGAGCTCGTCCAGGACCGGGTTGCAGACGTGGCCCACGTGCCGGACGCCCTCGTCGTCCATGCAGTCGTAGACGAACACCTTGAGGTCGACGCCGATCTGGTTGGCGGCCAGGCCGACGCCCTCCGCCGTCCGCTGGCTGGCGAACATGTCGTCGACGAGCCGCGCCAGCTCGTCGTCGAACTCCGTGACGTCCTTGCACTCCTTGTGCAGGACCGGGTTGCCGACCACGGTGATCGGACGGGACGTACCGCGCTCGCGGTGCGCGGTCTCCCGCGCCTCGCAGTCCTCGGTGTCCACGATGAATTCGTCGTTCACCGACTGATCGGTCTCTTGCTGGGCCATCGCCGCCGTATGCCTCTCTCACAACCCGAATGCACTGTCTCGCCCCGGATCCCAGGACCCAACCAGGGTAAGCGGACCGCGCCCGGCGCTCAGCAGACCTCTTCGAGATCCCGCCACTCGCGGGTGTCGGGGCTGTCCGCGACCCAGCCGTCCAGCAGCCCCCTGACCAGCCCGGCCGGGGCGGCGATGCCGCATTCGCGTTCGGGCACCCAGAGCAGGCCCGAGCCGGCCGTGCGGTGGCCGAGCGGACCGGGGTGGCCGGGCTCGCTGTGGTCGTGCGGGTCCAGGTGCTCGCCGTCGCCCTCGTCGGAGGGCATCCGGCTCTCGGAGCACGTACGGCACAGCAGCCGCACCGAGGACGACCAGTCCTCGGCGGCGAACCCGGCGTCGGCCGCGAGCCGCTCCAGGGCGTCCCGGTCGGCCTCAGTGGCGGCCTCCAGCAGGACGACCCAGGTCGGCACGGGCGAGGGGGCCCACAGCTCGATCTCGTCGAAGACGGGGTACGACGGCCCGGCGGCGGTCACCCGCTCGCCGTGCGGGACGCCGTCGTGCAGCACGACCTCGCCCCAGCGCCGGCCGGACGACGGCAGCGGGATGGACAGCACCTCCATGCGCGCCGGGTCCAGTCTGCGGCCCCAGACCACCTCGGCCTCGCCCTCGGGCGAGAGCCGCACGGCCGCGCTGCCCAGCTCCATCCCGACCGGCTCACCCGCGGGGCTGCCCTCGCCGGGCACCCGCAGCCCGTACGCCTGCCAGGCGCGGCGGGCCAGCGGCCAGTCCTGGAGCGCGGTGGCGGCGATGCCCACGTTCCACCAGTCGGGAGCGCCCGCCTCGCGGTCCAGCAGCGCCACCGCCCGCAGCCCCGCGGCGCGGGCCTGCTCCCAGTCGTGCCGGAACTTGTGCAGCAGCGCGAGGTTGAACCAGGACTCGGACAGCCACGGCTCCATGTCCGCGGCGCGCGTCAGCAGCGCACCCGCGTCCTCGTACCGGCCGTCGCCGATGAGCGTGAAGGCACGGTCGGTGGCCTGCCGCCACGAGGCGGAAGGCCGGTGCCGTACCTTGCCGAAGATCCTCACGATGTCCGCCTGCTGTTTTCTCGACGTCCCGCGTGCACCCACGCCGGATGGCCCAGGTGACCGGCGCCGTCCTCCCCGACGGCCGCCCGCCACGCCTTGCTGACGGTCCCGCCCGCGGGCCGGGCCGCCCTGCCGGGGAGCCGCGCCCCCCACGACGCATCGGCCGCGACAACGCTCATGACACCCCCCGATCCCGCTTTCCCGTCATGTCTCTTCGTCGCTTTGTTCTCCGCGTGCTCCTCTTCGCATCCAACCATGCCCCGTCGGACGCCCGCTCATTACCCGTGGGTTAGCCGTGCTACTCGGGACGTGCCGGGCGTCTCACAGGTCCGGGTGCACCGGCGCACCGCGCGCGAGCACCCGCGCGAGCGCCTCCACCACCCGGGGCTCGTGGTCGTACGCGGTGGCCAGCCGAAGCCGCTCCAGGGCGCGCGCGGGTCCGCAGGCCGCGCCCCGGGCGGAGCCGGTGGGGCCGGTGGGTGCCGTGAGCTCTTCGTAGGCGTTGGCCGTCCGGACCACCCGTGCGGCGAGCGGCTGCTCGCGGTAGGGGTCGGCCTGGCGTTCCACGGCGGCGGCGACCGCCGGTGCCAGCGCCGCGTCCAGCGGGGTCAGCCGCACCACGCTCCCGCCGAGCCGGGCGAGGCGGCGCCGCTCCTCGGCCGGCAGGGGTTCGGTCGCCCCTGCCGGCACCGGGTCGACGAGTGAGAGCTGGCCCACGTCGTGCATCAGTGCCGCGTACTCGACGACGGTGAGGTCGGTCTCCGCCATACCGAGCTCCCGGCCGACGGCCCGGCTGAGGGCGGCTACGCGCCGTGCGTGACCGGCGGGGGTGCACCCCGCGAGCTCCGTCGCCCGGGCGAGCGAGGCGACGGCCGGCGGGCAGCGCTCGGGGGCGATCTCCCCGCGGCGCGCGGAGAGCTGCACGGCGAACAGCGGCAGGCAGCAGACGGGCAGCACCCAGAGCCCGGCAACGGCGGGGGCCAGCGCGGCCACGACGCCCGTGGCGCAGACCGCGGGCCCGGTCGCGGGCAGGGCCCGCAGTTCGGCGCGGAGGGCCACCGGGTAGCGGCAGCCGCCGCGAACCCGCGCGAAGGCGGCCGCCAGCGCGGCGTCGGTGAGAGTGGTGAGGGCGAGGAGGAGCAGCAGCGCCAGGGCGTAGTACGGGCCCTGCCAGGGGCCTGGGGAGGCCGGGCCCGCGGGGTGCAGCGGCAGGCAGCAGCCCGCGGCGACGGCCGCGCCCGCGCCCCGGCGCGCGAGGCGTTCGAGCCCGTCGAAGCAGGTCCGCCGCCCGGCGACGCCCGCGAGGGTGGCCCCGAGCACCACGGCGAGGACCTGTGGGACACCGTCCGTGGCCGGGTCGCCGCCGACCTCGCCGACCAGGGCGTAGGCCAGCGATCCCGCCGTGCCGACGGGTGCGCTCCCGCGCGGCCCGGCCTGTGGCCCCGGCCGCCGCCGGGCGGCCTCGCCGAGGGCGATCAGCAGTCCGTACGCGCAGGCCGTCCCCGGCTGCTGGATGCCGTGGCGGGCGGTCCAGGCCAGGGCGAACAGGGCGCCCCCGGCGGTCAGCAGGTGGACGGCCCGTACCAGGCGGGTGCCGGGCGGGGCGCTCACCGGCGGGCTCCGGGGGGCAGCGCCGCGCGGCCGGGGACGGCCGGACGTACGGACCGGCCGCCGGCTTCCACCGGCGTCGGCGGGCCGTGATCAGGAGGGACGTTTCCGCACTCGGGAACTGCGGTTTCGTTTCCGGCCCGGACGCCTTGCCGGCCCTGCCAGCCCTCCCGTTCCACGGCCCGGGACAGCGCCGCGACCATCCGCGGATCGAACTGGGTTCCGGCACAGCGGCGGAGTTCGGCGAGGGCGTCGGCGACCGGCCGGGCGCGGCTGTAGGTCCGGGTGGAGGTCATGGCGTCGAACGCGTCGGCGACGGCCACGATCCGTGCGGCCTCCGGAATCTGACGACCCATCAGGCCGAACGGGTAGCCGCTGCCGTCGAGCCGTTCGTGGTGGTGGAGGATCGCCTCCCGCGCCTCGTCGGGAATCGCCACCCCGCGCACCAGCTCGTCCCCGTACTCGGGATGCAGCTGGACGATCCGCCGCTCCGCGCCGGTGAGCGGGCCGTCCTTGCGCAACAGCCGGGTGGGGACGCCGAGTTTGCCCAGGTCGTGCAGGGTTCCGGCGATCCGCAGGGCCTCCAGCCGCTCGCCGGTCACCCCCAGTTCGCGGCCGATCAGCACGGAGGCGTGGCCGACCCGTTCGCCATGACCGCGCGTGTAGTGGTCCTTGAGGTCCACGGCCTCGACCAGCGCCCGGACGGTGGCGCGGCGGGCGGCGCGCTCCCCCCGGCGGCCGGCCCGCGGCCGGGTGGGAACGGTGAGGGGCAGCAGCACCAGCAGGGCCGCCGTCGGCCCGTAGACGCTGTGCCACAGCCCCGCCGCGAGCAGGGCGACCGGCCCGTGGAGCAGGGCGAAGCCCAGTGCGGGGCCCAGCACGGGCCGTGGTGCGGGGGCGCGCTGTCCCGCGGCCGCGCGGACGCCGCCGTCGAGGACCGCGGCCACGAGGGCGAGGGCGAGGGCGGCGGCCAGCGCCGGCGGCAGCGCACCCAGCGGGCCGGACGGCAGCGGGGCGCGGACGGTACCGAAGACCCAGGAGGCGGCGCCCGCGGCGAGGCAGGAGAGCGCGGCACGCCACAACCGCCGTGCCACGCCGGGGTGTTCGGGGACGGCCAGGGCTCCCGGTACGGCCGCCAGTCCCGCGGCGGCCGGCGGCAGGAGCAGGGCGGCCGCGAGCAGCGCCGGCGGCAGCGGCGCGCGGCGGGGCAGCCGTTCGCCGAGCACGCAGACGGCTCCGAGGAGAACCACCGTCCCCCAGGGAACGGCGGCCGGGTCCCTCAGGGCGGGGAGGACGCACAGGACCGCGGCGCACACGGCACCGGAGATCCAGGCGCGCGCCGCCGCCGGGACTGCCTCCATGACATGTCCTCCCCATCCGGACTCGCTGTCGGGATGGGGAGAATAGGCTTACGAGCGGCCGCGGTCGGCCGCATCGGCCGGAACCGCCGTCCGTTCGGGTGACGTTCGGGGGGCGGCCGTTTTGATGCGGGTTCCGTGCGCGTTCGCACTCCGCCCGCCGGGCCGCCCGGCGGTGCCGGGAAGGCCCGTCAGTCCTGCGGGACGCTCCGCGCGTCCGCCTCGGCCGCCCTGGCCTCGGCCACGACGTCCTGTTCCGGGACGGTCTGCCCGGAGCGGATGAGCTCGATCCGGCCCATCACCTTGGAGCGCAGGTCGGCGGGGACGTCATCGTGTCCGCAGCACCGTTTCACCAGCTTCTTGACCGCCTGCTCCAGCCCGTACTTCTCCAGGCAGGGGGAGCACTCGTCGATGTGCACCTCGAACTTGGCGCAGTCGCCGTCCGGCATCTCGCGGTCGAGGTACTCGTAGAGGTGGTCGAGGACTTCGGAGCAGTCCGTCTCGTGCGGGTCTCCGCAGCTCATGAGTCCGAGCCCTTCCCATTGTGCGACGCGTCGGAACCGTGCGGCGCGGCGGCCCCGGCCGGGACCAGGCCACGCTCGCGGGCGTAGTCCTCCAGCAGACCGCGCAGCTGCCGTCGGCCCCGGTGGAGGCGGGACATCACCGTGCCGATGGGGGTACCCATGATGTCCGCGATCTCCTTGTAGGCAAACCCCTCGACGTCCGCGAGGTAGACCGCTATGCGGAATTCCTCGGGGATGGCCTGGAGGGCCTCCTTGACGTCGGAGTCCGGCAGGTGGTCGAGCGCCTGCGACTCGGCGGACCGCAGCCCCTGGGACATGTGCGACTCGGCACGCGCCAGCTGCCAGTCCTCGATCTCCTCGGACGCGCTGCGCAGCGGCTCGCGCTGCTTCTTGCGGTACGAGTTGATGAAGGTGTTGGTCAGGATGCGGTAGAGCCACGCCTTGAGGTTCGTACCGTCACGGAACTGGTGGAAGGACGCGTACGCCTTGGCGTACGTCTCCTGGACCAGGTCCTCCGCGTCCGCCGGATTGCGGGTCATCCGCAGGGCGGCCGAGTACATCTGGTCGAGGAAGGTCAGCGCGTCGCGCTCGAAGCGGGCGTTGCGCTCCGCCGCGCTCTCCGCGCGCTCGGCAGGGGTGTGCTCCTCGCCGTGCGTCCCCGCGTCGGTACCCACGACCGGACCCACCTCCTCCGGAAACTTGGCCGGGCCCTGGGCGGACCCGCTCGTTTCGGAGAATAGACGACGATCCGCCGAACCCGCCGCTCCGGCCACCGAGGGCAGAGCACCGCCCATGACCGGCCGGCCCCGGTCTGCCGTGCTCGGGCGGGACAGGCATGCGATCGAACCCATGGGGCGGTTCTCCCAATCCTTTGTCATGTGCCGGTGCGTGTCTACGTGGGGCTCAACACCGGCACCGCCCGTCCCATTCCCGGTGCGGACACGGCTTCTCGGGACCGCCCGGACCCGTCGTCAGCCGGTCCGTTCCGCCAGCCAGCCGGCGACGGCGTCCGTGATCACCATCAGTGCGTCCTCCTGGGTGATTCCCGCGGACTTCGGGACCGCGAAGCCGTGGTCGCCGCCGGGCACGGCGACCGGCGCGGTGCCCGGCGGGAACTCCTCGGGGCGGCCGAAGGGGTCGCGGGCGCCCTGGACGACCAGGACCGGCACCCCGGCGCCGAGCAGTTCGTCGGCGCGGGACTTCTCGGGGCGGCCCGGCGGGTGGAGGGGGAAGCTCAGGGCGAGCACCGCCACCGCGCCCAGCTCCGCCGCCGTCCGGCAGGCGACCCGCGCGCCCGCGCTGCGGCCCCCCGCGACGACGGGCAGCCCGGGGGCGGCGAGCGCGGGCCACAGGGCGCGCCAGGCGGTGTCCAGGGTCTTCGGCGCGGGGGCCACCTTCTTGCCCGCCACCCGCCAGGGCTGCTCCACGAGCGCGACCGTCACCCCGCGCCCGGGCAGGGCGGCGGCCAGCGCCCGCAGGTCGCGGGCCTCGATGCCGCCGCCCGCGCCGTGCCCGAGGGCGAGCACCAGGCGGGGCTCCGCCGCGCGGTGCCAGTGGATGCGGGCCGTTCCCGCGGGGGTCTCTGCGTTCTCCGTCTGCACACGGCCATCCTGCCGTCCGGCGGCCGGTTCGAGGGCACGCCTCCCCCGCCGCGCCGGCCGACGTCGCGCCGGCCCGGTGTCAGAACAGCGTCGACTCCTCCGGCGCCGCCAGCTCCGTCAGCAGCTCCGGCCCGTTGTTGCGGACGTCGCTGACGGCCGTCGCCACCGGGTACGCGCGCACCAGGCCCGCCGGCGGCGGGGTGAGGAGCGGGCGCAGCTCCTCCGGATCCGTGCGCGTGGGGTCGAGCCAGGCGGCCCAGCGGTCGGGCGGGAGGACCAGCGGCATCCGGGGGTGGATGTCGGCCAGGGACCGCGGGCCGTCCTCGGCACCGCCGTCGGCGAAGGGCTGCTCGTCCGCCTCGGTGGTTATCACCGAGCAGGTCGCCCACCAGGCCCCCGGGTGGTCGTCCGGCAGCGTCCGGTCACGCCAGAACTCGTAGACGCCGGCCATGGCCATCACCGAGCCGTCGGCGGGCGTCACGAAGTACGGCTGCTTGCGGGGGCGCTTCCGGCGTCCCTTGACCTCCAGCTCGCGCTCCTCCGTGCCGGTGACCCACTCGTAGTAGCCGTCCGCCGGGAGCAGGCAGCGCCGCGTCGCGAAGGCCCGTCGGTAGGAGGGCTTCTCGTGCACCGTCTCCGCCCGGGCGTTGATCATCCGCGCGGCGCCCTCGGGCGACTTCGCCCAGGAGGGGACAAGCCCCCAGCGCAGGGCGCGCAGCTGCCGGACGGGGCGCCGGTCCTCGGCGCCCTTGACCGGGCGCTCCAGGACGGCGTACACCTCCTTGGTCGGCGCCACGTTCCAGTCCGGGGCCAGGGTCTCCTCCGGCTCCCACACCTCCACCTCGAAGAGCCCGGCCAGATCCTCCGGCCTCCGGCTCGCCGCGTACCGCCCGCACATGTCCGACCGCCCCTCGGTTCCCCTCGCACGTCTGCTGCCGACCATGCTGCCTCAAGGGTCCGACAATCGGGCCCCGGATCCGCTCCCGTGCCGCGGTTCCGGAACCACGACGCGGCGCCGGCCGTCCCTCAGCACGGACCACGAACGCGCAAGGAGCGGCCCGAGATGGACAGCACGACCGCCACCGACCTCTGGGACCGGCTGGCCGGCACCCAGCCCGGGCCCTCGGTGTGGACCGTCGTCGGCACCGGGCTCGTCGCCCTGGCGGCGGTCTCCGCGCCCCGGGTCTGGCGGGTGACGCGGAACGCCGTCACCATCGCCCACGAGGGCGGCCACGGACTGGTCGCGCTGCTCAGCGGCCGGACCCTGGACGGCATCCGGCTCCACTCGGACACCTCGGGGCTGACCGTCTCGCGCGGCAAGCCCACCGGGTTCGGCATGATCCTGACCGCGGTGGCCGGCTACCCCGCTCCCTCGCTGCTCGGCCTCGCCGGCGCCTGGGCGCTGTCCACCGGGCACGTCACCGCGCTGCTGTGGGTCGCGGCGGCGCTGCTGGCCGCCATGCTGGTGATGATCCGCAACGCGTACGGCGCCCTGACGGTGGTGCTCGCCGGAGCGGCCTTCGTCCTGGTCTCCTGGCTGGCGGGGCCCGAGGTGCGGGCGGCGTTCGCCTACGGGGTGGTGTGGTTCCTGCTGCTGGGGGGCGTGCGGCCGGGCTTCGAGCTCCAGCGCAAGCGCCGGCACGGCCGGGCGGCGGACTCCGACGCGGACCAGCTCGGCCGGCTGACGGGTGTGACGCCGGTGCTGTGGCTGCTCTTCTTCCACGTGGTGTCCCTGGCCGCGCTGCTGGGCGGCGGCCGCTGGCTGCTCCGGGCGTGAGCCGGAGGGCGCCCGGGCACGGGCGCCGCGGGCCCGTTCGCCGCCCCCGGTGAGGCCGTAAGGTAAGGGCATGACCCCGAGCCCCGCGCCCTCCGACCTCTGGCCCGCTCCCACCGCGACCGGGGCCGTCGACGCGACCGTCACCGTGCCCGGCTCCAAGTCGGTCACCAACCGCGGCCTCGTCCTCGCCGCCCTCGCCGCCGAGCCGGGCTGGCTGCGCCGCCCGCTGCGCTCCCGCGACACCCTGCTGATGGCGGAGGCGCTGCGCGCCATGGGCGTGGGCATCGAGGAGACCGTCTCCTCCAGCTCCGAGGGCGACCGGGACGGCTCCGGGGAGGCGTGGCGGGTGATCCCCGCCCAGCTGCACGGCCCGGCCACGGTGGACGTCGGCAACGCGGGCACGGTCATGCGCTTCCTGCCGCCCGTGGCGGCGCTCTCCGACGGCCCGGTGCGCTTCGACGGCGATCCGCGCAGCTACGAGCGCCCGCTGCACGGTGTCATCGACGCGCTGCGCGCCCTGGGCGCCCGCATCGACGACAACGACCGCGGCGCGCTGCCGCTCACCGTGCACGGCGCGGGGGCGCTGGAGGGCGGTCCCGTGGAGATCGACGCCTCGTCGTCCTCCCAGTTCGTGAGCGCGCTGCTGCTCTCCGGCTCGCGGTTCAACCAGGGCGTCGAGGTGCGGCACATCGGCTCTGCACTGCCCTCGCTGCCGCACATCCGGATGACGGTCGAGATGCTGCGCGCCGCCGGCGCCCAGGTGGACACCCCCGAGTCGGGCGGCGAGCCGGACGTGTGGCGGGTCTCCCCCAGCGCGCTGCTGGGCCGCGACCTGGTCGTGGAGCCGGACCTGTCCAACGCGGCGCCGTTCCTGGCGGCGGCCCTGGTGACCGGCGGCCGGGTCACCATCCCGGACTGGCCCGAGCGCACCACGCAGCCCGGTGACGCGCTGCGCGACATCTTCACCGCCATGGGCGGCAGCTGCGAACTGACGGACGCGGGCCTGACCTTCACCGGCACCGGCCGGATCACCGGCATCGACGCGGACCTGCACGAGGTCGGCGAACTGACCCCGGTGATCGCCGCGGTCGCCGCGCTCGCCGACTCGGAGTCCGAGCTGCGCGGGATCGCCCATCTGCGGCTGCACGAGACGGACCGGCTCGCCGCGCTGGCCAAGGAGATCAACGAGCTCGGCGGCGACGTCACCGAGACCGCCGACGGCCTGCGCATCCGCCCGCGTCCGCTGCACGGGGGCGTCTTCCACACCTACGAGGACCACCGGCTGGCCACCGCCGCGGCGGTGCTCGGCCTCACCGTTCCGGGCGTCCGGGTGGAGAACGTGGCGACCACCGCCAAGACCCTGCCCGACTTCCCGGAACTCTGGAACGGAATGCTCGGATCCGCCGCGGGGGCGACGACGGCGCCGAGAGCCTGAGAGACCCGGGAACACCCATGCGCCGCTACGGCAAGAACACCGACGAGGACGACGTCCGCGTCCGCCCCAACCGCAAGGGCAACCGCCCGCGGACGACCATCCGCCCCAAGCACGAGGACGCCTCCGAGGGCTTCGTCCTCACCGTCGACCGCGGCCGGCTGACCGTCCTCGTCGAGGACCGGGTCATCCTGGCCATGAAGGCCCGCGAGCTGGGCCGCAAGGGCGTCGTCGTCGGCGACCAGGTCGCGGTCGTCGGCGACCTCAGCGGCAAGAAGGACACCCTGGCCCGGATCGTCCGGGTCGAGGAGCGCCGTTCGGTGCTGCGCAGGACGGCCGACGACACCGACCCGTTCGAACGGGTCGTGGTCGCCAACGCCGACCAGCTGGCCATCGTCACCGCCCTGGCCGACCCCGAGCCGCGCCCCCGGCTCATCGACCGCTGCCTCGTGGCGGCGTACGACGCGGGGCTGGAGCCGCTGCTCGTCCTGACGAAGTCGGACCTCGCTCCGGCCGAAAAACTGATGGAGTCGTACGGCGCGCTGGGCGTCCCGTACGTGGTCACCAACCGCGAGGAGCTGGCCGACGGCGCGGCCGCCGACGCGGTCCGCGAGCGGCTCTCGGGTCGCGTCACGGCGTTCGTCGGGCACTCGGGCGTCGGCAAGACCACGTTGGTCAACGCGCTCGTCCCGGACCACCAGCGGGCCACCGGTCACGTCAACGCCGTCACCGGCCGGGGCCGCCACACCACCACGTCCGCGCTGGCCCTGCCGCTGCCTGGGGGAAGCTCCGGCTGGGTGATCGACACCCCGGGCGTCCGGTCGTTCGGGCTCCACCACGTCGACCCGTCGCGCGTCATCCTCGCCTTCCCCGACCTGGTGCCGGGCACCGAGAACTGCCCGCGCGCGTGCAGCCACGACGAACAGGACTGCGCGCTGGACCAGTGGGTCGCGGACGGGCACGCCGATCCGCAGCGGCTCTACTCGCTGCGACGACTTCTGGCCACCCGGGAGCGGCGCGAAGGCGACTGATCGCCTACGTTTGCGAATGACCGCCAATGGCAAGTGCATCAGCACCGGGACGGACGGGGCGGTCGACGACGCGGGAGGCAATCTGATGGCGTGGCTGCTGGTCGTGGTCGCCGGACTTCTCGAAACCGGCTTCGCCGTCTGTCTCAAACTCTCGCACGGGTTCACCCGGCTGTGGCCGACGATCGCCTTCGCCTGCTTCGCGCTCGGCAGCTTCGGGCTGCTGACGCTCTCCCTGCGGAAGCTCGACGTGGGCCCGGCCTACGCGGTGTGGACCGGCATCGGCGCGGCCGGGACGGCGATCTACGGAATGGTCTTCCTCGACGACCTGGTCTCCACACTGAAGCTGGTCTCGATCGCCTTCGTGATCGTCGGGGTGATCGGGCTCCAGCTGTCGGGTTCGGCGCACTGACGCTCCCGGGGCCCGGAGGCTCACCCCTCCCCGTCGCCGACGAGCGCCCTGACCACGTCGGCCACCTCTTCAGCGGCCTCCACGTCGGACGCCCCCGGGGCGATCACGTACGACAGGATCATCCGGACGGCGGCCTCACAGGCCCGCCGCAGGGGCTCCGGATCCGGCGCCCGCGCCGTCCGGCCGGCCGCGCCGGCCGTGCTGTTGACGACGCGTTCCATCAGCGCGGCGGGCGTCGGGGCGCCCCGCGCCGTCATGGGTGACGGCGGGGTGCGCGGCGCCGGCACGGCGGGGGCCGCCTGGACGGGCAGCCGCTCGCCGCGGCAGCCGGTGAGCACCGCGCGCACCAGCGGGTTGGCCCGCGCGGCGCGCAGCGTCCACACGGCCGTCGCCGCGCAGCAGTCCCCGGCGTCGGCGTCACCATGGGCGGTGGCGTCGGCCAGTGAGCGTTCGACGCCGGTCAGGAAGGTCTCCGCCTCGCGTCGCACCAGGGCGCGGGCCAGACCGTCCTTGCTGCCGAATTCGTTGTAGAGGGTCTGCCGGGACACCCCGGCGGCGGCCGCCACGTCGACCATCCGGACCCCGTGCCAGGGGCGGGTGCCGAGCGCCGTGTAGGCCGCGTCCAACAGGAGCTCTCGTGCCGCGGGCATCGTCGCCTCCCGGGCCTTGCGGCCGCACGACGGTTGTGGCCACAGAATTGACGCACCACCAGACGGTGTCAAGAGCCCGGGCGGGCCGCACGTGCACAGGCGGGGGCCGCGGGTAGTGTTCCTGGTATGTCCGACTACCACGATGATCTGCGCCTGGCCCATGTCCTGGCGGACGCCGCCGACGCGGCGACCATGGACCGGTTCAAGGCCCTCGACCTCAAGGTCGAGACCAAACCGGACATGACCCCGGTGAGCGAGGCGGACAAGGCCGCCGAGGAGCTGATCCGCGGTCACCTCCAGCGGGCCCGGCCCCGCGACGCCGTGCTCGGCGAGGAGTTCGGCGGCGAGGGCCTCGGCCCGCGCCGCTGGGTCATCGACCCGATCGACGGCACCAAGAACTATGTGCGCGGGGTGCCCGTGTGGGCGACGCTGATCTCCCTCATGGTGCAGACGGAGTACGAGGGCCGCATCGACTACCAGCCGGTCGTCGGCGTGGTGTCGGCCCCCGCCCTCGGCCGCCGCTGGTGGGCGGTGAAGGGCTCGGGCGCGTACACGGGCCGCAGCCTGACCTCGGCCACACGGCTGAGCGTCTCGAAGGTCGAGCGCATGGCGGACGCGTCGTTCGCCTACTCCTCGCTCTCGGGCTGGGAGGAGCGCGGGATGCTGCCCGGCTTCCTGGACCTGACGCGGGAGTGCTGGCGGACGCGCGGCTACGGCGATTTCTGGCCGTACATGATGGTCGCGGAGGGCTCGGTGGACATCTGCGCGGAGCCGGAGCTGTCGCTGTGGGACATGGCGGCGAACGTCGTCATCGTCGAGGAGGCCGGGGGCCGGTTCACGGGTCTCGACGGGCGCAGGGGGCCGCACAGCGGGAACGCCGCCGCGTCGAACGGGCTGCTCCACGACGAACTGCTGGGGTATCTGCGCACCTGAGGCACCGCCGTTTCCCGGGACGGGCCGTTCCGGGGAGCGGTGCCTTCGACTCCGGGGTACGGGGCGTCCGTCCGAGTACCCGAAACCTCCAAGGAGTCGTAAAAAATTGGTAAAGCGACCCTCTTTGACCCCCTTCCCCGGCGCAACCCCCCGTGCCACGCTGTCGACGAGCTTGTGAACGTGTGAATCCCACACTCGCAGGAGGTGGCTCCCCCATGCTCGTCCGCGACGTCATGAGCACGATCGTCCTCACCATCGGTCCGGCACACACCCTCCGACAGGCCGCCCGCCTGATGTCCGCGCGGAGGATCGGCGCCGCCGTCGTCCTCGATCCCGACACCAGCGGACTCGGCATCCTCACCGAGCGGGACATCCTCAACGCGCTCGGGGCGGGCCACGATCCGGACCGGGAGACCGCCCACGCGCACACCACCGCGGACATCGTCTTCGCGACGCCGGAGTGGACGCTGGAGGAGGCGGCCACCGCCATGACGCGCGGCGAGTTCCGGCACCTGATCGTCCTCGACGGCCACGAGGCCGTGGGCATCGTCTCGGTCCGCGACGTCATACGCTGCTGGGTGGCGCGCTCCGGACTCCGTCCGGAGGGGGCCGCGCTGACGGCGTGACGGCAGCCGGAGAGGCCGGAGCCCCATGGCGTCCGGCCTCTCCGGTTCTTACGGCAAGCGCCCTAGCCGCGCAGGGCCTGGACCGCGGCCTCCAGCCGCTTGCCGTAGTCGGGGTCCGCCTGGCGGAAGTTGTCGATCGCCCGCTCGGCGATGTCGTCGCGCGACACCTTGGCGATGAAGCCCGCGAGGTTGGCGATCAGACGGCCCTTCTCCTCCTCCGACATCAGCCGGTAGAGGTTGCCCGCCTGGACGAAGTCGTTGTCCTCGGCGTGCGACGGGGTGGCGATGTTTCCGGTGACACCGGTGACGGGGCTCGGCTGCCAGAGCGGCCGGCCGGTCTGGACCGGGCCGCCGAAGCTGTTCGGCTCGTAGTTCTTCGCCCTGCCGTGCCGGCCGTCGTAGGCCAGGCCGTCCCGGCCGTAGTTCCGGGCCGTGGTGGCGTGCGGACGGTTCACCGGCAACTGGTCGGCGTTGATGCCGACGCGGTAGCGGTGGGCGTCCGCGTAGGCGAAGAGCCGGCCCTGGAGCATCTTGTCCGGGGACGGGCCGATGCCGGGCACGAAGTGGGCCGGCGAGAAGGCCGACTGCTCGACCTCGGCGAAGATGTTGTCCGGGTTGCGGTTGAGCTCCAGCTTGCCGAACTCGACGACCGGGTAGTCGGCGTGCGGCCACACCTTGGTCAGGTCGAACGGGTTGAAGCGGTAGGTCGCCGCCTCGGCCGCCGGCATGATCTGCACGCCCACGGTCCAGGTCGGGAAGTCACCGCGCTCGATGGCCTCGCGCAGGTCGCGCTGGTGGGAGTCGGGGTCCTCACCGGCGAGGCGGTTGGCCTCCTCCTGCGTGAGGTTCTTGATGCCCTGGTCCGTCTTGAAGTGGTACCTGACCCAGAAGACCTCGCCGGCCTCGTTGTTCCACTGGAAGGTGTGCGAACCGAAGCCGTCCATGTGGCGGTAGGACGCCGGGATGCCGCGGTCGCCGAACAGCCAGGTCACCTGGTGGGTGGCCTCCGGCGACAGCCCCCAGAAGTCCCAGACGTTGTCCGCCTCCTGCGAGCCCGTGTAGGGGTCGCGCTTCTGGGTGTGGATGAAGTCGGGGAACTTGATGGCATCCCGGATGAAGAAGATCGGGGTGTTGTTGCCGACGAGGTCGTAGTTGCCCTCCTCGGTGTAGAACTTCAGCGCAAAACCGCGCGGGTCGCGCACCGCGTCCGCCGAGCCGAGGCTGCCGGCCACAGTGGAGAAGCGCAGGAACGTCTCCGTCTCCTTGCCGACCTGGGACAGGAAGTTCGCCCTGGTCCAGCGGGAGACGTCCGCCGTCACGGTGAAGGTGCCGTAGGCGCCGGCGCCTCGGGCGTGCACCACGCGCTCCGGGATCCGCTCGCGGTTGAAGTGCGCGAGCTTCTCCACCAGCAGCTGGTCCTGCACCAGGACGGGGCCACCGATGCCCGCGGTCTCGCTGTTCTGGTTGTCCGCGACCGGAGCTCCGGACTCCGTGGTCAGCGGGCCCGTCGTGGAAATGGCCTCGTCCTGAACCGACACGTACGCCTCCGTCTTCTCGGTCCTGCCCGCCCGGCCGGTCCTCCTCGGCCCTGCGGCGAGATCGATCCTCACATTGGACTTTGTCTAAGTCAAGATGGAAGTGACATAAAAACCGGATCCAGTGATGGACGGCAGCCGCTGCTAGGCTGGTCCTATCTGACTGATGGGTGAATGGCATGAGTGACCTGCTGGAACGGCTCCGAGGACGCGGCTGGCGGCTGACCGCGCAGCGGCGCGTCGTCGCCGAGGTGCTCGACGGGGACCATGTGCACTACACCGCCGACGAAGTGCACGCCAAGGCGACCGAACGGCTGCCGGAGATCTCGCGCGCGACGGTCTACAACACGCTCGGGGAGCTGGTCTCGCTCGGCGAGATCATCGAGGTGAGCACCGACGGGCGGGCCAAGCGCTACGACCCGAACGCCCACCACGCGCACCAGCACCTGGTGTGCTCCCGCTGCGGCACCATCCGCGACGTGCACCCCGCCGGGGACCTCCTCGCCGGGCTGCCGACGGAGGAGCGCTTCGGGTTCCAGGTGTCCGCGGTCGAGGTGACCTACCGGGGCCTGTGCCCGGGCTGCTCGGACGGGTGACGGGCGACGGGCGCCCGGAAGGGTGCCCGTTCGGGTGACGGAGCCGCAGGCATGCGCGCCCGGACAGCACAAAGGCCCGGATCTTGGAGATCCGGGCCTTCGAAGAGTAGCGGGGACAGGATTTGAACCTGCGACCTCTGGGTTATGAGCCCAGCGAGCTACCGAGCTGCTCCACCCCGCGTCGGTAGGTCAATCTTAACCCGGTCACGGCTCCGCGCGCAAACGGGTGATCCTGGGGTGGCGTGCGGGGTCGGCTGCGTGCGGTGCGTGGGCACCCCGGCGGGGCGTCGGGGGCCGCGGGCACGGCCTCCCAGGGGAACCGCGGGACGGCCCCCGAGGGGACCGCGGTACGGCCTCCGAGGGGCCGCGATCACGCCGACAGCTCCTGCTGGAGCGCGTCCCGCAGCCGCGCGGCCCGCTCGGCGACCTCGGCCGGGCCGAACTCGACCGCCTGCGCGCACCAGAGCTGAGCCTCCGCCAGGTCGCCGTGCCGGGCGGCCAGCAGGGCCAGCCGGAGGGCGGCCCTGCCGTGCCCGGCCTCGGCGGCCCGGGTCCACCACAGCGCGGCCTCCGGCTCGCTGCCCTCGCGGGCCAGCAGCAGCCCGAGGTTGAACGCCCCGTTGCGGCTGCCCGCCTCGGCGGCCTCGCGGTACCACCGGGCGGCGCTCACGACGTCGCCACGCGCCGCCACGAGCATCCCCAGCCGCACCTGGGCCCGCCGGTGGCCCTGGCGGGCGGCACGGTCGTACCACTCCTCGCACTCGGCCACGGCCTCCTCGCCGCGGTCCTCCCGGTCGAGCAGGGTGGCGAGCCGGAAGGCCGCCTCCGCGCTGCCCCCGCGCGCCGCCGTCCGCAGGTGGCGCTCGGCCTCCTCGGCGCCCTCCTGGGTGCCGTCCCGCAGCATGGCCATCGCGACCTGGAGGGCCGCCTCCGTGTGCCCGGCGGCGGCCGCCCGCTCGTACCACTGCAAAGCCGCCCGGTCGTCGTGCCGCCCGGCGTAGAGGATGCCCAGGTTGAAGGCCGCGTCGACGCTGCCGGCCTCGGCCGCCTTGGAGAACCACGGCTCGGCCCCCGCCGCGTCGCCGCCCTGGAGCAGCAGGACGGCCAGGGCGTTGGCGGCCTCCCGGTGCCCCGCGTAGGCGGCGCGCCGGTACCACTGCTCGGCCTGGGCGGTGCGGCCCTGCTCGGCGCAGAGGAGGGCGAGGTTGTACGCGCCGTTGACGTCCCCGGCGTCCAGGGCGGCCCGGTACCAGCGCTCGGCCTGCTGGGCCTCGCCGCGGTCGGCGTGCAGGGCGCCGAGGGCGTTGGCCGCGTTGCCGTCGCCGTCCTGCGCCGCCCGGCGCCACCAGACGGCGGCGCTGTCGTTGTCACCGGCGTCCCGCAGCAGGAAGCCGAGGGCGCAGGCGGCGCGGGACTCGCCGTCCTTGGCGGAGGTCAGGTACCAGCGCGCGGCCTCCTGGATCTCGCCGCGCGCCTCCAGCAGGGTGCCCAGGTGCAGGGCGGCACGGCGGTGGCCGCGGGCGGCGGCCTGGCGGTACCACTGCTCGGCCTCGGCCGCGGGGCCGCGCTCCCGGCCGTCCCTGCCGACCGCCGCCGCGGCCCGCAGGTCGCGCACCGAGGTGTCCCCGCCGCCGACGGGGGTGCGCCGGCCGCCCGTGGCCGGGCCCAGGCCGGCGGGGAGGCCGCTCGTCCGGGTCGCCGCGGCGGCACCGGGCGCCCGGCCGTCGAGGATGCGGGCCAGTCGGTATGCGGCTTCCCGGTGCCCCCGTTCGGCGGCGGACCGGAACCAGCGCTCGGCTCCCACGTCGCTGCGGTGCTCCAGCAGGTCGGCGAGGGCGTACGCGCCGAGGGCGTGCCCGGACTCGGCCGACTGGCGCAGCCAGTACTCGGCGGCCGGCTCGTCGCCGCGCTCGCGGTGGTAGCGGCCGAGCGCGTGCGCGGCGGCGGCGGAACCGGCGACCGCGGCCACCCGCCACCAGCCGGCCGCCTCGTCGGGGTAGCCGCGCTGGTGGAGCAGGACGCCCAGGTTGTTGGCGGCGGAGCGGTCCCCCTCGGCGGTGGCGGCCCGCAGGTGGCGCTCGGCCGTGTCCAGGTCACCGCGGCGCAGCAGCAGGGCCCCGAGCATGCTCAGGGCGGCGGGGTCGCCGGACTCGGCGCGGCGGCGGGCGGTCTCCAGCTCCAGGTCGGCGGCGTCGGTGGACGCGCCCGTCGGGGTGGCACCGGAGGTGTCCGCCGACCCCGGGCCGTACGACGACGGGTGCTGCCCGTCCTGGTCGCTCCCGTGGGCGGGAGCCCCTACAAGCCGACGTGTCTCCACCAGCCTCGCCTTGTCCCCCATACGTCCCATCGTCGCACTCCCGCAACCTGTGTACACCTGGAATGCCGCAGCCAGTGAGGTCACTTCAGCGTTTTGTCGACTTCCCGACTTCCCGACACAGCGATGTCCCAAACTCTAATCAAAAGGCCCGCACATAACCCGCACAGAGCAGCGTGGCGCCGGATGCGAACGGTGGTCCCTCGTCCGCCGGCCCCGGAGCAGTGCTCCGGACGCACGACAAGGCCCGGAGTCCGAGACTCCGGGCCTTGTCTTCAAGTAGCGGGGACAGGATTTGAACCTGCGACCTCTGGGTTATGAGCCCAGCGAGCTACCGAGCTGCTCCACCCCGCGCTGTTGTGGAACAACCGTACCACGGCGCGGGGTGGGGCTCGGACGGGTCAGGAGCCGCCGCCCCCGTCCGCCGGCTTCGCCTGCTTCTCGGCGGCCTTGGCCTCCGCCTTGGCGGCGCGCTCCAGCGCCTGCTTCAGGGCCTTCTGCGCCTGTCCGTACTTGGCCCAGTCCTTGTCCTTCTCGTCCAGGGCCTTCTGCGCGTTGTCGAACGCCTCCTGAGCGTCCTTCAGGGCCTGCTTGACGGTCGGGTCCTGGGACGGGCCACTGGGCTTCTGCGGGCTGTCGGGCTTGGTCGTACCCGGCCCGCCGTTGCCACCGAAGATCTCGTCGAGAGCCTGGTCGAGGGTGTCCCTGAACGCGATCTTGTCACCGTAGTTGACGAGGACCTTCTTCAGGCGCGGGTAATTCGAATTCGCACCCCTCAGGTAGACGGGCTCGACGTAGAGCAGCCCGCCGTCCAACGGCACGGTCAACAGGTTTCCGTACTCGACCTCGGAATCGCCCTTCTTCCAGATGTTGATCTGGTCGGCGACGGGCGGATGACTGTTGAAATTGCCCTGCGCCTGCCGTGGACCCCAGACCGAGGTCTCCGACGGCAGTTTGAGGATTCTGATCTTCCCGTAGTCACCGCTCTTCGCATCGGCGTCCACGGCCATGAAGGCACCGAGGTTCGGCCGGTTCTTGGGCACGAAGGTCGTCGTCAGGGAGAACGCCTGCTTGTCCTGCCCGGGCATCTTCATGCTCAGGTAGTAAGGCGGAACCGCGTTGCCCTTGTCGTTGGTCGGGTCGTCCGGGACCTCCCAGCGCTCGCTGCCCGTGTAGAACGTCTCCGGGTCGGTGACGTGATAGCGGGAGAGCAGCTCACGCTGGACCTTGAAGAGGTCCTGCGGGTAACGCAGGTGGTTCATCAGGTCCGGGTTGATCTCGCTCTTCGCCTTGACGGTGCCCGGGAACGCCTTCATCCAGGTCTTGAGCACCGGATCCTTGGCGTCCCACTGATACAGCTTGACCGAGCCGTCATAGGCGTCCACCGTCGCCTTGACCGAGTTACGGATGTAGTTGACCTGGTTCTGCTGGGCAACGACCGCACGCTGGCCGGACGTGAGCGAATCCGCCGTGGTGTCACCCAACGTCGTACGCGAGGCGTACGGATAGCCGTTGGTCGTCGTGTAGGCGTCCACTATCCACTGGACGCGGCCCTTCACCACGGCCGGATACGCGTCGCCGTCGATGGTCAGCCACGGGGCGACCGCCTCGACGCGCTCCTTCGGCGTGCGGTTGTAGAGGATGCGCGAACCCTCTCCGATGGCACCGGAGTAGAGGATCTGCGGCTCCCCGAAGGCCACCGCGTACGCCGCGCGATTGATGGGGTTGGACAGATTGACGCCGCTTCGGCCCTTGTAGCTGTAGCTCTGCTCGCCCTTTTCGGACGGGTAGTCCAGCTCCTTCTGCGGCCCGCCGACGATCGAGTACTGCGTCGTCTTCTCGCCGTAGTAGATGCGTTGCTCGTACGGGCCGAACAAGCCCTCGGTCGGAAGGCTCTTGGCGGAGAAGTCCGGAGCACCCGCCGTGTCGGTCGAGGTGCCCTTCGCCCCGATGGCACCGAAACCGTGGGTGTACTTGAAGTGGTCGTTGATCCAGTTGTGCTCGGGAATTCCCTTGAGGTTCAGCTCACGCAGACCGACGACCGTGTCCTGCTCCTTGCCGTCCACCGTGTACCGGTCGACGTCCAGCGTGGAGGGGAACTGGTAGTAGCCCTTGACCTGCTGCTCCTGCTGGAATGCGGGGGAGACGACGCTGGGGTCGAGAAGGCGCAGGGCGGCCGTCGAGTTGACCTCGGAGCGCAGCTTCTCGCGGTCCTTGCCCGACAGGCTGCTCTCGCCCTTGTACTTGGTGACGTCCGCCGTCTCGATCCCGTACGCCTCGCGCGTGGCCTCGATGTTCTTCTTGATGTACGGCGCTTCCTTGGCCTGCTCGTTCGGCTGGACCTGGAACTTCTGCACGATCGCCGGGTAGAGCCCGCCGATCAGTATCGCCGAGAGCACCATCAGGCCGAATCCGATGACCGGCAGCTGCCACGTGCGCCGCCACAGCGTCGCGAAGAACAGCACCGCGCAGATCAGCGCGATGATGAAAAGGATCGTCTTGGCCGGCAGATAGGCGTTGGCGTCCACGTAGCGCAGACCCGTCCAGCCGTCCGTCGACCGCAGCCCGCTCGACTTCACCGCGAGCCCGTACCGGTCCAGCCAGTAGGCGACGGCCTTCAGCGAGACGAACAGGCCCAGCAGCACCGAGAGATGACCGGTGGCCGCGGCGGTGGCCCGGTGGCCCGGGCTGGTCAGCCGGAGGCCGCCGTAGAGGTAGTGCACCAGGGCCGCCGCGATCAGCGAGAGAACGGCGGCGGCGAAGCCGAAGCTCAGCAGGAAGCGGTACCAGGGCAGGTCGAAGGTGTAGAAGGAGATGTCCTTGTGGAACTGCGGGTCGCGCTGGTGGAACGGGACTCCGTTGTTCCACAGCAGCCAGGTGCGCCACTGCCCCGCCGCGGACGCGCCCGCCACCAGCCCGACCAGCGCGGTGATCGCCAGCAGCACCCACTTCTTGTAGGGCGCGATGCTCATCCGGTACCGGTCGAGGCTCTGCTGCTCGGCCGACATGGCGCTCAGCGGCGGCCGGAGCCGGTGCGCCAGCCAGATGTTGAAGCCCACCGCCAGGGCCATCAGCAGTCCGAAGACCGCGAAAAGACCGATCTTGGTGCCGAGGGTGGTGGTGAAGACGGATGAATAGTGCACGGAGCGGTACCAGAGCCAGTCCGTCCAGAACCCCGCGAACATGACGAAGAGCATGGCCAGCGCGGCCAGCACACCCAAGGTCATCAGCAGGGTCCGGACGCGCCGGGACGGTCGGCCGACTCTGATCCGTGGCCCTGTCGGGCCTCCGCCGCGGTCCGGCATCTGGAAAGCCAAGGTGCGCACCTCGAAGTTCGCTGTGAAGGGAGCTGTCGATCAGGCCCTGGCGATAGTAGGACCCAGTGTGGCAACTTACCGAGGCTTTACTCGGTTCCCGATTTCGGCCCCTGTCAGGGCACGATATTGGGCATGTCCAGCAACGCCGGCTCCCCGAGCCACCCCGATCGTCCCGAACCGGGCACGCCGCACATGGCCGCCAGCCCGCTGACCCGCGCCGTACTCGAGATCGACGAGTACGCCTCCGGCCTCGGCTGGGACCAGCCCGCCCGGCTCTTCGCCCTGGTCGACACCGCGAAGCTCCGCTCCCAGGAGCCCGCCCTGGCCGCCCAGCTCGGCCTGGACGGCACGCCGGGCGCGTCGGCCCCCTCCTACACCCCCATCGAGCAGGACGAGCTGCCCGCGGGCGGCGCTCTCGACGAATTCCTCGCCACGATCGCCTGGCCGGACGCGGTGACGGGCTGCGCCCTGACCGTGGAGCGGCTGATGCTGCCGCCGTCCGCCGAGGGCTCGGTGCCTCATGGGATGAACGAGAAGCAGCTCGCCAAGTGGGTCGCGAAGCACCCGGAGCGGCAGGAGGTGCGGATGACGGTCGCCGTCCTGCGCGACGGAGCCCGCGAATCCGCCGTCCGGCTGCGCGAGAAGGACTCGCCGACCGAGGTGCTCACCGGCCCCGACCTGGTGCCGGGCCTGGCCGAGGCGCTCGCCGCGACCTTCGCGGACTGAGCCGCCGCCCCGGAGGCTCCCGGGGCTCCCCCGCTCGCTACGCGCCTAGCCTGCCGTGCACCGCGGCAGGCCGGCCGCGTCCCCCTTGCGGAGCTTCTCCAGGGACTTCACCGCGTCACGTATCGTCTCCACCTTGACGAGCGTCAGCCCGGACGGGGTGTCCTTGGCGGCGGCCGCGCAGTTGTCCTTGGGCGTCAGGAAGTACTGGGCGCCCTTCTCCCGGGCGCCGACCGTCTTCATCTCGATCCCGCCGATCGGCCCGACCTTGCCGTTGTCGTCGATCGTCCCGGTCCCGGCGATGAACTTGCCGTCGGTGAGATCGTCCGGTGTCAATTTGTCGACTATTCCCAGGGCGAACATCAGGCCCGCGCTCGGACCGCCGACATCCGCCAGCTTGATGTTGATCGCGAACGGGAAGGTGTGGGCCGTCCCCGCCTGGATGCCGACGATCGCCCGCTTCTCGCCCGGCGCCTCGCGCGTCACCACCGTGACGGTCTCCTCGCCCCGCGGCTGCCGCTTCTCCTTCTCCGCCGCCGCGGCCTCCTTGGCCGGGACGACCCGGAAGGCGACCTTCTCCCCCGGCTTGTGCCGGGTGACGAACTTCGCGACGTCACCGGGCTCCTTGACCTCGGCGCCGTCCACGGACTTGATGACATCGCCCGCGTGCAGCAGACCCTCGGCGGGGCTGGCCTTGACCACGGACGAGACCACGACACGGGTGCCCACGGGGATGTCCAGCTGCTTGAGCGCCGCCACCTTGGCGCTCTCCTGTGACTGGCTGAACTCCTCGGCGGTCTCCTGGTTGAGCTGGTCAGGGGACTTGTCGTCGGGGTAGAGCGTGCTGTGCGGCACCACCAGCTTGTCGTGGTTCAGCCAGCCGTAGACCGCCTCGACCATGTTCATCCGGTACTGCGAGCCGGTCACCCGGACCGTGGTCATGTTGAGGTGACCCCGGGTCGGGTACGTCTTGCGCCCCGAGATCTGCAGCACCGGCTCGCCGCCGTGATCGCCCAGGGTGTTCACGGTCGGGCCCGGCGACATCTCCGCGTACGGCACGGGGATCAGCACGCCGGCGCAGAGCAGCGCGATCAGCATCAGCAGGGAGGCGAGCATCGTCGCAGTGCGGCGGGGCATGGAACGACAGTACGGGACGGGTCCGACAGTCCACTCCCGGGGCGGTCCGTACGGGGCAGGGGCCCCTGACGAAGGCCGTGTTGTGAAGAGCTACCCGGAATCGCGGGGCGCTACGCGGACCCGGCCCCCGAATCCGAGCGCTCCATGGCCTCCCGGAACTTCGCGTACCCCGCGAGCTCCGAGACATCGCCTGCCTTGCGGTTCCGGGCCGCCCAGCTTCCCCACAGGGCGGCGGCCACGGCCGCGGCAACCGGAATCAGCAACCAAGCGAGCGCCGCCATAACGGCCTCCGACCTCTTACTCCTCGCGACTTACCGATGAGCACATTAATCGTCTGCCGTCTCAACGCTCACGTCAGGGGGCGGGTTACGCAACTTGAGCGACCCAATCCGGGCACCGCGGGCCCCAGCAAGGCGCTACGCGCCGACCCACCCACCCGTCAACGACACCGCTACGCGCCGACCCACTCTTCTGTCCCGTCCGAGAACACCTGGTGCTTCCAGATCGGCACATCACGCTTGAGGTCGTCGATGAGCCGCCGGCAGGCCGCGAACGCCTCGGCCCGGTGCGGGCAGGAGACCGCCACCACCACGGCCAGGTCCCCGACGGCCAGCTCACCGACCCGGTGCACGGCGGCCAGCGCCCGCACGGGGAAGTCGGCGGCCACCTTCTCGGCCACCCGTCGCAGCCCGTCCTCGGCCGAGGGGTGCGCCGAGTAACCGAGGCCGGTCACGGACGCACCGCCGTCGTGGTCGCGGACCGTGCCCACGAAGAGCGCGGTACCCCCCGCCGCGGGGTCGCCCACCGCGGCGAAGACCTCGTCCAGGGAGAGCGCGGTGTCACGGACGGCTACGAGCCGGACAGGGCCCGGCCCGGCGGACACGGGGGAATCTTCGTACGTACGGGACATGCGTTCCATCGTGCCGTACGCGGGCGCACCGGGACCCGGGAGGACCGAGGGAAACGTGCCCCGGCCCCTCCCCCCGAAACCGGCCGCCTAGACCCGGCGCCGGGCCTTCCGCGCCCGCCGCACCAGTGCCGCCGTGCCCAGCAGCGCCACCGTCGCCCCCGCGGCCCCCGCCGCCGTCGCGTCCTTGCGGCCGAGCCGCCGCCCGGCGACCGTGTGCCGTCCGGCCACCTCCTCCAGCAGCTCCGCCAGGACCTCCTCGTTGGTCCAGCGCGGCCGCCAGCCCGCGGCGTGCAGCCGGTGGCCGCTGACCACCCACGGGTGCATCGTGTACTCGAGATCGCCCGCGGGGGACGGCGTCAGGCCCAGGCGGTGCAGCCGGGAGGCCGCCCCCAGCGCCACGGCCGAGGGCAACTCCATGCGGCGGATGCCGGTGAGCTCCTCGACCTCCTCCTGCTCCAGCCACCCGTCGCAGCCGACCGCCAGCTCGCCCTCCGCCTTCTCCAGGGCGGCGAACTCCAGCGCGCTCACCAGGTCCTCCACGTGGCAGAACTGCCAGACCGGACGGGATCCGGCGACCACCAGCAGGCGGGGCGACTCGAAGTAGCGGGTGAGGGCGGTGTCGGTGCCGCCGACGAGCACCGCGGGCCGCAGCACGGTGACGTTCAGGCCGGGGTGCGCGCGGGGCGCGCGCCGCGCGAGCCGTTCGATCTCCAGCAGGTCGCCGACGCCGGTGGCCTCGGCGGTCGCCCGCAGCTCGGCGTCCTCGTCGAGCGGCACGTCGTTGTCGGGGTGCGCGCCGTAGACCATCGCCGAGGTGCAGAGCACCACGCGGTGCACCCCGGCCGCCGCGGCGGCCGTCAGCACGGTCTGGGTCCCGCGCACGTTGTAGGCGGTACGGGCGGCGGGGTCGGTCTCCAGGTCCAGGTCGAGCGCGAGGTGGACGACGACGTCGGCCCCCCGCAGCTTCTCCGCGATCGCCGGGTCGCGGACGTCCAGGACGTGCCACTGCGCCTCGCTGACGTCACCGCGGCGCTCGTCGATGGCGAGGACGTGCTTGACCTCCTCGGATGCGGCGAGCCGCCGGGTGAGCAGTGCGCCGACGCCGCGTGCGGCACCGGTCACCGCGACCACGGGCCGTCGGCCGGGCGGGCTCGTACTGTCTCGCGCGGAACCGTTTCGCGCTGCGCGAACTTCTCGGTCGGGGGAACTCACCGGGCGTCTCCAGCGGTTGTCTTCAGTACGTATGCGTCATCACCTGTGTCATGACCCGTACGTACCAGGTGACGTCCATCCTGCCGCAGGCCCCGAGCCGGTGGAGCACCAAGCCCCGATACCGGGGAGGTGTCTACGCTGGGTGGTGTTGTCGGGCATTCGCCGTCGGCCTTCGCCGGCGGCCCTACGAGCCGAGGAAACCCGTGAGTGACACCCCATTCGGATTCGGTCTTCCGCCGGAGGAGCCGGAGGACGGCGACAACGGCAAGAAGAAGGGCGGTGACCAGGGTGGCGGCAGTGCAGGTCAGGGGCCGGCGAACCCGTTCGGGTTCGGAGCCGGTGCGGGCGGCGGGGACAATCCCTTCGCCGCGCTGTTCGGCGGGGCGAACCCGGCGTTCGGCGGCATGAACCCCGGCGATCTGGGCGCCGCCTTCCAGCAGCTCGGGCAGATGCTCTCTTATGAGGGCGGCCCGGTGAACTGGGACATGGCCAAGGACATCGCCCGGCAGACCGTCGCGCAGGGCACTGCCGACGGCACCAAGGACGCCAGCGTCTCCGCGGGCGAGCGGTCGGCGGTCGAGGAGGCCGTGCGCCTGGCCGACCTGTGGCTGGACGGCGTGACGTCGCTGCCCTCGGGGTCCGGCACGGCCGTGGCCTGGAGCCGCGCGGAGTGGGTCGAGGCGACCCTGCCCGTGTGGAAGGAGCTGGTGGACCCGGTCGCCGAGCGCGTCGGCTCGGCCATGGGCGACGTGCTGCCCGAGGAGATGCAGGCCATGGCCGGCCCGCTGCTCGGCATGATGCGCGGCATGGGCGGTGCCATGTTCGGCACCCAGATCGGCCAGGCCGTCGGCGTGCTGGCGGGCGAGGTCGTCGGCTCCACCGACATCGGCCTGCCGCTGGGCCCGGCCGGCAAGGCGGCCCTGCTGCCGGTGAACATCGAGGCGTTCGGCTCCGGCCTCGGTCTGCCGAAGGAGGAGGTGCGCCTCTACCTGGCGCTGCGCGAGGCCGCCCACCAGCGGCTCTTCGCACACGTGCCGTGGCTGCGCTCGCACCTCTTCGGTGCCGTCGAGGGCTATGCCCGGGGCATCAAGGTGGACACCTCCAAGCTGGAGGACGTGGTCGGCCAGATCGACCCGACCCACCCCGAGCAGATGCAGGAAGCGCTCCAGCAGGGCATGTTCCAGCCGGAGGACTCGCCGGAGCAGAAGGCGGCCCTGGCCCGGCTGGAGACCGCCCTGGCGCTGGTCGAGGGCTGGGTGGACGCCGTGGTGCACGCGGCCGCCGCGCCGCACCTGCCGTCCGCCGGGGCGCTGCGCGAGACGCTGCGCAGGCGCCGGGCGACCGGCGGGCCCGCCGAGCAGACCTTCGCCACGCTGATCGGCCTGGAGCTGCGTCCGCGCCGGCTCCGGGACGCCTCGCGGCTGTGGGCCTCCCTCACGGACGCGCGCGGCGCCGAGGGCCGCGACGCGCTCTGGGAGCACCCGGACATGCTGCCGACCGCCGCCGACCTGGACGACCCGGACGGCTTCGTCCACCGCGAGCACCTGGACTTCTCCGAGCTGGACAAGATGCTCGGCGAGGCCGCCGGTGGCCACGGCAAGCCGGACCTCAAGAAGGACGGCACGTCCGAGAACCCCGAGGGCAAGCGCCCGACGGACGGCGAGGACGGCGAGTGAGCCTCCGGGACGACGCGGAGCGGGTGCTCAAGGAGTGGTCCGGCCCGTCCGGGGACGCGGAACAGGAAGCCCTGCGGCTGGCCTACCTGGATCACCTCCAGAGCCGGCCGGACGGCATGTGGAAGGCGTGCCGGGACGGGCACGTCACGGCCAGCGCCCTGGTGGTGGACCCGGCCGGCGGGCGGGTGCTGCTCACGCTCCACCGCAAGCTGGGGATGTGGCTCCAGATGGGCGGCCACTGCGAGCCGGAGGACGCCACGCTGGCGGAGGCCGCTCTCCGAGAGGCCCGTGAGGAGTCCGGCATCGCCGCGGGGCTGACGCTGCTGCCGGGCGGTCCGGTCCGGCTGGACCGGCACCACACGCCCTGTGCCTGGCACCTGGACGTGCAGTACGCGGCGCTCGCGCCCGCGGGTGCCGAGGGGGCCATCAGCGACGAGTCGCTGGACCTGCGCTGGTTCGGCTACGACGAGGTGGCCTCGGTGGCCGACGCCTCGGTGGTGCGCCTGGTCGAGCGGGTGCGCGCGCTGCTGTAGCGCCGCGGCGCCGGCCGGCTGCCGCACCCGCCTGCCTCACTCACCGCGAGCGGCGGGCAGGTGCGGCAGCCGGCCGGCGGCGACCACGCCCTCCAGGTAACCCCGCGCGCGCTCGGTGCGCGGATAGGCCTCCAGAAGCCGCCAGAAGGCCGGCCCGTGCCCGGGGACGAGCAGGTGCGCCAGCTCGTGCAGGAGGACGTAGTCCACGACGTACTCGGGCATGCCCTGGAGGCGGTGCGAGAGGCGGATGCTGCCCTCGGCGGGGGTGCACGAGCCCCAGCGGGTGTTCTGGTTGGTGACCCAGCGGACGGTGTCGGGGCGCGCCCGGCCACCGAGGTACTGCCCGGAGAGCCGCTCCGCCCGTTCCGCGAGCTCGGTGTCGCCGAGTATCCGCTTGCTCTCCTGGGCCGCGAGCCGGTCGAGCATCACGGTCACCCAGCGCTTCTCCTCGGCGTCCGACATCCGGGCCGGGATGAGGACCACCGTACGGTCGCCCTCGCGGTAGGCGGAGACGGTTCTGCGCCGGCGCGCGCTCCGGCGGACCTCCACCGCGCGGGCCTCGGCCGCCGGGAACGCCTCGGTTCCCTGGAAGGACGGGCCGAGTGGATTCTGAGCGCTGCGCGGTGGGCGTGCGGCACTGTGCAGGGGGTCGACGGGCACGCCCCGACGTTACCCCGTCGGCAGCGCGGGAAGTCCCGCCGCCGCCCGGCGGGCGGTGAATCCCCACCGGAGCACGTCACTAGTACGACTATCACTCCGTGCCTGTGGACAACTCCGCACGCCGATCCGTGCCGCCCTGCATGCTGGGTCCACGGGCGGCGGACGGGTGGATCCGCCGGCGGCGGGGCGGAGTGTGCCCGGCCGCGAGGGGCGACGAGGGGCGATGAGGGCGATGAGGGGGAGCCATGGGGACGGACGGCATGTGCGGAGCGGCAGTGGCCGAGGGCGGTCCGGGAGCCGCGCATCCGATGGTGAAGCCGGCGCTGCGACGGGCCTGGCGCAGCCGGGACGTCCTCCAGCTGGGGATGACCCGGGCCCATGCGTCGGTGATGGGGCCGGTGGACCCGGCGACGGCGTCGTTCCTGGGCCTGCTCGACGGCACGCGGAGCCTTCCGCTGCTCCGGGCGGAGGCGGCCGCCATGGGGCTTCCGGAAGGCCGGGCGGACGCGCTGGTGGAGCGGCTGGCACGGGCGGGCGTGCTGGACGACGCACGCGGCGGTGGCACGGGCGGCATCGCGCTGCGGAACCGCGGCGGTGCCCTGGAGCGGCTGCGTCCGGACCTGGCGTCGCTGTCGGTGCTGCATCCGGCGCCGGGTGCGGCGATGGGGCTGATGGCCGCGCGGCAGGAGAGACGGGTGCAGGTGCGGGGGGCGGGCCGGGTGGGTGCCGCGGTGGCCGCGCTGTTGTCGGCGTCGGGGGTGGGACGGGTGGACGTGATCGACGGCGGCTGTGTCGAGCCGTGGGATGTGAGCCCCTGCGGGGTGGGTGCGGAGCGGACGGGCGAGCGGCGGGACGCCGCGGCCCGGCGGGTGGTGCGGGAGGCGGCCCCGCTGGCCCGGCCGCGGGCCCGGGCCGATGGCTCCGGGGAGCCTGGGCCGCCCCTGGCCCTGACGGTGTTCGCGCCGCGCGACGGGGTGGCGGTGTGGGCGCCCGACCCGGCGGGGGCACGGGAGACGATGGCGGCGGGGACGCCTCACCTGTACGCGGGGGTGGCGGAGGCCACCGGGGTGGTCGGCCCGCTGGTGCTGCCGGGCCGGTCGGCGTGCGCGGAGTGCGTGGGGCTGGGCCGTGCGGAGCGGGACGCGGCGTGGCCCCGGATGGTCGCCCAGTGGAAGTCCGGACGGCGCGCGGGAGTACCGTCGTGCGACATGGCACTGGCCACGGTGGTGGCGGGACTGACCGTGTCGTGGGCGCTCGCGTTCCTCGACACCGGGTCCGTGGCGGGTGCGGGGGCACGCCTGGAGCTGGCTCTGCCGGGTCCGGAGTGGTCCTCGCGTCCGGTCGAGCCGCACCCGCGGTGTCCGTGCGGCGCGGCGCGGCGCCCCGAGGGGGTCCGTGCCCGGGTCGCGGGGGCCCCGCACGGGACAATGCACGGGTAACCGCCGTCCGCGGCGTGGCTGTTCAGCTAGTTGGAGGGGCGCATGTCTGATCTACCGCGCAAGGCGGTCGCTCGTACCGCCAAGTTGGCCGCGCTGCCCTTGGGGTTCGCCGGGCGGACCGCGCTCGGGCTCGGCAAACGCATCGGGGGGCGGCCGGCGGAACTGATCGCCGCGGAGTTGCAGCAGCGCACGGCCGAGCAGCTGTTCGTGACGCTCGGCCAGCTCAAGGGCGGGGCGATGAAGCTCGGCCAGGCACTGTCCGTGTTCGAATCGGCGCTTCCCGAGCAGGTCGCCGGTCCCTATCGGGCGGCGCTGACCAAGCTCCAGGAGGCGGCGCCTCCGATGCCGGTGAAGTCGGTGCACGCTGCCCTGGCGGAGCGGCTGGGGAAGGACTGGCGGGACCTGTTCGAGGAGTTCGACGACAGGCCCGCGGCGGCGGCGTCGATCGGGCAGGTGCACCGGGCGGTCTGGCACGACGGGCGGGAGGTCGCGGTCAAGGTCCAGTATCCGGGGGCCGGGGAGGCGCTGTTGTCCGATCTCACCCAACTGGGCCGGTTCGCCCGGCTGCTGGGGCCGTTGGTCCCGGGCATGGACATCAAGCCCCTGATCACCGAGCTGCGGGACCGGGTCTCCGAGGAGCTGGACTACGGGCTGGAGGCGCGCGCCCAGGCCGCCCACGCGCGGGAGTTCGCCGGGGACGCCGATGTGACCGTCCCGGACGTGGTGCACCACACCGACCAAGTGCTGGTGACGGAGTGGCTGGAGGGGGTGCCGTTGTCCGAGGTGATAGCGGACGGCACCCAGGAGCAGCGGGACCGGGCCGGGCAGTTGCTGGCGCGCTTCCTCTTCTCGGGCGCCACCCGCACCGGCCTGCTGCACGCCGATCCGCACCCGGGCAACTTCCGGCTGCTGACCGGCGACGCGCCCGACGGCCCGCCGGAGAGATGGCGGCTGGGCGTCCTGGACTTCGGCACGGTGGACCGGCTGCCGCAGGGGCTCCCCCCGGAGATCGGGACGGTGCTGCGGCTGACGCTGGAGGGCGAGGCGGAGGCGGTCCATGAACTGCTCCGGGAGGAGGGGTTCGTCAAGCCGGAGATCGAGCTCGACCCGGGTGCGGTGCTGGACTATCTGCTGCCGATCATCGAACCGGCCCAGGTGGAGGAGTTCACCTTCACCCGGGACTGGATGCGCGCGCAGGCGACGCGGATCGCCGACCCGCGCTCCCCCGCCTACCAGCTGGCCCGCCAGCTCAATCTGCCGCCGGCCTATCTGCTGATCCACCGGGTCACCACGAGCACCATAGGGGTGCTGTGCCAGCTGGGCGCGACCGTACGGTTGCGTGACGAGATGGAGGCGTGGGTCCCGGGGTTCGCGGCCGAGAGCCGGAGCCAGGAGACCCCCGCCTGACAGGGGTGTTCCGGGGCCCGCGGGGCGCGGGCCCCGGCCGTCACCACCAGGAGGAATCGAGGCGGCCCTCGATCGCTCTGATGTTGGCGCGGGCACAGTCGTCGCAGAAGTAGCGGCGGGTGCCGTTCTCGACGGAGCAGGTCCAGGTCGGCGGCGGGCCGTCGGCCTTGGTGCCGCAGCGGGCACACGTGATCGGGCCGGTGGTCTCAGGGTCCAACTGCGCTGAATCAGGCGTCTTCTGGTCCACTCCCAGACGATATCCCCGTGAACGGCCGGTGAGCGGCCGACGCACCCCGACGCACCGAGGGGCCGGTCCGTTCGGACCGACCCCTCGGTTCACCAAGCGATGTTCGACCGTCTATTGCATAACGGCCATGGCCAAGGCCCTGCGGGCACGCAGCGAGGCGCGCTCGGCGCGGCGCTGCATCCGGCGGGCGGCGGCGAGGCGTACGGCCCTGCGTTCGGAGTCGGCCTCCCGCATGAGGTCGTTCATATGGGCTCGGGCCAGGACTTCTGGGATGAGTTGCATTTCGAGGTTCCTGTTCTGGCGCGACACGATCGCACCGGAGGTTTCGCGGAGGGGAAGGGTGGAGCCGGCCGGCTCGGGGGACGGGCGCTGCATCGTCGGATCCTGCTTCTGGGGGTCGTGCGTCACGGGGCGGTCGATGGTGCCGTGGAGGTTCATGCCACGACCGGGTTCTTGCGCGGGCGGCCACGGGGCCGCTTGCGGGCCACGACGACGCCCTGGACGAAGAGCTCTCCACCCCAGACGCCCCACGGCTCGCGACGGTCCTTGGCCCCGGCGAGGCAGGCCTCACGCAGCGGGCAGGTCTGGCAGAGCGACTTGGCGTACTCGACGTCGGCCGGGGTCTCGGCGAAGAAGACCTCGGGGTCGTAGGTGCGGCACGGCACGGGGGTGCCGAGGTTCTCGATCGCGTCGTCGAGGTCGGTCAGCGCGGTCAGGGGGGTCAAGGTGTCCTCCGTGGGGACGGGCGGGGGGATCAGGTCGGTGGCTACTGACGGGGTGTGTGCCTTGATGTGCACGGTGTGTGTTCCTCGTCTGTGTGTTTTCCGGCTGGTGGCCGGGCTGGGTCCCCCTGGCGGGGGGGCAAACAAAAGGGCCGCGGATCCCGGTGTGGGTTCCGCGGCCCTGGAAGGTGCCGACCTGATCTGCCGATCAGGCTGGATCTCTCCAGGGTTCGAGCCCACGGAAGGCCCACATCGTGTGGTGCTGGTACTGCTTGGTCCGGGATCCGGCGCCGTCGGTCTCCGCCGCAAAGGCACGGGCCTGTGCCAGTGCTGCTGCTTCCGCTACCTCGGGCGCCTCGGTCGGTCGCTCATTGCCCAGCGCCGACTCGAAGATCGGCAGCTTGACGGAGGACAGACGGGTGCCGTTGAGGGAACCGAACGGCGAGGCGGCGAGAATGCCCGCCTCGGCACCGAGCGGACGCATGGCGAAGACCGGACGATCGGTCATTTTGCTGCTGGTGATGAAGCTGATCATTGGGCTCGCCTCCTCTCGGCGCATCGGGACGGACCGGGGTCCGTCGTGTTCGGTTGAATACAGCAGTACAGCACAGAGTCAACGATCCCGCGAGGGGCCGTTGCTTCCCTGCTCGGAAGGCTATGGGTAGGCCGTCCAAGCGCGCAAACTATTTTTTCGGAGAATCTTCCGGGCCCTCGCACTGCCCCGGCTCACGACCGGCGCACAGCGCCAGGACGTCGGCTCCGAACTTGCCGAGCTTGCGCCCTCCGACACCGGAGATGACGGAAAGCTCCGCTTCGGTTCCCGGTACGGCCTCGGCGATCGCCAGCAGCGTCTTGTCGGTGAAGACGCAGAAGGCGGGCTGGCCGAGCTGCCGGGCCTGTTCCGCCCGCCACTCGCGCAGCCGCTCGTGCAGCCCCTCGTCCAGCTCGGAGGGGCAGTCCTCGCAGCGCATCAGCTTGATCTCGCCCGCGTCGGTCAGCGTCCGGCCGCAGACCCGGCACCGCGCCGGTCTGCGGCGCGCCCGCGCCGGGGCGGCATCGCGCTCGCCGGCGGACCGGACGCCGTCCTCGAAGCCGGAACCGAAGGAGACGTGGCCGCGCGCCCCCTGGAGGCCCGGCGCGCCCGGCCCGGAGGCCGGGGAACCGGGCCGCAGTCCGTTGAGGAAGCGGCTGGGGCGCCGGGAGGGGCGGCCGCCGGGCGACCGGGAGAGGGCCCACGACAATGTCAGGTGTCGACGGGCCCGGGTGACGCCGACGTAGAGCAGCCGGCGCTCCTCCTCCACCTGTTCGTCGGTCTTGGCGTAGGTGATCGGCATCATGCCCTCGGTGAGCCCGACCAGGAAGACGGCGTCCCACTCCAGACCCTTGGCGGCGTGCAGTGAGGCGAGAGTCACACCTTCGACGGTGGGCGCGTGCTGGGCCTCCGTCCGTTCCTGGAGCTCGGTGACCAGATCGGCGAGCGTGGCGCCCGGACGGGCGCGGGCGAAGTCCTCGGCGAGCCGGACCAGGGCGGCGAGGGACTCCCACCGGTCGCGGACCGCGCCCGATCCGGCGGGCGGCTCCGCCGTCCAGCCCCGGGTGGAGAACACGGCCCGGACCTGGGCGGGCAGGTCCTCGACGCCGGCCAGCTGCGGATCGGTGCTCCGGCCCGCCCGGGCGGCGCCGCGGAGCAGCAGCTGGGCCTCGCGCACCTCGGGGCGCTCGAAGAACCGCTCCGCCCCCCGCAGCTGGTAGGGCACGCCGACGTCCGCGAGCGCCTGCTCGTACACCTCGGACTGGGCGTTGATCCGGTACAGCACCGCGATCTCGCTCGCGGGCACGCCCGTGGCGAGGAGCTCGCGGACCCGCCGTGCGACCCCCTCGGCCTCGGCCGGCTCGTCCGCGTACTCCGTGTAGGCGGGGTCGGGGCCGCCGTCCCGCTGGGAGACCAGTTCCAGGCGGTGCTCCGCGGCCTTCCCGCGGGCCTGGGCGAGCAGTCCGTTGGCCAGGCGCACCACCTGCGGCGTGGAGCGGTAGTCGCGGACGAGCCGGACGACCGTGGCCCGGGGGTGGCGGGCGCGGAAGTCGATCAGGTGGTCGGGGGTGGCTCCGGTGAAGGAGTAGATGGTCTGGCTGGCGTCGCCGACCACGCAGAGGTTGTCCCGGTCGCCCAGCCACAGCTCCAGCAGACGCTGTTGAAGGGGGCTGACGTCCTGGTACTCGTCGACCACGAAGTGCTGGTACTGGCGCCGGACGGTCTCGGCGATGTCCTGCCGGTCCTGGAGGACGCCGACGGTGAGCAGCAGGACGTCCTCGAAGTCGATCACGCCCCGGTCGCGCTTGAGCTGCTCGTAGACGCCATAGACCTTGGCCGTCTCCGCCGGGTCGCGGGGGGCCTCGCGGCCCGCCTTGGCGACCGCGGCCGGGTAGTCCTCGGGGACGGTCTGGGTGACCTTCGACCATTCGATCTCGGCCGTCAGGTCCCGCAGCTCGTTGCGGTCCAGGCGGAGCCGGCAGCGGGCCGCCGCCTCCGCGACGATCTGGATCTTCCGCTCGGCCAGCCGGGGCAGCTCCCCTCCCACGGCCTTGGGCCAGAAGTACTGCAGCTGGCGCAGCGCTGCCGAGTGGAACGTCCGGGCCTGGACCCCGGCCGCCCCCAGCTGGCGCAGCCGGCCGCGCATCTCGCCCGCCGCCCGGTTGGTGAAGGTGACGGCGAGCACACTCCCCGGCTGGAACACCCCGGCCCGCACCCCGTACGCGATCCGATGAGTGATCGCCCGCGTCTTGCCCGTACCGGCCCCCGCCAGCACGCACACCGGCCCGCCGAGTGCCGTCGCCACCGCGCGCTGCTCCGGGTCCAGCCCGTCGAGCACGGCGTCGGCGGTCTCCGGCACCTGGGGGAAGAGAGGGGAGTGCGTTGCTGCTGTCACGCAGCCATGCTGCCAGGTTCCCGGAGACGACCGGGAACGCTGTCCACAGGCGGGACCCCGCGGTCGTACTATTCGACACCGACCTTGCCCGGCCCGGGCGCGCGACGGGACGGGAATGGCCCGAGGGGGGCGCACGTTCTACCACCGGAGCTTTGCTCACCCGTTCAGCCCCCGCTTTTGAAGGAGCCCCGATGTCCGCCGTGACGATGTACAGCACCACCTGGTGCGGCTACTGCCGCCGCCTCAAGAGCCAGATGGACCGCGAGGGAATCGCGTACACCGAGGTGAACATCGAGCTCGACCCCGAGTCCGCCGCCTTCGTGGAGAAGGCCAACGGGGGCAACCAGACGGTCCCGACCGTGCTGTTCCCGGACGGCTCGACGCTGACCAACCCGTCGCTGGCCCAGGTCAAGAGCAAGATCGGCGTCTGAGACTACAGGGACCGGATCACGAAGAGAGCCCCCGCCGCGGCGGGGGCTCTCTCGCGTCCGGGGCCGGGCGGCCTACGGCAGGGGTTCGCCGTACCAGAGTTCGACCAGGCGGGCGGCGATGGAGATGCCGGTGGGGGGCAGGACTTCGCCGGAGGTGAAGGCGGTGCGGAGTTCGTCGCGGGAGAACCAGCGGGCCTCGTGGATCTCTTCGCCGTCGACCTGGATGTCGGCGGAGGTGGCGCGGGCCAGGAAGCCGAGCATGAGGCTGGAGGGGAAGGGCCAGGGCTGGCTGGCGACGTACTCGACGTCGCCGACGACGACGCCGGCTTCCTCGGCGACCTCGCGGCGGACGGCCTGTTCGATGGACTCGCCCGGTTCGACGAAGCCGGCGAGGGTTGAGAAGCGGCCCTCGGGCCAGTGCATCTGGCGGCCCAGGAGGGCGCGGTCGTGCTCGTCGGTGACCAGCATGATCACTGCCGGGTCGGTGCGGGGGTAGTGCTCGGCGCCGCAGGCGGGGCAGCGGCGGATGTGGCCGGCGGCGGCGATGACGGTGCGTTCGCCGCAGCGGGAGCAGAAGCGGTGGAGGCGCTGCCAGTTCTCCAGGGCGACGGCGTGGACGAGCAGGCCGGCGTCGCGCGGGGAGAGGAGGAGGCCTGCCTCGCGGAGGCCGGCGGGGCGCGCGGACTGGTCCATGCGGCCCGGGAGGCCGTCCTTCTGGAGGGCGAAGTAGGCGACGCCGTCCTCGTCCTGGCCGAGGAAGTAGCGGTGCGTCTCGGTGGGGGGCGCGTCGAAGGCCGGGGTCATCACCAGTTCCGTGCGGCCGTCCGGGGTGTCGTCGATCAGCGCCTGGCCGCCGGAGACCACGAACACGCGGGTCGACGGGTGGCTCCACGCCGCCGACAGCCACGCCTCGTCCAGCCGGTGGTGCGCGGCGCGGTCGATACCGCTCGACCCGCTGAGCGTGATGGGCCGGTCGGCCATGGAATCGGTGCTGGTGGTCACGGCTGCTTCCAACTCCCCCTGCTGGTGATGGTGGTGGTGCTTCATGTGCGTCACGGAACCGGCCCGGCTCAGTCCGCGCGGCGCGTCCAGGACGTGTCGCCCGCGGCGAGGTCGTCCCAGAGGTGGGCGGCGGTCTCCACGCCCTTCATGAGGAGGGCGATCTCGACCTTCTCGTTCGGCGCGTGCCAGCCGTCGGAGGGCACCGAGATGCCGAGGAACAGGACGGGCACGCCGAGGACGTCCTGGAGGTCGGCGGCGGGTCCGGAGCCGCCCTCGCGCGTGAAGCGGACCTGCTGTCCGAAGGCCCGGCCCATGGCGCGGACGACGGACTGGAGGGCGGGGTGGTCGAGCGGCGTCAGGCAGGGGCGGGTGGCGCCCATGAACGTGATCTCGTGGCGGATGCCGGCCGGGAGCCGGGCGGCCACCCAGGCGGACACCGACTGCTGGATCCGGTCCGTGTCCTGGCCGGCCACCAGGCGGAACGACAGCTTCAGTTGGGCGGAGGACGGGACGATGGTCTTGCCGCCGGGGCCCTGGTAGCCGCCGCCGATGCCGTTGACCTCGGCCGTGGGGCGGGCCCAGACGCGCTCCAGGGTGCTGTAGCCGGCCTCGCCCAGGGTGGCGTGCGAGTGGGCCGCGCGCTGCCAGCGCTTCTCGTCGAAGGGCAGCTCCGCGAAGAGCTCGCGCTCGCGGTCGGTGAGTTCGACGATGCCGTCGTAGAAGCCCGGGATCGCGACGCGGCGGTCCTCGTCGTGGAGGGCGGCGGCCAGCCGGGCGGCCTCGGTGGCCGGGTTGGGCACGGCGCCGCCGAAGGCTCCGGAGTGGATGTCCTGGTCCGGCCCGTACAGGTCGACCTGGCACTCGACCAGGCCGCGCAGGCCGGTGCAGACGGTCGGGGTGTCCTCGGCCCACATGCCGGTGTCGGAGACGATCACGGCGTCGCAGGCGAGGCGGCCGGCGTGCGCGCGGAGGAGGGCCGGGAAGTTCGGCGACCCGAACTCCTCCTCGCCCTCGATGATCAGCTTGAGGTTGACGGCGGGCGCGGTCCTGCCGGTGGCCGCCAGGTGGGCGCGGACGCCGAGGGTGTGGAAGAACACCTGGCCCTTGTCGTCGGCGGCGCCGCGTCCGTAGAGCCTGCCGTCCTTGACGACGGGCTCGAACGGCTCGGTGTGCCAGCCGTCCTCGCGGGCGGCCGGCTGGACGTCGTGGTGGCCGTAGACCAGGACGGTCGGCGCGCCCTCGTCGCCGGAGGGCCACTCCGCGAAGACGGCCGGGGCGCCGTCGGTCTCCCAGACCTCGACCGTCGGGAACCCGGTCGCGGTGAGCCGGTCCGCCAGCCAGTCCGCGCTGCGGCGCACATCGGCCGCGTGGCCGGGGTCGGCCGACACGGAGGGAATGCGCAGCCACTCGGCGAGGTCGTCGAGGAAGGCGGCGCGGTGTTCCTGGATGTACGCGCGGACGGCACTGTCCGGGGTGTCGCTCATGACGTCGAGCCTATCCGGACACGGGACGTGACCGGGACCGGGTTTTGTCTCACTCACCCTCCCCGAGCAGGATCCTCTCCAGCCCCGCCCGGTCCGGCAGGGCCGCCGGGCGGACGACCTCGCCGTCGCGGACGTGGACGAACGCGGCGGTGACGGCGGACAGCGGCAGGCCGTGCCGCTCGGCCCAGGCGAGGCGGTAGACGGCCAGCTGGAGGGGGTCGGCGGTGCCGCTCCGGCCGGTCTTCCAGTCGACGATCTCGTAGGCGGCACCGGTCCCGCCGTCCGGGCCTTCGGTCCGGTAGACCGCGTCGATCCGCCCGCGGATCACCCGGCCGGCCAGGGTGATCTGGAACGGCGCCTCGACGCGGTGGGGCGTGCGCCGGGCGTACGGGGTCCGTTCGAACGCCTCCTTGAGCGCGGCGAGGTCCCGCTCGTCCGCGATCTCCGGCTCGTCGTCCTCGCCGCCCGGGAGCTCGTCCGGGCCGAGAAAGGGCAGCGGCAGCGCCTCGAAGCGGGACTCGACCCAGGCGTGGAAGCGGGTGCCGCGGCGCGCGGCGGGCCTCGGGGGGCGCGGCATGGGGCGGGCCAGCTCGCGCGCGAACGCGTCGGGGTCGGCGGCGAGCCGGACGAGCTGCGAGGCGGTCAGCGACGGCGGCAGCGGCACGTCGTGCACGCTCGCCCGCGCACGGCGGAGCTCGCCGGCGAGGGCGTCCAGGTCGCGGTCCCAGGAGGCGACCAGTCGGGCCTCCTCGGGGGTGAGGGAGTCCTCGGGGAGCTCGTCGTCGGGGGCGGGTGCGGGGTGGGGGACGGAGGGGGATCGCCCCAGTCCCGCCCTTTCCCCGTTTCCCGGGGAGACCCCGGCCCCCCGGCCGCCCTCCGGGCGGTGCCCGGGGGCTGTGTCCCCTGTGCTCCCTGCGCCCCGCGACCCGTCACCCGGCGACACCGGCCGCGTCGCGGGGAGGGCGTCCCAGTCCGCCAGGGCGGACTCATCCGGGCCGTAAGGCTCGTGCGGCTCGTACTCGTCATACGGCGCGGCATCCGGCTCATGCGGTCCGGCATGCCCGGTGAACGGCTCGAACGCTCCGGACTCCTCGTCCTCCTCCGGCGGAGGGGGCCACTCCGGATCGTGGGCCGGTTCCGGCGCCGGGGCCGTGCCGTGGACGCGGCCGAGCCGGGCGCGGACCGCGTCGGCGGCCGCGCGGCGGCGGGCGAGGGCGTCCGGGTCCAGGGGCAGGGGCCAGGCGCGGTCGGCCTCCGCCTCCTTCAGGGCGGGGTTCTCGGCGCCCTCCTCCGGCGGCTCGGCCCATGCCTCGATCTCGCCGTGCCCCGCCTCGCAGTGCTCCCGCAGGGCGTGCAGGAAGGCGGACGGGCCGCGGGGCCGCTTCTGCTCGGGGCCCCACCAGTGGCCGGAGCCGAGCAGCAGGGAACGGGGGCGGGTGAAGGTGACATAGCCGAGGCGGAGCTCCTCGGTGCTCTGGTGGTCCTTCATCGCGGCCTTGAAGGCCGCGACACCCTTGGCGTCCCACGCGGCGACGTCCGGGAGGGTGTCGGCGTCCCCGCGCAGGGCGTGCGGGAGCACGCGCGCCTGCGAGGTCCAGGCGTCGCGCGACTGCTCGCTGGGGAACGTCTTCGCGACGAGCCCGGGGACGGCGACGACGTCCCACTCCAGGCCCTTGGACTTGTGCGCGGTGAGGACCTTGACCGTGTCCTCGGCGCCGGGGAGCGAGCTGTCGAGCCCCTTCTCGTACTGGACTGCGGTGCGCAGGAAGCCCAGGAAGGCGAGCACACCGGCGTCGCCGTCCAGGCCGGCGAAGCCCGCGGCGATGTCCAGGAACTGGTGGAGGGTCTCCCGGCGGCGGGCCGCCAGGGCGTGCGGCGAGGCGGAGAGCTCGACCTCCAGGCCGGTGGTGGCGAGCACCCGGTGCAGGACGTCCATCAGGGGGTCCGCCAGGCAGCGGCGCAGTTCGCGGAGCTCGGTGGCGAGGCGGGCGAAGCGGACGCGGGCGTCGGCGGAGAAGGGCAGGCCGTCGTCGGGCCCGTCGGCGGTCAGGAAGGTGTCGAGCGCGTCGGCGAGGGAGATCACCTCGGCCGGGTCGCGGCCCTCCACGGCTTCCGCGAGCCGCCGCCCGGGGTCGGTCCCGGCGCTGCCGTAGGGCACCAGGGTGCGGGCGCGGCGGCCCAGGAGGGCCAGGTCACGGGCGCCGATGCGCCAGCGCGGGCCGATCAGCAGCCGGACGAGCGCGGCGTTGGCCGAGGGGTCCTGGAGCACCTCGCAGACCGCGACGAGGTCGGCGATCTCGGGCAGGTGGAGCAGCCCGGAGAGGCCGACGACCTCGACGGGGACGTCGCGTTCGACCAGTGCGGCCTGGATCCGGGCGAAGTCGGCCGCCGTGCGGCACAGTACGGCGACGTCTCCCGGCCGGGTGCCGGTGCGCACCAGGTGGGCGATGGAGTCGGCGAGCCAGGCCAGTTCCTCGGCCTGGGTGGGCAGCAGGGCGCAGCGCACCACCCCGTCGTGGTCGGCGCCCGGCGCGGGACGCAGTGCCTCGACGCCCTCGTGGAGGTCGCGCAGGGGCGCCGCGAGCCCGTTGGCGAGGCGGAGGAGCCGGCCGCCGCTGCGCCGGTTCTCGCTGAGGGCGTGGCGCTCGGCCGGGCGGCCGTCGGCGTGCGGGAAGTGGCGGGGGAACTCGTCCAGGTTGGCGACAGAGGCCCCGCGCCAGCCATAGATGGCCTGGCAGGGGTCGCCGACGGCGGTGACCGCGTGGCCCGTGCCGCCGCCGAACAGGCCGGCGAGCAGCAGCCGTTGGGCGACCGAGGTGTCCTGGTACTCGTCGAGGAGGACGACGGAGAACTCCTCGCGCAGGATGCGGCCGACTTCGGGGCGGCTGCGGGCCAGTTCGGCGGAGAGGGCTATCTGGTCGCCGAAGTCGAGGAGGTCGCGGCGGCGCTTTTCCTTCCGGTACGTCATGACCAGGCCGGTCAGTTCGCGGCGGGCGCGGGCGGTCTCGGGGGCCTTGCGCAGGTCGGCGTTGGCGAGCCGGGCGCCGTCGAGGTCGGCCAGCAGCCTCTCGTCGTACGCCAGCAGTTCGCCGGGCTCCACCAGGTGCTCGGCGAGCTCGCCGTCGAGGGCGAGGAGGTCGGCGACGAGGTCGCCGAACGGGCGGGTGAGCGCGGGGTGCGGGCCCGGGGAGGAGCGCAGGACGCGGGCGGCGAGCTGGTAGCGGGTGGCGTCGGCGAGGAGGCGGGCGGTGGGCTCCAGGCCGATGCGCAGGCCGTGCTCCTTGAGGAGGCGGCCGGCGAACGCGTGGTACGTGGAGATCTGCGGCTCGCCGGGCCCCTCCTCGTCCGTGGGCTCCCCGGCCGTCACCCCGGCGGCGGCGAGCGCCTTGCGGACGCGCTCGGACAGCTCCCCGGCTGCCTTGTTGGTGAAGGTGAGGCCGAGGACGCGCTCGGGGGCGACCTGTCCGGTGCCGACGAGCCAGACCACGCGGGCGGCCATCACCGTGGTCTTGCCCGACCCGGCGCCGGCCACGATGACCTGCGGGGCGGGCGGCGCGGTGATGCAGGCCGTCTGCTCCGGGGTGAAGGGGATGCCGAGGAGCTCCTTGAGCTGCTCGGGATCGGTCAGGCGCGGGGTCACGTCACAAACCGTAACCGGGACCACTGACAACGCCGCCCGGGTCGGCCGGGGCCGGTCCGGCCGTGCGCCCCGCGCGCCGCGGGGCCCGCGGGAGCGCGGCCCGGCGCGCGGCCGGACGGTTCACTCCACCACCTGGCGGCCCTCGGGCCGGGCCGAGCAGGACGCCCGGAACGAGCAGTTCGCACAGTGCCGGCCGGGTTTCGGGGAGAACCGTTCGTCCAGGACCCGGCCCGCGGCGGTGGCGAGGAGGTCGCCGATCCAGTCGCTCCCGGCCTCGCCCCCGTCCCCGTCCCTGCCCCCGCCTCCGCCGGCCGGCGGCTCCTGGGCCTGCACCTTGGGGAGCACGTCGCCGCCCTCCTTCTTGGTGGCGCCCTGCCGGAGCTGGACGAGTTCCGCGCCGCCGGGGCGGGGGCGCCCGCCCTCGAAGACGTCGTCCACGGCACCGGCCCCGACCGCGACCTGGTACACCGCGAGCTGGGGGTGGCGGGCGACCTCGGCGGCGCTGGGCGCGGACTTGCCGGTCTTGAAGTCGACCACGTAGGCGTGGCCCGCGGCGTCCCGCTCCACGCGGTCCATGGACCCGCGGACGCGGACGACGTGGCCGTCCACCGGCAGGGTGACGTCGAAGGGGTGCTCGGTGGCGACGGGGGTGCGGCCGCGCTCCATGACGTGCCAGCGCAGGAAGCGTTCGAGGGCGGCCCGGGCGTTCTCCTTCTCCTGCCGGGACTTCCAGGGGGCGTCGAAGGCGAGCGCGTCCCAGACGGTCTCCAGGCGCTCCATGAGGACGGCGAGGTCGGCCGGGGTGCGGCCGGAGGCCACCTCGTCGGCGAGGACGTGCACGACGTTGCCGAAGCCCTGGGCCGGACCGGCGGGCGCCTCCGCGCGCACCTCGCGCCCCAGGAACCACTGGAGCGAGCAGGTGTCCACGAGCTGGCCGACGGCGGAGCCGGAGAGGGCCACCGGGTGGTTCCGGTCGCGGAGGGGCACCTCGCTGTGCGTCGGCTCGTACAGGCCCCACCAGCGGTCGGGGTCGGCGGCCGGGACGAGCGGCCGGTCCTCCTCGTCGCGCAGGCCGGCGAGCCGGGCCAGCCGGTCCGCGGCGGCGGCCCGGAGCGCGGCCGGGGCGGCGGGGTCCACGGTGGTGGCGCGCAGCTCGGCGACGAGCGCGGCGACGGCGAGGGGGCGGCGCGGCCGGTGGGTGACGTCGACGGGCTCGACGCCGAGTTCGGCGAGGAAGCGGGACGGCTGGTCGCCGTCCTCGGCGGCCGCCTTGACCGCCGTGACGACCAGGCGCTCGCGGGCGCGCGTGGCCGCCACGTAGAACAGGCGGCGCTCCTCGGCCAGCAGCGCGCCGGGCGGGAGGGGTTCGGCGAGGCCGTCGCGGCCGATGCGGTCCGCCTCCAGCAGGGAGCCGCGGCGCCGCAGGTCGGGCCAGAGGCCCTCCTGTACGCCCGCGACGACGACCAGCCGCCACTCCAGGCCCTTGGAGCGGTGCGCGGTCATCAGCCGGACGGCGTCCGGGCGCACGGCCCTGCGGGTGAGGGTGTCGGCCGCGATGTCCTGGGCCTCCAGCTCGTCCAGGAACGTGAGCACGTCCCGGCCGCCGGCGCGCTCCTCGGCGCGCGCGGCCGTCTCGAAGAGCGCGCACACCGCGTCGAGGTCCCGGTCCGCGTTCCGCCCGGCCGCGCCGCCGCGGTGCGCGGCCCGGCGCAGCCGGTCCGGCCACGGGGTGCCGTCCCAGAGCGTCCACAGGGCGTCCTCGGCCGTGCCGCCGTCCAGCAGTTGGCGCCGTGCCGTGCTCAGGAGCGCGCCCAGGCGCTGCGCGCTCCGCGCGTACGCCGGATCGTGCGCTACCAGCCGCTCCGGCGCGGCCAGCGCTTCGGCGATCAGCACATCCGAGGGCCGGGGCACGGCGCAACCCGCGGCCCGCTCCTCGTCCCGCAGGGCGCGGCCGAGCCGGCGCAGGTCGGCACCGTCCATGCCGCCGAGCGGGGACGTGAGGAGGGTGAGGGCGGTCTCGGGGGTGAGCGGGCCGCCTGCGGCGGGCTCGGGGGGCGCGACGGGCTCGGGTTCGTGCGCGGGGGCGTCCCCGGGGGCGGACGTGGGCTCCCGTTCCTCCTCCATGTCCTGCCCGGGGCCGGGCTCGTCGAGGTCGTCCACGCCGGGCCCCGGCGTCCGCGTCGCCCACTCCGCCACCACGCGCAGCGCCGTCAGCAGGGGCGCCACCGCGGGCTCGTGGCGGAGGGGGACGTCGTCGCCGTCCACCTCCACCGGCACGCCCGCGGAGGTCAGGGCGCGGCGCAGGGCCGGTATGGAGCGGGAGCCGGCGCGGACGAGGACGGACATGGTGCCCCAGGGGACGCCGTCCTCCAGGTGGGCGCGGCGGAGGATGTCGGCGATGTTGTCGGTCTCGGCGCCGGGCGTCGGGTAGGTGTACGCCTCGACGCGGCCCCCGGGACGGACGGCGGCGAGGTCGCGGTGGGCGCGGACGGCGTCGGACGGGAGGCGGCCGAGGGGCATGCGGCGGGTGAGGAGGCGGGTGGCGGCGAGGAGGGCCGCTCCGGAGCGGCGCGAGGTGGTCAGGACGCGGACGGGAGCGGGCGAGCCGTCGCGGCGCGGGAAGGCCTCCGGGAAGTCGAGGATGCCGCCCACGTCGGCGCCGCGGAAGGCGTAGATGGACTGGTCGGGGTCGCCGAAGGCGATCAGGGTGCGCCCGCCGCCGGCCAGCGCGCGCAGCAGCCGCACCTGGGCGGCGTCGGTGTCCTGGTACTCGTCGACGAACACCGCGTCGTACCGTCCGGCCAGCTCCGCCGCGACCTCCGGCCGCTCGGCGAGCAGGACGGCGCGGTGGACGAGCTCCGCGTAGTCGACGACGCCGCGGGCGTCGAGCACGTCCAGGTACTCGGCGAGGAAGGCCGCGGCCGCGGACCAGTCGCCGCGCCCGGTGCGCTCGGCGAAGGCGGCGAGCGACTCCGGACCGAGGCCCAGTTCGCGGCTGCGGGCGAGGACGGCGCGCACCTCGTCGGCGAAGCCGCGGGTGGTGAGGCAGGCGCGCAGGTCATCCGGCCAGCGCACGGTGGCGCGGCCCTCGCGCTCCAGCTCGGTCTGGCCGGCGAGCAGGTCGCGGACGGCGACGTCCTGCTCGGGGCCGGACAGCAGCCGCAGCGGTTCGGCGAACAGCCCGGCGTCCTGGTGGGCGCGGACCAGGGCGTAGCAGTACGAGTGGAAGGTGGTGGCCTGCGGACCCTGCGGTCCCCGCACCGCCGGGCCACGCGCCCCCAGCCGGGCGGCCATGCGGTCGCGCAGTTCGGCCGCCGCCTTGCGGCTGAAGGTCAGGACGAGCATGCGCTCGGGGTCGCCGCCGCGCCGTACCCGTTCGGCGACGGCCTCCACGAGCGTCGTGGTCTTGCCGGTGCCCGGGCCCGCGAGGACCAGCAGCGGGCCCTGCCCGTGCTCAACCACCGCGCGCTGTCCCGCGTCCAGCTCCGGGGGGACCGCCGGCCCCGGCGGGGTGCGCACCAGACGGTACGCGCCCGGCGCGGGCCGGGGCGCCTGCCGGTGCTCCGGACGCTCCGGGCGCACGGAGCCGGGAGAGCCGGAAAGGGAGTGGGAGCTCACGTGAGGTGCCGGTCCTGCGGGTCGGGTACGGGTCCCCCCGCGCCGTTCGGGCACGGGGGAGGGACGGCCCCCGACGCTACGCCAGGAGGCGGGTGGGGCGCAGAACGCCCCGGGGGGCGCGGGAGCCGTTCGGGCACCTCACCCGTTCGGGTAGCCCGGCGGGCGGGTGGATCAGGTGGCGCGTTTCACACGGGGCGCGCCCTCGCCCACGCCCCGCGCGCCGGCGCCCTACGAGCCGCCCCCGGGAAGCGTTCACCCGAGAAGCCCGTCCCCGGGAAGCGCTCACCCGCGAAGCCCGTCCCCGTGCGACACCCCATCCCCCCGCGGCACCCCGTCCCAGCGTGCCCGCGCCATCGCGATCCGCGGCACATGCCCCTCGGAGGCCGCGCCCGCCTCGCGCAGCGGAGTGCCCTCCGCCCGGTAGTGGTCGAGCGCCACCAGCTCGCGCCCGGGGAGCAGGACGCCGTCCGCCCGGACGACGCGCCACCAGGGCACGGCCCCGCCGTAGACCGCCATGACCCGGCCGACCTGGCGCGGGCCGCCCTCGCCGAGCCATTCGGCGACGTCCCCGTAGGTCATCACCCGGCCCGGCGGGATGGTCTCGGCGACGGTCAGGACCCGTTCCGCGTACTCGGGGAGCTCGGGGAATCCGTGCGGCGATGCGTCGGTCACCCGGTCCATACTGCCGCAGGCACCGCGGGCTCCGGGGGCCGCGGGCCGGAAGGCCGGACTCCACCGGAGGACCGTGCTCCACAAGATCACCCAGAGTGCGCGATCGGACTACACGGCGTACGATCCAAGGTCCGCGCCCCCGAAATGCACCCTGATACACCCTTGCCCGGCCGGGCCATGCCACCATCTTCCGGGCGGTGACTGGTGATACGAGAACGAGAAGACCAGGAAGACACGGACGACGAGCAGGGCGCGGGGCCTCCTGAGGAGGCCGGCGCTCCCCACGCGCTGCCCGGGAACGGCGAGGGGGCCGAGCGGTCGTATCCGTGCGACACGAAGGACGGCGAGGTCCACATCGACAAGGTCTCAGGCGACGAGCCGCTGCTCCCCGCCCGCGTCCACCGCCCCGCCGATCTGGTGCGCATGCTCCTGGGGATCGTCGGCATCGCCGTCGTGCTCGCCCTGGCGGCGTTCGCGCACGGCACGACGACCGGTCTCGCCAACGACGTCAGGGAGAGCGCGGATCACGCCCCGCAGACGCTGGCGACCTTCGCCGGGCTCGCGGCCAACATCGCGATCTTCATCGTGCCCGTGGCCTTCGCCGTCGAACGGCTGGTCAAACGGGACGGCCTGCGCATCGCCGACGGCGTCCTCGCGGCCGTCCTGGCGCACGGCGTCTCGCTCGGCGCCGCGCTCTGGGTCGCCGAGGCGGCCCCGGACTCCATCAGGACCGCGCTCACCCGGATCACCCCGACCCATGAGCTGACCGATCCGGTGCACGGCTACCTCGCGCCCGTGATCGCCTATATGACGGCCGTCGGGATGTCGCGACGCCCGCGCTGGCGGGTCGCGATGTGGACGGTGCTGCTGCTCGACGCGTTCGCGGTGCTGGTCAACGGCTACTCGACGCCGTTCTCGATCGCGACCACCGTGCTCATCGGCTGGACCGTCGCCTACGGCACGCTCTACGCCGTCGGCTCCCCCAACGTCCGCCCCACCGGCCAGCACCTCCTGCACGGCCTGCGCCGCGTCGGCTTCAAGCCGGTGAGCGCGCTGCGCACGGAGGAGGCCCCGGACGCCGAGCCGTCCCGGGGCACCGCGCACGACCGGGGCCGCCGCTACGTCGTCACCCTGGAGGACGGCCCTCCCCTCGACGTGACGGTCGTCGACCGCGAGCAACAGGCCCAGGGCTTCTTCTACCGGCTGTGGCAGCGCCTCGCGCTGCGCGGCATCACCCAGCGCCGCAGCCTCCAGTCGCTCCGCCAGGCCCTCGAACAGGAGGCGCTGCTCGCCTACGCGGCCATCGCCGCCGGGGCCAACGCCCCCAAGCTGATCGCCACCAGCGAGCTCGGCCCGGACGCCGTGATGCTGGTGTACGAGCACGTCGGCGGCCGGACCCTGGACACCCTCCCCGACGAGGAGATCACCGACGACCTGGTGAACGGCGCCTGGCGGCAGGTGCGGGCCCTCCAGTCGCGGCGGATCGCCCACCGCCGCCTCGACGGCGACGCCCTCCTGGTGGATCGTTCCGGCAATGTCGTCCTGACCGATCTGCGCGGCGGTGAGATCGCCGCCGGCGACCTGGTGCTGCGGATGGACGTGGCCCAGCTCCTCACCACGCTGGGCCTGCGCGTCGGTGCCGAACGGGCGGTGGCCTCGGCCGTCGCCGTCCTCGGCCCGGACGCGGTCGCGGACAGCCTGCCGCTGCTCCAGCCCATCGCCCTGACCCGCGCCGGCCGGGCGACCCTGCGCGGGATCGCCCGCGAGCGCGCCCAGCGCGAGCGGGACGCGGTGCTGGAGGCGTCCAGAATCGCCAAGGAGGAGCGGGCCCGGGAGCGGGCGGAGAAGGGCTCGGGCCCGGCGGACGACCGCAAGGCGCTCAAGGCCGAGAAGAAGGCGGAGAAGCAGGCGCTGGACGTCGCGGCCGAGGAGGCGCGCGAGGAGGACCTGCTCGCCCGGATCCGCCGTCAGGTGCTGCTGATCCGGCCGCAGGCGCCGATAGAGCCCGTCCGGCTGGAGCGCATCCGGCCGCGCACGCTCATCAGCTCCATCGCGGGCGCGATCGCCGCCTACTTCCTGCTCTCGCAGCTGTCGCACGTCGAGCTCGACAAGATCATCGACCATGCCAACTGGGGCTGGGTGGCGGTCGCCGCGGCCTTCTCCGCGCTCTCCTACTTCGCGGCGGCCATGCGACTGCTGGGCTTCGTCCCGGAGAAGGTGCCGTACCTGCGGACGGTCATGGCGCAGGTCGCGGGCTCGTTCGTCAAGCTCGTGGCCCCTGCGGCGGTCGGTGGCGTGGCCCTCAACAGCCGCTTCCTGCAGCGCGCCGGGATCCGCCCCGGCCTCGCGGTGGCCAGCGTCGGCGCCTCCGAACTCTTCGGCCTGGCCGCCCACATCGTCCTGCTGCTGACCTTCGGCTACATCACCGGGACCGAGCAGACCGAATCGCCGCTCCCGCCGTCCCGCACGGTCATCGGCGGACTGCTCACGGCGGCGGTGCTGGTGCTGGTGGTGACGGCCATCCCGTTCCTGCGGAAGTTCGTCTCGACGCGGGTGCGCTCGCTGTTCGCGGGTGTCGTGCCGCGCATGCTGGACCTGCTCCAGCGCCCGCGGAAGCTGGTCAACGGCATCGGCGGCATGTTCCTGCTGACCGCCGCCTTCGTGTTCTGCCTGGACACCTCGATCCGGGCGTTCGGCGGCGACATGAGCTTCGCCAGCGTCGCGGTGATCTTCCTGGCCGGCAACGCGCTGGGGTCGGCGGCGCCGACGCCCGGCGGCGTGGGGGCCGTCGAGGGCGTGCTCATCGGCGCACTGACCCTGGCCGGGCTGCCGGCGGAGATCGCGACGCCCGCGGTGCTGCTGTACCGGCTGCTCACGTTCTGGCTGCCGGTGCTGCCGGGCTGGTTCTGCTTCAACCAGTTGACGCGCAAGGGCGCCATCTAGCCCGGCGGGTGGAACCAGCCCTCAGCCTGCGTGCCGGGCCCCGATCTCCAGGCAGCACCGCACGAAGTCCTGGACGACGGGGTCGGCGTCGTCTCCGGGGGCCCATGCGACGCCGACCCGGCTGGGGCCGATGCCGCTGACGGGACGGTAGGTGATGCCGGGACGGGCGTAGAAGCGGGCGGCGGACGCGGGGGCGAGGGCGATGCCGTAGCCGTTGGCGATGGCGCTGAGCCATTCGTCGGGCTGGTCGGTGACGGCGCCGACGCGCACGGGGTGACCGTCGCGCTCCTCGACGGCCAGCCAGAACTCCCGCCAGCGGCCCGTCCCGTGCGGCGCCGCCACGAACGGCTCGTCCAGGAGCTCCCGGAAGAGAATCAGCTCGCGGGCGGCCAGGGGATGTGCCGTAGGGAGCGCGACACAGCGCGGCTCGGCGAACAACTCCCGCGTCCGCAGGGCCTCCTGGCCCGGGAAGGGCAGCCGCAGCAGGGCCACGTCCGTCTCCCCGTCGGCGAGTCCCGCGGTCGGCTCCGACCAGGACGCCTGGCGCATCTCGACCCGCCGGCCGGGCCGCCGCCGGGCGAACGCCGCGACGATGTCCGGGGTGAACTCGTTGGCCGCGCTGGCCAGGAAGCCCACGCGCAGCACGCGGGCCGCCCTGGCCGCCGCGCTCTTCGTCTCCCCCAGCGTCCGGTCCCACTCCGCCAGCAGGGCGGGCGCCCGTTCCGCCAGGGCGCGGCCCGGTGCGGTGAGGGTCATGCCGTTCCTGGACCGGGTGAACAGCGGTGTGCCGATCCGCGTCTCCAACTGCCTGATCTGTTTGGTCAGGGCGGGCTGGGAGACGTACAGCCGTTCCGCGGCGCGGGTCACGCTTCCTTCTTCCGCGACGGCGACGAAACAGCGCAGCAGCCGGGTGTCGACATCCATGCCATCAGGTTATGGACGCGGGTATTGGACGCCGTTCCGGGGGCCGATCAGGCTGGTCACGGACGCGGGGGGGTGAGTGCCGGGCGACGCGTACGGCCGTACGCCGCTGGATCGCGCGCGTCACTTGTCACTCGTCGCGCCTCACTCGCCACTTGCCACTCGCTACGCCTCACGCCTCATGCCTCACGCCTCACGCCTCACGCCTCACGCCTCACGCCTCACGCCGGCACGAACAGGAGCCACCCCATGTACGTCACCTACGTGATCGTCACCGTCGTCACGATCGCCGCCAACACCGTGGACGCCGTCGCGTCCTACCTGAAGGCCGGATTCGCCCTGGCCAACTCGGCCGAGGTCGGTGTCCCCCGCTCGTGGCTCTCCCCGCTCGCGACGCTCAAGGTCGCGGGAGCCGCCGGCCTCCTGGCCGGGCTCCTGGGCTTTCACGGCCTCGCCGTCGCCGCCGCGACGGGGCTCGTCCTGTTCTTCGTCGGCGCCACCGCCGCCCACGTCCGCGGCCGTGTGTTCCACAACATCGGGGGTGCGTTGGGCTTCCTGGCGCTGGCCGTCGCGTCGCTCGTCCTGGCCGCCGGGCGATGAGCCTCAGGACCATGAGCCGGGGCGGCGCTCCTAGGCGGACCGCTTCCGTCCCAGCAGCCACAGGCTGAGCACCGTCGTCAGGCACAGCACTCCCCCGGCGACGCAGAGGCTCTCCCGCATGCCCGCGAGCGAGAACCCCGTCCCCGTCCCGCCGTCCGCGAGCAGCGTCCCGAAGAGGGCGACGGCCAGGGCCCCGCCCGTCTGCCGGACGGCGTTGAACAGACCGGAGACCGTGCCCGCCCGGTGTCCCGGAACGGCGTCCATGAGCTGGGCCGTCAGCGCGGGGACGGCCAGCGCGCCGCCCAGGCCGGTGGGGACGAGCAGCAGGACGACCAGCCAGAGCGGGGTCGCGTCGGTCAGCGGCAGCACGACGAACATCGCCAGGGCCAGGACGGCCTGTCCCGTGACGATCACCGCCCGGCGGCCCACGCGCTCCGCCAGCCGCGGGGAGACCAGGTTGGCGCCGGTGACGAGCAGCGCCAGCGGGACGAACATCAGCCCCGCCTCCGTCGCCGTCATGCCGCGCTCCTGCTGGTAGTAGAGGCCCAGCAGGAAGACCAGGCCGTAGAAGGCCGCGTTGACGGCGAACCCGGCGGCGAGGGAGACGGCGACCCGGCGCTCCCGCAGCATGCCGAGCGGAACCATGGGCGAGCGGTGCCGCTTCTCGACGGCGAGGAAGGCGACGGCGGAGACGACGGCGACGGCCAGGGCGACGAGGACCGGCACGGACGTCCAGCCGCGGTGCCCGCCCTCGATGACCGCGTACGTCAGGCCTACGAGGGCGAGGACGGTGGTCACCTGACCCGCCGGGTCGAGGGGCGCGGAGCGGCGCGGGGACGGCGCGGTCCGGAGCAGCAGCATCAGGATCGCGGCGCCCACCGGGAGGTTGAGCAGGAAGACCGCGCGCCAGCCGACCTGCTCGGCGAGCAGGCCGCCGAGCACCGGGCCCGCCGCCAGGGCCACGGAACCGCCCGTCGTCCACAGCGCGATGGCCCGCGCCCGCCGCGCCGGGTCGTCGTACGCCTGCCGGATCAGCGCGAGCGACGCCGGCATGACGACCGCAGCCGCCGCGCCCTGCAGCAGACGCGCCGCGACCAGCACGCCGATGCCGGGCGCCAGGGCACAGCCGAGGGAGGCCACGGTGAACAGGGCACTCCCCCAGGCGTACGCCCGCCGGGCCCCGGCCCGGTCGGCGAGGGCGCCCGCGGACATCATCAGGGCGGCGAACATCAGCGTGTACGCGTCCACGACCCACTGCAGTCCCGCCATCCCGCCATGGAGGTCGTCACGGATCGCGGGCAGCGCGATGTTGACGGCCGTGGCGTCGATGGTGATGACGGTGAACCCGAGGAGGGAGCTGATCAGCGCGACGGAGGCGGACGAGCGGGTGGGCCGGGGCGAGGCCGGGGCCGGGGATGGGGATGGGGACAGGGGCGCGGGCGGCTCGGGGGACTTCCGCGGTCGGGTGTCGACGGTGGACGGCATGGGAGAGGCACCTTCGGGTCGGTGAGGGCGGCTGAGGTGAAGGGGGCGGCGGGTACAGGCGGTTGGGGACGTGCGTACGGGGAACGGCGCTGTCCCCACGGCCCGGCGGAGGCGTCCGGCCGCTCCACCTCGGGTGCGGGCGGCTCGCGGCAACCGCGTCCGGGCCCGGCGTCGTGCGCCTCCCGGGACCGCGGCGACCGGGCCGCCCGCAACAGGACCAGACTGCGCCACCATTCCGTCCGGCGGCAGGCCGCGGCGTTCCTGGCCCTGACACGGCCCCCCACGCGGAACGGCCACGCGGGACAATGGACGGATGACGGACGGCACTGAGCTGGGCAGATACCTGAAGGCGCGGCGCGCGCGGATCACTCCGGAGGACGTGGGCCTCCCCACGGGCACGGGACTGCGCCGTACCCCGGGGCTGCGCCGGGAGGAACTGGCGACGCTCGCCGGCGTGAGTGTGGACTACTACACCCGGCTGGAGCGGGGCCGGGAGCGGAACCCCTCGCCCTCCGTGATCGATGCCCTCGCCCGTGCCCTGCGGCTGAACGAGGACGCCCACGAGCGGCTGCACGACCTCGCCGAACTCGCCTCGGGACGCCTCCCCGGGGTCAGGCCCGCCACCGGGGACACCGTCCGTGAGTCCGTCCTGCGCCTGCTGGAGTCCGTGCGCCCGCTGCCGGCGTACGTGGTGGGCCGGTACAGCGACATGCTGGCCGCCAATCCGGGGGGCCGGCGGCTGCTGCCGGGCCTGTGGGACTGGCCGCCGGAGCAGCGGAACCTGACCCGGTACCTGTTCCTGCACCCGGTGGGGCGCGCCCTCTACCAGCCCTGGGAGGAGACCGTCGCCAAGTCGGTGGCCCATCTGCGCGCCGTCGCCGGCACCGATCCGGATTCGCCCCGGCTGGCGGCGCTGGTCGGTGAACTCCTGCTCAAATCGCCGGAATTCGCCCGTCTGTGGGAGCGGTACGACGTGAAGGAGCGGGTCGGCGGAACCAAATCCCTCGACCACCCGAAGGTCGGTGAGATGACGCTCACGTACGAGGTCATGCGGCTGGCCCGGACGGACGGGCAGCGGCTGGTCGTCTACCAGGCGGAGCCGGGCAGTGCGGACGAGGCGGCGATGCTGCTGCTGGACCCGGCGGCCAGGGAGTCGTAGAGGCCGGGGAGTCGTAGAGGCCGGGAAGCCACAGCGGCCGGCGAGTCATAGCGGTCTCACTTGCCAGGTGGAGGGCCGCTCCTCACCTTGCATCTGCCGCCATACCACCCATAATGTGCCGCACATGCGGTCCTACACCATCGGCCGGGCGGCCCGTCTGCTCGGCGTCAGCCCCGACACCGTCCGCCGCTGGGCGGACGCCGGGCGGATCCCCACCGGCCGGGACGAACACGGCAAGCGGCTGATCGACGGAACCGATCTGGCGGCCTTCTCCGTCGCGCTCGCCGCCGAGGCGAACGAGGACGGGGACGAGGCGTACTCCAGCACGCGCAACGCCTTCCCGGGGATCATCACGGCGGTGAAGCTCGGCGACGTCGCCGCCCAGGTGGAGGTGCAGGCCGGGCCGCACCGTCTGGTCTCCCTGCTGACCCGCGAGGCCGTGGAGGAGCTCGGGCTGGCCGTCGGCATGGAGGCCGTGGCCCGGGTCAAGGCCACCAACGTGCACATCGACCGCGTCTGACCGCGCCTGACCGCGTCCGACCACCTCGTTCCCCTCGCGCCCTGGAGAACCGATGCACCGCACTTCCGTCCGCCTCGCCGCCCTCGCCACCGCCCTGCTCCTGCCCCTGGCCGCCGCCTGCGGTGACGATTCCTCGGACTCCTCCGACGGCGGGTCCGCGAAGGGTGACGGCAAGAAGGGGGCCACGCTCACCGTGCTGGCGGCGGCCTCCCTGACGGACGTCTTCAAGCGGGCGGGGGACGCGTACGAGAAGGAGCACCCGGGGACCAAGGTGAAGTTCTCCTTCGCCGGCTCCCAGGAACTGGCCTCGCAGGTGCGCCAGGGCGTACCCGCGGACGCCCTCGTGACGGCCGACACCAAGACGATGGACGGACTGTCCGGGGAGACCGGGAAGCCGGTCGTCATCGCGAAGAACCGGCTGACCATCGCCACCGCGCAGGGCAATCCGAAGCACGTCAAGGACCTCGCCGACCTGGCGAAGAGCGACCTGAAGGTCGTCCTGGCGGCACCCGAGGTGCCCGTCGGCCGCTACAGCAGGAAGGTCCTCGACCAGCAGCACGTCAGCGTGAAGCCGGTGTCCCAGGAGCCGAACGTGCGGGCGGTGCTCAGCAAGGTGTCGCTGGGGGAGGCGGACGCCGGCATCGTGTACGTCACCGACGCGACGGCGGCCAAGGGCAAGGTCGCCACGGTCGCCGTCCCGGACGCGCAGAACGCCGTCGCCTCGTATCCGGCCGCCACGCTCAAGGGCTCGAAGCACGCCTCCGAGGCGGGCGAGTTCGTGCGGTGGCTCGGGTCGGCCGAGGCGCAGAAGCTGCTGGACGAGGCCGGCTTCCAGCGGCCGTGAGGGCCGGTACGGGGAGAGCGGTGGGAGGCCGGGGACGCACGCCCCTGGCGCTCGGCATACCCGCGGGGCTCGCGGTGGTGTTCCTGCTGCTCCCGCTGGCGGGGGTGCTCGCCCGGACGCCGTGGGACACGCTCCCGTCCCGCCTCGCGTCGCACGAGGTCGGGGAGGCGCTGGCCCTCTCGCTCGTGGTCTCCGGCTGGGCCCTGCTGCTCTCGCTCGTCCTCGGCGTGCCGCTGGCCTGGCTGCTGGCCCGGGTGGACTTCCCGGGCAAGGCGCTGGTGCGCTGTCTGGTGATGCTGCCGATGGTGCTGCCGCCGACCGTCGCGGGGGTGGCGCTGCTCCAGGGGTACGGGCGCCGGGGCCTCGTCGGCCCCTGGCTGGAGTCGTGGTGCGGGATCACCCTGCCGTTCTCGACGACCGGGGCGGTCGTCGCGTCGGCGTTCGTGGCCATGCCGTTCCTGGTCATCAGCCTGGAGGGGGCGCTCGCGGGGCTGCACCCGCGCTACGAGGAGACGGCCGTCTCGCTCGGGGCGGGCCCGCTCCGGGTCTTCCGTACCGTCACCCTGCCCATGGTCGCCCCGGGGCTGCTCGCGGGGGCGGCGCTCTGCTGGGCGCGGGCCCTGGGCGAGTTCGGGGCGACAATCACGTTCGCGGGGAACCTGCCGGGCGAGACGCAGACCCTGCCCTTGCAGGTGTACCTGCTGCTCCAGGACGACCCCGAGGGCGCGACGGCCGTGTCCCTGCTGCTCCTGGCCATCGCGACGGCTGTGCTGCTCGCGCTGCGGGGACGGTGGGTGGGGGGTGGCGGGGCCGGTGGGCGCCTTCACGAGAGAGAGCCTCTTCTTGAAGAAGGGTCTCTTCTTAAAGAAGAGCCTCTTCTTGAAGTTCTTGGAGAAGAGCCTCATGAAGCGCTTCTTGAAGAAGCGCCCGATACCGGGCACCCTGCCGAGGCGGTCACGTACCCGCTCCGCGCCACCGTCACCGGAGCCACCCGTGCCGTCCTGGATGTCCCACCCGGCACCACCGTGGCCGTCGTCGGGCCGAACGGCGCCGGGAAGACCACCCTCCTGCGCGCCCTCCTCGGCCTCACCCCGCGCGCGACGGCGCGTCCCCTCTCCCTCGGCGGCGAGGACCTGTCGGCCGCGCCCGCCCACCGGCGCCGGATCGCCTGGGTCCCGCAGGACGGCGCGCTCTTCCCGCACCTGACGGCGCTCGCCAACACGGCGTACGGCCTCCGCGCCCAGGGCGTGCCCCGGGCCGAGGCCCTGCGCGAGGCCCGGACCCACCTCCAGGAGCTGGGCATCGGCCACCTCGGCCATCGCAGGCCGCACCAGCTGAGCGGTGGGCAGGCCCAGCGCGTGGCCCTCGCGCGCGCCCTGGCCGCGCGCCCCCGGCTGCTGCTGATGGACGAGCCCCTGGCCGCGCTCGACCAGTCGGCCAGGGCGGCCGTGCGGCAGGCCCTGCGCCGGCGTCTCGCCGGGTTCCGGGGCGTCTGCCTGCTGGTGACGCACGATCCCGTGGAGGCCGTGTCGCTCGCCGACCGCGTCCTCGTCCTGGAGGACGGCGAAGCCGTCCAGTACGCGGCACCGGACGAACTGGCCCGGCGTCCCCGGTCGCCCTGGGTGGCCCGGATGCTGGGCCACAACGCCTGGCCCGGCGAGGCCACCTCCGAAGGCACCCTGCGCCTCGCCGACGGCACGGAACTGACCGCCGCGGCCCCGCTGCCGGACGGTGCGGTGGCCGCCCTGGCCGTGGCCGGTCCCGAGGCGGTCACCCTGCACACGGCCCGCCCCGAGATCGGCGGGACGGCGGGCGGCGGGACCGCGGGAGGGGCCGTGTGGCCCGGCACCGTCCGGGAGGTCTCCGCCCAGGGCGGGCGCCTGCGCGTCCTGGTCGCGGGCGCGTCCGGTAGGCCCGACGCGGTCGCCGAACTCCCGCCCGCGGCGGCCGCGGAGCTCCGGCTGACGGAGGGCGCACGGGTGTGGGTGAGCGTACGGGCGGCGGGGGTGACGCTGGTGCCGCTCTGACGGGGCGGGGGCCGCCTCGGCACGTAGGGGCGGTGCCGTGGGCGGGGGTCGCACCGAACCGGAGGGGGCGGTGCCGTGGGCGGGGGCCGCCCGCACCCACAGGACGCCTGCCCTCGCCGGGGCGCCGCCCTTACCCGGGAGAGGCCGTGCCCTCGCAGAGCGCCGCCCCGGCCCGCAGCAGGCCGCGTCCTCTCCGGGGGTTGTCCCCAACCCGGAGGAAACCGCGCCGTCGCCGAGGCGCCACCCCCCGGCCCGCAGGTAGCCGCGCCCTCGCGGGCGCCGTCCCCGCCCGCAGTGGGCCGCACCCCCGCCGGGGCCCCCGCCCGCAGGAAGCCGACCCCTCTCCGGGCGCCACCCCCACCCGCAGGAGACCGTGCCGCCACCAGGACCCCCCGGACGCTCCGAGCATCGTCCCGTACCCCTCCCCCACCCCCTCCACGCACCACTCCGCCCGCGAGCCCCCGGGTCCACCCGTACGCCCCGCACTGCGCGCGCACTCCTGTCCGCCGCACGGAGGATGGGAGACGTCCGTCCCCTCCGATCCGACCCCGGGAGCAGCGGTGACCAGACGCATACGGGCCGGGTGCCTGCTCGTCGCCGGGGTGCTGGCGGCGGCGGGCTGCACGGGTGACGGCAGGGGCGCCGCCACCGCGGAAGGGGCTCCGCAGTCCCCCGCGGCGTCCCGCCCGTCGCTGGACTGGAAGTCGTGTCCGGCGCCCAGCAGCAAGGAGGGCGTGCCGGCCCGGGCCCCGGGCGACGAGTGGGAGTGCGCGACGCTGCGCGTCCCCCTCGACCACGCCCGCCCGGACGGCGACACCCTCGGCATCGCGCTGATCCGCGCCCGGGCCACGGACCGCGACCACCGCATCGGGTCGCTCGTCTTCAACTTCGGCGGCCCCGGCGGCTCCGGGGTGGCCACGCTGCCGGCGTTCGCCGAGGACTACAGCGATCTGCGCAAGCGCTACGACCTGGTGAGCTTCGACCCGCGCGGGGTCGGCCGCAGCGGCGGGGTGACCTGCCTGGACGACAAGGAGCTCGACGCCTACTACGCGGCGGGATCGACGCCGGAGACGACCGCGGAACAGAAGGACCTGGTCGGGAGGGTGGAGAAGTACGCGGAGGGGTGCCGCCGGCACTCCGGCAAGGTGCTCCCGTACGTGGGGACGGCCAACGCCGCCCGCGACATGGACCTGATGCGCCAGGCGCTGGGGGACGACAAGCTGAACTACTTCGGCGTCTCGTACGGCACCGAACTGGGCGGCGTGTACGCCCACTTGTTCCCCAAGCGGGTGGGGCGGGCCCTCTTCGACGCCGTCGTCGACCCCACGACCGATCCCGAGGACAGCGCGCTCGCCCAGGCCCGGGGCTTCGAGCTGGCGCTCGGCAACTACCTGACCGCGTGCACCGCGACGCACGACAACTGCCCCACGGAGCAGCAGATCGTGGCGTTGCTGGACCGGCTGGGCAAGAACCCGGTCCCCGGCGGCGAAGGGCGTCAGCTCACGCAGTCGCTGGCCACCACCGGTATCGCCCAGTCGCTGTACTCCAAGGACTTCTGGGACTACCTCACCGAGGGCCTGGAGGACGCGGAGAACGGCGACGGGAAGATCCTCATGGCGCTCGGCGACGCCATGAACGGCCGTGGCCAGGACGGTCATTACAGCTCGCTCCAGGCGTCACTGGCGGCCATCACCTGCGCGGACTTCTCCCAGCGCTACACGGCCGCCGAGATCGCGGACAAGGTGCCGCGGTTCCGGAAGGCGTCCCCCGTCTTCGGCGAGTTCATGGCGTGGGGTCTGACGCAGTGCACCGGATGGCCCGTGAAGGGTGAATGGCGGAACCCCGATGTGAGTGCCAAGGGCGCGGCGCCCATCCTCGTGGTCGGCAACACCGGTGATCCAGCCACCCCTTACGAGGGAGCGCACAGGATGGCGCAGGCGCTGGGCAATGGCGTCGGTGTCGAGATGACGTACCGGGGGCAGGGCCACGGGGCCTACGACAGCGGCAATTCCTGTGTCAAGAAGGCCGTCGACGCCTACCTCCTGGACGGTACTGTGCCGGGGCGCGGCACGGTGTGCTCATAGCACCCATAGCAGATCACACCGTACGGCGAATTCCGCTCTCTCGAATGTCAGTGGCCCGCACTACGATCGCCCGCACACGGGTCCTGCCACCGGGGGACGGCACGGGCCCGTCCGCACGGACGGGCCGGTCACGCGCGAGAGGAGGGGGTGGCATGCCGGACGAGCCCTTGGGCCCTTCGCCGGGGCCGCCATCGAGGCCGTCGTCGGGGCCACGGTCGGGACCGCCGCCAGGGTCGTTGCCAGGACCGCCGCCAGGGCCGCTGTCAGGGCGGCCGCCGGAGCCGGAGTCCGGCCGTCACGCGCGGCGGTTCACCAGCGCCCTGGCCGTGACGGCGCTGCTGGCCGCGCTGGTGGCGCTCTGGCAGACGCAGTCCGCCCCCCTGGTCGGGCCGGGCGACACGCCCGCGCCCCCGACTCCGGCGACACCGCGGCCCTCGGCCGACGCCTCCGCCCCGGGCCCGTCCGGGTTCACATCCGGCTCCGAACGGCCCCTGCGCGCCATACCTCCCGAGGCCCTGACGCGGAGTGTCCGACCCCGGCCGTAAAGTCGTGGCATGAGTCCCCCACGGTCGAGGGCCCTCGCCCTCGCATGCGCCGCGCTCGCGCTCGTCCTCACCGCCGCCGGGTGCGGTTCCGGCTCGGACGGCGGGCGGGACGGCGACAGCGGCAAGGGCGGGAGCCGGAGCGGCTCCCCGATCGGATGGAAGCCGTGCGCCGCGCCCACCGCGGCGCAGGGCGGTGGCAAGGCACCCGGCACGGGCTGGGAGTGCGCGACCCTGCCCGTACCGCTGGACTACGCGAAACCGGACGGTGAGACGATCGGCCTCGCCCTGATCCGGGCCCGGGCCACCGACACCGAGCACCGCATCGGGTCGCTCGTCTTCAACTTCGGCGGCCCCGGCGGCTCCGGGGTGGCCACGCTGCCCGAGTTCGACAAGAGCTACGCCGGTCTGCGCGCCCGGTACGACCTGGTGAGCTTCGACCCGCGCGGCGTCGGCGAGAGCGCGGGCGTGCGCTGCCTCGACGACCGGGAGCTGGACGCCTCCGAGAAGACCGACGCGACACCCGACGACGACGCCGAACTCACCGCGGCCCTCACGCAGAACAAGCGCTACGTGGACGCGTGCGGCCGGCGCTCGGGGAAGGTCCTCCCCCACGTCGGCACCACGGACGCCGCCCGCGACCTCGACCGGCTGCGCGCCGCCCTCGGCGACGACAAGCTGAACTACTTCGGTATCTCGTACGGCACCGAACTGGGCGGCGTCTACGCCCACTTGTTCCCCAAGCGCGTCGGCCGGGCCGTCCTCGACGCGGTCGTGGATCCCGACCAGGACCCGGTACAGGGCTCCCTCGCCCAGGCCAAGGGTTTTCAGCTCGCCCTCACCAACTACCTCAAGAGCTGCGCCTCGGGTCCCGGTGCGAGCAACTGCCCCACCCAGGACTCCATCACCGCCCTCCTGAAGAAACTGGACGCCAACCCCCTGCCCACCGCGCGCAAGGACCGGCCCCTCACCCAGGACCAGGCGGCCAACGGCATCGCCGCCGCCCTGTACTCCCAGGAAGCCTGGAAGTACCTCACCGCCGGCCTCCGCGAAGCCACCTCCAAGGGCACCGGCACCACCCTCCAGCTCCTCGCCGACTCCCTCGCCGGCCGCGCCCCCGACGGCCGCTACAGCAATCTCCAGGCCGCCAACCGCGCGATCAGCTGCGCGGACGCGCAGCAGCGCTACACCCCGGACGACGTCAAGTCCCGCCTCCCCCAGTTCCGTTCCGCCTCCCCCGTCTTCGGCGAACCCGCCGCCTGGGCCCTCCTCCAGTGCACCGACTGGCCCGTCAAGGGCGCCTGGAAATCCCCCGACGTACGCGCCGACGGCTCCGCCCCCATCGTCGTCATCGGCAACACCGGCGACCCCGCCACCCCCTACGAGGGCGCCCGCACCATGACCGAACGCCTCGGCAAGGGCGTCGGCATCGGCGTGACGTACCGCGGCGAGGGCCACGGCGCGTACAACAGCGGCAACGGGTGCATGACCCGCCTGGTCAACGACTACTTGCTGAACGGCAAGGTCCCGAAGACGGGGACGACATGTTCATAGCCCCCGATCCTCACGTCACCGGCAGCCGGTACTCCAGCTCGTACAGGTGCCCCGCCTTGACCATGACCGTCGCTTCGATCGGTCGCCCGTGATCGGAGCGGACGACGCGGAACGTGCGCAGCACGGGCACCTCGCCGGGGAGTTCGAGGGCGACGAACTCCTCGGCGGTCGGCGGGCGCACGGACACGCGGTCGGTGAACTCGCGGGGCGGGAAGCCGAGCTCAGCGAGGAGCGTCGGGCTTCCGCCGGGGATGCGGCGCCGGTCGGTGAGCCGGGTTCCCCGCGCGAGGTCGGCCGGGTAGTACGAGTGCACGAGCTCGGCCGGCTCGTCATCCAGCAGCATGATCCTCTTGCGTGCGACGACCGCCCCGTCTTCCGGTAGTCCAAGCACTTCCGCGATGTCCTTCGGCGCCGGAATTTCCGCCACCTCCAGAATGCGGGTCGTCCCGCGCTTCGCCCGGGCCGCCGCGTGCCGCGTCCACCAGTAGGGAGCCCCTGGAGCTGACGGCGGCATGGAGGACGCGGGTTCGATGATGTGATTCGGCTGCTCACGAACGAAGACGCCCTTGCCCGGGCGCCCGACGGCGATCCCCTCGGCCTTGAGCAGGTTCAACGCCTTCTGCACGGTGGTGCCGACCACTCCATACTCGTCCATGAGCTGCTGCGTGGAGGGGAGTTTACTTCCGGGCTCCAGCCGCCCAGCCATGATCTCCGCCCGTATACGGGCCGCGATCTGCTGGTGTGCGGGGCGGGTGTCCTTCCAGCGCGCCATGGTCAGCCGATCCGCATTCGGTAGCGAACTGTCCTGTCCTTGGCGTTCATGACCATTTCGCAGAACTCCACCGGGGCGTCGTCGGCAGCGAGGACCAGCCGCGACAGGATGAGCACCGGCTCCCGTTCACCCAGCGCCAGGAGCCGACGCTCGTCCTCCATGGGCATACGGGAGCCGACGGCCTCCTCGACTCCGCTGGCCACGTAGCCGCGTTCGGCCAGGTAAGTGACGGCGCCCCCAGGAATCTTCCTGGGCTCGGCAAGTGCCGTGCCCGCGGCGATGCGAGCCGGGTAGTAGGAAGTCGCGATCTCGACGGGCACGTCGTCCAGCAGAACGAGCCGGCTTCGCGCGACCACTTGTTCACCGTCCGCCAGCCCCAGCGAACGGGCAACCGTCGGAGGCGGTGCGATCAGCCCGGCCTTCAACAGGCGCTGCCCGCCGCGCCGCTTGCCCTCCGCGGCCTCCTCGGCCCAGGCATCCGGCCGCCCGGGCCCGCGCGGAACCAGATACCTCGCCGACTCGCTCTCCCGCCGCTGGTCCGGCACCGGCTCACCCCTCTCCTGGATGCCCCCACGCTATCGCGGCCCCCCGGGCGCACTCCATCCACCACCTTGCCACCTTAAGGCGATTCGCCTTAAGGTTGGCGCCACTCGACGTCCCCCGCGCATCGGCACGAGCCGGGGGAACAGGCTCACCCACCCCTGCTCACGCACCGGCACGCCACATGGCGGGCACCCCGGTGGTGAAGCAGTGCACACCGAGCGAAAGAGACCCGATCATGCGCACGCACAGCGCTCATGCCGCCAACGGTTCCACCGTGGTCGTCTACGTGTCCGCCCCCTTTGGGCACAGCAAGGAACCATTGCTCGCCGCCTGTCGCAGCCACGCCGACGTCCAGGGCTGGCGCGTGTCGGCCGAGCTGTCCGATGAGCCGCTCGCCGACTCGCGGCAACCACGGCCGGGTTGGCGGCAGGCGAAGCGGTTCGTGGTCACCGGACTGGCCCGGGGAATCCTCACCTACGCCCTGCCGATGGTCACCACCAAGGGAAACGAGGACTACACGGACGTCCTCAACTGGGTCGAGGAGCGTGCCTCATTCCTGGCGGCCGCCTGGCGCCCTTCGCAAGGCGCGGTGGTTCATGACACCGTCGCGGAACGCACCGGAATCATCGTGGCGCTGGACCCGGTGGGAGGTGTGGCCTGGCTGCGGGCAACCACCGGCGGGCGTTACTGGACCACTGCACCCGAAGCGCTCCACCCGGCCGGTCCAGCGCGGGTTCACGATCCGTCAGGAGGTACCGGCGACCGGGCGTAGTCAGCGCCCCTGACCGTCAGCCCCGTCGGACACGTCGCCGACGCTCCACACGGTCCCGGAGGGCCGTGCGGGGAGCGCAGCGGTGACGGCAGGGTCCCCGGCCAGTGCTCGTCGGAAGGCACCGGCACCAGCCGGGGAGCGGCAGCGCGTCCGGGTCAGTACACCGGCTTGTCGGGCTCGATCTGGTTCACCCAGCCGATGACGCCGCCGCCGACGTGGACCGCGTCGGCGAAGCCGGCGGACTTGAGGACGGCGAGGACTTCCGCGGAGCGGACGCCTGTCTTGCAGTGCAGGACGATCCGCTTGTTCTGGGGGAGGTCCTGGAGGGCGGCGCCCATGAGGAACTCGTTCTTGGGGACGAGGCGGGCGCCGGGGATGGAGACGATCTCGTACTCGTTGGGCTCGCGGACGTCGATGATGTCGATGTTCTCGCCGTCGTCGATCCACTCCTTGAGCTGCTTGGGAGTGATCGTGGAGCCGGCGGCGGCCTCCTGGGCCTCCTCCGAGACGACGCCGCAGAAGGCCTCGTAGTCGATGAGCTCGGTGACGGTGGGGTGCTCGCCGCAGACGGCGCAGTCGGGGTCCTTGCGGACCTTGACCTGCCGGTAGGTCATCTCCAGGGCGTCGTAGATCATCAGCCGGCCGACGAGCGGATCGCCGACCCCGGCGAGGAGCTTGATGGCCTCGGTGACCTGGATGGAGCCGATGGAGGCGCAGAGCACACCGAGGACGCCGCCCTCGGCGCAGGAGGGGACCATGCCGGGCGGCGGGGGCTCGGGGTAGAGGCAGCGGTAGCAGGGGCCGTGCTCGCTCCAGAAGACGGACGCCTGGCCGTCGAAGCGGTAGATCGAGCCCCAGACGTACGGCTTGTTCAGCAGCACGCAGGCGTCGTTGACCAGGTAGCGGGTGGCGAAGTTGTCGGTGCCGTCGACGATCAGGTCGTACTGGGAGAAGATCTCCTTGACGTTATCCGCCTCCAGGCGCTCCTGGTGGAGGACGACGTTCACGTACGGGTTGATGCCGAGCACCGAGTCCCGGGCGGACTCCGCCTTCGAGCGGCCGATGTCGGACTGGCTGTGGATGATCTGCCGTTGGAGGTTGGACTCGTCCACCTCGTCGAACTCCACGATGCCCAGCGTGCCCACACCGGCGGCGGCCAGGTACATCAGGGCGGGCGAGCCGAGGCCGCCGGCGCCCACGCAGAGCACCTTGGCGTTCTTCAGGCGCTTCTGCCCGTCCATCCCGACATCCGGGATGATCAGGTGGCGCGAGTACCGACGGACCTCGTCGACGGTGAGCTCGGAAGCCGGCTCGACCAGGGGTGGCAGCGACACGGGGTCTCCAGGGTCATCCCCACGGGAGCGGGGAACTTAGAGGCAGCGTTCTGTTCTTCCCCGGTAACACTGCCACGCCGCGGCTCATTCCGAGACACCAGGTCCGATGTTCGAGATGAACTCGTCCCAGTACCCGGGCATGGACTCCCAGGGGTCCAGTCCGTCGCGGTCCGTGCGGTCGGTCATATAGACGGTCCCGGCGCCCTGCCGGCGGGTGATCAGGAGCGCCTCCTCCAGGTGGGCGCGGGGGACGCTGTGCACGAGGTGGCAGAACCGGCCGGGCGGATGGTCGGCGGTCCAGTCGGCGGGACGGGACCAGCGGTAGCGGTTCCACGGGCCGGTGAAGGTGACCAGCTGGTCGGCGAGGGCCGCGTACCCGGCGACGGGATGGCTGCCGTGCACGAGCACGATGTGGGCCCGGTCGAGGAGGGTCCGCAGGGCGCCCGTCACCCGGCGGACGTCGGCGAGCGCGCCGGTGTCCGCCGGGCAGCGGGCCACGGCGAAGCCGTCGACCTTGTACCAGTTGAGGAAGCGCTGGGCGTCGGAGAGGAGTTCGCCGAACGGCCGGGCGCCGAAGCCGGCGTCCAGGTGGCCGAGGACGCGGACGCCCGCCTCGCGCAGCGGTGCCGCGGCGGCCGTGCAGTACGGGTCGGGGCGGCTGCCGGGGCCGCCGGAGGCGCTGCCGAGCACCGTCCAGTCCAGCGGCAGGTCCGCGCGGCAGAGCCGCCCCCACTCCACGGGGGCGACGAGCGGGTGGGCGAACCCGGGCACGCCGAGCCGGAGCGGGATCTTGGCGGCCGGGAGCGGGCGGCGGTTGCCCGACGAGATCAGATGCGACACGCGGCCTCCATCCAGATGTCGGCCAGCGACTCCTCCAGGCCGATCCGGGGCCGCCAGCCGAGCCGGTCGCGGGCGGTGCGCACGTCGGCCTGCTGCCAGGCGCCGCAGCCGTCCGGGTACGGGTAGGCGGGGGTGGCGCCCAGGTGGGGATCGTCCAGCTCGTGCAGGGCGCCGCCGAAGCCGGCCACGCGGGCGAGCAGCGAGGCGGCCTCGCGCAGCCGGGTCGCCCGGCCGGTGCCGATGTTGACGGCGCCCTGGGCGGCGGAGAGGGAGGCGGCGTGCACGGCCCGCGCGATGTCGCGGACGTCCACGAAGTCGCGCTGGACGCCGAGGCCGGTGAGTTTGAGCTCGTTGTCGCCGTTCTGCATGGCGCGCCGCATGGCCTCGGCGAGGCGTCCCAGCGGGGAGCCCGCCGGGGTGCCCGGTCCGACGGGCGAGAAGACGCGGAGCACGATGGCGTCGAGGCCGGAGCCCAGCACCAGTTCGGTGGCGGCGAGTTTGCTGACCCCGTACGGCCCGCCGGGCCGCGGCACGGCGTCCTCGGCGGTGGAGGAGCCGGGCTGCGAGGGCCCGTACTCCGAGGAACAGCCCACCTGGACGAGGCGCGCCCCGCAGCCGCTGCGGCGCAGCGATTCGCAGACGGTGGCCACGGCCACGGTGTTGTGCCGGGTCAGGTCGCGGGCCCCGCCCCGGGTGGCGCCCGCGCAGTTGATGACGACGCCGGGGTGGACGGCGTTGAGGAACCGGGTGAGCGCGCCGGGGCTGCCGGTGGCCAGGTCGAAGCGGACGTCGGCGTCGTCGCCCCGGCCGAGGGCGGTGAGCTGGACGGCGGGATCGGCGAGCAGCCGGTCGGCCACGAAGCGGCCGAGGTAGCCGTTGGCACCGAGCAACAGGACCCTCATCGGTCTCCTCCTCGCTCTCGCCCGGTGGGGCCGGTGGGGTGAACGGTCATGTTTCTCGCTCCTCTGACAGGGATGTGCGGTGCGCCCGTCCCGCCGGGGCGTCGGGCGGGACGGGTGCGGCGGGACGGACGGGTGTGAACGCCCCGTCCGGACCGGCGGCGCGGCCGTGGACGGCGGCGTGGGACAGGGCGGTGACGGCGTGGACGGACAGGGCGAGCGCCGGGACGGCGCAGGCGACGAGGCCGATCACGGAGGGCCCGTGGGTGCCCGGCAGCTGCGTGACCGGCAGCGCCCTGACCGGCCAGTCCAGGGCGGCGCAGCCGGGCAGCCGGGCGGCGAGCAGCGCGGCCAGCGGCAGCGCCTCGGCGGCACAGGCGGCGAGGAGGGCCGCGCCGGCCGGCCGGGTCAGGCCGTGGGCGGCGCAGAGCCGGGCGAGGAAGAGCAGGCTGCCGAGGGCCAGGGCGGCGAGCGCGGGGACCGAGGCGGGGTGTCCGAGCCCGGGCAGGGCGGAGCGCGCTATGCCCACGGACAGGAACAGGACGCCGAGGAAGGCCGCGACCGTCGTCAGCAGGGCGCGCCGGGTGCGGGCGTGGAACGCGGCGAGCGAACGGCTGTCGGCCAGCCGCCGCCGCGCGTACCCCGCGAACCCGTGGGCGCACCACGCGGCGGGCGCGACGGCGCAGGCCAGCGCGAGCGCGGTGGGCGCCGCGGCGGCGCCGAGGGTCCGGACGCCCACGCCGTGCCGGCCGTGGGCGAGGGCGGTCAGCAGCCGGTCGCCGACGAGTCCGTAGGCGAGCAGCCAGAGCCAGGCCGCCGCCCCGGCGAGCGATCGGCCGGTCCGGCCGGTCCGCCAGGGGCGTGCGGCGCACCGGCCGTGCCCGTCGGCGCCCTCGGCAGCCTCGGCGGTCGGGCCTTCCACGCTGTCGTCGCGCCCGCCCGTACGACCGGAGAGCCCGTCCGTACGACCGCCCCTGCGGACGAGAATCTCCCCGCCCTCGACCCCCGCCGCGCGCGCGTGCAGTTCCTCCGCGAGGGAGAAGACGTTCCGGTGCCGGCAGGCCGTGGCGGTCCGGTCGGTGACGCCGCGCTCCTCCAGCCGCGCGGCGAGCTCCAGGGGGTCGACGGCGTCGGCACAGAGCGCGTGATGACGCAGCAGGAGCGTGCGGACGGGGTCCGCGGCGGGGGCGAAGGGGGCGGCCGGGACGGCGGATATGCCGACGGCCGGGGAGGGGATCGCCTCGGCCGGTGGCGCGGGCCGCGTCAGCGGTGTCAGCGGCGTCATCGGCGACCGGCCCAGGACGGCGAGGCGGGGCGTGAGGACCAGGAGAAGCCGCGGGCCCTGCCGGACGCGGCGAGGGGGGCCGCGGCGTCGTACGGGCCGGCGTGGTCGTGCCGGGCGGGCGCGCGGGAGAGGAGTTCGAGGTAGATGCCGCTGAAGGTGGCGATGTTCTGTTCCACGGTGAAGAGTTCGAGCGCGCGGGCCCGGGCGGCGGCACCGAGCCGCGCCGCGCGGGCCGGGTCGCCGAGCAGCGCGAGGCAGGCCTCGGCGAGGGCGTGCGGGTTGTGCGGGGGCACCACCAGCCCGGTGCCGCCCACGACTTCGCGCACGGTCGCCGTGTCGGGCGCGACCGTGGCACGGCCGCAGAACATCGCCTCGGCGAGGGGGACGGGGAAGCCGTCGTCGGGGGCGGCGACGACGATGACGTCCGCCGCCGCGTAGTCCTCGGGGCCGCACGCGGCGACCCGGGAGACCCCGTCCGGCAGCGGCCCCCCCTCCGGCACCCCGGTGACCCTCAGCCGGGCGTCCGGCTCGGTCAGCCCGAGGACGGTGAGGGCCTCCCAGAGCCAGGGTTCGGGAGGGCCGCCCGCGAGGAGCACGACGGGCGCCCCCCCGCCGGGGCCGGGGCCCGCCTCGCCGACGGCCTCGTACAGACTCGCGTCCACGCCCGGCGGGACGGTGCGCAGCCGGGCGCGGTCGGCGCCGCAGCGCTCCTGCCAGCGCCGTACCCGGGCGTCGCCGGGGGTGATCAGCGAGGCGCGGGCGTAGGTCTCGGCGGCCAGCAGCCGGTGGAAGGAGGACAGGAGGGTGCGGACGGGCACCGAGAGGCCCGCCGGTCCCGCGAGGTAGTGCTCGCGCAGCCGGACGCCGTACTCGGTGACCAGCAGCGGGGTGCCGAAGAAGCGCTGGGCGAGCAGCCCGGGGAGGGCGGCCGGCCCGGCGGAGGCGGCGTGGCACAGGTCCACGCCGGCGAGGCCGAGGTCGCCGTCGGGGGCGCCGTACCAGTCGAGGGAGAGGGGCCGAAGGGCCCGTTCCAGGAGCCCGGAGACGACGAGGAGGTCGGCGACGCGGGCGCCGTGTGCGCCGGGGTGCGCGCCGGGCGCACGGCACGCCGACTCCAGGGCGCGCAGGGCGAGCTCCGAGCGGAGCGCGGCGACGAGCCCGCCCTCGTCCCGGGCGAGACCGGCGAGGCCGTAGAGCCCTTCGGCGAAACGGTACGCCTGATCGCCCGGTGCCGTGATCGCCGCGGCCAGGTCCCCGAAGTGCCCGGCGAACCGCTGCCGTTCGCGCCGGCCGTACGCGCCGTGGGCGCGCCCGGCCCCGCCGGGCGCCGGTCCGCCCCACAGCGGAGCGGCCCTGATCCGGCGGACGTTGCCCGGCAGCGCGTACCAACCGCCGTCCTCCTGCCGGGCGCTGCGGCTCAACGCGTACACCTCGAACTCGTGCCGGGGCAGTCCGCGCACGAGCCGGTCGCACCACTCCCCGCCCTCACCCGCGGCATACGGGTAACCACCCTCGGTCAGCAGTCCCACGCGCACGAGCGCACCCCCGATCTCTCCGTCGTACGGCAGCCGGGAGCACGCTATGGGGGTGTGCGGGTGGCGCGGCGGACGGTTGTCCGTCGCGCCACCGGAAGGGGTGAACAGGCGTGACCTTCCCCTTTGGGGTGCGTTATAGGCGCTTGCCCCGGTCCCGCCGTTTCGCGGCGGCGAAGAGCCACGCAGGAGCCATCCCTCAGACGCCCGTCGGAACGGCCTCCACCCGCGGCACCGCCGCCAGCAGCCCGCGCGTGTACGCGTGCTCCGGCCGCTCGTAGACGTCGTCGGCCGGGCCCTCCTCCACGATCCGCCCGTGCCGCATCACCACCAGCCGGTCGCTGACCTGCCGCACCACGGCGAGGTCGTGGGCGATGAAGACCAGCGCGATGCCCAGCTCCCGCTGCAGCTCGCCGAGCAGGGCGACCACCTGCGCCTGGGTGGTGACGTCCAGCGCCGAGACCGGCTCGTCGCAGACGATCAGCTTCGGCTCCGGCGCCAGCGCCCGGGCGATGCCCACCCGCTGCCGCTGGCCGCCGCTGAACTCGTGCGGGTAGCGGTGGTACGCGCCCGGGTCGAGCCCCACCCGTTCGAGCAGGTCCCGCACCCGGGCGACGATCGCCGCGTCGTCCAGCCGGCCCGCCGCCCGCAGCGGGTCGGCGATGGACTCGCCGATGCCGCGCCGGGGGTTGAGGGAGGAGACGGGGTCCTGGAAGACCATCTGGAGCTCGCTGCGGAAGGGCCGCAGCGCACGCTCCTTCAGGGTGCCGATGTCCCGTCCGCGGTAGCGCAGCTCCCCCGAGGTGGGCGCCAGCAGCCGGACGAGCATCCGGCCGAGCGTCGTCTTGCCGCTGCCGGACTCGCCGACGACGCCGACGGTCTCCCCCGCCCGGACGCTCAGCGAGATGCCGTCCACGGCGGTGACGGACCGCTTGCCGCGGCCGAACTCCTGCCGCAGGTCCTTGGCCTCGATCAGCACGGAGTCGTCGGGCCGCTTCACGGAGTCGTCCGGCCGCTTCACGGGCGCCGGCGCGCGGCGCACGGCCACGCGCGGTACGGCGGCCAGCAGGTCCCGTGTGTACGGCTCGCGCGGCGCGTCCAGCACGGTGCGCACCGGCCCGTGTTCGACCGCGCGGCCGTCCTTCATCACCAGCAGCTCGTCGACGCTGCCGGACGCCACCCCCAGGTCGTGGGTGACGAGGACCAGCCCCATGCCGGTCTCCTCGCGCAGCTCCCGGAGCAGGGCGAGGATCTGCGCCTGGACGGTGACGTCGAGGGCGGTGGTGGGCTCGTCGGCGACCAGCAGCCGGGGCTCGCAGGCCACGGCCATGGCGATGAGGGCGCGCTGCCGCTGGCCGCCGCTGAACTCGTGCGGCCGGGAGCGCGCGCGGCGCGCGGCGTCCGGGATGCCCACCCGGTCGAGCACCTCGACGGCCCGGGCCCGCGCGGCCCGCCGGGACGCGTCGCGGTGGTGGACGCGGTGGACCTCGGCGATCTGGTCGCCGATGGCCTGGTAGGGGTCGAGGGACGAGAGCGGGTCCTGGAAGACCATGGCGGCCGTGCCGCCGCGCAGCCGCCGCAGCGCGGCCTCGTCCGCCGCGTCGACGTCCTGCCCTGCGACCCGCACCGAGCCGCCGAGCCGGGCGCCCGTCCCGTGATGCAGGCCGAGCAGGGCGTAGGCGGCGGTGCTCTTGCCGCTGCCGGACTCGCCGACGATGCCGAGCGCGCCCCCGTGCGAGAGCGTGAAGGAGAGCTCCCGCACGGCGTGCACCGGCCCGTTCTCCGCCGGGAACTCGACGGACAGGCGGTCCACGGACACCAACGGTTCGGTCGCCGCCGAAGTCGCCGCAGAGGTCGTCACAGAGGTCATCGCAGGGCCACCCTCCGGTCGGCGACGGCATAGAGAAGGTCCGCCGCGACATTGGCGATCGCGACGGCGGCGCCGGTGACCATCACCACCCCGACGACGACCGGCAGGTCGATCGTCTGCGTGGCGTGCACGAGCAGCTGCCCGATGCCCGGCAGGCCGAACATCGCCTCGGTCAGCATCGCGTTGCCGAACATCGATCCGAGGTCGGCGGCCGTGATCGCGATGAGCGGTGCCACCGCGCCGCGCATCGCGTGCCGCCCGATGATCGCCCGCTCGCCGACGCCGTAGGCGCGGAAGGTGCGGACGTGGTCCTCGGCCAGCGTCTCCAGCAGCGAACTGCGCGTCATCCGCGCGTATTTGGCGGACTCCAGGAGCGCCAGGGCGACCCAGGGCAGCAGCATGTTCCAGGCCCACTGCTCGGGATCGTCCGTCAGCGGTACGTAGGAGGGGAACGGCAGCCACTCCAGGTAGGCGCAGAAGAGCATCAGCAGCCCGAGCCCGGTGATGAAGGCGGGCGTCGCGGTGCCGGCGAGCGTGACCCAGGTGAGGACGCGTTCGACGACTCCCCCGCGCCGCACGACGGACAGCAGCCCGGTGAGGACGCCGACGAGCACCCACAGCACCATGCCGCCGATGGCGAGCGAGGCGGTGGCGGGCAGCCGCTGGGTGATGAGGTCGGTGACCTGCTGGTCGTTCTGGTACGACAGTCCGAAGCAGGGCGCGTCGCAGTGCAGCACGCCGGTGCCGGTGGAGTAGTCGTGCCCGGCCACGATGCCCTGGAGAAAGTGCCAGTACTGCACGTACACCGGGTCGTTCAGGCCGAGTTGCTGCCGGACCTGGCGGATCTGCTCGGGGTCGCAGCGCGGGCCGCAGGCCATCCGGGCGGGGTCGCCGGGCGCCAGGTAGAACGTCGCGTAGACGACGACGGACAGCGCGAGGACGACGACGAGCACGCCGACGACGCGGCGCAGGACGTACGCGGTCACGCGGCACCGCCCCGGGAGGCCCGCCGGCGCCGGCCGACGCGCAGCCGGGACGCCTCGCGCGGGTCGAGCGCGACGCGCAGGGCGTCGCCCAGCACGGTGAAGGCGAAGGTGGTGATGAAGAGCATGAGCGCGGGGAGGATCACATAGAGGGGGTCGGAGCGGAACCAGGTGGTCGCCGAGGAGAGCATCTGTCCCCAGGAGGGGGTCGGCGGGGTGACGCCGACGCCGAGGAAGGACATGGACGCCTCCAGGATCATGTTGCCCGGCAGCAGGACCGCCGCGTAGGTGATCACCGGGGCGGCGAGCGCGGGCAGCAGTTCGCGCCGGGCGATGCGCCAGGACGAACTCCCGGTCAGCCGGGCCGCGGAGACGTGGTCGAGCTTCTTCAGGGCCAGCGCCTGGGCCCGTACGACGCGGGCCAGGGAGCCCCAGGCGATCAGGCCGATGACGATGATCAGCAGGACGGGCCGGGGGAAGTCCGCGGGGACGACGGCCGTCAGGGCGATGGCGAACACCAGCATGGGCATCGCCACCATCACATCGGTGAAGTGGCCGAGGAACCCGTCGGTGAGCCGGTTGCCCAGGGCGGCCGTCAGTCCGACGGCGACGCCGACGACGACCTGCACCAGCGTGGCCCCGACGGCGACGGCCAGCGAGACGCGGGCGCCGTAGAGAAGTCGTACGAACAGATCGCGTCCGGTACCGGGTTCGACCCCGAGCCAGTGCTCGGCGCTGATCCCGCCGAACGGCCCGAGCGGCACACCGCCGCGCGCGGAGTCGACGAGGGTGTCGTGGTAGGCGTGCGGGTCCTGGCCCTCCAGCGCGGCGAACAGCGGTGCGGCGACGGCGAGAACGACGAGCAGGCCGAGCACGGCGCCGGCCGCGACGGCCGATTTGCGGGCGCGCAGCCGCCGCCAGACCTGCCGGGCGCCGGAGGCGGGACGGGCCGCGTCGCCCGGGGCGGTCGCCCCGGACGACGCGGTGGGTGCGAGGAGCTCCGTCACTTGACCGCGACCTGGGAGATGTCGAGGACGCCGGTCCAGTCGCTGATGACGACGTTCTTCACGTCCTTGCCGAAGAGGCGCTTGTAGACGGGGTGGAACAGCGGGACGGTCACGGCCTGTTCGCCGATCGTCCGGTCCAGGGCGCCCCAGCGCTTCGCCGCCTCGTCATGGTTGGTGATCTTGTTGATCGCGTCGATCTCGTCGTTGATCTTCTTGTCGTCCAGGCGGCCGGAGTTGAAGTTGTAGCCGTCCTTCACGAGCTGCCGCCCGTCGAAGACCGGGGCGAGGAACGGGCCGCCGGACGGCCAGTCCGCTCCCCAGTGGCCGAGGAAGAGCGCGGGCTGGTTCTTGACGCTGTGGACCTTGTCGTCATACGCGTTGTCCTCCAGGCCCTCCAGCTTCACCTTGATGCCGGCCTTGCCCAGCGCCTCCTGGACCGCGGTGGCGATCTCCGGGCTGCTCTCGAAGTTCTGCGCGGTGGAGTGGGTGAGCGTGATCTCCAGGCCGTCCTCGTGACCGGCCTCCTTCAGCAGTTGCCTGGCCTTCTCCGGGTCACCGGCGGCACCGGCCGGGAAGTGGTCGTACGGGGTGAACCCGAACGACTTCTGGTTCGGCAGGAAGGTGGTGGCCGCCTCGGCGAGCGAGGAGCCGCCCGCCGCGTTGACGACGCTGGTGCGGTTGACGGCGTACGCGACGGCCTGGCGGACCTTGGGGTCGTCGAAGGGCTTGGCCTCCGGGTTGAACGCCAGGTAGTTGGTGTAGCCGAAGTGGCCGGTGCCGACCCGGTCGGCGAGCTTCTTGTCGCTGCTGACCTGGGCGAGTTCGGCGGGTCCGAGGTTGGTGTCGGTGGTGACCGCGGCGGCGTCGGGGCCCGAGCCGGTGGACAGCCGCTGGTTGATCACCGCCGAGGAGAGGCCGGCCCTGACGTCGATGGCGTCGGGGTAGGCGTGCCGCTCCTTGTCGGTCGCCTCCGACCAGTGCGGGTTGCGCTCCAGCTGGAGCCGCTCGCCGTCGTTGGTGTTCTTGACGACCTTGTACGGGCCCGAGGAGACCGGGTGTTCGGCGTACTTGGTCCCGGTGTCCTTCGCCTTGGGGACGGGCGCGAACTGGGTGGACGTCGCCAGGTACGGGAAGTCGCCCTCGGACTTGCGCAGGTGGAAGACGATCGTCTTCGCGTCCGGCGTCTCGATGGAGTCGAGGCCCTTCTTCTCCTTGTACGGACCCCGGTAGCTGTCGCCGCCGACCAGCCAGTCGCGCAAGTAGGGTCCGCCGCCCGAGAGTTCGGCGGCGAACGAGCGCTCGACGCCGTACTTGATGTCCGCGCTGGTGATCGGCGACCCGTCCTCGTACTTCAGCCCGTCCTTCAGCTTGAACGTCCACACCTTGGCGTCGTCGCTCGGCGTGCCGGTGTCGGTCGCGAGGTCGGGGACGACCTTGGTGCCCTCGGCGCCGTTCGCGCGGTGGCGGGTGGTGAGGGTGCGGAAGACGAGGGAGGGGACGTTGCCGCCGCCGGAGGTGTAGAGCCGGGCGGGGTCGAACTGTTTCTGCGGCTGTCTGTTGAGGACCGTGAGCGTGCCTCCCTTCTCCGGCGCTCCGGCGGCTCCGTTCCCGCCCCCGTCCCCGTCCTTCTTCTCGGGGCCGCAGGCGGCCGCCCCGGTGATCACGGCCATGGCGAGGGCGGCCACGGCGACGCGGCGGCGGTTGACGGGCAGTTGACGCATGACAGGCCATGCCTTTCGCGGAAGTGCGGGGCTGGGAAAGGACCCACGGGGAGAGGACCCAGAGCGGGAAGCACCCACGGAAGGCGGCGGGAGAAAGGCGCACGGATGGCGCGGAACCGCCCCCGGCGGGGCGCGGCACGGCTGGGTGCGGCGCGGAGTTGCGCGGGGGAAAGGGGCGGTCTCAGCGACAGTGGATGTCGGCGACAGCGTGCGCGGCCACACCGATCAGCGCCAGCTCGATGGCGGCGTTCTCGGAGGTGTGGTGGCGCGGCATGCGCAGAACACTGAACGAATTTTCGGCCACAGGCAAAGCTGTCTCACATCAGGAGACGCAACGTCCCGCAGGGCGAGACGACGATCACCGGGAGGCAGGGATTCCGGCGGTGCCGGCGGTCATCCGGGGAAGGGCCACGCGTTGGGCTTGCAGGTCACGCCGTCCGTCGTGAGGAACTTCGTCTGCTGCATCATCACGGGCGCCGGAGCACCGGCCTTGGAGCAGGACTCGTGGTTGTGCCCGAGTCTGTGCCCCACCTCGTGGTTGATGAGCATCTGCCGGTAGGCGTGCATCCGGTCGCCGTAGGTCTCGGCGCCCTGCGCCCACCGGTAGGCGTTGATCATCACGCGGTCGGTGGCGGCCGAGTCGCAGGAGACGTTGTCCACGGTGGTGTCCAGATCCGACTTGGCACACCACTTCGCGGTGGTCGCGGGGCTGGCGAGGGTCACGATGAAGTCGGCCCGGCCGGAGGAGACCCGCTCGAAGGTGCGGGAGCCGCCGTGGCCCCAGCTGCGCGGGTCGTTGAGGGTGCGGTGGACGGCGGTGGCGAAGAGCTCGCCGTCGAGCGGCAGACCCTTCTCGACGTCAACGCGGTAACGAAGAACTTCACCCTTTCCGGGGGCTTTGTCGCGCCCGCCCATGGTCAGGAAGTCACCCGAGGCCGGCGCTCCCTTGTCCAGCGGGTACTTCTTCGCCATCTTCTGCTCGTATGTGACCGGCGCCACCGCCCCGCCGTTCGGCGTCGGCCGGCTGTCCGACCGCGAGGCGGCGCCCGCGCCGTGCCGCTGGTCCGCGTCCTGGGTCCGGGCCTGCGCCTTGCTCTCCGTACCGTCCTCGACCTGCCCGGCGACGAAGACGGCCAGCACGGCGGTCACCACCGCGGCGGCCACCCCGGTGACCGCGCGGCCCTTGCTGCCCGCGGCCGCCCGGTGCGCCCCGCCGCCCGACGCGTCCCCGCGCCCGCCGCCCC
>NZ_JABETO010000017.1 GCF_013055795.1 Streptomyces sp. I05A-00742
GGCGGCCGCGGCTCCTCGCGGAGCGACGCCGCGGGCTGCCCCGGGACCGAGCGGGCCGCCGGGACGACCGGCACCGCGGCCGGTGCGCCGACCGTCGCGGCCTGCTGCTCCGGCGCCGGCGCGGCCTCCGTCGCGTTCTGGCCGTTGGCCCGGCGCGCACCGTAACGGCGGTGCACGGCCTGCTTGGTGACGCCCAGCGCCGACCCCACCGCGTCCCACGAGAAGCCGAGCGACCGGTCGAAGTCCACCGCCGCCGTCACCAGCGTCTCGACGCTGTCCCGCAGCTCCTGTGCCAGCCGGACGGTCGGCGCGGGGGCCCGGCCGTAGACCACGAAGCCCGCCGAGGGGCCCGTGCGGCGTGGACGGTAGACATTGCCCAGCTGAGCGGTCAGGGTACGCAGCGCGTCCACCTGTCGGCGGACCCGCTCGATGTCCCGGACCAGGAGATGCAGGCTGGCTCGTGCCTGGGCGTCATGAGTTGCGTGGTCGGGCATCAACAAGCCTCTCGGACCGGCGGTGAACGGGACGAATACCTATGAGAGTTGACGGACAACCCAAGCGGGCCGCGCTGGCGGCCCGCCCGTCGGTCAATCTCTCTTGACCCAACGCGCCAAGGCCGGACGGGTCACGCTATGGGGGCGCACATCCGCCGGAATGGGGCGTGCGGTTGGCCGCACGCCCCTTCCCGGTCCTGCGGGGAGGCATGTCGCCGGACCACCGCGCCGGGGCGGTCCCACCGCGCACGCCCTAGACTGGTGCGCCGTTCCGCTCGGCGCGTGAGAGGTAGTTCGCCACCCATGAGGCTCGTCTTCGCCGGTACCCCCGAGGTCGCGGTCCCCGCCCTCGACGCCCTGCTCGCCTCGGACCGCCACGAGGTCGTCGCCGTGGTCACCCGGCCCGACGCCCCCGCCGGCCGCGGCCGGCGGATGGTCGCCAGCCCGGTCGCCGAGCGCGCGGAGGAGGCGGGCATCGAGGTGCTCAAGCCCCACCGGCCCCGCGACGAGGACTTCCTCGCCCGGCTCCGCGAGATCGCCCCCGACTGCTGCCCGGTCGTCGCCTACGGCGCGCTGCTGCCCAAGGCCGCCCTGGACATCCCCCGGCACGGCTGGGTCAACCTGCACTTCTCCCTGCTGCCCGCCTGGCGCGGGGCCGCCCCCGTGCAGCACGCGGTCATGGCCGGCGACGAGGTCACGGGCGCCTCCACCTTCCGTATCGAGGAGGGCCTGGACTCCGGCCCGGTCTACGGCGTCCTCACCGAGCAGGTCCGTCCCACCGACACCAGCGGCGACCTGCTCACCCGGCTCGCGTTCGCGGGCTCCGGGCTGCTCGCCGCGACCATGGACGGCATCGAGGACGGCACCCTGGAGGCCGTCCCGCAGCCCGCCGAGGGCATCACGCTCGCTCCCAAGATCAGCGTCGAGGACGCCCGGATCGACTGGTCCGCCCCCGCCCTGCGCTGCGACCGCGTCGTTCGCGGCTGCGCCCCCGCGCCCGGCGCCTGGACGCTGTTCCGCGGCGAGCGGCTGAAGGTCATGTCCCTGAAGCCCGCCCCGGACCGCACGGACCTCGCGCCCGGGGAGATCGCCGCCGGGAAGAAGAGCGTCCACGTCGGCACCGGGTCGCACGCCGTCGAGCTGGAGTGGGTGCGCCCGCAGGGCAAGAAGCCCATGCAGGCCGCCGACTGGGCCCGCGGCGTCCGCATCGCCGCAGGCGAGAAGCTCGGGGACGGGCCGGCGGCGTAGGCTGGACCCCTTCGTCGTCCCAGCTCCGGAGCACCTTTCGTGAACGATCAGCCGCCTCGTCGGAAGAACGGCCGCCCTGCGAAGCCGCACCGCCGGCCCAAGAAGGACCCGGTCCGGATCCTCGCCTTCGAGGCACTGCGGGCCGTCGACGAGCGCGACGCGTACGCGAACCTGGTGCTCCCCCCGCTGCTGCGCAAGGCCCGGGAGAAGCACGAGGACTTCGACGCCCGCGACGCCGCCCTCGCCACCGAGCTGGTCTACGGCACGCTCCGGCGCCAGGGCACCTACGACGCGATCCTCGCCTCCTGCGTGGACCGCCCGCTCCGCGAGGTGGACCCGCCGGTGCTCGACGTGCTGAGCCTCGGCGCCCACCAGCTGCTCGGCACCCGCATCCCCCCGCACGCGGCCGTCTCGGCCACCGTCGAACTGGCCCGCGTCGTCTGCGGCGACGGCCGGGCGAAGTTCGTCAACGCCGTCCTGCGCAAGGTCACCGCGCACGACCTGGACGGCTGGCTGGAGCGGGTCGCCCCGCCCTACGAGGACGACCCGGAGGAGCACCTGGCCGTCGTCCACTCGCACCCGCGCTGGATCGTCTCCGCCCTGTGGGACGCGCTCGGCGGCGGCCGCGCCGGCATCGAGGACCTGCTGGAGGCCGACAACGAACGGCCCGACGTCACCCTCGTCGCCCGCCCCGGCCGGTCCTCCGTCGGTGAACTGCTGGATGCCGTGGGCGAGGACCGCGCGCTGCCCGGCCGCTGGTCGCCGCAGGCCGTCCGGCTCGTCGAGGGCGGCGAGCCCGGCGCGCTCGACGCCGTGCGCGAGGGCCGGGCCGGCGTCCAGGACGAGGGCAGCCAGCTCGTCGCCCTCGCCCTCGCGGCCGCCCCGCTGGACGGCCCGGACCGCCGCTGGCTGGACGGTTGCGCCGGTCCCGGCGGCAAGGCCGCGCTGCTCGGCGCCCTGGCGGCGGAGCGCGGGGCCGCCCTGCTGGCCGCCGAACGCCAGCCGCACCGCGCCCGGCTGGTCGGCCGGGCCCTCGCCGGCAACCCCGGCCCGTACCAGGTGGTGACCGCCGACGGCACCCGCCCGCCGTGGCGCGAGGGCACCTTCGACCGCGTCCTCGTCGACGTGCCCTGCACCGGCCTGGGCGCCCTGCGCCGCCGCCCCGAGGCCCGCTGGCGCCGGCGCCAGGAGGACGTGGCCGGCTTCGGGCCGCTCCAGCGCAACCTGCTGCACGAGGCGCTGCGCGCCGTCCGGACCGGCGGCGTCGTCGGCTACGCGACCTGCTCCCCGCACCCGGCGGAGACCCGGGCCGTGGTGCAGGACGTCCTGAAGCGCGACGGTGTCGAGGCCGAGTGGATCGACGCCCGCCCGCTGCTGCCCGGCGTCCCGGCGGTCGGCGAGGGACCGGACGTCCAGCTCTGGCCGCACCTGCACGGCACGGACGCGATGTACCTGGCGCTGCTGCGGCGCACGGGCTGAGGGCCGGTTCAGGGGTTCCCGCGCGACGCCGGGCCCCTCCGACGGCCGGGCGCCCGGGGGCCCGACGCGGCTCGGACCGGCCGCGTGACGTACCCGAAGGGCCGCGCCCGGCTGCCGACGGCGGTCCCCGGCCCGGCGCCGTGCGGCGAACGGTCGGTACCCCGGAGGCCGGAACTCCCGTCTTCCCGCCCGCGGTCCGCAGGCAGGGCCCGGCCGTTCCGTCCGCGAGGACGCCCCCTCCGGCGGGGCTCCGCTCCGGGGAACGGGCCGGACCCGGACGGGGGGCGACCCTCGCTGTCCGGGCGGCGCCCTCCGCATGGCAGGCTTGGGGCATGACCGTCCAGATCAACCCCAGCATCCTGAGCGCGGACTTCGCCCGCCTGGCCGACGAGGCGCAGGCGGTGAAGGGCGCCGACTGGCTCCACGTCGACGTGATGGACAACCACTTCGTCCCCAACCTCACGCTCGGGGTCCCGGTCGTCGAGTCGCTGAGCAGGGCCACCGCCACGCCGCTGGACTGCCACCTGATGATCGAGGACCCGGACCGCTGGGCCCCGCAGTACGTCGAGGCGGGCGCCGGGTCGGTCACCTTCCATGTGGAGGCCGCCGCCGCCCCGGTCCGGCTGGCGCGGGAGATCCGGGCCAAGGGGGCACGCGCGTCGATGGCGCTCAAGCCCGCCACGCCCATCGAGCCGTACGAGGACCTGCTGCCCGAGCTGGACATGCTGCTGATCATGACCGTCGAGCCGGGCTTCGGCGGGCAGAAGTTCCTCGACATCATGCTGCCCAAGATCCGCCGGACCCGGGAGCTGATCTCCCGGCACGGCCTGGAGCTCTGGCTCCAGGTGGACGGCGGCGTCTCGGCCGAGACCATCGAGCGGTGCGCCGAGGCGGGCGCCGATGTGTTCGTGGCCGGATCAGCCGTTTACGGTACCGATGACCCGGCAGCCGCCGTACGCTCACTGCGTGAGCTCGCGGAGACGGCCACCGCGGCCGCACCCTGGGCCTGCGGGCACTGAAACACCGGCCTGCCGCCGCCCGTGACGGGACCGGGGCCGAGATCGAGGACCGCCGTTTCTGACAGGATGTGACGGACGAGTCCACAGCTTGAACACAGCAGTGAGGAGAACGCGGTGTCGACGGGCCGTTCAGTCACGCCGATGGGGCCCGCCGAACTCGTGCAGGCGGCGGCCATGGCCCGCCGCTTCTATCTGGAGGGCAAGTCCAAGATCCAGATCGCCGAGGAGTTCGGCGTGAGCCGCTTCAAAGTGGCCCGGGTGCTGGAGACGGCACTCGAACGCGATCTGGTGCGGATCGAGATCCGGGTGCCCGCCGAGCTGGACGCGGAGCGCTCCGACGCGCTGCGGGCCCGCTACGGCCTGCGGCACGCCGTCGTCGTCGAGTCCCCGGCCGACGCGGCCGAGGACGCGCCCGACCCGGAGAACCTCGGCGAGGTGGCGGCAGGGCTGCTCGGCGAGCTGGTGCACGAGGGCGACGTCCTCGGCCTGGCCTGGGGCCGCTCCACCATCCATATGGCGGCGGCCCTGCACCGGCTGCCGCCCTGCACCGTCGTCCAGCTCACCGGCGTCTACGACGCGGGCACCGCCGAGCGCGGCTCGGTCGAGGCCGTGCGCCGGGCGGCCCAGGTCTCCGGCGGCGAGGCGCACCCGATCTACGCCCCGATGCTGCTGCCCGACCCGGCCACCGCCGCCGCGCTGCGCGGCCAGACGGGCATCGCGCGGGCCTTCGACTACTTCGACAAGGTGACCGTCGCCGCGGTCTCCATCGGCTCCTGGGAGCCGGGCATCTCCACCGTCTACGACATGCTCTCCGACGAGGAGCGCACCCACTACGCGTCGCTGGGCGCCGCCGCCGAGATGTCGGCGCACCTCTTCGACGCGGAGGGCCGCCGGATCGGCCGGGACCTCGGCGAGCGCTGCATCACCGTCGAGGCGGACCGGCTGCGGCGCATACCGGAGGTGGTGGCGATCGCGGGCGGGCTGCGCAAGGCCGCGGCGATCGGCGCGGTGCTGCGGTCGGGGCTGGTGACCAGCCTGGTCACGGACACCGCCGCGGCGGACCACCTGCTGCGGGACTCCGAGCCGGGCGCCCGCCCGGCGCTGGAGCGGGCGGACCCGGACGGCTCCGCCTGAGGCTTTCCCCGGCGTGCGGCGGGCGGCGGGCCCTTCCCCGCCGCCGCACCGGGGACGCCGGTCAGCCGCAGGCGCGGCTCATGAACATCGCCGTCTCCCCCTCCGACGCCGTCCCCGCGTAGAGGCTGGTGTCCAGCCCGCAGAACGTGAAGCCCATCCGCAGGTAGGCCCGGATGGCGGGGGCGTTGAGGTTGGTGACCTCCAGCCACACCTGGACCGCGCCGTGCTCCCGGGCCTGCTCGAAGGCCCGCTCCATGAGGATCCGGCCGATGCCGCGGCCCCGGTGGGCGGGGGCCACCGCGATGTCGGCGACGGTCAGGCGGCGGTTCCACGGTTCGTAGGCGGTGTCGACGTATCCGCAGACCACGTCGTCGTCGACGGCGACGAAACGGCGGTCGGTGCCCGTGTCGCCCTGGGGGCCGCCCTCGACGCCGGGCTCGTCATCCGGCTCGTCGTCGGGAAAGACCTTGCGGACCGGCGGGTCGACGGGCACGGGCCGGAGCGCGAAGCCGCCGGGCGAGACGGTCACCTCGTACACGGTGTCCGTGGTGAACGAGCTGTCGATGGCGTCCGCGGCCTCGACGTCCTCCGCCCGCGCGGGGCGGCAGATGATCTCCTGCGTCGTCATGGCGCCACCGTACGAGGGCGGGCCCACGGGCCGTCCGGCACCCCCTTGGCCGATGCCACAGCCGTCCCCCCGGCCGGCTGGCCGAACCCACAGAATACGGACGGCATTGGCCAGGACCCCGCGACATCATGGATGATGGGTCCAGGAACCTCAGCCCGATCCGGCGCTGGTTCGAGCTGACTCCCCACCCGCTCCGTAGTTCAATTTCGCAGGTGAGAGAGCCAGTATGCGTTTCCTCAACGATCAGAAGCCGCCGTACGACCTGACGTACGACGACGTCTTCATGGTGCCGAGCCGGTCCGCGGTCGGGTCCCGCCAGGGCGTGGACCTTTCCTCCCCCGACGGCACGGGCACCACCATCCCGCTCGTGGTCGCCAACATGACCGCCATCGCGGGCCGCCGTATGGCGGAGACCGTCGCCCGCCGCGGTGGCCTCGTGGTCATCCCCCAGGACATCCCGATCGAGGTCGTCACCGACGTCATCTCCTGGGTCAAGGGCCGGCACCACGTGCTGGACACCCCCATCGTCCTCGCCCCCACCCAGACCGTCGCCGACGCGCTGTCCCTGCTGCCCAAGCGGGCGCACGGCGCCGGCGTCGTCGTGGACGGGGACCACCGGCCCGTCGGCGTGGTCACCGAGCACGACCTGACCGGCGTGGACCGCTTCACCCAGCTGTCCGAGGTCATGTCCAAGGAGCTGCTGCTCCTCGACGCCGGCATCGACCCCCGCGAGGCGTTCAACCAGCTCGACGCCGCCCACCGCAAGCTCGCCCCCGCCGTGGACGAGGACGGCCGCCTCGTCGGCATCCTCACCCGCAAGGGCGCCCTGCGGGCCACCCTCTACACCCCGGCCACCGACGCGGACGGCAAGCTGCGCGTCGCCGCCGCCGTCGGCATCAACGGCGACGTGGCGGGCAAGGCCAAGGCGCTGCTGGACGCCGGTGCGGACACCATCGTCGTGGACACCGCGCACGGTCACCAGGAGGGCATGATCAGCGCGGTCAAGGCCGTCCGGGCCCTCGACCCGCGGGTCCCGATCGTCGCCGGCAACATCGTCGCCGCCGAGGGCGTGCGCGACCTCGTCGAGGCCGGCGCGGACATCATCAAGGTCGGCGTGGGCCCCGGTGCCATGTGCACCACCCGCATGATGACCGGCGTGGGCCGCCCGCAGTTCTCCGCGGTGCTGGAGTGCGCAGCCGAGGCGAAGAAGTACGGCAAGCACGTCTGGGCCGACGGTGGCGTCCGCCACCCGCGCGATGTCGCCATGGCGCTCGCCGCCGGTGCCTCCAACGTCATGATCGGCTCCTGGTTCGCGGGCACCTACGAGTCCCCGGGCGACCTCCAGCAGTCCGCCGACGGGCGCCTGTACAAGGAGAGCTTCGGCATGGCCTCGGCCCGTGCCGTGCGCAACCGCACCTCGGAGGAGTCCGCCTACGACCGCGCCCGCAAGGGCCTGTTCGAGGAGGGCATCTCCACCTCCCGGATGTTCCTCGACCCGACCCGCCCGGGCGTCGAGGACCTGATCGACTCGATCATCGCGGGTGTCCGTTCGTCCTGCACCTACGCGGGCGCGGGTTCCCTCGCGGAGTTCCACGAGCGGGCCGTCGTCGGCGTCCAGAGCGCCGCCGGTTACGCGGAGGGCAAGCCGCTGCACGCCAGCTGGCAGTAGTCACACAGGATCCCGAAAAAGGGCGCGGCCGTCATGGCCGCGCCCTTTTTGTCACTCCGGCACCCACTGTGGTTGACGCCTACATGTACCGATTCGTAAGGTGACATGCAACGAACGTCCATTCTTGGCATGCAGACGCAACGATCGTACGGGCATGCGCAAGAATGGTGCATTACGAGCGCGGGCCCTCACCTCGTAGGGTTCCGCGCAGTACGTGGAGTGGCGGGTACCGCTGGCTCGCGGTCCCCCTCCTTCCCGGGTCGTCTTCCTGCCGACGCATCCGGCGGGTGGCCGCTGCGGTATCGGTGGCTCCACCGGCAGCGATGAACGGAGCGACCCCCCGTGCTGGACCAAGACACAGCGCCCCCCGCCGCCGGCAACGGCAAGAGCGGTGAACGGCCGCCCGCCGGAACCGGATCCCGTCTGATGCGGCGTAAGCCCGTCGAGCGGCTGGTCGCCGAGGGCGGCCAGGGCGAGGGCGGCACGCTGCGCCGCTCGCTCGGCATGTGGCAGCTGACCATGATCAGCATCGGCGCCACGCTGGGCACCGGCATCTTCGTGGTGCTCGGCACCGCGGTGCCGGACGCCGGCCCGGCCGTCGTGATCTCGTTCGTCCTCGCGGGTCTCACCGCGCTCTTCTCGGCGCTCTCCTACGCGGAGCTGGCCGGCACCATCCCGGTCTCCGGCTCCTCGTACTCGTACTCCTACGCCACGCTCGGCGAGATCATCGCCTGGATCTGCGGCTGGTGCCTGATCCTGGAGTACGGCGTCTCCGTCGCGGCCGTGGCCGTCGGCTGGGGCCAGTACCTCAACGAGCTGCTGGACGGCACCATCGGCGTGACCATCCCGGCGTCGCTGGCCAACCCGCCGGGTGACGGCGGCATCTTCAACGTGCCGGCCCTGCTCGTCGTCCTGCTCTGCATGGCCTTCCTGCTCGGCGGCGCCAAGGAGAGCGCCCGGGCCAACGCGATCATGGTCGGTGTGAAGATCGCCGCGCTGCTGCTGTTCTGCGCCGTGGCCTTCACCGGCATCCGCGCCGGCAACTACTCGCCGTTCCTGCCGCTGGGCCTGGCCGGCGTCAGCAACGCCGGTGCCAGCCTGTTCTTCTCCTACATCGGTTTCGACGCCGCCTCCACCGCCGGTGAGGAGGCCAAGAACCCGAAGAAGGACCTGCCGAAGGCGATCATGCTCTCGCTGCTGATCGTCACCGCGCTCTACGTCCTCGTCGCCGCGATCGCCGTCGGCGCCCTGCCGTGGAAGGACTTCGAGGGCTCCGAGGCCGCGCTCGCGGGCATCATGGAGGACGTCACCGGCCAGAGCTTCTGGGCCGTGCTGCTGGCCGCCGGTGCCGTCATCGCCATCGCCAGCGTCGTGCTGACCGTCCTCTACGGCCAGACCCGCATCCTCTTCGCGATGGCCCGGGACGGGCTCGTGCCCAAGGCCTTCGCGAAGGTCAGCAAGAAGGGCGTCCCGGTCGCCAACACCATCATCACCTGCGCCTTCTGCGGCGTCCTCGCCGCCGCCGTCCCGCTGGCCGAGCTCGCCGACGCCACCAGCATCGGCACCCTCTTCGCGTTCGCCCTGGTCAACGTGGCTGTCATCGTCCTCGCCGTGAAGCGGCCGGACATGAAGCGCTCCTTCACCGTCCCGCTGTCCGGGGTCCGCGTCCCGCTCTGGGGCGGCCTGCGGCTGCGGCTCGGCATGATCTTCCCGGTGATCGGCTTCGGGCTCTGCCTCTTTATGATGACCCGGCTCTCCGTGATCACCTGGGAGGTCTTCGGGGCCTGGATGGCCGTCGGGTTCATCGTCTACTTCGCCTACGGCATGCGGCACTCCCGCCTGAACGACGGACCGGGCGACGGCCCGGCCGGGGCGGACGCGGTGGAGGCGCCCGCGAAGGGCTGAGTCCGGCCGCCGTGAGTCGGGGTGACCGCCGAATACGTGATCTACTGCTGGTAGGAACAGCAGGATCCCGTAGAGAAGTGATTCACCCGCAGTGCGACTCAACGAGCTCGACGAACGTATCGTGCACGCCCTGGCCGAGGACGCCCGGCGCTCCTACGCCGACATCGGTGCCGAGGTCGGCCTGTCCGCGCCCGCGGTGAAGCGGCGCGTGGACAGGCTGCGTGCCGAGGGGGCCATCACCGGGTTCACCGTCCGGGTGGACCCGGGAGCGCTCGGCTGGGAGACCGAGGGCTTCATCGAGCTCTACTGCCGCCGGAACACCTCGCCCGAGGCCATCCACCGCGGCCTCTCCCGCTACCCGGAAGTGGCATCCGCCTCCACCGTCACCGGAGAGGCGGATGCCATCGTCCAGATCTTCGCCTCCGACATGCGGCACTTCGAACGAGTGCTGGAACGCATCGCCGGCGAGCCGTTCGTCGAGCGCACCAAGTCGGTGCTGGTGCTGTCGCCGCTGCTGCGAAGGTTCAGCTCGGGGGCGCCGTCCTGACGGTCGCCCCTGGGCCCGGCCGGGCTCGGTCCCGGTGAACGCTCCTGGCTCGCCGGCACCACGCGTTGCGGGCTCAGGGTCGCTTTTCAGCCATTGGGAGGGCTCGCCGGGCCGGCCGTGCGCAGGAAGTCGATGAGGACGGCGGTGAGTTCGGCGGGGGCGTCCTCCTGGACGAGGTGGCCGGCTCCGGGGATGGGTTCGAAGGTGGCGCCGGGGATCAGGGAGGCGAGCTCGCGGCCCTTTTCGAGGGGGATCCACGCGTCGTCGGTGCCCCAGCACACCGTGACCGGGAGGGTGATCTCCCCGTAGCGTCCCTGGATCTCGTCGGTCCAGCGCTGGTCGGCCTGGGCGATCTGGCGGTAGAAGGCGGGCCGGCCGGCTTCGCCGAGCCAGGGTTCGACGAGCCGGTCCAGGGTGGCGGGGGGCAGTCCCGGGCCGCCGGTCGTGCCGATGTACTCGCGGACGAGTGCGGCGTGCAGGGTGGGCGGCAACTGCTCGAAGACGGGGGAGTGCTCGCCGACGAGCCGGAAGAACGGTGAGCCCCACGGGGCCAGGGCCACCGGGTCGACGAGGGCGAGGGCCCGGTAGCGGGCGCCGTGCAGCAGGTGGGCCCGCAGGGCGACGGCGCCGCCGAAGTCGTGTGCCACGACCAGCGGCCCGTCCAGCTCCCAGTGGGCCAGGAGCTCGGTGAAGACCCGGCCCTGGGCGGCCAGGGAGACGTCCTGTCCCGCCGTCTTCTCGGACTGTCCGTAGCCGGGCATGTCCCAGACGTACACCTGGTGGTCACGGGCGAGCGACCGGGCGACGGCGCGCCAGACGAAGGACGAGAACGGGGTGCCGTGGAGCAGGACGACCGGTGGCCGGCCGGGCTCGCCCAGACGGTCCCAGCGGACCTCGCCGGAAGGGCCGGCGAAGGTCCGCGTCAGCTGCCACTGGCTCATGGGATTCCTCTCGGTCGGGCGTGCGATCGCGAGGAATCGATCTTGCCTGGTTCAGGCTCCGGTCGTCGATCCCGGGCGCACGATCATGAGGACCGTCACGATCGCCCAGGTCAGTGCGAACAGGCCGGTGATCATGGCCAGCCGGGGGAGGCCCGAGTGGAGCTTCGGGAGTACGGCCGGGTCGGTGTCCGGGGTGTCGAGCGCGTCGATGATCGCGTCCTGACTGAACACCGCGATCCCCAGGAGCACCGCCGCCACCGCGGTCAGCGCCATGGAGATGACCAGCCAGGTGTCGCCCAGGACGCCCATCCGCTGGGCCGTCGCCACGCCGAAGGCCGGGACGGCCACGGAGATCGCGGAGTAGACCCGGGTGATGCGGTGGAGCACCCGGAGCCCGGAGGTCCCGGCCTTGGTGCGGTCGCCGTCCGGGGCCAGGGCCTGCCGCGCGAAGCGGGGGAAGAGACTGGCGGCCACGGTCGCCGGCCCTATGAGCAGGATCGCTGCCAGCACATGCAGGCTGAGCAGGAGTTTGGTCATGGCGTTCCGCTCCCATCGCGGTCGGGCGGGCAGGGCCGGGCCGGCCGACGGTTTCAGTCTGGCTTAAACATCGTGAGACGCTAGCATCCCCGAAGGGCGTGGCCGGAAGTGGCCCCCCGTGTGATGGCGGACGGTGGCACGGCAAGGGGTGGTGGCGATGGGAGAGGAGGAGCGGACTGATGCCTTCCGTCGGACGGGAGGATTCCGCTCGGAATCCGGCTCTTCCGCCGAGTCCCCGCCGCAGCCCGAATCGGAGTCCCCGCCGCGGCCCCCCGGGCCGGGGTCCGCGTCCGCCGGAGGCCCGTCCCCGTCGGGCATGCCGCTGCCGCTGATGCTCATCGGCCTCGGGCGGTTCGTCCAGGACGCGGCCAACCGCGTGCTCTCCGCCCGGGACGGCTATTCGCTGCGCATGATGGGCGCGCTCGGCCACCTCGCCCGGGAGCCCGGACTGTCCTACAGCGAGCTGGGCCGCCGGGCCGGAGTGACGGCCCAGAGCATGCAGGCCACCGTCCTCCGGCTGGAGCAGGCCGGTGCCGTCGCCCGGACGACGCCCGCCGGGCGAGGGCGGAAGGCGGTGCTCCAGGTCACCGAGCAGGGCCGGCGGATGCTGGACGACATGCGGCAGGTGCTGGCCGGGCTGGAGGGGCCGCTGACGGCCGGACTGTCCCCCGAGGAGCAGGCCGTGATGGCGAAGGTGCTCGGGCGGATGGCCGGCAACGCGGCGGCGGCGTCGGGTCGGTAGGCCGGTGGGAATCGGGGGTGAAAGGCGGGGAACCTCTCCTTCACCCGAGGTGCGCAACGAATCGCCGCATGGAGAGGAAAAGGCGCAACGAATCGCTCGGCAGGACGCAACATCCGTGGCTTGTCGCGCCAAGAGGCCGGGCCGTACCGTCAAGGCGTTTGACGGAATCCTGACAGGAATCCCCGCCGAGAGTTCAGAGCACGTTCACGTCACCACCCCGAATGAGGACCGATGAAGCCGCTGCGTATCGCGCTGTTCCAAGGGCCCGGCGGTGTCCCGTCCTCGACGGCCGCCGCCCTCGGCGCGCTCGACGACGCGGCCCGCCGCGCGGCGGAGTCCGGCGCCCGGCTGCTGCTGACCAACGAGCTGTACCTGACCGGGTACGCCCTCGGGGAGTCCGTCGTGGACCGGGCCGAGCCCGCCGACGGCCCCGGCGCGGAGGCCGTGGCCCGGATCGCCGCCGCCCACGGGCTGGCCATCGGCTACGGCTACCCGGAGCGGGACGGCGCCGCCGTGTACAACGCGCTCCAGCTCATGGGCCCGCAGGGCGCCCCGCTCGCGCACTACCGCAAGACCCACCTCTTCGGCGCGTACGAGACGACGTACTTCACGCCCGGCGCGGAGGCCGTGGTCCAGGCCGAGCTCGACGGTGTCCGGCTCGGGCTGCTGATCTGCTACGACGTCGAGTTCCCCGAGCCCGTCCGGGCGCACGCGCTCGCCGGCACTGAGCTGCTGCTCGCGCCCACCGCGCTGATGCGGCCCTACGAGATCGTGCCGCAGACGATCGTCCCGGCCCGCGCCTGGGAGAGCCAGCTCTACATCGCCTATGTCAACCGGTGCGGCACCGAAGGGGAGTTCGCCTTCGCGGGACTGTCCTGCCTCGCCGCCCCGGACGGGACCGTACGCGCCCGGGCCGGCGTCGACGAGGACCTGCTCGTCGCCGAGGCCGACCCGGGGCTGCTCCGGCGGTCGCGCGCGGAGAACACCTACCTGGCCGACCGCAGGCCCGAGCTCTACACGCGGCTCGTCTGAGCCCGCCCCTCTCACTTCACCGTCACCCCCCCTCGCACGCAGGAGAGTTCCGCCGATGACGTCCACGGTGCCCACCGCCGTCCACGACGAGCAGGTCCAGCAGAACGAGCCGCCGATCACCATGTTCGGCCCGGACTTTCCCTTCGGCTACGACGACTACCTGGCCCACCCGGCGGGTCTCGGCCAGATACCGGCGACCGAGCACGGTGCCGAGGTCGCGATCATCGGTGGCGGGCTCTCCGGCATCGTGGCCGCGTACGAACTGATGAAGATGGGCCTCAAGCCGGTCGTCTACGAGGCGGACCGCATCGGCGGGCGGCTGCGGACGGTCGGCTTCGAGGGCTGCGACGACTCGCTGACGGCGGAGATGGGCGCCATGCGCTTCCCCCCGTCCTCGACCGCCTTCCAGCACTACATCGACCTGGTGGACCTGGAGACCAGGCCGTTCCCCAACCCGCTGGCGCCGTGCACCCCCTCCACCGTCGTGGACCTCAAGGGCGAGAGCCACTACGCGGAGACCGTCGACGACCTGCCGCAGGTCTACCGCGACGTCGCGAACGCGTGGAACGCCTGTCTGGAGGAGGGCGCGGACTTCTCCGACATGAACCGCGCCATGCGCGAGCGCGACGTGCCCCGCATCCGCGAGATCTGGGCCAAGCTGGTCGAGAAGCTCGACAACCAGACCTTCTACGGGTTCCTCTGCGAGTCGGAGGCGTTCAAGTCCTTCCGGCACCGGGAGATCTTCGGCCAGGTCGGCTTCGGCACCGGTGGCTGGGACACCGACTTCCCCAACTCCATCCTGGAGATCCTGCGCGTCGTCTACACCGAGGCGGACGACCACCACCGCGGCATCGTCGGCGGCAGCCAGCAGCTTCCGCTGCGGCTCTGGGAGCGCGAGCCGGAGAAGATCGTCCACTGGGCGCAGGGCACGTCGCTGTCCTCGCTGCACGGCGGGGAGCCCCGCCCGGCCGTGACCCGGCTGCACCGCACGGCCGGCAACCGGATCACGGTCACCGACGCGAGCGGCGACATCCGTACCTTCCGGGCGGCCGTCTTCACCGCGCAGTCCTGGATGCTGCTGTCGAAGATCGAGTGCGACGACGAGCTGCTCCCGATCGACCACTGGACGGCGGTCGAGCGCACCCACTACATGGAGTCCTCCAAGCTGTTCGTGCCGGTCGACCGGCCCTTCTGGCTGGACAAGGACGCGTCGGGCCGGGACGTCATGTCGATGACGCTCACCGACCGGATGACGCGCGGCACCTACCTCCTGGACGACGGGCCGGACAAGCCCGCCGTCATCTGCCTCTCGTACACGTGGTGCGACGACAGCCTCAAGTGGCTGCCGCTCTCCGCCAACGAGCGGCTGGAGGTCATGCTCAAGTCCCTCGGCGAGATCTATCCCGGTGTCGACATCCGCAAGCACATCATCGGCAACCCGGTGACGGTCTCGTGGGAGAACGAGCCCTACTTCATGGGCGCGTTCAAGGCCAACCTGCCCGGCCACTACCGCTACCAGCGCCGCCTGTTCACCCACTTCATGCAGGACCGTCTGCCCGAGGACAAGCGCGGCATCTTCCTCGCCGGTGACGACATCTCCTGGACGGCCGGCTGGGCCGAGGGTGCCGTGCAGACCGCGCTGAACGCCGTCTGGGGCGTGATGCACCAGTTCGGCGGGGCGACGGACGCGACGAACCCCGGCCCTGGTGACGTCTTCGACGAGATCGCGCCGGTCGAGCTGCCGGAGGACTGACCGGGACCCCCCGGCCCGCTGTCCGCTCGTCGCCGCCGCCCGCTCATCCCAACGGAGTGAGCAGGCAGCGGCCCACCAGCCCCACGCTCGCGTCGACCCGCTCGGCGAACTCCGTGGTGAGGGCGGGCCGGTCGCGCAGGGCCCAGAGGGTCCGGAAGGCCGCCCACGCGGCGCCCCGCGCGGCCTCCAGGGTCCATGAGCCCAGCAGGTGGGTGAGCGGATCGGCCACGTCCAGCAGATCGGGCCCCGGCATCAGGGTCTCGCGGATCCGCTCCTCCACGGAGACGAGCAGTTCCCCGATCCGGTGGAAGTCCCCCTCCAGATCCCGCGGTTCGGCCCCCAGGTCGAGGCAGGTGTCGGCCAGGGCGAGCGGGAGGTCGTGCCCGATGTGCGCGTTGATGCCCGCCAGCGCGAACTGCACGGGGCGGACGGCGGGATGGCCGCGGAGCTGGAACAGCGGGCGCCAGCAGGCGGGCGGTCTTCGGCCGGCCTCCGCCTCGTCGACGGCTCGCAGGTAGCGCCCGGCGAACAGGACGTCCAGCCGCGCGGTCGCCGCGCGGTCGTGGAAACCGCCCGTGGAGACCCGGCGCCCGACCTCCTCGGTGACCGCCAGGTACACCCCGTTGAAGACCCCCACCCCGTCCCCCGGCGGCAGAGCCGCCGCCAGCGCCCGCATGCGCGCGAGGACGCCGTCGATATCGATGAGGGGTGCCGCTGTCTGTGCCCGCGCCGTCGTCATGCACACAGAGTGACATATGAATACGGAGAGTAGGCGAATCGGCGGCTCGGTTAACCGGAACGGGTGACGAAGCGTGACGACACCGCCCTCGTCGGACGGCCGTTCGTCCCTCTCAGGCCCGCCGGGGCTCCTCGCCGTTCCCGCGGTTCCCGTTCTCGGCCGCAAGGCTGTCGTACCCGCTCGTCCCCTCGTCCAGCAGCGGCTCCTGCCGCTTGAGGTGGGCGGGGGCCAGGAAGCGCAGGGCGTGGTAGCCGGTGAGGACCACGATCGTGCCCAGGGCGATGCCGTTCAGCTCGAAGTTCTCGCTGACCTTGAGGCTGACGCCGCCGACGCCGATGATGACGCCCGCCGCGATCGGTACGAGGTTCAGCGGATTGCGCAGGTCCACCTTGTTGTGCACCCAGATCTGCGCGCCGAGCAGGCCGATCATGCCGTAGAGGATGACGGTGATGCCGCCCAGCACGCCACCGGGGACGGCCGCGACGACCGCGCCGAACTTCGGGCAGATGCCGAACAGCAGCGCGAACACGGCCGCCGCCCAGTAGGCGGCGGTCGAGTAGACGCGGGTCGCCGCCATGACGCCGATGTTCTCGGAGTAGGTGGTGTTGGCCGGTCCGCCGACCGCCGTGGAGAGCATTGTCGCCGCGCCGTCGGCCGAGATCGCGGTGCCCAGCTGGTCGTCGACCGGATCGCCGGTCATCTCGCCCACCGCCTTGACGTGCCCCGCGTTCTCCGCGATGAGCGCGATGACGACGGGCAGCGCCACGAGCGCCGCAGACCAGCCGAAGGACGGGGTGTGCAGGGAGGGCAGGCCGATCCAGTCGGCCTTGCCGACGCCCGAGAGGTCGAGCCGCCAGTGGTCGACGGCCTCGGTGCCGCCGTTGACGGAATGGATCTTCCCGAAGACCCGGTCGAGGCCCCAGGAGAGCGCATAGCCGAAGACCAGGCCCAGGAAGATCGCCACCCGGGACCAGAACCCCCGCAGGCAGACCACGGCCAGGCCGGTGAAGAGCATGGTGAGCAGGGCCGTCCACTGGTCCTGCGGCCAGTAGGTGCTCGCCGTCACCGGGGCCAGGTTGAAGCCGATCAGCATGACCACCGCGCCGGTCACCACGGGCGGCATCGCCGCATGGATGATCCGTGCGCCGAACTTCCGGACCGCCAGGCCGCTGAGGAAGAGCACCCCGCCGACCACGAAGATCGCGCCGGTGACGGCCGCGCTGTCGCCGCCCTGGGCGCGGATGACGGCCGCCACTCCGACGAAGGAGAGGCTGCACCCCAGGTAGCTCGGGATCCGGCCGCGGGTGGCGAGCAGGAACAGGATGGTGGCGACGCCCGACATCATGATCGCCAGGTTGGGGTCGAGACCCATCAGTACCGGACTGACGAACGATGCCCCGAACATCGCGACCACGTGCTGTGCGCCGAGTCCGGCGGTGCGCGGCCAGGAGAGCCGTTCGTCCGGCGCGACCACGGCTCCGGGGGCGGGGGTGCGCCCGTCGCCGTGCAGAGTCCAGCGCACGCCGAGGCCCATGACTGCTCCCACTGTGGTCGTTCGAGGGTGATCCGCACCATGTTAAGCGCGTGTCAGGAGTGGTCCGTGCGCAGAACGGCCCCGGAAGGCGGGCGGTGCGAGCGGGGCGGACGGTGTCGACGGCTGCTGCGATCGGCGCAATTAACACCTCGTAAGGCTGTATGCCCGGGACGCCCGGCAGCTCCCCGGTCCGGGCGAGGTATGCGTGGGTTGTCCGATTTCCTGCAAACCAGGAGACATACATGCGTAAGCTCGTCGGCCGCTCAGCGGCCGCCGCGGTCCTCGCCGCGGGCGTCATCGTTCCGGCCGCCGGGGTGGCCGTCGCCGCGCCGCAGTCCCCGTCCGTCCCCAAGGCAGCCAGCTGGGACGACGACCACGGCCGGGACCGGGACCACGGCCGGGACCGCGACCGCGACCGTGACCGCGACCGTGACAAGGGCAAGAACAAGCACCGCGACCGTGACCGCGACCGCGACCATGACAAGGGCCGTGACAAGGGCCGCGACCACGGACGTGACCACGGCCGCGACCGTGACCGCGACTGCGACCGCGGCCGCTACCACCACGACCGTGACCGCGACTGCGACCGCGGTCGCTGGGGCCGTCACCACGACGACGACTGCGACCGGGGCCGCTGGGGTCGTCACCACGACGACGACTGCGACCACGGCCGGGGCCACAAGGGTGGCTGGGGCCACGGCGGCGGCTGGGGCAACATCAACATCTGGTCCGGCTGGGGCAGCTGGGGCGGGGGCCACCACAAGGGCTGGGGTGGCTGGGACCGTGACTGCGACCGCGGTGGCTGGGGCCACAACGGCGGTTGGGGTCACAAGGGCGGTTGGGGCCACAAGGGTGGCTGGGACCGTGACTGCGACCGCGGTGGTTGGGGCCACAACGGTGGCTGGGGCCACAAGGGCGGCTGGGGTCACGGTGGTGGCTGGGGCCACGACGGTGGCTGGGGCCACAAGGGTGGCTGGGGCCACGACGACTGCGACAACGGCTGGAAGCACCGCGGCGGCCGTGACTGCGGCGGGTGGAACGACGGCTGGGGTCACGGCGGCGGCAAGCACGTCCGCAACACCGTCAACATCCTGGGCATCAGCCTCTGAGCCCACGTTCACCCTCTGACGGTCCCCTTCCACCGCGGGCCGCGTGACCGGAACTCCGGCCGCGCGGCCCGCGGTGGCGTTCCCGCCGGTCCGCTCAGCCCTCCGCCGCGGGGACGGTCCGCGCGTCCCCCGACGCCGCGGCCGGCCCGTCCCTCCCGTCCGTCCCCGCAGACCCGGTCCGCAGCGCCCCCGCCGTGACCGCCAGCATCGCCGCCAGCGCGGTCACCAGCCCGAAGGAGGCGGTCAGCGAGGTGGCGCCGGCGATCTGCCCGATGGCCGACGGGGCGATCAGACTGGACGTGTAGGTGATCGTCGCCACCCCCGCGATGGCTTGGCTCGGCTCCGGGCCGCTGCGCGCCGCCGCCGCGAAGGCGAGCGGCACGACGACCGCGATGCCCAGCCCGACCAGCCCGAACCCGGTGATGGCGAGGGCCGCTCCCGGCGCCGTGACCACCAACACCCCGCCGGCGCAGGCCAGTACCCCGCCCGCCCGCACGGCGCGCACCGGGCCGAACCGGCGGACCACCACGTCCCCGGCGAACCGGGCCGCCGCCATCGCGCAGGAGAAGACCGTGGTGCAGGCGGCCGCGAGGCCGGCCCCGGAGCCGGTGACATCACGCAGATAGACCGCCGACCACTCCAGGCTCGCCCCCTCGGCGAACACGGCGCAGAACCCGACCGCGCCGATGACGAGGGCCGACCGCGGGGGCAGGGCGAACCGCGGCGGCGGACGCTCCTCCGCCCGGGGCCGGAGGTCCAGCACCCGGCCGCAGGCCACCGCGCCCAGCAGGGTCAGGACGGCGGCCGCGATGCCCAGGTGCCACCGCGCGTCCGTCCCGGCGTGCGCCGCCACGGTGCCCGCCGCCGAACCGGCCAGGGCCCCCACGCTCCACATCCCGTGCAGCCCGGACATGATCGAACGGCCGAGCCGCTCCTCGGTCTCGACCCCCAGGGCGTTCATGGCGACGTCCGCCATCCCCGACGCCGCGCCGTACATCGCCAGCGCCGCACAGAGCGCCGGCAGGCCGGGGGAGAGGGCGGGCAGGGCGAGGGACGCGCACCACAGCGCGAGCAGTCCGCGCAGCGCGGCCCGGGAGCCGAAACGGTGGCCGACCCGGCCCGCGAGCGGCATCGCCAGCGCGGCGCCGATCGCCGGGAAGGCCAGCGCGAGGCCCAACTCGCCCGGCCCCAGGGACAACTGGTCCCGGATCCAGGGGATGCGGGTGGCGAAGTTGCCGGTGACCGCGCCGTGCACGGCGAACACGGCGGCGATCGCCACCCGTGCCCCGCGCACCCGTGACGCCCCGGCCCCGCTCGTGCCGTCCATCCGGTGGCCCCCTGTTCCCTTTGTTCCCTCGCCCGCCACGGCCCCTCCGGGCACGGTACGCGGGCCCGTGCGTGACCTGCCACACGCTCTGTCAAGTCCCGTGGACACCGCGCCGCGGCTCGGCGTACGCTCGGAGCGTCGGAGCCAGGGGTCCCATGGATCAACAGCTCGGACACCCGTACCAGAAAAGATCATTACGCAGCGCACTCCGGGGTCGGTGAAATTCCGAACCGGCGGTTACAGTCCGCGACCCGGCCGCAGCCAGCGGCCGGTTGACCAGGTGAAATTCCTGGACCGACGGTTAAAGTCCGGATGGGAGGCAGTGCGCGGCGGGCAGGCACCGGCATTCTCGCCGTGGCCGTGCGGCCGCTCTTTCCCCAAAGGGTTCCGCATCGGGCACACGGCGGTCCCGGCGCCGTCGTCCCCGCTTTTTGTCGTTCTCACGACAGCCCCGGAGTCCACGCCCGAAGAGGCAGGAGGACCCCGGTGGCCACCGCGACCGAAGCAGACGCGATGCGACGCGCCATCGCGCTCGCCGCTCGCGCCCTCGGTTCCACGAGCCCCAACCCCGTCGTCGGCTGCGTCCTCCTCGACGCCGCCGGCCGGGTCGCCGGCGAGGGGTGGCACCGGCGCGCCGGAGCCCCGCACGCCGAGGTGGAGGCGCTGCGCGCCGCCGCGGCGGCCGGTCATGACGTCCGGGGCGGTACCGCCGTCGTCACCCTCGAACCCTGCAACCACACCGGGCGCACGGGCCCCTGCGCCCAGGCGCTCGTCGCGGCCGGCGTCGCCCGGGTCGTCTACGCCGTCGCCGACCCCACCCCGGTGGCGACCGGCGGCGCGGCCACCCTCTCGGCGGCCGGCGTGGACACCGAGGGCGGCCTCCTGGCCGACGAGGCCGCGGCCGGCAACACCGCCTGGCTCACCGCGGTCCTGCGCGGCCGCCCCTTCGTGCGGTGGAAGTACGCCGCGACCCTCGACGGCCGCAGCGCCGCCGCCGACGGCACCAGCCGCTGGATCACCTCGCCCGAGTCCCGCGCCGACGTGCACCGGCTGCGCGCCGAGGCCGACGCCGTCGTCGTCGGCTCCGGCACCCTGCGCGCCGACGACCCGCACCTCGCCGTCCGCGGCCTCCCGGAGGACCGCGCCGTCACCCAGCCGCTGCGCGTCGTCGTCGACACCCACGCCACCGTCCGCCCGGACGCCCGGGTCCTGGACGACGCGGCACCGACCCTGATCGCCGTCGGCAAGGACGCCGACACCGGGCACCTGCCCGGGGTGGACGTCGCCCGGCTGCCGTCCGCCGGCACCGGCCTCGACGTCGACGCGCTGCTCGCCGAGCTGTACGGCCGGGGCGTGCGCTCCGTCCTGCTGGAGGGCGGCCCCCGGCTCGCCGGTGCCTTCCTGGCCGCCGGCGCCGTGGACCGCGTCGTCGCCTACCTCGCCCCGGCGCTGCTCGGCGCCGGGCCCGCCGCCCTCGGGGACGCCGGCATCGGCACCATCGACCGGGCCCTGCGCCTGGACGTGACCGACGTCGCCCGCCTCGGCCCCGATCTGCGCGTCACCGCCGCTCCCCTCGCCACCGCTCCAGAGGAGAACTGACAAGTGTTCACCGGAATCGTCGAAGAACTGGGCGAGGTCGTCGCCGTGGAACGCCGCGGCGACTCGGCCCGGTTCCGGCTGCGCGGCCCCCTCGTCACCGAGGACGCCGGGCACGGCGACTCGATCGCGGTCAACGGCGTCTGCCTGACCGTCGTCACCACCGCCGACGGCGAGTTCACCGCCGACGTCATGGCCGAGACCCTCGACCGCTCCAGCCTGGGCGCCCTCGACGCCGGCTCCCGCGTCAACCTCGAACGGCCGATGCAGCTCGGCGGGCGGCTCGGCGGCCACCTGGTCCAGGGCCATGTGGACGGCACCGGCACCATCACCGAGCGGATCCCCGGCGAACACTGGGAGACCGTACGCGTCTCCCTCCCCGCGGGCCTCGCCCGGTACGTCGTGGACAAGGGCTCCATCACCGTGGACGGCGTCAGCCTGACCGTGGTGGAGGCCGGTGACGACTGGTTCACCGTCAGCCTCATCCCCACCACGCTCCAACTGACCACCCTCGGCATCAAGAAGGTGGGCGACCCGGTCAACCTGGAGGTCGATGTGCTCGCCAAATACACCGAGCGGCTGCTCGGTCATGTCGCGGTCACGGAACGGCTCCTCGGGGACCGTGCGGGGTCGGGGGAGCGGGCATGAGCGCCGTCTCCTGGCTGGGCGACGAGGCGTTCACCGCCTTCGGCCAGCACGTCATCTGGTCCGACATGGTCGGCAACATCTCGGGGATCATCGCCCTCGCGCTCGGCTGGCGGCGCTCCATATGGACCTGGCCCGCCCAGTTCGTCGCCGGCCTCATCCTCGTCACCGCCTACGCCTCCGCGCACCTCGGCGGCGGCGTAGGCAAGCAGCTCCTCGTCATCGGCGTCGCCCTGTGGGGCTGGCGGCAGTGGCACCGGGGCCGGCGGGACGAGAGCGGCACCCTGACCGTCCGCTTCGCCACCTGGCGCGAACGGGCCGTCCTGCTCGGCGGCACGGCCGTGGGCACCCTCGCGGTCGGCGGGCTCTTCACCGCTGTGCCGGAGCTGTCCTGGAACCCCTGGCCGGACGCCTACATCTTCGTCGGCACCCTCGCGGCGATGGTCGCCCAGGCCCGCGGGCTCGTCGAATTCTGGTTCGCCTGGCTGCTGGTGGACGTCGTCGGCGTCCCGCTCGCCTTCTCCAGCGGACTGGCCTTCGCCGGCGCCGTCTACGTCCTCTACCTCGGCCTCGCGCTGTGGGGCATGCGGGACTGGTGGCTGAGCTCCCGTGCCGCCGCCCGCCCGGCACCGGCGCGGGAACCCGCCCTCTCCCGGGCCGCGTGACCCACCGCCGTCCCCACCCACCGACACATAACGGAGTGACCACATGACCGCCCCGCACAGCCGGCCCGCGACCGGGGCCCCCGCCCTCGACCCGGTCGAGCGCGCCATCGCCGACATCGCGGCCGGCCGGCCCGTCGTGGTGGTGGACGACGAGAGCCGGGAGAACGAGGGCGACCTCGTCGTCGCCGCCGAACTGGCCACCACCGAGACCGTCGCCTTCATGATGAGCGAGTGCCGCGGCCTGATCTGCATGCCGATGGAGGCCGAGGACATCGACCGCCTCGACCTGCCGCAGATGGTCGAGAAGAACACCGAGACCATGCGCACCGCCTTCACCGTCAGCGTCGACGCGTCCGCCGAGCACGGCGTCGGCACCGGCATCTCGGCCGCCGACCGGGCCACCACCATCCGGCTGCTGGCCTCCGCCGACAGCGTGCCCGGCGACTTCGTCCGGCCAGGACACGTCTTCCCGCTGCGCGCCCGGCCCGGCGGCGTCCTCGCCCGCCCGGGCCACACCGAGGCCGGCTGCGACCTCGCCCGGCTGGCCGGACTCCGCCCGGCCGCCGCGATCGTGGAGATCGCGGGGGAGGACGGCCGGATGCTGCGGCTGCCCGAACTGATCCCGTTCGCCCGGAAGCACGGCCTGTCGATCATCTCCATCGAGGACCTGATCAGCTACCTGCGCTCCGCCGAACCCACCGTCAAGCGGGAGGCCACCACCCGGCTGCCCACCGCCTTCGGCGAGTTCCGGGCGTACGGCTACCGCTCCGTCCGCGACGGCGTCGAGCATGTCGCCCTCGTCGCCGGCGACCTCGGCGACGGCGAGGAGGTCCTGGTCCGGGTGCACTCCGAGTGCCTGACCGGCGATGTCTTCGGCTCCCTGCGCTGCGACTGCGGCCCCCAGCTGGAGGCGTCCCTGGAACGGGTGGCCACCGAGGGCCGCGGCGTCGTCGTCTACCTCCGCGGCCACGAGGGCCGCGGCATCGGACTGCTGTCCAAACTGCGGGCCTACGAGCTCCAGGAGGCCGGCCACGACACGCTGGACGCCAACCTCGAACTCGGCCTCCCCGCCGACGCCCGCGACTACGCCGCCGGCGCGCAGATGCTCACCGACCTCGGCGTGCGCTCGGTCCGGCTGATGACCAACAACCCCGACAAGACCATCGCCCTGGAGCGGCACGGCCTGAAGATCACCGGCCGGGAGCCGATGCCCGTGGCGGCGGGCGAGCACAATCTGCGGTACCTGCGCACCAAGCGGGACCGGATGGGGCACGACCTGCCCTGGCTGGACGACAACCAGGTCTCCCCCTGCGACAACCAGTAGCACCACCGGAACAGCGATCCATCGAGGAGTGACGTGAGCGGCAAGGGCGCCCCCCAGCTGAGTGTGAAGAACTGTCGTGACCTGCGCGTGGCCGTCATCGCCGCCCAGTGGCACGAGAAGGTCATGGACGGCCTGGTCGACGGCGCCCTGCGCGCCCTGCACGACCTCGGCATCGACGAGCCGACGCTGCTGCGCGTCCCCGGCAGCTGGGAACTGCCGGTCGCCGCCAAGGTGCTCGCCGGCCGCGGCTACGACGCGATCGTCGCCCTCGGCGTCGTCATCCGCGGCGGCACGCCGCACTTCGACTACGTGTGCCAGGGCGTCACCCAGGGCCTCACCCAGGTGTCCACCGACACCGGCGTCCCCGTCGGTTTCGGCGTCCTCACCTGTGACGACGAGGAACAGGCCCTGGACCGGGCCGGACTGGAGGGCTCGGCCGAGGACAAGGGCCACGAGGCGGTCACCGCGGCCGTCGCCACGGCGGTGATCCTGCGCTCGGTGTCCGAGCCCTGGCACTGAGCGGGGGAGCGGACCCCGTAGGGTAGGACCACCATGGACAGGAAGACGTTCGAGGAGCTCTTCGCCGAGCTCCAGCAGAAGGCCGCAGGCGACCCCGCCACCTCCCGCACCGCGGAACTGGTGGGCAAGGGTGTCCATGCCATCGGCAAGAAGGTCGTCGAAGAGGCGGCCGAGGTGTGGATGGCCGCCGAGTACGAGGGCGCCGACGCGACCGCCGAGGAGATCTCCCAGCTCCTCTACCACCTCCAGGTGATGATGGTCGCCCGCGGCATCTCGCTCGACGACGTCTACGCCCACCTCTGATCCCCCCTGTATCCGATACCCCCACCCCTCTTGCACGAAGGAACCGCCCTCATGCTGCGCATCGCCGTCCCCAACAAGGGTTCTCTCTCCGAGCCTGCGTCGGAGATGCTCCATGAGGCCGGTTACCGGCAGCGCAAGGACCGCAGGGAACTCGTCCTCGTCGACGCCGCCAACGAGGTCGAGTTCTTCTTCCTCCGCCCCCGGGACATCGCCGTCTACGTCGGCTCCGGCAAGCTCGACATCGGCATCACCGGCCGCGACCTGCTGCTGGACTCCGGCTCCCGGGCCGAGGAGATCATGCAGCTCGGCTTCGCCGGCTCGACGTTCCGCTACGCCACCCGGCCGGGCACCGCCGAGGACGTCTCCGAGTTCGGCGGCATGACCATCGCCACCTCCTTCGCCGGCCTGGTCACCAAGCACCTCGCCGACCACGGGGTGGACGCCGACGTCGTCCACCTGGACGGCGCCGTCGAGACCGCCATCCAGCTCGGCGTGGCCCAGGTCATCGCCGACGTCGTCGAGACCGGCACCACACTGCGGAACGCCGGCCTGGAGATCATCGGCGAGCCGATCCTGGAGTCCGAGGCCGTCGTCATCCGCCGCGCCGGCGCACCGGCCGACGACCCCAAGGTCCAGCAGTTCCTCCGCCGGATGCAGGGCGTCCTCGTCGCCCGGCGCTACGTGATGATGGACTACGACATCCGGGTCGAGCACGTCGAGCGCGCCGTCGCGCTCACCCCCGGCCTGGAGTCGCCGACCGTCTCGCCCCTGCACCACGAGGGCTGGGTCGCCGTCCGCTCGATGGTCCCCGCCAAGGACGCCCAGCGGATCATGGACGAGCTGTACGACCTCGGCGCGCGCGCCATCCTCACCACCGGCATCCACGCCTGCCGGCTCTGACCCCGGCGAACCCGCGCACCGCCCCCGAAGGAACGCACCGACGTGACCAGCTCAGCAGCGCCCGAAACCTCCGGGATCACCCTTCCGGCCGTCTACCGCCCCACCCTGACCAGGGTGGTGCTGCTGGGCATCGGGTTCGCCCTGCTCGCCGCGCTCACCATGATGTCGTTCCTGCTGGACTCGTTCTCCGGGGGCGACCGGGCCACCTTCATCGGCACCGGGCTGCTGGGCCTGGGCGTCCTCGCCCTGCTCAGCCGCCCCAAGGTGGTCGCCGCGCCCGAGGGCGTCACCGTGGTGAACCTCACGACTGTCCGCCGGCTGGCCTGGGCCGAGATCGTCCGGGTCAACCTCCGCCCCGGCGACTCCTGGGTCCACCTCGACCTCGCGGACGGAACCTCCCTGCCCGCCATGGGAATCCAGACCGGCATGGCCCGGGAGCAGGCCATCGCCCAGGCCCGCGCCCTCAGCGCGCTTGTCGCCGAACGCGGCACCGGACGCTCCACGACCTGAGGGCGGTGGGCCGCCCCCGTCCGGGATTCCTTGATTACTCTGGTGCCACGGGCACCCACCTGCCCCGTCCCGCACACACGGCCGCTCAGCACGGGCCCGCGGGACACCTGCGAACCGAGGAGTGATCCCCTCCGGGATGGACGGACCGTCCTGTAGTACCTGCGCCGCCCCCCATCGTGAGGCGGCGCCATGAGTATCACCGTTTCGCTGCTGCTCCTGGCGGCGGCCCTGCTCCTGATCCTCGCGAACGGCTTCTTCGTCGCCGCCGAATTCGGCCTGGTGACCGTCGGGAGGCCCGAGGCCGAGCGGGCCGCGGCGAGCGGCGACCACCGCGCCCGGACCGTCGTCGAGGCCCTGCGCGAACTCTCCTTCCAGCTCTCCGGCACCCAACTGGGCATCACCATCACCTCCTTGGTGGTCGGCATGCTCGCCGAGCCCGCCCTCGGACGGCTGCTCACCGGGGTCTTCGGCGCGGCCGGGCTGCCCGCGGGCGCCGCGCCCGGCGTGGCCGTGGTGACCGGCATGCTCGTGGCCTCCGCCGTGCAGATGGTCATCGGCGAACTGGTCCCCAAGAACTGGGCGGTCTCCCGGCCGCTCCAGGTCGCGCGCTTCGTGGCCCGTCCGCAGAGCGCCTTCTCCCACTTCTTCCGGCCCGTCATCACCCTGCTGAACACGGTCGCCAACCGGCTGGTCCGGGCCCTGGGAGTGGAGCCCGCCGAGGAGCTGGCCTCCGCCCGCACCCCGGGCGAGCTCGTCTCGCTCGCCCGGCACTCGGCCCGGGCCGGCGCCCTGGAACAGGACACCGCCGACCTCTTCGTACGGACCCTCTCCCTGGGGGAGCTGACCGCCCAGCATGTGATGACACCCCGGGTCAAGGTCAGCGCACTCCAGGCGGGCGCCACTGCCGAGGACGTCCTCAACCTCACCCGGGCCACCGGCCTGTCGCGCTTCCCCGTCTACCGCGAGCGGCTGGACGAGGTCGTCGGCATGGTCCACCTCAAGGACGCCCTGGCCGTCCCCGGCGAGGAGCGTCTGCGCACCCCGGTCACCCGGATCGCCGTCGCCCCCCTGCTCGTCCCGCAGAGCCTGCCGGTGCAGCCGCTGCTGGAGCAGCTGCGCAATGAGCAGCCGATAGCCGTCGTCGTCGACGAGTACGGCGGCACGGCCGGGGTGGTCACCCTGGAGGACATCGTCGAGGAACTCGTCGGCGAGGTCCGCGACGAGCACGACCACGTGGACGCCGGCCGCCCCGACCTGGCCGCCGTCGCCTGCGAGGACGGACGTCCGGCGTGGGACGCGGACGGCAGCTGCCGCGTCGACGCCCTGCACCGCGTCGGGCTCGACGCGCCCGAGGGTCCTTACGAGACCGTCGCCGGGCTCGTCGCCGACCTGCTCGGACGCATCCCCGTACCCGGCGACACCGCCGAACTCCCCGGCGGGTGGCGGCTCTCCGTGCGCCGTGTCGCGCACCACCGCGCCGAGCGGGTCCGTTTCGTCCGCGCCGCGACGGTGAAGGGGGATGTGCGATGAGCGTGCTGCAACTCGTCTTCGCCCTCGTGCTGGTCCTGGCCAACGGCTTCTTCGTGGGGGCCGAGTTCGCCCTGGTCTCGGTGCGCCGCAGCCAGATCGAACCGCGCGCCGCCGAGGGGTCCAAGCAGGCCCGTACCGTCCTGACCGGACTGGAGAACCTGCCGCAGATGATGGCGGCGGCCCAGTTCGGCATCACCGTCTGCTCCCTGACGCTCGGCGCGGTCGCCGAGCCGACCGTGGCGCAGTTGCTGGAGCCGGTGTTCCACGCGGTGGGGCTGCCCGAGGGGCTGATCCATCCGCTGGGGTACGTCATCGCGCTGGCCCTGGTGGTCTTCCTCCATCTCGTCATCGGCGAGATGGTGCCCAAGAACCTCGCGATGTCCGCCCCCGACCGGGCGGCCCTCTGGCTGGGCCCCGGCCTGGTCGCCTTCGCCCGGCTGTGCCGGCCGGTGACCCGGATGCTCGGCGCCTGCGCGCACGGGGTGCTGCGGCTGTTCCGGGTCGAGCCCAAGGACGAGGTCGAGGCGGTGTTCACCAGTGAGCAGCTGACCCATCTCGTCGAGGACTCCCGGCAGGCGGGGCTGCTCGCGCCGGCCGAGCAGGAGCGTCTTGAGGACGCCCTGGAGCTGGGCAGCCGTCCCGTCACGGATGTCCTCCTCGACCCGGCCGCGCTGGTCACCGTGGCGCCCTCCGTCACTCCGCGGGAGGTCGAGGAGCTCACCGTGCGGACCGGGTATTCCCGCTTTCCGGTGTGTGCGCCCGGTGGGGCCTTCATGGGGTACGTCCACGTCAAGGATGTGCTGGATCTGGAGGACCGGGAGCGGCCCGTGCCGCAGCATGTCTGGCGGCGGGTGGAGACGCTGCGGGCCGAGCTGCCGCTCGACGATGCGCTGACGGTGATGCGGCGGGCTGCTTCGCATGTGGCGGCTGTTGCTGATGCGTCGGGGAAGGTGTTGGGGTTGGTGGCGTTGGAGGATGTGCTGGAGATGTTGGTGGGGGAGGTGCGGGATCCTGCGCATCGGGTCAGTGGGCCGGTGACGGTGGCTGCGGCGCGGGTCCCGCTGGAGCGGGAGGTTGTTTCGGGGTAGGGGTGCCCCGGTCCCTCCCCCAGAGGGGGCACCCCCATTTCACCGTTTCTGCGGGGAGGGCCCCGCGACCCCCTTGAAACCGCGCTGCGCGCGGTTGTCCTCAAACGCCGGACGGGCTGAACAGCCCGTCCGGCGTTTGAGGACGCGCGCCGCAGGCGCGCTCGGCTGCCTACCTCTCCGGCCCTCGGCCGGACAACACTTCCCCATACGCCTGCATCAGATCCGGCAACCGCAACGTCGCCAGATCATCCCGCGAGGGCACCCCCGCGTACCCGGACAGCCGAAGATCCCGGTACGCGCAGCTCTTCTCGTACAGGGTGCGGAGGAAGCGCCCGTTCCCCAGTTCGTCGATCCAGCCCTGGGAGACGACGTGGGTGCTGATGGAGCGGAGTTCGTCGAGGGCCTCGTCGTCCCAGGAGTCGCCGTTCTCGCCGGCGAGGACCTCGCCGATGGCGGTGAGCTCGGGGGGCCGGTAGCTGGGGAAGTCGACGCGGGTGGTGAAGCGGGAGCCGAGGCCGGGGTTGGCGGCGAGGAGGCGGTCCATGCCCTCGGGGTAGCCGGCGAGGATGACGACGAGGCGGTCGCGGTTGTCCTCGGCGCGCTTGAGGAGCACTTGGAGGGCCTCGTCGCCGTAGGCGTCGCCCTTGCTGTAGCCGGAGTTGGAGAGGCTGTAGGCCTCGTCGACGAAGAGGACCCCGCCGAGGGCGGAGTCGATCAGTTCGTTGGCCTTGACGGCGGTCTGGCCGAGGAACTCGCCGACCAGATCGGCCCGCTGGGCCTCGACCAGGTGGTCGCCGCCGAGCAGGCCGAGGGCGTAGAAGACGCGGCCGAGGATACGGGCCACGGTGGTCTTGCCGGTGCCGGAGGGGCCGGAGAAGACGAAGTGGCGTTTGGGGGGCTGGACGGGGAGGCCCTGGCCGGCGCGGAGCCGGGCCATGTGCAGTTGTGCGGAGAGCGCCCGGACCTGCCGTTTGACCGGGTCCAGGCCCACCATGCGCTCCAGTTCGGCGAGCGCCTCGGCGAGCAGGGCGGGGTCGGAGGGGCCGGGTACGGGCGGTGCGGAGGGCTGGGCGGGGACGCGGGCCTTCGCGCGGGCTCCGCCGGCGGGCGAGGGAGGCGGGCCCGCGGGGGCCGGGACCGTGCCGGTGAGGACGTCGCCGGCCAGTGCCTCCGGGTCCCCGGCGGTGGCGTCCGGCGGCTCCTGGCCGGGACCGCCCAGGGGGAGGGGCGGGGTCAGGTCCGGGTGCTCGTCGAGCCCGTCGCCGGCGGAGATGGCGGTCAGCCGGGCGGAGGTGTCCATGAAGGTGGGGTCCACCCGGTGCACGGCGCGGTAGAGGGGCAGCGCGGCGGCGCTGCGGCCGGTGCCCTCGTGGGCGCGGGCCAGCCAGTAGCGGAGCTCCTTGCGCTGCGGCTGCTCGCTGCGGCAGCGCATCAGCGCGGTGGCGAGCAGCGGCTCCGCCTGCCCGTACATCTCCAGGCGCACCCGTGCCATGCCGCCGAACAGCCCGGCCTCGATGCCCAGCAGGGGGTCGCCGAGTAAGGGTTCGGTGTGCCGGACGAGTTGTTCCCAGTCCTTGACCAGGTAGGCGCGGCAGGCGTGCAGGAAGCGCACCTGTGGGTCGGTGTCGATCGGCGGACACTCGGCGAGCGCCCGGTCCAGTTCGGGCACATGGCGGCCGTCGAGCCAGTGGGAGGCGTGGGCGAGCAGCAGGTCACGGCCGGTCTCCAGCACCGGCTGTACCCACCAGCCCAGCCAGTACCAGGAGTTGAGGGGGCGTCGGTGACGGGCGCGCTGCTGGCCGAACCGCTCGCGGTGCCGGTACATGCGCAGCAGCGCGGTGGAGGTGTCGGCGCGCAGGGCGTGCAGCCCCAGCCAGGCGTCGGCCATCCCCGGATCGATGCGCACCGCCGTCCGGAACTCCTCCTCCGCCTGGGCGTAGGCGCCCATCGTGCAGGCGTCCACACCGCGCAGCCAGGCGAGATCTGCCGGGGCGGGCGGGCCCTGTGTGCCGAAGTCCATCGCATCCCCCACAAACCCTGCCCCCGTGCTGTGCCGCCGGGCGGATGCCCGGTCGCATCGTTCGAACCATTGTTCTGTGGGCGGGAGTTGACCAGTGTTGCCGGCGCCCGCCGACGGCGGCGCGCCGCTTCGCATCGTACCCGCGCGGTCGGCGTCGGCCGTAGGGTGCCGTACCGACCGTCGCGCCCGCCGGGGGCGGCGCCGGGTGCCGTCGGCGCACTCCGTGAGCCGGTTACCGTGGGTGATAGGTGCTGGCCGGTGCAGTGGGACGAAAGGTGCATAACCGTTGGTTGCGGGCAGTACGAAGCCCCCGGTCACGGGGGAACAACCGGGGGCTTCGCGTTCTTCGGGCGACCACGAAGGGCCGCTTCTTGAGAACGTAAGTCCTGTAAGGCCCCGGGGTCAAGCCGAGTTGAGGCGGTCCGCGGGTATCGGACACACGTAGCCCCCCACCCCCGGGGCGTTATGACTACACAGCGTAGGGAAGGGCGGGGTTCAGCCGGTTTCGTGAGGTCCCGGCAGCAACTCGTACCCCACAGTGCTCTGGCGTACCAGGAGTTCGGCATAGGGGCGCGTGGGGTCCGCAGTGAAATGCGCGCGCTCGGCCCGCATCCAGCCGGCCCAGAATTCGGCCTGGTCCGTACCGTCGCGGAGTTGACCCCTGTCCCAGGAGTCACTGCGGTTCAACTCCATCCACAGGAGGCACGCGAGATGGGGGCGCAGGGCGCGGCGCCCCGCGCCCACCCCCTCCAGGAGGACCACCGGCGCGGGAGGCAGGACGCGCTCGGCGCCGGCGAAGCGGCGGGCCGTCCAGTCGTAGGCCCGGTAGCGGGCGGACTCCCCGCGGGCGAGCGGAGCGAGGATCCCCTCGCGGAGGCGCTCCGTCCAGGCGAACAACTCTTCGTGCGTCGCGAGGTCGTCCAGGTGCAGCACCGGTGTGCCGCCGCCCAGGGTCGCGGCCAGCCGCTCGGTGAACGTGGTCTTCCCCGAACCCGCGTGGCCGTCGACGGCGACCAGCCGGACGGGCCCGAGGGACGGCGGCAGCGCGGGAAGCCGGCGGGCGAGGGCGGGGAGGGCGTCCGCGCCGGGGCGGAAGAGGTCGTGCACGCGGCCAGCCTAGGCGGCCCGGCACCTCCGCGGCACGGCGCGCACCTGTCCCGCCCGCCGCCGCACCGGCCCGGCGGCCCTGACGCGCCGTACGTCGCGTCACTGGCCCCCGGCCCCGCGCGCGGGGATAGTGGTCGGTCCGGACCGCGCTGCCGAACGGGAGAAGCCCATGTCCAGCAGACCCGCTCCCCGTCCCCTCCCCCCAGCCCGCCGCACCGTGCTCACCGCGGCCCTCGCCGTCACGGCCGCCGCCTCGCTCGCGCGGGCGGGCACCGCCCTGGCGGCCGTGCCGGAGGGCGGTGCCCGCCGCTCCTCCGGGACGGTCGACCACCACTCCTGGACCTCGCTCGCCGACTGGCGCGGCGGCACCGCCGACGGCACCGCCGCCCTCGGCGGACACCGGCCGGGGCTGGTCGTCGACCGGCCGGCGGGCACCCGCGAGTACACCGACCCGCACACCGGGACCACGGCCCGCTGGGAGTACGCCACCTGGGTCTCCCCGGTCCACACCCTGTCCGCCCCGGCCACCGAGATCATCGTCTCCTGGAACGCGCACACCCCGCCCGGCACCTGGATCCAGGCCGAGGTGCGCGCCGCCTACACCGACCGCACGCACACCCCCTGGTACGTCATGGGCCGCTGGACCTCCGGCGACGCGGCCGGCGACATCCGGCGCACCTCCGTCGACGGACAGAAGGACGGCCGGAGCGCCGTCTCCACCGACACCCTCGCCGTCGAACCGGCGAGCGGGGCGCGGTTCGTCTCGTACACCCTGCGCCTGACCCTCTTCCGGCGGCCGGGCGGCGGACGCACCCCCACCGTCTGGCGGCTCGGGGCGATGGGGTCCGACATCCCCGACCGCTTCACGGTGCCCGCCTCGAAGCCGGGGGAGGGCGCGGGCCACCGGCTGGCGGTGCCCCGCTACTCGCAGGAGATCCACAAGGGGCAGTACCCGGAGTACGACAACGGCGGCGAGGCGTGGTGCAGTCCGACCTCCTCGCAGATGGCTGTGGAGTACTGGGGCCGTAAGCCGAGCGCCGCCGACCTCGCCTGGGTGGACCCCTCCTACGCCGATCCGCAGGTCTGCCACGCCGCCCGCTTCACCTACGACCACGCGTACAAGGGCTGCGGCAACTGGCCGTTCAACGCGGCCTACGCGGCGACCTACCGCGACCTGGAGTCCGTGGTCACCCGCCTGCGGACGCTGAACGACGCCGAGCGGCTGATCCGGGCGGGCATCCCCGTCATCACCTCCCAGTCCTTCCTCTCCTCCGAGCTGGACGGGGCGGGCTACGGCACCGCGGGGCACCTGATGTGCGTGGCCGGCTTCACCCGGAGCGGGGACGTGGTCGCCCACGATCCGGCGGCTCCGTCGAACGCCGCCGTGCAACGGGTGTACAAGCGCCGCCAGTTCGAGAACATCTGGCTGCGGACCAAGCGGCACGACGCACAAGGGCGGGTCAAGAGCGGCTCCGGCGGCGTGTGTTACCTCTACTTCCCGCTGAAGCCGTCGGCGCAGCAACGCAAGGCGCTGCGGCAAGTGGGGGTGATGTGACAGAGGTTGGTCCAGTTGTTATCCACAACAGTGACACAGTCGCACGGTTGTGTGTATAAGCTGTGGCCGCACCGAGGCCAGGGCCGATCGCCTCCGGTCGCGGTGGTTCCGTCGTGTGTGCGCCCACAGGTGCGCCGCGGGCAGGGGTTCCTTCCCTGTGCCGTGCCCGGCGGCCCCTCGATCCGGTTCCGGTGTGCACCTCCACCTGCCCGTGCGCGATTGTCATGGCAATGCCAATGGTTGCTCGCGGGCGTTGTGACACCGCACGTGAACCGTTCGGCAGACGATCGCACGGCAGGGGGCGCACGGGATGCAGCGTCGGATATTCGGCCGGTCCGCGAAGCGGGCGGGGCCGGCCGACCCCGCGGCGGCGGAGCTCGACGGGCATCCCGCACGCGACGACCGTCCCCTGCGCGCCGCCATGGACGACGCGGCGATGGGCCGCTGGGAAGGCCCCCGCGACCTGCTCGCCGCCACCGGCCACGACTGGGACCGGCGGATCTTCCGGCTCCAGGTGCTCGCCCGCGCCGGGGTGAACCTCCGCTTCGCCGAGACCTGGGCCCGGGCCGAACCCGGCGCCGCCGACGCCCTGGCCACCCTGGCGCACATCCGGGCGCTGCGGTCGGTGATCGCCGGCCGGGAGGCGGGCCGGGGGCTGATGGAAGAGGCGTGGGAGACCTGCCTGGCCACCGCTGAGGCTGCTCCCGCGGACCCCTCGCCTTGGGTGGTCCTGCTCGCCCTGGTGCGCGTCCACGCCCCCGACCGCGATCTGCTGCGGCAGGTGTGGACCGAGGCGACCGCCCGCGACCCGTACAACCGCGAGGCCCACCACGAGGTCCTCACCTTCCTCTTCGACCGGAACCACGGCTCCGGCGGCGAGATGTTCCACTGGGCTCTGGAACGGGCCCAGACCGCCCCCGCCGGCCTGCCCCTGGCGGTGCTCCCGCTGGTGGCCCTCGCCGAGTCCTACCGGCAGCGCAGGGAGGACACCGACGGGGCGTACGGCCTGACGATCCACCCCTGGAACGACTGTCCCCATATCGACCGGGTCCTGGAGGGGTGGTGGCGACACCGCTCCCCGCGCCCGCACGCCCAGTTCGCGGACGACGCCAACTACCTCGCGCACGCCCTCGGCTTCGCCGGCCGGCACGCCGAGGCGCACGAGGTGTTCACCGCGATCGGCCCGTACGCCTGCGATGCGCCCTGGTCGTACTGCGGGGATCCGCGTGAGCTGTTCCTGCGGTACCGCACCTGGGCGGCCCGGGCCGCCGCCGGCCGGCCGCCCCGCCCGGGCTGAACTCCGGCCCGTCCCCCGCCGATTCCCGGGTTCCCCCACCCTCCCGGCGTCCAGATCCGTCCCGTCCCCGACCCAGCACCACGGTTTCCCCCACCGCTCCCCTCCGGCCCTTCGAACCGAGGAAGAGGTTTCCGTGCCACTCGAAGTTCCCGGCGTCTCCGGCGTCCCCGGCGCCTCCGGCGTTTCCGACGAAGAACGTCTCGCCCAGCTCGGCTACCGCCAGACCCTGGCCCGCAGCATGAGTGGGTTCGCCAATTTCGCCGTCTCGTTCACCATCATCTCCGTGCTGTCCGGCTGTATGACCATGTACGGCTACGGGATGACGACCGGCGGCCCTGCCATGATCACTTGGGGGTGGGTCGGGGTCGGCCTGATGACCCTGATCGTGGGTCTGGCCATGGCCGAGGTGTGCTCCTCGTACCCGACCAGCGCGGGACTCTACTTCTGGGCCCACCGGATGGCCCCGGAGCGCAGCCGGGCGGCGTGGGCGTGGTTCACCGGCTGGTTCAACGTCCTCGGCCAGATCGCGGTGACGGCGGGCGTCGACTTCGGTGCCGCCTCGTTCCTCAACGCCTACCTCGACCTCCAGTTCGACTTCGCGGCCACCCCGGGCCACACCATCACCCTGTTCGGGATCATCCTGCTGCTGCACGCCGCGCTGAACACCTTCGGCGTGCGGATCGTCGCCGTGCTCAACAGCGTCAGCGTCTGGTGGCACGTCGTCGGCGTGCTCGTCATCGTCGGCGCGCTGGCGTTCGTCCCCGACCACCACCAGTCGGCCTCGGCCGTCTTCGGCGAGTTCGTCAACGGCACCGGCTGGAACTCCGGCTTCTACGTGGGGCTGCTGTCCCTGCTCATGGCGCAGTACACCTTCACCGGCTACGACGCCTCCGCCCATATGACCGAGGAGACCAACGACGCCTCGACGGCCGGGCCCCGGGGCATCGTCCGCTCCATCTGGCTCTCGTGGATCGCCGGGTTCGTGCTGCTGGTCGGCATGACCTTCGCCATCCAGAGCTACAGCGGCGCCCTCGACTCCACCACCGGCGTCCCCCCGGCACAGATCCTCATGGACGCGCTCGGCGCGAGCGGCGGCAAGGCCCTGCTGCTCGTCATCATCGCCGCCCAGCTGTTCTGCGGGATGGCGTCCGTCACCGCCAACTCCCGGATGATCTACGCCTTCTCGCGCGACGGCGCCCTGCCGTTCTCCCGCGTCTGGCACCGCATCAACCCGTCGACCCGCACCCCGACCAACGCCGTGTGGCTCGCGGCCGGGGGAGCGTTCGTCCTCGGTCTGCCGTACCTGATCAACCAGACCGCCTACGCGGCCGTCACCAGCATCGCCACCATCGGCCTGTACATCGCCTACGTCATCCCGACCTTCCTGCGGCTGCGGCTCGGCGAGCGCTTCGAGCGGGGACCGTGGCACCTGGGCCGCTGGTCACGGCCGATCGGCGTGGTGGCGGTCGGCTGGGTGGCGGTGATCACGGTGCTGTTTATGCTGCCGCAGGTCAGCCCGGTCACCCTGGAGACCTTCAACTACGCGCCGATCGCGGTCGCCGCGGTGCTCGGCTTCGCCGGCGTGTGGTGGCTGGTCTCGGCCCGCCGGTGGTTCCTCAACCCGGACCACCCCAAGAACGCCGTCGCGCACACCGAGCCCCTGGCGCGGCCGGGCGTCGTGCGGCCGTAGCCCGCGCCCCGGCCACCCGGCCCGCGGCGGGGGCAAACCTCCCGTCCGCACCAGACGTACGACAGGGGCCGCACCCCCGGCGGTCAACGCCCGGGGCGGTCCCTGCCGCACGTCCGCGCGCCCTCGCGAACCGGGACGCGCCCCTTGCGCAGGGAGCGGCGGTCCATGATCATTTGCTGTAGTCGGCAATGATGTGATCAATAATGCGAGAGCTGGTCCCGATCCGTACGGGCCGGGGGACGGAGGGACGCGCGCCGCCGGAAGGCGCACCGCGCGCAGGCGAGAGCACTCATACGGCAGACAGAGACGCATCTCACGCGAACGAGTGGTTTTGAACCGCAATGAACCGCAGACCTGCTGGAGTCGAAGGGGAAGCGGCGGACGCATGCGGACCGTCCATTTCCGCTTGCTTCTACCATTCGAACGAACGATCAGTAGCCTCTGCTCAGACCCCTCAACACCCCTGCGATGAGCTGGAGAGACAGAGTGATGGAGCGTCCTTGCCGGGCCCCTTCGGGCATCGACCTGTCCGTGCCGAGCGTGTCCCGCATCTACGACTACTACCTGGGCGGCTCGCACAACTTCGAGGTCGACCGGGAGGCCGGGCGGCGCGCCATCGAGGCGTTCCCGGGCATGCCGAAGATCATGCAGGCCAACCGCGCGTTCCTGCGGCGCGCCGTGCGCCACGCGGCCGGCCGGGGTGTGCGCCAGTTCCTCGACATCGGCTCGGGCATCCCCACCTTCGGCAGCGTCCACGAGGTGGCGCAGGCCGCCGACCCCGAGGCGCGGGTCGTCTACGTGGACCATGACCCGGTCGCCGTCGCGCACAGCCGCAACGTCCTCGCGCGCAACGACCGGGCGGGGGTGCTCCCGGCCGACCTGCGCTCCCCGGACGCCATTCTGGGCAGCCCCGAGGTCAGCCGCCTGCTCGACCTGGAGCGGCCCGTCGCCCTCCTCCTCGTCGCCGTCCTGCACTTCGTCCCGGACGGGGACGACCCCTGGGCCGCGGTGGCCCGGCTGCGGGACGCGCTCGCGCCCGGCAGCCTCCTGATCCTCAGTCATGCCACGACCGAGGGCGGGCCGATGAAACCCGAGGAGGGGGAGAAGGTGGAGAGCGTCTACCGCACCATCGGCTCACCGCTGTACAGCCGTTCCCGCCACGACGTGGCGCGGTTCTTCGACGGCTTCGCCCTGGTCGAGCCCGGGCTGGTGCCGATGCCGACCTGGCGCCCGGAGCCCCAGGAGCCGGCGGCCGACGGCCCGGGGGACCTGGGCCCGGAGGGTACGGACCGCGACGCCGATCCCGTCTTCACAGCGGGGTTCGCCGGAGTGGCCGGCGTGGGGCGCAAGCCGTGACCGGCACGTCGAACGGCCGCACCCTGCACGGCACCGCCGAGCCGTTCCCGTACCCCCTCCCGTACGCCACCGACGACAGCGCGGTGCAGGACGAGCGGCTGCGGCGGTTCGCCGCGCTCTGGAGCCGGGCGGTCCACCCGGCCGCGTCCACCCCGCTGACCCGGTCCGAGTTCGAGCGCTACCTGGTGCCACTGGCCGCCCGGCTCCGCGACGCGCTGCACGCCCAGCCCTTCGACCCGGCCCCCGGCACCGAGGTCGGCGCGGCCCTGGTCCGCGGCCACTGCACCGATCCCGGCACGCTGCCCCTGATCCTCGGCGCCGTCGACGCCTACCTCGTGCTCTACTGCCCACCGGACGGCGCCGTCCCCACCGACGAGTGCCGGGCCCGCTCCACCCGCCTCCAGCACGCCCTCGCCGCCGGCTTCGCCGACGCGCTGCGCGAACGCACCCTCGCCGAGCAGGAAGCCATCTCCCGCGCCGCCCTCGCCGCCCGCGCCGAGACCGAACAGGCCCTGCACACCAGCGAGGAGCGGTTCCGCGCCGTCTTCGAGGGAGCCGCCATCGGCGTCGGCATCGCCGATGTCGACGGGCACATCACCGACGTCAACGACGCCCTCAGCCGGATGTTCGGCAGCCTCGACCGCCCCGTGGCCGGCCGCAACGTCGGGGAGCTCGTCCACCCCGACGACGCGCCCGAGGTCTGGGGCCTGTACGCCGAGCTCGTCCGCGGCGACCGCGACCACTACCGCGTCCAGAAGCCCTACTACCGCGGCGACGGCAGCGTGCTCTGGACCGATCTGACGGTCTCCCTGCTGCGCGACGCCGCCGGCCGCCCCCAGTACCAGCTGGCGCTGATGGAGGACATCACCGAACGCCGCGAGCTGCACGAGCGGTTGCGCCACCAGGCCACCCACGACGACCTCACCGGCCTGCCCAACCGCACCCTCTTCTTCGAACGCCTCGACCGCACCCTGGAACCCGGCGGCGCCCTGGCGTCCGACAGCCACTTCGGCCTCTGCTACCTCGACATCGACGGCTTCAAGGCCGTCAACGACAGCCTCGGCCACGCCGTCGGCGACCAGCTCCTCGTCGCCGTCGCCGACCGGCTGCGCGGCTGCGCCACGGGCCCCGACGAGCTCGTGGCCCGCCTGGGGGGCGACGAGTTCGTCGCCCTCACCACCGGACCCACGGCCCAGAGCGACGTCACCGCGCTCGCCCGCCGGATGCTCACGGCCCTCGCCGACCCCGTCCACCTCGACGGCCGCGACCTGTCCGTCCGCGCCAGCATCGGCATCGTCGACGGCCGCGCCGGCGAGGCGGACGCCGCCGAGGTGCTGCGCAGCGCCGACATCACCATGTACCGGGCCAAGGCCGCCGGCGGCAACCGCTACGAGCTGGCCGACGCCGACTCCGACGCCCGCGCCATCGCCCGGCACGACCTCACCAACTGCCTGCCCGGCGCCCTGGAGAACGGCGAGTTCTTCATCGAGTACCAGCCGCTGGTCCGCCTCGCCGACGGCACCGTGCGCGGCGCCGAGGCGCTCGTCCGCTGGCTGCACCCGGTCCACGGGGTGCTCGGCCCGGACCAGTTCATCCCGCTCGCCGAGAGCACCGGGCTGATCGTCCCGCTGGGCCGCTGGGTGCTGGAGGAGGCGGCCCGCCAGGCCCGCGCCTGGCGCAACGACGGCCGCTGCCGGGTGCCCCTGCGCGTCAACGTCAACCTCTCGCCGTCCCAGCTGCGCTACCCGGCGCTGGTCGCCGAGACCATCGCCGTCCTCGACAACGCCGGCCTCGACCCCTCCGCGCTCTGCCTGGAGGTCACCGAGAACGCCCTCATCGGCGCCGACGAGGAGCAGCTGCGCCCGCTGCGCCAACTCGCCGACCTGGGCGTGGACATCGCCCTCGACGACTTCGGCACCGGCTACTCCAACCTCTCCTACCTGCGCCGGCTGCCCGTCAGCACGCTCAAGCTCGACCGCTCCTTCACCCGCGGTATGCAGTGCACACCCGCCGACCCGGTCGATCTGAAGATCGTCGAGGGCATCGTCTCCCTCGCCCACACCCTGGACCTCTCGGTGACGGTCGAGGGCGTCGAGACCGGAACGCAGGCGGACCACCTGCGGATACTGGGCTGTGAGACGGCCCAGGGCTGGTACTACGCCCGGCCCGGCCCGCCGGAGCGGCTGCACACCCTCTCGCTGGCGGACGCGGCGTCCTGACGCCGGGCGCACCGGGCCCCGGCGCGGGACTCACCCCGCGTCCGGGCCCAGGAGCCGCGCCTCCGCGTCCGTCAGCAGCCGGGACCGGATGAGGAAGCGCACCCCCTCCGGCGCCTCCAGCGAGAAGCCGCTGCCGCGCCCCGGCACCACGTCCACCGTGAGGTGGGTGTGGCGCCAGCGCTCGAACTGGTCCGCCGACATCCAGAACCCGACCGGCTCGTCCACCCCCTCGACGGCCAGGTCGGCGAGCAGCACGTCACTGCCGCCGGTGCGGAACTCGCCGCGCGGGTAGCACATGGGCGAACTGCCGTCGCAGCAGCCGCCGGACTGGTGGAACATCAGCGGTCCGTGCCTCCGCCCGAGCAGCCGGACCAGGTCGGCCGCCGCCGGGGTGAGGGCGACACGGGACGGACCGGCGCGCGATACGCCGTCGGTGGTGGCCCCGCGGGGCGGGCCGTTCCTCATCGGGGCCGTCCGGGGTCGTGCCGGTGTGAGCGGGTCCGTCGCACGGGTGCCCTCCTCGATGTCGTTCCGGGTGGCTGTCGTACCGGATGGCCCAGCCTGCCCCCGCGGCGGCCCTGAGCGCCAGACGCGGAACGGCCACGGGCCGCCGGGGACGGGCGTCCCGTCCGGCACACGGGTTCCGGCGCACCGGTTGCGGCACGTCGGCTCCGGCGCACCGGTTCCGGCACACCGCTTCAGGACGCCGCAAGTACGCCGAACACGACGGGATTCCGCCGGATCCGGACAGGTCCGCCGTGTTCCCGTCAAGGATCCGCACGGTTCGCTCGAATGGACGCGAAGGAAGCCGTCCGTTCACCCATCGTTTCCCTGGTGTTCTGTGACCGCCACAGCCACAGAGGGAGGAAGAAGCCGTGGAATCCGTGCGTGACCTCGCCGCCCACCTGGGGCTCGACCTGTTCGCGGTGTGCCTGCTGACCTTCGCGATCTACCATCCGCGACACCGGCGGCGCGATCTGGTCCCCGCCTATCTCGCCCTGAACGTCGCCCTGTTCTCGGTCGTGGCGGCGCTCGCCGAGGTGGGTGCCAAGGGCGGGACCGCGCTCGGCTTCGGCCTCTTCGGCGTGCTGTCCATCATCAGACTCCGGTCCGACGCGGTGCAGCACGAAGAGGTCGCCTACTACTTCAGCACCCTCGTTCTCGGCCTGCTCTGCGGTCTGCCGCACCTCGGCCTGGGCTACGCCGCCGTGCTGAGCGCCGTCCTGCTGCTGGTGGTCTACGTCGCCGACCACCCGCGGCTCTTCGCCCGCTCCCGCCGCAGCGTCGTCACGCTCGACGCCGTGCACACCGACCCCGCCGCCCTCCGCGCCGACCTCGCCCGGCGCCTCGGCGAACCGCTGCACTGGACGGTCACCGAGATCGACTTCGTCCGGGACCTCATGGTCGTCGACGTCCGCTACCGCGAGTTCCGGCCCGGTGCCGCGGAACCGGCCCCGGCCGCACGGCAGTCGGTGCGCGGCGCGCACGCCTGGGAGACCGTGTGAGCACCGTCGTCCCGGCCGCCGTCCCCCCGGGCCCGCCGGCGCCGCACCCCCTGGAACGCACCGTAGGCACCGCCCGTCCCGTCTCCCTGGCCGAGGTCAACGAACGCTCCGGGCTGCTCACCCGCTTCGACCGCAGCTACCTGGTCCCCACCCGCGTCTTCGCCGAGCTCGTCACCCTGCTCACCGCCCCGCACCGCCCCGGCGGCCCGTACCGCGTCCTCACCATCGACGGCCTGCGGGCCTTCCGCTACCACTCCGTCTACTACGACACCCCCGGCCTGCGCTCCTTCCACGAGCACCGGCAGGGCAGGCGGCTGCGCTTCAAGATCCGCGAGCGGGTCTACCAGGACAGCGGGGAGCGGCAGTTCGAGATCAAGCTCAAGGGAGCGCGCGGCGACACCGTCAAGCACCGCCGTCCCCTGACCGGCCACGACACCCCGCTCGACCCGCCGTACCGCGCCCACCTCGCCGCCACCCTGCGCGCGTCCTACGGCATCGACGCCCCGGACGACCTCACGCCCTCGCTGAGCACCGACTACCTGCGCGCCACCCTGGTCGCCGACGGCGAACGCATCACCTGCGACGCGGGCCTCGTCTGCGCGGACCTGCGCACGGGCGCGACGGTCCGGTGCTCCGACGGCCTCGTCCTCGTCGAGACCAAGAGCGCCGGCCACCTCACCGACGCCGACCGCGTGCTGCACGCCCACGGGGTGCGGCCCGCCGTCTTCACCAAGTACTGCGGCGCCCTCGCGGCCCTGCGCCCCGCACTGCCCGGCAACCGCTGGAGACGGGCCGCCGCCCTGGCCTTCCCGACCGCCGCGCGGGGGCTGATCGGGGCGCCCGACGGTGGTAGGAAGTCCCCATGACGTCAGACGACATCAGTACCGAGGAGATGCTGCGGGCCAACGAGCGGAACTGGGACGCCCGTACGCCCGTCCACGCCGCGAGCGCGTTCTACGGACTGGACGGCTCCCGGACCGCCGAGGACTGGTTCGCCCCCTTCGAATGGGACGATCTCGGCGAGCTGGGAGGCCGCGACGTCCTGCACCTCCAGTGCCACCTCGGCACCGAGACCCACGCGTTCGCCGACCGGGGCGCCGCGCACACCGTCGGCCTGGACTTCTCCGCGGCCGCCGTCGAACGGGCCCGGACGCTGGCGGCGGAGCGCGGACGCGCCGTCGAGTTCGTCCGGGCCGACGTCCACCGGGCCGTGGAGGCGCTCGGCGGGCGGCGGTTCGACGTCGTCTACACCGGGAAGGGGGCGCTGTGCTACCTCCCCGACCTGACGGCCTGGGCCGACGTGGTCCGACGGCTGCTGCGCCCGGGCGGGATCCTCTACCTGGTGGAGTTCCATCCGCTGCTCAACGCCCTGGGACCGGTTCCGGCCCCCGGGGCCGAGGAGCTGCTGCTCCGCCACGACTACCTGGAGGGCCGGGGTCCGGTCCGCCGCGACAACCCCCGGACGTACACGGACGGCCCGCCGCTCCGGGAGGCCGTGACCAGTTACGAGTGGCGGCACGGGCTCGGGGCGACGGTCGGTGCCGTCATCGGCGCCGGGCTGGACGTCGAAGTGCTGCGCGAGACCGACCTGTTGCCCTGGCCGCGGCTGGACACCATGGTCCGGGACCCGAGCGGCTGGTGGCGGCTGCCGGACGCGGAACCCCGGGTGCCGCACATGTTCGCGCTGCGGGCGAGGCTCCGCGGCCCCGGGCACGGCGGCTCATGAGTCGTCGGACTCGTCCGACTCCTCGCCGCTCCCCGACGTCTCGGCCGTCTCGGCCTTCTCGGCCGGCTGCTTCGGGGGCGCGGGCTTCGACGGCTTCACCGGATCGGCGGGCGCGCGGCCCGTGCCCGTCAGGTACGCGGACACCACCACGTTGGCGGTGTACTCGTGGCGCTCGCGGTCGTACTCGCCGCCGCAGGTGACCAGGCGCAGTTCGGCGCGCTTGGGGTCCCGGGGGCCGTACGCCTTGTTCGCGTCGAAGTTGTCCCTGGGGACCACCGCGACGTCCTCGACGGTGAACTCGGCCGTGGTGCCGTCCTTCCGGACGACGTTGACCTTCAGGCCGGGCCTGGCGGTGCTGAGTTCGTAGAACACGCCCCGCGAGGTCTTGGTGTCCACGTGGCCGACGAGCACGGCGGCTCCGGCGGTGCCGGGTTCCGGTCCGTCCTTGTACCAGGCCACGGTGTTGGGCCGGTCGTACGGGGGGGCCTCGACCCCGCCCTGGGGGTCGAGGCCGTGCCCCTCGACGGGGGCCCGCAGACCCATGGACCTGATGGTCAGGGTCTGGGGGCCGGCCCCCGGCAGCGGTGAGTGCGCCGGGGGCAGGCCATGCGCGGGAGGGCGGCTGGAGGGTTTGACGTCACCGGTCACCGGAGCCGTGGATATCGGCTCCTCGGCGATGTCATGGCCCCATAGCCACAGGGCCAGCAGAAGTGCTACCCAGGCCGCCCCTGTCAGCAGGCGGCCGAAACCACCTGTGCGCTTTTCTGACATGATTCCGATCCGCTTCCTGTCACCGCTTGACCGTGTTGGCACGGCGACGGGACCAGATCAGCCCACCGGCGATACCCGCCGTGGCACCCGCGAGGATGAGCACGGGGGTGTCCACGGACGACGACTCCGCGGCGGCCACCGGCGCGGTCGCGGTGGCACCGCCACCGGCGTGCGACGGACCGTGCGGACGGCCGTGGTGGTCGTTCCGGTCGTGGTCGTGACGGCCCTCGTGGTGCTTACGACCGTGGTCGTTGTCACGGCCGTGGTCGTGGTCGCGACCGTGGTCGTCGTCCCGCCCGTGGTCGTTGTCACGGCCGTGGTCGTCGTCGCGGCCGTCGTGGTTGTCACGGCCGTGGTCGTCGTCGCGACCGTGGTCGTTGTCACGGCCGTGGTCGTTGTCGCGACCGTGGTCGTCGTCGCGGCCGTCGTGGTTGTCGCGACCGTGGTCGTCGTCCCGGCCGTCGTGGTTGTCACGGCCGTGGTCGTCGTCCCGACCGTCGTGGTCCCGGCCGTTGTCACGGTCGCGGTCACCATGACCGCGGTCGTGATCGTGGTCGCCGTGCTTGACGACCTGACCGGTCGAAGCCGAGGGGGCTTCGAGGGCATAGGCGGCGGCGGGTGCCGCACAGACGGCGACAGCGGTCAGAGTGCCGCAGAGAGCGGTACGAATTGACTTCATTGGGTGTACCTCCTTGATCCGAGGTTCACCCGGCACCCTGGTGGCGGCATCCGGAGGGTAGCCGTATTGCTCCATTCGGTGACGGAGCTGCTCCGAGCGGGGGAGGGACACGCCGGATCGGGGCTGAATATGGGGCCTCGGAGGGTTCCGGAGGGGGGTGGGGCGGGGCCCCGGCGTGTCGCGGCGTGTCCCGGCGTCCGGCCGCCCGCCGGTCGGGCGAGCCCGGGAGCCGGGGGAGCGGTCGGTTCCGCCCCGTCAAGTCGCCGAAGGAGTGGGTTCGTTCCCCCTCCTCCCGGCGGCCGTCCCCCGGCTTCGAGGGTCATCCGCGATCCGGCGTCGGCAGCCGATGGCCAGGCGTCAGCCGACGGGCACTGTCAGCCGACGGCCACGAGCTCCCTGTGGTGCCGAGGAGATTCGATCTCGTCGATCAGGGCGACGGCGAGGTCGGCGTAGGAGAAGGCGGCGGGCTCCTCGCTCCGGGGCAGCAGTCGGGCGCCGCCGGTCCGGTACCGGCCGGTGCGCTCGGCCTCGACGTCCAGGAAGACCGGCGGCGGGGCGACGACGACCCAGTCCACCTCGGTGTCCGCGGCGCGCAGAGCGTCGAGCTCCGCCAGGTGACCGAGGGAGAACGTCCTGTGGGCCTCGGGGAAGCCGGGTGTGTCGTGGACCAGGAGACCGGGCGCGGCCTCCAGGGTGGTGCCGACGCCGACCGCGACCAGGCGGCGGACTCCGGCCTGCCCCAGTCCCTGGAGCAGCGCCCGGGCGGCCCGGGGGAAGAACTCGTCGACGGGCAGGTCCTGCTGGTAGGAGGCCTGTACGACGGCGTCGTGCCCGGCGGCCAGCTCGGCTGTGGCGGCGGGGTCCAGCACATCGCCCTCGACGACCGTCACTCCCTTGTCCGCCAGGTCCCGGTACTTGGCGGGGTCGCGTACCACCGCCGTGACCTCGTGCCCCCTGGACAGTGCCTCGGTGACTGCTCGTCGCCCCGCCCTGCCCCCGGCGCCGAAGACCACAATCCTGCTCATCGTCGATCCCTCCGTTCGAACGGTCGTGACCGGCTCAGCCGCCGGTCATGGCACGGACGTTAGAGGTGGGGTCCCTGGTTACCGCAACGATACCGAGGTACGGTGACCGGGTGACCGAACCGCTTGATCCCGATATGTTCGCCGGGTGCAGGGACATTCCTCTGCCCATGAGGTTCCACAACAAGTGGGCGGGCAGAATCTTCCTCTGCCTGGAGGGCGGCCGACGGCGATTCTCGGAGCTCCAGGTCCCTTTGAAGGGGATCACTCCCAAGGTGCTCGCGGAATCGCTGCGGGCCATGGAGCGGGACGGGCTGGTCAAGCGGTACGCGTACGCCGGAATGCCGCCGCGCGTCGAATACGAACTGACCGAGCTCGGGCGCTCGTTGCGAGAACCCAGGGAAATGTGGTGCAAGTGGGTCGCCAGTCATGGGGACGAGCTGCTCCGTGCCCGTATGGAGGCAGAGGCCGAGGCCGAACTCCAGGGCGCTGACTCGCGCTGATCCGTACCTTTCCCGGACCGGGAGGGGACAAAGGGGCGTCTGACGGGTGAAAGCCCATGTCAGGCGCCTTTTCCGTGTGTTTGGAAAAAGCCTGCCTCCGCTTCGGGTGGGGATCTGCCGGTCGATATGTGCCCCAAGTCGGCACATCGGCCGGGTTCGGTCAGGGCGGTTCCACAAGAATCCGCCCCGAGTTCTAGTGGATACGTCCCTATCTCGCTCCGTGGCCCTCGTTGAGGATCATGTGTCATCCGGAAACGCTCCATCCGTTTCATTGACTCCCGACTCCGACGAGGACCCGTGTTGGCTCCGTTCAACTCCCATGCCGCTCCTCTCGGACCGGAAATCGGTAAAGGCCCCGCCTTCCGCGCACCTCGACGACGGGATGCCGTAACCGATTCCGTGACCGGTGCCGTGACCGAAGTCGCCCGCGTGGCGGCCGGGGGAGCGCTGTCCCCTTGAGATTCCGGATCGGCCGCCCCAGCAGCACACCCGCACCCTCGTTCCCGCGGGAACCGGTATCCGTCCGGACCGTGGACACCGAAGAATCCGTGGACACCGAAGAACCGGCGCCCGTCGAGGCGCCCCTGTCGGCCCACGAGACGGAACTCATCAGGAAGTCCCTGGCGGTGGTCGAGCCCTTCGCCGGGGAGCTGACGGTCTACTTCTACGCCATCCTGTTCGCCCGCCACCCCGGCGTCCGCCCGATGTTCCCGCACGGGATGGACGCCCAGCGCGACCGCCTCCTGCGCGCGCTGCTGCGCATCGTGGACCTGGTCGACGACCCCGAAAGCCTCGTCCGCTTCTGCGGGCATCTCGGCCGCGACCACCGCAAGTTCGGCACCCTCGCCGACCACTTCCCGGCCGTGGGCGAGTGCCTGCTCGACGCCCTGGCCCGGTACGCCGGCCCCGCGTGGACGCCGGACATCGCCGCCGCCTGGACGAAGGCGTACGGCGTGATCACCCAGGTCATGATCAGTGCGGCCGAGGAGGACGAGGCGGTACGGCCCGCCGTCTGGCCCGCCACGGTGGTGCACCGTGTCTCCCGAGGCCACGGCATCGCCGAGATCACGGTGCGCCCGCATCTCGCCTACGCGTACGCCGCGGGCCAGTACGTGAGCGTCGAGACCCCGTGGTGGCCGAAGCGGTGGCGCTACTACTCCGTCGCCAACGCGCCCCGCGCGGACGGCACCCTCACCCTGCACGTGCGCGCGGTGGCCGGCGGCTCGGTCAGCGACGCCCTGGTGCACCGGGCGGCGGTGGGTGACGTGGTGCGGCTGGGGCCGCCGATGGGCGACATGGTCCTGGACGCGGCCGGCAGCGGCGAACTGCTCTTCGTGGCCGGCGGCACCGGTCTCGCCCCGATCCGCGCGCTCGTCGAGGAGGTCGCCCGCCGAGGCGGACGCCATCACGTGGAACTGTTCCTCGGCGCCCGAACGGGAGCCGAGTTGTACGGGGTCGACGACATGCTGCGGATGGCGCAGCGGCACCACTGGCTGACCGTCAGGGGCGCGGTCTCCGACGAATACGTCCCCGGCGCCCGGGGATCCCTGCCGGACGTGCTGGCCGAGTACGGACCGTGGTACCAGCACGACGTCTTCCTCAGCGGCCCGGCCCGGATGGTCGTCTCCGCCAGGGACACGCTCACCCTCCACGGCACCCCGTCCCACCGCATCCACCACGACCCGTTCGAGACCCCCGTCCTGTTCACCCGCTGAAGCCGTCGCACCGGTTGTTCCATCCCGCCAGGAGAACCCCTCGTGACCTCGCCCCCACCGCCCTTCGGATCAGCAGGCGAACACCGGCTGCAGCAGCGCCTGGGCACCGCCGACCGCGCCGCCCGGTTCTACGACCGGCAGGTGCGTCCTCATCTCACCGCCGAGATGCGGGACTTCATCGGCCGCCAGGCCATGGTCTTCCTGGCCACCGCCGACTCGCGCGGGGAGTGCGACTCCAGCTTCCGGGCCGGGCCGCCGGGGTTCGTCCACGTGATCGACGAACGCACCCTCGCCTACCCCGAGTTCCGCGGGAACGGTGTCATGGCAAGCGCCGGCAACATGGTCGAGAACCCCCACCTGGGCATGCTCTTCGTCGACTTCACCCACCACCACGTGGGCCTCCATGTCAACGGCGTGGCCCACCTCCGCCACGACGCGGACCTGCGCGGCGCCCACCCCGGCCTGCCCACCGACGTCACGCCCGGGCGGAGTCCGGAGCTGTGGGTCCACCTCACCGTCGAGGAGGCGTACATCCACTGCTCCAAGTACATCCCCCACCTGGAGCCGGCCCCTCGCCCCGCCGGCCGCGACGCGGCCCGCCCCAAGGACGCGGACTACTTCACCGGGCCGCGCGCGGCGCATGGGCGGCCGGGACCGGCCTGACGGCCCGTCAGGGGCGGACGGCGCGCCGCGAGAGTCCTTCCGTCCAGGGGCGAGTGTCAAAAGCCGTGTCACGGCATCCGTGGCGTCACCCGGCGGGAGTCCCGGCCCGGTCGGGGGCGCCGAGGATCGCTTCCAGGAGGCCGGGGAAGCGGCCCTCCATCTCGTCGCGGCGAACCCGGACCACCCGCTTGCGGCCGTCGACGAAGGTCCTCGTCAGGCCCGCCTCGCGCAGCACCCGGTAGTGGTGGGAGATGGTCGGGTTGCTCAGGCCCAGGTCCACCTGCTCCACCAGGACCGCGCAGTCGATCGGCTCGACGGCCCGGTAGAGCGCGCTCATCAGCGTGCGCCTCCCCGGGTCGGCGAGCGCGCTCAGGATGACCGTGAGATCGAACGAGTCGACGGACGGTTCGGGCAGCGTGCGGGGCACCGCGGGCTCCTCTCGGTTCTGTGGCTCTCTGATCCTTTGATGCTTTGACCGTCATCGAATCATAGTCTAGCCTCCGTCGTGTGACGATTCCACAATCATCGAATAAAGCGCTGACCTGGAGACTGATCATCCTGGCCATGGGCACGTTCGTGCTCGGGGTCGACGGATTCGTGCTGCCGGGGCTGCTGCCCGAGATCTCCTCGGACCTGTCGGTGAGCACGACCACCGCGGGTCAGCTCACCACCGCCTTCGCCGTCGCGTACGCCGTCGGGTCGCCGGTCATCGCCACCGTGACGGGCCGGATGGACCGACGCGTCGTCATCGGCGTGGGCATGATCGCCTTCCTCGTCGGGATGGTGCTGCAGGCCGCGGGGCCGACCTACGAGATCGTGCTGGTGGGCCGGGTCGTCGCGGCGCTGGGCGCGGCGGCGTTCCAGGCCAACGCCTTCGCCGTGGCCGGGGTGCTGGCGCCGCCCGGGAAACGGTCGCGGGCCTTCGCGGTGATCGGCGCGGGGTCGAGCCTCGCCGCGGTCCTCGGTGTGCCCTTCGGGCTGCTGATCGGCCAGCTCTGGGGCTGGCGCGGCACCCTGTGGACCATCGTCGTGCTGGCCGCGGTGGCCGCCGTGCTCGCGGGCGTCGGAGTGCCGTCGATGACACTGCCCGCGACGACGATGCGGGAGAGGCTCGGGGTACTGGTGAACCCGCGCATCCTCGTCCTGCTCGCGGTGAGCGCCCTGGTGCTCGCGCCGCTGTTCCTCATCACTTCCTACTCCGCGGCCGTCGTCGGAGTGAGCGCACCGGACGACGACAACGCGATCCTGGTGGCCCTGCTGGTCTACGGAGCCGGCTTCTTCCTCGGCAACCGGCTGGTCGGCAGGTTCGCGGACCGGTTCTCCCCGCTGACCGTGCTCACCGCCGGCATGGTCGTCGTCATCGCCGGGTCGGCCCTGCTGGCCGCGGTCCAGCACTGGTTCGTCCCCACCCTGGTGGCCCTGTTCGTCCTGGGCCTCATGGGGTCCTCATTGTTCATCCCCCAGCAGACCCGGGTGTTCGTCGCGGGCGGAGACGTGGCCCCCATCGCCCTGAGCCTCAACGGGTCCATGAACTACGTCGGTACGGCCGTCGGAGCGGGCGTCGGCGGTGCCGTGCTGTCCGTCGGGGGCGCCCCCTGGATCGCCCCGGCCGCCGCCGTTCTCGCCGCCGTCGTGGTGGGCATCGCCCTCCTCACCGCACCTGAGCGCAAGGCGAACGAGACCCCCGCCACGACCCGTCGGACCGAGCTCACCACGAACGAGGCCTGACACACGGAAGCCCCTCTCCTGTCAGCAGGAGAGGGGCACCACATCACTTCTTCCGGCGCTTGCGCGGCGCGGGCACGGTCGGCGCCTCCGTTTCGCGGGCAGCGGAGAAGAAGGGCGCCATGACCTCCTCGTACTGCTTCAGGGATTCCGGCCCCAGGTCGACCTCAAGCCACTTGGGCACCTGGATTTCCTTGATCTCCGTCACCGGGGAACCGTCCTCGTCCACCTCCCCCGTCAGGTCCTCCATCTCCTCGGCCACCGTCACGGCGAACTTGACCGTGGTCAGATTGTCGGTCACCTCGGGGGCGAGGTCGTCGAAGTCGATCCGCTGGACGTAAATCGGCGTCGTGATCGTCTGCCCGCCGACCTCGATCGTCTTTACTCCTTCTTCCACATCGGGCTGACCCTTGTGGGATTCGTCTACCTCAATGAATTTGGTGCCCATGGATGGCGCCCCTCCTTGTGCTGGTACGTGCTTAAATTCTAGTGGAGCAGGGGTAGTTGACGCCAATTCAGGAGAGGCGTGTTCTATCCTCGCGCGGGTGTCGCCTGTTCGCTGAGCGGGAGAGGCGCCCACCAGGTACAGGTAGGGAACGAGCTCCCATATCCGTCGACGGTTTGACCGGTGAGCCCTTTCCGTAGGGGGATACCTGATCACCGGAGACTGATCGTGCTTCTCAAGGACCGTACGGATATTCACCCTGCTGCGACATGTCGTACAGGTTACTGGCCGGCTCTCGACGGGTGGAGCCGGGAGCAACAACTGGCGGGGTCGCGACAGAGATTGGCTCAGCTCGACGCCGGTCGGGCCCGTGGTCCGGTCTTGGTGGACGCAGGCGAGGGTGCCTCGCCGAACATGCGTCGCTTGCCGAGTCCGCGCATCTCGTGGCCTCAACGATCGCCCACGCCGTTGAGCGAACCCGGTGGTCGCTCGTGCGGGGCCTGAGGGCTGATCCAGGGTGAACGGCCGGCCTCGTCCCTGGCCACGCTCGGACGTCAGACGCAGGTCCTGGCCGCTCTCGGGGGAGAGGGAGGTGCGGGGGGCGGTCGGTCGAGCGCCGGACCATGAGCGAGAGGCCGAACTCAGCGCTCCCGACACCCCGTAGCTGTGTTGGGCGTCCCGAGGACCGCCGCAAGGGTACGGCGGTGGCTTGCCTGACCTCCGTTGTCAGTGCCTGCTGTAACGATGTTCATCGCCTGGACGCTCGTGCACTTGATCGAGACGGCTCCCTGCCCGGTGCCGCACCTGGAGGATCCGGTCCCGGAAGCCGGCGGCTGGGCCAAGGTTCTGCGGGCGCGGTGTGGCGGCGAACACCCCACGACTTGACGGCTTATCTGCATGAGTCGTCTTTTGACCTCCAGAAGAATCCGAGCTTTTTCGGCGAGTAGCTCACCAGCAAGTTCTTCGCCTACTGGTAGTACAGCCGCGATACGAGTGCTGGCCTGGGTGCCCGGCAATGCCTCAGAGGCAGAGGCGGATGTTGGACCGTGAATGGTCCGGATTTTGATGTGGGGCCGGACTGTGAAGTTGATGGTGGGCGCTGAGCTCATCCGGCCAGCTGATGTGAGGCGGCAGCGGCGTTCCGGATTCGCTGCTGAGGGGGCTCTGTGGCTCATTCTCGCCCGAGTCGAGAGGGAAGGAAATAGAGGGCAAGAGCGCTGTGAAGAAGTGGCGCCTGCGCGAAAAGGCCGGCGAGCTCCAGCGGCAGCTGGCGGACGCCGAGCATGCTGCCGCGTCCGCCAAGCAGTCGGCGACTGAGGCCCGCGCCACGGCGACCACCCATATCGCGGCCCTCAGCGCTCAGATCACAGCCTTGGTCGACACGATCGCGCTCACTCGGGAACAGTCCGCCGGCCTGGCGGCCGACGTCGAAGCTCGGTTGGCGGCAGAACAGCAGGCTGGACGCCACTACGACAGCTGTAAGGAGGACAAGGTCCGGGCGGAGGAGGCTGCGGAGCGGGCCCGGCAGGCCGAAGACCTGGCGGAGCAGGCCGAGCAGCAGGGCTGGCCGGCCCGGTTCGACCTGGCCCGCCGACTACGCCCGGCCGTAGCCGCTGACGCGACCCGGCAGCCTGACCTGGAGGCGCAATATCAGAAAGCCCAGGAGGAGTACGAGCGTCTTGCCCGTGACGCCCAGAGCGAGATCATCAAGGGTGCCAAGCTGGTCGCCACGACTCTGGCCCGGTTCCGCACGAACCGGGCGGTCTTCGAGGGTCCGTACGACGTCGTCCTTGTGGACGAGGCAGGCGCAGCCACCTTGCCCGAAGTTCTGCTTGCAACGGGCAAGGCCGGTCGGACCGCGGTTCTTCTCGGGGACTTTACGCAGTTGGGCGCGGTCATCCCGCCCGAGCTCAAGGGGAACGGTCGCACGGATATCAGACGCTGGCTGCTCCCGGATGTCTTCCAGCACTGCGGGATTGCGGAACCGTCCGATGCCCAGGCTCACCCGGCCTGCGTCACCCTCACCCAACAGCACCGGTTCGGCCCCGCCGTGATGCGGTTGGCCAACGAACTCGCGTACGGCGGGGTACTTGGCGGAGGCAGCCAGACACAAGCGGCACGCCCGGACGATGACCCCGAGATCGTGCTGATCGATACGGACGGGCTGCACGAGCTGGCCAGGGCGCACTTGACCGGAAGCCGCAGTGGCTGGTGGCCGGCGGGTTCACTGATCGCGCGGCACTGGTGGAACTGCACCGCGAGCTGGGTGAGGAGACGGGCATCGTCACGCCGTACCGCGTCCAGTCCGATGCCACCCTGGAGGCCCTGCGAGACGTCGAGGGCACGGGAGGGGGCGTGCTGGCAGAGGTCGGCACCGCGCACAAGTTCCAGGGCCGGGAGTTCGACATCGTCGTCTTCGACACGGTGGAGGGCGGAGTGGGCAGTCGCGAGCTGTGGATGGCCTGTGCCCACCTTCAGCCGGCGGCCGGCAACTGGCCCCGGGACGGCGTCCGCCTCTTCGATGTGGCGGTCACCCGCGTCAAGACTCTTCTGTACGTCATCGCCGGCGGCGAGCGCGTCAAGAACGCGAAACCGGGAACGGCCCTGGCGCATCTCGCGGCGCTCATTGGCACCCGGCGTGGCGTACGGGTCCTCCAGGCCAAGACCTTGATCACCCCACCGACCGCGCCGCCCGCGTTCCGTGGCGAGTTCGGCACCGCGCTTGCCGAGGTGCTGAGTCGGCACGTTGAGGTAACGGAGATCGACGATGAACGCGACTTCTACCGCACGTTCACTGAGGAGATCCGCCACGCACGACATTCTCTGTGGCTCTGGGCACCCTGGGTGGCGAAGCGGGTCAGTTCCCTGCTGCCTGAGCTACGCACGGCGGCCGACCGCGGGGTGCGGATCAGTGTCTTCATCCGAGACGACACCGACCAGCTCCAGAAGAAGCCGGCCAACCAGAAACTCATCACCGACCTGCGAACCGTTGCGCATGTGGTCGTACCGATGAACGTCATGCATCAGAAGATCGCGGTCATCGACGAACGGACGGTCATGCTCGGCAGCCTCAACGTGCTCTCCCAGAGCTGGACCCGTGAGGTCATGCTGACGATGCGAGGCGCTTACTTCGCCCGGAAGCTGCTGGAACACGAACACGCGGCAGCCTTCGCGGCTCCGCCCCGCTGCGGGCGCTGCAACGGAGCGGAGATCGAGATCCGCCGCAGGCGGAATGGCACCTGGGTCTGGCGCTGCTATGCCACCGCCTGCAAGACCGCGCCGAGGGGTGGGACGAACGCCTGGACGCAGAACATCCGCTTGGCGCGGGGCCGCTGAGCGGCTCCCCATGCCTCTGGGCGGCATTCCGCCACCCCCTCGGGGAGCGTGGCCGAGTACTGCGCAGACGTCCCGAGCCTGGCGGGGACGGGTGCCTCGTCGAAGACGGCGTGGATGCCTGGTGCTCGGCCAGGCCCGGTACTGGTCGAGGGAGCTGACCGGCCTTCCCCCGGCGCCCCTGGCCCCCGGCAGCCCCGTCCAAGAGGCCCACCGCGGCGTCGTACAGCGGGCCGACAGGCCGGCCGGGGCACTGGCCCTGGAGGCGCACTCACCCGACGGCCGGCGTCGGCAGGAGCGGCCGTCCGTGGCCGCTACGAGGGATGCGCGGGCCCGGATGGCCGCTCGGCCGAGGGGATGGTCAGGACCGGCTGTCGGCCGGGGCCGGACTGCCCGGGGAGACCGGCTCGTCCGCCGTCCGCTGCGGCTGACGGACGGACCGCATGACCACGGCCACCAGGACCGCACCGGCCGCGAGAACGACGGCCGCTGTGACGAAGGCGAACCGATAGCCGTCGACCATGGCCTGTCCGGTGACCTGACCGGAGCCGGCGACGTCGCGGGAGTGCATGACCGCGAGGGTCGTCAGCACGGCGAGCCCCAGCGAGCTGCCCAGTTGCTGGACCGCTGTCTGAACACCGGAGCCCAGTCCGGCGTCCGCGCCGGACAGCCGGTGCAGTGCCGCGTTCTGCAAGGCCGGAAGCCCGATCGCCAGGCCGAACGACAGCACCACCGTCGCCGGTACCAGTTGGCCCCAGAACGAACCGTCGGCGTCGATGCGGGCCAGCAGCAGCATGCCGGCCGCGCTGACCAGGAAGCCGACGATGATCGCGTTCTTGGCGCCGGCCTTCGTGACCAGTTGGGTGGAGAGGATCATGCCGGGCACGAACGCGGCGCAGAACGGCAGGTAGGCGAGACCCGACTGGAGCGGCGAGTAGCCGAGGACCTGCTGCACGTACAGGGTGACGATGAAGAACATCGCCGCCATGGCGCTGGTCAGGAACACCGTGGCCACGTTGGCCGTGATCCGGGTGCGTTCGGTGAAGAACCTCAGGGGCATCATCGGGTCCTGCACCCGGGATTCCACGGCCGCGAACAGCAGGACCAGCACGAGGCCCCCGGCCAGGGACACCCATACGCGGGGGCTGCCCCACGGGTGCTCCGCCGCCTGGAGGAATCCGTTGACGACGGCGACGAGGCCGGCGGTGATGAACAGGCCGCCCCAGACGTCGAGCCGCTGCCGGGACGTCGTCACCGGTGCGTCGCGCACGTCGCGTGCCGCGAGGAGCAGTGCCACGGCGGCGATGGGGAGATTGATCAGGAACACCCAGCGCCAGCCGGCCAGGTCGACCAGCACCCCGGACAGCAGGACGCCCACGGTCGCTCCCATGCCGGCCAGGCCTCCCCAGATGCCCAGGGCCTTCGCGCGTTCCTTGCTGTCGGTGAACATCAGGACGATCAGCGACAGGGCGGCAGGAGAGGCCAGTGCCTCGCCGAGCCCCTGGGCGAAACGGCTGACGATGAGGGTGCCGGAGTTCCACGCCAGTCCGCTGGTCAGCGAAGCGAGGGCGAAAATCGTCGTGCCGATCACGAAGAGCCGTTTGCGGCCGACCATGTCGGCCACGCGTCCGCCCAGCAGGAGCAGACCGCCGGCAGCCAGCAGATAGCCGTTGACCACCCAGGCGAGGCCCGCCTGTGACGTGCCCAGGTCGTCCCTGATCGACGGAAGCGCGACGTTCACCACCGTGTTGTCGATGACGATGACGAACTGCACCAGCGAGAGCACCGCCAGCGCTTTCCAGCGGCGTGGGAAGGCGTCGGCTGCCCCGGCCGATGGGGCCGGGTCGGCTTTGTGCGCCGGCCTGTTCTCCACAGCGGACATGTTGTTCTCCCAGCAAGCGGTCCAGAGCGGTGTCGTGCCGAGTCAAGCCAGGTGCGCACGGGGCGTCCAACAACGATCACTCCGGGTTTGACAACCATCGGAAGTCTTCCAAGATGAGAGCGTGGATTTGGACATGGCACACGTGCGGGCGTTCATCACGGCGGCGGATGAGCGGCACTTCGGCAAGGCCGCGGCCCGCCTTCATCTGAGCCAGCAAGCCCTGTCCAAACGCATCCGCAGACTGGAGGAGCTGCTCGGCGCGCGGCTGCTGGACCGCTCCAGCCAGAGCGTCGGACTGACCGAGGCGGGAGCCCGCTTCCTGGCCCCTGCCCAAGCCGCCCTGGACGCCGCCGATGCCGCCGCCGCGACGGTCTCCGCGACCTGCCGCCCGCTGCGCATCGACGTACTCGACGAGCGGCTCACCCCCATACAGTTCGTCCATCGGTGGGTCGACCTCGACGAGGATGTGCCGCTGGAGGTCAGCATGCGGCACGGCCTGGCGAACGCGCTGCCCGCCCTGCGCCGCGGGGAGATCGACGTGGCCTTCGGCCGCGTGCACGCCCTCGACGTCCCCTGGCACGACGAGTTCGCCTGCCGGCCGGTACGGCTGGAACCGCTGGTCCTGCTGGTGGGAGCCGGCCATCCGCTGGCGCGGGAGGCCTCGGTCACCCTCGCCGACCTGGCCGGCGTCCCGCTGTGGACGCCCATGGGGGGCGGCATCGGGGAGTGGACGGCGTTCCTGCGCGACTTCGCCGCCGCGTGGTCGCTCGAACTCGACCCCAGCGGCCCGGCGTTGAGCCTCGACTACCTGGTGGACGCCGTCGCCGCCCGGACGGGGGCCGCGACGCTCCTCGGCGCGGGCATGAGTGTGCCCACGAGCGGCCGGACCCGTACGGTGCCGCTGGTGGACCCCACCCCCGTCTACCCGTGGTCGGCGGTGTGGCGCCGCGACCGGCCCCACCCCCTCCTCGGGCGGCTGCTCGACGTCGCCGGGGGCCCCGGCCGCGCCCGGGATCTCGCCGCGGCCGCGGGCCCGGTCTGGCTGCCCGCCGCGGACCGGGCCGGCCTCGGGCTGTGACGACCGCCCAACGCACCACGTGACCGTCGGCGAACCGTGCTGCCCGTCGCCTGGGTCCTGGCTCCTCGCCGAGCCGTTCGTCGCTCATCGACGGCCGGAACAGTCCGAGGAACCCTCGGCTCGGGACGAGGCAGGAGGAGAGATTGAGCCGGTCCGGTCCGTCCTCCCGAGGCCCGTCGCCCGTGCGGCTCGGCCGCCGCGACAGCAGGCCGGGACGTCAGGGGGAGGTTAGCGACCGGTTATGCGAAACGGACCGTGATCCCGCGACCTTCACCGGGCGCGAGCAGCACCTCGGCCTCCTCGGCGATCCGGCGGCGCACACCGGAGCTCAGTGGCACGAAGGCCTCGATCTCGACCTCTGTGTGCCGGACGTGTCGCTGTGCCTTCCACACTCCGCCGATCATCCCGTCGAGGATCAGTACGGGGGAGATCCAACCGGCGGTGCGCGACACCTTGGAGCGCAGTGCAGGATGGGGCAGCAGTGACGCCAACTGCCGGGACAGCCCCACGATGTAGGGGTCGAAGGCGGGCAGCAGCCGTACCAGCGGACCGTCGCCGGCCGGCGTCAGCGCCATGTCCGCGACGTCGTCGCGGAGCGCCCAGGACCGGTGGCCTTCGATGTCCGTGGCCGTGACGGCATCGCCGAGCGCGCTCAGGGCGGCCCGCACCTCCGGGGTCCCGGTGCCCCACCAGCGCGCGAAGTCGTCCGGCGAGGCGGGACCGTACGCGTGAAGGTAGCGCCGCAGCACGGCTCCCAGGGCCTGGGCGGGGTCGGTGGGCGCGGAACGTTCGGCCTGTTCGTCATCGGTGCCCAGCCAGTACCGGGGAGCGCAGAAGGTCACATTGCGGCCGTCGTTCGGGCCGAAGCACAGCAGTCCGCGGCGCGCGGCCGGTTTGAGCAGCACCCCCCACCCGGAACGCACCTTGTCACCGATCGCCTTGTCGTGCGTGACGGCTGTGAGCCGTTCCGCCAGGGCCTCGCGGGTGAGCCGGTCCTCGCCCAGAGCGGCGGGCAGGGCCTCCAGGACGACCGCCACGTCACCGGGTGTGAGGCCCTGCTGTGCCAGGAGCCGGTCCCCCATCTGACGCCGGTCGTCGCGCAAAGCCGCCACGTACAGGGGAAGTTCATGGGCGGGCAACAAGTGCAGTGTGCCGCGCATCGCCCACGTCTTCACCAGGGCCCGCCGCTCCCAGAGGGCTTCGCGCACCGCGGCCTCGGTGTCCGGCAGCCGTGTGCGCGCGGCCACGGCCTGTTCGGCGGAGGACATGACCTGGGCGTGCAGGCCGCACAGCGCCACCGACACGTCCTTCACCGCCTGCCAGGGTTCCGGCGCGGTGAGCGGATCGCGCAGGTGGTGGCGGCGCAGACGCCACGCGGCGACATCGGCCCACCGAAGTGACCGGGAGCGGGGGGTGCGAGGCATGCCCGGCATTGTAGAAGGCGGTTCGGAGCGTCATGAGATATCGAGAAGGCCGAGCGCGTCCGCACGGCGCACGGCATCGACACGCGATACGGCACCGAGCTTGGCGTAGAGGTGGTCAGATGACGTGCGGCGGCGGCTCCGTCGTTCATAACGGTTGTCCCGCATCGCCGGTCCCGACGTCGCGCGACGCCGGTCACCGGCAAGGCACACGGGAAAGCGGACCAGGGTGAAGACGTGCCGACGGCGCGGTCTTCTCGGGGCGTCGGGGTTCACCGCACCAGCCGACATGCGCATCGACGCACGACAATTCCGCCCAGGTGACATGAACTTCCCCTCGCCGCACCGCTGATGCGGCAGTCATCAGCCGATTCAGGCCATACCTGACTGTCAAGGCAGGGGAACGGGGAAGCAGTTCCGGTTTGTTGCGCTCGCCTTTCCTTCCGGAAAACCGCCCGGCCGGATCGCTTCGAGGGATGCGGAGTCGCTCCGACAGGGTATACGGCCACGGGAATGGTGTTCCCACAGCCATTCGACCTGACTGGTCCGGAAGAGCTGGTCAGAAGCGGGACAGCGGTGGGAGGAAATGGGAGTTGCGCCGCAACCAGGCCCTGCTCTGAGCGGGCACGGGTGGAAGGCGCCTGACGGATCATCAGGCGCCTTCCTTGGGCCTCTGGAAGAAGCCCAGCTTCTTCGGCGAGTAGCTCACCAGCAAGTTCTTCGTCTGCTGGTGGTACGCGGGGCCCCTAGCCTTTGACCTGCGAAAACAGTTGACTGGGCGAGGGAGAAGGGTGGGACGGTCCGGGACTGGTCCGGGTCTTGGTCCATGCGTCCCGCCTCTCGTGTGTTCGCCGGAGAGCGGCGAACATCGTGAGGCGGTTCACCCGGGATGTGAAGGAGCTGGGCCTCCACGGGACCGGCGAGCTGGAAGGCCAGGTGCGCACGGAGCGCGACCTGGAGCGCGCCCAGGATCTGTTCCGGCTCAGCTGCACCGCAGCGTGGACGCCAGCAGGTGCTCGGCCTGTGCCAGGGCGGTGAGGACCGGCAGCGTATGGAGTCTTGTCGGTTCGGTCTCGTTACGGCCTCTCCACGCGGCAGCCATTGGATTGGCGGTGAAGATTGACGCGCGGGGGCTTGTAACGCTGGGTGTAGCGTCGTTCTGTGTCGGCTTCGGGGTCGTCCTTGATGACCGCGGTGCCTTCGGGGGGCACCAGCGGCGGCCTTCGGTCCGGCTGACTGCCGCAGTCACGCTGGGGTTGGCCACACGTACGTTGCGGACCTTCGCGCGCGCTCATAGCTCGACGATGGCTTGGCCGGTGTTCTTTCCCGTGCTCAGGCTCTGTAGCGCTCGATAGGCGTTCTCGATGTGGCGGGTGACGGTGACAGGGCAGGTCAGCGCCCCGGTGGCGAGCCACTCGGTCATGGTGGCGGGGAACTCGGAGAAGCGGTCGGCGTAGTCGAAGACTTTTGCGCCGGTGATGCGGAGCGCTTTGCCGATGACCAGGGGAAGGTTGTCGGGCCAGCGGATGTGTTCTCGGGCGTATTGGGAGTGCAGACCGCACAGCAGGATGCGTCCGCGGGGGCGCAGGGCGTCGAGGGCGGCGGCGAGGTGGTCGCCGCCGACGTTGTCGAAATAGACGTCGATGCCGTCCGGGGCCGCGGCGCGTAGTTGGTCGGCGATATTGCCCTGCTTGTAGTCGATGGCCGTGTCGAAGCCGAGGGTGTCGGTGAGGATGCGCGCCTTGTCGGTGCTGCCGGTGCTGCCGATGACGCGGGTGGCGCCCTTCAGACGGGCTACCTGTCCGGCGATGCAGCCGACCGCGCCGGCCGCGGCGGAGACGAAGACGATGTCGCCCTCGGCGATGTGACCGCCGTCCATGAGCGCACCGTAGGCGGTAAGGCCGTTGAGGCCGAGCGGGCCGAGGTGGACGGTCGGGTCCAGACCGGTTTCCGGGAGCTTCTGCACGGCAGTGGCGTCGGCGACGGCGTGGGTACGCCAGCCCAGGTGGTGGCGGACCAGGTCGCCGGGGGCGATGCCGTCGGCGCGGGAGGCGAGGACTTCACCGATGGCGGGCCCCGTCATGGCCTCGCCGATGGCATACGGGGCCCAGGCGGCCTTGGGGTTGAGGGGACCGCGTATGTCGCAGTACTGGGCGACGGGTGTGGGCAGCATCTGGCCGAGCATGCAACTGTGCACCGACATATGGGTGTTTCCGATCAGCACCTGTCCGCTGCCGAGGGCCGGTAGCGGGCGCTGCTCCAGACGGACGTGCTCGCCGCCGGCCAGGTTCATGGGGCGGTGGTCGAGGATCCAGGCGCTGGTGTGAGTCGGCAGGTTGGCCCCTGGCTCACCATGTGCTCGGACGGCGTGAGGCGTTGTGGAGCCGGCGCTTTCCGCCGAGGGCGGTGTCGGCGCGTGGAGCCGCGCGGGTTCGTCCGGCTGTTGGGGGACTGGTGTGCCGGCCGGCGTGGGCTCGGCGCCGACGGGCGGAGGCGCTTCCGGTACGCATCGGAGGCCGAGGGAGCCGGTTGTGGTGCGTGGGAAGTGGTCGGTGAGGTAGGCGGCCAGTGTGGTGATGGTCGTCCGAGCTTGCAGGATCGTGCGGGGCAGGGGGACGCCCAGGGTCTGCTGGAGGCGGGTGCGGAGCCGGACGGTGATGAGGGAGTCGATGCCCAGACCGGACAGCGGGGTGTCGGCGTCGATGCGGTCGGATGGGCAGTCCAGAAGCGCGGCGGCTTGCTCGGTGAGGAGTTCCCTCATCAGCCGGCCCCGCCGTTCGGGTGGTGCCTGCCGCAGGGTTTCCAGCGGCATTCCCTGATCGCTGTCACCGGCCGCGCGGGCAGAAGTTGCGGTGGGCAGCAAGGGGGAGAGGAAGGGCGCGGTGGCGGCGTCCGGGTAGGGCTCCAGCCATCGGGCGACGTCGATGGTGACGAAACCCGCGTTGGTGCGGGCGTGGGTGAGGAGCAGTTCGAGGCCGGCCAGGGCGTCGTCGAGGGGAATGGTGGCAAAGCCTTGGTTGCCGAGGGTGCGGGCGCCGATGCCGGTGCCGGCCCATGCTCCCCAGTTGATGCCGGTGGCAGGCAGTCCGACGGCCGCGCGGTGGGCGACGAGGGCGTCGAGCCAGGCGGAGGCGGCGGCGTAGGCGGTCTGACCGGGTGAGCCGAGGAGGGGGACGAAGGAGGAGAAGGCCACCCACCAATCGAGGTCGTAGCCGGTGCTGGCCTGGTGCAGCAGCCAGGCACCGCGGGCTTTGGGCCGCCAGACGCGCTCCAGCAGGCCGGGGGTGATGCGGTCGATGGTGGCGTCCTCGACGACGGCTGCGGCGTGGATGACACCGCGCAGGGCGTGGCCGTGGTGTTCGGCGGTGCGCAGCAGGTGCTCTGCGATGCCGGCTTCGGCGAGGTCGGCGGAGACGATTTCGATGCGCGTACCGCTCTGGCGCATTGCGTCGATGGCTGCCCGTGCCTGCGGGCCGGGTCGGGACCGGCTGTTGAGGACGATGGTGCCCGCGCTCTTGCCGGCCAGCCAACGGCACAGGACCATGCCGAGCCCGCCGAGCCCGCCGCTGATCACATAGGCGCCCTCGGGGCGGACGATGGGGACTTGGTCGGGCGGGAGGCAGGCGGTGACCGTGCCGGTGGGCCATTGGTAGGCGACTGGTCGTTCGGTGGCCGGACGGCGGCCGAGATCGGCCAGCGGCAGCCGGGTGACGGGGAGCGGGGGCAACGTGCCGTCGGCCAGCCCGTGGGCGATGCGGGTCAGCAGGTCCGCGACCGTCTCGGGGGCGGTCGTCAGCAGCGTGGCGGTGTCCACGGTGTAGGTCCCCGTATTCCCCGTCACATCCTTTGCGGGGATGGGGCGAGCCGCGGTGGTGATGAGGCGTCCGGCGGGAGCGAGGAGCCGGTCGAGGCCGGGGCCGGGTTCCGCGGTGGTGTCGACCACGATGGCCCAGCGTCCGCTGCGCCGGCCGGCCGAGGTGGCCGAGGCGGCTGTGTGCACGCGGGCCCGGGCGGCCGACGCCGTGTGCCGGAATGCCTTGCCGAGCCGCTGGATGCCGACAATGAGGACGTGGTCGCCGGGGCGGACACGGGCGAGGTGGTGCAGGGCGTAGTGGGTGGTCAGATAGGGCAGGAGCGAGCACGCCACCGCGGCGGCGTCCAGGTGGTCAGGGACAGGTACGCACCAGTCCGCGTCGACGGTGACGGGGTTGGCCAGAGCTTGGCCCCTTACCAGCGCGGCGACGTGCTGCCCGGCGGTCAGAGCACGGGTACGTGAGGTGGTCACGGTGCCGGCGCAGGCGTGGACCGGTGACGCGGAGGTCCGGGGTTCGGGTCGGCAGGTGGTGTGGACGGCGAGGACCACTTGGCGCCGCTGTGGTGCGTCCGGGGGTTCGGCGACGGTGTACGTGACGGTCGAGCCGTCGTCGGTGATCCGGACCGGGTCCTTGCCCAGGGTGCGGCTGACGGTATGCCGCTCGCGGGCGGTCAGGGGTGCCGGGGCCAGGCGGGCGACGTACCGCCGTCCCTTGCGCCAGGCCACCTCGTCCTCCGGGTCGTCGGCCAGCATTTGGGCGGCGATGTCGGCGGCGGCCGTCGAGAGGTCGGTGTCGCACAACGCGGGCCGCAGATGGGGAAGTTCGTAGGTGAGGGTGCGCAGGGCGCCGCGCAGCCCGGAGTGGCTCAGGGCGACCGTGCGGTCTTCGCCGGGAACGCTCTGACCGTGGTGGCTGAGGAGGTGCAGACGGGCTGTGACGTTGTCGGCGGTCAGGGCCTGGACGGTACCTATCAGCCGGGCGATGCGCTGCTCGGCCCGCTCCACCGCCCTGGTGTCCGGCTGCCTGCCGGTGTCGGGTTCCAAGAGCAGCAGGACGTCGGTGACGGGTTCCGGGCCGCCCCGGAGAGCCGCGGTGAGGCGCCGGCCGGCAAGCGTCCGGCTGTTCAGGGGCAACACCAGGGTTTCCACCGCGACATGAGGCCGGCCGAGAGTGGCCAGGAGCGCGCGGTGCCACGGGTGCGGGGACGCGGTCTCGGTGAGGACCAGCCACCTGCCGCGGGACGGGCGGGGCGGGGCGATCGGTGGCCGGGCTTCCCAGCGGTGCTGGATGAGGTAGTGCCGGAGACGGTCGGCGTGTGCGGAGTGGGGGGTATGGACGAAACAGATGTTCTCGGCGTAGGCGACCGGCATGCCGTTGGCGTCCAGAAGTCGCACACTGCCGGTGATCGTGTGCTCGTCGAGATGGTCGGCGTACGCGTGGCAGTAGGTGCCGGTGGCGGTGTCGCCGTACACGCGCAGCTCGCCGATGCGCGTCGGGTAGGCGTTCCCTTCGGGCAGCTCGACGTTGGTCGTCCACACCGCGAGGAGGGTCTGCAAGCAGCCGTCCAGCAGCGCCGGATGCCAATGGAGGGCACCGGTGTGAGCACGGGCCGGTTCGGGGATGGCCAGGCGCGCCAGAGCGGCGCGACGGCCGGTCTCCGCGGAGAGGCGCAGAGACTGGACGGTGTGGAAGGCCGGACCGTACCCGATGCCGCAGCTGGCGGTCCACCGGTCACGAAGGGACGTGACGTCCGCCTCCCCAGGGCAGCAGCGCCGCAGTTCGTCCAGCGGTATCGGCAGGGGCGCCGGCAGGCTGCCCGCACGAGCGAGCTTGGCCCCGGCGTGCTTTTCGAACAGACCGTCGAGGTCCGCCTGTACCCGCCATGTGCCGTTCTCCCCGGCCTGGAGCGTGGCGGACGAGGTCAGCCGGAGATCCGTCCGGTCGAGGGCGAGGAAGGCGTCGAAGGACACGTCGCGTACCTGTACCTCGTCGATCGGTGTGCCAAGGGCCTGCGCGGCGGCGGCCAGCGCCATCTCGCACCAGGCCGCGCCGGGCATCACAGCCACCCCGGAGGCTTGATGATCCCTGAGCCAGTCCCTCAGCTCCGCGTCGAGGAAGGTGTGCCACAGGTGACGGCGTGGGTCGGCCGGATCGACGATATGGGTGCCCAGGAGCGGATGCTCCGCCGTCCCGCCGTCGGCGATCCGGCGGCCCTGGGTCAGTTCCGAGGGTTCGATCCAGTGATGCCGCAGGTCCCATGCGGTGCCCGGGACGTCTACCGGCCTGCCCCGGTCGTAGGCGCGCTCCCATGGCACAGGCACGCCGGCACAGTGCAGGGCGGCCAGGTGGGTGGCGAAGTCCAGTGCTTCGTCGCCGTCCCGGCGCAGCGTGGGAACGACGACCGCGTCCTGGACGCCGTTCGCCACCAGGGTCTCGGTCATGGCCGCGGACAGCAGCGGATGGGCGTTCACCTCGACGAAGATCCGGTGGCCGTCGGCGGCCGCGGCTGCCATGGCGGAGGCGAAGCGCACCACCGTGCGCTGGTTGTCCGCCCAGTAGCCGCCGTCGAGCGGCCCGTGGGCGCGCGGGTCCGGGGTGACGGTGCTGTAGAAGGCGCGGGCCGGATCCCGCGGCCGGAGGCCGGCGAGCCGTTCGCGCAGCCTGGGGAGGACGGGATCCATCTGGGCCGAGTGGGAGGCGACGTCCACCGCGACCCGGGCCGTCCCGACGGAACCGTCTTCCTCCCACCGGTGCAGCGCGGCATCGATCTGGGCGGCGTCGCCGGAGATGACGGTGCTGCCCGGGGAGGCGATGACCGCGACCTCCACCCGGTCGTACCCGCCGGACTCCAGGACGCGGGCGACGTGGTCGGCCGGCAGGTGGACCATGGCCATCGCCCCGCCGCTGACACCGGTGAGCAGCCGTGAGCGGCGGCAGATGACCTTCACCCCGTCCTCGACGTCCAGCGCTCCGGCGGCGACGGCCGCGGCGACTTCGCCCATCGAGTGCCCGATGACCGCCGCGGGCTCCACTCCGCGCGCCCTCCACATCGCCGTCAGGGCGACCTGGAGGGCGAACAGCGTCGGCTGCACCCGCTCGACACCCGACACCACCGTCCGGGCGGTCAGGGCCTCGCGCACACTGAAACCGCTCTCCGCCCGGATCAGCGACTCCATCGCGTCCAGGGCCATGGTGAAGGGCCCGTCCCGGTCGATCAGCCGCCGCCCCATCCGGGCCCACTGTGAGCCGTGGCCCGAGTAGACGAACACCACCGGGCCCACCTGCGGGCCGGCCCGGCCCTCGGCGACGCCCTCGGTCCTCTCACCGGCCGCGAACCGCCGCAGCCGGGCGGCCAGTTCTCCCCGGCCGGAGGCCACTACGCCGACCCGGTAGGGGCCGTGCGAGCGCCGTACCGCCAGCGTGTAGGCAACATCGGGCAGCGACACCCCGGCCCCGTCGCCTTCGACCCATCCGGCCAGACGCACGGCGGTCTGCCGCAACGCGGCCGGCGAACCGGCGCTCAGAAGGAAGGTCTCCCCTGCGGCCGCGGCCGGACCGCCCGTGGAAGCGGTTGTGGGTACGCGACGCCCGGCCGGTGCTTCTTCGACGATCACGTGGGTGTTCGTGCCGCCCACACCGTAGGAGGAAACCGCCGCGGTGCGGGGACGGCCGGGGAGGGGCCAGTCCACCGTCTCGGTCGGTACGAACAACCGGCAACCGTCGGCGTCGATCCGCGGGCTCCACCGGGTGAAGTGCAAGCTGGCCGGCACCCGGCCCTGTTGGAGGCAGGCGATGGCCTTCAGCAGCCCGACGACACCCGAGGCGGGCTCGGTATGACCGATGTTCGTCTTGATCGAACCGATCGCGCACCGTCCGGGCCCCGCGCCGTAGACCCGCTTGAGGGCGGCGAACTCCCGCGGGTCGCCCACCGGCGTACCCGTTCCGTGGGCCTCCACCATCCCCACCCGCGACGCTTCCACCCCCGCACGCCGCAGCGCGGTCGCGAACACCGCCGCCTGCGCCCGCGAGGACGGCACGGTCAACTGCTCGGAGTGGCCGTCCTGGTTGACCGCCGAGCCCCGGAGTACTGCCAGCACCCGGTCACCGTCGCGCTCCGCGTCGGCCAGCAGCCTGAGCACCACCACTCCGCAGCCCTCGGCTCGCAGGTAGCCGTCGGCGTCCTGGTCGAAGGCCCTGGAGCGGCCTGTGGGCGAGTACATCTCCCAGCGGGCCGACGAGGCACCGACCTCCGGCCCCAAGGCGGCCGAGACGCCGGCCGCCACCGCGACCGGGCACTCGCCCGCTCTCAGGGCCTGGCAGGCCAGGTGCACAGCGACCAGCGACGATGAGCAGGCCGTGTCCACCGCGAGGCTCGGGCCACGCAGGTCCAGCAGGTACGACAGCCGGCCCACTCCCACCCCGTGCACACCGCCGGAAAACCAGTACGGCTCCGCGTCCTGCGGGCGGCGGTGCCCCCTCAGCATGTTGTCCACCGCATACACACCCGCGAACACACCCGCCTGCGACCCCCGCAGCGCTTCCAGCGGAATCCCGGCGTTCTCCAGCGCTTCCCAGGACACCATCAGCAGCAGGCGGTGCTGCGGGTCCAGCCAATCCGCCTCCCGCCCCGACATTCCGAACGCCTGCGGATCGAACGCACCGATATCTCCGTCCAGCCAGCTGCCGAACCGCATCGAGGCTGCCACTCGCTCCGGCAACACTCGGCCCAGTGCCCGCGCGTCCCACCGGTCTTCCGGTACCGGCCCGACCGTTTCCCGCTTTTCCTCCAAAAGACGCCACAACGCGGCGAGGGAGTCAACGCCACCCGGCAAGCGGCATCCTGCACCGATCACAGCAACCGGTTCTGCCACCTGGTCCCCGGCCGTGGAAAAGACAGTCACAGTCCCTCCTCCCCCGTAGCAGGCAACGATTCATCGATGCCGAGGCAGCCACTGGCATACGGGCACTGCGCCGAGGAAATGCAGCTCAGCGCAAGCAGCACCTTCCGTGGTCGCGCGGGCATCGCCCGGAAGGCGGACGCCGGACCGTGCGTCAGAACCTCCGCCAGCTGTGCGTCACCATGCCGTCGGCGTCCATCGTCGCCTCGGCCAAGAGGGCTACGCCGTTGAGCTCCGCGAATTCCCCCGCCGAGGCCCGTGCCGTCAGCACGCCCTTGAAGGACACGGCACCATCCGCTCCCACGACGCCTGCGGCACTTCCAAGGAGGACGACCTGGTCCCGCCCGGATTCGGAGGTCACCACGAAACGCGCCGTGGCGGTCTCGGTGCCGTCGGCGTACCGCTTCGAGACATGGGTCGCCACATCAGTGACAGAATTCCCCAGAAGCTGACCACCGCCCGTCCCCGAGTATTCGAGCAGGACGACGTCGTTGTCCACATCGACAACACGCGTGCTATTAATCTTGTTTCGGATGCGTGCTACTTGTCCGCCGGGCATGATCCCCTCCTTGTGTCTACAGCACCAGCACTTGAAACATAGACGAAGCGGGCGGGAGTAAGGAAGCGCGAATAAAGCCAATCTGTGAGCGGCCCCAGCGCCACCAAGCTCCCTCTTCGTTCACGGAGTCAACTGCCGGCAGTTACAGGGGGGGGGGGCTGGAGTCACCTAGCCTGCATGGTTATTTCTCGGCGTCTCCCAAATCCTGGAAAATGGTGTGGCGCGATAAAATCGACCGCATGGAAACAGCGTACAAGGGGCCGGAAGTGGAGGAGGGAGACGTTGCTTCGTGTGGTGCGGTCATTCATTGATCTGCGCATGACGGAGTCCGCTCGGCCGGCCTCCGCAAGGGGTTACCGCAGGTCCGTGGCGAGCGGACGGGTCAACTGGAGTGGCGTGGGGCGGGCGTGAGAGTTGCGGCCCTATGGGTCTCAGCAGCAGAGAGCGGGTGCGGCGGCTGAGCTGTGCCGAAGAATCGGGTGATATCCCCATCAGAACCTTCCGGTGGGGCCTGTGCCGTGTCTGCCGGCAGTAGTTGACGGCAACGTCAGCAGATGAGGGCGGTACACGGTTTCGGTAGCGGAGGCCGATGTGAAGGGCAGCTGCAACTTTCTGATATGGCGCCTTGACGAGGTCTCGGTGCCGTGCGAGATGCAACCACCTCTTCCCAGATACTGGGTGACGGTTCATCGCCGACTTGAACCGGTAGCCCCTGGTCCGGGGCGGATTCACTTGGACTTCGAACAATGACGTAAGGTGCCGTGTCGAACAGGGAAGGTGACTCCGGTGTCGGGTTGCCTGGAGCTCAATGAAGCCTCCAGGCAACCGGCTTGGAGCTCTAGAAGAACCCAAGCTTCTTCGGGCTGTAGGAACAAAGAATGTTCTTCGTCTGCTGGGTGTACAGCAGCCGCACCGCGCTGGACCAGGGGTGACCGTTGGTTCGTGCGGCTCTGGGAGGGGACTGGTCCGGGAATGGTCCGGATCTTGGTCTCTTCGCCACGGCTCTCGTGCAGCTGCTGCGTGTCGATGGTGGACGGCCGACTATCGACCTGACCCGCTACCGCACCGTTTCTTCGGTGCCTTACCACTTCGGATGGGAGACGGTCGCTCCGTCGCCGCACACACGGCGGTGCCGCGCATACGCCGGGCGAGTGAGACCACAGCACTCGGGACTCGTGCTTGGCTGGCCGCGATTCCGGCTTCGCCAACGTAGGCAGGGGCAACTCCGGGGCTCGGAGCGTATGGTCGTCGGTGACGCACTCGGATGGGCATCATCGAGCCGAGCAACGGCGCCCCTTCGGCCCCGTTAGGCGACGTCTGTCCACAGCGGTCGAGCCCGCACCGCTCGTATGAGCAGTGCGGGCCCGACCGCTCCTGGCCCTTTCGGTTCACACCATGCTGGTGGTTGTCGTCTCTATGCTGCGGTACTCAGTTACTCAAGGTCACTTGAGGAGTTCGATGCCGCCGTGGTCTCCGTTTGCGTCGATGTCGGGGTACAGGCCGAGGTTGCCGTTGTTCCAGCTGATCAGGATGTCGTTGACGCGGTCGTCATTGTGGGTGAAGGCGCCGGTGGTCAGGATGTGGGCGTTCTTCCAGGCGGTGCCTGCTTCGCGGATCTTGGTGCGGCCGTGGTAGCCCTTGGCGTCGACGCCCGGGAAGACGCTGGTCTCGCCGTCCTTCCACTGGATGAGGAGGTCGGAGGTCGCCTTGCCGGTGAACTCGCCTGCGCTGATCTGGATGGCGTTCTCCCAGGATTTGGCCGCCGCGGACAGTTGGCTGTAGCCGCTGAGCTCCTTGCTGTGGATGTCGGTGTACAGCGAGGTGGAGCCGTCTTCCCACAGGACCAGGACGTCGTCGCGCAGGCCGTTGCCGCTGTACTTGCCGACGGTGATCAGCCGGGCGTTGTTCCAGAAGTTCTTGGGATCCAGTTTCAGCTTCTTCTTCAGCGTTCTCTCGTCGTGGGCGCCCTTCAGGTCGAGGTGTCCGTACTCGGTCACCTCGGCGTCCGCCCACCGTACGAAGAGTCCGTCGGTGCCGCTGCCGGCGAAGTTTCCTGCCGCGATGGCGCGGGCGTATTTCCAGTCGCTGCCGGCCTTGGCCACTTTGTGCTCGCCCGAGAACGGTGTCTTGGGGTCGGTGCTGTCCGTCCCGGGGAAGATGCTGGCCGAGCCGTCCTTCCAGATCACGAACAGGTCCATGCGGCGCTTGGCCGCCGCGCCGGAGGCGTTGGTGAAGCGGCCGGAGGCCAGGTGAGCGACGTTTTTCCAGTCGGCCTGCTTGAGAACGTCCCGGTAGGCGACGGAATGGATCCATCCGGTGATGTCATCGACCCGGGTGTTCGCGGCGGCCCTGCTGGTCACGGTCTCGTCGGTGCCGAAGCAACCGCCTTGCGCTGACATGCTGTTGATGCCTGCCAGTTCGTAGCGGCCGCCGATCTCCCGGAAGGCCGGGCCGCCGGTGTCCCCTTGGCAGACGGCTGCGTTGGGGGTTTTGCCGGTCAGGTCGATCGAGGTGCTCTTGACCGTGNTCTTGGGGTCGGTGCTGTCCGTCCCGGGGAAGATGCTGGCCGAGCCGTCCTTCCAGATCACGAACAGGTCCATGCGGCGCTTGGCCGCCGCGCCGGAGGCGTTGGTGAAGCGGCCGGAGGCCAGGTGAGCGACGTTTTTCCAGTCGGCCTGCTTGAGAACGTCCCGGTAGGCGACGGAATGGATCCATCCGGTGATGTCATCGACCCGGGTGTTCGCGGCGGCCCTGCTGGTGACGGTTTCTTCGGTGCCGAAGCAACCGCCTTGCGCTGACATGCTGTTGATGCCTGCCAGTTCGTAGCGGCCGCCGATCTCCCGGAAGGCCGGGCCGCCGGTGTCTCCTTGGCAGACGGCTGCGTTGGGGGTTTTGCCGGTCAGGTCGATCGAGGTGCTCTTGACCGTGTCCACGGTGAATCGCGCGTGGTGCAGCCGGTCGGGGACCCATTCGTCGCGGGTCCGTCCGTAACCGGCGACCCACAGGTCCTCACCCGGCAGTACGGTGTTGGCACTGAGGCCGATGGGGCTGAGGCCGTCGACCGGCGTGGCCAGTCGGGCCATGACCAGGTCGCGGTCGGTGCGCGGGACGAGTTCGACGACCTCCACTACGCTGCCGCCGCCACGGGTGAGGTCGGTGCGGCCGATGGTAGCGATCGTGCGCATCTTTGGGGTGCCTGCCTGCACCTTCAGACTCTTCGTGGGGTCGTCGGCGAAGCAGCTGGCGGCGGTGACCAGCCACTGTTCTCCCACCAGCGTGGCTGAGCAGCTGCGCTCTTCTCCGATGTCGAGCTTGGCTGTGAACGTGAACGTATCGTCCTTGGCCGGCTCGCCGACCACCGCGTGCGTGGGAGCGGCGGTCAGCAGGCCTGCCGCCACAGCGGATAGGGCAAGTCCGGTCATCCACGCGGCGCGTGGACGTATACCAGGCATTTTGTTTTCTTCCTCAACGAAATAGTGATGTGGTGGGTCCCGCGGTGGCCAGGCCAAGCGGTCGAACGTGTGGGGTGGCGGATGTGTCAGCCCTTGACGCGGAGCTTGACGAGAACGGCGGGGTTTCCGGTTGGGTTGGCGCCCTGGCCGACCACAGCGGTGTCGTACTTCGACACTCCGACCTCGGTGGTGCGGCCCTCGGTGGTGAGGCTGGCCTGGACGAGGTAATTCCCGGCGGTGATGGAAATGACCTTCGGTATTTCCAGCGTGAGTTGGCCGGACTTCCCGGTTCCCTTGACCTTGAAGCAGTACTTTCCGCGGTCGACGTTGTCCAGGTTGTTGGTGTTGACCACGATGTCCTGCGTCACGGCGCAGTCGGACAGCAGAATATGGCCGTCACCCTTGCGGAGCGCGATTCCACGTTCCTTGAGGATCTTCGCCGCATTGGGGTACTCGAAACCCTCGACCGCATAAGACAGGGCCGGATCGCCAGAGGGGCGAGCCGAAGGGGCTGCCGTGCTGATGGCAGAGCCCACGGCCAGGGCGATGGACGCGGCTCCGGCGACAGCGGCAACGAGCGTTCCGCGCAGGAGAAGCTTCACCAGGCTTTCCTTTCGGTGGAGTTGGCTAACAAGTGAGGCCGCAACGCCAACGCAGGAGCGGCGCCGGTCGAACCTACCACCCTCGACTAGACGTCCGTAGCTGTTGCTGACGCCCCATCGGAATCGTGCATATAACGTTTACCTAAAGCGACTTGACTTTGAGGCGACTCTCGTCACCCAAGCGCCTTTCGGCCGCACCTCTGGTAGGAAGTTGGCTTGATTTCACCGCCAGATACGGTGCCGAGTGGTCCCCCGGCTAGGATTCCGAGGCCCGCTGACTGGATGTCAGCCACCTCAACTAATTCATGAAGGTATTTCGTGAGATACAGACCTTGTTTGAAGGGGATGAGGGGCGCTCCGGCGTTCGTCATACGCCTGCTGTGCATGGCCTTGTTACCGTTGGCACTCCTTACCGGGTTGCTCGGCACCAATCCGGCCAGGGGTGCGGAGGAAGGGAATCCGAATGGTTACGACCTCTCTGACGCGCTGTGGGATACCGACCGCGGCATCGTGGTCGAGCGGTGGTTGACGGGAGGGCCGGGGGTCAAGGCAGCGGCTGAGGCGGCGCTGCTCGGTTCCGATGAGGATGTGCGCCACTTCCTCAACCACGAGAAGAAACTCGCCCAGCTGGGGGATGACCGCGTCGCGACGGCCCAGGTTTACAACATGGGCGGGCCGACGTTGCGTGAGGCCGCTCAGAAGGTGCTGGTCGAAGGATCGGACGAGGAGGTAACGAAGTTTCTCACGGAGGGGTGGCAGACCCCCTTCGAGGCCGATCAGCGCATCCTGGTCGCGCAGGCGGTCAATGAGGGTGGTCCTTCGCTCAAGGAGGCTGGTCAGAAGGCGCTTCTGGGGACGGCCGATGACATGGCCGTGTTCTTGGAGGACAAGCAGTTCATCGCGCGTGAGGCCGATGAACGGCTCCGCTTGGTCCAGATCCTGGGAACCGGTGGCCCTGCTACGAAGGAGGCCGCACAGGTCGCGCTGAAGGGATCGCCCGAGGACGTCCGTGAGTTCCTCGCCGTGGGCCAGCACGTCGCCGCCATGCGTGATCAGGAGCGGGCCAGTGTGGCCCAGCTCGCGCAGCGGGCGAAGGAAGCCGGTCAGGTGGCCAAGAGCCAGACCGAGGCCGCGGAGCGGGCTTCCGAACGGGCCGTGAAGGCATCCGATCTGGCCAAGCAGCAGGCTAAGAAGGCCGCCGAGGAGACCGAGGCTGCGGGTAAGGATACGGCCCGGGCGGCACGTTCGGCCCGGCAGGCCGCGACCGCTGCGCAGGGCGCCGCCACGGCTGCCCAGGAGGCCATTGGTGCGGCGCAGGCGGCCAACTATGCGGCGCGGATGGCGTCAACGGCTGCGGCGAACGCTGCCGCTGCTGCTGCCGGTGCCGCCGAGGCCGCGGCGCGTGCGCGTAACGCCGCCGCCAACGCGGCGAAGGACGCGGGCCGGGCGGGCGACGCGCGCAAGGCAGCCGAAAACGCGTACGCGGCCGCGGAAGCGGCCGACCTGGCCAGGGACGCGGCCAAGCAGGTGGGTGTTGCTTCGAAGGCCGCCGAGAAGGCCGCGGGCGCGGCCGCGAGTGCCAGCGCCAACGCGCAGGTGGCGGCAGGTGAGGCGGACCGGGCCGGCGGTCTTGCCGGAACGGCCGACGCAGAGGCGGCCCAGGCTCGGCAGTGGGCGGCGACCGCCCGAAACCGCGCGGACGAATCCGCCCGTGCGGCCCAGCAGTCGCAGGCGCTGGCCCGTGAGTCGGCAGCGGCAGCGGACGAGGCGGCGAAGGCTGCGGACTCGGCGGCCACGCACGCCCGCAACGCCGGCAAAGCGGCGGAGGAAGCCGCCAAGCACGCCGGGCAGGCATCCACCGCCGCCAAACAATCGGCCCTCCATGCGGCGGAGGCCAAGAAGGCGGCCAACGCCGCGCTTGACGCGGTGAAGACCGCGCGCAAGGTGCAGGAGGTCGCCCGTAAGGTCGAGGCCGAGGAGCTCAAGTCCCGCACCGCGGCCAGGGTCGAGCAGGCCCGGATCCTCAGGATTGAGGGAGAGCGACGCCAGGCCGAAGTGGAGCGCGCCGACAAGGAGCGCAAGGAGCTTGACGAGGAGGCCGACCGCCTCGCCGTCGAAGCGGCCAAGCCCGGCGTCGACGTCAAGGACGCCGCGGCCAGGGGCCGCAAGGTCGCCTTGCGTTCGCTGAAGACCTCGGGCCCCTGGAGCCAGGCCGCTGCCAAGCTCGCCCTCGCCGGTTCCGACGAGGACGTGGTGGAGTACCTGCGGACCGGGCGGCAGGAGGCGCGGCAGGAGGACGAGCGCGCCGATGTCCAGCACCTCGCCGAGGACAGCGGGCTGGAATCCGTTCGCAAGGCGGCCAAGGAAGCACTCAAGGGCGACGCGAAGCAGATAGCCGAGTTCCTGCGCAGCGGTCAGCACGAGGCCGCTCTGGGTGACTACCGCCTGCGCGTGGCGCAGATCGTGCACACCGCGGGCCCGGAGCTGAAGAAGGCCGGCCAGGACGCGCTGCTGGACAGCTCCGCCGACAAGCTCCGCGAATTCCTCAACCGCACCCAGCACATCGCCCGCGAAGCCGACGAACGCACCAGCGCGGCCCAGCTCATCCACACCGGCGGACCCGAGGTCAAGGCAGCCGCCAAGGCCGCTCTCGAGAGTCCGCCGGAACTGCTGCACCAGTTCATCGAGACCGGCCAGTACTCCGCCGCCCGCCTGGACCACCTCACGGCCACCCACGTCGCCACCGTGCAGCAGCTCATCGCGGGCGCCGCACAGACCGCGGCCCTCGCCCAGGAGAACGCGGCCCACGCCGCAGTCGTCGCGGCCACGGCCGCAAAGGCCAGCACGGAAGCGGACGCCGCCGCCAAGCAGGCCAAGGAATACGCCGGCCAGGCCAACACCTTCGCGGGCCAGGCACGCCAGTACGCCAAGGCCGCCGAAGCCTCGGCCGCCGAGGCCGCAAAATCCGCACGAGCCGCCAGCCAAGCAGCACAAGCGGCGGCAGCCGACGCCGAAGCCGCGGAGATCTACGCCGCAAGGGCAGACGTATCGGCCCGGTGGGCTCACGACTCGGCCGACACGGCCTACGCCGCCGCCGCGGACGCCCGCCAGTCCGCCGCACAGGCCGGGCAGGACGCCGCCGCGGCCAAGGACGCCGTCACCAAGATCAAGGTCCGTGTCCGCGACCTGAAGGCCGCGGAAAAGGCCATGAGGGAAGCCCAGGACAAGATCGCCGGCGCCTCCTCAGAGCTGGCCAACAAACTCCTCCAATACAAAAACGTCGAGGAACAGGCCAGCGGTCAGAAGAAGAAGTGCAGCCCCTCGTGGGACCCCAGGTGCTGGACGGGCATCCCCGGCGCGATTGCCTCGATCACGCCACTGAAGGGCGGGTCGGAGTGCTTCCACGCCGACGGAATGTCTCTCAGCTGCTTGGAACTCATCCCGGGCCCGGGCGGAAAAGGCGCAAAGTGGGCCGCCAAGGGCGGAAAGTGGGTCTACGGCAAGTGGGGTAGGAAGGAGGTCGAAAAGGAGCTCGAAAAATCTGCAGGCAGGTCACGACACCTCCCCGGGGCCGACTGCAAGTGCTTCCTGGCCGGCACCAAAGTCCTCATGGGCAACCGCACCACCCGCAACATCGAAGACATCAAGACAGGTGACCAGGTCTTCGCAACCGACCCACTCACCGGCCGAACCGCGCCCCGCCAGGTCACCCGCACGATCGTCACCGACAGCGACAGACATTTCAACGAGCTGACGATCGCAACCCCCAACGGTCCGGCAAAGCTCACCGCCACACACGAACACCCCTTCTGGGTACCGGACAAACACCGCTGGCTCCCCGCCCGCGAACTCACCCCCGGCACCACACTCCGCACCAGCGACGGCACCACCGCCCAAGTCAAGGCCAACCACGCCTACGACCGCCACGCACGCACCTACAACCTCACCGTCGACACCATCCACACGTACTATGTNACCACCGCCCAAGTCAAGGCCAACCACGCCTACGACCGCCACGCACGCACCTACAACCTCACCGTCGACACCATCCACACGTACTATGTGCTGGCAGATGAAACGCCTGTCCTGGTGCATAACTCCAGCGCATGCATTGTGATGTCATCTGCTATCGGCCAGGATTCGCTCCTGACGAAAGCAGCGGAGCAGGCAGGGAAGAATCAGGATGTACAAAGAGACTTGGACCACCTGTTTGAGCAGCTTTCCCGCGGAAACATGAATCCGGGGAGAGGGGGTAAAGCGCTGACTGGCACAGATGTGACGTACGCGCGAGGCCGAAACGGTGGGCGGCTATTCTTCCGGAATATTGACGGCGGCGTACAAATCGTCGGCAAGGCGGACAAAGGCAACGAGCCCAAGGTGATAGCGAGATTGAAGCAGATTTATGGAAAGTGATCACGTCGAACCCGTAGAAGACGACATCTATCATGTCGTCAGGGAACCTGAGTTCACTGCGCTCTTCATGCTCGGTGCTGATGACCAGGCGGAAACGGTAGAGGACGTTGATGCCGAGTTGCGGCTCCCTGACGGCAGCCGGTGGAGTGCAAGTTTCATGACTCTCGGTGCGATCGAAACGGTGATGAATCGATGGAGGGAAACCGGCGAGTATGGCGGTGGAGCTTTCTTCCAGTGTTCTGATCTCGTGATCGTGCCCAAGGGCGGAGTGGCGGCCATGGTCGACGCTTTCCGCGCAATCGTGGCGGAGGGACCGCAGGGGACTCTCGGTGATCTGGAGTAGCACGATTCTGGCCCTCTTGTAGGGTCGTTGCATCGATTCTGGAAGCTCCACCGACGCAGTTCGGTGGAGCTTCCGGTCGTTTGACGGTAACACTGACGGCTCGTCAGCGGACTTCGGCCACAGAGGTCCGGGTGCCCAGTCGGTCGAGGTCGGGCCCTGCGGGCCGGTATGCGAACTTCGTCGCCTGGAAGCGGCGGAATGCGTGAGGCGCTGGCGGTCGGGATGAAGCGGCTCGGGCATGGCGCTCAGATCTTCCGAAGTCCGGCGGACGCAGTGTCGGCCAGTGAAACGGCACTTGAGTAGAGGGCTGATAGTGGTCGCGTCAGGCTGGCGCATGGTGACCATTGAGTTGTGCGGCTACGGTCAACGTCGGCGCGATGCTCTCGTGCGAGTAGCGAGCACGGTGGCATCGACCGTCTCAACGAGCACACCGCGGCCACATCCTTAGCTGGCCGGGGATGCGTGAGGCTTTCACTTCCATTCCCGTGCCCCTTCGGTGTCCGCTCAGCGAGCATTGTTTGAGGCGCCGCAGGCGTCAAGTCCTCATAAGCCAGCTCAGAGCGTCCCGGGGTACTCTTGCGCATCGCTTCGACGTGCAGTGGAAACGCCGGCTGGCCTCGATCGATCGGGTTCATTGGCAGACGAGTGGGTCAGCGGGCGAATCCGGTGCTTCGGAGAACCGCGATGCGCAGGACGCGTCGCCGGTAGAGCAGTCGATGCCGAACTCGGAGTCGGTAGCGGACGCCGATATCGAACGAAAGTCGCGACTTCGCACAATGGCGTAAGGTGTCGAATTTGCCACGGAAGGTGACTCCGGTGTCGGGTTGCCTGGAGCTCAACGAAGCCTCCAGGCAACCGACTTGGAGCTCTAGAAGAACCCAAGCTTCTTCGGGCTGTAGGAACAAAGAAGATTCTTCGTCTGCTGGTAGTGGTCCAGCATCATCCTGTGGCCCTCCCGCCCGATGCCCGACTGCTTGTAGCCGCCGAAAGCGGCGTGGGCCGGGTACTGGTGGTAGCAGTTGGTCCAGACGCGGCCGGCCTGGAGGGCGCGGCCGGTGCGGTAGGCGGTGGAGCCGTCGCGGGTCCAGACGCCGGCGCCGAGGCCGTAGAGGGTGTCGTTGGCGAGGGCGATGGCGTCGTCGAAGTCGGTGAAGGGGGTGACGGCGACGACGGGGCCGAAGATCTCCTCCTGAAAGATGCGCATGCGGTTGGTGCCCTCGAAGATGGTGGGCTCGACGTAGTAGCCGCCCTTGAGGTCGCCGCCGGGGTCGGTGCGGTGGCCGCCGGTGAGGAGGCGGGCGCCTTCCTGCTTGCCGATGTCGAAGTAGGAGAGGATCTTCTCCAGTTGGTCGTTGGACGCCTGGGCGCCGATCATGGTGTCGGTGTCGAGGGGGTGGCCCGGGAGGATCGCCTCGGTGCGGGCGATGCCGGCGGCGAGGAAGTCGGCGTAGTGGCCGCGCTGGATGAGGGCGCGGGAGGGGCAGGTGCAGACCTCGCCCTGGTTGAGGGCGAACATGGTGAAGCCTTCGAGGGCCTTGTCGAGGAAGTCGTCGTCGGCGGCGGAGACGTCGTCGAAGAAGATGTTGGGGCTCTTGCCGCCGAGTTCGAGGGCCACCGGGCGGAGGTTCTCGGAGGCGTACTGCATGATCAGGCGGCCGGTGGTGGTCTCGCCGGTGAAGGCGATCTTGGCAACGCGGGGGCTGGAGGCGAGGGGCTTGCCGGCTTCCACGCCGAAGCCGTTGACGATGTTCAGCACGCCCGGGGGGAGGAGGTCGGCGACGAGGTCCAGCCAGACGTGGATCGAGGCGGGGGTCTGCTCGGCCGGTTTGAGGACGACCGCGTTGCCGGCGGCGAGTGCCGGGGCGAGTTTCCAGGCGGCCATCAGGAGGGGGAAGTTCCACGGGATGATCTGGGCGACGACGCCGAGCGGCTCGTGGAAGTGGTAGGCGACGGTGTCCTCGTCGAGCTCGGACAGGCTGCCCTCCTGGGCGCGTAACGCGCCCGCGAAGTAGCGGAAGTGGTCGATGGCCAGCGGTATGTCGGCGGCCAGGGTCTCGCGGACGGGCTTGCCGTTCTCCCAGGACTCGGCGACGGCGAGCGCTTCGAGGTGCTCCTCCATGCGGTCGGCGATCCGGAGCAGGACCGCCGCGCGGTCGGCCGGGGCGGTGCGGCCCCAGGCGGGGGCCGCGGCGTGGGCGGCGTCCAGGGCACGCTCGACGTCCTCCGCGGTGCCGCGGGCGATCTCGGTGAAGGGCTGTCCGTTCACCGGGGTCGGGTTCTCGAAGTAGCCGCCTCTGACGGGGGCCTCGTAGGCGCCGCCGATCCAGTGGTCGTAGCGCGGGCGGTACGAGACGATCGCGTCGGGGGAGCCGGGGGACGCGTAACGGGGCATGCGGCCAACCTCCTTGAGCACGGCCGCCCGCACTGTCGCGGGCGGCGACGCCGGATCGCTACCCACGTGCCGCTTGCGGTAGGCCCCGTTCGTGTGGTGTACACATCAGCAGGGTGGTGCGCGGTACGCGCGCCGCCCTGACGCGCAACGCATGGAACCGAACGGAACGGACGGACCCAGCCCATGAACAAGAAGGTGCTCGCCGACATAGCCGAGCGCACCATCGCCGCCTACCTCACCACCTTCCTCGGCCTCCTCATCACCGACGGGTTCGACCTGACCGACATCTCCGCCCTCAGGGCCGCCGCCATCGCGGCGATCCCCGCCGGCCTCTCGGTGATCAAGGGCGCCCTCGGCCGCTACGTCGGGGACAAGGACAGCGCGGCGTGGCTGCCCAGCCGGAACCGGCGCAAGGGGACGACCCCGAAGGCGAAGACGGAGCGGCCGGCCAAGTCGTGACGGATCAGCCGGCGGAGCCGTCCCGACCGTAGCGTGCGGCGGCCTCGCGGACCGTCTCCGGCTTGACGTCACCCCGGCGCGCCAGCGCGCCGAGCGCCGCCACCGCGATCGACCGCGGGTCGACGCCGAAGTGCCGGCGGGCCGCCTCCCGGGTGTCGGAGAGGCCGAAGCCGTCCGTACCGAGCGACGTCCAGTCCTGCTCGACCCAGGGGGCGATCTGGTCGGGAACCGCTCGCATCCAGTCGCTGACCGCCAGCACCGGTCCCGGGGCGCCGTGCAGGGCGCGGGTGACGTACGGGACCCGCTCCTCGCCCCGGAGCCGGGCCGCGTCGCAGTCCAGGGCGTCGCGGCGGAGCTCGGTCCAGGACGGCGCGGACCAGACGTCGGCGGCGACGCCCCAGTCGTCGGCGAGCAGCCGCTGGGCCTCCAGGGCCCAGTGGACGGCCGTGCCGGAGGAGAGGAGCTGCAGCCGGGGGGCGTCGGCGGGGAGGCCGGTGGCCTCGCGGTAGCGGTAGAGGCCCTTGAGGATCCCTTCCTCCACCCCGGGCGGCATCGGCGGCTGGACCTTGGGCTCGTTGTAGACGGTGAGGTAGTAGAAGACGTCCTCGGCCGCCGGGCCGAACATCCGCCGCAGGCCGTCGCGGACGATCACCGCCACCTCGTACGCGAACGCGGGGTCGTAGCTGATCGCCGCGGGGTTGGTGGAGGCGATCAGGTGGGAGTGGCCGTCGGCGTGCTGGAGGCCTTCGCCGGTCATCGTGGTGCGTCCGGCGGTCGCTCCGATGATGAAACCGCGCCCCAACTGATCGGCCAGCGCCCAGAACTGATCGGCCGTGCGCTGCCAGCCGAACATCGAGTAGAAGATGTAGAACGGGATCATGGGCTCGCCGTGCGTCGCGTACGAGGTCGCGGCAGCGGTGAAGGAGGCCAGTGAACCGGCCTCGGTGATGCCCTCGTTGAGGATCTGGCCGTCCCTCGCCTCCTTGTAGTAGAGGAGCTGGTCGCGGTCCACGGGGTCGTAGGTCTGCCCGGACGGCGAGTAGAGGCCCGCCGAGGGGAACAGGGACTCCATGCCGAAGGTGCGGGCCTCGTCCGGGACGACCGGGACCCAGCGCCTGCCCGTCTCCTCCTTCATCAGGTCCTTCACCAGGCGGATGAACGCCATGGTGGTGGCGATCTCCTGGTTGCCCGAACCCTTGGCCAGGGCCGCGAAGGGCTTGGGGCCCGGCTCCGGCAGCGGCGCGGGGGCCGTCCTGCGGGCCGGGACCGGGCCGCCGAGGGCCGCGCGGCGCTCGCGCAGGTACCGGACCTCGGGGGAGTCCTCGCCGGGGTGGGCGTACGGCACCAGCTCGTCGTCGAGCGCCCGGTCGGGGATGGGCAGGTCGAGCAGGTCCCGCAGGGCGCGGAACTCCTTGCCCGACAGCTTCTTCATCTGGTGGTTGGCGTTCCTGGACTCGAAGCCGGGGCCGAGCGTGTGCCCCTTGACCGTCTGGACGAGGACGACGGTCGGCGCCCCCCGGTGCTCGACGGCGGCCCGGTAGGCGGCGTAGACCTTGCGCGGCTCGTGCCCCGCGCGGGACGAGCGGAACAGCTCCAGCACCTCCGCGTCACCGAGCCCGGCGCCGAGCGCGCGCAGCTCCGGGACGGCGCCGAAGAAGTGGTCGCGGACGTAGCCGGCGTCCCGGGCGGCGTAGGTCTGGAACTGGGCGTCCGGGACCTCACGCAGCCTGCGGACGAGGGCGCCCGTCGTGTCCCGGGCGAGGATGCCGTCCCACGCGGTGCCCCACAGGGACTTGACCACGTTCCAGCCCGCCGCCCGGAACTGTGCCTCCAGCTCCTGCACGATCTTGAAGTTGGGGCGGACGGGCCCGTCGAGGCGCTGGAGGTTGCAGTTGATGACGAAGGTGAGGTTGTCCAGGCGCTCGCGGGCGGCGAGGGCGAGGGCGGCTGTCGACTCCGGCTCGTCCATCTCGCCGTCGCCGAGGAAGGCCCACACCCGGGAACGCGAGGTGTCCTTGATGCCGCGGTGCTCCAGGTAGCGGTTGAAGCGCGCCTGGTAGATCGCGGAGAGCGGGCCCAGCCCCATCGACACCGTGGGGAACTCCCAGAACCAGGGCAGCCGGCGCGGGTGCGGGTAGGACGGCAGGCCGTCGCCGCCCGCCTCCTGGCGGAAGCGGTCGAGCCGGTCCTCGCTGATCCGGCCCTCCAGGAAGGCCCGGGCGTAGACGCCGGGGGAGGCGTGGCCCTGGAAGTAGAGCTGGTCACCGCTGCCGTCGGCCTCCTTGCCCCGGAAGAAGTGCTGGAAGCCCGTCTCGTAGAGCCAGGCGGCCGAGGCGTAGGTCGCCATGTGGCCGCCGAGCCCGGCGCGCTGGTTGCCGCGGGTCACCATGGCCGCCGCGTTCCACCGGTTCCAGGCGGTGATGCGGCGCTCCATGTCCTCGTCGCCGGGGTGGGCGGGCTCCTCGGCGGTGGGGACGGTGTTGACGTACGGGGTCTCCAGGAGCGGGGGGAGGTCCACTCCCGTCCGGCCGGCGTGCTCGGTCATCCGGCGCAGCAGGTGCGCGGTCCGGTGCGGCCCTCCGGTCCGGCCGGCGGAGTCCAGGGACTCCAGCCACTCGGCGACCTCGGTGGGGTCCTGGTCGGGCAGCTGGTCGAGTTGGGACATGGGTGATCCCCCCTTCACATTCCCCGGTGCGTTGTTGCCGGGTGGGTGTTCCGATGAGTGGAATGGAAATTCCGACATCGACGCTAGGTGGCCGATGTCGACGAGGTCAATGGTTACTCGCGAGTAATGATCGATGATCGATCATTTTTTGAGGACGAGGAGGGCAGGAGGGACAGAAAAGCGGAAGCGCCCCTTTCACACGGGGTGCGACCGGCGCACCCCAACCCGGCCCCCGCACACGCTCCCGCCCGCCGGCCCGCCGCCCCACACTGAGCGTGCGAGTCCCATTGGCGCGACGGGACCGGACTGCCGGTCTTCCCCCCGAGCCGGCGGCCCGCCGCCCCGTACCGCCGGGCGGACGGTACGGGGCGGAGCCGTGCCCCGAAAGGGGAGGGGGCCGTACGCGCGAACATGCGCACCCCGCCGTCGCGCCACGCGGCGCGGGTGCAACGATGTGCACGTCATGAGTGCAGCACAGCAGGCGGGGCAGGCACCGCGCGCACTGCGGGCCGCGATGTTCGCGGCGGTCTGTGTGCTGCTCGCCGCGCTGGGGCACGCGCTCATGTCCGGGACCGACGTCCCGTGGTGGGCGATACTCGCCGCGCTGTCCGGCACGGGCGGCTGCGCCTGGTTCCTCGCGGGGCGCGAGCGCGGGCCGCTGCTGATCACGCTCGCCACCGTGGGCGCGCAGACGGCCCTGCACTTCTTCTTCACGCTGTCGCAGAACGTCTCCCTGGCAGGGGACGCCGCGGCCCACGGCACCGGCGCGTCACCGGGGACCGGCCTGCTGACGCGGCTGACGTGCGGAGCCGTCCCGGCGACGACCGCCGGCCACGGCACGGGCGGCCCGTCGGACGGCATGCCGATGGGCGGGATGTCCCCGGGCGACATGCCCATGGGCGGAGCCTCCCCGGACGGGACGTCGATGGGCGGGATGTCCATGGACGGGATGTCCATGGGCGGCGCGCACATGGACATGATGGGCATGCACGGTGTCCACGGCCCCGTCGGCATGTGGTCCGCCCACCTCCTCGTCGCCCTCGTCTGCGGCCTCTGGCTGTCCGGCGGCGAACAGGCCGCCTTCCGGCTCGGACGAGCCGTCGGCGCCCGGCTCTTCGCCCCGCTGCTCCTCCTCTTCCACGACCCGGCCCCCGGCCCCAGGCCCCCGCGGATCCGCGCGGGACTGGCCCGCGCCGCGCAGCGGCTGCGCCGGATGCTGTACGCGTACGCCCTGATCACCAGGGGTCCACCGGCCGTCCACGCCGTCGGCTGCTGAACCCCTGACCACCCCCGTCCGCCCGGTCGCACCGCGCGGACCCGTCGGGGTGCTTCCGCCGGCGGCCACCGGACAGGCCGTGACAACGTTCCCGGGCCGTCCGCCGCCCCGCGGCCGGAGGCCCGGATTCCAGGAAGGACCCCGGGCAATGACCCCTGCCCGCCATCAGGACGTGCCGCGCCGGCACGTCCCGCCCTCGGCCGCCGCGCCGACTCCCCGTTCAGCCGAGGCCGAGCCGACCTCTCCCCGTTCAGCCGAGGCCGAGCCGACCTCCCCCCGTTCAGCCGACGCCACGCCGACCGCACTCCGTTCAGCCGACGCCGAGCCGTGCCGCCAGCACCTTCAGCCGGCGGGCCCGCTGGTCCCACCGGTGACAGTCGGCGCAGCCCCGCACATGCGTCTCCAGCGCCGGGCCGGAGACCCCGGGCGGCGGTGCCTCGCCGTCGATGCGGGCGGACAGGGCGGTACGTACGTCGCTGCAGTGCACCCCGCCATCGTCCCCGGCACCGGTACGCCCGGAGCCACCGGCCCCCGCGCGGGAGGCCGCCGTGCGTGACGACGAGACGGTGACCGCCTGGGCGCTCGCCGCCCGCGGCGGTGACGCCGACGCGGTGGAACGCTTCATCCGCGCCACGCAGCTGGACGTCCGCCGGTACGTGGCCCGGCTGAGCAACGACCCGCAGGGCGCCGACGACCTGGTGCAGGAGACGTACCTGCGCGCCCTGCGCTCCCTGCCGCGCTTCGAAGGGCGGTCCTCCGCCCGCACCTGGCTGCTGTCGATCGCCCGCCGCACGGTCGTCGACCGGCTCCGCTTCCTCGCGGCGCGGCCCCGGCTGTCGGACACGGACGACTGGCAGTCGGCGGCGGAACGCACCCAGTCCGCCGTGCTGCCCGGCTTCGACGAGGGCGTCGCCCTGTCACAACTGCTCGACCGGCTGCCCTACGAGCGCCGCGAGGCCTTCGTCCTGACCCAGATGCTCGGCCTGCCGTACGCGGAAGCCGCGCTCGTCGCCGGCTGCCCGATCGGCACCGTGCGCTCGCGCGTGGCGCGGGCGCGGGAGGCGCTGATCGGGCAGCTGGAGACGGCGGAGCGGGAGGGAGTGGCGGGGGTGCCCGTACTGGCCGGTGCGGGGGCCGGCTGCTGACCGGTCCGGTCCCGTGGACCGCCGCCCCGGACTGTTCCGGGGCGGCGGTTCCCCGTCCGGCCCGTCGGCGTGAGCTTGGACGGGAAGGCCGCCGGACGGGCCGACTTCGCGCCGCGCCCCGGTGGGCCGCCGCGCCTCCGCCGTCCACCGGTCGCAGACTGGGCGCGACAACCGGTCCGCGGACGGCAGGGAGGCGGTGGCCGGTGGAAACCCGGGTCACGGAGATCGCGCCGGACATCTACCGGCTCTCCACCTACGTGGACGAGGCCGGACTCCTGTTCAACCAGTTCCTGGTCGACGCCGAGGACCCGCTGCTCTTCCACTGCGGGCTGCGCGCGCTGTTCCCCCCGGTGTCGGAGGCCGTCGCCCGCGTTGTCCCGGTGGACCGCCTCCGCTGGATCACCTTCGGGCACGTCGAGGCCGACGAATGCGGATCCCTGAACTCCTGGCTTGCCGCCGCGCCCCGGGCGGAGGTCGCCCACGGCACCATGGGGTGCCTGGTGTCGGTCAACGACATGGCGGACCGCACGCCGCGGCCCCTGCGCGACGGCGAGGTGCTCGACCTGGGCGGCAGACGGGTCCGCCGGCTGGAGACCCCGCACGTCCCGCACGGCTGGGACGCCGGGCTGCTGTACGAGGAGACCACCGGGACCCTGCTCTGCGGTGACCTCTTCACCGGCCTGGGCGACGCTCCCGCCCTGACGGAGCGGGACATCGTCTCCCCGGCCCTGGCCGCCGAGGACGCCTTCGGGGCCACCTGTCTGACGGCCGCCACCGCCCCGACCATCCGCCGGCTCGCCGGTCTCCGGCCGTCCGCGCTGGGCCTGATGCACGGCCCCTCGTACACCGGCGACTGCGGCCGGGCACTGCTCGACCTCGCGACGGCGTACGAGGAGCGGTTCGAACGGTCCCGGGAACGGGCGGGCGGGCCGTGAGCCGGTAAGCCCGTCACCTCCGCGGCACCGCCCCGCTTCCCGCCCGGACGACCTCCGCCTCGACCCGTACGGTGCCGCTCTCGCGGAAGCGCAGGGTGAGGGGCAGCCGGTCGCCGACCTTCAGACGGGGCGGGGAGGTGATCATGATGTCGGTGCCGTGCGGGGACATGGCGAGCACGTCGCGGGCGGGCACGGGCACCGAACGGATCATCTCCATGTTGCCGGCCCCGTCCTTGACGACCGTGCGGGCGAGCATGGCGCCACGCGCCGACGGGGCGGTGACGGAGAGCAGTTCGTCGTCCACGTCGCCGCGGTTGCGGAGCCGGACGAAGGCGGCGGTGTCGTCCGCGCCGAAGGGGACGAGGACGCGGGCGTCCTCGGCGGTCACGTCGGCGGGCCGGCCGGCCGCGCCGGAGGCCGTCCAGGCGCCGAGGCCGCCGAGGGTGACCACGCAGGCGGCGAAGGGGACGAGCGCGGCCTTGGCCGCCTGTGCCACGGGGTTTGTCATGCCACGGCCTTCCGGGGAGCGCTCTTGCGGGTGGGGGCGGGCGCCGGCTGCCAGCCGCGGAGCCGCAGGCTGTTGCCGACCACGAGGAGGGAGCTGACGGACATCGCCGCGGCCGCGACCATGGGGCTGAGCAGCCCCACGGCGGCCAGCGGCACGGTCACCAGGTTGTAGCCGAAGGCCCAGGCGAGGTTGGACCGCACGGTCAGTGAGGTGCGGCGGGCCAGCCGCACCGCGTCGGCCAGGGCGCCCATGTCCTCGCGGACCAGGGTCACATCGGCCGCGCCGATGGCCGCGTCGGTGCCGCTGCCCATGGCGATGCCGAGGTCGGCGCCGGCCAGGGCGGCGGTGTCGTTGACGCCGTCGCCGATGACCGCGACCCGGTGGCCCTTCTCCCGCAGGGCCCGGACGAGGTCCGCCTTGCCCTCCGGCGTGACCTTGGAGTGCACCTCGGCGATGCCCAGTTCGGCGGCGACGGCCCGGGCGGCGGCCTCGCCGTCACCGGTGGCGAGCACGGGCCGCAGGCCGAGCCGCTTGAGGTGGTCGACGGCGCGGTAGCTGCCCGCGCGGACCGTGTCGCCGAGGGCGAGAACGGCCTCGGGGGTGCCCTCGACCCGGACGACGACGACCGTCCGCCCGTCCCGTTCGGCGCGCCGCGCCGCGTCGGCGAGGGCGTCGGGGAGGCCGTCCGCCTCGGCCCGCGCGACCTCGACGCGCTTGCCGTCCACCACGGCCCGGACGCCCACGCCCGCGGTGGCCGCGAAGTCCTCGGCGACGGGCAGGGGCCCGTCCTCCTCCGCCAGACCGTGGGCGTGGACGGCGCGGCCCACCGGGTGTTCCGAACCGGCCTCGGCCGCCGCCGCGTACCGCAGGGCGGCGTCCGGGCCGCAGCCGCCCTCGCGGGCGGTCACCTCCGTGACCGTCATCGAGCCGGTGGTGAGCGTGCCCGTCTTGTCGAGGACGACCGTGTCGACCCGGCGCAGCCCCTCCAGCGCCTGCGGGCCGCTGACCAGGATGCCCAGCCCGGCGCCCCGGCCGGTCGCGGCGAGCAGGGCCGTCGGGGTGGCCAGGCCCAGGGCACAGGGGCAGGCGACGACGAGGACGGCGACGGCCGAGGTGATCGCGGCCTGCGGGGACGCCCCCGCGCCCAGCCAGAAGCCGAGGACCGTGACGGCGACCGACATGACCGCGGGCACGAAGACGCCGGCGATCGCGTCGGCGAGGCGCTGCACACGGGCCTTGCCCGCCTGCGCGTCCTCCACCAGCCGGGTGATGCGCGCGAGTTGGGTGTCCGCGCCGACCGCCTCCGCCCGGACCTCCAGCAGCCCGCCGGAGTTGACGGCCCCGCCGATCACGGCCGTGCCGGGGGTGACGTCGACGGGCGCGCTCTCGCCCGTCACCAGCGACAGGTCCAGGGCCGAACCGCCGGACACCACCGTGCCGTCGGTGGCGACGCGCTCGCCGGGGCGGACCAGGAAGCGGTCGCCGACCCGCAGTTCGGCGACGGGGATCCGGCGCTCCGCGCCGTCCGCCGCCCGGACGACGACGTCCTTGGCGGCGAGGGAGGCGAGCGCCCGCAGGGCCGAGCCGGTGCCGGCCCGGGCCCGGGACTCCAGCAGGCGGCCGGTCAGCACGAACAGCGGTACGGCGACGACCGCTTCGAGGTAGACGTCCGCCGTGCCCGGCACGGTCTCGGGCCACAGCGTGAACGGCATCCGCATGTCCGGATCCCCGGCGCCGCCGAAGAAGAGGGCGTAGACCGACCAGGCGTAGGAGGCCAGGACGCCGAGCGAGACGAGCGTGTCCATCGTCGCCGCCGCGCCCCGCAGCCCGCGCAGCGCCTTGGCGTGGAACGGCCAGGCGCCCCACGCCGCGACGGGCGTGGCCAGGGCGAAGCACAGCCACTGCCAGTTGCGGAACTGGAGGGCGGGCGCCATGGAGATGACCAGGACCGGTACCGAGAGCAGGGCCGTGATCAGCAGCCGGGGGAGAGGTGAGGGCCCGTCGGCGGCCTCCCCTTCGGCCTCCCCGGGCTCGGGCCGGGGCAGGGCGGCCGTGAAGCCGGCGCCCTCCACCACCGCCATGAGCTCCTCGGCGGTCACGGCCGCCGGGTGGCTGACCCGGGCGCGTCCCGTGGCGAGGTTGACGCTGGCGGTCACCCCGTCCAGCCGCCCCAGCTTCTTCTCGACGCGGGCGACGCAGGCCGCGCAGGTCATACCGCCGACGAGGATCTCGGTCTCGGCGGGCGCCGGCGAGGAGTGCGGCGCGCTCTTCGTGGTCGTGGTGCTCATCAGTGCCCCATCCCGGGCATGCCGTCCATGCCGCCGCCCCCGCCGCCGGACCCCGGGTCGGACGCCGGGCCGCCCCCGTCACGATGCATGCCGGGGGAGACGGGACCGGCCACCGACCCGGCGGCGTACGCGACGCCGAACAGGGCGGCGAGCAGCAGGACGAAGCCGGTCAGGAGGGTGTACGGGCTGAGGGAATGACGTGGGGTCATCGCCGCATCGTGACACGGCGGGGGCCGCCCGCCGCAGCCGGACAGCCGGGTCCGGCGCGTGAGGATTGTCCCTTCCGCTTCGGGGAACCGGAGGGTCCGGCCGGCCGACTACCTAAAGTTGAAAGGCAGCAACAAACTGTTCGCACAAACGTGTGGGAACTCCCCGGAGGCGGGGTACGACTTCCTGGTCGTCCAGATTCGCGAGGAGATCCCTGCCGTGTCACTGCCCGACCCCATACCTCTCTCCGGCCCTGCCTACAAACGGGACCCCCATCCGCTCTACGCGCAGATGCGCGAAGCCGGCCCGATCCACCGGGTGCTGTTCCCCAGCGGGGTGACCGCCTGGCTGGTCACCGGACACGCCGCCGCCCAGAGCACCCTCGCCGACCCGCGGCTGGGCAAGAACCATGACCTCGGCAACGAGGCCTGGCGCGCCCGCGCCGCGATCATGCCGGAGCCGCAGCACTCACGGCTCCAGGTGCACCTGCTCCACCAGGACCCGCCGAAGCACACCGCCATGCGGCGGATGATCATCGACGCCTTCGCCCCGCGCCGCGTCGAGGCCATGCGGCCGCGCTTCCAGGAGCTGGCGGACGCGCTCGTGGACGGAATGCCGGACGCCATCGCCGACGGCGACGTCGAGCCCGCCGACCTCGTCGACTGCTTCGCCGCCCGTTTCCCCTTCCAGGTGCTCGCCGAGGTCATCGGTCTGCCCCCGCACCTCGCCGTCCGGTTCCGGCGCGAGTGGGGCGGTGTCGTGGCCCCCGTCGGCCCCACCGACCCCGGCCGCCCCGCCTACGAGGCGCTGCTGCACGGCCTGGAGACCTACATCGCCGAGGTGGTCGCCGACCGGCGCGCGGCGCCCGGCGACGGGCTGCTCAGCCGGCTGGTCGCCGCCCGCGACGCCGGGGAGCTGACGGCCGAGGAGCTGGACTCCATGATCTTCCAGCTGCTGGTGGCCGGGCAGGAGCCCGTGACCAACCAGATCACCACCGCCCTCGTCTCCCTCTTCCGCCACCCGGAGGCCCTGGAGCGGCTGCGCGCCGAACCCGGCCTGATGCCCGCCGCGGTCGATGAACTGCTCCGCCTGGAAAGCGCCTTCGAGCTCACCACCTGGCGGTTCCTCGCCGAGGACGCCGAACTGCACGGCACCCGGGTGCCCGCGGGCGACTCCGTGATCGTCTCGCTGTGCGCGGCCAACCGCGACCCCGAGCGCTTCCCCGATCCCGACACCCTCGACCTCGACCGGGACCAGGGCTCCCACCTCGCCTTCGGACACGGCGTCCACTTCTGCCCCGGCGCCACCCTCGCCCGGATCGAACTCCAGGTCGCCCTGAGCACCTTGCTCACCCGCCTGCCAGGACTGCGGCTCGCCGTCCCCGACGAGGAGCTGCGCTGGATCCCCGCCGTCCTCGGCCGGGGCACCGCGGAACTCCCGGTGACCTACGACGGGGCCGTGTGCCCGCTCGGGCACCGGTGACGCGCGTGTACGACAACGCCCTCGCCCACGGTCCCGTATCCCCCACCACGGACGTCGCCGCCGACGTGCTGCGTTTACTCCTCCCGTACCACCGCACGACCGGTCCCGGCTCTCCGGACCCCGCGGACCACCCCGAAACACTGCGCCAGATACGCCGGTTCACCGACGCGGGCGAGACCCTCGTCCTCACGCTCCCCGGCTTCCCCTGCAAGTCGCCCAACCCGGCGAAGGTCCTGAGCCACCTCCCCGACGAGGGGGAACGGCTCTCGCTCACCTTCCTCGACCGGCTCTGCGCCCGCATCGGCGAGGCGTACGCGCCCGGGGCGCGCCTCGTCATCTGCTCCGACGGGCACATCTTCGGCGACCTCATACGCGTCCCCGACGAGCACATCGACGCCTACGGCGACGCCCTGCACGCCATGATCCAGCAGGAGGGTCTGCACCACCTCGATACCTTCGACCTGCGCGCGGTCCACGGCGACGCCGACCACGACACCAAGCGGCGCCTCGTCACCGAGGCGTACGCCCCCTCCGTGGACTCGCTGCGCGCCCTCGTCCGCACCGACGAGGAGACCGCCCGCCTCTACCGCGGCATCACCCGCTTCCTCTTCGAGGACACCGCCGACTTCACCGGCAGCCGCTCTGCGCTGCAACGGGAGTGCAGAGCCCGGGCGTACGAGGTGATCGCCCGCAGCCGGGCCTGGGGTGAGCTCATCGCGGAGCACTTCCCGTTGCAGGTGCGGCTGTCCATTCATCCGCAGCCGCCGGGGGCGGAGAAGTTCGGCATCCGGCTGCTGGAGGCGGCCGATGCGTGGGCCACTCCGTGGCATACGGCGGTGTTGTGCGGGGCCGGAGGCGCCCGGCTGGTGCGGAGGGAAGAGGCTGAGCGGGTGGGGCGGCTCGTGTTGAGGGACGGGCGGCCGAGCCACTTCGTGGAGTGAGCCCCGGCCCCGCCCTTTCACCGTTTCTGCGGGGAGTGCCCCGCGCCCCCCGGTGAGCGCGCCTGCGGCGCGCGTCCTCAAATTCCCCCAGCGGGCTGAGTTCCGGGCTCCGCCCCGGACCCCGTGAAAGCGGCTTCGCCGCTTGTCCTCAAACGCCGGACGGGCTATTCAGCCGGTCCGGCGTTTGAGGACAGCGCGCGGAGCGCGCTTCGCGGGGGTGCGGGGGCGCAGCCCCTGCAAGAAACGGTGAAAGGGCGGGCCAGGGGCAACCTCACCCCCCGCCCCGCGCAATCGGCGCCGCACACGCCGACGCGACCCCACCGTCCACATCGTCGCCTCCGGCGACGTCCGCCACCTCCCGGTGATCGAACGCGATCAACGGATCCCCCGTCAGCGGATGCTCCACCACCACCGCCCGCACCCCGAACACCTCCGCCAGAAGCCCCGGCGTCAACACCTCCCTCGGCGGCCCCGAAGCCACCACGGCCCCCTCATGCAGCACATGGAGCCGATCACACAGCGACGCGGCCGCGTTGAGGTCATGGAGCGACAGCAGAGTGGTGCGGCGCTGAGCCCGCAGCAGGGCCAGGAGTTCGACCTGGTGACGGACGTCGAGGTGGTTCGTCGGCTCGTCGAGGACGAGCACCTTGGGGTCCTGCGCGAGCGCCCGCGCCAGCAGCACACGCTGGCGCTCGCCGCCGGAGAGGGCGGAGAAGCGGCGCCCCCCGGCCCCGGCGAGCCCGACCCGCTCCAGAGCGGCGGCGACGGCCTCGGCGTCCGTACGGTCCTCGCCGGCGAACGCCCGTTTGTAGGGGGTGCGGCCCATGGCGACCACGGCCCGGACGGAGAGCTCGAAGTCGCTGCCGCGCTCCTGCGGGAGGGCGGCCACCCGCCGGGCGGACTCGGCGGCGGACAGCGAGCGGACGTCCGTACCACCGACGAGCACCCGCCCGACGTGCGGCTTCAGGTACCGGTAGACGGTGCGCAGGACGGTGGACTTGCCGCTGCCGTTCGGGCCGACGAGGCCCGCGATCTCCCCGTCCTCGGCGAGCAGGTGGACGCCGGAGACCACCGCGCGGCCGGAAAGGACGACTTCCAGCTCCTCTATGGCGATGCGCATGCTGCCTATCCCCTCTCCAGGCGGCGGTCCAGCAGGTAGAGCAGGGTCGGAGCACCGATCAGGGCCGTGACCACGCCCACCGGGAGCTCCTGGTCGGACAGGGCCGTACGGGCCACCAGGTCGACCACCACCAACAGGACCGCACCGAAGAGGGCGGCCACCGGGAGCAGCCGGCGGTGGGCGCCCCCGACCACCATCCGGCAGACGTGCGGAACCATCAGCCCCACGAAGCCGATGGCCCCCGACACCGAAACCAGCACACCGGTCAGCACACTCGTCACCACGAACAACTCGCGGCGCAGACGGCCCACATCGACGCCCAGGCCGGCCGCCGTCTCGTCGCCCATCAGCAGCGCGTCCAGCGCCCGGGCCCGGGCCAGCAGGGCGGCCAGCCCCAGGCCGACGGCGACCAGGGGCGCCGTCAGGGTGGACCACTGGGCGCCGCCGAGGGAGCCCATCAGCCAGAACAGGACGCCGTGCGTCTGCTGGTCGTCCCCGGCCTGGAGCACCAGGTAGTGGGTGAACCCGGAGAGGAACTGCCCGATGCCCACCCCCGCCAGCACCAGCCGCAGCGGGGAGAAGCCGCCGCCGCGCCGGGCCATCGCCCACACCAGGGCGAACGAGGCGAGGGCACCGATGAACGCGGCCGCCGACAGGCCCAGACCGAACAGCCCGCCCGCCCCCGCCCCGAGGACGATCGCCGCGACCGCGCCCAGGGAGGCGCCGCTGGAGATGCCCAGCAGGTACGGGTCGGCGAGCGGATTGCGGACCAGGGCCTGGGTGGCCGTGCCGACCAGGCCGAGACCCGCGCCGACGATCCCCGCGAGCAGGGCGCGCGGCATCCGCAGCCGCCACACGATCAGATCGTGGGTACCGGGGACCGGATCGTCACCCGTCACCCCCCGCACCACGGCCGACCACACGTCGGCCGGCGGCACCCGGGTCGACCCCAGACACACCGAGGCGACCAGCGCCGCGACCAGGACGACGGTCAGGGCGCCGGTCACCAGGAGCGTGCGCGGCTCGCGCTCCCGCTCCGCCGTCACGGTGAGCGCCGCCATCTACTTGACCCGGTCCGGGTGCAGGACGTGCGCGATCTCCCGCACGGTGTCCGCACTGCGCACCCCGGCGATCGTGGTGCGCTCGGAGCCGATGCGCAGGAAGCGGCCCTCCTTGACGGCCTTCAGGTCCTTCGTCGCGGAGAAGGACTTCAGGAACTTCTCCGCCTCGTCGAACGCCTTGCGGTTGGCCTCCTCGCCGCCCCGGTTGCGGATGGCGAGCTGGATGAAGTCCGGGTTCTTCGCCACGACGTCCTCCCAGCCGACGGGCTTGAAGTCGCCGTCGCAGTCCGCGAAGACGTTGCGCCCCCCGCCCTGGGTGATGACGGCGTTGGCGACCTGCCGGTTGCACACCGCCATGGGCTGCTTGGTGCCGGCGTCGTAGTCGAAGAGGAAGTAGGTGGGCCGCTTGTCCTCGGGGACGTCCTTGAGGGCGTCGCGCACACCGTCCGTCTTCTTCTTCATGTCCGCGACCAGCTCGGCCGCCCGGGCCGAGGTCCCGGTGACCCTGCCCAGCTCCTCGATGTCCGCCTCGACGCCCGACAGGTCGGTGCGCGGCGACTTGTTCATGGCCGCGCACGCCGTGGACTTGAGGAAGATGTGCTTGATGCCGGCGGCCCTGAACTCCTCGGGCTTCGGCGCGTCGGCCATTCCGCCCATGTTCTTCATGGACGAGAACGAGTCGATGTAGACGTCGGCCCCCGAGGCCAGCAGCTTCTCCTTCGGGATCACCGTCCGGCCGAGCACCGGCACCTCCGCCGCCCGGTCCGCGAACTGCGGCGGCACCGCGCCCTTGCCGGGCGGGAAGCCCGTACCGGTGATCCGGTCGCCCGCGCCCAGCCACAGCAGCAGTTCGAGGGCCGCGGCGTTACTGGTGACGATCTTCTTCGGTGCCGCGTCGAACGTGGTCTTCGCACCCGCGCAGTCCGTGACGCTCACGGGGAAGCCCTTGCCCCCCGAGGCGCCGTCCTTCCCGGCCTCCCCGCCGTTACCGCCGCCACCGCCGCAAGCCGTAGCCGTCAGGGCCACCGCGGCCAGGACACCGCACCATGCACGAGGGCGCATGAGAAACACTCCAGGAGGTCGTTCCACTCGGGACCGCTGGTGCGGACCCTGACCAGTAGTCGGCCCGTGACCCGGTCGGGTTCCCGTCCGGCACCGAGATCTCACGCATAGGCTGGTGATGATCATCCAGCGCCGTCCCGTCCGTTCTCCCCCTTCCCCCTCGCCCCTGCCGACCGCGCACCACCGGAGGACCACCGATGCCCGACCGACAGCTCCAGGAGATGCCCACCGACTGGCGACGCGCCCTCGCGGTCGTCGCCCACCCCGACGACCTCGAATACGGCGGGTCCGCCGCCATCGCCACCTGGCTCGACGACGGACGCACCTGCGCCTACCTGCTGGCCACCCGAGGCGAGGCGGGCATCGACACCCTCAGCCCCGCCGAGGCCGGACCGCTGCGCGAGCGCGAGCAGCGGGCCAGCGCCGCCGCCGTGGGGGTGGACACCGTCGAATTCCTCGACCACGCCGACGGCGTCATCGAGTACGGCACCGCGCTGCGCCGCGACATCGCCGCCGCCGTCCGCCGCCACCGCCCCGAACTCGTCATCACCCTCAACCACCGCGACACCTGGGGCGGGGTCGCCTGGAACACCCCCGACCACCGGGCCGTCGGCCGCGCCACCCTCGACGCCGTCGCCGACGCCGGCAACCGCTGGATCTTCCCCGAACTCGTCGACGAGGGCCTGCCCCCGTGGGACGGGGTGCGCTACGTGGCCGTCGCCGGCTCCCCGCAGCCCACCCACGCGGTGGACGCGGGCGCCGGCCTCGACCGCGCGGTGGCGTCGCTGCTGTGCCACCGCACGTACATCGAGGCGCTGACCGACGAGGACCCGGAGCAGTACTGCCGGACCTTCCTGGAGGGCAACATGGCGGCGGCCGGCGAGCGCTTCGGCGGGCGCCCGGCGGTCGCGTTCGAGCTCTTCCCCAGGTGAGGCCGCTGTCGGCTTACACCTTGCGGTAAGTGCGGGCGTCCTCGGTCGCCGCCAGGACGGCGGCCAGGTCGCCGCCCGCCGAGGCCGTCACCACGGCGGCGACCGCGCCCTCGACGAAGGGCGCGTCCACCAGTTGGGCCTCCGTCAGCTCGCCGCCGCCCAGCAGGGACTTCACGGTGAGGACCGCGCTGCCCATGTCGCACAGCACCACCACGCCGGCACCCTGCCCGGCCTCCGCGACCGCCGCACGGACCAGCTCGGCGCTGGTCCCGATCCCGCCGTCCGGCAGCCCGCCGGCCACGGCGACCGGCGCCGGGTCGCCGCCGCCCACCAGCGCCGTGGCCAGCCCTGCGGTGGCGGCGGCCAGGTCACGGCTGTGCGAGACGAGGACGACGCCGACGCGGCCGGGTGCGGTGGGGGGTTGCGCCTCGAGGGCTGCCTGCGCCGGAGTCTCCACCGGTGCCTGGGCCGGTGCCTTCGTCGGTGTGTCCTCCGGGGGCGCCTGCGGAGCCTCCTGCGGTGCGCCGCCGGTCCTCTCCGGGTCGGTGGCCTCGTACAGCGCCGTCACCAGCAGGGCGGACGACGCCGCCCCCGGGTCCTTGTGGCCGATGCTGCGGTCGCCCAGGTAACTGGCCCTGCCCCGCCGCGCCCGCAGCGGGACGGTCGCCTCCGCGCCGTCGCACGCGGCCCGCGCGGCGGCCCGCAGCGCGGCCGTCACGTCGGCCCCGCCCGCGACGGCCTCGGCACAGGCGTCGGCGGCGGGCTGGAGGGCGTCCACCATCGTCTTGTCCCCGGGCGCCGAGTCACCCAGCCTGCGCACACTCCGCACGGCAGCGGCCAGCCCCTGCGCCAGCACCTCCGGCGTCACCTCGGCGTCCTCGCCGAGCACCTTCCCCATCCGCCGGAACACCGTCCCGAACAGCGGCCCCGACGCCCCGCCCACCGTGTTGGTCAGATGCGCCCCCACAGCGCTGAGCAGCGCCCCCGGCGTCCCCGGCGCCGCCTCCGCGACCGCCCCGCCCACGGACGTGAATCCCCGCTTGAGGTTCGTACCATGGTCGGCGTCCCCGATCGCCGCGTCGAGGTCGGTGAGCCGATCGGCCTCGGCGACCACCACGGCGGTGGCCCGGTCGAGGAACCGGCGGAAGAAGGCGAGATCGAGGCGGACGGCGGTCATGGCGCAGCTCCTTCAGGGACGACTTCGGTGTGGCCCAGGGTAGGTGTGTTGGGAGGTGTGGTCCGTGGTTTGGGGGGTGGGGTCGGTGGGGCGGCATGGTGCTTTGTCGGGTGACGGTTTCGTGTCGGGCCCTGCGGGCCCAGGGCGGCCGGCTGCGCGGGGTGGGGGGTCGGGTGGCTGGGGTGAGGGATTGGGGTCGGTGGGGCGGCATGGTGCTTTGCCGTGTGACGGCTTCGTGTCGGGCCCTGCGGGCCCAAAGCAGCTGGCTACGCGGGGCGGGGGCCAGGGCCCGGTTTGCGGGTGCGGGAGGCTTTGGGTGGCGGGGTCGGTGGGCGGTTTACGTGGCGGGTGCCCGGCCGTCGACCTCTTTCGTCGTTGCGCGCGCCCAAAAGCCGCCTGACTGTGTAAGGGGCCGGGCTGTTGTTGCGTGGGAGGTCGGTGGGGCGAGGATGCGGGTCAACTGGTGGATTGGGGCGGGTTTTGGTCCGATCCGGCGGAAGGCCGCCCCGATCCACCACTGGCATGAGAGCAGCGGAGGCGCCCCCCGGCACCGGCCGTGCGACGGCGCCGGACCGCAGCGCCCGCCCCCCTCGGCGCAGCCGGCTGCCTTTGGCGTGCGCGCAACGACGAAACGGGGGCGGACGGCCAAGCACCCGCCATGTAAACCGCCCACCGCCCCCGCCCCACCGCCACCACAACCCACCCGCAACCACACAACCGGCCCCCGCCCCCGCTCCGCGTATCCGGCCGCCCTGGGCCCGCAGGGCCCGAGACGAGACCGTCACCCGGCAAAGCACCATGCCGCCCCACCCCGACAGCGCGCCTCACCCGCACGCCACCTCACACCCCCGGCAGCGCCCTCAACACCAGACCGTCGGCAGTGATCGTGTCCGCGGTGACGAGGGCCTGCTCCGCGGTGACGCCCGTCATGAAGACGAAGGGTGGGATCACCGGGGGTGGGGGCAAGGCGTCGGGGGAGAAGGTCAGGCAGACGAGCCCCTCCAGGCAGCCGCGGAAGCGGGTGAGGTAGAGCGTCACGTCACCTCGTAACTCCAACGACCCGGCAGAGAGCGCTAGTTGATGGGCCTCACCGCCCTTCCCGTCGCGCGTCGTCAGCCGGTAGTCGCTCAGCGAAGCGGCCCGCATCCTCAGCACGATCACCTTCAGCGGGCCCTCGGCCGTGGGGATGTCCGCGACACCGGCGAAGGCGAACCCGTGCGGCGCGAACCGCGAGGCGGCGACGGACGGCGGGACAGCCGCGGCAGAAGCAGAAGCAGAAGCAGAAGCACGAGCAGGAGGCCGAGCCGCCGCCTCCGCCCGCCCCGCCGTCGGGGCGATGGACGCGGTCACCAGCAGCACAACCGGCAGGGCGACGGCGAGCGTGCGGTTGCCGCGGGGTGTCCAGCCGAAGCCCATGGCGCTGCCCGCGATGCCGAGTGCCATGCCGACGAGGAAGCCGCCCAGGTTGGTGGCCGCGAACGAGAGCACCGACAGGATGAGCGCGTTGACGCTGACGTAGTGGCGTGCCGAGGGCAGGAACCACAGGAACAGCCCCGCCACGATCAGGGCCAGCCCGATACCGAGCGCCGCCAGCCCGCCCAGTCCCAGACTCACGAGGACGGTCACCGGGGAGAGCGGTATCACCAGCAACTCCGTACCGCCCAGCACCAGAAGAGTGCCCGCCCAGAAGGGCCGGGTCCGCCGCCAGTAACGGAAGCGGCGGCGGGCGGGCCCGTCCGGGAGCTCCGGGAGCCTCAGAAGCACTGGTCGCCGTCCAGGCTCACCTGGAGTTTCAGCCCCTTCAGCCGGAAGTTGCCGCCGGTGGCGGACCAGGCGTGCGACCGGACCCCGGCGACCGTGACCTTCCCCGCCTGGAGGCCGAACGCGCCGGCCTCGCCCTTGACGCCCGGCACCCGGTCGAGGGTGGACGCGTCGCGGCCGATCTGCACCGTCCCGAATTCGGCGTCGCCCACCAGGTCCTCGCCGTCGATGACCAGGTCACTGGCCGTCACCTCGCCCGCCCTGCCGCCGGCCGTGAGCTTGAAGGTGACCTTTCCCAGGGGCGTGGGGACGGTCGCGGCCTGGCAGATGTCGCTCAGCCGGGCGTTCCCGATGCCCAGCAGCGCCACCGGGTGCCCCTTGCCGTCGACGGACCGGTCGGTGTGTACGTACGAGGCCAGTCCGTCGCTGCTCAGCCTGCCGGACGACACCTGGAAGTGCGTACCGGAGACGGCGAACGAGGCCGCGAGCGCTCCCTGTGCCATCCCCGCGGCCATCGCGCCCACGGCCAGCACCGCGGGCAGGGCGATCAGGGCGGTCCGCCGCCAGGCGGTGCGGCCCTCCGGCAGGGTTCGGTCTGATCCGCTCACTGCTTCCTCCCGCGACTCAGGGAAGTGCGTGGTGTGCAGGTGCTGCCATACTGCGGATGTTCCCGTGGAGTTGGAGACTAGGGCCGGATTTGAACAATAGTCAACAGCGCGGAAGCGAGCGGGCGCAGACCCGACGGGCCGAACTCATCGCCGTCGGAAGGAGGTTGTTCGCCAACACCTCCTACGACGCCCTGTCCATGGATGACATCGCCCGGCACGCGGGGGTGGCCAAGGGACTGATCTACTACTACTTCCGCAGCAAGCGCGGCTACTACCTCGCCATCATCGAGGACGCGGTGGCCGAACTCGTCCAGCGCGCCGGCGCCACCCACGACCTCCCGCCCGTCGAGCGCGTCCACCACACCGTCGACGGCTACCTGCGCTACGCCGAGCACCACCAGGCCGCGTACCGCGCGATCGCCACCGGCGGCGTCGGTTTCGACGCCGACGTCCTCGCCATCCGCGAGCGCGTGCGCGAGCAGCTGCTCGCCGCCATGGCCAAGGCCGCCTGGGGCCGTCCGGACCGCCTCCCGCCCGTCGCGCGCACCGCGCTGATCGGCTGGCTCTCGTCGGTCGAGGGCGTCACCCTGGACTGGCTCACCAGCCGCGAACCAGCCCGCGAGGTGGTGTGCGAGCTGCTGGTGCGGGGGCTGGGGGACACGTTGCGGACGATCGAGGAGTACGAGCCGACGTGCCCGGCGCCGATCCAAGCGGACCAGCCAACTGCACGCGGGAGAGCTCTGCCGTGAGCGAGGCGCCCCGCCGGCGTACCCGCCGGACGTTTCGGCGCGCCCCGAAGCGTCCGGTTCCTACGCTCCCGGGCATGAACGACACGAGTCCCCTCCCCGCGACCACCCTCCCCCACCTGGCCATCGAGCCGAACATCCTCTACTTCGGAACCCCCGTCGTCCTCCTCTCCACCGAGAACGAGGACGGCTCCTTCAATCTCGCCCCCATCTCCTCCGCCTGGGCGCTCGGCCGGACGATCGTGCTCGGGCTGGGGCGCGACGGGCAGACCGCGCGCAATCTCGGCAGCCGGCCGGACCTGGTGCTGAGCCTGCCCGGCCCGGGCCTGTGGCCGGCGGTGGAGCGGCTGGCGCCGCTGACCGGCCGGGACCCCGTCCCCGCGAGCAAGCCGGACGGCTGCCGGTTCGAGCCGGACAAGTTCGCCGCGGCCGGTCTGAGCCCCGTGGCCTCCCACACCGTCCGGCCGCCGCGCGTGGCCGAGTGCCCCCTCCAGCTGGAGGCGCGCGCGGAGCGGATACGCCCCGACCTCTCCGGGCGGTTCGCCGTCGTCGAGACCGTCGTGCGGAAGGTGCACGCGGACCCCGGGATCGTCGTACCCGGCACCGATCACGTGGACCCCGCCGCCTGGAGTCCGCTCGTGTACAACTTCCGCCACTACTTCGGGCTCGGCCCCGAGCTCGGCCGCTCCTACCGCGCCCGGACGCCTGATGCCTCCCCGGTACCCGTCCCGGAGCACTGAGCCCGCCGCGCCGGGGCAGGGGCCCCGACCCGGGCGGGTGACACCAAGGTGAAGTTTCCGGCAGGAGGGGGTATATGGGGAGCATCGCCGTGAATGCCCCCGCCGCACACGTCAGTTGCCAGGACCGCGCGCCGTGCGGGGCGGCCGCCCAAGCAGCCCGCTCACCTTCTGTCAACCCGTGACGAAGAGACCACGATCAGGCATACTCCAAGCGCCACAGCCGCAGGTCACCCCCATTCCGCGACCCGGCACGGGACCATCGACTGGGCATCATCGGTGGTGGGCCGACACCCCAGGCCCCTGCCGCCTCAGCGCCCGACAGGGAGGAGAGCCGCCGCATGACCGACCACGGCCCGCAGCCGGTGGAGCGCCAGCTGCCCACCGAGGAAGCCAGAGACCTGCTCGCGCTCGTACGCGAGCTGGTCCAGCGGGAGATCGCCCCGCACGCGGTGGCGGAGGAGGAGGCCGGCCACTTCCCGCGCGAGCTGTTCCGGCTGCTGTCCTCCTCCGGCCTGCTCGGACTGCCCTACCCGGAGGAGTTCGGGGGCGGCGGCCAGCCGTACGAGGTCTACCTCCAGGTCCTGGAGGAACTGGCCGCCGCGCGGCTGACGGTGGGGCTCGGGGTCAGCGTCCACTCCCTCGCCTGCCACGGGCTCGCGGGCTACGGGAGCAAGGAGCAGCGGGCCGAGCACCTGCCGGCGATGCTCGGCGGCGGTCTGCTGGGCGCGTACTGCCTCTCCGAGCCGCAGTCCGGCTCCGACGCCGCCTCCCTGCGCACCAGGGCCACCCGGGACGGCGACAGCTGGATCCTGGAGGGCACCAAGGCGTGGATCACACACGGCGGGATCGCCGATTTCTACACCGTGCTGGCCCGCACGGGCGGCGAGGGCGCGCACGGGATCACCGCGTTCCTCGTGCCCGGCGACGCCCCGGGGCTGACCCCCGCCGCACCCGAGCGCAAGATGGGCATGAAGGGCTCGCCCACCGCGCAGCTGCACTTCGACGGGGTACGGGTGCCGGACGCGCGCCGCATCGGCGACGAGGGCCAGGGCTTCACCATCGCCCTGTCGGCCCTCGACTCCGGCCGGCTCGGCATCGCCGCCTGCGCCGTCGGGGTGGCCCAGGCGGCGCTGGACGAGGCGCTGGCCTTCGTCGCCGGGCGGCGGCAGTTCGGCCACCCGCTCGTGGACTTCCAGGGGCTGCGTTTCATGCTGGCCGACATGGCCACGCAGATCGAGGCGGGCCGTGCCCTCTACCTGGCGGCGGCCCGGCTGCGCGACCAGGGGCTGCCGTTCTCCCGGCAGGCGGCCATGGCGAAGCTCTTCTGCACCGACGCGACCATGCGGGTGACCACCGACGCCGTGCAGCTCATGGGCGGATACGGCTACACGGCGGACTTCCCGGCGGAGCGGTACATGCGCGAGGCGAAGGTGCTCCAGATCGTGGAGGGCACCAACCAGATCCAGCGGATGGTGATCGCCCGTCACCTGGCGGGGCCCGAGTCGCGGTAGACCCCGGTGGGCGGGCCGGCGTCCGGACCGCCCGGCCTCCGGCGCGGTACCGCGGGGCTCAGGGCGTGTGACGCATCTCCGGCACCCGCACCGGCCGGGCGCCGGGCCCGCCGATGTGCGAGAACGGCTGCGTCCGCCAGTCGAGGCTCTCGGGCAGCGTGAGCAGCAGGGCCGTGTCCAGTTCCAGGGCGCCCTCGTCCTCCCCGGAGAGCTCCGCGTCCTCCACCGCGCGCCCGGATCCCGGGCAGACGGTGAGGCCGAACGGGTTCCACGGGGACGGGCACAGGGCGTGCTCCGGAAGCTCGTCCTCGTCCGCGAGCAGCGCGATCGGCCGCGCGCAGTCCGGGCACGTCACCCGGAACATCGTGGTGAGGTCCGTCGGCTCGTCGATGCCGTACGGGCTGCTGTCGACGTCGTTATCGAGGCGTTCCAGGCTGGGCATGATCTTTGCTCCCCCTCGGCCGGTCACGGCCGGGGCGGCTCGGCCCCGGCCACAGCAAGCACTTCCCGCGGGCGGCGCGGGGTAATCGCACCGGCCGGGGGGACACGGGGGCGGGCCTGTGGCGTTCGTCACGCGTCCCGTGCGCCCGCGGGGGGCGCCGACTGTGCCCGGGCCCGCGCGACCCAGTAGGTTGGCGGTGTGGAGGAGCTGGACAAAGAGATCGTGGAACTGCTCGTCAAGGACGGGCGGATGAGCTACACCGACCTGGGCAAGGCGACCGGCCTGTCCACCTCGGCGGTGCACCAGCGGGTGCGCCGCCTCGAACAGCGGGGGGTCATCCGCGGCTACGCCGCGGTGGTCGACCCGGAGGCGGTGGGCCTGCCGCTGACCGCGTTCATCTCGGTGAAGCCCTTCGATCCGAGCGCCCCCGACGACATCGCCGACCGGCTGGCGGAGATCCCCGAGATCGAGGCGTGCCACAGCGTGGCGGGCGACGAGAACTACATCCTCAAGGTGCGGGTGGCCACGCCGCTCGACATGGAGCACCTGCTGGCGCGGATCCGGTCGTTGGCGGGGGTCTCCACCCGGACGACGATCGTCCTCTCGACGCCCTACGAGGCGCGCCCGCCCCGGGTGGGCTGAGGACGCCCCGCCCCCCGGGGAGCGGAATGGGGGTCCCGTCCCGGAACGCGCCCCACACCCGCCAGACTGGACCCATGAGCGAGCGTCCTCGAACCACCCTGCTGCGCAACGGCACCGTGCACAGCCCCGCCGACCCCTTCGCCACCGCCATGGTCGTGGAGGGCGGTCATATCGCCTGGGTCGGCTCCGAAGGAGCGGCCGACTCCTTCGCCGACGGCGTCGACGAGGTCGTCGACCTCCAAGGCGCCCTCGTCACCCCGGCGTTCACCGACGCACATGTGCACACCACCGCCACCGGGCTCGCCCTCACCGGCCTCGACCTCACCGGGGCGGGGACGCTCGCCGAGGCCCTGGACCGGGTACGGTCCCACGCCGCCGCCCGGCCCGGCGACCGGATCCTGCTCGGGCACGGCTGGGACGCGGCCCGCTGGCCCGAGGAACGGCCCCCGTCCCGGGCCGAACTCGACGCCGCCACCGGCGGCCGTCCGCTCTACCTCACCCGGGCCGACGTCCACTCCGCCGTGGTCACCACCGCCCTGCTCGACCTGGTCCCCACCGCCCGCGACCTGCGCGGATTCACCCCCGACGGGCCCCTGACGGACGCCGCCCACCACGCGGTGCGCGCCACCGCCCACGCCGCCGTCACCCCCGCCCAGCGCACCGAGGCGCAGCGCGCCGCGCTGGCCCGCGCGGCCTCGCTCGGCATCGGCTCGGTCCACGAGTGCGCCGGACCGCAGATCTCCGGCGAGGACGACCTCACCGGGCTGCTGCGCCTCGCCGCGGAGGAGCCGGGCCCCCGGGTCGTCGGCTACTGGGCCGAGGCGTTCACCACCGCGAACGACGTGGCGAAGGTCAGGGAGCTGGGTGCCGCCGGCGCGGCCGGGGACCTCTTCGTCGACGGCTCGCTCGGCTCCCACACGGCCTGCCTGCACGAGCCGTACGCCGACCTCCCGGCCGCGCCCGGCGGCACCGGCACCGCCCACCTGGACGCGGACGCCGTCGCCGCGCATGTCGCCGCCTGCACCGAGGCGGGCGTCCAGGCGGGCTTCCACGCCATCGGCGACGCCGCGCTCACCGCTGTCGTCACGGGCGTCCGGGCGGCGGCCGAGAAGGTCGGGCTCGACCGCGTACGGGCCGCCCGGCACCGGATCGAGCACGCCGAGATGCTGACCCCCGAGCACATCGCCGCCTTCGCCGAGTATGCCCTCACCGCCTCCGTCCAGCCCGCCTTCGACGCCGCCTGGGGCGGCGACGAGGGCATGTACGCCGCGCGGCTGGGACGCGAGCGGGCCAGGTCCCTCAACCCGTACGCGGCGCTGCTGCGCGCGGGCGTCCCGCTGGCGCTCGGCTCCGACAGCCCCGTCACCCCGCTCGACCCCTGGGGCACCGTCCGCGCCGCGGCCTTCCACCGCACCCCCGAGCACCGTGTCTCGGTGCGCGCGGCCTTCACCGCGCACACCCGCGGCGGCTGGCGGGCGATCGGCCGCGACGACGCGGGCGTGCTGGTGCCGGGGGCGCCCGCGGACTACGCGGTCTGGGAGGCCGGCGACCTGGTGGTGCAGGTGCCGGACCTCCGGGTCGCCAACTGGTCCACCGACCCCCGCTCCGGCACCCCGGGCCTGCCGGAGCTGACGCCCGGCGGTCAACTGCCCCGCTGTGTCCGCACGGTGGTGGACGGCCGGACCGTGCACGACGCCGACGGGCGGCCGAACGGGTGACGCCCGGGCGGCACGTACCGCCGAACGACGTGCCCCTCGGCCTGTCGCGCTGTGTCACGCCCTCCGTACTGACCTGCTGATTTGGCACAACGACGCAGGTCAAGCGGCTGTTGACAGGGTGCGGTCCGGGGCGGGTAGGTTCGGCCGGGTCCACCACAGGACGTCCGACCGGAGAACTCCACGCAGTCGTCGAACGCCGCTGGGCCATGGGGTGGTGCGCCGTACGGGCGCGCCGCCACTGGGAGCCAGGTCCAGCGCACGGGGGCGGGGGACGTTCCGCCGGGTCGGCAGGTGTGACCCGGGTGGGGCCCGGACGTTCAGTAGACAACGGTTCCAGGGCGACCCGCAGCCAGCGGTTCCCCGGCCGGCCCGAAGGACACCGTGCCCCACCCGCCGTCCCCGGCCCCGCCGCTTCCGGCCGGGCCCTTCGCCTCTCGGCATCGGCGCCGCTTTCCCGCACCCTGGACACGGGCCGTACCCCACTCGGGGTACGGTCACGTGATCCCTGAAACGAGCTGCAGGAAGGCGCGACCGTGCCCTCGGGTTCCGACACCACCGCCGAGACCTCCGGCGACCCCGCGGCGGGCCGCACGGACGCCTCGCCTGCGCCTCCCGCGCCCCGCCCCGGCCGGGCCGCGCGGCTGGCCGCGCCGGCCCGCCGCGAGGCAGCCCGCACCGGCCTCGCCGCCGCGACCGGAGTGGCGCTGGCCTTCGCCTTCCCGCCGTACGACGTGTGGCCGCTGTCGGTGCTCGCGGTGGCCGCGCTGGCCCTGCTGACCCACGGCCGCACGGGCCGCCAGGGCGCCTGGACCGGCTTCGTCGTCGCCCTGCCGTTCTTCTTCCTGCTGCTGCGCTGGCTGAACGTCGTCGGCTACGACGTCGTCCTCGGCCTGTCCGTCGCCGAGTCCCTGTTCGTCGCCGCGCTCGGCGCCGGCCTCGCCCGGACCTCCCGGCTGCCCGCATGGCCGTTGTGGGCCGCCTGTCTGTGGGTCGCCGAGGAGTGGGCCCGCGACCGGATGCCGTTCGGCGGCTTCCCCTGGGGCCGGCTGGCCTTCGCCAACACCCACTCGCCCTTCACACCCCTCGCCGCGCTCGGCGGCGCCCCGCTGGTCAGCTTCGCCGTGGCGTTCGCCGGTGGCCTCGTGGCCTTCGCGGTGCTCGCCCTGCGGCGGCTGCGCGGCGGGCCGCTCGGGGTGAAGGCCCTGCTGCCCCCGGTCGAGGCGGTGGCCCTCGCGGGGGCCGTGGTCCTGGCCGGGTACGCGGTGCCGGTGCCCACGAAGGCCGACGACACGGTGAACATCGCCGTCGTCCAGGGCGATGTGCAGAAGCCCGGCATGGACTTCCTCGGCCGCCCGATGATGATCCTCAACAACCACGTCAACGCCACCCTGCAGCTGGCGAAGGACGTCAAGGAGGGCCGGGCGAAGAAGCCCGACCTGGTCATCTGGCCGGAGAACTCCTCCGACCTCGACCCGTTCCGGGTCAAGCAGGCCTACGACCGCATCGACGAGGCCGTCAAGGCCATCGGGGTGCCGGTGCTCGTCGGCGCGCTCGTCGACCACCCCACCAAGGCGGGCTACGTCTACAACGAGGGCATCGTCTGGTACCCGAAGACCGGGCCCGGCGCCTCGTACACCAAGCAGCACCCCGTCCCGTTCGGCGAGTACGTCCCGTTCCGCGAGCAGCTCAGCAAGGTCATCACCCGCCTCCAGCGGGTGCCCCGCGACTTCTACCCGGGCGACCACACCGGGGTCATGCAGGTCGGTCCCGCCCGCCTGGGCGACGTCATCTGCTTCGAGGTCGCCTACGACGAGATCGTCCGGGAGACCGTGAACGCCGGCGCCCGGGCACTGGTCGTACAGACCAACAACGCCACCTTCGGCCGCTCCGACCAGCCCGAGCAGCAGCTCGCCATGAGCCGGCTGCGCGCCGTCGAGCACGGCCGGGCCGTGGTGACCGCGGCCACCAGCGGCATCAGCGCCGTCGTCGGACCCGACGGCACGGTCGAGGAACGCGCGCCCGAGTTCACGCGCGAGGTCATCAACACCGCCATCCCGCTCCGGGACGGCACCACCGTCGCGGACCGAGCCGGTGCGGCGCCGGAATGGGTGCTCGCTATCGTGGGCCTTCTCTCCTGTGCGGCCGCCGTGCTGATCGGCCGTCGGGAACGAGCGGTGGAGTCCATGGACAAGAAGGGCCAGCAGTGAACGACGGCGGTCAGCGGAGATTCGGTCCGCTCGGCACGACCTTGGTGATCATTCCGACCTACAACGAGGCGGAGAACATCAAGCCCATCGTCGGCCGGGTGCGGGCCGCCGTGCCGGAGGCGCAAGTGCTCGTCGCCGACGACAACAGCCCGGACGGCACCGGGAAGCTCGCCGACGAGCTGGCCGAGGCCGACGACCACGTCCACGTACTGCACCGCAAGGGCAAGGAAGGGCTCGGCGCGGCCTACCTCGCCGGCTTCCGCTGGGGCCTCGACCAGGGCTACGGCGTCCTCGTGGAGATGGACGCCGACGGCTCCCACCAGCCCGAGGAGCTGCCCCGGCTGCTCACCGCCCTCAAGGGCGCCGACCTGGCCCTCGGCTCCCGCTGGGTCCCCGGCGGCCGCGTCGTCAACTGGCCCAAGTCCCGCGAGATCCTCTCCCGTGGCGGCTCCACCTACTCCCGGCTCCTCCTCGACGTCCCCCTCCGGGACGTCACCGGCGGCTACCGCGCCTTCCGGCGCGAGACGCTGGAGGGGCTGGGCATGGAGGAGGTGGCCTCCCAGGGCTACTGCTTCCAGGTCGACCTGGCGTGGCGGGCGGTGAAGGCGGGCTTCCATGTGGTGGAGGTGCCGATCACGTTCGTTGAGCGGGAGCTCGGGGACAGCAAGATGAGTCGTGACATCGTCGCTGAGGCGCTGTGGCGGGTGACGTCGTGGGGCGTCGGGGCGCGGGTCGGGAAGGCGCTCGGGCGGGGCTGAGCGCCTGCGGCGGGCTGTGCCCCGGTCCCGCCCCTTCGCCGATTCCTGGGGGCGAGCCCCCAGACCCCCTGAAACCGCGCTCCGCGCGGTTGTCCTCAAACTCCCCCAGAGGGGGCACCCCCAACGGGCTGGACAGCCCGTCCGGCGTTTGAGGACGCGCGCCGCAGGCGCGCTCACCGGGGGTCCGGGGCACCCCACCACCCAGGCACACTGGATGCATGACGTTCGGAACGCAGCAGCAGCAGCCCAAGCAGCGCCGCACCCGCAAACTCCTCCCCCTCGCCGTCGCCGCCTGGGCCGTCCTGGAGATCTACCTCCTGATCCTGGTCGCGGACGCCGCCGGCGGCCTCGCCGTGTTCGGCCTGCTGGCCGGGGGAGTGGTCCTCGGCGCGTACGTGATCAAGAGGGCCGGGCGGCGCGCCTGGCAGCGGCTGACGCGGTCGATGCAGGCCGGGGGCGCGGCGGGGGCCGCGCCGGACGTGGAGGGCGGCGGCAACGGTCTGACGATGCTGGGCGGCCTGCTGCTGATGGTGCCGGGGCTGGTCTCGGACGTGGCGGGGCTGCTGTGCCTCTTCCCGCCGACCCGGGCGCTGATCCGGAAGACGGCCGTCCGCCGGATCGAGCGCGCGGCGGAGGCGGGCCCGCTGGGGGACGCGGTGCGGCAGGCGCGGATGCACCGGCCCGGCGCCGGCGGCCCGGACGGCAAGGTCGTCCAGGGCGAGGTCATACGGGACGACGAGGGCCCGGCCCCCCGCACGGACGACCCCCAACTGCCGCGCTGAGCGGAGCGCACAAGGGCCCGGCCACCGCGGGAAGCGGTGGCCGGGCCCTTGTGATGTGCGGTGTGCGGCGGGTCAGGCCGACTTGCGGGTGTCCCGCGGATGCACGGCGATGTTCATGGCGCCGGAGCGCAGGACGGCCAGCCTCTCGGCCAGCACCTCCTCCAGCTCCTCGCGGGTGCGCCGCTCCATGAGCATGTCCCAGTGCGTGCGCGCGGGCTTGCCCTTCTTCTCCTCGGGTCCGTCGCCGTCCACCAGGAGTGCCACGGCGCCGCACGCCTTGCACTCCCACTCCGGCGGAATCTCCGCCTCTACAGAGAACGGCATCTCGAATCGATGGCCGTTCGGGCATGCGTACTCCACCGCCTGGCGCGGGGCCAGATCGATGCCGCGGTCGGTCTCGTAGCTGGTCACCACAAGTCGCGTGCCGCGGAGAGCTCGCTCACTCATGAATTCGTGCCTCCCGGGCTTGTCGCCCACAGGACAGGTGTCGCTGTCGTCGTCATCCGGTCAACGTCCGGTCGGCGGTGAAGATTCCCGTTGAGGGACATGCGTCGCCCGTCGTGCCGCCCCTTGTTGTACCCACCAGCGCCCGGTTTGTCACATCTGACAACAGATGTCACCCAGTGTTCCCGGCACTTGTGCGCGCAGTAACGGTTCATCCGGTGGGTCAAAGGCGTACACTACCGGCTCGCAGCTTTCACTGGCGCACCGGGTCCGGCGCGAGGCCGGCCGGGACGGTCGTGGCGGGCTCCGCCGACGCCGCCGGCGCGGTGCCGGGCCGGTCGAAGAAGCGCAGGAAGAACTGTGAGAGCGGGCCGATCGCCACGGCGAAGACTACCGTTCCGGCGCCCGCCGAGCCGCCGAGCGCGAAGCCAGTCGCCAGGACCGCGAGCTCGATGCAGGTGCGTACCAGCCGCACCGACCGTCCGGTCCTGCGGTGCAGGCCGGTCATCAGCCCGTCGCGCGGGCCGGGGCCGAAGCGGGCCGATATGTACAGGCCGGTCGCCATCCCGCACAGTGCCACGGCGAAGGCCAGCAGCGGGATCCGCACCCATAGCGAGTCCTGTGCGGGCACCAGGGCCAGCGTCGCGTCCATCGCCAGGCCGATCACCAGCACATTGGACACCGTGCCCAGCCCCGGGCGCTGGCGCAGCGGGATCCACAGCAGCAGCACCAGCGCGCCGATCAGAATCGACGTCGTGCCGATCGACAGCCCGGCGTGGCGTGCGACGCCCTGGTTGAGCACGTCCCAGGGTGACAGTCCCAGTCCGGACCGCAGCTGGAGCGCCGCGCTCGCTCCGTACAGCGCCAGGCCGATGTAGAGCCGGACGAGGCGGCCGACGACCGCCGCCGCCGTGGACCGTGTCGGTGTGGGCACAGTGGGCACAACCTCTCCCCAAAAGTCGTGGCCTGGCCCGACGGTGGTGCGGGTGGCCTGTTGCATGGCAGTCTGTGGACTGTAAGCGATAATGATCCATGGCCAATTCCGGAAAGGTGGACTGCAACCATGAGTCAGTGGACCGCCTCAGTGGGAGCGCAGCAGCTCGCGCGTCTCCTGGACGCCCAGGGCGGAACGGAGCTGTCCGGCGGGGTGACGCCGATCAACGGCCGCCGGACGCCCGCCTACCGCTCGCTCGCCGACCGCATCCGGCTGCTGGTCCTGGAGGGCCGCATTCCGGTGGCGGCCAGGCTGCCCGCCGAGCGGGAGCTCGCCACCGCGCTGTCCGTCAGCCGGACCACCGTCGCCGCCGCCTACGAGGCGCTGCGGGGCGAGGGCTTCCTGGAATCGCGGCGTGGCGCCGGAAGCTGGACCGCCGTGCCGGCCGGGAGTCCGCTCCCCACCCGGGCCCTGGACCCGCTGCCGCCGGAGAGCGCCGGCTCGATGATCGACCTCGGCTGTGCCGCCCTCACCGCCCCCGAGCCCTGGCTGACCCGCGCCTTCCAGGGGGCGCTGGAGGAACTGCCGCCCTACGCGCACACCCACGGCGACTACCCGGCCGGCCTGCCCGCCCTGCGCCAGGCCCTCGCCGACCGCTACACCGCGCGCGGCATCCCGACCATGCCCGAGCAGATCATGGTCACCACCGGGGCCATGGGCGCCGTCGCCGCCATCTGCCGGCTGCTGGCCGGGCGCGGCGAGCGGGTGGCCGTCGAGTCACCGTCGTACGCCAATGTCCTTCAGCTCATGCGTGAGGCCGGCGCCCGGCTCGTGCCCGTCGGGATGGCCGACCGGCTCGGCGGCTGGGACCTGTCCGCCTGGCGCCAGGTCCTGCGGGACGCCGCTCCCCGGCTGGCCTACGTCGTCGCCGATTTTCACAACCCCACCGGCACTCTCGCCCCCGAGGCCCAGCGCCGCGAACTCGTCGAGGCCGCGCGAGCCGCCGGCACCGTACTCGTCGCCGACGAGACCATGACCGACCTCCCGCTGGAGCCCGGGCTCGAGATGCCCCGTCCCGTATGCGCCTTCGACCCCGCAGGCAGCACGGTCGTCACGGTGGGCTCCGCCAGCAAGTCGTTCTGGGCCGGGCTCCGCATCGGCTGGGTACGCGCCGCCCCCGAAGTGATCCGCAGCCTCGTCGCGGCCCGCGCCTATGCCGACCTCGGCACGCCCGTACTGGAACAGCTGGCCGTCAGCCGGCTGCTGGACACCGGCGGCTGGGACGAAGCCGTCGCCGTACGCCGCGCCGAGGTGCTCGACAGCCGGGACTCCGTCGTCGCGGCCCTCGAAGCGCGGCTGCCCGACTGGGAGTTCACCGTCCCTAAGGGCGGGCTCACCCTGTGGGTACGCACCGGTGGGCTCTCCGGCTCGCGGATCGCCCAGGTCGGCGAGCGGCTGGGGGTACGCGTGCCGTCCGGTCCGCGTTTCGGCGTGGACGGGGCGTTCGAGGGGTACGTACGGCTGCCCTTCACCGTCACCGGGCCGGTCGCCGACGAGGCGGTGGCGCGGCTCGCCGAGGCCGCCCGGCTGGTGGCCAGCGGGGCGCCCGTGGCGGCCGACGCTCCCCGTACCTTCGTGGCCTGAGCCGTCCGCGGGGAAGGCCGCGGCGGGGCCCGGCTCCGGTTCCCGGGGGGCCGCGTACGCCGCCATGTCGAGGGGTTCCGTCGGCGGCCACGGCGGCAGCAGCTCCGCCACGGCGCGGCGCCGGTCCTCGGGGGCGCCCTCGTCGTACGGGTCGGGGGTGGCCGGCACCTGGAGGCGGTGCACCGGCCCGGTGCCCAGCCGGGCGTAACCCCGGCCCGGCGGCACCTCGTTGACGGGCGTGGTCTGCGGCAGCTCGCCGAGCGTGCCGCGCACCTGCCCGGCGGGGACCGGGCCCAGCACCACCCGGGCCCGGGTGTGGGTCAGCACCGCCTCCGTGAGCAGCCGCTCGCTCTCCAGCTGTTCGCCGAGGACGACCGTCACATTGGCGGCCCGGCCGTGGCGCAGCGGCACCTGGAGCAGCTCCTGCGGGTCGGGAAGGGCCTCGGCGGCGGCGGGCGCGCTCAGCGCGGCCGGCCGGTCGACGACGATCCACAGCGGGCGGCGCACGTCCTCCGGGGTCGGGCGGCCCTGCTGCCGGGCGGAGTTGGTGGCCACCAGCCGCCGCTGGGTCTCCTGCGCGGCCCACTCCAGGGCGGCCGCGGCGCCGGGGAGCGAGGACTCGACGGCCAGGACGCCCTCCCGGCCGGCCAGGCACGCGTACTCGCCGGCGCCGCCCCCGTCCACGATCACCACGTCCCCGTGGTGCAGGGCCTGGAGGATCACCGAGCGGAGCAGCGTGGTGACGCCGCAGGCGGGCCGGCCGAGGGCCAGCAGGTGGGGTTCCGACGACCGCTGGCCGGTGCGCCAGATGACCGGCGGCACATCGCGCGTCAGCAGCCCGTCGGTCACCGGCAGGGTCCGCTGGACGGCCTCCGGGTCGGTGAAGCCCAGCAGGACCTCGCCCGGGGCGGTCACGAAGCGCTGCGCCCGGATGCCGGTGGGGAGGGCGGGCAGCACGGCCAGTTCGAGGGCGCTCTCCTCCTCGTCCCAGACGAACCGGTACTCCCGGCCGCGGCCCGCCTTGGTCTGGAGCAGGTGCTCGATCCGGGCCCGGGCCTCGCTCTCCCCGTCGGTGAAGTACGCCGGGTAGCGCAGCCGCAGGGCGACCAGCCGGCCCTCGTCGTCGAAGGCGTGGTCGTCGAACGCCTGCCGCCAGCTGCCGCCGTGGGAGTAGAGCGGTGTCGGGTCCATCGGCGACGAGAAGTACGGCACCAGGGCCTCGTACAGCGCCTGGAGCCGTCCGGCCAGCGGGTCCTGACGGGTCGTCGGCGCCGCCGCGCGGTCCCGGCCGCGCCACGCCCCGGCGGCCAGCAGCAGGGCCGCGGCCAGCGGCGGCCCGTAGGGGATCAGGGCGACGATGAGCATGCAGGACGCGGCCAGCAGCAGGGCGGCGCCCCGGCGGTCCCGGGGGGTCCTGGCCCAGCCGCGCCGGCCTGCCGACGCCAGCGAGCGCAGGCCCCGGCCGATGGTGATCACGGGGTGCAGCACGTCCCGCGCGCTGTCCGTGACGGTGTGCGCGAGCTCCCGCCCCGAGGAGAGCGGAGCTCTGTCGGTCAGGGTGCGCGAGACTCCTCGCCGGCCCATGGCGGCCTCCTGACGTCGGTGTGGGGGGACTTGGGGACGGACCGGGGGACCGCGGTCAGAATCTGAGGCCGCCCAGCAGTCCGGCGAGGCTGGCGCCGCCCGCCTTGATGCTGGGGGCGATGGCGGTGCCGGCGAGGTAGAAGCCGAACAGGGCGCAGACCAGGGCGTGGGAGGCCTTGAGACCGTCCTTGCGGAAGAACAGGAACACGACGATGCCCAGCAGCACGACGCCGGAGATGGAGAGGATCATGGAGGTCTCCTGTGGGTGGGGGCGGTCACCACGAGTCCTCCCAGCGTCACAGCAAGCGGCGATCCGGACATCCGGGAAGAGGCACACGAGTGACGCGCCGCCGTTTCACCCGCTCGGCGGCCGTACGGGCGCCCGGGGTTCCGCGCCGCCCGGCCGTACGTAGGGTGGGGGCCGGGAACGGGCCGGAACGCGCCCGTGACCGGCCCGGAGACAGCAGGCCCCGCCGCGGGCCCCGACCCCAAGGACCGCCGATCATGTCCGAGCCGATGCCCGAGACCGAGCCCGCCCACGACCCCGAGGTGCTCCAGCTCGCGGCCAAGGTCTTCGACCTGGCCCGCCACGGTGACACCGACACCCTCGCCGCCTATGTGGACGCCGGGGTCCCGGTGAATCTCACCAACGACCGGGGCGACACCCTCGTGATGCTCGCCGCCTACCACGGCCACCCCGCGGCCGTCGCCGTCCTGCTGGAGCGGGACGCCGACCCCAACCGGCCCAACGACCGCGGCCAGACACCGCTCGCCGGCGCCGTGTTCAAGTCCGAGGACGAGGTGATCCGCCTGCTGCTGGCCCACGGCGCTGACCCCTCGGCGGGTACGCCCTCGGCCGTCGAGACGGCCGGTATGTTCGGCCGTCAGGATCTGCTGGAGCTGTTCCGGGGCGAGTGAGGCCGCCGCGGCCCGGCGTGGCCGCTGTGCTCCAGGTTTTGCGGGTGATGTCCGGGCAAGACGCTTTCGCGTGAGCCATAAGCGAATAAACAGCGCCAAAGTGCATACCCGTATCGGAAGGGATCCACGGGACTCCCGGTCCCGGCAGACTCTCCGACAGGTGATCATGGGCGCCGACCGCAGACGAACCCCGAAGACCGTCCGGGGTGCCCCCGCACGGGGCGGCACCTCGGCGACGGACCGGCTGCTCCGTACGCTCCTGCGCCGGAGCAAGACCCCCCTGAGCATCGAGGAGGTCACGGTCGCGGACCGCCCGGAGGTCCGCCGTGCCGTGTCCGCCGCGGCGCTCGGCAACATGATGGAGTGGTTCGACTTCGGCGTGTACGCCTATGTCGCGGCCACCCTGGGCAAGGTCTTCTTCCCCTCCAGCTCGCCCGGCGCCCAGGTCATCTCCGCCTTCGCCACCTTCGCCGCCGCCTTCCTCGTCCGCCCGCTCGGCGGGCTGGTCTTCGGGCCGCTCGGCGACCGCGTCGGGCGGCAGCGCGTCCTGGCCGCCACGATGATCCTGATGGCCGTCAGCACCTTCGCCGTCGGCCTGTTGCCCACCTACGCGACGATCGGGTTCGCCGCGCCCGTCCTGCTGCTCCTGTGCCGTCTGGTGCAGGGCTTCTCGACCGGCGGCGAGTACGCCGGCGCCACCACCTACATCGCCGAGTACGCCCCCGACAAACGCCGCGGCTTCCTCGGCAGCTGGCTCGACTTCGGCACCTTCATCGGGTACGCGCTCGGCTCGGGCCTGGTCACCGTGCTCACCGCCGTCCTGGGCGACGACGGCATGACGGACTGGGGCTGGCGGCTGCCCTTCCTGCTGGCCGGTCCGCTCGGTCTCATCGGCCTGTACATGCGGCTGCGGCTGGAGGAGACACCCGCGTTCCGTGCGGCGGCCGAGGCCGGTGTCGCACCCGCCGGGCCCAACGAGGAACAAGTGGCCGAAGGGACCGAGGAGGCCCGCCAGTCCGGTCACGGCCGGCTCCGGGAGATCTTCACCCGGCACTGGCACGCGGTGCTGATCTGCATGGGCCTGGTGATCGTCTACAACGTCACCAACTACCTGGTCACGTCCTACCTGCCGACGTATATGACCGAGACCCTGGGCAAGGACCCCACCACGGCCCAGCTGCTGATCCTCGGCACCATGATCGTGGTGGCGCTCACCATCACCACCGTGGGCCGCTCCTCCGACCAGTGGGGACGCCGGCCGATGTTCATGGCGGGCAGCGCCGCGCTGGTCGCCCTGGCGATCCCGGCCATCCTCCTGGTCCGGGCCGACGGCGCGGTCCTGCCGGCCCTCGGCTGTCTCATGCTGGGGCTGCTGCTCGTCGTCTTCGCCGGCACCGCCGCCTCCACGCTGCCCGCGCTCTTCCCGACCCGGATGCGCTACGGAGCGCTCTCCGTCTCGTTCAACATCTCCGTCTCGCTCTTCGGCGGCACCACCCCGCTCGTCGTCTCGGCGCTGCTGGAGCAGACGCACAACCAGATGATCCCCGCGTACTACCTGATGGCGGCCGGAGTGATCGGCTTCGTCTCCGCCTTCTTCCTGCACGAGACGGCGGGCAAGCCGCTGCGCGGTTCGGGCCCGATGGTGGAGAGCCCCGAACAGGCCCGGCGCCTGGTCGCCCGCAGCAGGACCGAGGCGGGGCGCCGCGCCCGCGACGTGTGGCTGCACCTGCGCCACCCCGGGCAGCGGCACGGGGAATCCGGCCGCGAGGGGCCGGGGGACGACGACACCTGAGCCGGCGTCATCACGGCCCGGGCGGACATCCGGCGCGTCACAGGGGCCACGGCCACCGCACCCCCTGCCAGGCCGGTTCCGGCCATCACGGAGAGAACGCTTGAGGGGTCCCCATGCGTGTGCTTGGTTGCTGGCGGCAGTCATACGCCGCCAACGAGGGGAGCTCCTCATGCGCATACGAGTCGGTGCGGCATCGGCCGCGCTGGCCGCGCTGCTGGCCGCCGCCGCGGCCGTGCCCGCGCAGGCCGACGGGCACGGCGACGCGGGGGACGACCGGCGGACGGGGACCGGATCGGCCGCCGCCGACACGTTCATGACCAGGGGCGACTACGTCCACTTCTCGGGCACCGTTCAGGGCAGAATCAACGCCCACGGCTGGTGGACCAAGAACAGCGGCCCGGCGACGAGCGCCAAGGTCACCATCTGGTTGCAGGGCGGTTCCGGGTGGAGGACGCTCGACAAGGGCGTCAAGACCGTCCCGCCGGGGGGAGGAAGCAACAAGCGGGCGGTCGCGAACTGGGGATGCACCAACTTCGTGGCGAAGAACGACTTCCGGTCGGTGGTCGACGTGGACATCGTCGGCTACCCGGACGGCGCGTCGAAGCTGGTGACCAAGACGCAGACGCTGTACTGCGGAATCTAGCCCGGCGGCCGGACGGAGCCGTCCGGCGCGTGGGACGAGGACGAGGACGGTGGTCCGATGAGTGGGGAAGCGGTCCGGCTGAGCGTGGACGGCCAGGAGTTCACGGTCCGGGCGCGCCCGGACGAGCCCGGGGTCTACGACTTCGACTGGACCAACGGCCCGGCCGGACAGGGCTTCTCCAGCGCGACGTCGGACGGTTCCCCGATGAGCCCCGACGAACTGCGGGCCGCCGTCCGCAACTACATCGAGACGTACGATCCCGGTGACTGAGGAGTGACCCGGGAGTGCGATGAGAGCCGTGCGGGCCCGCTGCCGCACGGCTTTTCACATTGTTCTTAGACCGCTTCGTTATCAACTCCCCATGACTCAGAGCACCTCACGCCGCGCCCTCCGCGCCGCGGCGGTGGCCCTCGCGGCCACCCTCCCGTGCGTCACGCTCCTCCCGTCCGCCGCCGCGGCCCCGTCCGCCGGCCCGTCGGCCCGGACGGCCCCGGCCGGAGTCCGCGTGCACGGCGGCCTCGTCGACATCCCCGTCCGCGGCGGCACCGCCACCGTCGACACCGCCACTCTCCGCGTGACCGCCCGCACCGCGGCCGGCGGAACGGCCGAACTGTCCGCCCCCGCGGCCGGCACCCCCGGCACCCCGGGCCGGATCGACGTGACCCGCGACGGGGCGCGCTGGACCCACTCCGGCACCGGGCCGACCTTCACCGCCCGCGCCGAGCACGGCCGGCTGCTCGTCACCGCGCGGGCCGGCGGAAAGGCGGACAGCACCCTCTCCTGGCCGGTCACCGGCCACGACCGGGCCGCCTCCACCCTCCAGTTCCCGCGCGGCGAGGGGCTGTCGCTGCCCGTCGCCGACCCCTTCTGGAACTCCTCGCGTGCCGGCCTGGCCGGCAGCGGGACGGCCATGGAATCCCAGCTCTCCCTGCCCCTGTGGGGATACGGCCTGGGCCGCGGCCTGGGCGTGAGCTACGTCGTGCCCACCGACATCGGCACCACCCTGCACGTCACCTCCGAAGGGGGCCGGCTGCGCGCCACCGCCGCCCACCGCTTCTCGCGCGGCGACGCCACCACCGACTACACCGTCGCCTTCGCCCTGACGGACGGCTCCCCCGTCGCCCCCGCCCGCGACTACCGCGCCTGGCTCACCGAGCACGGGCAGCTCGGCAGCCTGCGGCGCAAGGCCGACGCCGTACCCGCCACCCGCAAGCTGCTCGGTGCCTTCCACGCCTACACCTGGGGCAGGGCCCGCACCGCCGAGGGCGTCCGCGAACTGCGCGCCCTCGGCGTGGACCGCATGTGGCTCGGCTACGACGCGGACGGCGGGCCCATGGACGCCGCCGCCGTCACCGCCGCCAGGAAGGCCGGCTACCTCGTCGGCCCGTACGACTCGTTCGCCAACGGCCAGGACCCCGCGAAATCCGACGCCTCCACCTCCGTCTGGCCCGGCACCGTCCACCCCGACTTCTGCGTACGCCGCGCCGACGGCAGCGCCGAACCGGGCTTCCACGACCGCGGCTGCTACCTCAGCTCCGAGGCGTTCGAGCGCGCCGAGGGGAGCAAGCGGTATCTCGCCGAGCGCACCCGCGCCATGACCGCCAACGGCGCCGACAGTTACTTCCTCGACGTGGACGCGGCCGGCGAACTGTTCCGCGACCACAGCACGGCCCACCCCATGACCAAGGCGAAGGACCGCGCCAACCGCCTCGCCCGGATGGGGCGCCTGGCCGGCCGCGACCGGCTCGTCCTCGGCTCCGAGTCCGCCGGCGCCTGGGCCAATGGAGTCCTCGCCTTCGACCACGGCTCCGGCACCCCGGTGGCCGACGGTCTGTGGAAGGCCCAGCGCGACAAGGAGAAGTGGGGCGGCTACGCCCCCGCCGAGGCACCCGCCATCTTCTTCCAGCAGGCCGAACTGCCGGCCGACGTCGCCAAGGCGATGTACGACCCGGCCTACCGCGTCCCCCTCTACGAGACCGCCCTCCACGACTCGCTCGTCAACACCGAGCGCTGGGAGCTGGCCTACGACAAGCTGCCGCGGCAGAAGACGACGCGGGCGCTGCTCGCCATGCTCTACAACACGCCCCTGAACTTCGTCCTGGACGGCCCGTCGCTCAAGGAGCGGGGCGCCGAACTGGCCGCGCTCCAGAAGTACTTCTCACCCCTGCACAAGGCGGCCGGCATGGAGCCGATGACCGACTTCCGCACCCTCACGACCGACCGCACCGTCCAGCGGACGGTCTTCGGCGACGGACTCCTCACCGTCACCGCCAACTTCGGCACCCGCGCCCACGACGGCCTGCCGGGCGGCTGCGTGGACGCCGAGCTGAAGGGGGACGGCAAACCGCGCAGGCTGTGCCCCGCCGACGTCAACCGGTAGCGGGGCGTGTGTGCCGGGCGGCCACCGCCCGGCACATCGGTCAGGACGAACGCTCCAGGAGGGTCCGGAGGACCGGCTCCGCCTCGGTCCACAGGACGGCGCCGCCGATGCCGGGCACGATGTGCCGTGCGGCGCCGGGGACGCGCGCGGCCAGTCCCTGCCCGAGGTCGGGGGAGTGGCTCGTGTCCTCCGCCCCGTACCAGAAGTCCACGGGGACCGTGATCGACGCCAGGTCGATCCCCCACCGCCCCATGGCGAGGACGGTGTCCCGGGCGTACCCCTCGGGTCCCTGGGCGAAGCCCTCCCGCAGCGCCTCGCGGTAGGCGGCCGCGAACTCCTCCTGCTGGTACACGGCCAGGTCGCAGTCCGGGCTGCCGGCCATGACCATGTCCCACATGGCCTCGGGGCCCAGCCGGGCGAAGACGCCCGCGGCCGCCTCGGGGTCGTCCCCGGAGAGGCTCACCAGGCGGAGCAGCTCCGCCGGCAGCACATCGGCGAAGCGGGGGTCCGCGACCTCGTCCGCCCCCGCGACCACGGCCAGCGCGCCGGTCACTCCCGCGGCGGCGCAGGCGAGCGCGAAGGGCGCCCCTTGCGAGTTGCCGACCATCGCGGGCCGGCCGAGGCCCCCGCTGTCGGCGAAAGCGCGGACGTCCGCGGCGAAGTCCGCGAACGTCCGTCCGGGCGCCGGGGTGGAGGCGCCCAGGCCCGGCCGGTCCAGGGCGATCAGCCGGACCCCGAGGCCGGCCACCGCTCCGGCGCCGAAGCCGAGCCGACGGCTGGTGGCCGCGCCGGGGGAGAACAGCACCGGCGTACCGTCCGGAGGACCCCACTCCGCCCAGCCCAGAAGTCTGCCGTCCGGCAGCCGCTCCGCGCCGGTGCGGGCCGGGGGCATCACGATCGTCTTCATGATCGCCATTATGCACGGGGCCGGGGACGCCGGAAGGGCGGTCCTCTCCGCCAACGGCGGACGGGGAGACGGTACTTCCGCCGAGTCCGGCGCGGACCGTCAGGTGGGCGTACTCGGGCGACGCGGCAACGCGGGCGAGGTGCCGTGCCAGGCCGTGCGGGGCCGGGGCCCGTGCCGGCCCGTCGGGCACGCCTGGGCCGTGTCCGACGGCTCTTGGTCCGCTGGTCCGCCGCCGAGCGGACTACTCTCGCTGCGCAGCACTCATGAGGCGCCGGCTGTCTCGCAGGGAGCACCCGCACTCATGGAGAGGGCGCCCTCAAGAGCCATCGGACCCTGCCCGGCCCCCGGCGGACCCGCCGGACGCCAGCACCGTCTCCACCGTGTCCGCCTCCTCCGGCCGCTTGTCCTCGCGGTACCGGACCACCCGCGCGAAGCGGAGCGCCACCCCCGCCGGGTAGCGGGTGGAGCGCTGGAGCCCGTCGTAGGCGATCTCGACGACCAGCTCCGGACGGACCGTCACCACCCATCCGTCGTCGTGCACGGCCAGCGCGCCCAGACGCTCCGTCTGCCACTCCAGCATCGCGTCCGTCAGACCCTTGAACGTCTTGCCCAGCATGGCGAACGAGCCGTCCGGCCGGCGCGCGCCGAGGTGCAGGTTGGAGAGCCTGCCGGTGCGCCGGCCGTGCCCCCGTTCGACGGCCAGGACCACCAGGTCGAGGGTGTGGACGGGCTTCACCTTCAGCCAGGAGGCGCCCCGCCGGCCCGCGCTGTACGGCGCGTCCAGGGCCTTGACGACCACGCCCTCGTGGCCGCGCCGCAGCACCTCCGCGGCGAACTCCCGGGCCGCCGCGCGGACCGCCGCGTCGGCCGGGTCCCCGGCCACCAGCCGCCGGACGCGCAGGAGTTCGGGAACCACCCGGGCCAGCTCCGCGTGGCGCCCGGCCGTGGTGAGGTCCAGCAGGTCGCGGCCGTCCACGGAGAGGACGTCGAAGAAGACCGGCGACAGGGGCAGGCCCGCGGCACCGGACCGGGTGCCCACCCGGCCGGCGACGTCCTGGAAGGGGTGCGGCCGGCCGTCGGCGTCCAGGGCGATCACCTCGCCGTCCAGCACGGCCGAGTCCACTGGCAACTCCAGGGCGGCGGAGGCCAGTTCGGGCAGTCGTCCGGTGATCTCGTCCAGGGTGCGGGTGAAGACCCGGACCTCGGAGCCGTCCCGGTGCACCTGGACGCGGATGCCGTCCAGCTTCTCCTCCACCGCGCACGGCCCGAGCCGGTCCAGCGCCTCGTCGACGTCCTTGGCCGTCTGCGCGAGCATCGGCAGCACCGGGCGCCCCACCCGCAGCCGGAACTCCGCCAGGGCCGCCGGGCCGTCCGCCAGCACGGCCCGGGCGACCGCGCCCAGCGAGCCGCCGAGCATCACCGCGCGCCGTACCGCGTCGGGCGGCGCGCCGGTCGCCGCCGCCAAGCCCTCGGCGGCCAGCGCGTCCAGGGCGCCCTGCCGCAGCTCGCCGCCGATCAGCCGGAGCAGGAAGTGCTGCTCCTCGGCGGTGGCCCGGGCCAGCAGCTCGTCCACCCGCCGCTTGCGCTCGCCCTGCGCGCCCTTGCCGGACACCGCCGCGATCGCGGTGAGCGCGGCGTCCACCTCGGCGACCGTCAGGGACGGGACGGCCGCCGGGGCGGGCGGGTTCCGCAGCGTGCTCCAGCCGATGCCGGTCCGGCGCTGCGGCAGCCGCCCCGCCAGGTAGGGGACGACGACCGGCGCCTCGTCCGGCTCCGCGTCCCGGAACAGCCCGGCCAGCAGCGCCACCTTCGCCGACCGCGAGCGCACCGCCGCCACCTCCGAGGACACCCGGGCGAGTCCGGCCAGCAGCATGCCCCCATCGTGCACCGGGACGGACCGGCGCGCAGTCCGGGCTCAGGCGCCGTGCCGCGCCCAGAAGCCGCAGTGGTGCGCCGCGCCCAGGTCCAGCGGCCGCGTCCCTCCGGCGCCGGGGGCCAGGGAGAGCACCCGGGGCGCCCGGCCGCCGAACCGCGGCCACTCCGGGCCCGGGACGTCGGTGCGCGCGAACCGCGTCCACGCGTCCGTCATCCGCTCCGACAGTGCCCGCTGGCCCGCCGTGAACGGCGCCGGGACGTCGAAGAGGTACGGCAGCTCGAAGGCGTGCGCCGCCCCGTACGGCAGCTCGGGGACGGTGGGCAGGCCGAAGACGTTCGGCGCCTTCGGGTCGGCGAACTCGTACCCGTACACCGGCACCCGGGCGGCCAGCGCCCGGTCCGCCCGCAGCGAGGTGCAGGTCCACGAGCGGTCGGTGAGGACCGCGGCCCAGGCGGCGGCGGGCGTCCGGTACGCGCGGGCCGGGTAGCGGCGTTCGACGGCGGCGGCCGCGTCCCCGAAGGAGGCGCGCAGCCGCGCGCGGTAGTCCGTCACATCGCGGACGGGGAACCGGGCGAACGCCTGGGCGACGAAATAGCGCATCTCGTCGTGGTTGGTGCCCTGGACCATCGGCATCCGGTGGAAGCGGCCCTTCTCCAGGGCCCGACCGGGCTCCTCGCGCAGCTGCCCGTTGCCGTACGCGACGAACGAGAACGCCCGCATCAGCTCCGGCGTCGCCAGCTTCCGCAGCGGCAGGGCCCGCAGACAGCGCAGCGCCTCGACCCGGCGCCCGCAGCCCAGCCGGCGCGCGGCCTCGCCCCCGGCGGCCAGGACGTCGCGCTCCCTCGCCCACGGGGACCAGGCCTTCTCCGCCGGGTCCACGGCACCCTTCGGCATGCTCGTCATGCACGAACCGCTCTGCAGCACGGCCCGCTGGAAGAGTCCGGCGCCCTTGGGCGAGACCAGCTGCGCACAGGTGCTCAGCGCGCCCGCCGACTCCCCGAAGAGGGTGACCCGGTGCGGGTCGCCGCCGAAGCGCCGCGCGTTGGCCCGCACCCAGCGCAGGGCCGCCTGCTGGTCGGCGAGGGTGAAGTCCGGGGCGCCGCCCAGCTCCGCGTGGCCGAAGAGACCGAAGACCCCCAGCCGGTAGTTGACGGTCACGACCACCGCGCCGCCGCGCGTCGCCAGCCGCCCGGCTTTGTAGTCACCGGCCGTGCCGGCGACGAAGGCGCCGCCGTGCAGCCAGACCATCACGGGCCGGCCACCGCCCGGCGCCCTCCCGGCGGGCCGGGTGACGTTCAGGTGGAGGCAGTCCTCGGATCCGACGGCCGCGCCGGTCGCCAGATCCGCCTGCGCGCAGCGCGGCCCGGGCGCGCCGGCGTCCCGAACGCCGCGCCACGGGCGCATCGGCACGGGGGCGTGCCAGCGCAGGGCACCGGTCGGCGGCTGGGCGTAGGGGATGCCTTCGAACGTCTCGTACGCCCCGTGCGCGCGCCCCCGGACCGCGCCCCGGTCGGTGTGGACGACCGGCGACGAGTGGCGGGGGGCGGCGTCCGCCGGGGCCGGGACGAGGGCGAGCAGAGTGGCGAGCAGGGCCACCAGGACGGGAGCGCGCAGCGCTCCGCCCCGGCGGCCGAAGGGTCGGGAATGCGGCATGCTGACGCTCCTCGGGCGGTAGTGGGCACCGTGCTCGTCCGGTCTCTGTCGGTGCCTCAGCGGCCGCGGGCGGAACATCGTCCGATCGGCATCCGATCAGTTTTCTCTGACATGGATGCCCCGCACACCGCGTCCCTCACTTCACGGGAGCGCCAATGGGCCGCGGGTGACGGCCCGGCATCGCGATTCCCGGAGGAACCCGCCCGGAACGGACGTCCCCCGGAGAGCCCCTGACCCGGAGAGCCCCTGACCCGGAGAGCCCCTGACCCGGAGAGCCCCTGACCCGGAGAGCCCCTGGCCCGGAAGGGCGCTAACCCGGAGCGGCCGTCACCCGTTCCCGCCCCGCCGCGTCGCTGATCCTCAGCAACAGCGCGATCATCAGCCAGTTGGCGACCAGCGAGGAGCCGCCCTTGGCGAGGAAGGGCAGGGCCTTGCCGGTCAGCGGGATGAGCCCGAGGACGCCCCCGGCCACCACGAACACCTGGAGCGCGAGCGCCGCCGCCAGCCCCACGGCCAGCAGCTTGCCGAACGGGTCGCGCGAGCGCAGGGCCGTGCTCAGCCCGCGCTGCACCAGCAGCGCGTAGACCAGCAGCACCGCCATCACCCCGGCGAGCCCCAGCTCCTCGCCGACCGTGGTGAGGATGAAGTCGCTGCGGCCGGCGAAGCCGATCAGCTCCGGGTGGCCCAGGCCCAGGCCGGTGCCGGAGAGCCCTCCGCTGCCGAATCCGAAGAGGGCCTGCGCGGCCTGGTCGGAGATCAGGCCGGGGGGCCGCTGGTCCTTGGGCAGGTAGATGTCGAAGGGGTGCAGCCAGGCGACGATACGGCCCTTGACGTGCTGTTCCGTCGAGCCGACGGCAGCGGCTCCCACCACGGCCATCAGCAGCCCGCAGAGCACCCAGCTGGTGCGCTCGGTGGCCGCGTAGAGCATCACCACGAACAGCCCGAAGAAGATCAGGGAGGTGCCGAGGTCCCGTTCCAGCACCAGGACGAGCAGGCTCAGTACCCACACCGCGAGGATGGGGGCGAGCTGCCGGCCGGGCGGGAGGCGGAAGCCGAGGACCTTGCGGCCGGTGAGGGCGAGGGCGTCGCGGTGGGCGACCAGGTAGCCCGCGAAGAAGATCGCGATCATGGTCTTGACGAACTCGCCGGGCTGGAAGGACAGCGGCCCCAGGAAGATCCACCGCTTGGCGCCGTAGGTGTCGCCGGGGAAGGCCGCGGGGGCCATCAGCAGGATCAGGGCCACGGCCATGGTCAGGTAGATGTACCGCTGGAGCCACCGGTGGTCCCGCAGCACCACGAGGACGCCGACGCACACCCCGACGCCGATGACCGTCCACAGCAGCTGGCCGGAGGCGGTGCCGGGGGAGTTGTAGCGTGCCGCGTAGGCGTGGTCCAGCCGGAACAGCAGCACCAGGCCGAGCCCCGAGAGCAGGGTGGCGAGCGGCAGGATCAGCGGGTCGGCGTGGGGGGCCCAGCGGCGCAGCACGAGGTGCGGCACCAGGGCCAGGCAGACCATGGAGCCGGCGAAGCCCGGCAGGCCCTCGGGGATCTCGCCGGTGGTCGCCAGGCCGGCGTACAGGTAGCCGAAGACACTGATCACGACGGCGAGGCATTGCAGCACCGCCTCGTACAGGCGGCGCGGTTCCCGCACGGCCGGTGGCTCGGCGGGTGCCCCGCTGCCGTCGTCCTCGACGCGTACGGGTTCCACAGTCACACCCGTCATGATGATCGGCCCCCGCCGGGGAAAACCCGGGAGGCCCGAAGAATTCTTCGCAATCCGGTGACTCCCGTCCCATCCTCGACATTCGCTATGTGCACGCCACCAGCGTCACATATCCGACAAGGAGGACTGGTCTCCGGCGCTCCGTGGTAGCCCTGCGTCATGATCGGGTCGCCCATGGTCGTCCCCGGCGCCGTAAGCGGGCCGGGGACGGTGCCGGTCGACCACCCGGCGGTGCGCTATCCCGCGGCCGCCAGTCAGGGCCCGTGCGACGGGCCCCTCGCAGCAGGACGGAGAGTGGTTCATGAGCAAGCGCCAGAAGGGCCGCAGACACCGCAGCGTCAACCGCACACCGCGGCCGGTCGGCGGACCGCGCCGCCCGCACGCCCGGCCGGTGGCCGTCCCGGGAGGTGTTCCGGATGCCCCGGACGCCGTCCCCGGCCTGGGCCGGCACGAGGCCAGGACCTGGGACCGGCTGCGCTCCTACGGGGCGGGCGGCGCGTCCGTCGACGAGCTGTGCGCGGCGGTGGGCTACCAGCCCCGCACCATCCTCAAACACGTCAATGGGCTGGCCGGGCAGGGCCTGGCGGAGCTGCGCGGCGACCGCTGGTACGCGCGGGCCGGTGACGGGGCGCTGGCCGTCGCGCAGGGCGGCTGACGCCCGGGTCCGGGCGGCCGGCTCCGTGCGGGGGCAGGGCGCGGGTCGGGGGGCCCGTTCTCCCGCGTCGTTCCCCGCCTCGTTCAGCCGCTTCGTTCATCCGGGCGGGTGAATACCCGTGATCTCATGCGGTGTTGAGATCCGATGATCTACTGTCGCCCGCATGCCCGACATGGATGAGATCATCGGACGGATCCGCCGTGACATGGACTCACAACTGCGCAAACGAGCCCGCCGGGCGCTCGGCGACGGGGTGGACCGGGGCGGCTGGGCCGCCGGGCCTGGTGCGACCTCGCCGGGCGCCGGAGCGCCCCCGGCGGCCGGGGACGCGGCGCCGGTTCCGGCCGGTGAGGGGTCGAGCTCCGCGGGGGCTCTCGCGCGGTGACCGCGGGGCGTGCGGTGCCCGTGGTGTCCGGTGCGGTGTCCGGTACATCCGTACGGCCGCCTCGCGGGGCGGCCGTACGGGCCCTGCCCCGCGGGATCCGCGGGGCAGGTGCCGCACCGTCAGCGCCGGGCGCGGGCCCGGCTCATGCCCATGCCCGCGAGGGCGAGGGCGACCACGCAGCAGACGGCACCCACGATGACATTGCTGACGTTGGCGCCGGTGGTGAAGGGCTGACCGGACACGACCCAGGGCGAGATGATCGTCCAGACGCCGATGGCAAGGGCTGCCCAGCTCATGGCGTGCGTGCGTTCGTATGCCGATCCGAAGCCGCCGACCAGGGCGGCGAAGGCGACACCAGTGATCAGGTTGTTGGCGGTCAGGGTGGAGAAGCCGTTGAAGCCGACGATCCAGGGTGAGGCGGCCAGGTAGACGCCGCACAGCAGGGCGAGGGCCTCGACAGCCTGGGCGGCGGGCATCGCCGTCGTCTCCTCGGAGTGGGCGCGGAGCGCCATGATGTCCGGGTGCTGGTCGATCCGGGGTGACGTAGGGGCGGTCACGTCAGCCACCTTCCTTCCCAAACGAGGATTCGGACCTTCTAGTAGTTTAACCACATTGGTCGCATGTTCACCTGAAAGAGGGTGAATAGTCCGTTCTGATGACATCTGCTGCGGCGGGGGCGTACCGGACTGATGTACGGGGAAGGCATGCCTTCCGGGGCCCGCGCCCCGCGAGCCCACAGACGGCACCTCAGGGGGAGGTTCCACCCATGGAGAACCCCACAGGGCAGGAAGAGCGGGTTCAGCCCCGCATACCGGTCCTCGGAGACACCTCGACGGGCCCCGTGTCCACCGGCCCGCCCACCCGGCGCGCCGCGCCGCGCGGCGAACCCGACGCACTCGGCGACGAGGACGATCCGGAGCCGCACATCATCCGCGGCACGGACTGACCGGCCCGGCGGTCCCGCCCGCCCGGGGCCCGTCACCCTCGGACCCCGGGAAGGCAACGCTCACGGGACGTTTCCCGGCCGGAAAGATCCCCGTGGCCCGTGGCACGCCCGGATCGCGCACAACACCGGTATGCGTGTCGCCATCGTCACCGAATCGTTTCCCCCGGACGTCAACGGCATCTCCCACCACGCCTGGCAGACCGCCCGGCACCTGGAGCTCGGCGGCCACGAGCCACTGGTCGTCGCGCCCTCCGCCCCGCCCGTCCGGTGCGACGGCGGCACGCCGGACGAAGGGCGCCGCCCGGTCGTCCACGTCCCCACACTGCCGCTGCCGGGACGTCCCGCCCTCCGTTACCCGCTGCCGGGTGGGCGGCTGACGAGGGCGCTGGCCGCCCACCGCCCCCACATCGTCCACCTGACGGCCCCGGCGGTGCTCGGCGCGCGCGCCCTGGCTGCGGCCGCCCGGCTCGGCGTCCCCGCGGTGGCCGTCCACCTGGGTCCCGCGCCCGGCCGCGGCACGGTCCGGCGCGGTGCCGCGGAGGCCGCCTGGCGGCGGGCCCGCGCCCTGCACCACGCCGTCGACCGCACCCTCGCGCCGTCCACGGAGGCCGTCCGCGCGCTGGCGGACCACGGGGTGCCGGGGGCCCTCCTGTGGCCGCCCGGGGTGGACACCGGGCGCTTCCACCCCGGCCGCCGCGACCTCGAACTGCGGCGCGCGCTGGCGCCCGGCGGCGAGTTGATCGTCGGGTACGCCGGCCGGCTCGTGCCCGCGAAGCGGCTGGACCTCCTGGCTCCCCTGTGCGTCCTGCCCGGGGTGCGGGTGGTGCTGGCGGGTGACGGCCCGTCCGCCCCCGCCCTGCGGGCGGCGCTGCCCGGCGCCCGCTTCCTCGGCTGCCGCAGGGGCGACGACCTCGCCCGGATCCTCGCCTCCCTGGACGTCTTCGTCCACCCCGGCCGCCGGGAGGGCTTCTGCCACACCGTCCAGGAGGCCCTGGCCAGCGGCGTGCCCGTCGTCGCACCGGCGGCCGGCGGTCCGCTCGACCTCGTCGGCCACGGCCGTACCGGCCTGCTCGTCCGCCCCGACGACGCGAGCGCGCTCGTCGAGGCGGTGCAGACGATGGAGGCGCGGCGCCGGCAGCGGGTGGAGTACGGGCTGGCCGCGCGGTCGTCCGTGCTCGGGCGTACGTGGCAGGTGGCGGTGGGCGAACTGGTCGGCCACTACCGGGAGGTGGTCGGGCGGGCCGCGCGGGTGGGGATGGGGTGGGAGTGAGGGTGCGACGGTCGGATGGCTCCGGTTGTGGCGGCGTGCGGCATTCCGGCAGGTGCCCACACGGGGAGGGGTGCCCCGGCCCCTCCCCCAGAGGGGGCACCCCCATTTCACCGTTTCTGCGGGGGCCGCGCCCCCGCACCCCCCGAGACCGCGCTCCGCGCGGTTGTCCTCAAACGCCGGACGGGCTGAGTTGTACGCACCACGTGAAGCGCACCCGCGTCCCCGGCACCGCCTGCGCCGCCGCCGCGAGGGCCGGTTCGGGGACGACGCCGACGACCGGGTAGCCGCCCGTCGTCGGGTGGTCGGCGAGGAAGACGACGGGGCGGCCGTCCGGGGGGACCTGTACCGCGCCCGACACCATGCCCTCGGAGGGCAGTTCGCCGGGGACGGAGCGCTCCAGGGTGGGGCCCTCGGTGCGGAGGCCGATGCGGTTGCTCGCGGAGGACACCCGGAAGTCGCCGCGGGCCAGGACGGTCAGGGCCTTCGGGGTGAACCAGTCGGCGCGCGGGCCGGGCAGCAGGGGCAGGACGAGCGCGTCGGCGGGCGGGGCGGGGCAGGGTGCCGTGTCCACGGAGGCGGGGGGCCCGCACGGGGGGCCGAGGGGCAGGATCGCGCCGTCGGACAGCGGTTCGGGGCCGAGGCCGGAGAGCAGGTCGCGGGAGCGGCTGCCGAGGACGGGCGGGACGTCGACGCCGCCGGCGAACGCGATGTAGCCGCGCAGGCCCGCCACCGCGGGCCCCACGTCGAGGACGGCCCCGGCCGGGACCCGGACCGGAGCGCCCCAGGCGACCGGCCGGCCGTCGGCGCGGACCGCGCAGGGCGCGCCCGTCACGGCCACGGTGACGGGCGTGTCGACGCGCACGGCACAGCCGTTGAGGGTGGTCTCCAGGGTCGCGCGGGTCACGGGGTTGCCGACGAGCCGGTTGGCCAGCCGGTGCGCGGGTCCGTCCAGGGCACCGGAGCGGGGTACGCCGAGGTGGGCGTGGCCGGGCCGGCCGAGGTCCTGCACGGTGGTCAGGGCTCCGGCCCGGATCACCGTCAGCGCGCTCATCCGCACGCCTCGAACCGCACCCGGGTGCCGGGCGCGAGCAGTGCGGCCGGTTCGCGCGCGGGGTCCCACATGACCGCGTCCGTCCGGCCGACGAGCAGCCAGCCGCCGGGGGAGGAGCGCGGGTAGACGCCGGTGTACGGGCCGGCCAGGCCGACCGAGCCGGCGGGGACGGCGGTGCGGGGGGTGGCCCGGCGCGGTACGTGCAACTCCGGTGGCAGGCCCGTGAGATAGCCGAAGCCGGGGGCGAAGCCGCAGAAGGCGACGCGGAAGTCGAGCGCGGAGTGGACGCGCGCCACCTCCGCCTCGGGGACCCCCCACAGCGCGGCGACCTCGGGCAGGTCGGCGCCGTCGTACCGCACCCGGATCACGACGGGCTCGCCCTCGGACGGGGGCAGGGGCGGCACGGTCCAGCGGGGGATCTCGGCCGCGAGGGCGGGCGGGTCGGCCAGGCCGTCGAGGAGGACGGTGCGGGCGGCGGGGACGATCTCGGTCATGGGCGGCAGGGTGCCCGCCTCCCGGCGGCAAAGGAGTTCGGCGTGCAGGGCCTGGGCCGCGGCGGTGTCCTCGACCTCGACGAGCAGCGCGTGCCGTCCGACGCGCAGCGGGCGCGGGGCGCTCATACGAACGCCTCCAGCCGGACGCCCGCCGCCTCCAGGGCCTCCCGCACCCGCCGGGCCAGCGCGGCGGCGCCGGGGGTGTCGCCGTGCAGGCACAGCGAGCGGGCCCGGACGGTGACCTCCTCGCCGGTGAGGGCGGTGACGGCGGCGTGCCGCGCCAGGCGGACCGACCGGGCCACGACGGCCTCCTCGTCGGTGATGACCGCGCCTTCGTGGCGGCGGGGGACGAGTGTGGCGCCGGCGGTGTACGCGCGGTCGGCGAACGCCTCGGTGACCACCGGGAGTCCGGCCTCCGCGGCAGCGGCGAGCAGCCGCGAGCCGGGCAGGCCCAGCACGGGCAGCCGGCCTCCCGCGCGCAGCACGCCGTCCACCACGGCGGCCGCCTGGCCGGCGTCGGTGACCGCGCGGTTGTAGAGCGCGCCGTGGGGTTTGACGTACGCCACATCGGAGCCGGCCGCCCGCGCGAACACCCGCAACGCGCCGATCTGATAGGTGATCTCGTCCGCCAGTTCGTCCGGCGGCACGTCCATGGCGCGCCGCCCGAAGCCGGCCAGGTCCCGGTAGGAGACCTGGGCGCCGATGCGGACGCCGCGGGCGGCGGCGAGTTCGCAGACGCGGCGCATGGTCGAGGGGTCGCCGGCGTGGAAGCCGCAGGCCACGTTGGCGCTGGTGACGACCGCCAGCAGGGCCTCGTCGTCGGTCAGGTGCCAGCGTCCGAAGCCCTCTCCGAGGTCGGCGTTGAGGTCGAGGGCGGGAGCGGGTTCCGGGTGCGTCACGGGCGGTTCTCCAGCATCGTGTCGACGATCAGTTGCCGGGCGTCGTCCAGATAGGCGGTCAGTTCGGTCTCGGCACGGCCGAGTTCGCCGTTCGCGAGGAACCGTTCGATGGTGCGGTTGCGGATCAGGAAGGGCTGGTGGAAGCCGCGCGGCGAGGGCATCGCGTGGAAGGCCAGGCGCAGTTCGGCGAGCAGCCGGTCCATGGCGGCGTCGATGCGCGGGCTGTCGCTGAGCGCGGCCAGCGCGCGGTGGAAGCGCAGGTCGGCGGTGGCGACCTGGGGCCAGTCGCCGTCGTCGGCAGCCCATTCGGCCTCCGCGACGGCGGCCGTGACCGCCTCGCGCAGGGGCTGCGGTGCCCCGGCCGCCGCCCGTACCCCCGCGATCTCCAGGGCGGCGCGCAGGCAGTAGATGTCGCCGACGTCGGCGGGGCCTGGCGTCCGGACGAAGACCCCGCGGTTGAGCTGGTGTTCGACCAGGTTGTCGTGGACCAGCAGGCGGAACGCCTCGCGCAGCGTGTTGCGCGAGACGCCGAGGTCCTGGCCGAGCGCTTCTTCCGAGAGCTGGGTGCCGGGCGGCAGCACGCCGCCCTCGATGCGGTCGCGGAGCACGGCGGTGACGCGCTGCGCGGTGGAACGGGCCATGACTTCTCCTGGGGAGAGGGTGACCTGCGCTGATTCATGGGAGGGCGGGGCCCGTTGGGATCGAGCCCGGACCCTTGAGGATTGTTGAACAACATCTTAGCCTCCTCGGCAAGGAGCCTCACCTCATCGAGTGAGGACCGGGAATTCCGGGACTGCCGGGGACTCCGGGGATCCCGGGCACACGAAAGGCGGGCCGCATGCTCGTTCTCCTGGGTGTCCTCGTGGTCGTGGCCGGGTTCGCCACCCGGCGCAACCCCCTCCTGGTGGTCGGCGTGGCCGGCATCGCCACCGGCCTGCTGGGCGGACTGTCGCCGCGCGAGGTGCTGGCGGCCTTCGGCACCGGCTTCGCCTCCAGTCGGGCCGTGACGATCTTCGCGGTGACCCTGCCGGTCATCGGCCTCTTGGAGCGCCACGGCCTCCAGGTCCAGGCCCGCCGTCTCGTCGGCCGCTTCGGCCGGCTCACCACCGGCCGCTTCCTCGCGCTCTACCTGTTACTCCGCCAGGTGACCGCCGCCGTCGGGCTGGGCGGCGCCTTCGGCCACGCGCAGACCGTGCTTCCGCTGGCCGCGCCGATGGCCGAGGGGGCGGCCGAGCGCCGCCACGGCGGGCCGCTGCCGACGAGGGTGCGGGAACGAATACGGTCCTTCGCCGCCAGCGCCGACAACGTCGGATTCTTCTTCGGCGAGGACGTCTTCCTGGCCGTCGGCTCCATCCTGCTCATCACCGGGTTCGTCAACACGACGTACCACACCCGGCTGGAGCCGTTGGAGCTCGCGCTCTGGGCGATCCCCACCGCCCTCTGCGCGCTGGCCGTGCACGGCTGGCGGCTGCTGCGGCTGGACCGGACGCTGCTCGCCGGCGTCCCGTCCGCAGATGCCCCGCCCGCGAGCACCCCGCCCCCGGGTACCCCGTCCGCCGGGACGGCCGCCTCCCGGACCGATGACGGACCGGACACCACCGGCCGGGACGGGCTGGAGACGGCCCGATGATCAAGGCGGAGTGGTTCTACTGGCTGGTCGGCGCCCTCTTCCTGATGATGGCCGCCCAGATGCTCACCGACCGCGGCAACCCGCGGCGCCGCGGCAGCGCCGCCTTCTGGGGCCTGCTCGGCCTGGGCTTCGTCTACGGCACCTGGGTGGCGGACGGCAGCGCCCCCGCCGAACCCCTCGGCGCCGCCGTCCTCGTCATGGTCTGTCTGGCGGGGTTCGGCCTCACCGGCCGCGGCACGGGAGCCGGCGACCCCGAGGCCGCGGCGCGCCGGCGCGAGGCGGGCGCCGAGCGGTTCGGCGGGCGGCTGTTCGTCCCCGCCCTGACCGTTCCGGCCGTCGCGCTCGTCTGCGCCGTCGGCCTCAAGAAAGTGCACTGGAACGGCGAGCCACTGTTACAGAAGGGCAGCGAGACCGTCCTCGGGCTCGGCATCGGCGCCGTCACCGCCCTCGTCGTCGGCATGGTGCTGCTCCGCGAGAAGCGGCCCGCCGAGGCGGTGCACGCCGGGCGTTCGATGCTCGAATCGATGGGCTTCGCGCTGCTGCTGCCCCAGTTGCTCGCCACGCTCGGCGCGATCTTCTCCATCGCCGGGGTCGGCGAGCAGGTCCGCAGGATCACCACCGCCGCGCTCCCCGAGGGGTCGGTCCTCCTCGGGGTCGTCGTCTACTGCGCCGGGATGTTCCTGTTCACCGTCGTCATGGGCAACGGCTTCGCCGCCTTCCCGGTGATGACCGCCGCCGTCGGCTGGCCGGTCCTCGTCGAGCAGGCGCACGGGAACGCCCCGGCCGTGCTCGCCGTCGGCATGCTCGCCGGCTTCTGCGGCACCCTCGTGACGCCGATGGCCGCCAACTACAACCTCGTGCCCGCCGCGCTGCTCGAACTCACGGACCAGTACGGCCCCATCAAGGCCCAACTGCCCACGGCTTTCATCCTGCTAGGGTGCAATATGGTCATCATGTACGTGTTTGCCGTGTGACGGGTGCCGGGGCGCCGTCGCGGGCGTTCCCGGCGGCGGACCGTTCCGACCGTGCCGTTTCGTCCGATGTCGGACCGACCGCCTACGCTGTGCGACGTGACTTCTCCAGCCCCGGCGGCAGTTCCGCCCCAGCTCAACGGGCCCGCGCGCCCGGCCCCGGGCCCGGCCGCCGACGAGGGCCTGGCCCGCCGGCTGCGCGCGCTCGCGTGCACGGCGCCGCTGCACGACCTCGACACCCGCAAGGCCAACCTCGCGGGCGAGTACGGCGTCTACGCCATGGCGGAGGTGGCCCTGGCCGCCATCGACCTCGTCACGCTCAACATGGACTTCGACACCGGCGCCGACCACGAGCAGATAGTGGCCAGGCTCCTGCCGCGCGTCGCCGCCCAGGCCCCCGCGCGCCCCGCGGGCGAACACGAGCGCGTCGCCCGCTGGGTCCTGGAGAACCTCATCAACGTCGGCAGCGTCGACCGAGGCTTCCGGGCCGTCTACGGCACGTTCGGCACGGACGGCGCCTACGTGCGCCGCGACTACGACTTCAAGCTGATCGAGGAGGTCCCGGGCCCCGGCGGCACGGTCTTCCTGCGCACCACCGACGAGGCCGTCAACGTCCTGGTCGGCGCCCTCGACACGGACGTCACCAGCGCGCAGATCGCCGCCGAGGTCAAGCTGGAGGTCCTGGTCAGCCGGGGCCGCCTCGCCGACGCCCAGCTCGCCGCCGAGCAGGCCCGCTACCGCACCGTCCAGTACGCCGAGACCCTCCGCAAGACCCTCGACGCCACCCGGCGCAACGTCCGCGCGGTCGACTGGCTGCGGACCGTCCCCGACATGATCGACGAGGCGCTGGAGCACGTCGCCGACCGCTACCGGCACGAGAACGCGATTCTCACCAACATCCGCAAGGTCCGCGACGAGGCCGCCTCCGGCATCGACCCCGAGCACAAGCGCCGCGCCGCCGAGCTCGTCGACATCGTCAAGGACTGCATCCGCCGGCACACCCAGCTCCAGTCCCGGCTGCTGGAGGCCGGCCCGCTCTTCCGCGCCGAGCAGGACCGCCAGGCGTTCACCACCACCTCCGCCCGCGCCGGCCTCGACCTCTACGGTCAGCTCCTCGCCCCCGTCCTGCCGCTCCCCCTGGAACAGGCCGGGCGCGTCACCGACGCCTTCTTCGCCCGCGGCACCGGCCCGCGCACCCCCGCCTCCGTCCGCGTCACCGACCTCGTCGACCTCCTGCTGACCCCGCCCGCCGAACGCGAGCACCTCGGCGCCGAGATGCCCGAGCCCGACCTCATCGCGACCCCCGACGACAGCCGCTTCAGCGAGGAGCAGCTCGCGAGCGCCATGGAGCTGCTCTCCCTGCCGCCGGACGCGCCCCGCCGGCTCTCCGGCCTGCTGGCCGAGGCGCGTCGTCGTGATCCCGAACTGCCGTATCTCGTCGCCCTGCTGGCCGTCCACGCGGCCAGCCCCGCTGTCGGCACGGCCTATCGGCAGGGTGAGCGCTCTCTGTTGTTCGCCGTGGACGACGGCACGGTGCTGGACGATCCGGAGTTCGGCGGCGCCGACCTTGTTGTGGGCACGGCGCTGCTCGATGCGGCCGGGATGGCCGCGGATCGGTCGGAGGCGTCGTGAGTGCCCCGGTCCCGCCCTTTCACCGTTTCCCGGGGCTCTGGCCCGGACCCCGTGAAAGCACCTTCGGTGCTTGTCCTCAAACTCCCCCAGAGGGGGCACCCCCAACGGGCTGAATCAGCCCGTCCGGCGTTTGAGGACAACCGCGCGGAGCGCGGTTTCGGGGGTGCGGGGGCTCGCCCCCGCAGGAAACGGTGAAAGGGCGGGACCGGGGCACCCCACCCCCCAGAGCAGCCACAACGCACAGGAGCACCAACGGTGATTGACGACCACGACGTCGACGAGACGGCACACCCGGACGCCGCCACCCCCGCCCCGAGCGGCAACGCACCGCTCACCCCCGCCGACGCAGCCGACGCCGCCAGGCTCGTATCCTTCGGCCTCCAGCCCAGACTCCAGCCCGCCCGCGACCCCGACTACGCCGAACTCCTGCGCCGCCACCGCGACGACCCCCCCTTCGCCCGGCTCGCCGACGCCATCGCCGCCGGCCTCGGCCTCGTCGTGCTGGAGGTCTCCACCCGGGCCGGCATGGCCGTCACCGCCGCCGAGGACTCCGTCTTCGCGGTCCGGATGGGCGACTACGCCCGCCGGGCCACCGTCGACTCCGGTGACCGCTTCCTGCACGGCCTCGCCCACCTGGCGGTCGCGGCGATGGCCTTCCCGCGCCCCGAGGACCTGGCCGACGACGGGTACATCGGCCGGATCACCGTCAACGGCGTCGACGCCTTCGTCCGGCAGGCGTGCCGCCGGCTGGAGGAGCGGGCCGCGGAGGGCGGCGAGAACACCGACCCTGTGACGGACGCCCCCGGCCTGGAGGCGGCCTGGCGGGTCTACGCGCGCCGCAGCGCCACCGGGGCGACCAAGGACGCCCGCCGCCTGGCCGGTTCCACCACCGGCATCATCGCCAAGGCCGTGGCCTTCCTCGTCGACTCCGGCTTCCTCCAGCGCACCGGGGACGACGCCGGCGGCGCCTACCGCACGACGCCCCGCTACCAGCTCCAGGTCCGCGACATGGCCGGCAGCGCCGCCATGGCCGAGCTGCTGGAGCTGGGCGTCGTCCCGGTCGGCGACGGCGTCGCCACCCTGCTGCCGCCCGACGACGCCGACGACCTCGACCTGGTCGCCGACGCCGGCCTGCCGTTCCACGCCTGACCGCTTCCCGACGACCGCTTCTGACCGTTTCCGACCGCCACACCTTTCGACCGCCACACCGCGACAAACGAGAGTCCGCCGCCATGTACGAGCTGTCCCGGGTCCGCCTCTACTCCATCGGGCCCGCCGGTGCGCGCTACGCCGACACCGTGCTGGATCTGCGGGGGGTGGGCGCGCCCGTGCCGTCGCCCGCGCCCGCGCAGGCGGAGTTCTTCGAGGAGGAGCCCGTCGGGCCGCCGCGCCGCCCCGCGCCCGCGGGCGTGCTGTTCCTGGAGAACGGCGGCGGCAAGTCCGTCCTGCTCAAGCTGATCTTCTCGGTGATGCTGCCGGGCCACCGCAACACCCTCGGCGGCGCCAGCTCCGGCGTGCTGCGCAAGTTCCTGCTCGCCGACGACTGCGGCCATGTCGCCCTGGAGTGGCAGCACGTCCTCACCGGCGAGACGGTCGTCGTCGGCAAGGTCAGCGAGTGGCGCGGCCGTCAGGTCTCCAACGACCCGCGGAAGTTCGCCGAGGCGTGGTACTCGTTCCGGCCCGGCCCCGGGATGAGCCTGGACGCGCTGCCGGTCGCCGAGTCCACCGCCATGCGCCCGAGGGCCGACGGCGCGTCCACCGCGCGCGGCCGCCGCCGCACCATGAAGGGGTTCCGCGACGCCCTCACCGAGGCCGGCAAGGCGTACCCGCACCTGGACGTGGTGTGGGAGGAGATCCACGAGCGCTGGAACGAACACCTCGGCGAGCTCGGCCTCGACCCCGAACTCTTCCGCTACCAGCGGGAGATGAACGCCGACGAGGGCGAGGCCGCCGGCCTCTTCGCGGTGAAGAACGACTCCGACTTCACCGATCTGCTGCTGCGCGCGGTCACCGACACCCGCGACACCGACGGCCTGGCCGACCTCGTCCACGGCTTCGCGCACAAGCTCGGCCGCCGCGCCGAGCTCACGGCCGAACGCGACTTCACCGCCGGCTCCCTCGACCTGCTCTCCCGCATCGTCGAGGCCGGTGCCCGCCGGGACCAGGCGCGTGGCGTGCACGCCGGCGCCGAGCGCCGCACCCGCGCCCTCGCCCGCCGGCTCTCCGGCCGCGCCGCCGAGGAGCGGGGCCGCGCCGCCGAGCTCGCCGAGCAGGTGGCCGGTGCCGCCCACCGCGTCACCGACGCCGAGACCGGGCGCGAGCACAGCTCCCGGATCTCCGCCGAACTCGCCTACCGGCACGCCTCGCTGGCGCTCGCCGCCGCCGAGAAGGCCGCCGCCGCCCAGCGGCGCGAGCTCAACGACGCCAGGACCCTGCACTCCGCGTGGCAGGCCGCCGAGACCGTGCTGCGGCACCGGGCCGCCGCCGACCGCTCCGCGCGCGTCGCCGCCGCCATCCACGAGGCCGAACGCGACGCCGCGCCCGCCCTCGCCGCCCGGACGCGGGCCGCCGCCGCCCTGGTCCGGGCCCTCAACGCCGCGGCCGAGGAGGGCGAACGGCTCGCCGACGAGCAGGAGGAGCGTTCGGCGGCCCTCCAGGAGACCGGCGAGGCCGCCCACCGCGACGCGACCGCCGCCGCCACCGAGGCCCAGCGCGCCCGCAGCGAGGCCGGCCATCTGCGGCAGCGGCTGGCCGAGGTCGAGCAGGAGACCGCCGACGCCGTCCGCGCGGGCTGGCTCGACGACACCGCGCCCGACGCCGACCCGGCCCGCGCGGCGCTCGCCGCCAGCGAC
>NZ_JABETO010000018.1 GCF_013055795.1 Streptomyces sp. I05A-00742
CTCGGCCGGGCGCACCGCGAGCTGGGCGACGACGCGGCGGCGCGCCCGCTGCTCGCGCGGGCCCGCGACGCGGCCCTGACGTGCGGGGCGACCGGGCTGTGGCGCTCCCTGGCCCCCGCCGCCCGCCCGGCTGCTGGGGACGACGTGCTCACGGGTGCGGAGCACCGGGTGGCGTCCCTTGCGGCGCGGGGCCTGTCCAACCGGGAGGTGGCCGCCGAGCTGTCCATCGCGGTGAGCACCGTCGAACAGCACCTCACGCGGATCTACCGCAAGTACCGGATCAAGCACCGCCGCCAGCTGCGCGACCGAATGGCACCGACGGGCGCCTGACCCCTGCCGGTCCCCGTCCGGGCACAAAGAAACGGGCCCGCACATCCGAAGATGTGCGGGCCCGCTCAGACCTGCAAGTAAGAGGACTTACTTGTTGATCTTGGTGACCTGGCCGGCGCCGACGGTGCGGCCGCCCTCACGGATGGTGAAGCGCAGGCCCTCCTCCATCGCGACAGGCTGGATCAGGGAGACGGACATCTCGGCGTTGTCGCCGGGCATGACCATCTCCGTGCCCTCCTTGAGGGTCACAACACCGGTCACGTCAGTCGTACGGAAGTAGAACTGCGGACGGTAGTTGTTGAAGAACGGGGTGTGGCGGCCGCCCTCGTCCTTGGAGAGGATGTACGCCGTGGCCTCGAACTCGGTGTGCGGGGTGACCGAACCCGGCTTGATGATGCACTGGCCGCGCTCGACGTCCTCGCGCTTGATGCCACGGAGGAGCAGACCGACGTTCTCACCGGCCTGGCCCTCGTCGAGCAGCTTGCGGAACATCTCGATGCCGGTGACCGTGGTGGTGGTCTTCTCGGTCTTGATGCCGATGATGTCCACGGTCTCGTTGACCTTGAGGACACCGCGCTCGATACGACCGGTGACGACGGTGCCACGACCAGTGATCGTGAAGACGTCCTCGATCGGCATCAGGAACGGCTTGTCGACGTCGCGCTCGGGCTGCGGGATCGACTCGTCGACGGCGTTCATGAGGTTCATGACCGACTCGCCCCACTCGGCGTCGCCCTCGAGCGCCTTCAGCGCCGAGACCTTGACGACCGGAGCGTCGTCGCCCGGGAACTCGTACTCGTTGAGGAGCTCACGGACCTCGAGCTCGACGAGCTCCAGGATCTCCTCGTCGTCCACCATGTCGGCCTTGTTCAGGGCGACAACGATGTACGGCACGCCGGACTGGCGGGCCAGGAGCACGTGCTCCTTGGTCTGCGGCATCGGACCGTCGGTCGCGGCGACCACGAGGATCGCGCCGTCCATCTGGGCGGCACCGGTGATCATGTTCTTGATGTAGTCCGCGTGACCCGGGCAGTCAACGTGGGCGTAGTGACGCGACTCGGTCTGGTACTCGACGTGCGCGATGGAAATGGTGATACCGCGCTGCCGCTCCTCAGGCGCCTTGTCGATCTGGTCGAACGGCGTGAAGGGGTTCAGCTCCGGGTGAGCGTCGTGCAGCACCTTGGTGATCGCCGCGGTAAGAGTGGTCTTACCGTGGTCGACGTGACCGATGGTGCCGATGTTGACGTGCGGCTTAGTCCGCTCGAACTTCGCCTTCGCCACTGGGGTCCTCCTGGGAGTGGTTCTGTACGCCTTACGTTACGGCGCCAGGGATCTTTGCTGGGGTGCCGCCCGGCGGGGCACCCGCCGCGTGCCGGGGGGATCCGGGGAAACCGGTTCCTCACGATTCGCGGCGGTATGCCCCGACGGTCGGTGTCAAGCCTAAGGCGTCAGCCCCGTCTGTGGAGACGGGAGCCGGTTACTCGCCCTTGGCCTTCGCGATGATCTCCTCGGCGACGTTCCGCGGAACCTCGGCGTAGGAGTCGAACTGCATCGAGTAGCTTGCGCGACCCGACGTCTTGCTGCGGAGGTCTCCGACGTAGCCGAACATCTCCGACAGCGGAACCAGGCCCTTGACGAGCTTGGCGCCGTGACGGTCCTCCATGGCCTGGATCTGGCCACGGCGGGAGTTGATGTCACCGATCACATCGCCCATGTAGTCCTCAGGGGTGGTGACCTCGACGGACATCATCGGCTCGAGCAGAGCCGGCGACGCCTTGCGGGCACCCTCCTTGAACGCCATGGAACCGGCGATCTTGAAGGCGAGCTCGGACGAGTCGACGTCGTGGAAGGCACCGTCGAGCAGCGTCACCTTGACGCCGGTCAGCGGGTAGCCGGCCAGCACGCCGAACTCCATGGCCTCCTGGCAGCCCGCGTCCACCGACGGGATGTACTCCCGCGGGATGCGGCCACCGGTGACCTTGTTCTCGAACTCGTAGCCGTCGCCCTCAAGAGGCGCGATCGCGATCTGAACCTTCGCGAACTGACCGGAACCACCGGTCTGCTTCTTGTGGGTGTAGTCGATGCGCTCGACGGCCTTGCGGATCGTCTCGCGGTACGCGACCTGCGGCTTGCCGACGTTGGCCTCGACCTTGAACTCACGCTTCATACGGTCGACCAGCACGTCGAGGTGCAGCTCGCCCATACCCGCGATGATGGTCTGGCCCGTCTCCTCGTCCGTGTGGACCTGGAAGGACGGGTCCTCCTCGGCCAGGCGCTGGATGGCGACACCCAGCTTCTCCTGGTCGCCCTTGGACTTGGGCTCGATCGCGACCTGGATGACCGGCGCCGGGAAGTCCATGGACTCCAGGATCACCGGGTTCGCGGAGTCGCAGAGGGTCTCACCGGTGGTGGTCTGCTTCAGACCCATGACGGCGACGATGTCACCGGCACCCACCGACTCGATCTCCTCACGCTTGTTCGCGTGCATCCGGTAGATCTTGCCGATGCGCTCCTTCTTGCCCTTGACGGAGTTCTGCACCTGGGTGCCCGCCGTCATACGGCCCGAGTAGACCCGGACGAAGGTGAGCTTGCCGAGGTGCGGGTCGCTCATGATCTTGAAGGCAAGGCCCGCGAACGGCTCGTCGTCGGACGGCTTGCGCTTGACGACCTCGTCGGGGTTGTTGACGGCGTGGCCCTCGACAGCCTCGATGTCCAGCGGCGACGGCAGGTAGCGCACGACCGCGTCGAGCAGGGGCTGAACGCCCTTGTTCTTGAACGCGGTGCCACAGAACACCGGGGTGACGGTGACGGAGTCGCCGCCGCCCTTCGACGCGAGCGTGATGCGGCGGATGGCCGCCATCAGCTGCTCCTGGGTGGGCTCCTGGCCCTCCAGGAAGAGCTCCATCATCTCTTCGTCGTTCTCGGCGACGCCCTCGAGGAGCTTGCCGCGCCATTCCTCGGCAGCCTCGATGTGGGTGTCCGGGATGTCGACGACGTCGTACATCTCGCCCTTGGCGGCCTCGGCGGACCAGACCAGAGCCTTCATCTGGACGAGGTCGACCACGCCCTTGAAGTCGGCCTCGGCACCGATCGGCAGCTGCATGACCAGCGGAACCGCGCCCAGGCGGTCGACGATCATGTCGACGCAGCGGTGGAACTCGGCACCGGTACGGTCCAGCTTGTTGACGAAGCAGATACGCGGCACGCCGTAGCGGTCCGCCTGACGCCAAACGGTCTCGGACTGCGGCTCAACACCGGCGACGCCGTCGAACACCGTCACGGCACCGTCGAGGACGCGCAGCGAGCGCTCCACCTCGACCGTGAAGTCGACGTGGCCCGGGGTGTCGATGATGTTGATGGTGTGGTCGACATTGTCCAGCGGCCAGTGGCAGGTCGTCGCGGCAGACGTGATCGTGATGCCGCGCTCCTGCTCCTGCTCCATCCAGTCCATCGTGGCAGCGCCGTCGTGGACTTCACCGATCTTGTACGAAACACCGGTGTAGAACAGGATCCGCTCGGTGGTGGTCGTCTTGCCCGCGTCGATGTGGGCCATGATCCCGATGTTGCGGACCTTGGCCAGGTCAAGCGAAGTGGTGGCCATATGGCTCAGTCTTCTCTCGGTTCTCGATGGGGGTAGCGACTACCAGCGGTAGTGCGCGAAGGCCTTGTTGGACTCGGCCATCTTGTGCGTGTCCTCGCGCTTCTTGACGGAAGCGCCGAGGCCGTTCGAGGCGTCCAGCAGCTCGTTCATGAGGCGCTCGGTCATGGTCTTCTCGCGACGGGCGCGGGAGTAGCCGACCAGCCAGCGCAGCGCCAGGGTGGAGGCGCGGCCCGGACGGACCTCGACCGGCACCTGGTAGGTCGCGCCACCGACACGGCGGGACTTGACCTCAAGGGCCGGCTTGACGTTCTCGAGGGCGCGCTTGAGGGTGATGACCGGGTCGTTACCGGTCTTCTCGCGCAGACCCTCCATGGCGCCGTAGACGATGCGCTCGGCGGTGGAGCGCTTGCCGTGCAGCAGGATCTTGTTGATCAGGGACGTGACCAGAGGAGAGCCGTAGACCGGGTCGATGATGACCGGGCGCTTCGGGGCGGGGCCCTTACGAGGCATTCTTACTTCTCCTTCTTGGCGCCGTAGCGGCTGCGAGCCTGCTTGCGGTTCTTGACGCCCTGGGTGTCGAGCGAGCCACGGATGATCTTGTAGCGAACGCCCGGCAGGTCCTTCACACGGCCGCCGCGCACGAGCACGATCGAGTGCTCCTGCAGGTTGTGGCCCTCACCCGGAATGTAAGCGGTGACCTCGATGCCGCTGGTCAGACGCACACGCGCGACCTTACGCAGGGCCGAGTTCGGCTTCTTCGGGGTGGTCGTGAAAACACGCGTGCAGACGCCACGACGCTGGGGCGAACCCTCGAGTGCGGGCGTCTTGTTCTTCTCGACCTTGTCCTGCCGGCCCTTTCGGACCAGCTGCTGGATCGTAGGCACCGTTTCTCCGGTTTCTGTGTGCCGATCACGATAAAACTAACCTGGGACTACGCTCCGACCCACGCGGTCGGGTGTGTCGGAGGCTGCACACCCCCGCCCGACGGCGGTTCGGCGCAGATTTCCGGTGTCTTTGAACCGTTCGGGACCATCGAGGACCGTTCAGGCCCGGCCTCTCATGCGGTTTGAAGGCACGCACAAGAGCCCAGGGACACCCCAGGCACAAGGTCAGAGCGTACCTACCGCATGGGCTGCGGTCAAAACAAATGCACACGCGGAGGACGTACCGGTGTGTGATGTATGTCCGGATTCTACGAGGCGGTGGGCGGGGGCGGTGCCCACCGGTGAGAGGTGAGAAGCGACGCGCGCCCGACGGGAGGTCACGTCGCGCCCGACGGTACGAGGTCACGTCGCGGCCGGGATGACCGACGGCGGGCCGCTCCCGCCCGGCCCGCCCGCTCACCGCCCCCCGGAGGCTCCGCGCCGTCCGCCCTCCGCGCGCTTGGCGGCGACCCCGCTCACGGCCAGGATCATCTCCGTCATCTCCACGAACTGGCGTCGATGACTGCCGGGGATGCCCAGCAGCACGGCGGCCTCCTCGGGGGTCAGCCGGTCGGATCCCTCGACCGCCACGCCCCCGCGGACGGCCCCCGGGAGCGGCAGCTCCGCCTCGGTCGCCCGGCCCGACCTGACCAGCACGTCACGGAGGCTCACCCCGAGGACGCGCGCCAGCCCGCGCATGGTGTCCAGGTCGGGCATGCTCTGCCGCTGCAACAGCCGGGTGACGGCGGCGCGGTGCACCCCCGCGTCCTCGGCCAGCCGGGTCCGGCCGCCGCCGCGCGGACTGTCGATGTCGTACCCCCGTTCGCGCATGAGGCCCTCGACCCAGCCCGCGAACTGCTCCAACTCCGAAGTTCTGCTTCCCATAACACACTCCCTCCGCACCGCAGACCCTACCGGGCGTTCGCGCACGCAAGGTGTGGGTTGACCAGGTCCGGTAACACCCTGGGGAGAAATGGTGGATGTCTGGTGACGAGAATGTGTTGCGCGCTCGCACGCACGGTCGATACGGTGCGTGGCGAGAAAGCAACAGAGGGCTGATCCGGCCCCCTGGGCACCGCCCGTACCCTGCGCCCGGAGCACCACTCCGTTCCGGGCGTCCCCTGCTCGTCCGCACCCGCAGGAGCCCTCATGACCGACAGCCCCAGCCGCCCCCGGAGCGCCGCTGTATGGCTGGGCATCCTTCTCCGCCAGTTCCCCGAACTGAGCCAGGAGCTCGCCCCGAGCCGCACCGCCGCTCCCTCCCCGACCGGCCGTGCCACTCGTTCCGCCCCCGGTACCGCCATCCGGCTGTTCGTCTCCGACACCATCCGCGACATCACCGACGGTGTGATCGAGCTGGAGGAAGCGGTCTGCGAGAAACTCCGCACCCCGCGACCGCGACGCGGCACGGTGGAGCAGCGGCTCACCAGGCTCATCGGCCTGCTGGACCGCGCCTCCGCCGACCCCGTCCTGGCGGAGCACATCCGCGCCGAGGCCCGCCGTATGGCCCGGCGCTGCTCGCTCGCCCTCGGCGAGGCCGAGGCGCCGGTCCGCGTCCGCGGCCGCTGCGAGCACTGCGGCTCGGTCTCCCTCCGGGTCTTCCCGCAGCGCGAGGCGGTGCTCTGCGTCAACCCCGGCTGCCGGTGCGGGAACGCCTCCTGCGCCTGCCGCACGGACGCCGGGCACCGGCACTCCTGGGCCCGCGCCGAGTGGCTGGACCCGGCCGAAGCGCCCGCCGCCGAGGAACTCGGGGGCACCCGCTGATGACGCCGCTGCTCCCGGCCTCCGACACCCTGGTCACCACGGCCATGGCCGCACGCGAGGCGGCCGTGACGCCGGACGCCGTCCGCAAGTGGGTCCAGCTGGGGCGCCTGGCGCCGGCCGGCCGCCGGGGCCGGGCCAACCTCTTCCGGCTGGAGGACGTCTTCGCGGCGGAACGCGCCACACGCCGCCCGCGCGAACTGCGCACCCTCGCCTGACGTCCGGCGGTGGGTCCGGCCCCGGGCGGGGCCGGACCCACCGCCCTTCGCCTCAGTCCTCGGCCTGGTGGATCCGGAGCACCCGGGCCGTCACGGGACCTCCCTGCTGCCCGTCCGCGGCGCCCACCGCCTCCTGCCACCCGCTGACGAACCCGCTCACCTCGGCAGCCTCCACCGCCCCTTCCGCCACCTTCTGCACGACCGCGGCCAGCGCCCGTCCGACGTCGGGCGTGTAGTACCCCGAGTGCCCCGATTCGGCCGCCACCTCCAGCGTTGCCGCCACGACGTCCACGAGCCTGTCGCTGTGCGCACTCATGCCACCCCCAGGTGCTGTCCGCCCATTCACATGCCCCCCGTGACACCTCCTGCGCCTCTACGGCGAGACGTTGGGAAGCGCGTTCGATCGCCGCGTGCACGATCGTCCATAACCTAACGCCTCCCTCTGACGCCCTGTCGGACCGAAGACCGTGCGCACACACCTCCTGACCTGCTCAACGTCCCGCCGTAGGATCGCGTCCACGGGGATGGTGAGCGGGACGGGGCACCGGAGGCGGAGAGACGCATGTGGGGGCGGGCCACGGGACGGCGGCGCAAGAACCGCGACGACGGGGAAGAGGCGGCGAAAGCCGCCCACCGACAGGCCGTGCTGACGGAGGCCCTCCGCGCCGCCGACGCCGCGCACGTGGTGCGGGGCGAGATCTTCGACCGGCTGAACGAGGCGCGCGCCGCGCTGGAAGGACTGCTCGACCGCGGGGACGGACTGCCCGCCCTCTCGATACGGGAAGCCATCGAGACCGGCCGCGCGGTGTGGGACGGGCACGCCGCGACCACGGCCTTCTACGCCGAGGCACGTTCCTCGTACCCGGACATCGACGCGGGCCATGCCTCGTCACGTCAACTGGCCGGCGTGGTACGGAGCCTGGAGAAATACGCCAGGGAATCCGACAAGGCCGTCAAGAGCCTGGAGGACCTCCTGGAGAACTACCAGGACCTGTACCGCACCCTGCTGACCCTCGGCTCCACCCTCGCCCCCATCCGCGCCCGCACCCACGCCGCCCTGACCGCCGCCACCCGTGACCTCGCCTGGGCACCCCCGGCAACCCCCGGCCGCTACGCCCTGGAAGCCCGCCTCCACGCCCTCGCGGACCACCTGCACGCGCTGGACGCGGGCCGGGTGGCGGTCGACAACGTCCACGAGACCCCTGACCTGTACCGCGAGACGGAAGCGGCGATCGCGGCCATCCGCGACGAGGTACCGCGCCTCTGACCGCTAGGCGTGTACGCGGGCCCGCACGACCAGCCGGTGCAACGCCTCGAAGACAGCCGGCTCCGGCCCCTCCGGCAACCGGGATGCGGCCTGCGCCGCGTCCAGCTCCCCGTGCAACGCCTCCACATCGACGCGCAACCTCTCCCCGTCCACGATCCCGCCGACCGCCCCGTGCTCGGCCACCGCCTTCGCCGAGATCAGCTCCGGCACGTACCCCGGCGCCTCCACCAGCTCAAGCAGGCTGGGCAGATGCGCGACGACCTCACCGCTGCGCATGAGATGAATGCCCGTGAGCAGCACCCGCAGGGTGTACAGCAGCGGCTTGAGCTCCTGCCGCTTGCCGAAGAGCCGCCACTGGGTGCCCGCGAAGCCCCGGTAGTGATGGGCGTGGTTGCTCGTGAGCACACCGGGCGCGAGGGCTGCCAGTTCGGCATGGACGTCGGTCGTGCGCACGACGAGCGGCGAGAGCAGCTGCTCGATCACGTACCCGTTCCTGCGCAGCATCAGCCGCGCGAACTTCCGCAGATCATGCGTGACGAGATCCATCTCCACCCCATCCCGCTCCCCCATCCGCGTCAGCGTCTCCTCCCCCTCCCGCAACCCGACCAGCTCCTCCACCGGCAGCAGATGCACCCCCCGCAGATCCACATCCGAATCCCGCGACGGGAACCCGTACAGGTGCGCCCCCGACACGGTCGCGAAGACGAGCGGATGCGTCTGCTGCGCGAGCACGGGGGACAGGTCGACGTCCGGCAGGCCGGCTTCTTGGAGGGGGGTCGGGGACGGGGAGTGGGGGTGTATCGCGTCGGCACTCATGACGGACAGTGTCGCAACTGCGGGGGGTGGGGGGTGGGCGGCAACGGTGGGCGGTTTACGTGGCGGGTGCGCCGCCGACCACCGGCATCGTCGTTGCGCGCGCGGAGAAGACGCGGCCTGCGGATGCGGAAGGGGCGGGGCCGGATGTCGACTGCCGCATGTCGTGTTGGAACGGCAACGATGGGCGGTTTACGTGGCGGGTGCTCCGCCGACCGCCGCTTTCGTCGTTGCGCGCGCTGAAACGACGCGGCCTGCGGATGCGGAAGGGGCGGGGCCGGATGTCGGCTGCCGGATGTCGTGTTGAAGCGGCAACGGTGGGCGGTTTACGTGGCGGGTGCTCCGCCGACCGCCGCTTTCGTCGTTGCGCGCGCTGAAACGACGCGGCCTGCGGATGCGGAAGGGGCGGGGCCGGATGTCGGCTGCCGGATGTCGTGTTGGAGCGGCAACGGTGGGCGGTTTACGTGGCGGGTGCTTCGCCGACCGCTGGCATCGTCGTTGCGCGCGCCGAAAGGACGCGGCCTGCGGAAGGGGCGAGGCCGGATGTCGACTGCCGCATGTCGTGTTGGAACGGCAACGATGGGCGGTTTACATGGCGGGTGCGCCGCCGACCACCGGCATCGTCGTTGCGCGCGCCCAAAGGCGGCCGGCTACGTGACCGGGGCGTCTGCGGACAGCCGTGCGGAGTGCGGATACGGGCGCAGGGGCGGGATGCGTGGTGGTCCGATCGTCAACAGTGGTGGATCCCGGCGGGGCAAATCGGGCAAACAGCCGTTCAGGGCGCCCACAGCCACCGGTTTCCACTCAGCCCGTCGCATCGGATGCCCCGCCGACGCCCCACCCAGCCTGTCCGGCGTTTGAGGACAGCCGTGCGGAGCGCGGCTTCGGGAGCGCGGGCTGCCACCCCCACCCAGCCCGCCCGGCACCTGAGGACAACCGCCCGAAGCACGGCTTCAGGGACGTGAGGCCATCACCCCCACCCAGCCCGCCCAGCACTTGAGGACAACCGCCCGAAGCACGGCTTCAGGGGGCGCGGGGCCGCCACCCCCACCCAGCCCGTCCGGCGTTTGAGGACAACCGCGCGGAGCGCGGTTTCGGGGGGAGCGGGGGCCCGCCCCCACAAGAAACGGTGAAAGGGCGGGACCGGGGCACACCCAACAGCAGAGCCACCCGAAACCTGCACCGCCGGACGTCACCCGCCCGATCCCACCACTGTTCAAGCCCGAACCACCTCACAGGCACCCCACGTCGAACAGAGCACCAGACACCTCACCCCCGGCCACGCAACCAGCCGTTTCCGGTAGCCCGCGACAACGAGAGGGCCGGACGGCAGAGCACCCGCCACGTGAGCCCACCGCTGCCGCACCCCCACTCCAGGAGGCCAACGTCCGGGCCCGGCCCCCTCCCTGCAGCCAGCGCCCTTTCAGCGCACGCAACGACGAAGCCGACGGTCGGCAGAGCACCCGCCATGTAAACCGCCCAGGGATGCCGCTCCCCACTCAACCCCGCAGGTTCGCGACGAACGCGCCCCACGCGGGGACCGGTATCAGGAGAGCGGGCCCATGCGGACGCTTGGAGTCCCGGACGGGAACAACACCGGGCATGTTGTCGGCAACCTCCAGGCAGCTGTCCCCACCTTGTCCGTTGCCCGGACCACTGAACGTGCTCTTCCGCCACACCACTGCACTCATGTCAGGCGTCCTCTTCATGCGCGTACTCCTCTGCCACTGACTGGATCAACGACAAGGACGCGTCCGGTGACAGCGCGTTCGCCCTCGCCAAGGTCATAGATCTGCTCGCACCGGCTCACCGTGGCCGGGTCATCCAACAGGTTGCCGGTGTGAACCGCTTCGGTGTAAGCCACCGGCGGGGCGTCCTGGAACGTCATAAGACTGAGTGCCCCGCCCAGCGCATGGGCACCCATGCCGAAGGGCAGCACCTGCACTCCGATCCTGCGCCTCCGTGCCAGCGAGGCCACGTGGAGGAGCTGCTCGCTCATCACCGAGGCTCCACCGACCCGCCTTCGGATGACGCTCTCGTCGAGAATGACCCACAACAGAGGGGCTGTTGGATGCCCAAGGATCCGTGACCGTTCCAGCCTGGCTGCCACCCAGGACTCGATCTCGTCCTCGGGCGCGAACGGGAATCCGCCCAAAAAGACGGCCCGCGCGTAGGCCGCCGTCTGGAGGAGCCCCGGCACGAAGGTGGACGCGTACTCGCGAATCCCCGTGGCCAGGCCTTCCAGGTAGACCGCTTCCGCGAAGTAGTCGGCGTACGGTGAGCTCCGGATCAGCTCCTCGCACAGGCGCTTGAAGAATCCGTCGGACCCCAAGCAAGCGTCGATCCGCTCCGCGATCTCGGGCTGTGGCCGCCGGACTGCCGTCTCGAACTGCCCGATGTACGACCCGGAACAGAACACCTTGTTCCCCAGCTCCTGCTGGGTGAGCCCTGCGGCTTCCCGGCGGCGCTTCAACTCGCTACCGAAGAACCCCCAGCCGAGCAGCTGACCGGACTTCCTCGCGGAAGCAGCATTGGCCATTGATTAACTCCCCTTGATTACAACGCCGTTGTGGCGCCCGGACCGCTTCCGAGCCTAACCACACCACCCCACCCTGGAACCCGAATCCGCACGCACAACCCGAAGGGAACCTTCCCGTGACGTACCGCGAAGGCGCCTACGTGGTGGACACCCGTAGCGCGAAGCTCGCACAGGTCATGGCCCGCGTGGGCCCCCGCGTCTACGTGAGACCGCCCGGCGGCGGCCGGGAGTGGGAGGCGCCACCGGAGGCGCTGCGCCTGGCGACGCGGGACGAGCAGATGGCGGCGGGCATCGGCCGGAGGACTCGATGAGCGGGGACGGCTACCGCCACAGCACCCACACCACCACCGGACGGCTGGTCCGGACCTGCGCCCACCGCGACGGTTGGGCAACCGCCGGCGGCGGGGTGCGGCGCTGCGTGTCCTGCGGGGTGGAGCGCTACGGCTCGTACGGGGCGTTGCGGCTGCCGGAGGACGAGGGCGGGCTCGGCGGGCGGACGGGAACGGAGCGGGCGGTCGCGGCGGCGACGGCCGTGGCGGTGCTGGGGACGCGGTTCCTGGAGGCACGAGCCAGGCTGCTCCGGAGGCGGCCGTACGCCTGGACGGCGGCGGCGTGAGCGCGCTCGCACACCCGGCCGCGTCCGGAGCCCGCCCCGGCGCCGTGCTCGTCATACCGTGGCGGACGCCGTACAGCACACAGGAGGCCCGGGTGACGCTCACGGTGTCGGCCGACGGCAGGACGGCGGAGGGCCGCTTCTCACCAGGACCCGAGCGGCGGACCGCGCGGCCGGGCAGCGGCCCGACGTCGCCGACCGTGGACGTCGCCGCGGAGGGCGACGTGTCCACGACGGCGCTCACGGAGGCCGAGTTCTGCCGCGAGGCGAACGGCTTCAGCCCGGTCGAGTTCGCCCTGGGCGTCCGGCTCCGGGACTGCCGGCAGGCGGCCGCGCCCCGGCAGGGCTACGGCAGGGCGGTGTGGTTCCAGGGGCTGGACGACGACCCGTCCTGGGCCTGCGTCCTGTTCCGGTCCGAGCCGCACCTGACGACGCTGGTCTGGCAGGGCGGCCCGCGCCGCCTGTGGGACGAGGCGGAGGCCGCGTACCGCTGGTGGGTGGGGCAGGGCGAGCCGCCACCCGGACGCTTCGGGGTGACGGTGGACGGAGCCGACGGCCGGGTCTGGCTGGACGACCCGGACAGCGTGATCAGAAGGCTGTAGCGCGCGAGCGCGAAAGTTGTTGTTGCGCGTTCGCGCGAAGTCGTTCACAATAGATGCAGCGGCGGAGCTGTGCCCGGGAAACCGGGCCACGGCATCCGCCGCTTCGCGTTGAGCGGGACGGCGCACACGCCGCCCCTCCCTTCCTCCCTCCGCACGGCGCGCGTCGCGCCGTCCCGTTCGCGCACCCTCCCCCGAAAAGGAGCCCCCATGTGATGGACGCCCCGATCTCGTTCCCCGATGTGGAACGCCTCATCGTCGACAACCTGAAGCTCCGCTCCGAACTGGCCGGGGCGATCGTCGACAACCGCCCGCCCGCCGGCTTCGACGGCACACAGAAAGCGGTGCTGGTCTCCCGGACCGGCGGCGCCTGGGTCGACGACCTGCACCTCGACCAGCCGCTCGTCGAGCTGGAGGTGTACGGGCCGGACAAGACGGCGGCCCACGCACTCTCGCTGCTGGTCCGCACCGCGCTGCTCCAACTGCGCGGCACCGTCTACGGGAAGACGGTCGTCGCCGACGTCGTCGAGACCGAGGCGGTGCGCTGGTTCCCGGACTTCAACCGCCCGGGCGCGAACCGCTACCGCACGACGGTGTGGTTCTCGCTCCGCCCCGCCTGATCCACCGACCGCCTCTTCACCCGGGCCCCGCCGACGACGGCGGGGCCTTTCCCGTCACCTCACCAAGGAGAACCCATGCCCGGAATGAACCCGAGCGAGATCCGCGTGGCCGGCACCGGCCGCATCCTCGTCGCCAAGGCCGGCACCGACGGCCCTGCCGACACCACCGTCGAATGGGGGCCCGCCTGGCGGGACCTGGGCTACACCAGCACGGACGGCGTGAAGTTCAGCCGCAAGGGCAAGACGGCGAACGTCGACACCTGGCAGTCCCTGACCCCGGTCCGGACCATCTACACCGACCGCGAACTGACCCTCAAGTTCGGCATGCTCCAGCTCAACGAGGACACCCTGCCGTTCTTCTTCGGCGAGGGCGAGACCGCCGAGACCGCCCCGAACTCGGGCATCTTCAAGTACGAGCTCCAGACCGAGCGGACGGAGGACGAGCGTGCGCTCGGCCTCGAATTCAACGACGGCGCCGAGATCCGCTACCGCTTCGTCATCCCGCGCGGCCTGGTGACGACCAACGACGACCTGGACTTCAACCGCAAGGGCGCGGTGAAGCTGGGCGTCACCTTCACGGCCCTCGCCCCGAAGCCCGGTGCGGCGCTGGCGACGTGGCTGATGAAGGACAAGGCGTACGCGGTAGCCCCGCCGAAGTAGAACCCACTCGCACCACCTGAACCAGGCGCCGCCCCACTTCCCTCCGCACCGGGGCGGCGCCGCCCCCTGAACTTCCCTTTGGCAAAGGAGCAATCACCATGCCCGCATTCGACGTCAACGCCGCCCGCGCCCAGCGCCTGGAGGCACAGGGCAGCGCCTGGTCCTTCACCCTCGACAGCGACACCTTCGAACTTCCCACCGAGATCAACCACCGCACGGCCCGCGCCCTGCGCGACCTCGACGACAACGACGTCGACGGCCTGCTGGGTCTCCTCATGGGCGAGAAGCAGTTCAAGCGCTTCGCGTCGCACGACGTCACCATGCAGGACATCGCCGCGATCCTGGAGGCATACGGCAAGGAGACCGGGCTCGGCCTGGGGGAAGACTGAGCCTCGACGCGTTCGTAGAAGAACACGCCGAGGCACTCGAAGCCGACCTCCTGCGGCACTACGGCGTGGACGTCCTGGACTGGCACCGCGGCACACTCTCCTCCCGCCGCCTCACAGTGCTCGTCAAGCACCTCCCACGCGACAGCGCGGTCAACCGCGACCTCCACGGCGAAGCCACGGACTGGGGACCGGCCGAACACCTCCTCGCCGCAGCGGTGGACCACCTGGCCGTCGCCAACTGGATGACGGCCACCCTCCACAGCGACGAGGACACGGAACCGCTGGAGTACCCGGAGCCGGTACCGCGACCGGGCAGCAACACCTTGGACACGGAGGAACGCCCCGAGGAAGCCCCCTCTTACATGTCTGGGGACATCGCCGATAAAGACCGGCTAGCCGCATTTTTCGCGTGATATTGACCGAGCAGCTCGCGGCTCCACCGCACCCTTCAGCCTCATAGCCAGATAGCCAAGAAGTATAGATTTATCACCACGACCAGGGCAATCCCTCCCCACAAGGGAAGTCCGGCCTGAGATTTCACCGAAAGCTCCCGCACGGTGCGCGCCCGCCGGTTCGGCGCTTGAGGGTCGTAGAGCAGATCGACAATTTCACCGGTCTCGGCTATACGCCGCCCCCGAAGGGCTGTGCGGTAGGTCGCTTGAATTCCATCTGATGTGACGAAGTCAAACCGTTCAGAAACCCGGCTTTCGGACCAGTAGCAGTCCACGCATTCCGCCTCTGCCTTCACACCCACCCGCCTCAGCCTCCGCGCCACAAGCAGTGGCCTTATGCCGAACGGCCAAATCAGCGCCCCGAACAGAACGGTCATGATGAATACGTAAAAGATCCATCCCGCATTCCCTCCGAACCAGCTCATGGAACCCTCCGTTGAGACGGTCGACGCCTGCACCCGCAGCCGCAGCTTACACAGTCTCGCCGGGAGCCGCCCAGGCTGATATCTGTGCACGAAACAGACGATAAGGAAGGTGAATGTTCGCCATGGGCGACAGCGTGTACACCGACAGGAATAACAGCGACCTCCTCCCCAATCAACTCTGGTTCAAGGCCGACTACGACCACTTGAAGAAAAAGGTCAACGACATCGCCGTGACCGTCAACGGCATCAGCGTCGGCTGGGACACGGCGAAGGCAAGCGGCGGCATTTGGGCAGGCGGCCTGACTGCCGTCAAGACGGATTTCACCGGATTCAAGGTGGACGAAAAGGGAGCATCTCTTTTCGGTATCCAGCTGAAGACCTGGTCTTGGGCCCGGGACGACAAACTGAACTCTGCCTTCACGGAAAAGAGAATTCAAAAACTCGAGAATGAGATCGAGGCACAATACGATCCAGCCCGAGATGCTGCGCGCACCGCAAACAGGACCAGAGGGGACAGCAAGGCGGAGAAGATAGCCCGCACAAAACTGGAGGATCTCGAGAAGGCGCGCCTGAAACTAGCCAACCTGTACCAAGATCTTGAGAAATACGAGAAAAACATAAAGAACAAGAGCGAGGCGACCAGGAATCGCATGGAAGACGCCAGCGAAAACCTACAGGCCATAAAAACCAGGATTGAGGCTTTGGAGGGCTCGACAAGGAAGGTCAGCAATGCCATCGGACAGTAACGAATCAGTCCGGAACAATCCACCCGGCGAATGAGCTGAACAATGACACTGGTCCGATCCTTTCAGAGCGGCACCCGAAACGCACAGATATTCAAAACCGCGATCGACGGCACCGGCAAATCCGCCCAAAGGCTCAGCAATCACACCGGCGCCCTCAACACCGGCATGGGCAAGGTCAAGACCTCCGCCCAGCAGGCCGGCCGCGAAGTCAAGAACCTGAAAGGCGGTGCCGACGCCACCGCCAAGGCGATCGGCAAGGTCGGCAAGGAGTCCACCAAGGCAGCGCCCGGGCTGGACAAGGCCGGCGGAAGCATGAAGAAGGCCGCGAAGAATACCGACGGCCTCAACCGGTCGATGAAGAAGAACTTCATCGCCCAACTGGTGAGCCTCTTCCAGCCGTTGATAGAGAAGGTCGTCGACATGGCCTCCAAGTCGACGACCATGCGGCGGATCATGAAGAAGGCCTTCGAGGTCATCGGCAAGGCCGTCGACCAGGCGTCGAAGATCATCGGTCCGCTGATGAAGGGCCTCGGCAGCCTGATGTCGCTGGTCTGGGGCGGGATCAAGAAGGCGGTCCTGCCGATCGCTCTCTGGTTCATGACCGACCTGCCGGCCGCGTTCGGTGCCGTGAAGAAAGCGCTGCACGCGGCCTGGGACGCGCTCCCGGAGTCGGTCAAGACCATCTTCCGGGCGATCGGCTCGGCGGTGAAGGACCCCATCAACTCCCTGATCGGGATGATCAACACCCTCATCACCTCCCTCAACGGCATCCACGTCACCGTCCCGAGCTGGATCCCGCACTTCGGCGGCAAGGGCTTCACCATCAACGTCCCGCCGATCCCCAAGCTCGCCGAGGGCGGCATCGTCACCCCGCGCAGCGGCGGCGTGCCGGCCGTCGTCGCGGAGGCGGGCGAGGCCGAGGCCGTGCTGCCGCTGTCGCGGCTGGACCGGCTGCTGACCCGTACGGCCGTGGCGGCAAGGCTCTCGGCGGCCGGCGGCTCCCCCGCCGACGGCGGGTTCCGCATCGAGAACTACTACGCGACGCAGGCCGACGACCCCCGGGACACCGCCATGGCGCTGATGTTCCTCGCCAAGGCCCGCGGTTGAGGAGGCCCGCATGGCGGCAGCAGCACTCACCGGTCCGGTCCGGAACCCGCTCGCCGGAACCGCGGGCCCCCTCGCCGCCTTCTCGGCCGGCATCGGCCGACTCACCGGAGCGGTACGCGGCTCCCTGACCGGCGTCCGCGCGGCCACCCGGTTCCTCACCCGGCTGGCCGCCGCCACGAGCCGGTCCGGAACGGCGTCGAAGCAGCTCGGGACGGCCGCGTCCACCGCGGGCCCGGCCCTGACGAAGGCCGGCAAGGAGGCGTCCGGCGCGGCCAAGGGCCTGGACCGGCAGCGCGACGCCCGCCGCCGGGTGAACCGGCAGCTGGCCGGGCTGCCCGGCAAGGCGCGCGGTCTCGGCGGGTCTCTCGGCGGCATCGGCGGCGCCGCGGGGAAGGCCGGCGGCGTCATCGGCACGGCGGGAACCTCGATCGGGATCCTGGACAAGGTCATGCAGGCGGTCAACCTGGTGATGAAGGGCAGCCCCTGGACCCTCCTGGCCGGCCTGCTCCTGCCGATCGCCACCGAACTGATCACCTTCGCCCTGGAGTCGGAGACCGGGCGAAGGATCATGGAAGACGTCTTCTCCCAGGTGGGAGAGATATTCGTGACCGCCACGGCGGCGATCATCCCCCCGGTGCGCGAATACCTGACCGCCGTCCAGAGGATCTGGACCGGGCTCAAGAGGTTCGTCGAGCCGGTCCGCGCGTTCCTCGAGGGCGACTTCTCCGGCGGCTTCCGCAGCCTCGGCGAGGCCCTGCTGACCACCCTCGGCGGCTTCGCCGATCTCATCAGGGCCGGCTTCCACCTGGTCGCCGGTGTGGTCGCGGCTCCGATCAACGCGCTGATCAGTTTCGCCAACGCGATCATCAACGCGCTCAACACCATCCCCTTCGTCGACCTGCCCCGCATCCCGCAGCTCGCCCGGGGCGGCATCGTCGCTCCGCGCGGCGGCGGGGTCCCCGTGCTCCTCGCGGAGGCCGGCGAGGCGGAGGCCGTCCTGCCGCTCTCGAAACTCGACCGGCTGCTGGCGGCGACCGCGGAAGCGGCCCGCGCCGGCACCACCCGGCGGGCGGGCGGTCCTGACCTGCGCGACTACCGCGAACCCGCGAACCGCAGCGCGTACGGCATCGCCGAGGACCTGCTGTTCCTGGCCCGGACACGGACCGGAACCCCGTGACGCACCGGAACCCGGCAACGTACCCCGAGCCCACCCACGCACCGGAACCCGACGACGCACCCGAAGCCCCACCCCCACACACCGGACCTCAGCCAGCTACCGGAAGGTGAAGGCCGACCTCCCATGTCCCCGACACTCATGCCACCAACGTTCCCGGACACCACCGAGCACTCCCCCGGCTCACTGATCACCCGCGACGGGCAGATCCAGTGGGCCGGACTGTTGATGGGCCCCGGAACCGACTACCAGATCGCCGACTCCGGACTCACCGGCTGGGCCGACCTCCCCGGCCTGGACAGCGGCGACGTCCTCCGTCCCGACCAGCACGGCGCCTGGCCCGGCAGCCAGTGGGCCCAGGCGCGTACGGTCACCGCGCCCGTCTGGCTCCTCCCCGACCAGCCCGAACGGGCCGCGGAGGTCACGCGGGCGTTCAGCGCCGCGACCGGCGTGCGCGCCGGCGAACAGTGGCTGGCCGTCCGCCTGCACGGCGAGACGCTGGCCTGCCGGGCCCGGGTCGCCCAGCGCGTCGTGCCGCAGGACCGGATGTACGTCACCCGGGGCGCCGCGAAGGCGACCGTGCAGTGGATCTGCGCCGACCCGCGCCGGTACTCCCTCCACGAGCGGACCGCCGTCACCGGCCTCCCCACACCGGACGGCGGCCTGTCCTGGGGACAGGACGGGAACCGGGCCGCCGGACAGGGGCTCACCTGGCCGCTCGACTGGGGCAAGCCCGGCGCCACCGGCCTGCTGACCCTGCTCAACGAGGGCGACGCGCCGACGGGCCCCGTCGTCGAGTTCCGCGGGCAGGTGAGCCGGCCGTCCCTGACCCGGCTCGGCGACGGGCTGCGGATCGAGTACGACGTCACGCTCGCGCCGTCCGACGTCCTGACCGTCGACACCTTCGCGGGCACGGTCCTGCTCAACGGCAGTTCGTCGCGCCTGCACACCGCCACCCCGTCGTCCGCCCCCGAGCAGTTGTTCCAACTGCCGTCCGGGGAGAGCACGTTCGCTTTCCGGGCAAGCCCCGACGCGCCGGGCGCGGGTGCCACGGCCACCGTCACCTGGCGCGGCGCCCACTGGTGAGCCGGTGCTTCCCCCGTCCCTTCCGTCACCACCCACCCAGGAGAACGACATGAACCTCGGCAGCGCGTGGCTGCTCAACTCCACCAACGGCGAGGGCGGGCAGTCCCGCCTCGACACCCGGCTCGCCCCGCTGGGCGCGATGGCCGCGGCCGGCCCGCTGGCCTCCCGGCCCGGCGTGCTGCCCGGCTCGGCCGACGGCCGCGAGATCGTCACCGGCCTCGCCGTCGCAACCGACGGCACCGGCATGAGCACCCGGGTCGGCCCCGGGCGCGCGGTCGTCCAGGGTGCCGCCGCCGCGGGCGCCTACCCGGTCCACCTCCCCGAGCCCGCCGGTATCACCTTCGCCGACGGCGACCCCGGCAACCCGCGCGTCGACCTCGTCGTCGTCCGGATCTACGACGACCAGCAGGACGCCTCCGGCAAGACCGGCGCGTTCATCGAGATCGTGCCCGGCGTCCCGGGGGCGAAGGCTGTCGCTCCCCCGGTCCCCCCGGCGTCCCTGGCCCTGGCCGAGGTGACGGTGAAGACCGGCGCCTCGGCCGGTACCGGCGGCCTCGACTGGCGGACCGGCGCCGTCCGGGACCGCCGGCAGGCCACCGTCGCGGCCGGCGGCATCATCCCCGCCGACCGGGGTCCCGGCTTCAACGGCGCGTACCCCGGCCAGTACCGCGACAACGGCACCGGGCTCCAGCGCTGGAACGGCAAGGAGTGGCAGGACCTGCGGCCGACGTGGCAGTCGTACACCCCGCAGTGGGGCGCCGAGATCGGGGACCAGCCCAAGCTGGGAAACGGCAGGGTGACCGGCCGCTACCTCAAGGAGGGACCCCAGGTCCAGTTCTACGCCGCGCTCTACATCGACACGACGACCAACTGGGGCACCGCCAAGAACAGCAACTGGTACCTCACGCTGCCGTTCGCCCCGTCCCTGGCCATGCCCGGCACCTTCCGGGCGCGCACCGGCCCGAACGGCGGTGCCTACTACTTCGGCGGGTGCCACCTCTTCAGGACCAGCCCCGGCCAGCGGATCCAAGGTCTGCCCGCGGGCACGGGCATCGCCCGCAGCTGGTCCTGCCCCGCTCCGGACGGCAAGGCCACCGGCGACTGGGTGGACGCCACCCACCCCGCCACTCCCCAGCCCGGCTCCTGGTACGAGGTCTGGGGCACCTACGAGGTCGACGCATGACGGGCCTGACGCCCCCCGCGGACATCACCTACCGCGCCCTCTTCTGCGACCTCCTCACCGACCGCGTCGTCGACGCGCTGCCGCTCACGGACGTCGAGTTCGATGACTTCATCGGCAAGCCGGGGCAGCTCCGTGCGACCGTCCCGCTGCCCGACGAGGCCCTCGCCCGCCGGGCGCGCGCCGCGCTGCGAACGGGCCGCACCGCGGTCTGGCTGGAGCGCGGCTCCGAGATCTGGTGGGGCGGAATCCTGTGGACCTGCACCGCGGAGGGGGACGAGCGCGGCCGGCTCCGCGTCCAGATCCAGGCGGGGACCTTCGACTCGTACTTCGAACACCGCATCCTGGCCTCCAGCTACATCTTCAAGAAGCGCGACCGCTTCCACATCGTCCGGGAACTCCTCCAGCACGCCCAGTCCCAGCCCGGCGGCGACATCGGGCTCACATTCGGCGACGAGCAGTCGAAAGCCGTGCTGGACGAACGTGTCTACGCCTACACCGACCTGGCCCGCATCCGGGAGCTGATCGACGGGCTCGCCGCGCTGGACAACGGCTTCGAGTGGCGGATCCAGTGCTACCGGCACCCGGAGACCGGCGAGCGGGTCAAACGCCTGCAGCTCGGCCACCCCAAGATCCTCACCCGCGCCGCGGACATCGTCCTCGACCGGCCCGGGCAGCTGCTCACCTACAGCCTGCCCGTGGACTCGACCGTCCAGGCCAACGTCTGGGTGGCACGCGGCGAGTCCGCCAACCGCGACCAGGCCTCGGACTCCCTCCCCGAGGTGTCCGAAACCCAGATCGCCGAGGAGCTCGACGCCGGCTGGCCGCGGCTGGAGGGCACGTCGGACCACAGCGGTGTCTCCGACAAGAAGTTGCTCACCAGCGCGGCCGTGGCCGAACTGAACCGGGCCCGGCAGCCGCAGGCCATCCCCGAGGCCACCTTCCGGCTGGACGGCCGGATCACCCCCGTCCTCATCGGCGGCACGGTCCGGCTGCGCATCCGCGACGGCTGGCACGCGGAGACCCCCGACCGGCGCTTCCGCGTCGTCGGGCTGACGGTGACGCCCCCCGACCGGGGCAAGGCCGAGACGGCCCGGCTCTACCTGGAGGCGATGTAAGTGGCCGCGATCCCCCTCGATCTGCTCGACCGCATCCGCTCCCTGGAACGCCAGGTGCGCGCCCTCATGGGCAGCGCCAACACCCGCCCGGCCATGGACCGCGTCAAGGGCGGCAACGTCGTGATCAGCGACGGCGGGCAGCTGGCGGTCCGCGACAGCGAGGGCGAGAAGGGTGCCGAGCTGCTCTACATCGGCAAGAGTCCGGAGGTCTTCCCCAACCGCCCCGACGGCACGGGCCAGAGCGGCTTCATGCTCCGTCGCGACGACGGGTCGGTGGCGATGGCGGTGCGCACCGACGCGCCCGACATCGAGCCGCGCCAGTCGGTGAAGATCTTCGACGGCAGGAGCAACGCCATCGTCGCGGACGACACCGGGGGCGAGGGCCTGGCCAGGCCCTATCTGGCGTACCCACTGCCGGTCCCGGTGAACACCGGGCGCTGGGAGACGACCTCCTCGGCCGAGTGGACGACGCTCCACAGCAGCACCGGCATCGTCCAGCACCCCGCGCTGCGCTGCCTGATCCTCACCACGGAGGGCGGCGAGGCCCAACTGCTCGTGAACGGCGTCCCGGTGGGCCCCGCCGGCACGGGACCGCTGGAGTTCACGGCACCCGTCGGGCTGCCCTTCGACACCCACGTCACGTTCGAGGTGCAGGCCCGCGTCACCACTCCCGGCGCGACGGTCGGCTGCTCCCCACGCGCCCTGTACGGCGTCAAGTCCTGACCGATTCCCCCTACTTCGGGAGGCACAACCGTGTTGCCCAACGGCATCCCCACAGTGACCGTCACCGCCCGCTACCTCACCCCGGACGGCCTGCCGCTGAGCGGCACCGTCACCTTCCGGGCCCCGACCCTGCTGACCCACACCGGCAGCGACACCATCCTGGGCGGCCCGATCGTGGCTCCCCTGGACCCGGAAGGCCGCCTCAAGGCCGTCCTGCCCGCCACCGACACCCCCGGCATGAACCCTGCCAAGTGGACGTACACCGTCGTCGAGCAGCTGGCCGGGATACCGGTCAACCGCAGCTACGACATCGCCCTCCCCTCCGCGCAGAAGACGGTGGACCTCGCCGACCTCGCCCCCGTCGACCCGGAGGCACCGCACTACGTCGCCGTGCCCGGCCCGCCCGGCCCGGCTGGCGCCCCAGGCCCGGCGGGCCCGGCCGGCGCGCCGGGCCTGATCCAGTCCGTCAACGGCAAGAGCGCCGCGGCCGTCACGCTCGGCGCCGCCGACGTCCAGGCCGTGCCCACCGCGACGGTCGGTCAGGCGGGCGGAGTCGCCACCCTCGACGCCTCCGGCAAGGTCCCCACCGCCCAGCTGCCCCCGGGCGCGGTCGCCCCCGTGTCATCGGTCAACGGCAAGAAGGGCGAGGTGACCCTCGTCGCCTCGGACGTCCGCGCCCTCGACCAGGCGGCGGCCGACCTGCGGTACGTCCAGCAGTCGGCGGCCGTGCTGTCGGTGAACGGCAGGACGGGCGCCGTCAGCCTGGACGCGACGATGCTGGGCGCGGCGGCGGCCGGCTCGGTGGTCGCCCTGACCGGCGACCAGACGGTCTCCGGCACCAAGACGTTCACCAACGTCCCCACGGCGAAGGCCGACCCGACGTCCGGCGACCACCTGGTCCGCAAGAGCTATGTCGACGCGCTCGGCACGCCGGGCACCTGGGGGCCGACGGACCTGGGGTTCAAGGCGTGGACGTTCGACCCGGCGACGGCGTCGATGTCGACGACGATCCCCAACGACAAGGCCTACGCCTCACCCCAGTACTGTCCGCCGGGCCAGGTCTATCTGATGGGCCTCATGCTCCGTGCCGCCACGGAAATCAACAACATCGTCTTCTACATCCACGGCTACGCCGGCAATACGCTCGCCGCCGCCTCGTACGCGGGCCTGTACGACGCGACGGGCAAGCGGGTGGCGGTGACCCCGTCCCTGAAGGACATCTTCCCCAAGGTTCTCGAAGGCACCACCGTCCCCCTCCCGTTGACCGCGCCGTATGTCGCACCGCCCGGCTGCTACTGGGTGGCGTTCGTCCTGAACGGGCCGGACAAGCCGAACAACGGCCCCGGCTTCGCCGTCGCGGCGAACTTCGGCAACCGCCCCTCCAGCGGCGCCCGCATGCCCGGCGCCTTTGTCCGTCACGCCCGCCTGCCGGTCACGGGCCAGACATCGTTGCCTACGTCGTTCAACCCGTCCACCGTCATCGACGACGCCAACGCCATCTGGGTCGCGCTCGCGTGACCCCGCCCACGGGCGTGCCCCGCACCGCGGTCGCGGTGCGGGGCACGCCCGTTCCCGTCCCACCGAGGAGCGATGCCTCATGGCAACCCCCCTGACCGCAGACCACCTCCTCACCGCTCTCCGCGCCGAGGGCGTCACCGTCGTCGAGGTAGGCGACTGGCGTACGCACAACCGCGACCACAAGGGCGCCTGGGGCCCGGTCAACGGCGTGGTCATCCACCACACCGCCTCCAGCGGCACCCGCGACTCCGTCGACCTCTGCTGGGACGGCTACGACGAGCTGCCCGGCCCGCTCTGCCACGGCGTGATCGACAAAGAAGGCACCGTTCACCTCATCGGCAACGGCCGCACCAACCACGCCGGCCTCGGCGACGGCGACGTACTGAACGCCGTCGTCCGCGAGTCCGCGCTCCCCCGCCCGACGGCGATGGACACCGACGGCAACGCCCGCTTCTACGGCTTCGAGTGCGTCAACGAGGGCGACGGCGAGGACCCCTGGCCGACCGCCCAACTGGAGGCCGTCGAGCGGGTGTCGGCGGCACTCTGCCGGGCGCACCACTGGACAGCCGCCTCCGTCATCGGCCACAAGGAGTGGACGAACGACAAAATCGATCCACTCGGCTTCGGCATGGACGACCTGCGCGCCCGTATCGCCAAGCGCCTGGGCTCCGCGCCGGAGAAGCCCGCCACGCCGTCCGGCGGCACCGCCCGGTACACCGTCCGCACCGGCGACACCCTCACCGGCATCGCCGAGGACCACGGCACCACCGTCCCCGAGCTGGCCTCGCTCAACCACCTCAAGGACCCGTACCTGCTCCACCCCGGCGACGAGCTCACGGTCCCCGCCGGCCCCACCGGCCACCAGCCGTTCCCCGGAGCGGCCTTCTTCCACTCCGCCCCGAACTCCCCCCTCGTCACCGCCATGGGCCGCCGCCTCGTCGAGGAGCGCTGCTCGGCCTACACGGACGGCCCGGGCCCCCGCTGGACCGACGCCGACCGCGAGTCCTACCGCCGCTGGCAGCGCAAACTCGGCTTCACCGGGGCCGACGCCGACGGCTGGCCCGGCACGTCGTCCTGGGACGCCCTCAAGGTCCCGCGCTCCTCCTGAAAGGCCATCGCATGAGCACCATCAAGGGCATCGACATCTCGTCCTACCAGTCCGCCGCCTACTCCACCTCCGGCCTCGACTTCGTCCTCGTCAAGGCCACCGAGGGCCGCTCCTACGTCAACCCCCGTATGGCGGACCAGGCCGCCCGCGCCCGCCGGGCCGGGCTCGTCCTCGGCTTCTACCACTTCCTGCACCCGGGGAACCTCGACGAGCAGGCGGCGTTCTTCGTCGAGCGCTGCGACTCCGCCGAGGGGGACATCCTCGCCGTCGACTGGGAGTCGACCGGCGGCGGCGTCGCGTCCTGCGCGGAGAAGGACGCCTTCCTCCGCAAGGTGAAGGCGCTGCGCCCCGGGCACCGCGTGATCCTGTACTGCAACCGCGACTTCTGGCTGAACCGCGACACCAGCGGTTACGCCGGGGACGGGCTGTGGATCGCCGCCTACGGGGCCGGGGCCGGGGCGCCCGGCGTACGGGCGGACTGGCTGATTCACCAGTACACCGACGATCCGGTCGACACCAACGTGGCCAGGTTCTCCTCCCGCGACGCGATGCGGGACTGGGCGCGGGGCGGTACGTCCCCGTCCGGACCCGGGCCGACGGGGTACGAGCCCTTCCCCTGCGCCGGCTTCTTCCGGGACGGCCCCGACTCCCCCGTCGTCACCGCCATGGGCCGGCGCCTCGTCGCCGAAGGCTGCTCGGCGTACGCCGAGGGCCCCGGCCCCCGCTGGAGCGATGCCGACCGCCGCTCCTACGCACAGTGGCAGCGGAAACTCGGCTACTCCGGCGCGGACGCCGACGGCTGGCCGGGGCGGGCGAGCTGGGAGGCACTGAAGGTGCCGCGCTCATGACCGACACCGCGAAGCGCACCCTGCGCACCGTTCTCCAGACGGCCGTGGCCCTCGCCGTCGCCCTCCCCGCGATCGTCGACGCCTCCGGAATCCCGGCCTCCCTCCCGTGGGCCGCCGGCGCCCTCGCCGTCGCCGGCGGACTCACCCGCGTCATGGCCCTGCCCTCCGTCCAGGCCCTCCTCCCCCACTGGCTCCGCACCGACCCCCCGGCCGCCGACCGGAGCGGCCCATGACCGCCGACCCGCCTCCGCCCACCGCCGTCGCCCTGGAGCTCGAACGCCTCCGCGGCACCATGGAGGCCGGTTTCGCCCGCGTCGACGGTGCTCTCGCCCTCGTCGTCCAGCGCAACGATCAGACGGATCGGCAGCTTGCGGATCACGAGGCGCGGCTTGATGCGCTGGAGCGGGGGCGGTGGCCGTTGGCGAGTGTGGCGGCGTTGGTGGGGTTGGCGGGGGTGGTTGTGGCGGTGGTGGAGGTGGTGGGGAGGTAGGGGGTGGGGGGTGGGGGGTGGGTGTGCCCCGGTCCCGCCCTTTCACCGGTTCTGCAGGCGCTGCGCCCCCGCTCCCCCAGAGCGCGCCTGCGGCGCGCGTCCTCAAACGCCGGACGGGCTGAAGTCAGCCCGTCCGGCGTTTGAGGACAACCGCGCGGAGCGCGGTTTCAAGGGGGTGCGGGGCACCCCCCGCAAGAAACGGTGAAAGGGCGGGCCCGGGGCACCCCAGAAACGCCGCAAGGCGGCCACCCCCCGAGGGATGACCGCCCTGCGCCCCGAACAAGCGGGGACTACTGGTTGTACGGACCGTAGTCGTAGTCCTCCAGCGGAACCGCCTGACCCGACCCCGTCCCGAAGGGCGAGTAGTCGATGTCGTCGTACCCGACGGCCGAGTACATCGCGGCCTTCGCCTCCTCGGTCGGCTCGACCCGGATGTTCCGGTAACGGGACAGACCCGTACCGGCCGGGATGAGCTTACCGATGATCACGTTCTCCTTGAGGCCGATGAGCGAGTCGGACTTGGCGTTGATCGCCGCGTCCGTCAGCACTCGGGTCGTCTCCTGGAAGGACGCGGCGGACAGCCACGACTCGGTGGCCAGCGAGGCCTTGGTGATACCCATCAGCTGCGGACGGCCGGAGGCCGGGTGGCCGCCTTCCTGGACCACACGACGGTTCTCGGCCTCGAAGCGCGAGCGCTCGACGAGCTCGCCCGGCAGCAGCTCCGCGTCGCCGGACTCGATGATCGTCACGCGGCGGAGCATCTGCCGGATGATGATCTCGATGTGCTTGTCGTGGATCGACACGCCCTGCGAGTTGTAGACCTTCTGGACCTCGCCGACCAGGTGGACCTGGACCGCGCGCTGACCGAGGATCCGGAGCACGTCGTGCGGGTTGGTGGCACCCACGGTGAGCTTCTGGCCCACCTCGACGTGGTCGCCCTCGCCCACCAGCAGACGGGCACGCTTCGAGATCGGGAACGCCGTCTCGTCGCTGCCGTCGTCGGGGGTGACGACGATCTTCTTGGTCTTCTCGGTCTCCTCGATCCGCACACGGCCGGCGGCCTCGGAGATCGGGGCGACACCCTTCGGGGTACGGGCCTCGAAGAGCTCGACGACACGGGGCAGACCCTGGGTGATGTCGTCACCGGCCACACCACCGGTGTGGAAGGTACGCATCGTCAGCTGGGTACCGGGCTCACCGATCGACTGGGCGGCGATGATGCCCGCCGCCTCGCCGATGTCCACCAGCTTGCCGGTCGCCAGCGAGCGGCCGTAGCAGTAGGCACAGGTGCCGACCGCGGACTCGCAGGTGAGGACCGAGCGGGTCTTGACCGTCTCGACGCCATGGGCGACGAGCTGCTCGATGAGCACGTCACCGAGGTCGACGTTGGCCGGCGCGATGACCTTGCCGTCGACGACGACGTCCTCGGCCAGCATGCGGGCGTAGACGCTGGTCTCGACGTCGTCGGCCTTGCGCAGCACGCCGTTGGCGTCCCGGGTCGCGATCGACAGCTTGAGGCCGCGGTCGGTGCCGCAGTCCTCCTCGCGGATGATCACGTCCTGCGAGACGTCCACGAGACGACGGGTCAGGTAACCCGAGTCGGCGGTACGGAGGGCGGTGTCCGCGAGACCCTTACGGGCACCGTGGGTGGAGATGAAGTACTCCAGCACGGAGAGACCCTCGCGGAACGACGCCTTGATGGGCCGCGGGATGGTCTCGTTCTTCGCGTTCGACACCAGACCACGCATACCGGCGATCTGCCGCATCTGCATCATGTTTCCTCGGGCACCCGAGTCAACCATCATGAAGATGGGGTTCGTCTTGGGGAAGTTCGCGTTCATCGCCTCGGCGACCTCGTTGGTCGCCTTGGTCCAGATCGCGATGAGCTCCTGCGTGCGCTCGTCCTTGGTGATCAGACCGCGCTCGTACTGCTTCTGGACCTTCTCGTCCTGGGCCTCGTAGCCCTTGACGATCTCCTTCTTGGCCTCCGGCACGACGATGTCGGAGACGGCGACGGTGACGCCGGAACGGGTGGCCCAGTGGAAGCCGGCCGCCTTCAGGTTGTCGAGCGTCGCCGCCACGATGACCTTGGGGTAGCGCTCGGCCAGGTCGTTGACGATCTCGGAGAGCTGCTTCTTGCCCACCGAGTAGTCGACGAACGGGTAGTCCTCGGGCAGCAGCTCGTTGAAGAGCGCGCGGCCCAGGGTGGTGCGCAGGCGGAAGCTGTCGCCCGTCTGCCACTCACCTGCCCCGATGCCGCCGTCGTTCTCCTCCTCGACCGGGGGAACCCAGCCGCGCGGGGGAACGGTGCCGATCGGGAAGCGGATGTCGACCTTCGCCTGGAGCGAGAGCTCCCGGGCGTCGAACGCCATGATCGCCTCGGCGACGGACGCGAAGGACCGGCCCTCGCCGATGACCTCGCGCTCCTCCTCGTCGGTGGTGAGGAAGAACAGACCGAGCACCATGTCCTGCGTCGGCATGGTGACCGGACGGCCGTCGGCCGGCTTGAGGATGTTGTTCGAGGACAGCATCAGGATGCGGGCCTCGGCCTGCGCCTCCGCGGAGAGCGGCAGGTGGACGGCCATCTGGTCACCGTCGAAGTCCGCGTTGAACGCGGTGCAGACGAGCGGGTGGATCTGGATGGCCTTGCCCTCGACCAGCTGCGGCTCGAAGGCCTGGATGCCGAGGCGGTGCAGCGTGGGCGCACGGTTCAGCAGAACCGGGTGCTCCGCGATGACCTCTTCCAGCACGTCGTACACGACCGTGCGGCCGCGCTCGACCATGCGCTTCGCGCTCTTGATGTTCTGCGCGTGGTTCAGGTCGACCAGGCGCTTCATCACGAACGGCTTGAAGAGCTCCAGCGCCATGGCCTTGGGCAGACCGCACTGGTGCAGCTTGAGCTGCGGGCCGACGACGATGACGGAACGCGCCGAGTAGTCGACTCGCTTGCCCAGCAGGTTCTGACGGAAGCGGCCCTGCTTGCCCTTGAGCATGTCGGACAGCGACTTCAGCGGACGGTTGCCGGGGCCCGTGACCGGGCGACCACGACGGCCGTTGTCGAAGAGCGCGTCGACGGCCTCCTGAAGCATGCGCTTCTCGTTGTTCACGATGATCTCGGGGGCACCGAGGTCAAGGAGTCGCTTGAGGCGGTTGTTGCGGTTGATGACGCGGCGGTACAGGTCGTTCAGGTCGGAGGTCGCGAAACGGCCACCGTCCAGCTGCACCATCGGACGCAGGTCCGGCGGGATCACCGGGATGCAGTCCAGCACCATGCCGCTGGGGCTGTTGCGGGTCTGCAGGAAGGCGGAGACGACCTTGAGGCGCTTGAGCGCACGGGTCTTCTTCTGGCCCTTGCCGGTCCGGATGATCTCGCGGAGGCGCTCGGCCTCCTCGTCGAGGTCGAAGGACTCCAGGCGCTTCTGCAGCGCGGCGGCGCCCATCGCACCCATGAAGTAGGTGCCGAAGCGGTCGCGCAGCTCGCGGTAGAGCAGCTCGTCGCCCTCCAGGTCCTGGACCTTGAGGTTCTTGAAGCGGTTCCAGACCTCGTCGAGACGGTCGATCTCGCGCTGCGCGCGGTCGCGCAGCTGCTTCATCTCACGCTCGGCACCCTCGCGCACCTTGCGGCGCACATCGGCCTTGGCACCCTCGGCCTCGAGCTCGGCCAGGTCGGACTCGAGCTTCTTGGCGCGGGCCTCCAGGTCGGCGTCGCGGCGCTGCTCGATCTGCTGGCGCTCGACGGAGACATGGGCCTCCAGCGAGGGCAGGTCGCGCGTACGGCGCTCCTCGTCCACCCACGTGATCATGTAGGCGGCGAAGTAGATGACCTTCTCGAGGTCCTTCGGGGCGAGGTCGAGCAGGTAGCCCAGCCGCGACGGAACGCCCTTGAAGTACCAGATGTGGGTGACGGGAGCGGCGAGCTCGATGTGGCCCATCCGCTCACGGCGCACCTTGGCGCGGGTGACCTCGACGCCACAGCGCTCACAGATGATGCCCTTGAAGCGGACACGCTTGTACTTGCCGCAGTAGCACTCCCAGTCCCGGGTGGGGCCGAAGATCTTCTCGCAGAAGAGCCCGTCCTTTTCCGGCTTCAGGGTGCGGTAGTTGATGGTCTCCGGCTTCTTGACCTCGCCGTGGGACCAGGTTCGGATGTCGTCCGCGGTCGCCAGGCCGATCCGCAGCTCGTCGAAGAAGTTGACGTCGAGCACTTTGTCGTCAATCCCTCTTTCAGGGTTCGTGCCCTCTCGCGTCAGCGAGGTATGGGCTCTACATCAGTGGTCTGGGGGTCCGGGGACGACCGGGGCCTCACAGGGAGGCCCCGGTCAGACCCGTCAGACCTCTTCGACGCTGCTCGGCTCGCGCCGGGACAGGTCGATACCGAGCTCCTCCGCCGCGCGGAAGACGTCCTCGTCGGTGTCCCGCATCTCGATGGACATGCCGTCCGAGGACAGCACCTCCACGTTGAGGCAGAGGGACTGCATCTCCTTGATGAGCACCTTGAAGGACTCGGGGATGCCGGGCTCGGGGATGTTCTCGCCCTTGACGATCGCCTCGTAGACCTTCACTCGGCCGGTGACGTCGTCGGACTTGATGGTCAGGAGCTCCTGGAGGGCGTACGCGGCGCCGTAAGCCTCCAGCGCCCACACCTCCATCTCACCGAAGCGCTGGCCACCGAACTGAGCCTTACCACCCAGCGGCTGCTGGGTGATCATGGAGTACGGACCGGTCGAACGGGCGTGCAGCTTGTCGTCGACCAGGTGGTGGAGCTTGAGGATGTACATGTACCCGACCGAGATCGGGTCCGGGAACGGCTCGCCGGAGCGGCCGTCGAACATCCGGGCCTTGCCGGACGGGAGCACCATGCGCTCGCCGTCACGGTTGGGGATCGTGGACTCGAAGAGGCCGGCGATCTCGTCCTCGCGGGCGCCGTCGAAGACCGGGGTCGCGACGTTGGTGCCCGGCGCGACCTCGTCGGCGCCGATCGCCTGGAGCCGCTTCATCCAGTCCTCGTCGCCCTCGACCTGCCAGCCCTGGCTGGCGAGCCAGCCGAGGTGGATCTCGAGGACCTGTCCCGGGTTCATCCGGGACGGGACACCGAGCGGGTTGAGGATGATGTCGACCGGGGTGCCGTCCTCCAGGAACGGCATGTCCTCGACCGGCAGGATCTTGGAGATGACGCCCTTGTTGCCGTGACGGCCGGCGAGCTTGTCACCGTCGGTGATCTTGCGCTTCTGGGCGACGTAGACGCGGACCAGCTGGTTCACGCCCGGAGGAAGCTCGTCGCCCTCCTCGCGGTCGAAGACGCGGACGCCGATGACCTTGCCGATCTCGCCGTGCGGGACCTTCAGCGAGGTGTCACGGACCTCACGGGCCTTCTCACCGAAGATCGCGCGGAGCAGACGCTCCTCCGGGGTCAGCTCGGTCTCACCCTTCGGGGTGACCTTGCCGACCAGGATGTCGCCGCCGATGACCTCGGCACCGATCCGGATGATGCCGCGCTCGTCGAGGTCGGAGAGGACCTCCTCGGAGACGTTCGGGATGTCCCGGGTGATCTCCTCGGGGCCCAGCTTGGTGTCACGGGCGTCGACCTCGTGCTCCTCGATGTGGATCGAGGAGAGGACGTCGTCCTGCACGAGGCGCTGCGACAGGATGATCGCGTCCTCGTAGTTGTGACCCTCCCACGGCATGAACGCCACGAGCAGGTTCTTGCCGAGCGCCATCTCACCGTTCTCGGTGGACGGGCCGTCGGCGAGCACCTGGCCGGCGACGACGCGGGAACCCTCGTCGACGACGACCTTCTGGTTGAAGGACGTGCCCTGGTTGGAGCGCGAGAACTTCGCGACCCGGTAGGTGTTGTAGGTGCCGTCGTCGTTGGCGACGGTGACGTAGTCCGCGGAGATCTCCTGGACCACGCCGTCCTTCTCGGCCTTGATGACGTCACCGGCGTCGACCGCGCAGCGGTACTCCATGCCGGTGCCGACCAGCGGGGCCTCCGCCTTGATCAGCGGAACGGCCTGGCGCATCATGTTCGATCCCATGAGCGCGCGGTTGGCGTCGTCGTGCTCGAGGAACGGGATCATGGCGGTCGCGACCGACACCATCTGGCGCGGCGAGACGTCCATGTAGTCGACCTCGTCCGGCGCGATGTAGTCGATCTCGCCACCACGGCGGCGGACCAGCACACGGGCCTCGGCGAAGCGCAGGTCGTCGTTGAGCGCCGCGTTCGCCTGGGCGATGACGAAGCGGTCCTCCTCGTCGGCGGTCAGGTAGTGCACCTCGTCGGTGACCTGGCCGTCCACGACCTTGCGGTACGGGGTCTCGACGAAACCGAACGCGTTGACGCGGCCGTAGGACGCGAGCGAGCCGATCAGACCGATGTTCGGGCCTTCGGGCGTCTCGATCGGGCACATACGGCCGTAGTGCGACGGGTGGACGTCACGGACCTCGAAGCCGGCCCGCTCACGGGAGAGACCGCCCGGACCCAGCGCCGACAGACGGCGCTTGTGGGTCAGACCCGACAGCGGGTTGGTCTGGTCCATGAACTGGGACAGCTGGCTGGTGCCGAAGAACTCCTTGATGGAGGCGACGACCGGCCGGATGTTGATCAGGGTCTGCGGCGTGATCGCCTCGACGTCCTGGGTGGTCATCCGCTCGCGGACGACGCGCTCCATACGAGCCAGACCCGTGCGGACCTGGTTCTGGATGAGCTCGCCGACGTTGCGCAGACGGCGGTTGCCGAAGTGGTCGATGTCATCGGTCTCGACGACGATCTGCGTGCCGTTCTCACCGACCGTCTCGACCTCGCCGGCGTGCAGCTTCACCAGGTACTTGATCGTCGCGATGACATCGTCGACGGTCAGCACACCGGCGTCGAGCGGGGCGTCCGCGCCCAGCTTCTTGTTGACCTTGTAGCGGCCGACCTTCGCCAGGTCGTAGCGCTTCGGGTTGAAGTACAGGTTCTCCAGCAGCGTCTGCGCGGCCTCACGCGTGGGCGGCTCGCCCGGACGCAGCTTGCGGTAGATGTCGAGCAGCGCGTCGTCCTGGCCCTGGGTGTGGTCCTTCTCCAGGGTGGCGCGCATCGACTCGTACTCGCCGAACTCCTCCAGGATCTGCTCGGTCGTCCAGCCGAGAGCCTTGAGCAGCACGGTGACGGACTGCTTGCGCTTGCGGTCGATGCGGACGCCGACCATGTCGCGCTTGTCGACCTCCATCTCCAGCCAGGCACCCCGGGACGGGATGATCTTGGCCGTGAAGATGTCCTTGTCGGACGTCTTGTCGATGGAGGAGTCGAAGTAGACACCGGGGGAACGGACCAGCTGCGAGACGACGACACGCTCAGTGCCGTTGATGCAGAAGGTGCCCTTGGGCGTCATGAGCGGGAAGTCGCCCATGAAGACCGTCTGGGACTTGATCTCACCGGTCTCGTTGTTGGTGAACTCGGCCGTGACGAAGAGCGGGGCCGCGTACGTGAAGTCGCGCTCCTTGCACTCGTCGATCGAGTTCTTCGGGGGCTCGAAACGGTGGTCGCGGAAAGTCAGCGACATCGACCCGGAGAAGTCCTCGATCGGGGAGATCTCCTCGAAGATCTCCTCCAGACCGGACTTGGTGGGGACGTCCTGTCCACTGTCCAGCGCAGCCTCGACGCGAGCCTTCCAGGCGGCGTTGCCGAGCAGCCAGTCGAAGCTCTCGGTCTGCAGCGCAAGGAGGTTCGGAACCTCAAGGGGCTCCTTGATCTTCGCAAATGAGATGCGCAGCGGGGCAGTGCTGGCGCCGTTGTTCGTATTGGCGGTCGAGGCGTTGCGCGAGGCGGCCAAGAGGGGGTCCTTCCGAGGGCTCGGACTCACTACGCGCGTACCGGTCCCACTCCGTGCATACGAGAGAAATCCCAGCTCAAGGGGTTTCCATCAGCAGTGCTCGGCAGTGGGCATGCCCCTGGTGACGGGCAGGGAGCAGCTAACAGGCAGCGCAAAGGGTCAGTGTAGCCACTTGGCCCACTGATGTCCAGAGCGGATGTCCCGAGACCGGTGCGATACCAATCTCTCCCTCCGGGATCCTGTTGTCCTCGCCGTGCCGGACGCCTCCGGCGCCCCTGCGGGCCCTGCCCGCCGACCGCCTACCGGAAGCGCACGACGATACTTCCCTCTCCGCCGGCGATCCATGCCTCGGACGGTGCCTCGGATGGAACTTCGGACCGAACCAGCGGGATTCCGAAAGTCACTGCGTCCCGAGAATTGCGCGCGGCGTGCCGTTCGTCAAGGCCCTCCGGCCCCCGGGCGGCCCTGAGCAGCCACGCCGGGCCACTGCTGCGGGGCAACAAAGATCACCATACTCGCCTCGGGGGCGAGGTGGCGCAGCCCTCCCGGGTACGCCGAAGGGCGACCACCCGCATGGGTGATCGCCCTTGGCTCTCTGACGTTCGTCAGACGGGAGTCATACGACTCCCTGAGATCACTTGACCTCGACGGAGGCGCCGGCGCCCTTGAGGGACTCGGCGGCCTTCTCCGCGGCCTCCTTGGTGACCTTCTCGAGGACCGGCTTCGGGGTGCCGTCGACGAGGTCCTTGGCCTCCTTCAGACCCAGGGAGGTCAGCTCACGCACGACCTTGATGACCTGGATCTTCTTGTCGCCGGCGCCGGTGAGGATGACGTCGAACTCGTCCTTCTCGTCGGCGGCCTCGGCGGCGGCGCCACCAGCGGCACCACCGGCGACGACGACCGGCGCGGCAGCGGCGGCGGTGACGTCGAACTTCTCCTCGAAGGCGGAGACGAACGCGGCCAGCTCGAGAAGGGTCATGTCCTCGAACTGCGAGAGCAGCTCGTCCTGGGTGAGCTTCGCCATGATGGCGGGTCCTTCCACTAAATCGGCAGGTGCCGGGATGTACATGTCGGCGGGCGTACGGCCCGCTGCGACCGGTGCCTGGTGGCGCCGGTCAATGCGCGAGCCGAATTACTCGGCACCGCCCTGCTCGGCCTGCTTGGCACGGAGCGCGTCCACGGTGCGGACGAGCTTCGTCGGCAGCGCCTGGAAGAGCGAGGCAGCCTGGGACTGCTTGCCCTTCATGGCACCGGCCAGCTTGCTGAGCAGAACCTCGCGGGACTCGAGGTCCGCAAGCTTCTTGATCTCATCGGCGGACATCGCCTTACCGTCAAGGACACCGCCCTTGATGATGAGGTTCGGGTTGTCCTTGGCGAAGTCACGCAGACCCTTCGCCGACTCCACCGGGTCACCGGTGACGAAGGCGACGGCCGTCGGGCCAGCGAAGAGCTGGTCCTCGAGCGTGATCCCGGCCTCATTGGCCGCAATCTTGGTCAGCGTGTTCTTCACCACGGCGTACTGGGCGTTCTCACCGAGCGAACGACGCAGCTGCTTGAGCTGCGCCACGGTGAGACCGCGGTACTCGGTCAGCACGGCGGCATTGGAGCTGCGGAACTTGTCCGTCAGCTCGGCAACCGCGGCGGACTTGTCGGGCCTCGCCATGAGCCTCGGCCTCCTTCCGGGTGATTCGGACCGCATAGACGCGAGAAGGGACCTGGGCAAAACGAAACGCCCCGGCGCGGGCGCACGGGGCGTGACTCGACCACTATGAACATGACGTCCACACGGGAGTTCAACCACAGTCACCTGCGCAGGTCGCCCGCAGCTAGCGGATCCTTCGGCCACCACGCCTTCGGATGAAGGCACAGCAACGACCAGCGGTCTTTGGCTTCTGCCAGAGAGTACGTGAACGAGCCGTCGTCAGGCAAATCGGCCGTAACGGCCGGGGGGGCGCCCCCTGGGAGACGCCCCCGGGAGACCCTAGGAGTCCTTGCCCAGCTGCCCCAGGTCCATGACCTCGGAGGCCGCCGGGGCCTTGACGTCGACCGGCTTGTTGTAGTCCAGGAACTTGATCGTCAGGTCCATCGGACCCTTCTTGGTGGCGGACCGCATCCGGAACTGCTTGGTGTGGTCCTTGCCGTCGATCCATATGTCCATCTGGAACTTCTCGACGCCAAGGTCCTCGTACGACTTCAGCTTGGCCTCGTGACGCTTCCTGGCGGCCGCGTCCTCCTTCGCCAGGGACTTCCGCATCTGGGCGAGGGTGACCGTGCCCTTGTAGTGGGTGGTCCTCACGCCGTCGACGGTCTCCTGGCCGACCTTGTCGAGGTCCTTGGCGGCCTTCATGGAGCCGGCGTCGTCCACCGGGTTCTGCTCGGCCTGGCCGCGCATCCCGAAGGCATTGGTGCCGCCCGGGGCCTTTCCGGCGGTCCCCGAGGGGAACTTCATCCAGCTCTTGCCACCGGTGGCGGCAGAGCCCTTCTCGCCGGCGTTGAGGTACATGCCGCCGTCGACGAGGCGGATCTCCATTTCCCCGCTCTCGTCCGGGGTGGCGCCCTTCACCTTCATCTTCATCTGCATGGCCTGCGGCTTCATGCTCATCGAGGCCATGGCCTCGACATGCCCGTTCTCGGGCATGGCGCCGCTCATGGTGTACCGCAGCGAAGTGATCTCTTCGTTCTTCTTCGCGGCCCGTTCCACCGCCGCCGCGAAGGACGCGTCGACCGGCTTCTGCGCGGGCTTCGCGGCCGCATCGGAGCTGTGCCCGGAGGCCTTCTTGTCATCCTTGCCGTCGTCCGACGAGCAGGCGGCCGTGCCGCACAGCAGGGCGCCGACGAGCAGGGCTCCAGCGGCCTTCCGGTGCATCGAGTTCATGATCTTTTCCCCAATGGGCATCGCGGTTTTCGCGAAAACTTTTGCAAACTTCCGTGACAATACCCTTCGGTAGCCCAAAGGGAACAGCGACAATACGGCCCCCGCACCTCGGGGTGAGGCGCGGGGGCCGTATTCGCTCAGCGGATGAGGTCCGCGCGGCTCTACGCGCCGGCGCCGGAACCGCCCTTCAGCTTCTTCATCATTTCGATGAAGTCGAGGGTCTCACCGGCCGGCGGCGCCTGGACGTCGGCCTTGGCGCCGTAGTCCTTGTAGTCCGCGGCCATTTTGATCTTGCCCTGGGCGCTGTCCATGCCCACGACCATCTTCACCGGCAGGTCCTCGCTGTTGAGCCAGAACTCCATGTCGTAGTTCTTGATGCCGGACTTCTTGATGTTGTCCAGCAGCTGCTCACGGTCCTTGGCGTCCATGAGCTTGGCGGACTCGTTGCCCTTCACCACTTCGTCGACACTCAGCGTGCCCTTGTAGTGCTGGGCGTCGACACCATTGACCTTTTCCGAACCGAGGTTCTTGAGGTTGGGCGAGTCGAGCAGGACGGCCATCTGCTTGGCCGGGTCCTGGTTCATGTCGTTCATGTTCCCCGTCATCTGCTTCTGGAGCGCGGGGTCCCCCGACTCCTTGGCAGCGGCGGCCACGTCGATCTTCATCCACTTCTTGCCGCGCATTTCGGCGGGGGCGGATTCCATGGCCTTGGCGGGCATCTGCATGTACATCACGTTGCCCAGCATGATCATGCGCGTGGCACCGGGGCCGTCCTTGCCGGCGAGTGCCGTACCGCTCACCGTCATGTCCAGGACCGTGGGGTTCCAGCCCTGAACGCCGTCCATCACCATGGTCCCGGCGGGGGCGTCCTTCATGCCGGTCGGCATCTCCATGGTCATGTGGACCTTGGCCGACTTCGCCGCGCTGGTCTTCTTGAAGGCCGCCTGAAGGGCCTGGACCGGGCTCCGGCCCTCGGTCTTCGCGTCGCTCTTCGACTGGTTCTGCGAAGAGCTCTTGTCGTCCTTCTTCTTGTCGTCGGAGTCGCATGCGACGGCGCCGACGAGAACCGCCGCGGCGGACAGCGAGATACCTATGCGACGGACCGTGGACTTGGACATATCCCCCACCTTTTTGGAGACCACTTGCACGTTCGTTCGCCCGACGATAACGCAGCCGCACGACAAGAAGACAATAAGAAAGAGGCCGTCCCCCGCACCCGGAACGGGTACGGGGGACGGCCCCCAGGTCACACGCTGTGCGGGACCGTCGTTCAGACGGTCTCGTCCTCGACGAGGAGGTTGCGGGTGCGGTTCGGGTCCAGCGGGATGCCGGGGCCCATGGTGGTGCTCAGGGTCGCCTTCTTGACGTAGCGGCCCTTGGCGGCGGACGGCTTGAGGCGGAGGATCTCCTCGAGCGCGGCGCTGTAGTTCTCGATCAGCGACTTCTCGTCGAACGACGTCTTGCCGATGATGAAGTGCAGGTTCGCGTGCTTGTCGACACGGAACTCGATCTTGCCGCCCTTGATCTCGGTCACGGCCTTGGCCGTGTCCGGGGTGACCGTGCCGGTCTTCGGGTTCGGCATCAGACCACGGGGACCGAGCACGCGGCCGAGGCGGCCGACCTTGCCCATGAGGTCCGGGGTGGCGACGACGGCGTCGAAGTCCAGACGGCCCTTGGCGACCTCGTCGATGAGCTCGTCGGCGCCGACGATGTCGGCGCCCGCGGCACGCGCGGCCTCGGCACGGTCACCGGTCGCGAAGACCAGGACCCGGGCGGTCTTACCGGTGCCGTGCGGAAGGTTCACGGTGCCACGGACCATCTGGTCCGCCTTGCGCGGGTCGACGCCCAGACGCAGGGCGACCTCGACGGTGCCGTCGAACTTGGTGCCGGAGGTGTCCTTCGCCAGACGGACGGCCTCGAGCGGGGCGTACAGACGCTCCCGGTCGATCTTCGCGTCCGCGTTGCGAAGAGTCTTGCTGCGCTTCACTGAAACTCCTCAGTGGTGATTGGAGTCGTGGTCCGGGCCAGCGCTGGCCCTTCCACGGGTGCTGCCAGGGGTGGTTGTCAGCCCGCGCCCTTCTTGGGGCGGGCTTCCGCCCTCATTCGCTCCGCGGACGGCTTCGCTGCGCTCCGCCGGCCACTCCGCGAATTCGGTTGTCAGCCCTCGACCGTGATGCCCATGGAACGGGCGGTGCCGGCGATGATCTTCGCGGCGGCGTCCAGGTCGTTGGCGTTCAGGTCGGGCATCTTGGTCGTGGCGATCTCGCGGACCTGCGCCTCGGTGATCTTGGCGACCTTGGTCTTGTGCGGCTCGCCGGAGCCCTTGTCCACGCCCGCGGCCTTGAGGATCAGCTTCGCGGCCGGCGGAGTCTTGGTCACGAAGGTGAAGGAACGGTCCTCGTAGACCGTGATCTCCACCGGCACGACCATGCCACGCTGCGACTCGGTCGCGGCGTTGTAGGCCTTGCAGAACTCCATGATGTTGACGCCGTGCTGACCCAGCGCGGGGCCGACCGGCGGAGCCGGGTTGGCGGCACCGGCCTGGATCTGGAGCTTGATAAGCCCCGTGACCTTCTTCTTCTTGGGAGGCATTGCTCTCTCCGGGTCCTAGTGAGAGTTTTTTGCCCGCGACACACTGCGCGCAGGCATACCGCACCACGATAACGGGTAACGTGGCCGGGCCAAAAACCGAGAGGTCAGACAGGCCCTGTGAGCCGGTCTGACCTCTTCGGAGGCTTACGTGCCAGAAGGTGTCAGTTCTTCTGGATCTGGTCGAAGCTGAGCTCGACCGGGGTCTCGCGGCCGAAGATCTCGACGAGGCCCTTGACCTTCTTCGAGTCGGCGTTGATCTCGTTGATCGTGGCCTGGAGCGTCGCGAACGGGCCGTCGGTGACGGTGACGGAGTCGCCGACCTCGAAGTCCAGCACCTGGACCTCGACCTTGCGGCTGGGGGCCGGGCGGCCCTCGGCCTCGGCGGCCTCCTTGGCGGCCTTCTCCTCGGCCTCCGGGGCGAGCATCTTGACGATCTCGTCCAGGGTCAGCGGGTACGGGTCGTAGGCGTTGCCCACGAAGCCGGTGACGCCGGGGGTGTTGCGGACGACGCCCCAGGACTCGTTCGTCAGGTCCATGCGCACCAGCACATAGCCGGGGAGCTTGTTCTGGCGGACGGTGCGGCGGTCGCCGTTCTTGATCTGGACGACCTCTTCCTGCGGCACCTCGGCCTGGAAGATGTAGTCCTCGACGTTGAGCGAGACGGCGCGCTGCTCGAGGTTGGTCTTCACGCGGTTCTCGTAACCCGCGTAGGTGTGGATGACGTACCACTCGCCGGGCAGCCCGCGGAGCTCCTCGCGGAGCGCGGCGACCGGGTCCACCGGAGCGGTCTCCTCGGCCTCGGCGGTCTCCTCGGCGTCGGCGTCGGCCTCGGCGAGTGCCTCGGTCTCGTCCTCGACACGCACGGCGGCCTCCTCGGCCGGCTCGCCGGCCGCTGCCTCCTCCGCGTCGAGCTCGTCGGCGCCATCGGCATTCTCGACGATCTCGCGCTCGGTGTCGTCAGCGGCAGCCCCGCCCTCGACCTCGGCCGAGGCAGCCGCGGCATCGACGTCGGCCGGTTCTGCCGACTCGACGGGCTCGGCGGCGTCGTTCAGGTTCGGGTCAGACACGTGGCTGCTTCTTCCTGGCTACAAGGGGTGGAACGTGCGAAAAGGCGGCTCTCCGGAACCCTCCCGGAGGCGACCGCCTTGGCGCGCGGGCGGGCTCAGCCGAAGACGTACTTGACGGCGTGGCTGAACCCATAGTCAATCACGGTCACGAGACCAATGACGATGACGACGAAGACGATCACCACAGTGGTGTACGTCGAGAGCTGGCCACGCGAGGGCCAGACGACCTTGCGGAGCTCCGCGACGACCTGGCGGTAGAACAGCGCCATGCGCCCCAGCGGGCCCTTCTTGCCACGCTTGCCGCCGCGGCGCTTCTTGACGGCGACCTCGTCCTCGGGACGACCGCTCTCAGGCGTCGCGGTGGAGCCAAGGGCTTCCGTCACTACGTCCTCACCTGAATCCGGGTCGTGGCCGTGCCGCGCCCGGTTGAGCCGCACGGCGGTGCATCAGTGCGTACGCACGCACCTCGGTGACGATGCGTGTAGCAGGGCCGAAGGGACTTGAACCCCCAACCGCTGGTTTTGGAGACCAGTGCTCTACCAATTGAGCTACGACCCTTTGTGGTTCCCCCAACGTACCGCATCCGTACGACCGCACGATGTGTCCGGACGGATTCGCCTGTGAGGGGCCAACGACGCCTGAGTGTACGTGGTCCTGGCTCCGACGTCGAACAGATACCGCCGGGGTCGGTGGAAAACCCCCGGACAGGACGTGGTCCGCCCCCTGTTCCGAAGGGCTCGCGCGGGTCTCCGGGGCCGGGGCGTGGACGTCACGTACCGGTCCGTGGAACCTGCGCGCCCCCCGTGCGCGGGTTCTGCGACGATGCCCTTATGACCGATGCCACCGCTCCCTTCCCCGCCGCCCAGGCACCCACCGACCGCCGGGTCTCCACCCGTATCGGGTCGATCTCCGAGTCCGCGACGCTCGCCGTGGACGCCAAGGCCAAGGCCCTCAAGGCCGCCGGGCGTCCGGTGATCGGCTTCGGCGCGGGCGAGCCGGACTTCCCGACGCCGGGCTACATCGTCGACGCCGCCGTGGAGGCCTGCCGCGATCCCAGGAACCACCGCTACACCCCGGCCGGCGGGCTCCCCGAGCTCAAGGCCGCCATCGCCGCGAAGACGCTGCGCGACTCGGGCTACGAGGTCGAGGCGTCCCAGGTGCTCGTCACCAACGGCGGCAAGCAGGCCATCTACGAGGCGTTCGCCGCGATCCTCGACCCGGGCGACGAGGTGATCGTCCCGGCGCCGTACTGGACCACGTACCCCGAGTCGATCCGGCTCGCGGGCGGCGTCCCGGTCGACGTCGTCGCCGACGAGACCACCGGCTACCGGGTCTCCGTCGAGCAGCTGGAGGCGGCCCGCACCGAGCGCACCAAGGTGCTGCTCTTCGTCTCCCCGTCCAACCCGACCGGCGCCGTCTACTCCCGCGCCCAGGTCGAGGAGATCGGCCGCTGGGCCGCGGAGCACGGGCTGTGGGTGCTGACGGACGAGATCTACGAGCACCTCGTCTACGGCGACGCCGAGTTCTCGTCGCTGCCGGTGGTCGTGCCCGAGCTGCGGGACAAGTGCATCGTGGTCAACGGTGTCGCCAAGACGTACGCGATGACGGGCTGGCGCGTGGGGTGGATCATCGGCCCCCAGGACGTGGTGAAGGCCGCGACCAACCTCCAGTCGCACGCCACGTCCAACGTGAGCAACGTCGCCCAGCGCGCGGCCCTGGCCGCCGTCGCCGGCGACCTGACGGCCGTCGAGGAGATGAAGGTCGCCTTCGACCGCCGCCGCCGCACGATCGTTCGTATGCTCAACGAGATCGACGGCGTCCTCTGCCCCGAGCCGGAGGGCGCGTTCTACGCCTACCCGTCGGTCAAGGCGCTGCTCGGCAAGGAGATCCGCGGCAAGCGGCCCGCCACCTCCGTGGAGCTGGCGGCGCTCATCCTGGAGGAGGCCGAGGTCGCGGTCGTCCCTGGTGAGGCGTTCGGCACCCCGGGCTACCTGCGCCTGTCGTACGCGCTCGGCGACGAGGACCTGACCGAGGGCGTCTCGCGGATCCAGAAGCTGCTGGCCGAGGCGCGCTGACGCGACGAGGCACCCCCGTCGGCGAGGGGGTGCCTCGTTCTCGTTTTCGGGCCGTTCCCCGTTCAGGGAAACGCCCTTCCGGTCGGCCGGGTCGATACGGCAGGATCCGGGAATGGAGAACGTTCGCGACGTCCGTCTGCTGCCGAAGGCCCATCTGCACCTCCACTTCACCGGCTCGATGCGCCCCGCGACCCTGCTGGAGCTCGCCGACAAGTACGGGGTGCACCTGCCGGAGGCCCTGAGCGGCGGCGAACCCCCGAGCCTGCGGGCCACGGACGAACGCGGCTGGTTCCGGTTCCAGCGGCTCTACGACATCGCCCGCTCCTGCCTGCGCTCCCCCGAGGACATCCAGCGGCTGGTGTTCGAGGCCGCCGAGGAGGACGTCCGGGACGGCTCGGGCTGGCTGGAGATCCAGGTCGACCCCACCTCGTACGCGCCCCGGCTGGGCGGCCTGATCCCCGCGATCGAGATCATCCTGGACGCGGTGGAGCGCGCCTCCCGCGACACGGGCCTCGGGATACGGGTCCTCGTCGCCGCGAACCGGATGAAGCACCCCCTGGACGCCCGGACGCTCGCCCGGCTCGCCGTGCGCTACGCCGACCGCGGCGTGGTCGGCTTCGGCCTCTCCAACGACGAGCGGCGCGGCCTCGCCCGCGACTTCGACCGCGCCTTCCAGATCGCCCGCGAGGGCGGCCTGCTCGCCGCCCCGCACGGCGGCGAGCTCGCCGGCCCCGGCAGCGTCCGCGACTGCCTCGACGACCTCCACGCCGGCCGCGTCGGCCACGGCGTCCGCGCCGCCGAGGACCCCCGCCTCCTCCGCAAGCTCGCCACCCGCGGCGTCACCTGCGAGGTCTGCCCCTCCTCCAACGTCGCCCTCGGCGTCTACGAAAAACCCTCCGACGTCCCCCTCCGCACCCTCTACGAAGCCGGCGTCCCCATGGCCCTCGGCGCCGACGACCCCCTCCTCTTCGGCTCCCGCCTGGCCGCCCAGTACGAGCTGGCCCGCGAGCACCACGCCTTCACGGACGAGGAGCTGGCGGAGCTGGCCCGGCAGTCGGTACGCGGGTCGGTGGCGCCGGCGGACGTGCGGGGGCGGATGCTGGCGGGGATCGACGCGTGGGTGGGGGGTGGGGCGGCGTAGGGGGGCGCACATCAGCCCGTCCGGCGTTTGAGGACGCGCGCCGCAGGCGTGCTCGGGGGTGCGGGGGCTTGCCCCCGCAAGAAACGGTGAAATGGGGGTGCCCCCTCTGGGGGAGGGGTTGGGGCATCCCCCTAAAGGCTGACCCCCACCGTCACCGGCTCATTCACCAGCGTCACCCCAAACGCGTCCCGCACCCCATCCCGCACCTCACGGGCGAGAGCCAGCAGATCCTCCGTCGTCGCGGCCCCCCGGTTCGTGAGAGCCAGCGTGTGCTTGGTCGAGATCCGGGCAGCCCCACCCCCGTACCCCTTGGTGAATCCCGCCTTGTCGATCAGCCACGCGGCAGAGGTCTTCACCAGCCCGTCCCCCGCCGGATAGGCGGGCGGGACGACGTCCGCCCCGAGCCGCTCCGCCGCCCGCGCCAGGAACGCGGCATGCTGCTCGGCCGTGAGGACGGGGTTCATGAAGAAGGACCCCGCGGACCAGGTGTCGTGATCCTCCGGATCGAGCACCATGCCCTTGCCGGCGCGCAGCCGCAGCACGGTCTCCCGGGCGGCGGCGGCGGGGACACGGTCCCCGGCCCCGACACCTAGGGCGCGGGCGGTCTCGGGGTACTTGAGAGGGGCGGAGAGCCCACCCGCGTCCTCCAGGGCGAAGCGGACGCGGAGGACGACGTAGCGGGCGGGGTCGGCCTTGAACCGGCTGTGCCGGTAGGAGAAGCCGCACTCGGCGTTCGGCAGGACGACGGTCTCACCGGTCCGGCGGTCGTAGGCGACGACCTCCGTGATCACGGAGGAGACCTCCTGGCCGTAGGCGCCCACGTTCTGGATCGGGGTGGCCCCGGCCGAGCCGGGGATGCCGGCCAGGCACTCGATGCCGGCGAGCCCGGCCTCGACGGTCCGGGCGACGGCGTCGGACCAGTTCTCGCCGGCGGCGAGCTCCAGACGGGTCCCCTGGAGTGTGAATCCGGTGGTAGCGATGCGCAGAGCTGTGCCACTGAAACCTTTGTCGGAGATCACGAGGTTGCTGCCGCCGCCGATGATCAGCAGCGGCGTCCCGGCCGCGTCCGCCTCGCGCACGGTCGCGATCACTTCCTCGTCGGTGACGGCCGTGACCAGCCGGGTCACGGGGCCACCGAGGCGGAAGGTGGTCAGGGGGGCGAGGGGGGTGTCGTGGAGTTCCTGCACGGCGACAAGGGTACGGGGGCGGCGCGGTCCGCCCCCGCCCCGGCTAGGCCCGGACCGGCTCCGGGGCGTCCACCGGCGCCGCGGAGCGCCGCCGGGCCCGCGGTATCAGCGCCGCGGCCACGGCCGCCAAGGCGACACCCCCGGCCCCGATCCACAGCGCCGGCACCGTCCCGTCGACGAACTGCTGGGACGACCCGAACCCGCCGCGGGCGGCGAAGACCGAGCCGAGGACGGCGACGCCGAACGCGCCGCCCAGTTCGCGCAGCGCGCTGTTCGCGCCGGACGCGATGCCCTGCTCGGCGGGGCGGACGGAGCCCATGGCGAGGGCCGAGGCGGGCGCGAAGTAAAGCGCCATGCCGACGCCGTTGAGGACCAGTGCGGGGAGCTGGTCGGTGTAGGAGAGGTCGGCGGAGAGCACCAGGGCGTAGTAGGCGAGTCCGACCGCCTGGAGCGCCAGGCCCCAGACGACGACGATGCGGCCCCCTATGCGGTCGGCGAGCAGGCCCGCGAGCGGGGCGACGATCAGCGACATCCCGGTCCAGGGGAGCATCCGCAGTCCTGCCTCGGTGGGCGAGTAGCCGCCGACGCCCTGGAGGAACTGGCTGAGCAGGAAGATCGAGCCGAACATGCCGAAGAACATGAGCAGTCCGGCCGCGTTGACGCCGCTGAAGGCACGGCTGCGGAAGAGCCGCATGGGAAGCATGGGCTTCTCGTGGGTGATGCTGTGGCGGACGAACGCCAGGAGCAGGACGGCGCCGGCGATCAGCCCGGTGAGCACGCGGCCGCCGGTCCAGCCATGGGTGTTGACGTTGACGACGCCGAAGACGATGCCGAACAGGCCGCTGCTGACGAGGGCCGTGCCGACGAGGTCGAGGCGGGCGTCCGGGGCGTGGGACTCGGCGACGCGGAGCCGGACGAGCGGCAGCAGGAGCAGTCCGATGGGGACGTTCAGCCAGAAGATCCAGTGCCAGGAGATGTGTTCCGTGAGCCCGCCGCCGATGAGCGGCCCGGTGGCGACGGCGAGGCCGTTGATCGCGCCCCAGATGCCGAAGGCCGTGCCGCGCCGCTCGGGCGGGGTGGCCGCGGTGAGCAGGGTGAGGCTCAGCGGCGTCATGATCGCGGCGCCGACGCCCTGGAGGGCGCGGAAGGCGATCAGCCCGTCGATGCCGGAGGACAGGGCGGCGCCCGCGGAGGCGGCGGTGAAGAGTGCGATGCCGATGGCGAAGCACCGGCGGCGGCCGAACCGGTCGCCGAGCGCGGCGCCGAGCATCAAGAGGACGGCATAGGTGAGCGTATAGGCGCTGACGGTCCATTCGAGGTCTTCGAGCGATCCGCCGAGGTCCTCGCGGATGGAGGGCAGTGCGGTGGTGACGACGAGATTGTCCAGCGCGGCCATGAAACCGGCGGCGCCGGCGACGACGAGCGCCCAGAAGGCCCGTCGCGGGGCGTGCTGATCCATTTCTCCCCCTACTTATTTATCAGTCACTAACTTTGCGGGTCAAAAGAAAGTCCGGCCCGCGGGGGCCGGACCGGGTCAGTCCTGCTCGGAGGGCAGACCGTCCCACACCCGGTGCTCGGCCGGGAAACCCAGCGAGACCAGGCTGTTGATGAGCATCCCGTGCCCCATAAACCGGGCGGTCGCCTCCGCGTCGCCGCCCAGCGCGAGGTGGGCGTGGTCGTGGATCTGCTCCCAGCGCTCCCGGATCGGGCGGCCGAACTCCATATCCCCCGCCGCTTCGGCGGAGGCGACCGCGACGCACATCTGCAGGAGCATCAGCAGCGTTTCCTTGTCGCGGGCGATGAGGTGCTCGTACGCCACGCCCATCGCCACCTTGCGACCCTCGGTCGGCACGCCCTCGGCGGCCTCCGCGAAGGTGCGGACGATCTTCTCCTGACACGCCTCGACGGCCGCCAGGAAGATCGCCTGCTTGCCGGGGAAGAGGCGGAAGAGGTAGGGCTGCGAGACCCCCACCCGGCGGGCGATCACCTCCGTCGAGGTGCCGTGGTAGCCACCCCGCGCGAACTCCGTGACCGCCGCCCGGACGACGCTCGCGCGCCGCTCCTCCGCGCTCATCCTGACCATGGAGAGAAGATTAGTGGCTACTAACTAACCTCGCAACCCCCGACCCCGGCCCCCGCGGACCTATGCCAGCCGGACCACGGCCCGCGACATGCCGAGCACCTTCTGGCCGGCGCTGCGCGCCAGCAGGTCGACGCGCACGGTCCGCGCCTCGTCGTCCAGCTTGGCCGCGACCTTGGCGCTGACCTCGATGACCGCGCCCTCGTCGTCGTTCGGCACGACGACCGGCTTGGTGAAGCGGACCCCGTACTCGGCCACCGCTCCCGGGTCACCGGTCCAGTCGGTGACCACGCGGATCGCCTCGGCCATGGTGAACATGCCGTGCGCGATCACATCCGGGAGCCCGACCTCCTTGGCGAACCGCTCGTTCCAGTGGATCGGGTTGAAGTCCCCCGAGGCGCCCGCGTAGCGCACCAGGGTGGCGCGGGTCACGGGGAACTCCCGCGCCGGCAGCTCGGTGCCGACCTCGACCTCGTCGTAGGAAACCTTGGCCGTCATCACGCCTCCTCGGCAGCGGCTTCTTCGGGGCCCCGGGCCACCAGCATCGTGTGGGCGGTCACGACGTGCTCGCCGTGCTCGTCGTGGACCTCGCCGCGGATCGTCAGCAGGTCGTTGCCCGCCATCGACTTGATCGACTCGATGGTGGAGGTGACCGTCAGCCGGTCGCCCGCGCGGACCGGGCGGACGTACGCGAACTTCTGGTCACCGTGGACGACGCGGCTGTAGTCGAGCCCCAGCTGCGGGTCCTGGATCACCTGGCCCGCGGCCCGGTACGTGATCGCGAACACAAAGGTCGGCGGGGCGATCACATCCGGGTGACCGAACGCCTTGGCGGCCTCGGTGTCGGTGTACACCGGATTCGCGTCGCCGATGGCCTCGGCGAATTCACGGATCTTCTCGCGGCCGACCTCATAAGGGGCGGTGGCCGGATAGGTCCGGCCGACGAAGGACTGGTCGAGCGCCATCGGCTCGGTACCTCCTGGGTGTGGATACGCCACGAGGCCGCCCCCGGGAATCGGGGACGGCCTCATGAACGACTGTGCGTTATCGCGTTTCGCGGTGCGCGGTGTGCGCGTTGCAACGCGGGCAGTGCTTCTTCATCTCAAGACGGTCCGGATCATTACGCCGGTTCTTCTTGGTGATGTAGTTCCGCTCCTTGCACTCCACGCAGGCCAGCGTGATCTTCGGGCGGACGTCGGTGGCAGCCACGTGAGTGCTCCTTGACGGATGGACGGATGAACGCAGACAAGAGTAGCCGATCGGAGGACCGACCCCGCAATCGGCTACTATGTGTAGCGGTGACCGGACTTGAACCGGTGACACAGCGATTATGAGCCGCTTGCTCTACCGACTGAGCTACACCGCTGTGATGCGGGAGAACCTCCCCGCCCGAAGGCGGGGAAACCTCTCACACCAGAGCCCCAAAACGGAATCGAACCGTTGACCTTCTCCTTACCATGGAGACGCTCTGCCGACTGAGCTATTGGGGCGAGCGAGGAAGACATTACACGCTCTGCGGCCGAAGGTGAAATCCGTATCGGGACGCCCCCGACCGGAGGGCCCGTGCACCGCTTCAGGGTGACTCCGGGGCCACACCAGTACGACTATTCCCCGCTCGTCGTCGCTTGCTCGAACCCGCTCCCCCCGCGGCCTAGGCTCGGACCACGCTGCGCGAATGCCCCGGACCGTAGGGAGCGCGATGCCCGACAACCAGCAGCCGCAGCCCTCGAGGAATCCCGACGGCGACGCGAGCTCCCCGTCCGGTTCCCCGGCCGGCGGCGGCCCCGGCGAGAAGCCCCTGGTGCTCTGCGGCGCCCACCTCGCCGACGGCCGCGTGGTGGACGTCCGGCTCAGCGGCGGGCGCGTCGAGGCCGTCGGGACGGCGGGCAGCCTCGCCCCCGGCGTCCGCTGCGACCTCGCCGGCTACCTGCTGCTGCCGGCCCCCGCCGAGCCCCACGCGCACGCCGACACCGCGCTCACCGCCGACCTCGACGGCCCGGTCCCGGACGGCGTCGAGGACGTCCAGCGGCGCGCCACCGAGGCCGCCCTGCTCCAGCTCGGCCACGGTGCCACCGCCGTGCGCTCGCACGTCCGGGTCGGCGATGTGCACGGGCTGCGGGCGCTGGAGGGCGTCCTGGCCGCCCGCCGCGTCCTGCGCGACCTCACCGACCTCACGGCCGTCGCCGTCCCCCGGCTGCTCACCGGGCTCGCCGGGGCCGACGGACTGGCCGTGCTCCGGGACGCGGTCAAGATGGGCGCCACCGCCGTCGGCGGCTGCCCCGACCTCGACCCGGACCCCACCGGCTATGTGGAGGCCGTCCTCCAGATCGCGGCCGAGCACGGCTGCGCCGTCGACCTGCACACCGACGCCGACGACCCGCCCCGGCTGGCCCGGCTCGCCGCGATGGCCGGCGGACTGCGCCCGGCCGTCACCCTCGGCCCGTGCGGCGGGCTGGCCCGGCTGCCGCGCGAGACGGCCGTCCGGGCGGCCGAACAGCTCGCCGCCGCCGGGGTGACCGTGGTGTGCCTGCCGCAGGGCGACTGCGGGGTGACCGCGCAGAGCCGCTACCGCGTCTCGCACGCCGCGCCCGTACGGCTGCTGCGCGCCGCGGGCGTCCGTGTCGCGGCCGGCAGCGGCGCGATCCGGGACGCCGCCAACCCGGTCGGCCGCGGCGACCCGCTGGAGGCCGCCTTCCTGCTCGCCTCGCGCGGCGAGCTGACCCCGGAGCAGGCGTACGAGGCGGTCTGCGGGCGGGCGCGGGAGGCGATGGGCCTGGCCGAGGTCCGGGTGGAGGCCGGTTTCCCGGCCGAGCTGCTGGCCGTCCGGGGCGGCGGGATCGCCGGGGTGCTGTCGCTCGGGTACAGCCGCCTGGTGGTGCACGGGGGGCGGGTGGTGTCCCGTACCAGCGCCGTCCGCGAGTACCGGCACTCGGCGGGCGCCGTGTCCCTGGACCTGCCCCGGCAGGCGCCGCGCGGGGGCGAACCCTCCTGATGCCCGGTCCGGGCGGGGCGTACGGTCGGATCATGCGCATTGTCATCGCTGGTGGACATGGACAGATCGCGCGCCGGCTGGAGCGGCTGCTCGCCGCGCGCGGGGACGAGGTGGCCGGCATGGTCCGTCGGCCGGAACAGGCGGGCGACCTGCTCGCCGCGGGCGCCGAACCGGTCGTCTGCGACCTGGAGTCGGCGTCCGTCGCGGACGTCGCCCGGCACCTGGAGGGCGCCGACGCCGCCGTCTTCGCGGCCGGCGCGGGCCCCGGCAGCGGCGTCGAACGCAAGGACACCGTGGACCGCGGCGCGGCCGCGCTCTTCGCCGACGCGGCGGAGGCGGCCGGGGTGCGGCGCTTCGTCGTCGTCTCCAGCATGGGCGCCGACGGCGAGCCCCCCGAGGGCACCGACCCGGTCTTCGCGGCCTACCTGCGGGCCAAGGGCGCCGCGGACGAGGACGTCCGCTCGCGCGCGGGCCTGGACTGGACGATCCTGCGCCCCGGCCGCCTCACGGACGACCCCGGCACCGGCAGGGTCACGCTCGACGCGTCCACGGGCCGCGGCGAGGTCACCCGCGACGATGTCGCGGCGGTCCTGCTGGCGCTGCTGGACGCACCGGGCACGGCCGGCCGGACGCTGGAGCTGACCGGCGGCACGACGCCGGTGGCGGAGGCGGTGCGGAACGTGGCCGGCTGCTGAGACGGGTCGGCTCGGGGCAGCAGAAAGGCCCCTGTTCCCGGAGGAACAGGGGCCTTCTCCTGTGGCGGCGCCAGGATTCGAACCTGGGTAGGCTAAGCCGACGGATTTACAGTCCGCTCCCATTGGCCACTCGGGCACACCGCCATGGGGCTGCTTCGGACTCCCTTTCGAGAGTTCCTGGCAACGACGTAAACCATACCCGATGCCCGGGGGTGCTCCGCCACTCGATTCGAAGCCAGCCGAACGCTTCCGGGATGACTAGGCTTGCGGGGCGGCCGCCCTCCGGACCCGTCCCGGCCACCCGCCGGGAGCCTCCCCGGAGGCGCCCCCCACGCCGCGACCCCTGACGGAAATCTACGCACGAGGAGCCAACTCAATATGGCCGACTCCAGTTTCGACATCGTCTCGAAGGTCGAGCGGCAGGAGGTCGACAACGCCCTCAACCAGGCCGCCAAGGAGATCTCGCAGCGCTACGACTTCAAGAACGTCGGCGCCTCGATCGCCTGGTCCGGCGAGAAGATCGAGATGCGGGCCAACTCCGAGGAGCGGGTCAAGGCGATTCTCGATGTCTTCCAGTCGAAGCTCATCAAGCGCGGCATCTCGCTGAAGTCCCTGGACGCGGGCGAGCCGCAGGCATCGGGCAAGGAGTACAAGATCTTCGCTTCTCTTGAGGAGGGCATCTCCCAGGAGAACGCCAAGAAGGTCGCCAAGATCATCCGCGACGAGGGCCCGAAGGGCGTCAAGGCCCAGGTCCAGGGCGACGAGCTGCGCGTCTCCTCCAAGAGCCGCGACGACCTCCAGGCCGTCATCACGCTGCTCAAGGGCAAGGACCTGGACTTCGCCCTCCAGTTCGTGAACTACCGCTAGCCGCGGGCACCCGGCGCGAGGGCGCGCAGGGAAAGGTTCCGGCCTTTTTCCTGCGCGCCCTCATCCGTTGTGCACCGCTTTCACGGCTCCCGACGAACCGTCAGAAGTCGACGTTCGCGGCCTCGTCCACGCGCATCACCGACTCCTGGTGGAACTGCTTCTTGTAAGCGGCGCGGATCGCCTCGATGCCCGGGTCCTTGGCGCGCGCCTGCCGCTTCGGGTAGAGGACCGTCAGCTCGTAGGAGCGCTCGCGGATGACGACGCCCTTGGCGTCCCGCCACTGGCCGCGGGCGTTCTCGATGGTCAGGCCGTCGGGGAAGACGGGCGTGACGCGCTTGGCGACGAAGTCCGTGAACTGCTTGTCGGTCACGTCCGGCCGGCCGCCGTTGCCTCCCGTGCCGAAATACAGATGGGTGCCGATGTACGGCTTGCCCCGCACCGGTGTCTGCTGGGCGGCGGGGGCCGTGTCGGTGTCGAGCGCGGCGTAGGCCGTGGGAGCCCCCACGGCGAGCACCGCCGCGGCGGTGACGGCGGCGGCGCGCAGCCGGGGCCTGGTGCTGAGCATGGTGCGATTCCCTCCCGTAGGGCACCGGCCCGGCGGCCGACGCACTCCCGCGCGGACGTGCGCGGCCCCCAACTCTGGTGCGTACGGGGGACGTCGGCAGGGAATCGCCCGGTCTTGGCCGAAAGCGGACGCCCGGGGTGCGGGAGCGGCCGGGCGCGCGCCGTCAGCGGGTCGCGAACGGCTCGTCCGTGGGGACGATTTCGCGGCCGAGCGGCATGAGGGAGATCGGGATCAGCTTGAAGTTCGCGATGCCCAGCGGGATGCCGATGATGGTCACGCAGAGCGCGATGCCGGTGAGGATGTGGCCCAGCGCCAGCCACCATCCCGCGAAGACCAGCCAGATGACGTTCCCCAGCAGCGAACCGGCCCCGGCGTCGCGCCGTTCGACCGTCGTACGGCCGAAGGGCCAGAGTGCGTAGGACGCGATGCGGAAGCTGGCGATGCCGAAGGGGATGGTCACGATGAGTACACAGCAGATCAGGCCGGCGACGACGTAGCCGATGGCCATCCAGAGGCCGCAGAGGACCAGCCAGATGACATTCAGGATGAACCTCATGGAATAACCCTTTCACGCGACCGGTGCTCCGGCCAGCAAGACGCCCGGGCGGTCACGCACGGTTGCGCCGCTCCGGTCGGGGGCCTGACGCGGGAGCAGGCTTCGGAGCCGCCCCGAGGAAGACGTTCGGACATGTTCCGGAGACGGAAGGCCATTCAGCCGCTCGTCCGGCGTCCCTACGGTTGGGGACATCAGCCGAGCGAACACCTCGCACAGATCAAGGAGCGCCCCCATGCGTGCTGTTGTCCAGAAGTCCTTCGGCGGCCCCGAGGTCCTGGAGCTGGTGGAGACCGGGCGGCCGGTGCCGCTCGCGGCCGAGGTGCTGGTGCGGGTCGTGGCGAGCGGGGTGAACCCGGTGGACGTGGCGGTGCGGTCCGGGGCATATCCGCTGCTGGGGGAGCCGCCGTTCGGTGTGGGCTGGGATGTCTCGGGGGTGGTGGAGGAGGCCGCTCCCGGGGCCCGGTTCAAGGTCGGGGACGAGGTGTACGGGATGCCGTTCTTCCCGCGGGCCGCGAACGCCTACGCCGAGTACGTGGCCGTCCCGTCGCGGCAGGTGGCCCTCAAGCCCGCCTCGCTGGACCATGTGCACGCCGCGGCGCTGCCGCTCGCGGCGCTCACGGCCTGGCAGGGGCTGGTGGACGCGGCGCGGGTGGCCGAGGGCGACCGGGTGCTGGTCCACCGCGCGGCGGGCGGCGTGGGCCACCTCGCCGTCCAGATCGCGAAGGCCCGCGGTGCCGAGGTGACCGCCCTGGCCAGTGCCGGGCGGCACGAGTTCCTCCGCGGTCTGGGCGCCGACCACGTCGTCGACTACCGGAACACGGACTTCACCGAGGCCGTGAAGGACATGGACGTGGTCTTCGACTCCACGTCCCAGGGCGACCGTTCGCTCACCGTGCTGCGCCCCGGCGGCACGCTCGTCAGCATCATGGAGCACGGGGACCGCGACCTCGCCGCCCGGACCGAGGCGGCCGGGTTCCGCTTCGCCGGGGTCTCGGTGGAGCCGGACCACGCGGCCCTGGAGGCCATCGCCGGACTCGTGGACGCCGGCCGGATCCGGCCGCACGTCGACGCGACGTTCCCGCTGGCCGAGGCGGGCGGGGCGCATGAGCTGGTGGGCTCCGGGCGGGTGCGGGGCAAGGTCGTGCTGACCGTCGGCTGACGGCTTCCGGGGCGGCCGGGCCCGGCCCCTATCGTGTGGGGCCTTACGGAGAGGAGAACGCGGTGGACATCCTGACCGAGGCGCTGGCCTCGATGCGGACCGGGAGCCCGGCCTCCGTCCGTACCGACGGGCACGCGCCGTGGGGGCTGCGGCTGCCGCCCGTCGCGGGGGCGGGGTTCCACGTGGTGCTGCACGGCAGGTGCTGGATGATCCCGCTGGACGACGCGGAGACGTACCCGGAGCCGGTCCTGCTGGAGACCGGCGACGTGATCTTCCTGCGGGACGGGCGCGGCCACATCCTCGCCGATCACCCGGACACCCCGGCCACGGACGAGGACGCCGCGCCGTTCTGCCTCGGCACGCCGATCGGGACGGTCACGCTGGGCGGCGACGGGCAGCGCACCAGTCTGCTGTGCGGCAACTACCACCTGGACCAGGGCAGGCCGCACCCGCTCGTCGGGCGGCTGCCCGCGGTGATCCACCTGCCGACGCGGGACGGCCGGCACCCCGAGCTGAGCGCCGCCGTGCGGTTGCTCGGGGCGGAGGTGGAGAACCCGCGGCCGGGCTCGGCGGGCATCGTGCCCTCGCTGATCGACTCGCTGCTGCTGTACATCCTGCGGGCCTGGCTGGAGGACCGGCCGGCCGGGGACGGCGCGGGGTGGGCCGCGGCGCTGGGCGACCCGGTGGTGGCGCCGGCGCTCAGCGCGATCCACGAGGACCCGTCGGCGCAGTGGACGGTCGAGTCGCTGGCCGGGCGTTCCGGGCTGTCGCGGGCGGCGTTCGCCCGGCGGTTCACGACGCTCGTCGGGGAGCCGCCCGTGGCGTATCTGACCCGCTGGCGGATGACGACGGCGGCGCGGCTGCTGCGCGAGTCGGACGCCCCGCTGACCGCTGTGGCGGCGCGGGCCGGGTACGGCTCGGAGTTCGCCTTCGCCAAGGCGTTCAAGCGGGAGTTCGGGCAGCCGCCGGGCGGGTACCGGAGGGCGGCGCGGGCCGCGGCCTGAGGCGGCGGGCGTCCCCCGTTCGGCGTAGCGCAGCGCGCCGCCGGGCGGCCCGGAGGCCATGGTGGGCGTGCCGCCGTCCGGCGGGCGAGGCCGTCCAGGGGGAGCCCAGGAGGAACCATGCGCACTGTGATCCTGTCGGTGGCACTGGCCGCCGTGAGCGTGCTCGGCGTCACCACCGCGCAGGCGGGGCCGGCCGACATCGACGTGTTCACCTGCGTCGACGGTGGCGGCATACCGGACTACGGCGACGCCGACAAGGGCGAGTTGACGGTGGACATCAAGGCCACCTGCAAGGGCGGCTCGCACAACGGCGAGACGGTCTCCTAGCCGAGCTCCCGGTCCCCCGTCGGGCCCCGGCCGCCGCCCGCCATGCGCTCCAGGCGGCCGATCCGCTCGGCCATGGGCGGGTGGGTGGAGAAGAGCTTGGACATGCCCTCGCCGGGCCGGAACGGGTTCGCGATCATCAGGTGGCTCGCGGTCTCCAGGCGGGGCTCGGGCGGGAGCGGCAGCTGCTTGGTGCCCGCGTCCAGCTTGCGGAGGGCGGACGCCAGGGCGAGGGGGTCGCCGGTGAGGCGGGCGCCGGACGCGTCGGCCTCGTACTCGCGGGAGCGGCTGACGGCGAGCTGGATCAGGGAGGCGGCGATCGGGCCCAGCAGCATGATCATGATCATGCCGATGATGCCGGGGCCCTCGTCGTCGTCGGACCGGCCGATCGGGATCAGCCAGGCGAAGTTCACCAGGAACATCACCACCGACGCGAGGGCGCCCGCGACCGACGAGATCAGGATGTCGCGGTTGTAGACGTGGCTGAGCTCGTGGCCGATGACGCCGCGCAGCTCGCGCTCGTCGAGGAGGCGCAGGATGCCGTCGGTGCAGCAGACCGCGGCGTTGCGCGGGTTGCGGCCGGTGGCGAAGGCGTTGGGGGCCTCGGTCGGCGAGATGTACAGCCGGGGCATGGGCTGGCGGGCGGCGGTGGAGAGCTCGCGGACCATGCGGTAGAGGTGCGGCGCCTCGAACTCGCTGACCGGGCGGGCCCGCATGGCCCGCAGGGCGATCTTGTCGCTGTTCCAGTAGGCGTAGGCGTTGGTGCCCAGCGCCACCAGGACGGCGACGAGCAAGCCCGTGCGGCCGAAGAGGCTGCCGATGACGATGATGAGCGCGGACAGGCCGCCGAGAAGTACGGCGGTCCTGAGCCCGTTGTGCCGGCGGTGCACGGTACGCCCTCCAGGTGGTGCGGCAGGGGAACCCTTGAACCAGTGGAACCTTTCGTACTGGTCAACGCGAGGCGGAGCTCGCTAGTTCCCTTGTGCACGGGGTGGGGCGTGGGCTGTTCGGGTGAGCGCGGCGGCGGATCTCGTCGGCACCGCGGAGGGGCGCCCCGATCTTTCTGGAGGGGACGCCCCAACCCTTTACAGGAGCGTTCCCGAGGCGAAGCGCAGCACCAGCTGCGGTGCGCCCGAGAGGGCGACCCCCGCCAGCGCGGCCGCGCCGATCGCCGCCGCGAGGGGGAAGGGCACGCGGGTCCTCGTCGCGGCGATGCCGCCCTCGGTCCCGCCCTCGACGCCGCCCTCCGCCGGGCCCGCCGGGCGGAAGAGCACGGCCGTCCACCGGAGGTAGTAGTAGAGGGCGATCACCACATTGACGGCCATGACCGCCGCCAGCCACCCCAGCCCGGCGTCGATCGCCACCGAGAAGACCGTGACCTTGGCGAACAGTCCGATGACGCCCGGCGGCAGCCCCGCGAGGCAGAGCAGGAAGAAGCCGAGGGCGAGCGCCGCGAGGGGGCTGCGGGCGGAGAGGCCGCGGTAGTCGGTGAGGCGGTGGTCCGGGCTGGTGCGGGCGACGAGGGCGGCGACCGCGAAGGCGCCGAGGTTCACGGCCGCGTACATCAGGGCGTAGGCGACGGTGGAGCCGACGGCGTGGCCCGGGTCCTGGATGTATCCGGCGGCGGCCAGCGGGACCAGCAGGTAGCCGGCCTGGCCGACCGAGGACCAGGCGAGCAGGCGTACGGCGCTGTGCCGCCGGTCGGGGCGCTGGCGCAGCGCGGCGACGTTGCCGGCGGTCATGGTGAGGGCGGCGAGGACGGCGAGGGCCGGGCCCCAGACGTCGGAGTAGGACGGGAACGCGACGACCGTCACGAGGGCGATGCCGGTGAAGCCGACCGCCTTGCCGACGACGGAGAGGTAGCCGGCGACCGGCAGCGGGGCGCCGACGTAGGCGTCCGGCACCCAGAAGTGGAAGGGGGCGGCGGCCGTCTTGAAGGCGAAGCCGACGAGGGTGAGCACCACGCCGGTGCGGGCGAGGACGGTCAGCCGCGGGTCGACGTCGCCGAGGCTGTGGGCGACGTCGGTGAGGTGCATGGTGCCGGTGGCCGCGTAGACGAAGCTGACGCCGAGGAGGGTGACGGCGGTGGCGGTGACCGAGGAGAGGAAGAACTTCAGCGCCGCCTCGGAGGAGCGCCGGTCGCCGCGGCGCAGGCCGACGAGGGCGAAGGCGGGCAGCGAGGCGACCTCCAGGGCGACGACGAGGGTGGCGAGGTCGCGGGAGGCGGGCAGCAGGGCGGCGCCGGCGGCGGAGGACAGCAGCAGGAACCAGTACTCGCCGGCGGGCAGGTCCTCGTCCCGGACGGTGGTGAAGGACAGCAGCGCGGTCAGCAGCGCCCCGCCGAGCACCAGGAACTGGATGACGAGCGTGAAGTGGTCGGCCTCGTAACTGCAGGTGTGGCTGCCGCCGGTGAGGCAGAAGGTGCTGCGGGTGCCGGCCCGCAGCGGGATCAGCGCGAGTCCGGCGAGGAGGAGGCCGCCGACGGTGATGCCGCCGAGGACGTTCTTCTTCTCCGCGGGCAGGAAGAGGTCGGCGACCAGGACGACGAGCGCCACGACGGCGGTGACGAGGGGCGGTGCGACGGCGAGCCAGTCGACGGACTGGACGATGCTCGGGGTGAGGGACCCGGCCAGGGAGTCGGCGAGGAGAACCATCAGTTGCCTCCTCCGAGGAGCTGCTGGACGGCGGGGTCGGTGAGGCCCAGGAGGGCCGCGGGCCAGAGCCCGGCGAGGACGGTGAGGACGACGAGCGGCGTCCAGGCGGCGAACTCGTACGGGCGGACGTCCGTGAGCGCGGGACCGACCGCCCCGGCGGGGTGCTGTTCGCCGTTGCCGCCCATGCAGACGCGGCGGACGACGGCCAGGAGGTAGGCGGCGGTCAGCAGGGTGCCGAGACCGGCCAGGACCATGAAGGTGAGGTAGGCCGGGCGGCTGAGCCCGTCGGCGGGGCGGAAGGAGGCGAACATCGCCAGCATCTCGCCCCAGAACCCGGCCAGTCCGGGCAGTCCGAGGGAGGCGACGGCGCCGAAGGCGAGGAGGCCGCCGAGGCGCGGGGCCCGGCCGTAGAGCGCGGCGCCGGTGGGGCCGGAGAGCTGGTCGAGGTCGGTGGTGCCGTAGCGGTCCTTGACGCCGCCGACGAGGAAGAACAGCAGGCCGGTGATGAGGCCGTGGGCGACGTTGGCGAACAGGGCGGCGTTGACGCCCGTCGGGGTGAGGGTGGCGATGCCCAGGAGGACGAAGCCCATGTGCCCGACGGAGGAGTAGGCGATGAGCCGCTTGAGGTCGCCCTTGGCACCGCGGCGGGCCAGCGCGAGGCAGACCAGCGAGCCGTAGACGACGCCGACCGCCGCGAAGGCGGCGAGGTACGGCGCGAAGGTGTGGGCGCCGTCGGGGGCCATGGGCAGGACGATGCGGACGAGGCCGTAGGTGCCCATCTTCAGCAGGACGCCCGCGAGGAGCACCGAGCCGACAGTGGGGGCGGAGGTGTGGGCGTCGGGCAGCCAGCTGTGCAGCGGCCACATCGGGGCCTTGACGGCGAGTCCGGTGCCGATCGCCAGAACGGCGATGACCTGCGTGGAGTGGCTCAGCCCCGACCCGTTGTCAGTGGCGAGTGCCACCATGTCGAAAGTGCCGCCCTTGATGCCGATGAGGAGGAGGCCGAGCAGCATCACCACGGACCCGAGCAGGGTGTAGAGGATGAAGCGCCAGGCGCCGCGCTCGCGTCCCTCGCCACCCCAGCGGGCGATGAGGAAGTACATCGGGACGAGCACCGTCTCGAACGCGAGGAAGAACAGCACGAGGTCGAGGACGGCGAACGAGGCGAGGGTGCCGGCCTCCAGGAGCAGCAGCAGCGCGACGAAGGCCCGGGTTGACGGGCCGTCAGCCCGCCGCGTCAGCGGCATATGTTGCGGCCGGAAGTAGCTGTACAGCGCGCAGAGGAAGGTGAGGAGCGAGGTCAGGACGAGGAGGGGGAGCGAGACGCCGTCCACGCCGAGGTGGAACCGGATGCCGAGGGCCGGGATCCAGCTCAGGTCGGTGGTGGCCTGCATCGTGGCCGGGTCGTCGCGGTCGAAGCCGGCGGCCAGGGCGACGGAGAGCGCGAGCACGGCGCCCGTGACGGTGACGCCGTGCCGCAGGACGGCCTGGTCGGGGCCGCGGCCCTTGAGCCCGGGCGGGGCCGGGAGCAGGGCGGCGACGGCTCCGACGAGGGGGAGGACGACGACCGCGAGGAGGAGGATCTGGAGAACGGTATGGCTCACGGTCAGGCTCCGGAGGCTACGAGGACGGCGGCGACGGCCAGGACGACGGAGCCCGCGAACAGGACGCTCAGGTAGGTCTGGGTGTTGCCGGTCTGGGCCCGGCGGACGGCCGCGCCCAGCAGGCCGGGGGCGGACGCCGCGCCGCGCACGTAGGTCTCGACGACCTCGCGGTCGAGGAAGCGGGCGAGGCGGGCGGCGCCCCGGACCGGCCGGACCACGACGGCGTGGACGACCGCGTCGAGGTGGAAGCCGACGGCGGCGTGCCGGTGCAGCGGGCCGAGGAGGAGCCGGCCGGGGTCGGCGGGGTCCTGGGCGCCGGAGACGCTGCCGTACGCGGCCTCGTGGGTGGCGATGGCCTCCTCCTCGGAGACGGCCGGGGCCTCGTCCGGGTCGGCGGCGACGGCGCCCATGGGGGTGCGGGCGGCGAGGGCGGCGGTGCGGCGCCAGGCCGCGGTGACGACGAGTACGCCGGCGAGGGCACAGCCGGTCGAGAGGAGGGAGGTGGTGAGGGCCGGGGTCAGTGAGCCGCCGTCGAACCAGTCGGGGAGCTTCCAGGCAGCGAGGCCCAGGGCGACGGTGGGTACGAGCAGCACCCACAGGACGGCGGTCATGGCGGTGGGCTGCCGGCCGTGGTCGGCGGCCTCGGGGCCCTTGCCGCGGAAGGCGAGCAGCCACAGGCGGGTGGCGTAGCCGGCGGTGAGGAGGGCGGTGACCAGGCCCGCGAGGAGGACGGTCCAGCCGACCGCGCCGGGGATGCCGGACGCCTCGCCGCGGGCGGCGTGCTCGGCGGCGCCCAGCACGGCCTCCTTGGAGAAGAAGCCGCTGAAGGGCGGGATCGCGGCGAGCGCGAGGAGGGCGACGGTCATCGTCCAGAACGCGTCCGGGACGCGCCGGGCGAGGCCGCCCGTGCGGGCCGTCGCGGCCAGTGAGTTGGTGCCGGCGGCGTGGATGACCACGCCCGCCCCGAGGAAGAGGAGGGCCTTGAACGCGCCGTGGGAGACCAGGTGGAAGACGGCGGCGCTCCGGTCGCCGACGGCCAGGGCGCCGGTCATGTAGCCGAGCTGGCCGACGGTCGAGTAGGCGAGGACGCGTTTGATGTCGTCCTGGGCGAGCGCGGCGAGGGCCGAGCCGACCATGGTGACCGCGGCCATCACCGCGAGCACCACCAGGGCCGCCGTGGAGGCGGTGAAGACGGGGAGGAGCCGGGCCACGAGGTAGACACCGGCCGCGACCATCGTCGCGGCGTGGATGAGCGCGGACACCGGCGTCGGGCCGGCCATCGCGTCGGGCAGCCAGGTGTGCAGCGGGAACTGGGCGGACTTGCCCGCCACGCCGGCGAGCAGCAGCAGCGCCACCAGGGTGGGGTGGTCGAGGCCGCCGGACGCGGCGGTCCGCACGATGCCGTCGATGCGGAACGTCCCGGCGTCGGCGGCCAGCGCGAACACGCCGATCAGGAAGGGGACGTCACCGAGCTTGGTGACCAGGAACGCCTTGAGGGAGGCGGCGCGGGCGGCCTCGGTCTCCCAGTAGTGGCCGACGAGGAAGTACGAGCAGATGCCCATGACCTCCCAGCCGACCAGCAGCACCATCAGGTCGCCGGAGTAGACGACGAGCAGCATCGCGGAGGTGAACAGGGAGACGAGCGCGGCGTAGGACGGGTAGCGCGGGTCGTCGCGGAGGTAGGCCGTCGAGTAGAGCTGCACACAGGTGGCGACGGTGCCGACGAGGACGGCGACGAGGACGGCGAAGCCGTCGAGGTGCAGGGCGAGGTCGACGGGGACGGAGCCGGTCGGGGTGAGCCGGGTCGACGCGTCGAGGGGCCGGCCGCCGCCCTGCTGCCACGCCACGACGACGGTGAGGACGGCGGCGACGGCGGTCGGCAGGAGGGCGAGGGGGCGGACGAGTCCGGGTGCGCGGCGGCCCGCCAGGATGCCGCCGACGGCACCGAGGAAGGGCAGCAGCGGGACGAGGGCGGCGGTGGTCGTGGTCGTCACGCGGCGGCCTCGGCCTTCTGCTCGCGGCCGGCGTCGCCGTCGTCGCCGCCGCCTTCGGATGCGGTCCCGTCCCCGTCGTCCTCGCGGAGGTCGCGGAGCCGGTCGAGGTCGGCGGCGCCGCGGTTGCGGTGGACGAGCAGGACGATGGCCAGGCCGATGCCGATCTCGGCGGCGGCGATGGCGATGGTGAACAGGGTGAGCGCCTGCCCGGCGTGGAGTTCGTCGCGCAGCCAGACGTCGAAGGCGACGAGGTTGAGGTTGACGGCGTTGAGCATCAGCTCGACGGACATCAGGACCAGGATGGCGTTGCGCCGGGCGAGGACGCCGTAGAGACCGGCGCAGAAGAGGAGGGCGGCCAGGACGGCGGGGTAGACGAGGTGCATCAGCGCGCGGCCTCCTTCTGCTTCTTCCCGTCGCCCTTGTCGCCCTTGTCGTCCTTGCCCCGGCGGGACAGGACGATCGCCCCGACGAGGGCGGCGAGCAGCAGCACCGACAGTGCCTCGAAGGGCAGCACCCAGTACCGGAAGAGCATCTCGCCGGAGACCTTGGTGGAGCCCTGGACGGGACCATGGACGTCGATCCAGGTCGCCCGGAAGGCGTCCACGACGACCCAGACCAGGGCGACGGCGGCGGCACCGGCCACCGCGAGCGCCACCGGGCGGTTGCCCGAATCGGCGTCCGGGGACCGGCCGATGGGCGCCTTGGTGAGCATCAGCCCGAAGAGGAGGAGGACGACCACCGAGCCGACGTAGATCAGCACCTGGACCCAGGCGACGAACTCGGCCGTCAGCAGCAGGTACTCGACGGCCAGCCCGCCGAGCGCCACGACCAGCCACAGGGCGGCGTGCACCAGTTGCCGGGTGGTGACGGTCACGACGGCGGCGCCGAACGTGACGATACCGACCAGCAGGAAGGCGATCTCGACGCCGGTCGGCGAGAGGAAGCCGTGCGCGCCCGAGGCGAGCGCGACGCTGTGGGTGCTCATGCCCCGTCCTCCTTCGCTTCCCCGTTTTCCTGTTCCTTCGCCCGTGCGGCCGCCAGCTTCTCCGCCGTCTTGCGGGCCGCCGCGACCTCCTTCGGCTCCTCCGCCGCCGGGTCGAGCGCGGGCGGCTCGGGCACGGTCCACATCCACTCGCGGAGCCGGTCGCGCTCGTGGGTGAGGTCAAGGATGTCCGTCTCGGCGTACTCGAACTCCGGCGACCAGAAGAGGGCGTCGAACGGACACACCTCGATACAGATCCCGCAGTACATGCACAGCGCGAAGTCGATCGCGAAGCGGTCGAGGACGTTGCGGCTGCGCTCGCGGCCGCCCGGGGCGGCCGGGGGGACGGTCTCCTTGTGGGAGTCGATGTAGATGCACCAGTCGGGGCACTCGCGGGCGCACAGCATGCAGACCGTGCAGTTCTCCTCGAACAGGCCGATCACCCCGCGGGTGCGGGGGGCGAGTTCGGGCTGCGCGTCCGGGTACTGGACGGTCTGCGTGCGCCGGGTGAGCGTCCGCAGGGTGACGGCCAGGCCCTTGGCCAGGCCGCTGCCGGGGATGTTCATGAGATCGCCACCTTGACGACGCCGGTCAGCGCGATCTGCGCGAGGGCGAGCGGGATGAGCACGGTCCAGGCGAGCTTCTGCAGCTGGTCCTCGCGGAGCCGCGGGTAGCTCACCCGCAACCAGATCACGACGAACGCGAGCACCGCGGTCTTGAGCAGCATCCACACCCAGCCGAGCCCGTCGGCCCCGAGGGGGCCGTGCCAGCCGCCGAGGAACAGCACGGACGTCAGCCCGCAGAGGACGACGATGCCCGCGTACTCGGAGAGCAGGAACATCGCGAACCGCAGGCCCGTGTACTCGGTGTACGCACCGAAGATGATCTCGGAGTCGGCGACCGGCATGTCGAACGGCGGCCGTTGCAGCTCCGCCAGGCCCGCCGTGAAGAACACCAGCCCGCCGACGATCTGCCAGGGGACCCACCACCAGTGGAACGCGCCCAGGATCCCGGGCAGCGAGACCGTGCCCGCCGCCATCGCCACCGAGGCGGCGGCGAGCAGCATCGGCAGTTCGTACGCCATCAGCTGCGCGGCCGTCCGCAGGCCACCGAGCAGCGAGAACTTGTTCGCGGACGCCCAGCCGGCCATCAGGGACCCCAGCACGCCCACGCCCATCACCGCGAGCACGAAGAACACGCCCGCGTCGATGTACCAGCCGACCGCCTTGCCCGGGCCGATCGGGATCGCCACCAGGACCAGCAGGTACGGCAGCAGCGCCACGGCCGGCGCGAGCTGGAACACCCGCCGGTCCGCGTCGGCCGGGACGATGTCCTCCTTCTGCGCGAACTTCACCCCGTCCGCGACGAGCTGCGCCCAGCCGTGGAACCCGCCCGCGTACATCGGCCCGAGCCGGCCCTGCATATGGGCCATCACCTTGTGTTCCATCTGCCCGACGAGCAACGGGAACACCAGGAAGACGGCGAACAGGGCCACGAGGCGCAGCACCACGTCCACGGTGTCGCTGCTGCTCATGCGGGGTCGCCTCCGGCGGGGTGGGGGTCGTTCTCGGTGTCGCCGCCTTCGGCGGGGCGCTCGCGCGGGGCGGGGGAGCCGTCTTCGGCCGGGCGCTCGCGCGGGGCGGGGCTGTCGCCCTCGGCGGACCGCTCGCGCGGCGCCGGGCTGTCACCTTCGGCGGGGCGGCCCTCGGCTTCCGGTTCCCGCACGTTCGGTTCCCGCACGTTCGGTTCCCGCACGTCCGGGGCCGGGCCGCTCGGGGCCGGGCCGCTCTCGCGGGTGCCTCCGGCCTCGGGGGTCGGCTCGTCCGGGGCGGGCGCCTCGGGCTCGTCCTTCTCGGGGCGGGTCGGCGTCGCGGGCGGGGTCTCCTCGAAGGCCGGGCGCGCGTGGTGCCAGGGCGCGTCCGCGGAACGCGGCGCGGGGCGCCGGGCGGGCGCCGCCGGGCGGTCCGTACCCGTGCCTGTGCCCGTCTCGGTGTCCGCGCCCTCCGGCCGGCTCGCGGAGCCGTCCGCCGCGCTGCGGGTACGACGCNGCCGGGCGGGCGCCGCCGGGCGGTCCGTACCCGTGCCTGTGCCCGTCTCGGTGTCCGCGCCCTCCGGCCGGCTCGCGGAGCCGTCCGCCGCGCTGCGGGTACGACGCGGCGTGCCCGTCGCACCCTCCTGGCTCGCCGACCCCTCGGCCGCGCTCCGGCTGCGACGCGGTGTGCCCGTCGCACCCTCCTGCTGACTCGCCGAACCCTCCGACGCGCTCCGGGTACGACGTGGCGCGGGGGCCGAGCCCTCCTGGCTCGCGGATCCGTCCGCAGCGCTCCGGGTACGACGCGGCGCGGAGGTGGCGCCCTCCTGGCTCGCGGATCCGTCCGCAGCACTTCGCGTGCGGCGCGGAGCAGGGGCGGCACCCTCCTGGCTCGCCGACCCCTCGGCCGCACTCCGCGTGCGGCGAGGCGCGGGCGCCGCGCCCTCCTGGCTCGCCGAACCGTCCGCCGCACCCCGCGCCCGCCGCGGAGCCGGAGCCTCGTCGCCCTGGCTCGCCGAGCCCTCGCCCGCGCTCCGCGCGCGGCGGACCGGGCGTTCGCCCTCCCCGGAGGCGGAGGCGGAGGCGGCAGCGGCGCGGGCGCCGCGGGCCGGGCGGGACGGGGCGGGGGGAAGCTGGCCCTTGAGGGGGCCCCACTCGTTGGGGTCGGGGACGCCGGGGGGAAGCATCTGCCGGCGCTTGGGGCCGCCGTGTTCGGACTCCCCCGGCTCCTTGGCGCCGGGCCAGGCCTTGACGACGCGGGCGGCCAGGACGAAGTCCTTGCGCAGCGGGTGGCCCTCGAAGTTCTCGGGGAGGAGCAGGGGCACCAGGTGGGGGTGGCCGGTGAAGTCGATGCCGAACATCTCGTGGGTCTCGCGCTCGTGCCACTCCGCTCCGGCGTACACCGCGACGGCGGTGGGCAGGGCGGGAGCGTCGTGCGGGACGGTGGTCCGGAGGACGAGGCGGCGGAGGGGTGTGCCCTGGCCGGACGGCAGGGCCGCCACGTGGGCGCAGACGAGGAAGCCGGTGCCGGGTTCGTCGACGGCGCTCAGCCAGTCGAAGAAGGTGCAGCCGAGCGTCGTCCGGGCGGTGTCGAGGGCGGTGGTCCAGGTCTCGGCGGGGACGTCGACCGTGAGCAGTTCGTACGCCTCGGCCGCGGTGGCGCCCTCGCCGAAGAGCTCGGTCACGGGGGCGGGCAGCCAGCCGGTCATCGGGCGCGCTCCTCGGGAGCGGGAGCCGGAGCCGGAGCGGGGGCCTCGACCAGCCCGCTGCGGAGCTCCGCCGTCGAAGCCGCCGGCCCGGACGGCCCGGACGGCCCGTACCGCTCGGCCGTCGACTCGGCGGCGATCTTCTCCTGGAGCTTGAGGATGCCCTGGAGCAGCGCCTCCGGCCGGGGCGGGCAGCCGGGGACGTAGACGTCGACGGGGATGATCTGGTCGACGCCCTTGGTGACGGAGTACGAGTCCCAGTAGGGCCCGCCGCAGTTGGAGCAGGCGCCGAACGAGATGACGTACTTCGGCTCGGGCATCTGCTCGTACAGCCGCTTGACGGCGGGCGCCATCTTGTCCGTCACCGTGCCGGAGACGATCATGAGGTCGGCCTGCCGGGGGCCCGGCGCGAAGGGGATGACGCCGAGGCGGATGAAGTCGTGCCGGGCCATGGACGCGGCGATGAACTCGATCGCGCAGCAGGCGAGGCCGAAGTTGAACACCCAGAGGCTGTAGCGCCGGCCCCAGTTCAGGACCACCTTCATGGGCTCGGGCGCCAGCCGGGCCAGCGCGCCCAGCCGACGGGGCTCGGGAAGGTCAGCGCGTGTCACGTCCACTCCAGGACGCCCTTCTTCCATGCGTACAACAGGCCCACGGCGAGGAAGCCGAGGAAGACGAACATCTCGACGAGGGTGGTGGCACCGTAGCCGGGCGCGGCGAAGACCGTCGCCCAGGGGAACAGGAAGACGGAGTCCACCGCGAAGATCACGTACAGGAAGGCGTAGACGTAGTAGCGCACCTGGGTGTGGGCCCAGCCCTCGCCGACGGGGTCGACGCCGCACTCGTACGTCAGCAGCTTCTCGGGGGTCGGCACCACGGGCCGCAGCAGCCGCCCGGCGCCGAAGGCGACGGCGACGAAGAGCACGCCGAGGACGCCGACAAGAGCGACGACGCCGTAGCCGTGGAAGTAGGCAGTGGAATCCGCCGCGAGCGGGACATCGGCGGACGCGATGCGCGCGGTTGCCTCCGGCACGTCCGGCCCCTCGCTCCCTGTGTGCGGCTGTTCGTCCGCATTCGACGATCTGTACGCACAGGAGTCTAGGTGCTGCGGGGCCGGGAGCGGGCAGCGCTGTCCGGCCGGAGGTGGGGTTCTCCCCACCGGAGGGCTCCCGGGGCCCCCATGGCAGGGCACGGGGAGGTCGGGGCACGCTTGGACCATGACCGCCCGCACCGCCCGTACCCGTCCCCGCACCCCGGTGCCCGTCCCCGCCGGGGGCGTGCCCGAGGACGAGCAGCCGCCGCCCGTCCGGCCCGCCTTCGACGCGTGGACCTGGCGGGAGGTCGCCTACCTGCTGAGCAACCTGGCGGCGGGGCTCGTCGGGTTCGTGTACGTCGCGCTGTGGCTGTTCGTGGGCCTGGTGCTGTCGTTCACGGTGGTGGGTCTGCCGCTGCTGGCGGCGGGCCTGGTGGGCATGCGGTGGCTGGGGCGGGCGGAACGGCGCCGGGCGCGGAGGCTGCTGGGCGTCCGGGTCGACGAGCCGAGCCCCCTCCCGCGCGCCGGGAGGCGCCGGGGGATCCTCGGCTGGGTGTGGGCGACCCTGCGGGACACGGTGGCCTGGCGCACGACGCTGTACGCGTTCGTCCGGCTGCCGTGGGGGGTGCTCACCTTCGGCGTGACCCTGGTCGCCTTCTTCGTCGCCTGGCCGGTTCTCGGCCATCTGGCGCGGGCGATGGCCACGGTGGACCGGTCGATGGTGCGCGGGCTGCTGTCCCCCTCCGACGAGCTGGAGCGGCGCGTGGCGGAACTGGAGCAGGACCGCGGGGTGGTGGTGGACACCGCCGCCGCCGACCTGCGGCGTATCGAGCGCGATCTGCACGACGGCGCCCAGGCCCGGCTCGTCGCGCTCGCCATGGGGCTCGGTCTCGCCAAGGAGAAGGTCCTCGAAGACCCCGAGGCCGCGGCGCGGATGGTGGACGAGGCGCACGGCGAGGTGAAGCTCGCCCTCCAGGAGCTCCGCGACCTCGCCCGAGGCATCCACCCGGCCGTCCTCACCGACCGCGGCCTGGACGCCGCCCTCTCCTCGGTCGCCGGCCGCTGCACCGTCCCGGTCAGTGTTCATGTCGAACTCGACAGCCGCCCGGCGCCCGCCATCGAGGGCATCGCCTACTTCACCGTCTCCGAACTCCTCCAGAACGTCAGCAAGCACAGCCGCGCCCGCACGGCCGAGGTCGAGGTGTGGCGGGCGGGCGACCGGCTGCTGCTCCAGGTGCGGGACGACGGGCAGGGCGGCGCCTCCACCGCGTCCGGCAGCGGACTGGCCGGGCTCGCCGAACGGCTCGGCTCGGTGGACGGGCTGTTCGGCGTGGACTCCCCCGTCGGCGGGCCCACCGTGATCACGGCCGAACTGCCGTGGCGGGCGCGGAGTTGACGCACGGCGGCCCGGGCCCGGGCCACACCCCGCACCCCGGGGTAGGGAGAACCCCACCCCGGGAACACCCACTCACCGCATGGTCTCCCCTCCCCTTACGGGAGAGCCTGGAGTCATGGGAGGGCCGGGGGCGACGCCCCCGGCGGACGGACGCAGAGGACAGAGGAACCCGAGATGGCCTTCGACTACGGATACCGGGCGGAACCGGCGCCCCGGCGCCACCGGCTGCCGCTCGTGCTGCGGGCGCCCCTGTCGCGCCGCACATGGGGCGAGTTCCTGTACCTCCAGCTCAGCCTGCCGATCGCGATCGCCGGCTTCACCTGGGCCGTCGCCACGATGTCGATGGGCTTCGGCCTGCTGATCACCTTCATCGGCGTACCGGTGCTGGCCGTCGGCCTCGCCGGGGCACGGGTGCTGGGCGCGGTCGAGCGCACCCGGGCCCGGCTGCTGCTGGGCGCGGACGTCGAGGGGCCGCACCCCGTCCAGGCCGAGAACCAGCGCGGCGGGATGATGGGCTGGGTGTGGGCGCTGCTGAAGAGCGGCGCGTCGTGGCGGCACCTGGTCTACGCGGTGGTGCACATGCCGTGGGCGATCTGCGCGTTCACCGTGTCGCTGGTGTTCCAGCTCCTGGGCTGGGCCCTGTTCCTCTACCCGGCCTACCAGTGGATGTACCCGACCTGGTGGGGCCAGCCGGGCATGCAGGTCTTCAGCGACCGGAACCGCGATCTCTACCTCGACAACCCCTTCGAGATCACCGTCACCTCCGCCGTCGGCCTGGTGATCGTCCTGATCACCCCATGGCTGATCCACGGCATGGCCGGGCTGGACCGGATGCTGGTCAAGTCCCTGCTCGGCCCGTCCGAGCTGGCCGTCCGGGTCGCCGAGCTGGAGCAGGACCGCGGGGTGGCGGTCGACACCGCCGCCGCCGACCTGCGGCGTATCGAGCGCGACCTGCACGACGGCGCCCAGGCCCGGCTCGTCGCCCTCGCCATGGACCTCGGTCTCGCCAAGGAGAAGCTGCTGGAGGACCCGGAGGCCGCCGCGCAGATGGTGGACGAGGCGCACGGCGAGGTGAAGCTCGCCCTCCAGGAACTGCGCGACCTCGCCCGAGGCATCCACCCGGCCGTCCTCACCGACCGCGGCCTCGACGCCGCCCTCTCCTCCGTCGCCGGCCGCTGCACCGTCCCCGTCGCCGTCCACGTCGACCTCGACACCCGGCCCGCGCCCGCCATCGAGGGCATCGCCTACTTCACCGTCTCCGAACTCCTCCAGAACGTCAGCAAGCACAGCCGCGCCCGCACCGCGCGGGTGGAGATCTGGCGCTCGGGGAACCGCGTGATGCTCCAGGTGTGGGACGACGGGCAGGGCGGCGCCTCCACCGAGTCCGGCAGCGGACTGGCCGGGCTCGCCGAACGGCTCGGCTCGGTGGACGGACTGCTGGTGGTCGACTCCCCCGCCGGCGGGCCCACCACCGTGACCGCCGAGCTGCCCTGGCGCGACCGCTGACGCACGTCCCTCCGCCTCCCTTCGCGGCACCACGGCCCCGGACCGTCCGTCCCGGGGCCGTTTTGCTGCGATGCTGTGGACGTTGTTGCCGACAGCGCGGGCCGGGGTGCCTGCGGGAACCCCAGGGGGCCGGACGTCGTGGTCGAGAACGCCGCAGACAGGGTGCGGGTGGTCATCGCCGAGGATTCAGTACTGCTCAGGGAGGGCCTGACCCGGCTGCTGACCGACCGCGGGCACGAGGTCGTGGCCGGGGTCGGGGACGCCGAGGCGCTGCTGAAGGCGGTGCGGGAGCTGGCCGACGAGGGGGCGCTGCCGGATGTGGTGGTGGCGGACGTCCGGATGCCGCCGACCCACACGGACGAGGGGGTACGGGCCTCCGTCCAGCTCCGCCGCGACCACCCGGACCTGGGGGTCCTGGTCCTTTCGCAGTATGTGGAGGAGCAGTACGCGACGGAGCTGCTGGCCGGCAGCAGCCGTGGCGTCGGCTACCTGCTGAAGGACCGGGTGGCGGAGGTGCGCGAGTTCGTGGACGCCGTGGTCCGGGTGGCCCGGGGCGGCACCGCGCTGGACCCCGAGGTCGTCGCCCAGCTGCTCGGCCGCAGCCGCAAGCAGGACGTGCTGGCCGGGCTCACCCCGCGCGAGCGGGAGGTCCTGGGCCTGATGGCCGAGGGCAGGACGAACGGTGCCATCGCCCGGCAGCTCGTGGTGAGCGACGGGGCCGTGGAGAAGCACGTCAGCAACATTTTCCTGAAGCTGGGGCTGTCGCCGAGTGACGGGGATCACCGCCGCGTCCTCGCGGTGCTCACCTACCTCAGGTCCTGACCGGCTACCTCAGGTCCTGACCGGCCGGCGCCTCCGCTTCCGGCCGCCCGCCCGTCCCTCCTCCGGCTCCCGGCCCTCCCGGCCTGATGGACGCGCGGCCCGACGCGGCGTCGGCCGCGGGGGCGGGAGACGGACCCCGGGGCTCCTCCTCCGGTCCTGGGCCCGAGGTCCGATCCCTGGTCCCGGGCCCGCCGACGGGCACGCGGGCGGCCCGGGGAGGGCGTGCCAGGATGGGGGTGCTGCGGGGCCTCCCCATCCCGTGATCCGTCCCGGATGGGCGTGCCCCGCCCACGTACGATGGCGATGGGAACGCCGGTCGGCACCACGTGTGTGCGGGACCGCCGTCACGAGGGAGGTCCGAAGCAGTGACCAGCCAGGTCAGCAGCCCGGCCGAGCAGGCCGATCCAGCCGAACAGCCAGGCTTCTCCCCGCCCGGGGCCGGGGACGAGCCGTCGCAGCTCGCCGGACAGCGCGGCCCCGCGCAGGACGCCGGCGGCAAGGAGGTGCGCCGGCTGGACCGGGTGATCATCCGCTTCGCGGGCGACTCCGGCGACGGCATGCAGCTCACCGGTGACCGTTTCACCTCCGAGACGGCCTCGTTCGGCAACGACCTGTCCACGCTGCCGAACTTCCCCGCCGAGATCCGGGCGCCCGCCGGCACCCTGCCGGGCGTCTCGTCGTTCCAGCTGCACTTCGCCGACCACGACATCCTCACCCCGGGCGACGCCCCGAACGTCCTGGTCGCCATGAACCCTGCCGCCCTCAAGGCCAACCTGGCGGACGTGCCGCGCGGCGCCGAGATCATCGTCAACACCGACGAGTTCACCAAGCGCCCGATGGCCAAGGTCGGCTATGCCACCAACCCGCTGGAGGACGGCTCGCTGGACGGCTACAGCGTCCACCCGGTGCCGCTGACCACGCTGACGATCGAGGCGCTCAAGGAGTTCGGGCTCCCCCGCAAGGAGGCCGAGCGCAGCAAGAACATGTTCGCCCTCGGGCTGCTGTCGTGGATGTACCACCGGCCCACCGAGAACACCGAGAAGTTCCTGCGGAAGAAGTTCGCGAAGAAGCCGCAGATCGCCGAGGCGAACGTGGCCGCCTTCCGGGCCGGCTGGAACTTCGGCGAGACCACGGAGGACTTCGCGGTCTCCTACGAGGTCGCCCCCGCCGCGGCCGCCTTCCCGGCCGGCACCTACCGCAACATCTCCGGCAACCTCGCCCTGTCGTACGGCCTGATCGCCGCCTCCCGCCAGGCGGACCTGCCGCTCTACCTCGGCTCGTACCCGATCACCCCGGCCTCCGACATCCTCCACGAGCTGTCGAAGCACAAGAACTTCGGTGTGCGCACCTTCCAGGCCGAGGACGAGATCGCGGGCATCGGCGCGGCGCTGGGCGCGGCCTTCGGCGGCGCGCTCGCGGTGACCACCACCTCGGGGCCCGGCGTGGCCCTGAAGTCGGAGACCATCGGCCTCGCGGTCTCGCTCGAACTGCCGCTGCTGGTCGTGGACATCCAGCGCGGCGGCCCCTCGACCGGGCTGCCCACCAAGACCGAGCAGGCCGACCTGCTCCAGGCGATGTACGGGCGCAACGGCGAGGCGCCGGTGCCGATCGTGGCGCCGAGAACCCCGGCCGACTGCTTCGACGCCGCCCTCGACGCGGCCCGGATCGCGCTCACCTACCGGACGCCGGTCTTCCTGCTCTCGGACGGCTACCTGGCCAACGGCTCCGAGCCCTGGCGCATCCCCGAGACCGACGAACTCCCGGACCTGCGCGTGCAGTTCGCGACCACGCCCAACCACGAGCTGGCCGACGGCACCGAGGTCTTCTGGCCCTTCAAGCGCGACCCCGAGACCCTGGCCCGCCCCTGGGCGGTGCCCGGCACCCCCGGTCTCGAGCACCGCATCGGCGGCATCGAGAAGCAGGACGGCACGGGCAACATCTCGTACGACCCCGCCAACCACGACTTCATGGTCCGCACCCGGCAGGCGAAGATCGACGGCATCGCCGTGCCGGACGTGACGGTCGACGACCCCTCCGGGGAAGCCCGGACCCTGGTCCTGGGGTGGGGTTCCACCTACGGGCCCGTCACCGCCGCCGTCCGCCGCGTGCGCACCGCCGGCGGGCACGTCGCCCAGGCGCACCTGCGCCACCTCAACCCCTTCCCGCGCAACCTGGGCGAGGTGCTGAAGCGGTACGACAAGGTGGTCGTGCCCGAGATGAACCTCGGCCAGCTCGCCACCCTGCTGCGCGCCCGGTACCTCGTGGACGTCCGCTCCCACACCCAGGTGAGCGGTATGCCCTTCAAGGCCGAGCAGCTCGCCACCGTGCTCAAGGAGGCCATCGATGACTGAGGCGCTCAAGCTGGTGCCCAAGGCGGAAGCCAAGCAGTCCATGAAGGACTTCAAGTCCGACCAGGAAGTCCGCTGGTGCCCCGGCTGCGGCGACTACGCCATCCTGGCCGCCGTCCAGGGCTTCATGCCCGAACTCGGCGTCGCCCGCGAGAACATCGTCTTCGTCTCCGGCATCGGCTGCTCCTCCCGCTTCCCGTACTACCTCAACACCTACGGGATGCACTCCATCCACGGCCGCGCCCCCGCCATCGCCACCGGCCTCGCCACCTCCCGCCGCGACCTGTCCGTCTGGGTCGTCACCGGCGACGGCGACGCCCTCTCCATCGGCGGGAACCACCTCATCCACGCCCTCCGCCGCAACGTCAACCTCAAGATCCTGCTCTTCAACAACCGGATCTACGGCCTCACCAAGGGCCAGTACAGCCCCACCTCCGAGGTCGGCAAGATCACCAAGTCCACGCCCATGGGCTCCCTCGACGCCCCCTTCAATCCCGTGTCGCTCGCACTCGGCGCCGAGGCCTCCTTCGTCGCCCGCACCATCGACTCCGACCGCAAGCACCTGACCGAGGTCCTGCGCCAGGCCGCCGACCACCCGGGCACCGCCCTGGTCGAGATCTACCAGAACTGCAACATCTTCAACGACAACGCCTTCGAGGCCCTCAAGGACAAGGAGACCGCCCAGGAGGCGGTGATCCGGCTGGAGCACGGACAGCAGATCCGCTTCGGCACGGACGGCTCGAAGGGCGTGGTGCGGGACGCGGCCACCGGTGACCTCTCGGTCGTCGAGGTGACGCCCGAGAACGAGTCGCGGGTACTTGTGCATGACGCGCACTCCGCGTCTCCGACCACGGCGTTCGCGCTGTCGCGGCTTGCTGATCCGGATACGTTGCATCAGACGCCCATTGGGGTGTTCCGGAGTGTGGAGCGGCCTGTGTACGACACGTTGATGGCCGATCAGCTGGAGGCTGCTGTGGAGCAGCGGGGCAAGGGGGATCTGGGGGCGCTGCTTGCGGGTGGGGACACCTGGACGGTGGTGGGGTAGAGGGGCCCGCTGTCCTCAAACGCCGGACGGGCTGACTTCGGCCCGTCCGGCGGTTGAGGACAAGCGGCGAAGCCGCTTTCAGGGGGTCTGGGGGCTTGCCCCCAGGAATCGGCGAAGGGGCGGGTCCGGGGCACCCACCAATCGGGTGCCCACCCGCCGCGCCGCCCCGCCCACCCCCTCCCCCACCCGCTCTCATAAGGGACATGGCCGACGCCGAAGTCTCCCTCCCCGCCGACCGCCTCCGCTACCGCGTCAAGCGCCGCCTCCTCGGCCCGCCCCTCGTCACCGAACGCCTCTCGCAGGAGAAGCTGTCCAACCCGATGGCCCTGGGCGTCCTCGCCTCGGACTGCATCTCGTCCACCGCGTACGGCACGGAGGAGATGCTGCGCATCCTCGTCCCGGTGGCCGGGATCGCCGCGTTCACGCTGCTGATGCCGGTGACCGGCGGCATCCTGCTGGTCCTGCTGCTGGTGACGCTGTCGTACCGGGACGTGGTGTCGGTCTACACCCGCGCCGGCGGCTCGTACGTCGTCGCCCGGGAGAACTTCGGGCCGCGCGTCGCGCAGATCGCGGCCGTCGCTCTGCTGGTGGACTACATCGTCACCGTGGCCGTTCAGACGGCGGCGGGGACGGACGCGCTGATCTCCCTGGCCCACCTGGTGGGCAACGGCTTCCGGGGCATCGACCACCTCAAACTGCCGATCACCGTGGCCGTGGTGCTGCTCCTGATGTACGGGAACCTGCGGGGGATCCGCGAGGCGGGCCGGACCTTCGCGACGCCCGCGTACCTGTTCATCGTGGCGGTGGCGCTGCTGCTGGTCGTCGGCCTGGTCCGGGCACTGAACGGCGGGATCCCGCATGCGGACGTCACGGCGCACGGCGCCGTCCCGCTGGGGGAACCGGGGCACGGCTGGCTCTACGGCACCTCGCTCTTCATCGTGCTGCGCTCCTTCGCGAACGGCGGCTCGTCGCTCACCGGGCTGGAGGCGATCTCCAACGGCGTATCGGCGTTCCGCGCGCCGCAGGGGCGCAACGCCCGGCGCACGCTCACCACGATGAGCCTGATCCTGGGCGTGATGGTGCTCGGCGTCTCCACGCTGGCCCACTTCACGCACGCCATCCCGTACGAGGACGGCAACCCGACCGTCCTGGCCCAGGAGGCCCATCTGATCTTCGGGGACGGCTGGGTGGGGACGGTCGGCCTGGTCTACGTCCAGCTCGCCACCGCGCTGATCCTCTTCACCGGCGCCAACACACCGTTCACCGGCTTCCCGTTCCTCGCCAGCTTCGTCGCCGAGGACCGCTTCCTGCCCCGGCCGCTGATGCGGCGCGGCCACCGCCTCGCCTTCTCCAACGGCATCATCTGTCTCACCGTCGTCTCCGTCGGGCTGCTCTTCCTCACCGGGGGCAACGTCGACAAGCTGGTCGCGCTCTACGCGATCGGCGTCTTCACCGGCTTCACCATGGCCACCGCCGGGATGACTGCGCACCACTGGCGTTCCGACGCACCGGGCCGGCGCGCGAAGGTGTGGGTGAACCTGGCGGCGGCCGTGGTCTCCGCCCTGGTCGTGGTGATCTTCGCGATCACCAAGTTCACCGAGGGCGCGTGGCTGGTCGTGGTGGTCTTCCCCATCGGGGTGTGGGCGCTGATCCGCATCAACCACCAGTACCGGGCGGAGGCCGAGGCGCTGGAGAACGTCCCCGCGTTCACCGCCGACCGGCCGCACTGGCGCCGGCACCGGGTGTTCGTCCTCGTCGACAGCCTCGACCTGGCGACGGTGAAGGCGCTGCGGTACGCGCACGAGCTGCGGCCGGACGAGGTGCGCGCCGTGCACTTCGTGATCGACGAGCCGAGGGCGCGCCGGCTGACCGAACGGTGGGACGCGACGCCCGGAGCGGACGTCCCGCTGGAACTCGTCGACTGCCCCGACCGGCGACTGCGGCACGCCGTCATCGGGCTCGCGGCCCGGACCACCGCCGGCGGCGAGACCGCCCTCACCCTGCTGATCCCCCGGCGGACGTACTCCACCCCGCTCGGCCGGCTGCTCCACCGGGACACGGGCGAGCTCATGGCCAAGGCGCTGGAGCAGCTGCCGAACGTGGCGGTGACGGTCCTGCCGTTCGACGTCTCGCAGGCCGTCGAACGGCTCCGCCGGAGCCGGGCCGGTACGGCCGGATCACCCGATTCGCGCCCGTCATGACCGTCATCCGATACGGACATGACAGGCACCCCCGGGCGGCGTTACCTTCGCGAGGTCGTCGTCGCACCGCCGGGAGGGATCCGTGAAGCCGGACACGCAGCAGAACGAGACGCGCACGGGGTTCCTGTGCGGTGTCCTCGCCTACGCGATCTGGGGGCTGTTCCCCCTGTACTGGCCGCTCCTGGAGCCGTCCGGGGCGTTCGAGATCCTCGCCCACCGGATGGTGTGGTCGCTGGTGACCGTGGTGGCCGCCCTCGCCCTGACCCGGCGCTGGGACTGGATAGGCCCGCTGATGCGGCAGCCGAAGCGGCTCGTCATGATCGTCCTGAGCGCCGCGATGATCTCGGTCAACTGGGGCATCTACATCTGGGCCGTCAACGCCGGCCACGTCGTCGAGACCTCCCTCGGCTACTTCATCAACCCCCTCGTCGTCATCGCCCTCGGCGTCCTTGTCCTGCGCGAACGCCTGCGCCCCGCGCAGTGGGCCGCCGTCGGCATCGGCGCGGCCGCCGTCGTCGTCCTCGCCGTCGGCTACGGCAAGCTGCCCTGGATCGCCCTCGGCATCTCCGCCTCCTTCGGCACCTACAGCCTCTTCAAGAAGCAGGTCGGGCTGGGCGGCCTGGAATCCATGGCCGCCGAGACCGCCGTGCAGTTCCTCCCCGCCCTCGGCTTCCTCATCTTCCTCGGCACCGACGGCAAGAGCACCTTCACGAGCGCGGGGACGGGGCATCTGCTGCTCCTCCTCGCCTCCGGCGCCATCACCGCGCTGCCGCTCGTCTCCTTCGGCATGGCGGCGGTGCGCCTGCCGCTGTCAGTGCTCGGGATGCTCCAGTACCTCGCGCCCGTCTTCCAGTTCGCCCTGGGGCTGGCCGTCTTCCACGAGTCGATGCCGCCTGAGCGGTGGGCCGGGTTCGGTCTGGTGTGGCTCGCCCTGGCCGTTCTCACGTGGGATGCGCTGCGCTCTGCGCGCGCGACGCGGGTGGAGCTGCTTGCGGCGCGTAAGCGGGCGGTGTCCGGGGCGGGGGCTGCTGGTGCGGCGGGTGCTGCGGACGTTTCCGGTGCGGCGGGCGCCGCTGCGGCTGCCGGCGCGGCCGGGCCGGGGCCCGAGGCCGCGCTGGAGGCGGCGGCCGGGGGCGGCGGCGAGGGGGATGTGACGGTGGGGCGCGGCGGGGTGTGAGCGGGGTGGGGCGGGCGGGCGCAGGCGGGGATGTCCTGAGCGCGCCGGGCCCTACGCCGGGCAGGCTGTCCTTTCAAGTTTCCGTCTAGGGAGCCGGATTGCCGCCGGGGCAGCCCGAATCTCGAAGCCGCGGAAGGAGTAACATCCAGCCGGCTGCAAGGCGAAGACGCAAAGTGCGCTGTGTAGCCCCCGCGCACACGGGGTCGCGGGCGTATAAACGCCCGCTTCACGGCGTCGGATGGTCCCCACGCAAGTGAATGAAAACGTTGCCTCGGGAGCCAGGAGGCGCAGGTCAGGAAGTGTGGTCCCCGCGCAGGCGGGGGTGGTCCGCGCATCGCCCGACAGGGACAGCGGTACTGGTCGTGGTCCCCGCGCAAGCGGGGACGCGGCCCCCGCCGCGCCCGATATCCGGATACCGGACCCTCCTGTCCGAATTCCGCCCTTGACGCATGTCCAAAAACCCCTTGAACATCATGGGCACGTCAAAAGGACGGGAGCCCCCCATGCTTGAAGTCCAAGGTCCCACCCTGCCCACCAACCCCCGAAGACGCCGCCTCTCCGCCACCCTGCTGGCGTGCGGTGCGGCCGTGACGGCGACGCTCATCGGCGCGTCCCCGTCGCTCGCGGCGCCGACCACGACGGCAACGGCAACAGCGACAGCACCCGCGCGGGCCGCGCAAGTCGCCGCCGACGCACCCGAGATACCCGCCGCCAACGTCAAGGCGCACCTCAACCAACTCCAGTCGATAGCCAACGCCAACGGCGGCAACCGAGCCCACGGCCGCAGTGGCTACAAGGCATCGCTCGACTTCGTGAAGGCCAAGCTGGACGCCGCCGGGTACACCACGACCGTCCAGCAGTTCACAACCGGCGGCGCGACGGGGTACAACCTCATCGCCGACTGGCCGGGCGGGGACGCGAATCACGTGGTGTTCGCCGGGTCGCACCTCGACTCGGTGACGTCCGGTCCGGGCATCAATGACAACGGCTCGGGATCCGCCGGGATCCTGGAGGTGGCGCTCACCGTGGCCAAGTCCGGCTACAAGCCGGACAAGCACCTGCGGTTCGGCTGGTGGGGTGCGGAAGAGCTGGGAATGCGCGGGTCGTCGTACTACGTGAACCAGCTGCCCGCAGCCGAGAAGTCGAAGATCGACGCGTATCTGAACTTCGACATGATCGGGTCGCCGAACCCCGGCTACTTCGTCTACGGCTACGACGCGCCGCTCAAGACGCTGTTCGAGGACTGGTTCGCCGCCCGCAAGATCGCGACGGAGATCGACACCGAGGGCGACGGACGCTCGGACCACGCGCCGTTCCAGCGGGCGGGCATCAAGGTCGGCGGGCTGTTCAGCGGGGCGGACTACATCAAGACCGCCGCGCAGGCCCGGAACTGGGGCGGTACGGCGGGCAAGGCGTTCGACAGCTGCTACCACCGGTCGTGCGACACCCTCAGCAACATCGACGACAAGGCGCTGGGCAACCACAGCACCGCCATCGCGGGGGCCGTCTGGAAGCTGAGCGGCGGCGGCTCCACCAACCCGCCCGGTGGCACCAGTTTCGAGAGCAAGGCAGCCATCGCCGTCCCGGACAACGGCGCGGCCGTGGAGTCCCCGATCGCCGTCGGCGGTCTCACCGGCAATGCTCCCGCCGGGCTCAAGGTGGCGGTGGACATCAAGCACACCTACCGCGGCGACCTGACGGTCGACCTCGTCGGGCCGAGCGGACGCACGTACCGGCTCAAGGGGTCGGACGCCAACGACTCCGCCGCGGACGTGGTGGCCACGTACACCGTGGACGCCTCGGCGGAGACGGCGAACGGCACGTGGAAGCTGCGTGTGCAGGACGTCGCCCCGCAGGACTCCGGCACGGTCAACAGCTGGAAGCTCACCTTCTAAAAGCAGGCGCGCGAACGCCGGACGGGCCTGCCCAGCCCGTCCGGCACTCCACTCGCTACGCCGTCACGTCCTTCGCCGTGAACCTCGCCCACGCCGCCGAGCCGAACACGGCCGCGTACAGCCCCTGGAGCCCGAGGTTCCGTCCGATCTGGTCCCAGTAGACCGGGTCCCGGAGCAGGTCCGAGAAGGACAGCCAGTAGTGCGGGAAGAGATACGGCTGCACGACGTGCAACTGCGGGAACTGGTCGAGGATCTGCACGGTGATCAGCAGCCCCACCGTGGTGGCCATCGCCGCGATGCCGCTGCCCGTGAGGGTGGAGACGAAGAGCCCCAGCGCCGCGACGCCCACCAGCGAGGCCGCCACCACACCGGCGATGACGAGCCCCCGCAGCAGGCCCTCCCCGAACGGGACGGTCGTGCCGCTGATCAACGTGACTTCGCCCATCGGGAAGAGCAGAGCCCCCACCAGCAACGCGGAGCTCACCACCACCAGGGTGGCGGCGAGGCAGAAGACCATGATGCTGGCGAACTTGGCGAGCAGCAGCCGGGTGCGCCCGGCCGGGGCGACCAGGAGGTAGCGCAGGGTGCCGCTGCCGGCCTCGCCGGCGATCGCGTCACCGGCGATCACACCGGTGGCCATGGGGAGGAAGAACGGCAGTGTGGCGGCGAGCGAGGCGAAGACGAGGAAGAGGCCGTTGTTGGTGACCTGGCTGACGAAGGCCGGGCCGTCGCCGCCGGTCCCGCCGCCGAACGAGCCGTCGCCGTCGCTGGTCTCGATCTTCACCGCCACGCCCACCAGCACGGGCACCGCCGCGAGCACACCGAGCAGCACCAGGGTGCGCCAGCGCCGGAAGACCGTCGTGATCTCGCTGCGGAAGAGGGACAGCCGCCACACCGCGCGCGGCGCGCGGATGTCCGCGGCGACCTCCCCGGTCTCAGCCCGCGACATCGAAGCCCTCCCCGGTGAGCGCGACGAACGCGTCCTCCAGCGAGACGCGTTCCGTGCCGAAGGATCGCACGCGGACGTCCGCCCGGACGAGGGCGGCGTTGAGGTCGGCGAGCTCCGGTGGCGGCGGGCCGGACGGCAGTTCGCCGGTGACGCGGTCGTCGGTGACCACCAGGTCGTTCACGCCGTGCTCCTTGAGGACGCGGACCGCGTCCGCCGTGTCGGGGGTGGTGACGGCGAGCCGGCCGCGGGTGGAGGAGGCCAGTTCGCCGACCGTGCCCTGGGTGAGCAGCCGCCCCCGGGCCATCACCGCGGCGTGTGTGCAGACCTGCTCGATCTCGTCGAGCAGGTGGGAGGAGAGGAAGACGGTGGTGCCCTCCGCGGCCAGGCCGCGGACCAGGGACCGGATCTCGCGCATGCCCTGCGGGTCCAGGCCGTTGGTCGGCTCGTCCAGGACCAGCAGGTCGCGCGGCTGGAGCAGGGCGGCGGCCAGGCCGAGGCGCTGCTTCATCCCGAGGGAGTACGCACGGGCCTTCTTGCCGGCGGCGCCGGCCAGGCCCACCCGTTCCAGGGCCGTCGCCACCCGGGCGGAGCGGGTGCGCGGGTCTGCCGTGGGGTCCGCGGCGTCGTATCTGACGAGGTTGTCGCGGCCGGAGAGGAAGCCGTAGAGCGCGGGTCCCTCGATGAGAGCCCCCACCCTGGGCAGGACCCGGCCGCCGGCCCGGGGCATCGGCTCACCGAGCACCCGGGCCAGCCCCGACGTGGGTTCGATCAGCCCCATGAGCATACGGATCGTCGTCGTCTTGCCCGATCCATTGGGGCCGAGAAACCCGAACACGCTGCCGCGCGGCACGACGAGGTCGAGGTCGGCCACCGCGAGCTGTCCGCCCCGGTAGCGCTTGGTGAGCCCATGCGTCTCGATGACCGCCGGCGGCTCCGTCACAGGCCCCTGCCCCTCCTCGTCCCCCGCGCCCCCTTGCCTATCCGGCGGAGTTCGCGGCCTTCACCAGCGCGTCCTTGGTGACCGCACCGGCGTAGATCTTGCCGTCGTCCGTCAGCAGCACGTTCACCAGGCGGGTGCTGACGATCCGGCCGGAGCCGAACGAACCCGAGACCTTGCTGCCGAAGCTGTCGAGCAGCTTCTCGGCGTTCTTGTCCGAGGATTTGCCCATCTTGTCCATCTTGTCCGCGCCTGCCGCGCCGCCCGCGCCCGGCAGCCCGCCCTTGTCACCGCTGAGCTCGACGACCGTCGCCCAGCCCGTGCCCGTCACCTTGGGCGCGGACGCGGCGTCCGTCCCCGGGGCGCCCGGGAGCCGGCCCTTGCCGTGCTCGGCGGCAGACCCGTCGGCCCCGGCCCCGGCCCCGTGCCCGGAACCCTCGGTCACCTTGGCGCCCTTGGGCGGGGTGAAGGAGAAGGCGGACGCGCTCGGCTTGTCGAAGGAGACCTTGGTGAAGGCCACGTCGACGGCCGCCTTGCCACCGCCCTTCGGGGTGAGCGTGAACTTCAGCGGCACGCCGTTCTTGGCGTCCACGGCGATGCGCACGGAGTCGACGGTCGTCCCGTCCTGCCGGGGCTTGAGGGTGAGCTGGTAGGCGTCCCGGCCGGCGACCTTGGCCGTGCCGTCGACCGCCACGTCGGTGGTGCCGCCGGCCGCGGCGAGGACCTTCTTGGCCAGCTCCTGCGGCGAGGCGCCGGTCAGGTCGCCGGGGAGCTGCTGCTTCCGGTCCGACGGCCCGGCGTCCTTGGGCGCCTTCGCGTGGTACGCGGTGTTGCTGCCGCTGTCGTAGGCCCAGACCTGGTCGCCGTTGCGGACGAGGCTGTACTCGGCGGCCCGTTCGACGATGGAGACCCGCTGCTTGTCCGGGCCGTCCGCCGCGACGCGCAGCGTGTGGGTGCCGGAGGCGAGCTCGGTGAGCTTGTCCTGAGGGGCGGCGCCCTTGCCCTTGCCGCCCTCGTGGCCCGCCCCGCCGAGGGAGATACCCGACGGCAGGGACGGCAGGCCGAGGTCGGTGGTGACGCGGACGGAGCCGGACAGCTGCTGCACGTCCGAGGCGGCGACCTTCGCTATCAGGTCCTGCGCACTGATCTTCGGCAGATCGGGGTCGCCCGAGGTGGCGAGGGCCGAGCCGATGCCGATCGTGGCGGCGGCGACGCCGGCCACCGCGACGGGGACCGCGTAACGGACGGCCTTGCGCCGGCCGGCCCCCGAGGGCCCGGTGGCCCCGGACGGCTCGCGGCCGTCGGCGTCCGGTGTCGGTTGGATCGGTGCCATGTGCTCTACCTCCGTCGTCTGCGGCGGTCTCTCACGTCGTGCACTCGCCCATCCCCAGGCTCAAGTGGCCCGACCGCTCGGTGGGGGCGCCGGAGTCGGGAGGATCGGCCCCCCGCACGACTCCGTCCATTCCACCAACGGACGGCGTCCCGGTCATCACCCGTCGGGCTCAACTCACCGTACCCCTCGGGTATGACAACCCCTAGGGGACGGACCGCCCCTGGGCGGAGCCGGGTCCGTCAGCCGGCGCGGTGCACCACCGCGTCGCAGAGCTCCTCCAGCGCGGTCCTGGCCGGGCACTCGGGCAGCGGCGCGAGGGTGGCGCGGGCCTCCTGCGCGTAGCGGACGGTGTCGCGGCGGGCCTGCTCCAGGGCGGGGTGCACGCGGAGCCGGCGCAGCACCTCGGCGAGCCGGTCGTCGTCGGCGAGGTCGCCCTCCAGCAGGGCGCACAGTTCCAGGTCGTCGGGGTCGCCGGTGGCGGCGGCCCGCGCCCGCAGGTGCAGCACGGGCAGGGTGGGGATGCCCTCGCGGAGGTCGGTGCCCGGGGTCTTGCCCGACTCGTGGGAGTCGCTGGCGATGTCGAGGACGTCGTCGGCGAGCTGGAAGGCGGTTCCCAGCCGTTCTCCGTAGTGGGTCAGGATCTCCACCACGCGCTCGTCGGCGCCGGACATCATCGCGCCGTAGCGGCCGGCGACGGCGATCAGCGAGCCGGTCTTGCCGCCGATGACGTCGAGGTAGTGCTCGATCGGGTCGCGTCCGTCGCGCGGGCCCGCGGTCTCCAGGATCTGCCCGGTCACCAGGCGTTCGAACGCCTCGGCCTGGATCCGGACGGCCTCCGGGCCGAGGTCGGCGAGTATCCGGGAGGCACGGGAGAAGAGGAAGTCGCCGGTGAGGACGGCCAGGGAGTTGCCCCAGCGGGCGTTGGCGCTGGGCGCCCCGCGGCGCATGTCCGCCTCGTCCATGACGTCGTCGTGGTAGAGCGTCGCGAGGTGGGTGAGCTCGACGACCACGGCCGAGGGCACCACGCCGGGGGCATAGGGGTCGCCGAACTGGGCGGCGAGCGTCACGAGCAGCGGACGGAAGCGCTTGCCACCGGCCCGCACGAGGTGCTGCGCGGCTTCGGTGATGAAGGGCACACCGCTCTTGGTGGCCTCCAGGAGGCCCTCCTCGACAGCGGCCAACCCGGCCTGGACATCGGCTTCAAGAGCCTGGTCCCGCACGCTCAGCCCGAAGGGCCCGACGACGGTCACGAGGGGTACTCCTGTCTGCCTGCGATCACGGGGATTGTCGATGTGTCGCTGTCTTCACCAAAAGTCAGCGTATCCGGTCGGTTGTGGATCACCGTGGGCGGCTGCCCCCACGACGGCCCTCCCTCGACCCTCCCCTGGGCGTTTTACCCCTCTTGTCCTCGGGTTTTTCTCGGGTTCCCCCCGACCGTCCCCTCACACGGTTCCCGGCCGGAAAAATGCCGGACGGGCTGGAATCAGCCCGTCCGGCGGGTGGACGGCGGCGGCGGATCCGCTTCCGGTCCCGGGATCCGTCCCCGGGGCGCGGTACGACGGAACGTGCCCCCTGTGGGGGACGGCGCACGGCCTGCGGGAGACGGCGCACGCCCTGTGGAAGACGGCGCACGCCCTGTGAAGGACGGCGCACGCCCCAACCGGCGGTGAACGGACGGTCAGAGCGCCGCCACCGCTCGTGCCAGACGCGGTGACGCGTACTCCGTCCCGCAGACGAACCGCATCACCGGGCCGTAGCTCGCCGCGGCCGGCAGGCCGGTGAAGAAGAGCCCTGGCACCGACGAGCGGTAGCCCGCGGCCAGTCGGGGGCCGCCGGCGCTCGCGACGAGCCGGGCGCGGACGCTGTCGCCGAGGAAGTCAAGGGCGCCCAGATCGACGCGGTAGCCCGTGGCGGCGATCACGTGGTCGGCGGTCAGCTCGGTCTCCGGGCCGTCCACGGCACCGGCGAGCGTGAGCACCGGGCGGCCCTCCGCCAGCCGGGCCCGGACGACCCGCTTGCCCTCCGTGACCTGGACCCGGCCCACGAAGCGGTCGCGCAGCCACCAGGCGCCGAGCGGGCCGAGCACCCGCCGGACCAGGAACGCGCGGGTCTGCGGGGGCAGCCGGCGGAAGCCGTCCGCGTGGTACGAGAAGGCGTACAGCGACCAGGCCCGGCCGAACGGAGTGTCCGGCTTCAGGGGCGACTGCCCGTCCGGCGCCGCCCCGAACCGGACCGCGCCCCGCCGCCGGGCGACGACCCGCACCGACGCGGCCCCGGCGTCCGCGAGCAGCACGGCGCTCTCCAGGGCGGACTGCCCCGCGCCGATGACGACGACGTGCTTGCCGGCGAAGCCGGACAGGTCGCGGTGGTGCGAGCTGTGGGAGAACGGGCCGCCCTCCGTCGGACCCTCCGGCACCGCGGCGGCGAGCTCGGCGGGGACCCGCGCCAGACCGCTCAGACCGGTGGCCACCACGACCGCGCGGGCGGCGAACTGCTCGCCCGAGTCCAGCTTCAGCTCGAAGCCGGGGCGCCCCTGGCGGAGCTCCACGGACTTCACCCGCACCTGTTCGAGACCGGGCACCAGCCGCTGCTGGAACCACTGTCCGTACCCCGCGAAGGTCTCGACCGGGATGATGTCCCAGTCGGACTCGTAGCGCCGCTCCCCCGCGTCCAGGCAGTAGTCGAGCAGGGTGTGGCCCGGCTGCGGGGCGTCGATGTCGGAGGCCGAGGGGGTGGATTTCAGCAGCATCCCCGCGGGCATCTGCTCCCGCCAGCTCACCATCGGCGAGCCGAAGACGCGTGTCGGAACACCGCGTGCCTTGAGGTGTGCTGCGGTGGAGAGACCGTACGGACCGGCCCCGATGACTGCTACCGGAAGTGTCACGTGTCCCCTCCCAGGGCGTTTCCCGGCCCGCGCGGCCGGTTCTGCTGCGTCACGTGGAACTGCGGGGTGAGCTGTGGAGCGAGTGGTGCGATGCGGTGCGGATGGAACAGACCGTGTGGAACGGACCGTACGGCCCCGGCGGGCCCCCCGGCCCGGTGGCCCTGGACCACCGGGAGCGCCGGAGGCGCCGCGGCCACCGGGTCACTCGGTGCGCTCGGCCGCCACGGCCCGAGCGGTCACGGCGCCGGCGGGCGGCGCGGAGGCACGGCGCCTGGAGCGCCACATCTGCCACAGGTGTCTCGCACCCGGCCGGACGAGCCGGGCGAGCATGGTGAGGAACGGCTTGATGTCGTCACGCGCCGCCCAGGCCAGCTCCGTGCCGTTGGCCCGGGCGGGGGCGTGCGGGGTGGTGTACCCGCTGCGCCGGTAGGCGACGAGCGCGGGGAGGTCGATGTTCTCGACGACGAACCGGCGGCCGGCCAGCTGTTCGCCCTCGGGCACCGGGCGGCCGGTGAGGTCCAGGTGCTGGGCACGGACGACGTCGACGCCGGCCTCGGTCTCGAAGAGCCGGAACTGCGCGCCCATCCGGGGGTTGAAGTCCAGCAGTTTGTACTGCCCGTCGCGGCGGTCGAACCGCCAGTCCAGGTCGACGATGCCGCAGAACCCGATCTGCTTGATGAACTGGGCGCTCATCGCCGCCAGTTCGGGGTTGTCCACGATGTAGGCGTTGGCGGTCATCCCCGCGTGCGGCGGCCAGGAGCGCACCTTGACGCCGGTGAACAGGGCACGCGGCGCGCTGTCCGCGTCGAAGTAGGCGTGGACGATCCAGTCCTCGGCCTCCTCGCGCGGCAGATACTCCTGGAGAATCACTCCCGGGGACGGCCCCCAGCCGCGGGCCAGCTCCAGCAGCCGACGGGCGTCGGCGATGCGGGTCGTCCCGGCCACGGCCGGCCGGCGGCGGCGTTCGAACGCCTCGCGGTTCTTGGCCACCAGTGGGAAGACCGCGGTGCCGGCGTACTTCTCGACCTCCTCGTACGTGCCCGGGAACAGCGTGGCCGGGGCCGGCACCCCGTGCTCCACGCACAGCTCGTACAGCCCCTGCTTGCTCGCGAGCCGCCGCGGCAACTCCCGCTCCACGGGCGGGAAGAGGAAGGGTCCGGCCAGCGCGGCCGCGTGCTCGGCGATGAGCACGGCCGCCTCCTCGTCGGTGGGCAGCAGTACGGCCGGACGGCCGATCCGGTCGCCGATCCGGAGCAGCCCCGCGACCAGCTCCTCGGCCCGTTCGGTGCCGGTCGTGGGCCAGACGAACCCGGCGCTCAGGTAGCGGGAGACGGCCGCGGGGGTCCACCGGTCCTCGGTTATGGCGTACATCGGGACGCCGAGTCTGCCGAGGCTGCGGATCGCACCGACGCCGCCGTGGTGCAGGGGATAGTCACCGAACTTCACGATCAACCCGGGCACTGACCGGTCCGCCGCCACGGACACACTCCTGCTCGCCACCGGCTCCCCCCTCGGCCACCCCGGCTCGGCGGCCCCCACTGTGTGTGACCCGACCACTGTGTGTGACCCGACTTAGGACGCTACTTCGGAATCGTGGGCTCCAGCAAGGAGTTACCGGACATTGCCCTACCTTTTCCCTCTCGTAGAACACGGTTTCCCAGGGGGAGAACACTCCTCGAACAGCTCTTGCCCGTCGGCCGTCAACCCGTAATGTGTGGCTCCCGTGCATTCCGAGTGGAGAAGGCGAGGCCGCGAGACCCATGCCCCAGCACAGCCCCCACGCACTGCCCGAAGGAGACCCCTTCGGCGCGGACGCACTCCCCTACGGCGTCTTCACCACCCCGAGCGCTCCCGACCACCCCCGGATCGGCGTGCGCTACGGCGCGTACGTGCTCGACGCGGCGGGCGCCGCCGCTGAGCGCGGCTCGGCGTACGCCGACCTGCTCGACCAGCCCGTGCTCAACCCGCTGATGGCCGCGGGCCGCCCGGTCTGGCAGGCGGTGCGCGCCGAGATCCGCGGACTGGTCGACGACGGCACGCTCACCGGCGGGTACGCCCACCCGCTGGACGAGGTGACCCTGCACCTGCCGTTCGAGGTCGCGGACTACGTCGACTTCTACGCCAGCGAGCACCACGCCACCAACGCCGGGCGCATCTTCCGGCCCAACGGCGAGGCCCTTCCCGGCAACTGGAAGCACCTGCCCATCGGTTACCACGGGCGCGCCGGGACCGTCGTGGTCTCCGGCACCGACGTCGTACGGCCCCAGGGCCAGCGCAAGGCCCCCGACGAGGACCTGCCCTCCTTCGGCCCCTCCCGACGCCTGGACATCGAGGCCGAGGTCGGCTTCGTCGTCGGCACCCCCGCCCCCACCCGTACCCCCGTGCCCCTCGACGCCTTCCGCGACCACGTCTTCGGCGTCTGCCTCGTCAACGACTGGTCCGCGCGCGACATCCAGTCCTGGGAGTACGTCCCCCTCGGCCCCTTCCTCGGCAAGTCCTTCGCCACCTCCGTCTCCGCCTGGATCACCCCCCTGGAGGCGTTCGACGCGGCCCGGACCGCTCCGCCGGCGCGCGACTTCCCTCTCCTCCCCTACCTCGACGACTCCGACGCGGCCGAGCCGGGCGGCATCGATCTGCGCCTGGAGGTCCGCATCAACGGGGAGGTCGTATCCCGGCCGCCGTTCTCGGCCATGTACTGGACGGCGGCCCAGCAGTTGGCCCATATGACCGTGAACGGCGCCTCGTTGCGGACCGGTGACTTCTACGCGTCGGGGACGGTGAGCGGGCCGGAGCCGGATCAGCTCGGGTGCCTCTTGGAGATCACCAAGGGGAAGGGGCCGTTTCTGGCGGATGGGGACGAGGTTGTGATCACGGCTTGGGCGCCGGGGCGCGACGGGGCCCGGATCGGGTTGGGCGAGGTGGCGGGGCGGGTGCTTCCGGCTGGGGGCTGACGCCGTGGGGTGCCCCGGCCCCTCCCCCAGAGGGGGCACCCCCCTTTCGCCGTTTCTTGCAGGGGCTGCGCCCCCGCACCCCCGCGAGCGCGCCTGCGGCGCGCGTCCTCAATCGCCGGACGGGCTATTCAGCCCGTCCGGCGATTGAGGACAACCGCGCGGAGCGCGGTTTCAGGGGGTCCGGGGCCCTCTCCGGGAAACGGTGAAAGGGCGGGACTGGGGCCCCTCACCTCCCCCAGGTCCCGCGCGCGTTCACCTCACGGACCTTCGCGCGGAGCCGATCCGTGTCGGCGGCGGGATCCGTCTCACCGGAACAGGTACAGGCGTGCAGCGGGCTGGTGGGACGGATGTCGATCCCGTGGGCCGTCGCCCAGATGTAGACGCCGCAGCGGGGCCGGAACAGTTCGGGGGCGGGGGCCGGCGCGGGAACGGGCGACTCCCTCGGAACCGGCGTAACAGGGGTTTCGGGCGCCGCGCGGTAGCCGAACTGCGCCCTCGTCCAGGCGAGAAGGCGGGCGATAGAGTTCTTCACGTCATCAGCTCCTGTTGGCTGGTGGCCATGCCCCCGGGCCGTTGCGAGCGGTCGCGGGGGTCTTGTGACGCGCCACACTAGTGGGACCAGTATGGGCCTGTCTAGAGCCCGATATAGCCGCTAGCATCTATGTTCGGACGTGTGCCAATACATACAGTTTCGCCCGTGATGGAGTTCGATCCGACCTTGCCGAAGTGGACGCAGATCGCCGACGTGATCCGGCGACGCATTGCGAGCGGTGAGTACCCGCTGAACCACCTGATTTCCGAGACGAAGCTGGAGCAGGAATTCGGTGTCGCGCGAGTGACCGTCCGCAAGGTCACTGCCGCCCTCCGCGCCGAGGGCCTGATCGTCACCACTCCCGGCATGGGTTCCTTCGTCGCCGCCAAGCCGCCCAAGCCGACCTCTCGCTGACTCCTGCGGCCGGTGAGGGCCGGCGGGGCGGCATGGTGCTCTGTCGACGAACGGTTTCGTCTCGGGCCCTGCGGGCCCACAGCGGCCGGCTACGGCGGGCGGGGCCGGGGGCCGGATTTTCGGGTGCGGGTGTTCCCGGGCGGGGGCGGTGGAAAGCGAGCGGCGCCACTTCCTACCAATTTCGTGCTGACAGGGCCTGCCCGGGCCTTCCTTCCGCAACTCCTGTGGCAAGCGGGGGCGGACAGGGCCGGTGGGGTGGTTCGCTCTTCAAGATGGGTGGACGGGAGCGCGAAAGGCTCGCCGGTCCCCTCTTCCGGCGGTCGGATCCACCCACCTCCGGCCTGTAGCCGGGAGTGGCCCCCACCCGCAGCCAAGATCCGGCCCCGCCCCCGCTCCGCAGCCGGCCGCTTTGGGCCCGGCAGGGCCCGAGACGAAACCCGCACCCGACCAAGCACCATGCTGCCCCACCAGCACCACTCGCCTTGACAACGCTCCCTGCGATGGCGTCACGAACTCCCGCGATCTTTACGGCATATGAGCGCTGATACCCATGCGCACCGAGTGACCGTTGCGCTATACATGTGACTCGCGGTCATCGGGTCAGCACAAGCGATGGGGACAACGGTGCGCGACGCGGCCCGGTCAGTCGAGTCGGGGTTCACGGCAGGGGAGGGCACATGTCCGATGGGGATTTCGGCAACGTGGACAGGCTCAGGACCAACAGGTCGGGTAAGGAGGCCGCCGTCAAGGCACTGGCCGGGGACATTCAACCCGGCACCGACACGGCGGCGATGAAGGCGGACGAGGCGACCGGCAAAGCCGTCTCGGCACTCCGCGGCTGGGCCACCGGCGCGGGTCTGAAGGACGTGCACGACGAGTGGGGGCGGCAGGTGCAGCACCTCAAGGGATGGCTCGATGGAGACAGGACCGCCCTTCAGCAGGCACTGACGGGCTTCACCGAGTACGACCGCCGGACCGCATCCATCCTCGGCAGGTTCCAGTCCGGGACCGAACAAGGCGAGAAGGGGAGCCGGTAGGAGGTCATCATGCCGACATACCAGGAAACCGTCAGCGCGAAACTGGACTCGCTCACCTCGGCCGCCGCCAGGTGGGACGAGATGGCCAGAGCGCTCCACGGAGTTGAGTCCCTCTACAAGAACAAAGTGCACTCCGTAACGAAGGACGGCTTATGGCTCGGGCAGGCCGTCGAGGTGGCCGGCGACCGATTCACAGCGACGCAGGAGCAGTTGGCCGCCGCCCAGACGCAGGCCAAAGCCATCGCCTCACTGCTGCGGGATGCCCACACGCAGCTCTCGGGCCTCGCGCACAGGGTCACATCCCTTGCCGCCGACGCTCGAAAGGCGGGCATGCACATCGACAGCGAAGGCAGAGCCACCTTCGACCTCAGTACGCTCGACATCAGTCGGCACGACCCCGACTACGCGACCTACGTCCGTAAGTGTCATGAGGCCGAATCCACGTGGACGGAGGCCATCAAGAAGGCTGTGCAGGCAGTCGACGACGCAGACCAAGGCGTCAAGTACGCGCTGCACGAAGCGGCCGGCATCCGTACCGGGCACTCCCCCTCCGAGTTCTTCAACTCCAAGGCAGTCGGCGACATAGAGGTCTACGAGGCCCGGGAGGCGAAGGCCTATGCGGACCGGCTCCTCCGCGGCAACAAGCTCAGCGCGGCAGAGCGCGCGGAGTTCGCACGGCTCTACCGGGACAACGGCAACGACACGACCTTCAATCGCACTTTGCTGACCTCCCTCGGGCCCGAGGACACTCTCAAGCTCGCGAACAAACTGAACGACCTCGCGTACTTCGGCGACACGGAGCACAAGAAGGACTACTTGACCCTGGAAAAGGGGCTGGCCACCAGCATCGATTCCGCCTCGCGCCCCCCGGGGTTCAAGGACGCGGCCGGCAAGGAGCTCCCGTACGGCAGCACGGGGTATCGGGACGCCTTTGCCGCATGGTCGAAGTCGAAGGATGCGGAGTTCTACAACAACTGGCGTGAGGGACTGCGCAGGGCAGGGATCGATAAGTACGATCTCGAAGCCGCGGAAAAACAAGGCGTAGGCCCCAAGGGGCGCGGCCAACAGATCCGTGGATACCAGCGACTCATCACTCTCATGAAACAGGGTGGCAACGTTTCGCCGCAGTTCCTTACCGACGTCACCGACGACATGATCGCGGCGGAGAAGAAGCACAAGGACGTCTGGGACCTGTACGGAGATGCCCACGGTAAGAAGGGTGATGGGTTTGCCCATGACCCAGTGGATGACGCTCTTGGAATGATGAGCCGCGACCCGAAGACGGCAACCGCCTACCTGGACCCCGGACCCGGCCGGGACAACGACCGTCTCCACTACCTGCTCAAGGAGCGGGACTGGAAAGTCGTCAACAACGAGGTCAAACTGCACGGTGACGCTGCTTACGGTGGCAACTCCTGGCACGGCGGCAACGACACCGAGGCGGCGGACAGCCGCAAGGGGCTCGGCGCAGCCATCGAGGCTGCGGCTACCGGCTCGGCGCCCGACAGCGGCGAACGTCACGACGGGAAGCACACGGCAGGCCAGGCCCGTGTCCTCCAGGACACGATCGCGACGCTCGACGAGAAATACGGCGGGGACTCGGTACCCGAGGGCCTGCGGAGCCCACTGGCCCGAACCCTGGTCGACTACGCGCCCGATACACACAAAATCCTCGCCGACCGGGCGGAGGATCTGAACGACGGCGCGCACCTCAAATCCGACAGAGGCTCGGTGATCAGAATCATCCGCGGTGTCTCGGAGTCCCCGGAAGATTTCGCGATGCTGTACAAGGCGGAGAGAGCCCAAGCAGCGCAGGACCTGAGCCAGACCCCTGCCGAGCGAGGGTCGGTGACCTGGGCCAACCATGCACACAGCGCCGGCGCAGGAATAGGCACCTTCAACGCCATAGGCACCGACATCATCCTCGATGATCGCGACGCCCGAAAGACCTGGGCCGACGACGTGGGGAAATACGCCTACCACGGCGCGGGAACCCCGATCACACCGTTCCCTGTTATTGGTGACGCTGCCCAGCGTATCGTCGATACCGCTACGTACGAATGGGCAAATGACATAAAGAGTCAGGCGGACGAGGCTGCACAAGAGCGCTCCATAAATGACCTCAAAGCCAAGAGTGGGGACACTCATCACTTGATCGAACGCTGGGCAAAGGGGCGGAATGTGAGCGCAACCGACCCCTATTTCATCAACATGAAGGATGAAGCCACCCAGCAGTATGTAGCTGCCCGTACGCTGGCCTTCGCAGAACTCAAGAGGAACTCCTGATCATGGCAAGCAATTGCCCCTGGTGGCACCGTAAGGTCGGGATCTTCAGTTCCGTAGTAACTGCGCTCGCGGTGCTGGGCGGGGCAGCCTTGTACATCTACGATGCGTACGACGATCGACAGTACGAGCGTTCGATCTCCGACCTGTGCGAAGGGACGCTTGATCACTCCGAGCTGAAGGAGCTGCTGGGTGGCGGTCGATTGCGCCCGCTGCTGTCATCTTCTACGCACTGCAGCGTGGGCGCCTCCGGCAGTCGGAAGGACTATCTGAGCGTCGACATCAAGCAGCGGGAAAGGGTCCACGATCTTCTGATCTCGCAGAACAAGCAGAACTACAGACACCCGATGGTGAGTCCGGTAGGGAATGGCTGGGCGGCATTCATGACGACCAGCGAAGGATCCAGCTACGCCGACGCGTACATGAGCTGCGGGAAGGCCACGAGTGAGGCCATAGTGGTCAGCGCGCAGTTGAATGGGCGTCCTTCCGCAGCCTTGAACAGTGAAGAGCGAACCAAGCTGGCCGGCACGGCGGTCGGCACCCTCATCAAAGTAGCCAAGAAGGAGGGGTGCGGTGGAAAGCCGCGCGGTAACACCATCACCGGCGTGCCCCGTGATTCCACGAAGGTGCTGAAGCAAGCGGGCAAGGCCGTCGGCACGTGCCGAGGTATCGACTCACCGTCATACGAGAGTGCTGCTGACGACACCACCCCCATCGAGAACTGCGTCCTGACGGACGGTTCAGGCAAGGGAAAGTTCAGGCTCACAGCCTATTACGGCCCGTATGTGCAAAGCGCGAGGCATGATATCGGGTTCCCCTCACCCGATCGGAACCATCGGGCCACGGCCACTTGCCCTTCCGGTGATGCCTTCTATGTCATGGACCGGCTGTACGACGGATCCCGTCCTGTCCCGCCTGAGCCGGCGTTGGAGACACAGGCAATGAAGACGTTCGCCGCGAACTCGGCCAAGCGTCACGGCTGTTCTGTGCCGAGTTCGTGAGAATGAGCCGAGGTTCCAACCCTGGGACAGAACGCTGAAGGGGTGGAGGCGAGTCACCCGCCCCCACCCCCACCTTCAGCGCACGAACACCCCCGCATCCCCCGCCAGGTCCAAGAAATACTGCGGCGCGACGCCGAGTACCAGCGTCACCACGACACCGACACCGATGGCGACCGAAGTCAACGGACTAGGCACCGCCACCGTAGGCCCGTCCGCCCGCGGCTCGTTGAAGAACATCAGCACGATCACCCGGATGTAGAAGAACGCCGCGATCGCCGACGACACCACACCCACGATCACCAGCGGAGCGGCCCCGCTCTCCGCCGCCGCCTTGAACACCGCGAACTTCCCGGCGAAGCCACTGGTCAGCGGAATGCCGGCGAAGGCGAGCAGGAACACCGCGAAGACGGCGGCGACGAGCGGCGAACGCCGCCCGAGACCGGCCCACTTGGAGAGCTGGGTGGCCTCGCCGCCGGCGTCGCGGACCAACGTCACGACGGCGAAGGCGCCGAGGGTGACGAAGGAGTAGGCGGCGAGGTAGAAGAGGACGGAGGAGACGCCGTCGGGGCTGATGGCGATGACGCCGGCGAGGATGAAGCCGGCGTGGGCGATGGAGGAGTAGGCGAGGAGCCGCTTGACGTCGGTCTGGGTGACGGCGATGACGGCGCCGACGAGCATGGTGAGGATGGCGACGCCCCACATGACGGGCCGCCAGTCCCAGCGGAGCCCGGGCAGGACGACGTAGAGGAGCCGCAGCAGGGCGCCGAAGGCGGCGACCTTGGTTGCTGCGGCCATGAAGCCGGTGACGGGGGTGGGGGCGCCCTGGTAGACGTCGGGGGTCCACATGTGGAAGGGCGCGGCGCCGACCTTGAAGAGCAGGCCCATGAGGACCATCGCGCCGCCGATCAGCAGCAGGGCGTCGTTGCCGGTGGAGGAGGCGAGGGCCGGGTCGACGGTGCGGACGGTGCCGCCGATGACGTCGGCGATGCCGGAGTAGGTGACGGTCCCGGCGTAGCCGTAGAGCAGGGCCACCCCGAAGAGGAGGATGGCGGAGGAGAAGGCGCCGAGGAGGAAGTACTTGACCGCCGCCTCCTGCGAAAGCAGCCGCTTGCGGCGGGCGAGCGCGCACAGGACGTAGAGCGGGAGGGAGAAGACCTCCAGCGCCACGAAGAGGGTCAGCAGGTCGTCGGCGGCGGGAAAGACCAGCATGCCGGCGACCGCGAACAGCAGCAGTGGGAAGACCTCGCTGGTCGTCCAGCCCGCCTTCACGGCCTCCTGTTCGGCGTCACCGCCGGGGACAGCGGCGGCCTGGGCGGCGAACGAGTCGACGGGACGGCCGTGCGCGGCGGGGTCGAGCCGGCGTTCGGCGAAGCCGAGGGCGGCGACCAGGGCGACGAGGAGGATCGTGCCCTGGAGGAAGAGGGCGGGGCCGTCGACGGCGACCGCGCCCATCGCCGCCGCGTGTGCCTTCCCGGTGGCGTAGCCCTTGGCGGCGAGCGCCACGACGGCGGCGAACGCCGCGGCCAGGCCGACGACGGTGGTGGCGACTTGGGCGGTGTGGCGGGAGCGGCGGGGCAGGAACGCCTCCACCAGGACGCCCAGGACCGCGGCGCCGAGGACGATCAGCGTCGGGGACAGCTGGGCGTACTCGATGTGCGGCCCGGGGATCTTCCTCGGGGCGTCGGCGAGGACCGACGTCGCGGAAAAGTCTGTCCACAGGCTGTGGACGGCGGCTGCTCGGCTCACTTCGCGCCCTCCGCGTTGCTCACTCGGACATCAGGCTGGGGATCGGTCCGGTGGACCTGGGACATGGTGTGTTCGACGGCGGGGTCGAGGATCCGCGTCACCGGCTTGGGGTAGACGCCCAGGAAGAGCAGCAGGGCGATCAGCGGAGTGACGACGACGAGTTCGCGGACCCGCAGGTCCGGCATGTTCCGCACGGGCTCCTTCACCGGTCCCGTCATGGTCCGCTGGTAGAGGACCAGGACGTACAGCGCGGCGAGGACGATGCCGACGGTGGCGATGATGCCCGCCGCCGGGTAGCGGCTGAACGTGCCCACCAGGACGAGGAATTCGGAGACGAAGGGCGCCAGGCCCGGCAGGGACAGCGTGGCCAGGCCGCCGATCAGGAAGGTGCCCGCGAGGACCGGGGCGACCTTCTGCACCCCGCCGTAGTCGGCGATGAGCCGGGAGCCCCTGCGGGTGATCAGGAAGCCGGCGACCAGCATCAACGCCGCTGTGGAGATGCCGTGGTTGACCATGTAGAGCGTGGCGCCGCCCTGGCCCTGGCTGGTCATCGCGAAGATGCCCAGGATGATGAAGCCGAAGTGCGAGATCGAGGCGTAGGCGATCAGCCGCTTGATGTCGCGCTGGGCGACGGCGAGCAGGGCGCCGTAGAGGATGCTGACGAGCGCCAGCGCGATGATCACGGGGGTGGCCCACTTGGACGCCCCCGGGAAGAGCTGGAGGCAGAACCGCAGCATCGCGAAGGTGCCGACCTTGTCGACCACGGCGGTGATCAGCACGGCCACCGGCGAGGTGGCCTCGCCCATGGCGTTGGGCAGCCAGGTGTGCAGCGGCCACAGCGGCGCCTTCACCGCGAAGGCGAAGAAGAAGCCGAGGAACAGGGCCCGTTCGGTGACGGTGGCGAACTCCAGCTTCCCGGCGGCCCGCGCCTGGACGATCTCCTGGAGCGAGAAGGTGCCGGCGCCGAGCTGGTCGGCGGTGACCGCGTACAGCCCGACCACCGCGGCCAGCATGACGAGCCCGCCGACGAGGTTGTAGAGGAGGAACTTCACGGCGGCGCGGGAGCGGCGGGCCGCCGCCTCCTCGGCGTCCTTGCCGGTGTGCTCCCCCGCCCGGTCCCCGAAGCCGCCGATGAGGAAGTACATCGGGATGAGCATGGCTTCGAAGAAGACGTAGAAGAGGAAGACGTCGGTGGCCTCGAAGGAGATCACCACCATCGCCTCGACCATGAGGATCAGGGCGAAGAACCCCTGGGTGGGCCGCCAGCGCCGGTTGGGCGACGGGGCCTCCAGCGGGTCGGCGTCGTGCCAGCCGGCCAGCAGGACGAAGGGGACGAGCAGCGCGGTCAGGGCGACGAGGACGACGCCGATCCCGTCCACGCCCAGTTCGTAGCGGACCCCGAAGTCGGCGATCCAGGCGTGCGATTCGGTGAGCTGGAACTGCCCGCCGTCCGGGTCGAAGCGGATCAGCTGGGCCGCGGCCAGGGCGAGCGTCGCCAGCGAGAAGGCCAGCGCGAGCCACCGGGCGGCCTCGCGCCGGGCGGCCGGGACCGCGGCGGTGACGACGGCGCCCACGGCGGGGACCGCGGCCGTCGCGGTGAGCAGGGGAAATGACATGTCAGACCGCCCTCATCAGCAGGGTCGCGGCGATCAGCACCGCCGCGCCGCCGAACATCGAGACCGCGTACGACCGCGCGTAGCCGTTCTGCAGCCTGCGCAGCCGGCCGGAGAGGCCGCCGACCGTGACGGCGGTCCCGTTGACGGCGCCGTCCACCACCGAGCGGTCGATCCGTTCCAGGCCGCGGGTCAGCTGCTCGCCGCCGCGGACCAGGACGATGTGGTTGAAGTCGTCCTGGAGCAGGTCGCGGCGGGCCGCCCGGGTGAGCAGCGAGCCGCGGGGCGCGGTGACCGGGACGGGCTTGCGGCCGTACTGGGCCCAGGCCAGTGCGACGCCCAGCACGAGGACGACCATGGTCGCCCCGGTGACGGTGAGCGCGCTGACCGGCGAGTCGCCCTCCTCGTGCCCGGTGACGGGCTCCAGCCACTTCAGGAAGGTGTCGTTGATCGTGAACAGGCCGCCGGCGAAGACCGATCCGAAGGCCAGGACGATCATGGGGATCGTCATGGTCCGCGGCGACTCGTGCGGGTGGGGGATCTCGCCGGCGCCGTGCGCCCCGGCGGCGGGCTCCGCGCCCGGCTCGTCAGGGGACGGGGATGGGGCCGGGGACGGAGCCCGGCGCCACCGCTCTTCGCCGAAGAAGGTCATCAGCATCACGCGCGTCATGTAGTACGCGGTGATGGCCGCGCCGAGCAGGGCCGCGCCGCCGAGGATCCAGCCCTCGGTGCCGCCCTTGGCGAAGGCCGCTTCGATGATCTTGTCCTTGGAGAAGAAGCCCGAGAGCCCGGGGAACCCGATGATGGCGAGGTAGCCGAGGCCGAAGGTGACGAAGGTGACCGGCATGTACTTCCGCAGTCCGCCGTAACGGCGCATGTCCACCTCGTCGTTCATGCCGTGCATGACCGATCCGGCGCCGAGGAAGAGCCCGGCCTTGAAGAAGCCGTGCGTCACCAGGTGCATGATCGCGAAGACGTAGCCGATCGGGCCGAGCCCGGCGGCGAGGATCATGTAGCCGATCTGCGACATGGTCGAGCCGGCCAGGGCCTTCTTGATGTCGTCCTTCGCGCAACCGACGATCGCACCGAAGAGGAGCGTGACGGCCCCGACCGTGACCACGGCGGTCTGCGCGTCCGGCGCCCCCTCGAAGATCGCCCCGGAGCGGGTGATGAGGTAGACGCCGGCGGTCACCATGGTGGCCGCGTGGATGAGGGCCGAGACCGGGGTCGGGCCCTCCATGGCGTCCCCGAGCCAGCTCTGGAGCGGCACCTGGGCCGACTTGCCGCAGGCGGCGAGGAGCAGCATCAGCCCGATCGCCGTCAGCTTGCCCTCACCCGCCCGGTCGGCCTGGCCGAGGACGGGGTCGAAGGCGAAGGTGCCGAATGTCGTGAACATCAGCATGATCGCGATCGACAGGCCCATGTCGCCGACGCGGTTGACGAGGAACGCCTTCTTGGCCGCGGTCGCGGCGCTGGGCTTGTGCTGCCAGAAGCCGATCAGCAGGTAGGACGCCAGGCCGACGCCCTCCCATCCGACGTACAGCAGGAGGTAGTTGTCGGCCACGACCAGGAGCAGCATCGCGGCGAGGAAGAGGTTGAGGTAGCCGAAGAAGCGGCGCCGCCGCTCGTCGTGCTCCATGTACCCGACGGAGTAGAGGTGGATCAGCGTGCCCACGCCCGTGATCAGCAGGACGAAGGTCATGGACAGCTGGTCGAGGTGGAAGCCGACGTCGGCGCGGAAGCCGCCGACCGGCACCCACTGGAAGACGGTCACGTCCAGCGCGCGGCCCTCGGCGTCGCGGCCGAGCATGTCGGCGAAGAGCACCACGCCGAGGGCGAAGGAGACGGCCGCGAGCAGGGTGCCCAGCCAGTGCCCGGCCCGGTCGAGGGCCCGCCCGCCGCAGAGCAGGATCCCCGCCCCCAGCAGGGGCGCGAGGACGAGCAGTCCGATGAGGTTCTCCATGGCGGCGTCCCCTTACAGCTTCAGCAGACTGGCGTCGTCGACCGAGGCCGAGTGGCGGGCGCGGTAGACCGACACGATGATCGCGAGACCGACGACGACCTCGGCCGCGGCCACGACCATCGTGAAGAAGGCGAAGATCTGGCCGTCCAGGTTGCCGTGCATCCGGGAGAAGGTGACGAACGCCAGGTTGCAGGCGTTCAGCATCAGCTCGATGCACATGAAGACGACGATCGCGTTCCGCCGGACGAGCACGCCGACGCCCCCGATGGTGAACAGGAGGGCGGACAGGTAGAGATAGCTGACCGGGTTCACTTGGCGGCTCCCTTCCGGTCCTCGTCGCCGTCGCGCTCCAGCCACCGGCGCGACCGCTGCTCCAGCGCCGCGAGGTCCGCGAGCGCCTCCCCGGAGACGTCCCGCACCTGGCCGCGGGAGCGCAGTGTGGCGCTGACGCTGAGCTCGGACGGGGTGCCGTCGGGGAGCAGGGCGGGGATGTCGTTGGCGTTGTGCCGGGCGTAGGTGCCCGGCGCGGGCAGCGGCGCCACCTGGACGCCGTCGCGCACCCGCTGCTGCGACCGCTCCCGCTGGGTGGCGGCCCGCCGGATGCGCTCGCGGTGGGTGAGCACCATGGCGCCGACCGCCGCGGTGATCAGCAGGGCGCCGGTGATCTCGAAGGCGAAGACGTACTTGGTGAAGATCAGGGCGGCGAGCCCCTCGACGTTCCCGCCGGAGTTGGCCTGGCCGAGCCCGTTGAAGTGGTGCAGGGACGCGTTGACGATCCCGGCGATCAGCAGGATGCCGAAGCCCAGCCCGCACAGGGCGGCCAGCCACCGCTGGCCCCGGATGGTCTCGCGCAGGGAGTCGGCGGCGGTGACGCCGACGAGCATGACCACGAAGAGGAACAGCATCATGATCGCGCCGGTGTAGACCACGACCTGCACGACGCCGAGGAAGTACGCGCCGTTGGCCAGGTAGAACACGGCCAGCACGATCATGGTCCCGGCGAGCGAGAGGGCGCTGTGCACCGCTCTCTTCATCAGCACCGTGGCCAGCGCGCCCGCCGTGGCGACGACCGCCAGGATCCAGAACTGGACCGCCTCGCCCGTGGAGGTGAGGGAGTCGGCGGCGACGTTCATGCCTCCACCCCCTCGGACTCGGGCTTCTCGCCCTTGCTGACCGCCACCTGGCGCTCGGTGCCGGGCGCCACCTCGGTCACCAGGCCGCGGTAGTAGTCCTGTTCGGTCATCCCGGGGAAGATCGCGTGCGGGCTGTCGACCATGCCGTCCTCCAGCCCGGCGAGCAGCTCCTCCTTGGTGTAGATGAGCGACTCCCGGCTCCTGTCCGCGAGTTCGTACTCGTTGGTCATGGTGAGCGCCCGGGTGGGGCACGCCTCGACGCACAGCCCGCAGAGGATGCAGCGCAGATAGTTGATCTGGTAGACGCGCCCGTACCGCTCGCCCGGCGAGTAGCGCTCCTCGTCGGTGTTGTCCGCGCCCTCGACGTAGATCGCGTCGGCCGGGCAGGCCCAGGCGCACAGCTCGCAGCCGATGCACTTCTCCAGGCCGTCCGGATGCCGGTTGAGCTGGTGGCGGCCGTGGAAGCGCGGCGCGGTGGGCTTCTTGTACTCCGGGTACTGCTCGGTGAGGCGTTTCTTGAAGACGTCCTTGAAGGTCACCCCGAAGCCGGCCACGGGGTTCTTGCGGGGACGCGGGGCGTCCTCGCGGGAAGACTCAGTGGGCACCGTCACCCTCCTTTCCGTCCTGAGAGCCGTCACGCACAGTATCCACTCCACCACTGACAGCGGCCTCGGCGAGCTCCGGATCCCGCCGCGAGCGCCTGCGCGGCACCGGCGGCAGCGTCTGTCCGGGCAGCGGCGGGACCGGGAAGCCGCCCGCCATGGGATCGAACTCGCCGCCGTCGCCGGATGGTTGCCCGGCACCCTCGACGTCCCGGTCGCCGCGGTCCCGGAAGAGATCGGCGACGAAGGAGAGCAGCAGGATGGCGACGACCGCGCCGGCGACGTAGAGGACGATCGACTGGAAGTCGTAGTCCTCGTTCCGCAGCGCCCGTACCGTCGCGACGAGCATCAGCCAGACCATCGAGACCGGGATGAGGATCTTCCAGCCCAGCTTCATGAACTGGTCGTAGCGCAGCCGCGGCAGGGTCGCGCGCAGCCAGATGAAGAAGAAGAGCAGCAGCTGGAGCTTGATGACGAACCAGAGCATCGGCCACCAGCCGTGGTTCGCGCCCTCCCAGAATGCCGAGACCGGATACGGCGCCCGCCAGCCGCCGAGGAACAGCGTCACGGCGACCGACGACACCGTCACCATGTTCACGTACTCGGCCAGCATGAACATCGCGAACTTGATGGACGAGTACTCGGTGTTGAAGCCGCCGACCAGGTCGCCCTCGGACTCCGGCAGGTCGAACGGCGCCCGGTTCGTCTCCCCCACCATCGCGACGATGTAGATGATGAAGGAGACCGGCAGCAGCAGCACATACCACCGGTTGTGCTGCGCCTCCACGATCGCCGAGGTCGACATCGACCCGGAGTAGAGGAAGACGGCCGCGAACGAGACGCCCATCGCGATCTCGTAGGAGATCATCTGGGCGCAGGAGCGGAGGCCGCCGAGCAGCGGGTAGGTGGAGCCGGAGGACCAGCCGCCGAGGACGATGCCGTAGATGCCGACGGAGGCCGTGGCCAGGATGTAGAGGACGGCGATCGGCAGATCGGTGAGCTGCATCGTCGTCCGGTGGCCGAAGATCGACACCTCGTTGCCGGCGGGCCCGAAGGGGATCACCGCGATCGCCATGAAGGCCGGGATGGCCGCCACGATCGGCGCGAGGATGTAGACGGCCTTGTCGGCGCGCTTGACGACGATGTCTTCCTTGAGCATCAGCTTGATGCCGTCCGCGAGGGACTGGAGCATTCCCCACGGGCCGTGCCGGTTGGGGCCGATGCGCAGCTGCATCCAGCCGATGAGCTTGCGTTCCATGACGATCGACAGCAGCACCGTCAGCATGACGAACGCGAAGCAGAAGACGGCCTTGACGACGACCAGCCACCATGGGTCGCGGCCGAACATCGACAGGTTCTCGTTGGCCAGTACGTGCAGGGAGCCCGGCTCCCAGCCCTGGACCGCGTTCACGGCAGCGACCGCGTTCACGACAGCACCTCCGGTCCCTCGGGGTCCCCGCCGGGTGCGATGCGCACGGCCTCCCCGGGGAGCGCCCCGGTGTCGGAGGCGACGCCGCCGCCCGTCGAGTTCAGCGGGAGCCAGACCACCCGGTCCGGCATGGGCGTGACGCGCAGCGGCAGCCGGACGGTCCCGGCCGGGCCGCTGACGGCGAGCAACGCGCCGTCCGCGACGCCTGTTTCGGCCGCCGTCGCCGGGGAGAGGCGGGCGACGGCCGGGTGCCGGGTGGCGGCCAGCGCGTCGTCGCCGTCCTGGAGCCGGCCCTGGTCGAGCAGCAGCCGGTGGCCGGCGAGCACCGCCTCGCCGGGTCCGGCGGCGGGGATCCGGCGCGCGGGTTCGACGGGATCGGCGGCGGGGGCGCCGGTCCAGGGGGCCAGCCGGGCCAGCTCGGCCCGGGCGGCCCGGACGTCCGGCAGGCCCAGCGGCGCGGGCCCGTGCGGGCCGCCCTCGGCGGCCATCGCGTCGGCGAGCATATGGAGCACGCGCAGGTCGGGCAGGACGTGCCGGCGGACCATCTGGTCGGGCTTGAGCGCGGCCTCGAACGGGCGGGCCCGGCCCTCCCAGTTGACGAAGGTGCCGGACCGCTCGGCGACGGCGGAGACCGGGAGGACCACGTCCGCCCGGTCCGTCACCTCGCTCGGCCGCTGCTCCAGCGCGACCAGGAAGCCGACCGCGTCCAGCGCCTCGCGGGCCCGCGCCGGGTCGGGCAGGTCGGCGACCTCCACCCCGGCGACGAGCAGCGCGGCCAGTTCGCCGGTGGCCGCGGCCTCGACGATCTGTCCGGTGTCCCGGCCGGGGCTGCGCGGCAGTTCGGGCACGCCCCAGGCGGCGGCCGTCTCCTCCCGGGCGCGCGGATCGGTGGCCGGACGGCCGCCGGGCAGCAGGCCCGGCAGGGCGCCCGCCTCGACGGCGCCCCGCTCACCGGCCCGGCGCGGGATCCACACCAGGGCGGCGCCGGTCGCGTCCGCCGTCGCCGCGACGGCCGTCAGCGCCCCGGGCACCCCGGCCGCCCGTTCTCCGACGACGATCACCGCGCCCTCGCGGCGCAGCGCCTCGGCCGCGGCCCGGGCGTCGCCGTCCGGGGCGGTGCCGTCGGCGAGGGCGCGCAGCCACTCCGGCTCGGTGCCGGGAGCCGCGGGCAGCAGGGTGCCGCCCGCCTTCTCCAGGCCTCGGGTGGCGAACGGGGCGATGGAGAACACCCGTTGGCCGTGCTTGCGCCAGGCCTTGCGGAGCCGGAGGAAGACGCCGGGCGCCTCCTCCTCGGCCTCGAACCCGACGAGCAGCACGGCCGGGGCCTGCTCCAGGGAGCGGTACGTCACCCCGTCCCCGGTGAGGTCCCTGCCCCGTCCGGCCACCCGGGCGGCCAGGAAGTCGGCCTCCTCGCCGCTGTGCACCCGGGCGCGGAAGTCGACGTCGTGCGTGTCGAGCGCGAGGCGGGCGAACTTCGCGTAGGCGTAGGCGTCTTCGAGCGGCAGCCGGCCGCCGGTCAGGACGCCCGCCCGGCCGCGCGCGGCGGTCAGCCCGCGGGCCGCCGCCTCCAGCGCCTCGGGCCAGCTCGCCGGCTCCAGGGCGCCCTCGGCGTTGCGCACCAGGGGCGTCTCCAGCCGCTCGGGGCGCTGCGCGTAACGGAACGCGAAGCGGCCCTTGTCGCACAGCCACTCCTCGTTGACCTCGGGGTCCTCGGCGGCCAGCCGCCGCATGACCTTGCCCCGCCGGTGGTCGGTGCGGGTGGCGCAGCCGCCCGCGCAGTGCTCGCACACCGTCGGCGACGACACAAGGTCGAACGGCCGGGCGCGGAACCGGTACGCCACCGAGGTGAGCGCGCCCACCGGGCAGATCTGGATGGTGTTGCCGGAGTGGTACGAGAGGAACGGGTCGCCCTCGCCGGTGCCGACCTGCTCCAGCGCGCCGCGCTCCAGCAGCTCGATCATCGGGTCCCCGGCGATCTCGTTGGAGAACCGGGTGCAGCGGGCGCAGAGCACGCACCGCTCGCGGTCCAGCAGGATCTGCGGCGAGACCGGCACCGGCTTCTCGTAGGTGCGCTTGCGGCCCTCGAACCGGGTGTCGGCCTGCCCCGCGGTCATCGCCTGGTTCTGCAACGGGCACTCGCCGCCCTTGTCGCACACCGGGCAGTCCAGCGGGTGGTTGATGAGCAGCAGCTCCATCACCCCGCGCTGCGACTTCTCCGCGACCGGGGAGGTGAGCTGGGTCCGTACCACCATGCCGTCGGTGCAGGTGATGGTGCAGGACGCCATCGGCTTGCGCTGGCCCTCGATCTCGACGATGCACTGCCGGCAGGCGCCCACCGGGTCCAGCAGCGGGTGGTCGCAGAACCGCGGGATCTCGATGCCGACCAGCTCGGCGGCCCGGATGACGAGCGTGCCCTTGGGCACGGACACCGGGATGCCGTCGATGGTGACGGACACCAGGTCGTCGGGGGGTACGGCCGCGTTCCCCCCTCCTGAGGGCGCGGACGTGGTGACGGTCATACGTGCACCTCCGGGTGCGACTGGTCGGCCCACACCGTGGACTTCGCCGGGTCGAAGGGGCAGCCACGGCCCTTGACGTGCTGCTCGTACTCGGCCCGGAAGTAGTTCAGCGAGGAGAAGATCGGGCTCGCGGCGCCGTCCCCGAGCGCGCAGAAGGACTTGCCGTTGATGTTGTCGGCGATGTCGTTCAGCTTGTCGAGGTCGGCCATCCGGCCGCGGCCCGCCTCGATGTCGCGCAGCAACTGGACGAGCCAGTAGGTGCCTTCGCGGCAGGGGGTGCACTTGCCGCAGGACTCGTGCGCGTAGAACTCGGTCCACCGGGTGACGGCCCGGACGACGCAGGTGGTCTCGTCGAAGCACTGGAGGGCCTTGGTGCCGAGCATCGACCCGGCGGCGCCGACCGCCTCGTAGTCCAGCGGCACGTCCAGGTGCTCGTCGGTGAGCAGCGGGGTCGAGGAGCCGCCCGGCGTCCAGAACTTGAGCCGGTGGCCGGGGCGCATACCGCCGCTCATGGCGAGCAGCTGGCGGAGGGTGATCCCCAGCGGCGCCTCGTACTGTCCCGGGCCGGCGACATGGCCGCTCAGCGAGTACAGCGTGAAGCCCGGGGACTTCTCGCTGCCCATCGAACGGAACCAGTCCTTGCCCTTGCTGAGGATCGCGGGAACCGAGGCGATGGATTCGACGTTGTTCACCACAGTGGGGCACGCGTAGAGCCCCGCGACCGCGGGGAAGGGGGGCCGGAGCCTGGGCTGGCCGCGGCGTCCTTCGAGCGAGTCGAGGAGGGCCGTCTCCTCGCCGCAGATGTACGCGCCCGCCCCCGCGTGCACGGTGATGTCGAGATCGATCCCGCTGCCGAGGACGTTCCGCCCGAGGTAGCCGGCCGCGTACGCCTCGCGGACGGCCTCGTGCAGCCGCCGCAGCACGGGGACGGTCTCGCCGCGCAGATAGATGAACGCGCGCTCCGAACGGATCGCGTAGCAGGCGATGATCATTCCCTCGACGAGGGAGTGCGGATTGGCGAAGAGGAGGGGGATGTCCTTGCAGGTGCCCGGCTCGGACTCGTCCGCGTTGACGACGAGGTAGTGCGGCTTGCCGTCGCCCTGCGGGATGAACTGCCACTTCATCCCGGTGGGGAAGCCGGCGCCGCCGCGTCCGCGCAGTCCCGAGTCCTTCACATAGGCGATCACGTCGTCCGGCGTCATCGCCAGTGCCTTGCGCAGCCCCTGGTAGCCCTCGTGCCGGAGGTAGGTCTCCAGCGTCCACGAGCGGGGTTCGTCCCAGAAGGCGCTCAGCACGGGTGCGAGCAGCTTCTCCGGAGCGTCCCCTCCCCCGGCCTCCGGCCGGGAGGCCCCTCCGTAATGAGTGGACACGGTCATCCCTTCTCCTCCTCGGCGTCCCCGGTGACCGGACCGCTCGGGTGCTCGGGGTCCGAGGCGGATGTCGGCTGGGGCGCGTCGTGGGAGCTCGGATGGTCCGGGGGGCGCTCGCCCAACGGCGGTGCGCCGCGCGGTGGTCCGACCCTGGCAGGACCCGTCTCGCCCTTCGCCAGCCGCAGCCCCGCCAGCGAGGCGTGCCCCGCCCCGCCGCTCGCCTCGACCGCGCCCGGCCGCTCGTCCGGGAAGCCGGCCAGGATGCGGGCGGTCTCCCGGTAGGTGCAGAGCGGCGCCCCGCGCGTCGGCTCGACCGCGCGCCCGGCGCGCAGGTCGTCCACCAGCCGCTTGGCGCTCTCGACGGTCTGGTTGTCGAAGAACTCCCAGTTCACCATCACCACCGGTGCGAAGTCGCAGGCGGCGTTGCACTCGATGTGCTCCAGGGTGACCTTGCCGTCGCCGGTGGTCTCCCCGTTCTCCACCTCCAAGTGGGAGCGGAGCGCGTCGAAGATGGCGTCGCCGCCGAGCACCGCGCAGAGGGTGTTGGTGCAGACCCCCACCTGGTAGTCGCCGCCCGGCCGGCGGCGGTACATGGTGTAGAAGGTCGCGACCGCCGTCACCTCGGCCGTGGTCAGGCCGAGTTGCTCCGCGCAGAAGCGCATTCCGGTGCGGGTGACGTACCCCTCCTCGGCCTGCACCAGGTGCAGCAGCGGCAGCAGGGCGCTCCGGCTGTCCGGATAGCGGCCGATCACCTCCCGGGCGTCGGCCTCCAGCCGGGCGCGCACCTCGGCGGGGTAGTCGGGGGCGGGGAGCTGGGGCATCCCCAGGTGCGTTTCTGTCGTCACCACGCCTCCTCGTTCGCTTCTCCGCCCGCGCGGCGCAGAGGTGCCGCCATCACGGTCATCTGCGGCCCGGCGGCCGCGCGTGCGACGCACCCCTCTTGTTTGTTCGCTTCTCCGCCCGCGCGGCGCAGAGGTGCCGCCATCACGGTCATCTGCGGCCCGGCGGCCGCGCGTGCGACGCTCACCGGTCGACGCCTCCCATCACAGGATCGATGGACGCCACCGCGACGATGACGTCGGCGACCTGGCCGCCCTCGCACACCGCCGCCATGGACTGGAGGTTGTGGAAGGAGGGGTCGCGGAAGTGGACCCGGTACGGCCGGGTGCCGCCGTCGCTGACCACGTGTGCGCCCAGTTCGCCGCGCGGCGACTCCAGGGCCGTGTACACCTGTCCCGGGGGCACCCGGAACCCCTCCGTCACCAGCTTGAAGTGGTGGATCAGGGCCTCCATCGAGGTCCCCATGATCTTCTTGATGTGGTCCAGGGAGTTGCCCAGCCCGTCCGGCCCCAGGGCCAGCTGCGCCGGCCAGGCGATCTTCTTGTCCCCGACCATGACCGGACCGGGCTCCAGCCGGTCCAGGCACTGCTCGACGATCCGCAGCGACTGCCGCATCTCCTCCAGCCGGATGAGGAAGCGCCCGTACGCGTCGCAGGTGTCGACCGTCGGCACGTCGAACTCGTAGGTCTCGTACCCGCAGTACGGGTCGGACCTGCGCAGGTCGTGCGGGAGGCCGGCGGCGCGCAGCACCGGGCCGGTGACGCCGAGGGCCATGCAGCCGGTGAGGTCGAGGTAGCCGACGTTCTGCAGCCGGGCCTTGTAGGCGGGGCTGCCGACGGCGAGCTTGTCGTACTCGACGAGGTTCTTCCGCATCTTCTTCACGAACTCGCGCACCTGGTCCACCGCGCCGGGCGGCAGGTCCTGGGCGAGGCCGCCGGGGCGGACGTACGCGTGGTTCATCCGCAGCCCGGTGATGAGCTCGAAGATGTCGAGGACCATCTCGCGGTCCCGGAAGCCGAAGACGGCGACCGTGGTGGCGCCGAGCTCCATACCGCCGGTGGCGATGAACACCAGGTGCGAGGAGATGCGGTTGAGCTCCATCAGCAGCACGCGCAGGGTCGTCGCCCGTTCGGGGATCCGGTCCTCGATGCCGAGCAGGCGCTCCACGCCCATGCAGTACGCCGTCTCGTTGAAGAACGGCATGAGGTAGTCCATGCGCGTGACGAAGGTGGTGCCCTGCGTCCAGTTGCGGAATTCGAGGTTCTTCTCGATCCCGGTGTGCAGGTAGCCGATGCCCGCGCGGGCCTCGGTGACCGTCTCGCCGTCGATCTCCAGGATCAGGCGGAGCACGCCGTGGGTGGAGGGGTGCTGGGGGCCCATGTTGACGACGATCCGCTCGTCGTCGGTCTTCCGGACCGCGGCGACGACCTCGTCCCAGTCCCCGCCGGTGACGGTGTAGACGGTGCCCTCGGTGGTCTCGCGCGGGCCCGCGGTGCCGTGGGGGCTCGTGGGGGATTCGCTGGTGGACATCAGCTGTACGACCTCCGCTGGTCCGGAGACGGGATCTGGGCGCCCTTGTACTCGACGGGGATGCCGCCCAGGGGGTAGTCCTTGCGCTGCGGGAAGCCCTGCCAGTCGTCCGGCATCATGATCCGGGTGAGCGCCGGGTGGCCGTCGAAGACCAGGCCGAAGAAGTCGTAGACCTCGCGCTCGTGCCAGTTGTTGGCCGGATAGACGTCGACGACGGACGGCACGTGCGGATCGGCGTCAGGGGCGGTGACCTCCAGCCGGATCACCCTGGCGTGGGTGATCGAGCGCATGTGGTAGACCGCGTGCAGCTCGCGCCCCTTGTCCCCGGGGTAGTGGACGCCGCTGACGCCGGTGCACAGCTCGAAGCGGAGCGCCGGGTCGTCCCGCAGCGTCCGGGCGACGCGCGGCAGGTGCTCGCGGGCGATGTGGAAGGTGAGCTGTCCGCGGTCGACGACGGTCTTCTCGATGGCGTTCGACGGGACGAGGCCCTGCTCCTCCAGCGCCCCCTCCAGCTCGTCGGCCACCTCGTCGAACCAGCCGCCGTAGGGGCGGACGCTCTCCCCGGGGAGCCGGACGGTGCGCACCAGGCGCCCGTAGCCGGTGGTGTCACCGCCGTTGTTCGCGCCGAACATGCCCTTGCGGACGCCGATGGCCTCGCCGGTGTCGCCGCGCTGGACGGGGACCCGCTCGTCCGGACGGTCCTGCTCGCTCACGGCAGCAGCCCCTTCATCTCGATGAGCGGCAGGGACTTCAGCGCCGCCCGCTCGGTCTCGGCCTCGGCGGCGGCCCGGTGCGGGCCGAGCTTCTCGCCCTGGATCTTCTTGTGCAGCTTGAGGATCGAGTCCAGGAGCATCTCGGGGCGCGGCGGGCAGCCGGGCAGGTAGATGTCGACGGGGACGACATGGTCGACGCCCTGGACGATCGCGTAGTTGTTGAACATGCCGCCGCTGGAGGCGCAGACGCCCATGGAGATGACCCACTTGGGGTTGGGCATCTGGTCGTAGACCTGGCGCAGCACCGGCGCCATCTTCTGGCTGACCCGGCCGGCGACGATCATCAGGTCGGCCTGGCGCGGGGAGCCGCGGAAGACCTCCATGCCGAAGCGGGCCATGTCGTAGCGGCCGGCGCCGGTCGTCATCATCTCGATGGCGCAGCAGGCCAGGCCGAAGGTGGCGGGGAAGACCGACGCCTTGCGGACCCATCCCGCGGCCTGTTCGACGCTGGTCAGCAGAAAGCCGCTGGGCAGCTTCTCCTCAAGACCCATGTGCGGTGGCCCCCTAGTCCCATTCCAGGCCGCCGCGCCGCCAGACGTAGGCGTAGGCGACGAAGACGGTGAGTACGAAGAGCAGCATTTCGACGAGGCCGAACAGCCCGAGGGAGTCGAAGGCGACGGCCCAGGGGTAGAGGAAGACGATCTCGATGTCGAAGACGATGAAGAGCATCGCCGTCAGGTAGTACTTGATCGGGAAGCGGCCGCCGCCGGACGGCTGCGGCGTCGGCTCGATGCCGCATTCGTAGGCTTCGAGCTTGGCGCGGTTGTACCTCTTCGGCCCGATGAGCGATGCCATGACCACGGAAAAGATCGCGAAGCCGGCACCGAGGGCTCCCAGTACGAGGATGGGCGCGTAGGCGTTCACCGCTCCTCGCTCCTTCCAGTCGACACTGACTGCTGGCTGACCGGACCTCCGCGCGGACCGCTCACCGGCGAACACCGCGGAAGGGATCTGCGAAGATCGCGAATATGTGAGGCAGTTCACAAGCCCTGGTCGAGGGCATCTTATGCCCGGCGGTCTGTGATCTGCGACACGGCGTACGCGACGGCGTTTGTGATCTCCACCACCTGACGAACGATCATCAAGTCGGATGAGCGGTGATCTTCTCACCCGAAGCATCCGAGTGATCGCCTGTGGTCACATTCCGGCACTTTTCCGCTGGTCGAGGCGGTCTCGAAGGGGTGAGGCACTATCAAGCCATGGGGCCTACATGCAAATTGGCGTATGCCTCCGTCAACTGATATAGGAGCGCCACCCGCTGGAGCGGTGTCACCGACACGTCGCGCCGGCCGCCGTCGGATCGTCGGCTCGTGCTTTCCTTCACCAGCCCGCGGCAAGGGCGTGCGCACGTGAACTCCGCCACGCAGGCGTGCGCCCGGCGCCCGGTTTGTGAAGCGGACCTCGACGACCGAGACCGGAACGTGATATGCCGTGCCGCTGATCGCCTCCGGCGCCCAAATGCCATGCTTAGGAGCATGATCACGATTGCCGGAGCGGGCCGCGGAGAGACCGCTTCCGGTGCGCCTGCCCCGAATTCCGGGACCCCGAACGCCGTTTGTGGTCCACGTCACTTATATTGAACTCAACCTACGGGGCCTGGTAAGCCCTTGTCCCATGTCCCCCAACGCGCACATAACCAGCCACCGGAAGCCCCGTCGCCCCGCGACGCAGTCGTGGGCCATCCGCTCGGGTGTTGCCGGTGGCGTCCTCAGCACCCTGGCCGTCACGGGCGCCGCTCAGGCGACCGCTGCCGAGAAGCCGGCCGAGGCGACGATCGAGATGCCGGCGCTCAACGCCGCCCTCTCCTCCTCCGTCGCCGAGAGCGCGGCCGCCACGCAGCAGACCGCGAACGACTACCAGGTCCGTGCGCAGGTGGACAAGGCCGTCGACCACGCCCGCGTCGCCGCCAAGAAGGCGAAGCAGGAGGCCGACCGCAAGGCCGAGGCCGAGCGCAAGGCCGCCGAGGCCAAGGAGAAGCGCGAGGCCGAGCAGGCCCGCGCCTCCCGCGACGCCAAGCGCACCTCGCTGGGCACCAAGGCCACCGCCGCCTCCTCCTCCGACAGTGACGACGAGGGCTCCGGCTCCTCCGGCTCCGGCTCGGGCGCCACCAAGACCTCCACCAGCTCGTCCAAGAGCAGCACGGGTGCGACCGGCAACGCCGCCACCCTCGTCTCCTTCCTCCGGGCGCAGGTCGGCAAGGCCTACGTGATGGGGTCCACCGGCCCCTCCTCCTACGACTGCTCCGGCCTCGTCATGGCCGCCTACCAGCAGATCGGCATCAGCCTCCCCCGCGTCTCCCAGGACCAGTCGACCGCCGGCACCCAGGTGTCCCTGTCGAACCTCCAGCCGGGCGACATCCTCTACTGGGGCTCCGCGGGCAGCGCGTACCACGTCGGCGTCTACATCGGCGGCGGCAAGTTCATCGGCGCCCAGAACCCCAGCACGGGCATCGTCGAGCGCGACATGAGCTACTCCCCGCCCACGGGCGCCGTGCGCGTCATGTGACGGACGGACAGAGCTGACGAAGGGCCGCCACTCCCTCTGGAGTGACGGCCCTTCGCCGTACCCGGGGTCATGACGGCGGCGTCCGCCGGGGCCTGGGCCTGGGCACCCGCGGCCCGGAGTGGGCCGTGGACGCCTACACCGTGGTCATGGCCGGTCTCCTCATCGCGTCCGGCGCCCTCGCGGACCGCTTCGGGCGGCGCCGCGTGTTCCGGTGCGGGCCGGCCGTCTTCGGCGTCGCCTCCGTCGCCTGTGCGGTCGCCCCATCGCTCGGCTTCCTTGTCGCGGCCCGCGCCTCCCGGGCGGCGGCACCGGCCCGGAAACCGGCGTGATGTGGGAAGCGCAGCACTTCCATGGGGCCGCTGTCGGCACCGGCATCACCAAGCACCCCCGCCGGTGAGGCCAGTCCGGTGGAACGCCTGCGACGCCGGAACACTCTCACTACGCTCGGGACATGGCTGAGTCGGACAGGGCCTTCCGATCACTCGACGGCACTGCTCTCGCGGGAACCGTCACGGCGTCGCACGGACCGGCACGCGGCCTGGCGGTCTTGGTGCACGGAGCCGGGGTGACCCGTCACGAGGGCGGTTTCTTCACCCGGCTCGCCGCCGGCCTGGCTGCCACGGGCATCCGGTGTCTCCGCTTCGACCTCCGCGCGCACGGAGCCAGCGCGGGACGGCCCGACGAGGTGACCATTGCCGGGGTCGCCAATGACATCCGGGCCGCCTGTGACCACATCCGGGCGGGCGACAGCTCCGGCCGGCCCGTCGACGTGATCGCCGCATCGTTCTCGGGCGGCGCCGCCGCGCTGCACGCCGCCCACCGACCGCAGGACGTCGGACGGCTGGTGTTGCTCAACCCCCGACTCGACTACCGCGAGCGGTACGCGACCAGCCGACCGTACGTCAGGGACGACTACCTCACGTCGGAGGCGGCCGACGCATTGGACAGCGCGGGCTTCACCGAACGAAGTCCGTTCGCTCTGGGCCGCGCCTTGTTGAACGAGGTCCACCACCTCGTTCCGGAGACCTTCCTGAGGGCGGTCCGGGCGCCCACGCTGATCGTGCACGGCACGGCGGACACCTTCGTGCCGGTGGAATCCTCACGCCGGTATCTGAGTGCCTTCGGCGGTCCGGCCGAGCTCATGGAACTGGAGGGTGCACAGCACGGCTTCGCCGTGCACGAGGACCCCGGATATCTGCATCCGCAATCGCGGATCTGGCAGGCCGAGGTCATCGAGCGCGTCACCACCTTCCTCGGCCGCTAGACCGGCAGGGAGGCGAGCGCGAGACGCAGCTCACGGACGGCGGGCCGCCGGCCGTACGGACGCAGCGCCCCGACGGCGCGACGCAGTTCGCGGAGCGCCTGGCCGAAACGTGGCACCGCTGCCAGCCGCAGCACGGACAGTCCGGTCGCCGCCGCCTCGTCGGGCTCACCGGCCGCGGCCAGAGCGCCCGTCAGATGTGCGGTGAAGAAAGCCCGGTCCCGCGGGGCGAACTCGCCGGTGGCCACGTGCTCACGCAGCAGCACGACTGCTCTCTCCGGCCGTCCCGCCTCCCTGTGGCAGACGGCGCTCTGCGCCAGCAGCCGGTCGAGGTCGTACCCGCCGCACAGGGGGCCCGTGCAGGTCACGGTGCGGACCGGCGGCGCGGCGCCGAGCGCTTCGTGCGCCTGGTCGAGCAGCCGCGCGACGGCTTCCGGTTCCGCGCCTCCGAGCGCCATGGCCCGGGCCTCCTGCTGCAGCGCCTCGGCACGGGCGCGGAGCGGAAGCGACCAGGGCCCGTGCACGGCCGCGTGCGCGAGGTCGCGCATGCGGGCCGGGTCCGTGCGCCCGGTCGCCTGCGCCTTGCGGAGCAGCACGTACCCGTGCATCGCTCCGTCACCGCACAGATCGGCCCACTCGATCGCCCTGTCGTGCCAGTACAGGACGGTGCCCGCGGGTGCCCCGCTGTCGTGGTACAGCCAGGCCGTGAGCTCCGCTGCGCGGCTGCCCAGGGCCAGCAGTTCGCGGCGGACGTCGGTGCGAACGTCCCGGGCGGTGGCAGCGACCACCTGCACCACATCCAGGGCACCCGGCAGAGCGTCCCCGGGCCCGCTCCGGCCATCCGTCCGAGCCGCCTCCTCAAGTGCCGCGCGCAGACGGGCGATCAGCTCGCGGCCATCGTGGTGTCGTGCCTCGGTGAGGTCGAACTCCGAGCGGATCCGCTTTCCCCGTGCGGACGCCCGGACGCCGACGGCGGGACGAGCCTCGGGATTCCCCAGGGGGGTACGCCCTGTGGCACCCGGCCGGATGAAGCCCAGCCGGTCCAGCGGCAGGCCGAACATGCTCTCCAGCACACGCCGCGCGTCACGATTCGGCCACTCCGACCGGCCCGATTCCCAACGCCGCACCTGTCGGACCGAGATGGCCGCGTATTCTCCCAGCGCCAGTGCGTGACTTTCGTACGCATCGGCGAATTCCTGCTGTGTGTGCCATCCGTGCCGCACCCTGGCGGCCACGAAGAAGGTGTTCCGCGACGCTGCTCCCGACATGGCGCCAGACGCTACCGGCCCGTCGGAAGACCGGAGTTCCGGCCGCCGAAGTGTCCGGTGATGCGGCCTCGTCCGTCTGCGCACCCGGGCGGTGCAATCGGGGTACCGGCGAACGCACCGTGCGCCGGACACCACTGCTCGGCCCTGAGGAGCACTCTGTGCACGACACGACGCCCGGCCACCGGGCCACACGGTTCACCTCGATGCTGACCGGGGACTCCGCTCCACTCGACCTCGTGACCATCCGTGCCACCGTCCGACGGGCTCTCCAGGACCGGGGTCCCGTGCTGCCCCGGCCGGAGGAGGTGGCCGAGCTCACGGCGGCCCTGCGAGGCCACCTTCAGGTCATGCTGGAACAAGCGCTCGACTGCGTCGGCCGGCTCGATCGCCGCACCGGCCCCTGGCACCGCTGGCAGACCCTGATCGACCGGGTCCGGATGGACCTGGCCCGCGACGCGGGCCCGGGGCTGCGGTCGGCGACCTGCCACATGCAGGAACTCGGGCGAACGGCGCGGTACCTCGCCGACTGCCTGGACGAGTAGTCCCTGCGGACGTCGGCCGACGGCGACGGACGTCAGCCGTTCTTGACCGTTATGGAACCGCTGGACGTGGTCAGGTCCAGGTGGTGGGGCGCGGACGAGGACTGGGGGACGGATATGTTCTTGCCGCCGCTGCCTGTGTGGACGGACACTCGGTACGGGCCGCCGGGGACGGTCACGGTGACGGAGCCGCTGGAGGCGTCGGCCCAGACGTCCTGGGGCGAGGTGGTGGCGAGGTCGATCCGGCCGCTCGACGACTCCGCGCGCACCGGGCCGCCCTTGAGGTCCTCTCCCGTGACGGAGCCGCTGGTGGCCTTGACGTCGACCGGGCCCGCGACGTCCCGCATCTCGATCCCGCCGCTCGTCACCCGGGCCTTCACCGGGCCGCCCTTGAGGCCCTGCCCGACGACGGACCCACTGGTGGCCTTGACGTCGACCGGGCCTGTGACGTCCCGCATCTCGACCCCGCCCGAGGTCGCCTTCACATGGACCGCGCCCACGTCCGTGAGGTTCAGGCGGCCGCTCGTGACCTCGCCGCTCACGGGCAGTCCGGCCGGCAGGTCGACCGTGTAGTTGACCGAGCAGGAGTCGCCGCAGTCGCGGAGCACCAGGACGCCGTTCTCGACCCGGTGCGTCGGCCCGTCCGGGCGGTCGTCCCGGTACTTGATGGTGCGGTGCATGGCGACCTTGGCGGTGTCCTTGCGGCCGCGCAGGGTGATGCTGCCCGAGTCGCCCTCCAACCGCACGGAGGTGATCTTCTCGGAGACGGTGGCGTCGTCCTCGTATGTCTTGCTCGGTCCCAGGCCGTCGCACGCGCTGAGCGCCCCGACGGCGATTCCGGTCGTCAGAAGGGTGACACCGAACAGACGGAGGCGGGGGCGGCGCATGGGCTTCACCGTTCTCGGGTGGGGCGGATCGTTGGAGGTACCCGACGAGGCTATGGGCCGTGACCGCCCTCCCGGTATGGGGGTAACCCCCGGTTGAACCCGGAAGCCCGCACCACCCCTTCTCGGGGGTACCGCCCCGGCGCCACCCCACGTGCCCCCTACAGGGATCAGCCGGCCGGCCGCTCCCCGTCCGGCCCCGCCAGGGCCCGGTCCACCAGCGCACCCGCGCTCCCCGTGTACCGTGCCGGGTCGCAGAGTTCGGCACACTCCGCCGGCGACAGCACCCCGGTCAGCCGGGGGTCGTCCGCCAGCACCTCGCTCAGCGGGCGGCCGGTGCGGGCCGCCTCGCCGGTCAGCTCGGTCATGAGCCGCTTGGCGGCGACCTTGCCCAGGCGAGGGGCGAGGACGGCGGAGACCCGTTCGGAGACCATCTGCCCGCCCGTCAGCCGCAGGTTGGCGAGCATCCGGTCGGGGCGGACCTCCAGGCCCTCGGCGAGTTCGACGGCGGTGTGGGCGGCGCCGCCGGCCAGGCGCAGGCACTCGCGCAGGGGCAGCCACTCGGCGTGCCAGGTGCCGGCCGAGCGCTCGTCCTCGGCGAGGAGCTGCTGGGTGAGGACGGTGGCGAGGGCCGGGACCTGGAGGGCGGCGGTGCGGATCATCGTGGCGAGGACCGGGTTGCGCTTGTGCGGCATCGCCGAGGAGGAGCCGCGCCCGGCCACGGCCGGCTCGGCGACCTCGCCAACCTCCGTCCTGGTCAGGTTCTGGACGTCGACGGCGAACTTGCCGAGCGCCCCGGCGGTGAGCCCCAGGACCGCGCCGAGGTCGGCCATCGGCGTGCGCAGCGCGTGCCACGGCAGGGCGGGACGGCCGAGGCCGGTCTCCTCGGCGAAGAGCGCGCCGAGGCGCTCGGCGTACGAGTCCGGGTCCTTCTCCCCCGCCAGGCGCGCGTATTCGAGGTAACCCGCCAGCGTCCCCGCGGCCCCGCCGAGCGCGACCGGCAGACCGCCGTCCAGCAGCCGGGCGATCCGGGCCGCGGCGTCCAGGACGAGCTGCCGCCAGCCGGCGGCGCGGAGGCCGAAGGTGGTGGGGACGGCCTGGAGGGCGAGGGTACGGGCGGCGGCCGGGGTGTCGCGGTGCTCGGCCGCGAGCCGGGCGAGGGCCCCGGCCGTGCGCAGCAGGTCGCCGTGGATCGTCCGCAGGGCCCGCGCGGCGACCAGCAGGGCGCCGGTGTCGAAGACGTCCTGGCTGGTGGAGCCCCGGTGGACGTACTCGGCCGCCGCCGCGTCCCGTTCGGCGACCACCGCCGTGAAGGCGGCGACCAGGCCCACGACGGGGTTGGCGGTCTCGCGGGAGGCCAGCGCGAGCGCCCGGACGTCCAGCCGTCCGGCGTCGGCCGCCTCGGTGATGACCCGGGCCGCCTCTTCCGGCACGGTCCCGAGGCGCGCCTGGGCCCGGGCCAGCGCCGCCTCGGCGTCGAGCATGGCCTGCACCCAGGCGACGTCGCCGGTGGCCTCCTCGACGGGGGTGCCGGCCCGGACGGGCGAGAGCAGGCCGGTGTCCCGGAGGGGGTCGTGGGGGGTCATCACATCTCCTTGCGTGAGGGGCCCGGCCGGAGCGCACGGCCGGGCCCGAACGAACGTCAGAACCAGTCCTGTTGACGGCCGGTCAACCCAACCTGACCAGCATCCCTTAGACCAGCACCCCCACCACCCCCGACGGACCCTGACCCGTCCCCGACTCCGACCCCACCGGAGCCGGCCCCAGCGCGAGCGCCGAGCGCGCGATGGCGTCGGAGTCGGCGAGCGTCACCGAGTCCACGCCCGGGCGGGTGCCGGCGGCGGTGACCCAGTGGACGCCCTCGGTGGGCACGCCGTAGGCGAAGCGACGCGGGTGGGCGGTGCCGTCGGCGGCGACCAGGCGGTAGGGGCGTTCGGTGACGGCGAGGCCGCCGGTCTCGTGGTCCGGCCCGTCGGCCGACGGGACACGGTGGGGCGCGCACTGGCCGGTGTCGAGGAGGTGCCTCAGCAGCGGGTCCTCGGTGCGGCGCAGGTCGGGCTCGGGCAGCCGGGCCTCGATCAGCACCCGGGCGCGCAGCGGCGGGCCGGGCACCTGCGGCGAGGAGGCCGTGAACTCCCCGGCGTCCGGGTCGATGCGCACTTCGGTGCCGGGGCCGGTCACCTCCAGCAGGCCGGCCTCGACGAGGGCGGCCATCTCCTCGATGCGGGAGGCGGGCGGGCCGATGGAGAGGAAGGCGTTGAGGGGGGTGTACCAGCGCTCCAGCTCGTCGCGGTGGGAGGCGCCGTCCAGTCCCGCGTGGTCGACGGCGAGGCGGATCTCGTTGCGGAGGTCGCGCAGCACGTCCAGCGCGGCCTTGAGCGGCCCGTCGACGTTGCCCTCGCGGGCCGCGCGGACGTCCGCGCCGAGCCGGTCGAGCAGCCAGCGGCGGAACTCGTCGCGGTCGGCGAAGTCGCGGCCCTTGAGGGGCGCGGCGATCCGCTCCCAGTCCCAGCGCCGGCGCGGGGGGACGGCGTAGGTGTCGAGGAGCTGTTCGCGCTCGCCGGAGGCCGACGCGGTCAGGTACCGCTCGGTGAACGCGGCGCGCTCGGTGTCCCGGCCGAGGGTGGTCAGCAAGGTGCCGTAGTAGACGCTCTCCACCTCGGCGGCGATCAGCGGCCACAGGTCGGCGGTGAAGCGGACCGGCTCACCGGTGCGGGCGCGGGCGCGCAGCGCGTCGATGCGCTCCGGCGTGAGCAGCCGGGGCAGGTAACGGCCCGAGGCGCCCTTCTGGTTCTCCCCGCGCGCGTGGTACGGGATGCCGCGCCGCGAGAACGCGTACAGGCGCGGCTCGCGCCCGGAGGGCCGGTACGTGAGACGCCCTTCGGCGTCGCGGACGAAGGAGCCGCCGCGTCCGGTGGTGAACAGGGCCATGTAGTCGAAGAAGTTGAGGCCCAGGCCGCGCAGCAGCACGGCCGAATCGGGGGCGACGGTGTCCAGGCCGGCGTCGGCGGGGTTGCCCGGGGTGAGGTACGTCAGTCCGTGCAGCCGGGCGAGGCTCGCGGTGCGGGCCTCGGGGACGGTGAGCCGGGCGGGGACGTGGCCCTGGGCCAGGACGACCGCGTCGAGGCCGTCGAGCCGGGTGCCGTCGGCGAGCAGCACGCTCTGCGGGCCGCCAGGGGTGCCGGTCGTGTCGGTGAGCGCGACGGCGCGCGAGCGGTGCACCCGCACGGTGAGGTGGGCGGGGGCGCCGGAGAGGACGCGCCGGAAGCAGTCGTGCAGGTAGCGGCCGTAGAAGGCACGGGTGGGGTACGTGTCGGGGCCGAGGGCACGCGCCTCGTGGAGCACCCACGCGTCCTCGGGGGCGCTCTTGTCCAAAGCCCCCGCCGCCACGACGCCCAGGGCCCACTCGTGGAGGGTCGGCCCCGGTTCGACGGGGCCGTCGATCCGCGAACTGTCGTCGGTGAACAGGGTGATCTGCGAGGCGACGGTGTTCATCAGCAGGTGCCGGGACTGGTCCGGGCGCCAGACGGCGCCGGCGCCGGGCAGCGCCGGGTCGGCCAGGTGGACGGTCACCGCGCGGTGCGAGGGGGCGGCCCGCTCGTTGGCGCAGAGCCGCTCCAGCACGGACAGGCCGCGTGGTCCCGCGCCCACCACGCATATCTCGAAGGTGTCGGTCTGCGCACGAGGCGCTCGGGCTGCCACGAAACGCGCTCCATTCGGGTACGCCCGGCGGGTCCGTCGGACCCGCCGGGCAGGGACTGTCGGTGGGGGCAATGCGGGCGGCCGAGGGTGTCCCCCGGCCCTGTTCCGGACGGCCGAAGGGTCATCCCTGGCGCCCCGGTCCGGACGGCCGAAGGGTGTCCCCCGGCCCCGGTCCGGACGGCGGAAGGGTGTCCCCCGCCCCGGCCGGGACGGCCGGAGGGTCATCCCCGGCGCCCCGGTCCGGACGGCCGGAAGTGACCCCGGCCGCCCACCCGGACGGCCGGGTTCGTCCCCGGCCCGGGTTCAGACGGCCGGGATCGCCCCCGGCCCCGGTTCAAACAGCCGGGCTGTCCTCGGCCTCCGTGGCCTTCGTCGGCCGTCCGGCGTCGGCCGGGCCGCCGCCGCTCTCCGTGCCGCCGCGCAGCCACAACAGCGCGAGGACGGCGGAGAGCAGGCCGATTCCGGCGGTCAGCCACATGGTGTTCTGGAGGGCGGACAGGAACGCGTCGGACGCCTGGTCGAGGATGGACCGGGCCGACCGGACGGCGGGCAGCAGCTCCTTGAGCTCCGCCTGCGACGCCGCGTCCCTGGCGCCCTGGAGCTCGCCCGCCCGCTGGGTCACCTCCTGCAGCGCCCCGGCCGTGCTGCCGAGGGAGTCGCCGGCCTGGTCGCGCAGGGAGGCGGGCAGCGGGTCGGTGGCATCGCCCAGCTTGTTGCGGTACACCGCGCCGAGGACCGCGCCGAGCACGGCGATGCCCAGCGCGCTGCCGACGTGCCGCGCGGTGTTGGCGAGGGCGCTGCCGGCGCCCGCCTTCTCCTCGGGGACCATGGCGACGGTCGCGGCCATCGCCGCGGAGAACGCGAGGCCGAAGCCGAGACCGCCGACGAACTGGGCCGCGCCGAACCGCCAGATGGGCGTCGACGCGCCGAGCAGGCCGATGAGCCCCAGCCCGGCGGACATCAGCACCGCGCCCGCCGAGATGGCGGAGGCGGCGCCGATCCGTTTGACGAGGCCGTCGCTGACCCCGGCACTGATCATCGAGCCGACGGCGAGCGGCAGCATCAGCAGACCGGAGTCCAACGGGCTGTAGCCGCGCAGGATCTGGAGGTAGAAGACGACGACGAAGCTGGCGCCCATCGCGGTGAAGAAGATCACCGCGAGCGCTCCGGAACCGGCCGCGAACCGCCGGTTGCGCAGCAGGCCGAGGTCCACCGCCGGGGTGACGGCCCGCCCTTCGACCTTGGCCAGGACGACGTAGAGGACGACGCTGGCGACCAGCGGCACCCAGACGACCGGCTCGGCGAGGGTGGAGCGTTCGCCGCCCTCGATGATGCCGAAGACCAGGGCTCCGGTGGCCGCGGTGGAGAGCAGGACGCCGGGGATGTCGATCCGGGCCGTGCGGGCGCCGCGGTTCTCCGGCACGCAGAAGACGATCAGGCCGATCGCCACCAGCACGAACGGCACGTTGACCAGCAGGGCGGAGCCCCACCAGAAGTGTTCGAGCAGCGCGCCGCCGATGATCGGTCCGGCCGCGATGCCGACGCCGGCCGCCGCCGACCAGAGGCCGATCGCCTTGGCCCGCTCGTGCTTCGGTACGGCGGTGGTGATCACGGCCATGGTGCAGCCGGGCACCACCGCGGCGCCCACGCCCATCGCGGCGCGCCAGCCGATGAGTTGACCCGCGCTCCCGGACCACGCGCCGGCGGCGGAGACCAGGGCGAAGAACACCAGCCCCGCGACCAGCACCTTGCGCCGCCCGTAGCGGTCGCCGAGCAGTCCGGCGGTGAGCAGCAGCGCGGCGAAGGTGAGCGTATAGGCGTCCATCGACCACTGGAGCGAGGCGTTGGACGCGTCCAGGTCCTTCTGGATGGACGCCAGCGCCACGGTCAGGACGGTGTTGTCCATGACGGCGATGAACATGCACAGCGACATCGCGCCGACGATCAGCCATCTGCGGGGGTGGCCGGCCTCCGGGGATCCGGACGGCGTACCGCTCTCGGTCTCGGTTGTCATCTTTCCTCTCAGCTGGTCGGCCGGCCGGACGGCACGGTGCGCGGGAGCCGCCCGGAGGAGTCCCCCGCGCACCGCGCCCTCGCGGCCGGTTGACGTGGCCGCTACGTCCAGGTGCCGTAACCGATGCCGTCGGCGTCCTTGAGCAGCTGCTCGCGGAGCATGACGCGGCGCACCTTCCACGTGGCGGTACGGGGGAACTCGTCCCACCGGATGTGGATGGGCTCGGCCATCTCCGGCAGGTCCGCGGTGGCCGCGCGCCACTGCGCCTCGGTCACCGGCTGGTCGAACTGGGAGCTGTAGACGGGCTGCGGCTTCCCGCCCGCGACGGCCAGGACGATGACCTCGGTGGTGCGGGGCAGCCGGTCCAGCAGCACGTCCTCGATCTCCAGGGCGCTGGCGCCGGGGATCCGGTCGACCTCGCGGTCGATGAGCCGGACGGCGCCGATGCGGTTGATGACCGCCATGTCGCCGAGATTCCACCAGTTGCCCTCGCGCTTGAGGTCGTGCCGCTCCTTCTCGCCGACGTAGGTGAGGCAGCGGCCCGGCGCGGAGAACTGGATCAGGCCGACCTCGCCGCGCCGCACCGGGGTGCCGGTGTCGGGGTCGACGGCGCGCACCTTGCCGAAGCCGGGCACCGGCCAGCCCAGGACCTGGGTGGGCGGCGGCCGGTGGCCGCGCCGCTTGACCGAGCCGCGTACATACGGGCGGATGGCCACCGCGCCGGCCTCGGTCTGGCTCCAGGACTGCACCCAGACCGGCAGCTTCCGCTCGGTGGCGGCGAGGAAGGTGCGCACGGTGCGGGTGTGGATGGCGTCGAAGGAGTTGACGAAGACCCGGACGTTCTGGAACGGCTTCGCCGGGTCCTGCGCCAGTTCCTCCCAGGCGAGGAAGGCGTTGGGCAGCGTCTCGACGAGGGTCGGCTTGTGCTCGACGAGCAGTTCGCGGACGACCGGCGAGAGCGGGTCCGACATCATGATGAGCTTCGGCGCGACCGTCGCCAGCGGCAGCAGACCGGTGATGATCCGCTGGTGCGAGTACGGCTCGCAGAAGGCGACCGTGTCGTCGTCCCGCAGCCGGAAGAACGGCCAGCGCTCGGCCTCGACCAGGCCCAGCGAGTACAGCGACTCGGCCGAGTGCAGCACCAGCTTGGGGACGCCGGTGGTGCCCGAGGTGTGGGTGATGACCATGGGCTCGTCGTAGGCCCGCAGCCGGGGCTCGACGACCGGGCCGCCGCGCAGCCCGTCGAACGAGACGACGTCCGGGCGGTCCTCCGGCGCGTCGTCCACGACGGCCGTCTTCTCGGTCAGCTCGGCGACGGTCTCCTTGTCGAGACCCATCCGCTCCAGCGCCTGCCGGTCCGTGATCAGGAACGGCTTCTCCAGCCGGCCGAGCATCACCGCGAGCGTGCGGGCGTCGTGGTGGTCGGTGATCAGCGCGGGCACGGCGCCGATCCGCGCCGCGGCGGAGGCGAGCAGCGCCACGTCGAGGTGGTTGCGCTTGACCACGGCGACGCGGTCCCACTCCCGTACGCCCAGTGCGTGCAGCCGGGACGCCAGGTCGTCGACGAGCGCGGCCCACTGGAGGTAGCTGCGCTCCAGGGGGCCCTCGCGGTGGACGTCCGGGGCGCGGTCGACGATGACCGGGTTGCGGGGGTGGCGCTGGGCGGCGAGGTGCCAGACCTCGCCGATGCGGCCGGTGATGGGGACTCGGGAGAAGGGGGTGAGGCGTTTGCGGTAGCGGGTGGGGGCGTAGTCGGTGAGGAAGGAGGGGCGCTCGCGCTTGGCTTTTGTCGTCTCTGCGGTCATTGGGTCCACCTGTGTCCTTGAGTGAACGTTGCTGTGGGGGAGTTGGGGGCGCCCCGGCCCCGCCCTTTCACCGTTTCTGCGGGGAGTGCCCCGCGCCCCCGGCGAGCGCGCCTGCGGCGCGCGTCCTCAAACGCCGGACGGGCTGATCGGGGGCCTGCCCCCGGTTACGGGAAGGGGCGGGGCTGGGGAAAGAGCAGACTCAGCGCGTCCGCGCCCCCGTCTCCTCGGCGATGTGCCGGGCCATCCCGTCCAGCGACCCGATCACCGACTCCTCCACGTCGTCGTCCCAGATCAGATCGAACTCGTCCTCGACCGCGACCAGGAACTCCATCAGCCGCACCGACGTCAGCCCGAGGTTCCGCAGCGACCCGGGCCCGGTCTCCGTGACAGGGCCGTCCAGCTCGGCGACGGCGATCCGCTCCAGCAGGGAGATCAGCCGCTTCAGGATGTCGTCCGTCACGCGAGCGCTCCCGCCGTCCGCGGCACGAACGACGACGGGAAGCCGCCGCCCTCGACGGAGGCCACGAAGCGGGCGACCGCGTCCTGGAACTCGGCGGGCCGTTCGAAGTACGGCAGGTGGCCGCACTCGTCGATCATCTCGACGGCGGCGCTCTTCAGCAGCCCGGCAACCCCGCGCAGGGTCGACTCCGTGGTGGAGAAGTCGTCGTCGCCGCTGAGCAGCAGCGTGGGCGCAGCGATCTGCTCCAGGAGCTCCACCTTGTCGTCCGCCTCCAGCGCCTCGCGCAGGTTGGCGGCGAGCTGGGAGGTGGAGTTCATGGCGAGGAAGCGCTCGCGGAGGGCGAGGTAGGCGCCGGAGCCGCCCTCGGCGATGGCCTTGTCGCCGAAGACCAGCGGGTAGATGAGGTCGAACAGGGCGCGCGGGCCGCCCGACTCCAGGGCTCCCAGCCAGGACTTGGCGATCCGGCGGCGGCGGGACGAGCCGTGCGGGCTGAGCGGCGGTCCGACGAGCACCAGGCCGGCCACCCGGTCGGGGTGGGCGACGGCGAAGTCGCGGCAGATCAGCGTGGAGATGGAGGTGCCGACAAGGTACGTCTTCTCGACCCCGACCCCGTCCAGCAGCGACAGGAGGTCGTCGGAGTGCCGGGCGAAGTCGGCCGGCTTGCTCTCGGACGCGCCCTGGTTGCGCAGGTCGTAGGTGAGCAGCCGGTGGTCCTTGGCGAGCTCACCGGTGAAGTTCCGCCACGCGGTGCTGACCACGTAGATGGTGGAGACGAACGTGACCACAGGGCCGCTCTCGCCGCGCATCTCGTAGTACAGCCGGCAGCCGTCCTCGGTCTCGTGCAGGTCCTGCTTGCCGTCGTAGGCGAGGTCCCAGGACTCGATGCCTTCGCGCTTCACGCGTTGCTTCCCTTCCGTGCGCGGTGGTGCTCCAGGTACCAGGCGATGAACTCGGCGACGTGCTCGCGCGGGAGCGGGTGGCTGAGGGCGTTCTCGCCCAGCAGCTTCTGGACGTTCGCGACGTCGAATTCCTTGGTGCCGTTGACGTACGAGCGGTAGAACTCGACGCGCTCGTCGACCCGTTCGTCGATGAGCGTGAACTCGTCCGTGCTGTCGACGTAGACCGGGTGCTTGATGGCGAGCTGGTCGCAGAGCTCCGCCAGGGTGTCGCCGACGGACGGCTGCTCGGTGTTGGCCAGGTGGTAGACGTCGGAGGGCCCGTCCTCCAGGGCCACGCCGACGGCCGCCGAGACGACGAGGTCGACGGGGATGAAGTTGACCAGCGCGTCCTCGGTGGCGCGGAGCCGCAGCGAGCGGAAGACGAGCATGTCGCCGAGGCTGCGGCGGACCTCCGAGCGGGCCTTCTGGAGGCCCTTCACAAAGCCGTAGAGGCCGGTGAAGCTGGTCGCCGCGAAGGTACGGCTGTGGCCGATGACGATGCTGGGGCGGAAGATGCGGGTGCGCTCGAACCCGGCCGCGTAGACGGCCCGTTCGGCCTGGATCTTGCTGTGCTCGTAGGCGTTGTTGCTGACCACGCCGTCGCCGACCCGCTCGGCCGGGATGAAGCCGGTGCGGTCGCCGGCCACATAGGCCGTCGAGACGTAGTTGAACGTCGGCGCCTTCAGCGCCCGGGCCAGCTCCAGGACGTGCTGGGTGCCGCCGAGGTTGTCGCGGAGGATCTCCTCGCGGCGGTGCTCCTCGTAGGCGAGCGAGGCGGCGACGTGCCAGACCTGCTCGACCTCGGGCAGCGCGGCCGTGTCGACGCCGCACGCCTCGGCGGTCAGGTCGCCGGCCACCGGGTGGCAGCGGGTGGCGATGGCCTCGTCGAGGTCCGTGATCCCGTACGAGGCTGCCGCCGTGGTCAGCGCGGCGCGCAGCCGCTCCTCGGCGGAGAGGTCCTTGCGCGGCCGGACGACGCAGTGGATCTCGGCGTCGGTGCGGGCGAGGAGTTCGAGGACCAGCGCGCCGCCGACGAATCCGGTGGCGCCGGTGACCAGGTGGTGCGAGACGTTCGTCATGCCGGGCTCCCGGGGGTGGGCAGGGCCGCGGCGAGCGCGGGCCAGTCGTTGAGGTCGTCGCCGTGGGCGTTGATCAGGGCGAGCGCGATGCGCTCCAGGCCGAAGGCGGCGCAGGCGCTGTGCGCGGTGTCGCCGCCGGGCAGCCGGACCGCGAACCGCGCGCCCAGGTGGTCCTTGTGGCAGTTGGCGGAGGCGATGGCCGTGCCGGGGTCCTCGGGGGACACCTTGGCCACGAACTCGAACTTGAGGTCCTGCTCCAGCTGGCTGGCGCGCATGAAGCGCCCGCCGGGGCCGAAGAACGGGTCGGTGGCCGACACGATGTCGACGGCCACGCCGAGCTCGGCGAAGAGCTTCCCGGCGCGCTCGATCCAGCCGTCCCGCCAGGCGGTCACGGGCTCGTCCGCGCCGACCGTCACGAACTCGCGCATCCGGAAGGAGCGGAAGCGGCCCAGCTCGCTGGTGGCCTCGTGCCGGTAGCAGTAGCCGGCCACGTCGAAGTGGGCCTGCTCCTCGACCGTGCCGTCCGCGAGCCCGGTGTAGACCGGGTAGCAGGCGGCGGGCGCCAGGACGACGCCGTCGGCGTCCTCCTCCATGGCGTTCACCGAACCCAGCAGGTGCGGGAACGACTCGGCGTACTCGGCGCGGTCGATCAGGGAGCGGGAGAGCACCGGCGGGTGCCAGACCGGCCCCTCGGTGCCGCCCAGGGCGGTCAGCCGGGCCTGGAGGCCGGCGATCACCGCCTCGAACTTCGGTGTGAAGCGGTGGGTCCCCACCGCGCCGGCGGGCAGGGCCCAGCCCCCGGCCGTCAGGTCGTCGGCAGCGCGGGCCGCCGTGGTGTCGTTGCTGGTCATTCCTGTATCAGGTCCCCCGTGAGAAGCAGCAGTTCCGAATTGGCCAGCTCAAGGCGGCCGTTGGCGATCATCAGGCGGGCGGAGTAGAGGTCCCGCAGGTGCCGGGCGACGGAGTACGGGCCCGACTCGCTGTACCCGGCCATCCCGCAGATCTCCAGGGCCTGTTCGACGACCCGTACCGCGTCCACCGACACACCGGTCTTCAGCGCGTTGGCCCGGACGGTCATCGCGGTGGTGTCGGCGTCCTGCGCGGCGTCCCACACGGCGTAGTCGTCGGCGAACCGCCGCACCGTGTCCTGGAGCACCCGCAGGTCGGCGTAGGCCCGGCCCAGCCGCGGGTCGTCCGCGGTGCGCCCGGCCTTCAGCTGGGCGCGCATCCGGATCTTCGAGTACGCGACCGCGCGGCGCACCGCGTCCGCGGCGACGCCCGTCCACACGCCCGCCCACAGCAGGTGCGAGAGCGGGACCATGCAGCGGGTGGCGGTCTCGCCGAACGGCTCGGGCAGGACCATGGCGGCGGGCACGGTCGCGTCGATGGTGAAGGGCGGGCTGCACGTGCCGCGCATGCCCAGCGGGTTCCAGTCCCCGGTCCGCTCCAGCTCGGCGTGATCGGCCATGACGAGCACCGCGACCTGGTCGGTCGGCGCCGCGTCGGGGCCCGAGCGGGCGGTGACGAGGAAGCCGTCGGCATGCTCGCCGTACGAGACGGTGGTGGCCTTCTTGGCCAGCCGGACCGTGCCCTCCCCCGCCGGCTCCACGGCGGCGACGCTGCGCCGCATGTCGCCGCCGACGCCCACCTCGGAGGTGATCGAGGCGATCAGCAGCTGCCGCTCGGCGATGTCGGTCAGGGCCTCGGCGACGGCGGGCGAGGCGGCGGCCCCCCGGGCCAGACAGGCGACCTGGAGCTGGTGCATCGCCCAGACCATCGCGGTCGCGGCGCAGCCGCCGCCGAGCCGGGCGCCGATCCGGGTCAGGGTCTGCGGCCCGAGACCGTGGCCACCGTACTCCTTGGGGACGGCCGCGGACAGCAGTCCGCGGTCGCGGAGCGCGGCGACGCCGGCCGCCGGGAAGACGGCGTCGCGGTCGGTGGCCGCGGCGTGCTCGGCCGCGATGCGGCTCACCTCCGCCGCAGCGTCCAGAGCTTGACTGTCCGTCAGAAGGACGGGCTCCGTCGTGGCGGTCATCGGCCGGCCCCCACGGCCTGCTCCCGGTCGCCGGTCAGCTCGGCGAGGACGCCGGACAGGTGGGCGATGGAGGTGAACAGGGCGCGGCCGATGCGCTCCTCGGGGATCTCGACCGAGAGCCGCTCCTCCAGCGCGAGCATGACCCGGACCGAGGCGAGCGAGGTCAGCCCGGCGGCGTACAGGTCGCCGTCCGCGGGCAGTTCGTGCGCGGCGGCACCGAGGTCGGAGTGCTGGGCGAGCGCCTCACGGACGGCTGGTTCGCAGGATGTTGCGCGAGCGTGCACGGGAAGTACTCCTAGCCATACAGAGAGTGCTGATACGCGAGTACGGTGAAGTAGAGGTGGGAGAGAAGAGAGAAGAGAAAGGGAAGAGACGGGCGTTACGCGACCATGGCGGCGACGGCTTCGTCGACGAGCACCGCCAGCCGCTCCTCGCGGCTCTGCAGGTCGCGCAGCATGCGGACGAGGCGCCGCAGGCCCTCCGGCGAACCGCCGGACTCGCGGGACAGCGTGTGGACGAGGTACCAGCGCCGGGTGAGGGACGCGGCCTCGGCGGCCAGCGGCTCCAACTCGGGCTCGACGTCCGCGAGATGACGGAACAGCCTGCCGAGGAAGTGCCGCTCGGCGGCGACGCCGCTCACGTCGATGGTGCCGGGCCCGCCGGTGTCACACGCCTCGATGTAGCCGGCGAGAGCGGTGGCGTCGCTCTCGCGGTGGTCCCGCCGGTCCGCGTGCACCGCTCGCACCAGGTCCTGGGCGGAGGGCTTGCGGGTGGGGCCGGCGGCCAGCAGGAAGGTGCGGAACCCGTCGGCCGCATCGGCCGAGCGCAGCGTCCGCCAGCGCTCCTCGCCGTAACGGGCGGGTTCCGGGTGGTTCATGGGGTCGATGACGGTGACCCCGTGCTCGTCCCGGCCGGAGACCAGGACGCAGTGCGCGATGTGTTCCACGCCCTCGTATTCGGAGGGCAGCCAGTAGGCGTCGACGGCCGCGGCCAGGGGCCGGCCCGCGGCCACCTCGGCGGTTTCGACGGCGAGCAGCTCCTCCGCGGAGCCCAACCGCCGTTCCTGGAGCGGCATTCCGTACAGGCCCGCCGCCGCCGTCACCCAGCGGTCGCTCCCGCGCAGGACGCTTCCGCCGTCCCAGCCGAACCCCCAGGTCGTGACGAGCACGTCCTCGGCGTCCGGAAGCCCGTGCCACGCGGCGAGGTTCGCGACGCACTGCTGGTAGCAGGTACCGAACGGCGTGGTACCGGTGTACACGGGCACGATGTCTATGTCTGTCTGCGGCACTGTGCTGACTCCCCCGTCCCGCCCGGACCATCCGGGCGGCATGCAGCACCGGCGGGGGTCCGCCGGGTCTGGGTTCATGTGGAGCGCGTTCCGTTCGAACGTCGGTCGATACGGCGAGCTGATGGTCAGTCAGGAATCGCGATGAGCTGCGCCCAGCTCTGGGTGTAGTTCAACCTGCCGTCAAGAGTGACGGGGCGCATTCCGGACACCGGGCCGCCGTCCAGTTCCTCGGACAGCTCCCGTTCGATCTGCCGGGCGGTCTCCTCCGGCGTACCGGCCTGTTCCAGCCAGGGCGCCAACGGGCGCTGTACGTCGATGACTTCGGAGGCGGTGATGCGGGCGCCGGCGTCCGCCAGCAGCTCGGTGATCCGGTCGACCGTGAGCATGGTGCCGTGCGAGGGGTCGCGCAGCCGCTCGATCCGGTCGGGGTCGCCGCCCAGTTCGGGCCGGCGGACCATGTCGGCGACGAGGATGCGTCCGCCCGGGCGGCAGACCCGTACGAGTTCCCGGACGACGGCCTCGGGCGAGGCCACGTGGTGGAGCGAGAACCGGGTGAGGACCAGGGAGAACGAGTCGTCGAGAAAAGGCAGCCGGGCGGCGTCGCCCTGCTGGAATACGATCCGGTGCAGGCCCTCGGCGTCCGCCTGTCGTTTGCCCGTGGCGAGCATCTCGGGCGTGGCGTCCAGCGCCGTCACATGCCGGACGTGTCCGGCGAGCTCCCTCGACACGAGACCCGTGCCGCAGGCGACCTCCAGACAGACGTCCTCCGGGCGGGGGGCGGCGAACTCGACCAGCTCCCGCAGCCGCATGGTGAACGCGGTGTTCAGCCGCGCGTCCTCGAACGTCACCGCCTGACGCGCGAACTCCTGTTGATTGAGCGCTAACTGCTCATGCGCTAACTGGTCCTCGCCACCGCTCCGGAGCGACATGCAGTCGAGCCTTTCCCTCAAGGACAGCCACAACTTCTGTTTCAGCAAGCACGTATGACCCTACTTGGCTGCTGTGACCAATTGTCAATACCTGTTGGGAAATACCTGTATCGGACGGGTTAATACCTGCGGAACGGGGCGTCCCGGACCCTGGGGAGGCGGAGGTTCCGGGGCCGGAACGCCACATTCTGAACGTCTACGGCCGATGTCAGGCCTTGGGAGCGATGCTGCTCAGGCCGTTGATGACCCGGTCCATGGCGTCACCACCGGTCGGATCGGTGAGGTTCGCCAGCAGCTTGAGTGTGAATTTCATCAACATCGGGTGGGTCAGGCCGCGTTCAGTGGCCAACTTCATGACCTTCGGGTTGCCGATGAGCTTCACGAAGGCGCGCCCGAGCGTGTAGTAGCCGCCGTAGGTGTCCTTGAGGACCTTCGGGTAGCGGCGCAGGGCGAGTTCGCGCTGCTCGGGGGTGGCCCGGCCGAGGGCCTGGACGATGACCTCGGCGGCGATCTGGCCGGATTCCATGGCGTAGGCGATGCCCTCGCCGTTGAACGGGTTCACCAGGCCACCCGCGTCGCCGACGAGCAGCAGACCGCGGGTGTAGTGGGGCTGGCGGTTGAAGGCCATGGGGAGCGCGGCGCCGCGGATCGGGCCCGTCATGTTCTCGGGGGTGTAGCCCCAGTCCTCGGGCATGGAGGCGCACCAGGCCTTGAGGACCTCGCGCCAGTCCAGCTCCTTGAAGGAGGAGGAGGTGTTGAGGACGCCGAGGCCGACGTTGCTGGTGCCGTCGCCCATGCCGAAGATCCAGCCGTATCCGGGCAGCAGCCGGTCCTGGGCGCCCCGCCGGTCCCACAGTTCCAGCCACGACTCCAGGTAGTCGTCGTCGTGGCGCGGGGAGGTGAAGTAGGTGCGGACGGCCACGCCCATGGGCCGGTCGTCGCGGCGGTGCAGGCCGAGGGCGACGGAGAGCCGGGTCGAGTTGCCGTCGGCGGCGACGACGAGCGGGGCGTGGAAGGTGACCGGCTCCTTCTCCTCGCCCAGTTTGGCCTCCACCCCGGTGACGCGGCCGGTGCGTCCGTCGATGACCGGGGCGCCGACGTTGCAGCGCTCGTACAGCCGGGCACCGGCCTTGACGGCCTGCCGGGCGAGCTGCTCGTCGAAGTCGTCGCGCTTGCGCACGAGTCCGTAGTCGGGGAACGAGGCCAGATCCGGCCAGTCGAGCTGGAGGCGGTTGCCGCCCGCGATGATGCGCAGGCCCTTGTTGCGCAGCCAGCCGGCCTCTTCCGAGATGTCGATGCCCATCGCGATGAGCTGCTTGGTGGCGCGCGGGGTGAGGCCGTCGCCGCAGACCTTCTCGCGCGGGAAGGCCGTCTTCTCCAGGAGGAGGACGTCGAGGCCGGTCCTGGCGAGGTGGTAGGCCGTGGCGGAGCCGGCGGGACCGGCCCCGACCACGATCACATCGGCGGTGTGTTCGGCAGGGGCGTCGGTCACGTCGGCTCTCCCGTTCGGGGCTGCGGTGGGGGAAGTGCAGGTCTCCGACGAGTCTATGAGCCGGACGCCGCCGGGTGGCCGGTGGGCCGGACGCCCGGCGGTGAGTCCGCGGTTCGGGGGGCGGGCGGGACGGAGCCGGCCGTCCCGCCCGGGCCTCGCGTCAGCCCTTTCCCGCCGACCAGTGGTCGAGCGCGGTGTCGAAGGTCCGGTGCCACGTTCCGGGGTCGCCCATGCCGTCGCGGCCCTGGAAGAGGATCGCGTACTCGGTCCCCGACTCGTCCACGTACGCCTGGTTGACGGCGTGCATGGTGCGGCCGTCGTCGTTCCAGGTCCACTCCCACAGCGCGCCGGGGCGCCCCTTGAAGGTGTTGCGGACCATCTGGAGCCGCTGGTAACCGTCCTCCCTGCCGACGGTCTTCTCCAGTTCCTGGAAGTGCTCGTACGCCGCCTGGTCCGTCTTCTTCACGATCCCGACGCGCAGGTGCTCGGGTCCGGTGGGGCCGTGCCAGTCGATCTGGCCGCTGCCCTTGTCCTCGCGCCGCCAGCCCTCGGGGACGGCGAGCGTGAAGCCCTCGGACGCGCTGACCCGCTCGTAGTACTTCGGTGCGTCGCCCGTCGGCGTCGTCGCCCTCTCGTGCGCGTCGGGGGCGGCGGTCCGGTAGGTGCCGGTGCCGGGGGAGCCCGAAGGGGCGGACGCCGGGGGCGGCGTGGGGGCGGACGGGGAGGCGGGGTCCGCCGGGGACGCGGAGTCCGCGGGGGACGGCGTCGCCGGGGCCGCGGCGCCCGACGCGAGGGGCGCCGGAGCGTCGGGCCCGTGCGTCCGGTGCGTGGACTGCCGCGCCGCGTGGTTGTCGCGGCCGTCCTTCGCGTCGCCCTTGCCGTCCTTGTGCACCAGCAGCACACCGGCCGCGGCCACGCCGCCCACCACGAACGCGGCCGCCCCGACGGCGGTCCACCGCAGGAACCTGCCGCGCCGCGGCGCCGGGGGCGCCACGACGGAGGCGGCCGGGCCCTTGGGGTCGGCGGGCGGGGCAGGCCGGTCGGACGGGGTGGGGTCGACGGCCGTGGGCGGCTCGGCGGGCGGGGCGGCGGGAGACGCCGGGGGCTGTGCCGGGGCCGGCGCGACGGGCGGAGGCACGGGGGAGTTCGGGGGCGCGGGGGTGTGCGTGGGGGCGCCCATCGGCGGCGCGGGCGGCGTGTAGTACGGCATCGGCGGCGCGCCGGGGGGCCCGTACGGCCCCGGAACCGCCCCTCCCCTGTTCCGGCCGTTCGTGATGAGCACCGCCAGCAGCACCGCGCCGGCGGTCCACAGGATCCCGAAGAGGAGCAGTTCGCCACCGTTGACGCCCACCTCGGTGTTGGCGATGCGTCCATCGACGATGCCGGAGGAGGTGCCCTTCAGCTCGGTCGAGATCCCGGCGACGAGCGCCGTCAGCCAGACAGCTGCCAGGAAGAACACCCCGGACAACACCTGCTCCTTGCGGCCGGCCCGGGCGCGGCGCACCACCATCAGGGTCAGGGAGAGGGCACAGAGGACGCCCATGACCACGATGCCCGTCTGGGCCCAGCCGCCCCACTGGTCACCGGCCTCGGAGAGGCCGAAGTCGGCGCTGCGGCCGAAGCTCCCCCTCGACGAACCGTAGGAGTCGTTCGCGAACCAGCCGAAGTCCTCCGAGTCGCCGCCCAGCCGTCCTCCGGTGGAGCCGCGCACATCGGCGCCCCACGAGATGCCGAGGGCCAGGAGCGCGCCGTTGGTGAGGAACACCAGGGCGCCCAGCACCGACCAGCCGTTCCCGTTCTCCTTGTCGATCTGGTAGAGGACCACGACGAAGAGGACGGCGGTCCACAGTCCCACCACGAGCGCGAGGGCGCGCAGGGCGGTACCGCACGCCCGTGCGGCCATCTGTGCGCCGGGGCCGATCCGGGTGAGGAGGGCGTCCCTGCCCAGGACCACGGCGCTCAGCAGCGCGGTGAGCGCGAAGGTGAAGAGGGCGGCCAGTACGGGCGTGGTCGAGAACTCGACCTCGTCCGCCTCCGGTTGCCCGTACAGCCCCAGTACCAGGACCACGGCGCCAGTCAGCAGGCCGATCCGCGGGGCGGCGTCGAAGCCGGCGCCGGCCGGGCGGGCGCGGCGCAGCCACCGGGCGCCCAGGATCACCGCGAGGATCCACAGGGCGGTCATGCCGAGCAGCCAGAAGGATATGGATCCGCCGGCCTCCCTCGCCCCGAACTCGCTCCGGGCCGAGAAGTCCGCGGTACCGCCCAGGCCCTGGAGCAGGCCGGCGATCACCAACTTGAACCGGGTGGACCAGGAGAGGTCGTCGTCCGAGTCCCAGGAGGGCGACGCGAGCGCGACCGCCAGGCCGACCAGCAGGACCACCGGCCACAGCGCCGCCAGCGCCGAACCCGCCCAGTCACCGGTGAACACGCGCCGCAGGAACAGGGCGCCGGGCCCGGGCGCGGCCGGTGGCGCGGGAGGGGCGGGCGGGGCGCCGGGCGGTGGACCGTACCCGCCGGGCGCCTGCGCGTACGCACCGGGCGGCGGACCGTACGGCGGTGGCGGCGCGGCC
>NZ_JABETO010000019.1 GCF_013055795.1 Streptomyces sp. I05A-00742
CGCGCCGTCCAGCAGGGCCCGGGCCAGCCGCGGGTGCACCCCCAGCCGGGCCATCCGGCGGCCGCGCCCGGTGGGACGGCCGTCCTCGCCGACGGCGCCCGTGGCCGTCAGCACGGCGCGCGCGGCGGCCAGCGCGCCGGACGGCGGCGCGTCCAGCAGCGCCAGCCCGCTCGCGTCCGGATCGCCCCAGCAGGCCGCCTGGAGGGCGAACGCCGTCAGGTCCGCGACCGTGATCTCCGGGGAGGGGAAGGCGGGCAGCCGCGCCTCGTCGGCCTCCGCCCAGCAGCGGTACACCGCGCCGGGCGCCTCACGCCCGGCGCGCCCCGCACGCTGCCGGGCGGCGGCCCGGGACGCCCGTACGGTGGTCAGCGCGCTCAGCCCGCGGGCGTGGTCCGTCCGCGGCTCCCGGGCCAGCCCGGCGTCCACCACCACCCGGACGCCCGGAACGGTCAGGCTCGACTCCGCCACCGCCGTCGCCAGCACCACCCGGCGCGTGCCCGAGCCACCCGCGAGGGCCGCCTCCTGCACGGCGGCCGGCGCCCGGCCGTGCACCTGGAGCACCTCGGCCCCGAGCGCCGCCGGACCGCCCAGCAGCCCGGCCACCCGGCCGATCTCGCCGACGCCCGGCAGGAAGCACAGCACATCGCCCTCCCGCTCCCGCAGCGCCCGCCGCACCACGCCGGCCACGTGCTCCAGCAGCACGGGATCCACCCGCAGGCCGTGCGGCGGCCGGACCGCCCGCTCCGGCGGGGCCCACACCGTCTCGACCGGGTGCGACACGCCCTCCGCCGTGACGACCGGCGCGCCCCCGAGCAGCCGCGCCCACCCCTCGGCGTCGGTCGTGGCGGAGGCGGCGACCAGCCGGAGCTCCGGCCGCAGCGCGGCCCGTACGTCGAGGAGGAAGGCGGCCGCGGTGTCGGCGTCCAGATGCCGTTCGTGGCACTCGTCGAGCACCACGGCGTCGACGCCGGACAGCTCCGGATCACGCTGGAGCCGCTGCAGCAGCACCCCGGTGGTGACCACCTCCACGACGGTCGCGGGACCGGCCCTCCGCTCGCCGCGCACGGTGAACCCGACGCGCTCCCCGACGTCCTCGCCCAGCAGCCACGCCATGCGCCGGGCCGCCGCCCGCGCGGCGATCCGCCGCGGCTCGGCCACCAGGACCCGCCGGACGGGCCCCGGCACCGGCGCGAGCCCGGCCAGGGCCAGCGGGACCAGCGTCGTCTTGCCCGTACCGGGCGGCGCGCAGAGCACGGCGGTGCCGGGCCCCTCCAGGGCGGAGACGAGCGCGGGCAGCGCGGTGCGGACGGGGAGCCGGTCGAGGACGTCGGTACGGATCACGCGGACCAGTGTCGCCGAACGGCGGGACCCACCGGCCCCGGGCCCCTTCCCCTTCCGCGGCGAGGTGACCAACTATGCGGATATGTATTGAACGTTCGTACCTGTGGTGTACATGCTGCTCGCTCCTGTCCGCGCGGAACCCGCGCGCGCAGGCCGTCATCGACGACGTTTCCCCTGCTCACCACCGGTCGTTCGGTACCACCAGAGGTCACCTCGTGAACGCTGCTCTCGCCACCCTCCCCGTCCTCGTCACGCTGGTGCTCCTCGCCCTGGGCGTGCGCGCCCTCTACGCCAGCCTGGCGGCGCTCGCGACCGCGCTGGTCCTCACCGCCACCGCCTTCCGCACCTCCCCGGCGGAGCTCGGCGACGCCCACCTGCACATGCTGCCGACCGTCGTCGAACTCGCCGCGATCCTCTTCGGCGGCATCCTGCTCAGCGAGCTGATGACCAGGACCGGAGCCCAGTCCCGCATGGGCGAGTGGATCGGCAGCGCGTGCAGTTCCCCGGGTCGCGCGGTGCTGCTGGTGATGCTGGGCGTCACCCCGTTCGCCGAGTCGCTCACCGGCTTCGGCATCGGCGTGATCGTGGCCATCCCGCTTCTGCGCCAACTGGGCCTGCCCCCGGCCAGGGCCGCCGTGATCGGCCTGCTCGGACTGGTCACCGTCCCCTGGGGCTCCCTGGCGCCGGGCAGCCTGGTCGCGGCGGAACTCGGCGACGTCGACTTCCAGCGGCTCGGCATCGACTCCGCCCTGCTGTCCGCGCCCGTCTTCCTCATCTGCGGAGCCGCCGCCCTGGTCGTCGCGCTCGGCGCGCGCCGGGCCCTGGCCGCCTCCGGCGATCTGGCCGTGGCCGTGATCGCGCTCTGGGCCACCGTCTGGGCCGTCAACACCTTCATCGGCGTTCCGCTGGCCGGCGTCCTCGGCGGACTCGTCACCATGGCCGTCCTGCTGCTGGTCTCCCTGCTCCGCGAGCGGAACGGCGGAAGCCCGCGCGAGTCCGTCGCCCGGACCCTGTCCCCCTACGGTTTCCTCGTCGCCGGCCTGCTGGTGAGCCGGCTGGTCCTGGAGACGGCCGGGATCACCGAAGGGTGGTGGACGGTCGTCGCGGGCCCCGCCGGCTGGCTGCCGCTGACCGCCGTCCTCACCCCGAGACTGCTGGGCGCCCGGGAGCCCGTGCTCGGCGGGGCCGCGCGCGCCGCGCTCGGCCGCTGGTGGCAGGTGACCCTGACGACGGTGGTCTTCCTCGTCCTGGGCACCCTGCTCACCGTGACCGGCATGAGCCGCGAGATCGCCGAGGCCTGCGCGACGATCGGCGCCTCCTACCTCGTGCTCGCGCCCTGGATCGGCGCGGTCGGCGGGTTCCTCGCGGGCTCCAACACCGGCGCCAACGCCATGTTCGCCGCCAGCCAGGCCGAGACCGCCGCGGCACTGGACCACTCCGCCGCACACCTCGTCGCGGTGCAGAACGTCAGCGCCGCGCTCGCCTCGGGCGCCTCCAGCGCGCGGGTCGTCCTGGCCGCGCAGCTGGCCGAGAACGCCCCCGGGCCGTCCTCCGGCCCCCGGGCACCCGCGTCCGCGCCCGCCGCGCCGGGGGGCGGCACCGCGACCCGGGTGCTGCCGGAGGTCACGGAGACGACGGCCGACGCGCCGGTGGACACCCGCTGGGTGCTGCGCACGGTCCTCTCCGTGCACGCCCTGGTGTTCCTCACGATCGGAGTGATCTCGGTCCTCTGGGGCTGAGCCGGGGAGCGGAAGGGCCGCTCAGTCGCGCTCGCAGACGAAGATCGCCGTCCCGGGGATCAGATGGCCGCGCAGCGGCGACCAGCCGCCCCACTCCTGGGTGTTCCACTCCGGCCACTCCGGCTCCACCAGGTCGACGAGCCGGAAACCGGCCGCCACCACGTCCCGCACCCGGTCGCCGAGGGTCCGGTGGTGCTCCACGTAGACGGCACGGCCCGTCTCGTCCTGCTCCACGTACGGGGTGCGGTCGAAGTAGGAGGCGGCGACGGACAGGCCCTCCGGGCCGGGCTCGTCAGGAAAGGCCCACCGGATGGGGTGGGTGACGGAGAAGACCCAGCGGCCGCCGGGCCGCAGCACCCGGCGCACCTCGCGCATCACCCGCACCGGGTCGGCCACGAACGGCACCGCGCCGTAGGCCGAGCACGCCAGGTCGAACGAGCCGTCCGCGAAGGGCAGCGCCCCCGCGTCCGCCTCCACCAGGGGGATGTCGCCACCGATCCGCAGCGCGTGCTGGAGCTGCCGGTGCGAGAGGTCCAGCGCCACCGGGCGGGCGCCCCGCGCGGCAAGCCAGCGCGAGCACTGGGCCGCGCCGGCGCCGATCTCCAGGACGTCCCGTCCCGCCAGCTCCGCGGCCGGTCCGAGCAGCCCCGCCTCGGCCTCGTCGAGGCCCTCCGGACCCCAGACGAAGCGGTCGTCGCCCAGGAAACCGCCGTGCTCGTTCTGGTACTCGTCGGCGTTCCTGTCCCACCAGCCACGGCTGGCCCGGCTGCTTTCGGCCTCGCCGGTGTTCCGCCGGGTCGCTTCCGGCTCGTACTGTTGGATTTCTGGCGTCATCTGGGTGGTCGCGATCCCGGGCTCGTGGGGCGGTGATGGGGCAGGGACGGGAAAGAGGGCGGGTGAAGCCAAGTGAAGGGAGGTGAAGACGGGTAATGTTTCGGGCCGCCGGGAGCCCTGAATCGCCTCCCGCAACGTGAGTTGTGCCGGATTCGGAGCATTTTGTCCCGGGTGTGCGCCTTCGCGCATTGACCGTGTCCGGCTGCCCCCGTATGCTACAAGTTGCGCTGCGAGCCTGCGCGCCTCGGACCGAGCAGGCCGCTTTCGTACTTGTTGTATGTCCCCTCGGTTGTCGAGGCGCTTCCGGAGTCATCCGGAAAGTGCGTCTCCAAGGCTGTCCGGCTTCGGCGGTGCGATATACGGGCTCATGGCGTAGCAGTACCTACGACTCAATGTCCGTACCGGAGCCCTTTCCCACATGACGAGCAGCACCGAGACCACCGCCACCACCCCGCAGGTTGCGGTCAACGACATCGGTAACGAGGAAGCCTTCCTCGCCGCGATCGACGAGACGATCAAGTACTTCAACGACGGCGACATCGTCGACGGCGTCATCGTGAAGGTCGACCGGGACGAGGTCCTGCTCGACATCGGTTACAAGACCGAAGGCGTCATCCCTTCCCGCGAGCTCTCGATCAAGCACGACGTCGACCCCAATGAGGTCGTCAGCGTCGGTGACCAGGTCGAGGCCCTCGTTCTCCAGAAGGAGGACAAGGAAGGCCGCCTGATCCTCTCGAAGAAGCGCGCCCAGTACGAGCGTGCCTGGGGCACCATCGAGAAGATCAAGGAAGAGGACGGGATCGTCACCGGTACCGTCATCGAGGTCGTCAAGGGTGGTCTCATCCTCGACATCGGCCTCCGCGGCTTCCTCCCGGCCTCCCTGGTCGAGATGCGCCGTGTCCGCGACCTCCAGCCCTACGTGGGCAAGGAGCTCGAGGCGAAGATCATCGAGCTGGACAAGAACCGCAACAACGTGGTCCTGTCCCGCCGCGCCTGGCTGGAGCAGACCCAGAGCGAGGTCCGCCAGACCTTCCTCACCACCCTCCAGAAGGGTCAGGTGCGCTCCGGCGTCGTCTCCTCCATCGTCAACTTCGGTGCCTTCGTGGACCTGGGCGGCGTCGACGGTCTCGTCCACGTCTCCGAGCTGTCCTGGAAGCACATCGACCACCCCTCCGAGGTCGTCGAGGTCGGCCAGGAGGTCACGGTCGAGGTCCTGGACGTCGACATGGACCGCGAGCGCGTCTCCCTGTCGCTCAAGGCCACCCAGGAAGACCCGTGGCAGCAGTTCGCCCGGACCCACCAGATCGGTCAGGTCGTCCCGGGTAAGGTCACCAAGCTCGTTCCGTTCGGCGCGTTCGTCCGCGTCGACGAGGGCATCGAGGGCCTGGTCCACATCTCCGAGCTGGCCGAGCGCCACGTGGAGATCCCGGAGCAGGTCGTCCAGGTCAACGACGAGATCTTCGTCAAGGTCATCGACATCGACCTCGAGCGCCGCCGCATCAGCCTCTCGCTGAAGCAGGCCAACGAGTCCTTCGGTGCCGACCCGTCCGTGGTCGAGTTCGACCCGACCCTGTACGGCATGGCCGCGTCCTACGACGACCAGGGCAACTACATCTACCCCGAGGGCTTCGACCCGGAGGCCAACGACTGGCTGCCCGGCTACGAGAAGCAGCGCGAGGAGTGGGAGCGCCAGTACGCCGAGGCGCAGCAGCGCTTCGAGCAGCACCAGGCGCAGGTCATCAAGTCCCGCGAGGCCGACGAGCAGGCCGCTGCCGAGGGTGCTGCCGCTCCGGCCGCCGCCTCCGGTGCCGGCAACGTCTCCGGCGGTTCGTACTCCTCGGAGTCGGCCGACAACTCCGGCGCCCTGGCGTCGGACGAGGCGCTGGCCGCCCTCCGCGAGAAGCTGGCCGGCGGCCAGAGCTGAGGCTCTGACCGGCCGCGGTTGACCGCAGGCTGACGTGAGGCCCGTTCCCCCTCGGGGGAGCGGGCCTCACGCATGTCCGGGCCGCGCGGGGAATGGCCGGGGTGGCCAAGAACGTTCCCTCCCAAGGAACATGAGGAGGAACGGTCACCGTGTTGGATCCGCAGGGTTTGTACGAATGGGAGCCCAAGGGGCTCGCCGTGGCCGACCTGGCCCTGGCTCAGGAAACCGCCGGCCTGGTCATGCTCTACCACTTCGAGGGGTACATCGACGCCGGCGCGACCGGTGAGCAGATCGTGGAGCGGCTGCTCGACGGCCTGCCGCACCAGGTCGTGGCGCGCTTCGACCACGACCGGCTGATCGACTACCGGGCCCGCCGCCCGCTGCTGACCTTCCAGCGGGACCGCTGGAGCGCCTACGAGACCCCGAAGATCGAGCTGCGGCTGGTGCAGGACGCCACCGGGGCGCCGTTCCTCCTGCTGTCCGGACCGGAGCCGGACGTCGAGTGGGAGCGGTTCGCCGCTGCCGTGGGGCAGTTGGTGGAGCGGCTGGGGGTGCGCCTCTCGGTGAACTTCCGCGGCATCCCGATGGGGGTGCCGCACACCCGGCCCGTCGGCATCACCCCGCACGGCACGCGCGCGGAGCTGGTCCCCGGACACCGCGGCCACTTCGACGAGGCACAGGTGCCCGGGAGCGCCGAGGCGCTCGTCGAGTACCGGCTGGCGGAGGCGGGCCACGACGTGCTGGGCATCGCCGCGCACGTCCCGCACTACGTCGCCCGGTCGCCCTACCCCGACGCCGCGCTGGTCGCCCTGGAGGCGATCACCTCCGCGACCGGTCTGGTGCTGCCGAGCGCCGCGCACGCGCTGCGCAGCCAGGCGCTGCGCACGCAGGAGGAGATCGAGCGGCAGATCGCCGAGGGCGACGAGGAGCTGGTGTCGCTCGTCCGCGGTCTTGAGCACCAGTACGACGCGGTGGCGGGGGCCGAGACGCGCGGCAACCTGGTCGCGGAGCCCCTGGAGCTGCCTTCCGCCGACGAACTGGGCGCGGAGTTCGAGCGGTTCCTGGCCGACCGGGAGGGCGAGGGCGGCCGGTGAACGGGTGGCCGATAGCGTGGGGCCCATGGTGAAGGTGGGTCTCACAGGTGGAATCGGTGCCGGGAAGAGCGAGGTGTCGCGCCGGCTGGCCGCGCACGGAGCGGTGATCATCGACTCCGACCGCATCGCGCGGGAGGTGGTGGAGCCGGGAACGGCCGGACTGGCGGCGGTCGTCGCCGAGTTCGGGCCGGACGTCCTGGCCCCGGACGGCTCCCTGGACCGGGCCCGGCTGGGGTCGGTCGTCTTCGCGGACGCCGGGCGGCTGGCGGCGCTGAACGCCATCGTGCATCCGCTGGTGCGGGCCAGGTCCGCCGAGCTGGAGGCCGCGGCGGCGCCGGGCGCGGTCGTCGTGCACGATGTGCCCCTCCTGGTCGAGAACGGCCTCGCCCCCCTGTACGACGTGGTGGTCGTGGTCGACGCCACCGAGGAGACGCGGGTCGACCGGCTGGTACGGCTGCGGGGCATGGCCCCGGAGGAGGCCCGGGCCCGGATGGCGGCCCAGGCGACGCGCGAGCAGCGGCTCGCGGCGGCCGACGTCGTCATCGCCAACGACGGGCCGGTCGCGGAGCTGGAGGCCCGGGTGGACGAGGTCTGGGCGTGGCTGTGCGCGAAGGCCGGGGACCGCGGCCGGGAATAGGACGTGACGCCGGGGCGTTGTGCAGGCCGCATCCCGAGGGGCATCAACAGGGAAGGACCGTGCCCGTGGCCGAGCCGACGCCCGAGACCCACGTCATCGACTTCCGCACCGCCGAGCGGTTGCTGGACGCCCGCGACCCGCGCGGTGCGGTCAAGCTGCTCGACTCGGTCATCACCTCCCATCCGGACAATACGGCGGCCCGGCTGCTCCGGGCCCGGGCCTATTTCGCGGCGGCCCAGCTCCGCCCCGCCGAGCGGGAGTTCGAGCACGTGCTGGAGCGCGAGCCGGACAACGCCTTCGCGCACTTCGCACTGGGCCGGACCCTCGTGCGCGCGGGCCGGCCGACGGAGGCCGTGCGGCACTTCCGGCTCGCCGCGGCGCTCGACCCCCGGCCGGACTTCATGGAGGCCGCGCGCTTCGGCGACAAGGGCTGAGGGCGGGCCGCCGACAGCAGGACCGGCGAGGACCGGGCGTCGTCTCAGGGCGGCGGACCCGGCGGCCTGCGGTCCCGGACCGGCTCGTACGGAGGTACGTCACGGCCCGGCTGGTAGTGCGCGCCCTGGCGGATGTGCCGGACGACCACGATCAGGTCGACGATCGTCACCAGGGCCAGGGCCGCGAAGGCCGCCGCCCACCCCGGGTGGTCCGTGAGGGCGAACAGCGCGGCCCCCGCGCCGCAGAACACCAGGCCGGCCACGGCCAGTCCGCAGCGCAGCCGCAGCGGACTGCGGGCCGTGATGGGCTCGTTTCCCGTACGCATGGGCACCATCTCCCCCTCCCAGGATCCACCCGCCGCCGGGTGCGCGAAACCGGGACCGTTCGCCACGCTCCGTGACAACCGGGCTCAGACCAGCCGGCGTATCTCGCCCCGGACGCGGTAGAAGCCTCCGGACGCGGGGGAGAGGGCGTCGACGACGTAGCGGGCGCCCGCCCGGCGGATGTGGCGCGGGAACTGGACGTTCCAGCCGGTCTCGTAGCCCTCGGAGACGACGTGCACGCGCAGCCGGCCGCCCTCCTGGACGCACTCGACCACGATGCCGGCGGCGGGCACGGCATCGACGGTCGCCACGGCGGTCGCGGGCGTGTACGTCGGCAGCGCGGCGGCCAACTTGACGTCGCGCGGCACCGGAACGCTGCCGGAGCGGGCGGCGGCGACGGCCGCGTCGGAGGCGTCCACGCACACCAGGGAGCCGTCGGTGGTGACCATGTAGAGCTTCTCGTCCAGGTACTGCATGGACAGGGCCGAGCCGCTGCCCGTGCCGAGCTTCCACAGCCGGGTGCCGTCGGCGTCGAAGCAGTAGACGGAGGAGGAGTTGTCGCCCGCGAAGACGTAGCGTCCGCCGGGGGCGGTGGCGCAGGAGTAGACGATCGCGTCGCACCGGTAGGCCGCCTCGGCCCGGCCGGTCGTCTTCGACAGCCGTTGGACGGTGCGGTGGGCGGTGCCCGCGTAGACGGAGTGGTCCTCCTGCCAGCCGAACAGGACCGGGCCGTCGGTCGCGGTGTGCCACAGCTGCCCGGTGCCGTCGGCCGCGTAGGCGGTCACCCCCGAGGAGTGGCCGTGGTAGACCGCGTGTTCGTCGCGGCGGACCATCCAGGCGTGGTTTCCATGGCTTCTGCGGGACCACTGGTGCTCGTCCTCGTGGTCGATGACGGTCAGTCCGCCGTCGCGGTCGGACACGTTGAGCACGCCTTCGTGGATGTCGAGCCAGAAGATGTCGACGGAGGAGGTGATCTCGTAGGCCGCGAACGGGAGTTTCGACGACAGGTCGTACACGGTGCCGTCGTCGCACCCGGCGTAGATCCAGAAGTCGTCGGCCACCAGGCACTTGACGCCGTCCGGCAACTGGTAGCGGGCGAGCACCTCGCCGCCGTGACCGACCGTGAACACGTCGCCGGCCTGGTTGCCCACCCAGCAGCGGTCCTCGTCGACGTGGATGCCGAAGGCCGCGGCGCCGGTGCGGAAACGCCACAGCACCGGGGCCACCGCGCGGGCGGTCGAGGGCGCCGAGGTCACCTGGCGGCGCGTCACCGGACGGGCGGCCCGCGCGCCTCGCACGGCCGGCGCGTAGCCCTTGCGGACCTTCTCACCGATCTTCTTCGCCGCGGCGGCCCGCGCCTTCTCCTCGGTGGGGAAGGACGAGGTCTGCACCTGCCCGGCCGCGCCGATGCGGCCGTAGCGGACGGTGACACTCGTCCCGTCCACCGTCACCTCGTAGAACTTGTGCGCCCCGCCGCCCTCTTGGGACAGCTCAAGGTAGGTGTGCGCGGACGTGACGGACACAGCAGGCCCCCTTCCCCGGCGGCTCCGGTCGGCCGCCCTTCACTGCCCGGAACGTTAGGGGGTACCACTGACAACGGGCTGTTTCCGCAGGTCACCACCCGTTCCACCGCTCCACCGGCCGCCGGTTCCGGGGACGGCGGAGCGGTGCGCGACCGGGAGGGTCAGCCGAAGTCCGGGACGTCCGCCAGGGTCAGCGGGGTGTCCTGCATCGTGTCCTCGGCGTCCTCCGCCAGCGCCTCGGCGATCACGTGCGGGGCGTTGGTGATGATGGCGTCCACCCCCATGCGGGCCAGGGCGACCGCGCGGTCGGGATCGTCCACCGTCCAGGCCGAGACCTCCAGCCGGCGGCCGTGCGGGCCCTTCACCCCGTGGACCGACCGGACCCAGGCGGCGCCGACCTTGGTGTGGTCGGGGTTGATCTGGTCGGCGAACTTGGCGTACTCCCGCAGCTCCGCCGGCTTGGGGGCGCCGAGGAAGCCCGTCTTCACATCGGGCCGCAGACCGTGGAAGGTCCGGAGCGAGGCGGCGTTGAAGCTCTGGACCACCAGCCGGCCCCCGACGTGCCGCCGGTCGAGCCAGCCGGTCCTGCGGAGCTCCGCCACCAGCTGCTGCTCGATGCCGGGGTACAGCTCGGGAGCCTTGACCTCCAGGAGCAGCTTCTGGCGGTTGTGGTCCACCCGCCGGAGGTAGCGCTCCAGGGTGGGGACGCGCTCGCCGGCGAAGCGGCGGTCGTACCAGCCGCCGGCGTCCAGCTTCTGGATCTCGGCGAGCGTGAAGTCCCCGACCTTCCAGGGCGCCCGGTCCGGGAAACGCTTCTTCACGTCCGTCGTCCGGGTCAGGGTGGTGTCGTGGATGACGACCAGACGGCCGTCCTTGGTGCGCTGCACGTCGTTCTCGACCCAGCCGACGCCCAGCCGGGCGGCTCTGTCGATCGAGGCGAGGGTGTTCTCCGGGGCCTGGACCGGTACCCCGCGGTGCCCGATCGCGAGGGGCACCCGGGCCCGGGCCGCGGCGCCCGCGTCCGGCGCGGCCTCGGCCGCCGGTGCGACGAGGCCCAGCACGACCGGGACGGTCGCGGCCAGGCCGAGGAGGGTACGGGTCATGGTGGAGACGGGACGGATACGCATCGGGGCTCCTCGCGGCGTCCGGGTGCCGGGCGCGGTGGCGGCCCGGTCCATGGGGTCCATGGCGTACGCAGACAGTCGTACCGGAAACCCGGGCCGGTGCGCAGCAGGGAGGACGGCCGGACAGCGGATCGTTCGCCGGTTCTTCGCTTCCGGTCCATCCAGGAAAACCCCAGGTGGGGGCCGTCGCCCCGGCCTTTGTCAGTGGCAGGTCGTACGGTGGTCCCATGCGGCCCGTTTCTCAGATCGAACGCAAAGTGGCGCCTTTCGAGGTCGTCAGTCCCTACCAGCCCAGCGGTGACCAGCCGACCGCGATCGCCGACCTGGAACGGCGCATCCGCGCGGGTGAGAAGGACGTCGTCCTGCTCGGCGCGACCGGTACCGGCAAGTCGGCGACCACGGCGTGGATGATCGAGAAGCTCCAGCGGCCCACCCTCGTCATGGCGCCCAACAAGACCCTCGCGGCGCAGCTCGCCAACGAGTTCCGCGAGCTGCTGCCCAACAACGCGGTCGAGTACTTCGTCTCCTACTACGACTACTACCAGCCGGAGGCGTACGTTCCGCAGTCGGACACCTACATCGAGAAGGACTCCTCGATCAACGAGGAGGTGGAGCGGCTGCGCCACTCCGCCACCAACTCGCTGCTCACCCGGCGGGACGTCGTCGTGGTGGCCTCCGTGTCCTGCATCTACGGCCTGGGCACGCCGCAGGAGTACGTGGACCGCATGGTCCCGCTCAAGGTCGGCGAGGAGATCGACCGGGACGACCTGCTGCGCCGCTTCGTGGAGATCCAGTACACGCGCAACGACCTGGCCTTCACCCGGGGCACCTTCCGAGTGCGCGGGGACACCATCGAGATCTTCCCGGTCTACGAGGAACTGGCCGTCCGCATCGAGATGTTCGGTGACGAGATCGAGGCGCTTTCCACGCTGCACCCGCTGACCGGCGAGGTCATCTCGGAGGACCGGGAGCTGTACGTCTTCCCCGCCAGCCACTACGTCGCGGGTCCCGAGCGGATGGAGAAGGCCATCGCCGGGATCGAGACCGAGCTGGAGGAGACGCTGGCCCGCATGGAGAAGCAGGGCAAGCTCCTGGAGGCCCAGCGGCTGCGCATGCGCACCACCTACGACATCGAGATGATGCGCCAGATCGGCTCCTGCTCCGGCATCGAGAACTACTCGCTGCACATGGACGACCGTGAGCCGGGCTCCCCGCCCAACACCCTGCTGGACTTCTTCCCCGACGACTTCCTCCTCGTCATCGACGAGTCGCACGTCACCGTGCCGCAGATCGGCGCCATGTACGAGGGCGACGCCTCCCGCAAGCGCACCCTGGTCGAGCACGGCTTCCGGCTGCCGTCAGCGATGGACAACCGCCCGCTGAAGTGGGAGGAGTTCACCGAGCGCATCGGCCAGACCGTCTACCTGTCCGCGACCCCCGGCAAGTACGAGCTGGCGAAGTCCGACGGCTTCGTCGAGCAGATCATCCGTCCCACCGGCCTGGTGGACCCGGAGGTCGTCGTCAAGCCGACCGAGGGCCAGATCGACGACCTGGTGCACGAGATCCGCAAGCGCACCGAGAAGGACGAACGGGTCCTGGTGACGACGCTCACCAAGAAGATGGCCGAGGATCTGACCGACTACTTCCTCGAACTCGGCATCCAGGTGCGGTACCTGCACAGCGACGTCGACACCCTCCGCCGCGTCGAGCTGCTGCGCGAACTGCGGGCCGGTGAATACGACGTGCTGGTCGGCATCAACCTGCTGCGCGAGGGGCTCGACCTGCCCGAGGTGTCGCTGGTGGCGATCCTCGACGCCGACAAGGAGGGCTTCCTGCGGTCCGGGACGTCGCTGATCCAGACCATCGGGCGTGCGGCGCGGAACGTCTCCGGCGAGGTCCATATGTACGCGGACAAGATCACTCCGGCGATGGAGAAGGCCATCGAGGAGACCAACAGGCGCCGCGAGAAGCAGATCGCGTACAACAAGGAGCGGGGCATCGACCCGCAGCCGCTGCGGAAGAAGATCGGCGACATCGTCGCCACGATCGTCCGTGAGGAGATCGACACCCAGGAGCTCCTGGGCACCGGCTACCGCCAGACGGACAAGGGCAAGGGGAAGGCCCCCGTCCCGACGGCCGCTTCCGGAGGCGGGAAGAAGGGCAGGGCCAAGGAGGCCGCCGCCCCGACCGACCGCCCGGCGGCGGAACTCGCTCAGCTCATCGAGGACATGACGGACCGCATGCGGGCGGCCGCGGCGGAGCTCCAGTTCGAGGTCGCCGCGCGGCTGCGGGACGAGGTGGGCGAGCTGAAGAAGGAACTGCGGCAGATGAAGGAGGCGGGGGTCGCCTGACGGCCCCTCCGGCCGCCGGGGGAGGGGAATCATGGTTCCTTTGCCCGGAATTGCCCGGGGGAGATGTTGCAAGACCGCCACAAACCGACCTGGGTCGCGCGGACGGGCGCGCCAGTGCATAGGGTCGTTCCCGGAAGTCGCGCGTTCGCGCGCGGCGTCCGGCGGACCACCGCACGACCGATGAATGAGCAATGAACGAGAAGGGACCGCGCGTGACAGTCAACTTGTCCAAGGGTCAGGGCGTCAGCCTGCAGAAGGCGGACGGGGAGACCTTGACCGCGGTGCGCATGGGGCTGGGCTGGAAGTCGGCCCCCCGCCGGGGACTGTTCAGGTCGCGCACCAACGAGATCGACCTCGACGCCTCCGCCAGCATGTTCGCCGACGGGCAGCACATCGACGACGTCTGGTTCAACCACCTCGTCAGCCACGACGGTTCCGTACGGCACACCGGGGACAACCTGGTGGGCGGCGCCGGCACCGGGGGCGACGACGAGACGATCCTGGTCGACCTGCAGCGCGTGCCCGTGCACGTGGACCAGATCGTCTTCGCGGTGAACTCCTTCAGCGGGCAGACCTTCTCCGAGATCACCAGCGCCTTCTGCCGTCTGATCGACGACAACACCGGCCAGGAGCTGGCCCGGTACACCCTCGACGGCGGCGGCCCGTACACGGCGCAGATCATGGCGAAGGTGCACCGCGTGGGCGGCGGCTGGCAGATGACGGCCATCGGCACCCCGTCCAACGGCCGGACGATCCAGGACCTCTACCCGGTGATCGCGACCGTCCTGTAGCCCGTCGAGGGCGGGCCCGGCGGGGCGGGCACGGAGCACGGGACACGTAGGGAACGGCCCGGCGGCACGGCACCGCCGGGCCGTCGGCAGCGCAGCAGGACACGACGAGGGGGAGCAGGGCGATGACGGCCGAGCTGGTGCGGGGGCAGAACCATTCGCTGACCGAGAGCCGGTTGGAGATCCGGATCTCGACGGGGGACCCGGTGGTGGTGGGGGCGGCGCTCGGCGGCGCCGACGGCAGGGTGTCCGGCGCCGGACAGGTCGTCCGCCCCGGCTCCCCACGGGTACCGGGGGTGGAGGTGCCGGCCGGAGTCGCCACCGTACAGCGCCTCTCCCTCGAACTGGACGTCCTGCCCGACTCCGTGCACCGCGTCCACGTGCTGCTCGCCCTGCCGGCCGGCGGCCGCGGCCCGGTCCGCTTCGGCGCGACGGCCGCGCCGTTCCTCGCCCTCTCCGGGAGCGGCGGCGAGGACATCGCCAGCTTCACCGTCACGGAACTGGACGCCGAGACGGCCCTGGTCGCCCTGGAGGTCTACCGCCGGCAGGGCGCGTGGCGCGTACGGGCCGTCGGCCAGGGCTACGCGGGCGGCCTCGCCGAGCTCTTCCGGGACCTCGGGGTGGAGCGCGCCTCCGAACTCGCCGCCTGCGTCGAGGAGCAGGCCGCCGAGGGCGCGTCCGTGCTGTCGGCCTCGCAGCCGTCCGCGCGGCACGCCGGGAGCGGCGGGCGGCACACCGGACAGACCGCGGGCGCCTCCGTGGACTGGTCCGCCGACCACCCCGGCCCCGAGGCGACGGCCTCCGCCGCGTCCGGCGGCACCGGACAGGCCGTCACCGAGCCCGAGACTCCGTCCACGGCCGGACCCGTGGACTACCGGCACCCGCGCCGCCGCGCCGCCGAACCCCCGCAGCCGGCGCCCACCGCGCCGGCGGCCGAGCCCGGGACGCCCCCGCAGCCCGTGGCCGGCGACGCCGCCGGCTGGACGATGGAGGAGCGCCTCTACAACCAGGTGTGGGGGATGTTCGAGGACCTGGCCCGGAGCACCGCCGCGTACCGCAGCGCGGTCGGCTTCGCCGAGTCGCGCCTGGAGCAGGAGCTCGACCGGGTGCTCTCCGACCCCGCCACGCGGGTGGGGCCCGTCGCCGACGCAGCCCGGGAGGAGGCACGGGCCAAGCACAGCCGGCTCGTGGAGCAGGCCCGCGCGGTGCTCGACCGCGACCTCGCCCAGCTCACCGCCGAGGCCGAGGTCGTCGAGCACGCGCTGCCGCCCGCCCTCGCCCGCTGGGACAGCCCCGTCTGGCACGGCTACCAGGCGCCGCTGGAGACCCCGATGGCGCTGCGCCTGGGCGATCTGCACCTGCCCGAGCGCCGGGGGCTGCGCATCCCCATGCTGGTCCGGCTGCCGCTCGAACGCGGGCTGTGGGTCGACTGCGGGCGTGCGACCGGTTCGGGCACCGACATGGCGGACCCGGCCGAGCTGCGCCGGCTGGCCATGGACTGCGCTGTGGCCCACGCGGCGCGGCTGCTGGCCGTGCACCCCGTCGGGGAGTACAGCGTGCACGTGATCGACCCGGCCGGTTCGGCAGGAGCCGCGCTCGCCCCGCTGCTCGAACACGGGGTGCTGGCCCAGCCCCCGGCGGCCGGCGCGCAGGGGGTCTCGGCCGTGCTGGCCGGGCTGACCCGCCGCGTCGACCTGGTGCAGATGGCGGTCCGGAGCGGGGCCGCCGACGCGCTGCCGCCCGACCTGGACACGGCCGAGCAGCTGCTGATCGTCAACGACTTCCCACACGGCTTCGACGACCGGGCGGTCACCCAGCTGCGCTACCTCGCGGACGAGGGCCCGTCCGTCGGCGTGCATCTGATGATGGTCGCCGACCGGGAGGACTCCCGGGGCTTCGGCCCCGTCCTCGACCCGCTCTGGCGCTCGCTCCTGCGGATCACGCCGGTGCCGGACGACCACCTCGCCGACCCCTGGGTCCGGCACGCCTGGACGTACGAACCGTCGCTGGCCCCGGCCGGGAGCGATGTGGTGGGCCGGGTGCTGTGGCAGGTGGGGCAGGCGCGGCGGGCGTACGGTCTCTGAGCCCTCCGGACAGGGGTTCCGTCCAAGGGGTGTTACCTCTCTGACCAGGCAACTTGGTCTTTCCTTTACTCGTTCTTGGTGCTTCCTGTACCGTTTGTGAGGCGGAGGCGCCCTGCTGCTCACGGTCGAGTGGTAGGGCCCTCCGGCAGCGAGGACGCTGGAAGTTGCCGTACGAGGTGCCGGAGGACCCGTGGACGTTTCCCTCACGATGTGGCTGCTGACCGTGCTCGGTCTGTGCGCCCTGATCACAGCGGACTTCTTCATCGGCGGCCGCAAACCGCACGAGGTCTCCCTCAAGGAGGCCGGTACCTGGACCGTGGTGTGGGTCGTACTGGCAGCTCTCTTCGGTGTGGGGCTGCTGTTCCTGGGCGGCGGGCAGCCGGCGGGGGAGTTCTTCGCCGGTTACATCACCGAGAAGTCGCTGAGCGTCGACAACCTCTTCGTCTTTGTGCTGATCATGGGCAAGTTCGCGGTGCCGCCCGTCTACCAGCAGCGGGTGCTGATGGTCGGCGTGCTCATCGCCCTCGTCCTGCGGGCCGTCTTCATCGGCGCCGGCGCGGCGATCATCGCCAACTTCTCCTGGGTCTTCTATCTGTTCGGCGCCTTCCTCATCTGGACCGCCTGGAAGCTCATCCAGGAGGCGCGGTCGGACGAGGAGGAGGAAGAGTTCGAGGAGAACCGCTTCCTCAAGGCGGTCGAACGGCGCTTCCCCTCCACGAACCGGTACCACGGCACCAAGCTCGTGGTGGTGGAGGGCGGCCGGCGCCTGATGACGCCGATGCTGATCGTCATGCTGGCGATCGGCACGACCGACGTGCTGTTCGCGCTGGACTCCATCCCGGCGATCTTCGGCCTCACGCAGGACGCGTACATCGTCTTCACGGCCAACGCCTTCGCCCTCATGGGCCTGCGCCAGCTGTACTTCCTGATCGGCGGCCTGCTGCGGAAGCTGGTCCACCTCTCGTACGGCCTCTCGGTGATCCTCGGCTTCATCGGCGTCAAGCTGGTGCTGCACGCCCTGCACGAGAGCGGGGTGGCGGTGCCCGAGATCAGCATCCCGGTCTCACTCGGCGTCATCTGCGCGGTGCTGGCCGTCACCACGGTCACCAGCCTGCGGGCCTCCAGGAAGCTGGAGCGGGCCGCCGCGGACCGGAGCCGGGAGGACGCGGACGTCTGAGGCGTCGGCACCCTCCCGCGGGCCGGGGAGGCCGGCGGGAGGCCCGGCGTCCGGCGCGGGCGACGGGTCCGCGGCCGGCGCGGCCGCGGGCACCGGGCGGGTCTCCGGCAGCAGCGCGAAGCAGGCGAGGCTGAGCAGCGCGACGGCGACGAGGAAGACGGCGACCCCCCACGGCGGCCGCCCGCCGCGGGTCAGCGCGGTGGCGACCAGCGGGGTGACGGCGCCGCCCAGGACACCCGCCAGGTTGTAGCCGACGGTGGCGCCCGTGCAGCGGACCCGGGGCTCGTACAGTTCCGGCAGATACGCGCCGACCACGGCGAACGTGACGATGAACGCCAGCATCGCGACGACGAACCCCACCGTCATCAGCAGCGGGTTCCCGGTGCGCAGCAGGGCGACCATCGGGAACATCCACAGGGCGACGGCCACGCAGCCGGCCAGGCACAGGGGCCGCCGCCCGACGCGGTCGCCGAGCAGGGCGAGCGGCGGGGTGGCGACCGCGGAGGCGACGACCGCGATCATGATGCAGCCGAGCATCACGGTGCGGTCGATGCCGAGCCGTTCGGTGCCGTAGGCCAGCGCCCAGGTGGTGATCGCGTAGTAGACCGCGTACCCGATGGCGAGGCCGCCCGCCGTGAGCAGGACGAGCCGCCAGTGGTCGCGCGCCACCTCGGCGAAGGGCAGCCGGGCCCGTTCCCCGCCGGCCAGTCCGCGGAACTCGGGGCTCTCGCTGATCTGCGTGCGCAGCAGCAGGCCGACGACGGCCAGGACGCCCGCCACCCAGAACGGCACCCGCCAGCCCCAGGAGCGGAACTGCGCGTCGGTGAGGCAGGCGGAGAGCCCGAGGGTGATGCCGTTGGCGAGCACGAAGCCCAGCGGCGGGCCGAGTTGGGGGAAGCTCGCCCACAGCGCGCGGCGGTGCGCGGGGGCGTGTTCGGCGGTGAGCAGGACGGCGCCGCCCCACTCGCCGCCGAGCCCGAGCCCCTGGAGAAAGCGCAGGACGAGCAGGAGCAGCGGCGCGGTGACGCCGATCGCGGAGTACGGGGGCACCAGGCCGACGGCCACGGTGGCGAGGCCCGTCAGCAGCAGGGAGACGACGAGGACCGGGCGCCTGCCGTGCCGGTCGCCGATGTGCCCGAAGAGCACGGAGCCCAGGGGACGGGCGATGAAGCCCACACCGAAGGTGCCGAAGGCCGCCAGGGTGCCCAGGAGCGGTGAGACGGTGGGGAAGAAGAGCGGCCCGAGGACCAGCGCCGCCGCGGTGCCGTAGGCGAAGAAGTCGTAGAACTCGATGGCCGTCCCGGCGAGGGAGGCGGCCGCCAGGCGGACCATGCCCGGAGGGGCCGGGGAAGCGGTGGGGGAGCCGTCACGGTGCATGTACCGTCCAACTTCCCGTGCGCGCACGGGACACGGGGCGCACGGAGGCGTTCCCGGGGGCGCGGAGGAACGTCTGCCTCCGCATCCCGTGTCACGGGCGTGCGCCCCCGGCGGAAAGCCGGAGGAGCGCCCGCCCGGCCCGGCTTACCAGCCGCGCTCGCGCCACTCCGCGAGGTGGGGACGCTCCGCGCCGAGGGTGGTGTCCGCGCCGTGCCCGGGGTAGACCCAGGTCTCGTCCGGGAGCCGCCCGAAGAGCTTGGTCTCGACGTCGCCGAGCAGACTGGCGAACGCCTTCGGGTCGTTGTGGGTGTTCCCGACGCCGCCGGGGAAGAGGCAGTCGCCCGTGAACAGGTGCGGGTGGCCGTGCGGGTCGTCGTAGACGAGCGCGATGCTGCCCGGGGTGTGGCCCACCAGATGGACGGCGGTGAGGGCCACCCGGCCCACGCGGAGGGTGTCGCCGTCCTCGACGGGCACGTCCGTGGGCACCGGGATGCCCTCGGCGTCGTACCGGCCCGCGCAGGTGCGGGCGCCGGTGGCGTCGACCACCTCGCGCAGCGCGCCCCAGTGGTCGGCGTGCCGGTGGGTGGTGACCACGGTGGCGATCCCGCTGTCACCGATCAGACCCAGCAGGGTGTGCGGCTCGGCGGCGGCGTCGATCAGCAGCTGCTCGTCGGTCGCGCGGCAGCGCAGCAGATAGGCGTTGTTGTCCATCGGCCCGACCGCGACCTTGGAGATCATCAGGTCGGTCAGCTCGTGTACGTCGGCTGCCCCGCCGACCTTCACCGTTCCGGTGTATGCCATGGGATCAGCCTAGTTCCTCGGTACGACAACGGGCCCGGCGGCCGCTCCCCGGCGCTCACAGCGGGGGCATGGCCGGGACGAGCGCCCCGCCGGTCCCCAGGGTCGAGCCGTCGCGCCGGCCGGCGAGCCAGCCCAGCAGCGCGGGCGCCGGGCCGGTGACGCGGACCGGCCGTCCGTCCGTGCTCCCGGTTCGCCACTCGCGCCCGTCCTCCGCGGTGACGAGCAGGGACGGTACCTCGGGGTGGCCGGAGAACCGCCGGGCCAGGAAGTCGATCTCCCGGTCGGTGAACTCCGCCGGGAGGTCCTCCAGCTCGTAGCCGACACCGAGGTCGACGTGGTGCAGCTCGATCTCGATGAGCCGCCGGAAGGGCACCCGGGAGGCACGGTCCGTGACGCCGTTGCGCAGGGTGACCGTCCGGGAGAGGTCGGCGGGGGCGGCGGCCGTGTCCAGGAAGCGCCGGGAGCTGTCGAGCAGGTCCGCCAGATGGACGGCGAGGGGGCGCGGGGCGTCCCGTTCGATGTCGGCGTCCCGTACCTCGGCGCCGGCGTACATGGGCCGCCCGGTGAGCACGTTGACCAGGGCGTCGGCGTTCCGCGCGAGGTGGGCCAGGACGTGGCCGCGGGTCCAGCCCGGGAGCCGGGACGCCTCGGGGAGGGCGGATTCCGGCAGCTTCTCCACCACGCCCAGCAGCCGTTCCGTGGCCTCGTCGACCAGGGCGAGATCGTGCTCGTGATCAACCATGGGCCGACGATAGCGCCGCCACTCGTTCGGGTGAAGGAGACGGACTCCGGCCGTAAATCGAATGTGCGTGCTATACGCTCGGGATGCGGCATCCTGGAGAGATGGCCGCAGCGCTCTCGTACCCTGGCCGGGTCGGGAGCATCGCTCCGCACTGACCCCTGCTCCCGCGACGGGCCGCCACTCGGGCGGCGTCGCGCGGCGGCGGGGCCGGCGCACCCCCCTTCGTCTTCTCAAGAAAGGTGCTGACCGGCGTGGCTGACCGTCTCATCGTCCGTGGCGCGCGCGAGCACAACCTCAAGAACGTCTCGCTCGACCTCCCCCGTGACTCGCTCATCGTCTTCACGGGGCTCTCCGGGTCGGGCAAGTCGTCCCTCGCGTTCGACACGATCTTCGCCGAGGGGCAGCGCCGCTACGTCGAGTCGCTCTCCTCCTACGCACGGCAGTTCCTGGGCCAGATGGACAAGCCCGACGTGGACTTCATCGAGGGCCTGTCCCCGGCCGTGTCCATCGACCAGAAGTCGACCTCGCGCAACCCGCGCTCGACGGTCGGCACGATCACCGAGGTCTATGACTACCTCCGCCTGCTGTTCGCCCGGATCGGCAAGCCGCACTGCCCCGAGTGCCGGCGGCCGATCTCCCGGCAGTCGCCCCAGGCCATCGTCGACAAGGTGCTGGAGCTGCCGGAGGGCAGCCGCTTCCAGGTGCTGTCACCGCTGGTGCGGGAGCGCAAGGGCGAGTTCGTCGACCTCTTCTCCGACCTCCAGACCAAGGGCTACAGCCGAGCCCGGGTGGACGGCGCGACGATCCAGCTCTCGGAACCGCCCAAGCTGAAGAAGCAGGAGAAGCACACCATCGAGGTGGTCGTGGACCGCCTCACCGTCAAGGGCAGCGCCAAGCGCCGGCTGACCGACTCGGTCGAGACCGCGCTCGGCCTCTCCGGCGGCATGGTCATCCTCGACTTCGTCGACCTCCCCGAGGACGACCCCGAGCGTGAGCGGATGTACTCCGAGCACCTCTACTGCCCCTACGACGACCTCTCCTTCGAGGAGATGGAGCCGCGCTCCTTCTCGTTCAACTCGCCCTTCGGCGCCTGCCCGGACTGCACCGGCATCGGCACCCGTATGGAGGTCGACCCGGAACTGATCGTTCCGGACGAGGAGAAGAGCCTGGACGAGGGGGCGATCAGCCCCTGGTCGCACGGGCAGAGCAAGGACTACTTCCAGCGCCTGGTCTCCGCCCTCGCCGACGAACTCGGCTTCCGCACGGACATCCCCTGGGCGGGCCTGCCGCAGCGTGCCAGGAAGGCCCTGCTGCACGGGCACCGGACCCAGGTCGAGGTCCGCTACCGCAACCGGTACGGCCGCGAGCGCGCGTACACCACCTCGTTCGAGGGCGTCGTGCCGTTCGTGAAGCGGCGGCACTCGGAGGCGGAGAGCGACTCCAGCCGCGAGCGCTTCGAGGGCTATATGCGCGAGGTGCCGTGCCCCACCTGCGAGGGCACCCGCCTCAAGCCGATCGTGCTGGCCGTCACCGTGCAGGGCCGCTCGATCGCGGACGTCTCCTCGATGTCGATCAGCGAGTGCGCCGACTTCCTGCGGGACATGACGCTCACCGGGCGCGAGAAGAAGATCGCCGAGCGCGTCCTCAAGGAGGTCAACGAGCGGCTGCGCTTCCTCGTCGACGTCGGCCTGGACTACCTCTCGCTCAGCCGCGCCGCGGGCACCCTCTCCGGCGGCGAGGCGCAGCGCATCCGGCTCGCCACGCAGATCGGCTCCGGCCTGGTCGGCGTGCTGTACGTGCTGGACGAACCGTCCATCGGCCTGCACCAGCGGGACAACCACCGGCTCATCGAGACGCTGGTGCGCCTGCGGGACATGGGCAACACCCTGATCGTCGTCGAGCACGACGAGGACACCATCAAGGTCGCCGACTGGGTCGTCGACATCGGCCCGGGCGCCGGCGAGCACGGCGGCAAGGTCGTGCACAGCGGGCCCCTGGCCGAACTCCTGGCCACCGAGGCGTCGATGACGGGGCAGTACCTCTCCGGCCGCCGGGCCATCGCCACGCCGGACGTCCGGCGTCCGGTCGACCGGAAGCGCGTGCTGACCGTGCGCGGCGCCCGGGAGAACAACCTGCGGGACATCGACGTGGCGTTCCCCCTCGGGGTGCTCACGGCGGTCACCGGTGTCTCGGGATCCGGCAAGTCGACGCTGGTCAACGACATCCTCTACACGCACCTGGCCCGCGAGCTGCACGGCGCCCGCACCGTTCCTGGCCGGCACACCCGCGTGGACGGCGACGACCTGGTCGACAAGGTCGTGCACGTCGACCAGTCGCCGATCGGCCGGACGCCGCGCTCCAACCCGGCCACGTACACCGGTGTCTTCGACAACATCCGCAAGCTCTTCGCGGAGACGATGGAGGCGAAGGTCCGCGGCTACCTGCCCGGCCGCTTCTCCTTCAACGTCAAGGGCGGCCGCTGCGAGAACTGCTCCGGCGACGGCACCATCAAGATCGAGATGAACTTCCTGCCGGACGTGTACGTGCCGTGCGAGGTCTGCCACGGTGCGCGGTACAACCGGGAGACCCTGGAGGTGCACTACAAGGGCAAGTCCATCGCCGAGGTGCTGGACATGCCCATCGAGGAGGCGCTCGGCTTCTTCGAGGCCGTCCCGACGATCGCGCGCCACCTGCGCACCCTCCACGAGGTCGGTCTCGGTTACGTCCGCCTGGGGCAGCCCGCGCCGACCCTGTCCGGCGGCGAGGCGCAGCGCGTGAAGCTCGCGAGCGAGCTCCAGAAGCGCTCGACCGGGCGGACGGTGTACGTGCTCGACGAGCCCACGACCGGTCTGCACTTCGAGGACATCAACAAACTGATCTCGGTGCTGTCGGGCCTGGTCGACAAGGGCAACAGTGTGATCGTCATCGAGCACAACCTTGATGTGATCAAGACGGCCGACTGGGTCGTGGACATGGGCCCCGAGGGCGGCAAGAACGGCGGCACGGTCATCGCCGAGGGCACCCCCGAGGAGATCGCGGCCGTTCCGGACAGCCACACCGGTCGGTTCCTCCGCGAGATGCTCGGCGGCCGGGTCACGGACGACGACCCGGCGGACCCCGCCCCGAAGCGCGGGACAGGCGCCAAGCGGGCCCCCGCGAAGAAGGCCGCGGTCAAGGCGGCCCCCGCGAAGAAGGTCACGGCGAAGAAGGCCGTCGCCAAGAAGACGGCCGCGAAGAAGACGGCGGCCTCGCGCAGGGGCTGAGACACCCCGGTACGTGCTCCGGTCCCGGATCCGCAGAGGTCCGGGACCGGACGCGTCCCCGGCCGGCCGGTAGCCTCGCCCGTCGGCCCGTCGGCCCGTCGGCCCGCCCGTCAGTCCGCCAGTTCCGCCGCGAACGGCGGCTCCGCCCCCGCCCGGGAGCAGGTCGCCGCCGCGGCGCGGGCCGCGAAGGCCAGCGTGGCGCGCCACTTCAGCGCGCCCAGCCCGGCCAGGGCCTCCCGCGACAGCGCCCCGGCCGACCACAAGGCGTGCAGCAGGGCCGCGTTCACCGTGTCGCCGGCGCCTATGGTGTCCACGACCTCCGTCCGCACCGCGGGCACCGTGTGCCTCCCGCCGTCACGGGTGTACACCGACATCCCTTCCGCACCGCGCGTCAGCACGACCGCGGACGGCCCCTCCGCCAGGAAGTCCTCGGGACCACCGCCCAGCCAGTCCGCGTCCTCCTGCGACAGCTTCAGCAGCGTCACCCGCGGCAGCCAGGACCGGAAGCGCGCCCGGTACGCGGCGGCGTCGGGGATGATCCCGGCCCGGACGTTGGGGTCGAGCAGGGTGAGGACGCCCCGCTCCGCCTCCCGCCGCAGCAGTTCCTCGTACGCGCTCGCCCCCGGCTCCAGCACCAGCGAGCAGGTGCCCAGGCACAGGGCCGCGGTGGTGTCCGGCAGCCGGGCGGGGGCCGTGAACAGCCGGTCGGCCGTGCCCTGGGCGTAGAAGCCGTAGCCCGCCGAGCCGTCGCTGCCGATGGCCGCGACCGCCAGGGTCGTCGGCTCCGGTCCCCGCCGGACGAGCGAGACGTCCACGCCCGCCGAGCGCAGCCCCGCCAGCAGTGCCTCGCCGAAGCCGTCCGTCGACACCCGCGAGCAGAAGGCGGTGGGGGCGCCCAGCCGCCCGAGCGCCACCGCGGTGTTGTACGGGCCGCCGCCCCGGCGGGGCAGCAGCGCGGGCAGGGACGCGGCCCCGTCCGCGGGGTCCGGCACGAGGTCGATCAGGGCTTCTCCGGCCACGACGATCACGAGAAGTTCCTTTCCGCTGCGGAGGCCCACCCTGCCACGGGAGGGACACGCGGCCGGGGCCGGTATCGTCGGGAACCGTCCGTCGCAGCAGCTCGGGCGGCCCAGCCGCCGTCGTATCCGTGGGAGCCTCCATGACCAGCCAGCAGCCCGCACCTTGCTGCACTTCCCGTCGTACCGTGCTGCGCGGGGCCGCGCTGGCGGGCGCGGCGGGGCTGGGTGTCACCGCCTGCGGCGGAGAGCCGGGCGGCGAGGCGTCCCCGACGCCCACCGCCCCCGTGGAGCTCGGCGCGGCGAGCGAGGTCCCCCTCGGCGGGGCGCGGCTCTACCGCGAGGAGCGGCTGATGGTCGCCCAGCCGAAGAAGGGGGAGTACAAGGCGTTCAGCGCCGTGTGCACCCACGCCGGCTGCGTCGTCTCCAAGATCGAGGACGGTACGGCGATCTGCAATTGCCACGGCAGCAGGTTCGACGCGAACACCGGCAAGGTGCTCCACGGACCGGCCACCGTCCCGCTGCCCGACGTACCGGTGCGGGTGACCGGCGACCGCCTGGTGGCGGGCCCGAAGAGCTGAGCCCCACAGGAAGGTCAGGCCCAGTCCCACCCGATCCCCACGATCCCCGGCCGTACCGCCTGTTCCACCAGATGCACCCCCGGGTGCCGCCCGGTCAGGGTCAGCTCCTCCTGACCGCTGCGCGGCGCGCTCGCGGAGGTCTGGGCGAAACGGCGGCAGCGCACGGGCAGCGCGGCGGCGTCGAAGCGCACCTGGAGGACGTACTGTCCGCCCGCGAAGCTGAACCCGCGGACGTACTCGCTGCTCGGGCCGCCCGTCCCGTCGTCGAACGCGTAGCCCAGAAGATACGTTTCGCCCACCCGTAGCCGGGTGTCGAACAGCAGCTCCGCGACCAGGACCCCCGCCCCGGAGTGCCACCGGACGCGCCCCACCCGGCAGTTCTCGGTGGCCCGCACGGCGATCCGGGCCGGGTCGCAGCCCGCGTCCCCGTAGTGGATGGCGACATAGCGGTCCACGCCGTCCCGGTGGGCCCGGACGACGTGGTGGGAGTCGCGGCCGCGCAGCTCGCGCCCCGCTCCTATGCGGACGTGCTCCAGGTGGCAGACCGTGTGGAGGCCGCCGTCGGCCGGTGACTCCAGCTCGGCGAGGAGCCGTTCGACGGCCCGGGCCTCGTCCATGAGGGAGCGTAACGAGCGGGCGGCGGGCCGTTCGGCTCCCGGTCCTGCCGCCGGTTCGAGCAGCCGGGTCAGGGACTGCGCGGGCAGGTCGAGGATCTCCTCCAGCAGTCGCACCGCCCGCAGCGACTCGGGCCGCCGCGGCCGCCGGGCACCCTGTTGCCAGTAACTGAGGCTCGTCACACCCACGGTGACGCCCCGTTGGGCGAGCCTGCGCTGCACCCGGTGGAGCGCCAGGCCGCGCGCCGCCAGCGCGGTGCGCAGCGCCAGGTGGAAGGGCCCGGTGCGCAGCGCCCGGGCCAGCGCGGCCTCGGCCGCCACGGAGCTGGTACGTACCATGCCGCTCGCTGCCTCCTGTGAATATTCACTCGGGGTGACCGGGGCCACGGCCGTGAGAAGGGCCGAATTCCTCCTGGCGGGGCAGGAGGCGTTCACACCCGTCGCGATCCGTTCACTCCGGTGTTCCCCCCGGCATTCAAGCCGGTTGACCGGAACCGGACAACATCCGATGCTCCTCACCAGCGTCCGGACGCGCTCCTCCACCGAACCACCCCACCACCATCACGGGAGGAACGCCCATGTCCCGTGCCTCGGCACAGCACCACAGACCCCCCATATCCCGCACCCCCCGCCCCCGCGCGAGACGGCTCTCCGTCGCCGCCCTCGCGGCCACCGCACTGATCGCCTTCCCCGCCGCCACGGCCACCGCCGCCCCCACCGGCCAGGACGTACGCGGCGCCAACCGGCTCGGCATCACCATGCAGGCCCAGGAGAAGACCAACTGGTGCTGGGCCGCCTCCGGCAACACCATCGCCACCTGGTTCGGCCGCAAGTACAGCCAGAACCAGTTCTGCAACGCCGCCTTCAACCGGCAGCAGGGCACCACCTGCCCCAACAACCAGGCCACGCTGGGCAATGTGCAGAACGCCCTCTCCTGGGCCGGCATCAACCGCGGCTCCTACGTGGACGGCTGGCTGCGCTACACCACCGTGCAGAGCGAGATCAACGCGGGACGGCCGATCGAGACCCGCATCGGCTGGAAGTCGGGCGGCGGCCACATGCACGTCATCTACGGCTACGACACCGCCAACGACATGGTCTATTGGGGCGATCCCTGGCAGACCAGCAACCGCTACAACTGGGCGCAGCACGGCTGGTACGTCGACAACAACCGGTTCTCCTGGACGCATTCGCTCTACCGGATCGGCGGGTGACGTCATGACCGAGCGCACTCCCCACCGCACCGGTACCGGCCGGAGGTACACCCGCGCGGCCGCCGCCGCGGCCCTGGCCACGGGCCTGCTCGCCCTCACCCCGCTTGCCCACGCCGCGTCGTCCTCCGGGGCCGCGGCTCCCGCGCCGCCTCCCGCGGCCGGACTGGCGGCGGCCCATGACGCGGCCGCGGCGCCCGGGACGCTGGACACCCTGTCCCGGTTCTTCGCCCGCGACGGCGCGATCGCCAAGGCGGACGCGAAGCCGCGGATCGAGGGCGCGACCGTGCCCGTCTACTCCCTCTCGCCCGACTTCGTGGCCGGCAAACGGAACGCGCCCGTCGCGGGCCTCGACTACCTGGCCAGCAAGGCCGTCTCGGCCGACGGCCAGAAGGCGTCCGTGTGGATGGCCGGCGGCGGCACCGCGTGGAAGGTCGTCAACATCGCCACCGGCGACGACGAGACCCGCTACGCGGCCGAGGGCGCCAAGAAGCTCAGCGGCGGCACCGTGTTCCGCGAACCGCAGGTCAACGGCTGGTTCGTCCAGCGCGACAACTGGGTCCTGCCCCTCAACACCGAGGCCGTCCGGGCCGTCGGCGCCCGCGGCACCACGCTGGACGCCTACCGCGACCGGGTCGGGAAGGCGTACGGCGACAAGCTGCCGGGCTCCGCGTACGCGAAGAAGGGCCTGGCGGGCGGCTACTCCGCGGCACAGGACGTGACCGACGCCGCGGCCCCCGCTCCCCGGGCCTCGGAGCCGGACGGCTCCGGCTCCTCCCCGGCCACGACGGTGGCCGCCTCGGCCGGAGGTGCCGCCGTGGCCCTCGGCCTCACCATCGTGGCGGTGCGCAGGCTCCGGCGTCGCTGACCGACGCCGGCACCCCCCACCCGGCACCGCCCCGCACGCTCCGGCCCCGGCGCCCTCCACGCGCCGGGGCCGGAGCCGGTGGCCCCCCGACGCTGCGACAATGGTCCTGTCAGTGCCCGCAAGTAGGGTGTGTGACATGGCCGACCCCAGCAGCTACCGACCCAAGCCGGGACAGATCCCCGACTCGCCCGGGGTGTACCGGTTCCGTGACGAGCACGGGCGGGTGATCTACGTCGGGAAGGCGAAGAGCCTGCGCCAGCGGCTCTCCTCGTACTTCCAGGACCTCGCTGGCCTGCACCCGCGCACCCGCACCATGGTCACCACGGCCGCCTCCGTGGAGTGGACCGTGGTCGGCACCGAGGTCGAGGCGCTGCAGCTGGAGTACACCTGGATCAAGGAGTACGACCCGCGCTTCAACGTGAAGTACCGCGACGACAAGAGCTATCCCTACCTCGCGGTCACCCTGAACGAGGAGTTCCCGCGCGTCCAGGTCATGCGCGGCGCGAAGAAGAAGGGCGTGCGCTACTTCGGGCCCTACGGGCACGCCTGGGCGATCCGCGAGACCGTCGACCTGATGCTCCGTGTCTTTCCCGTCCGCACCTGCTCCGCCGGGGTGTTCAAGCGCTCCGCCCAGATCGGCCGCCCCTGTCTGCTCGGCTACATCGGCAAGTGCTCCGCGCCCTGCGTCGGCCGCGTCACCCCCGAGGAGCACCGCGAACTGGCCGAGGAGTTCTGCGACTTCATGGCCGGCCGCACCGGTGCCTACATCCGCCGTCTGGAGAAGCGGATGCAGGAGGCGGCCGAGGAGATGGAGTACGAGCGGGCCGCCCGGCTCCGTGACGACATAGAGGCGCTCCGGCGTGCCATGGAGAAGAACGCCGTGGTCCTCGCCGACGCCACCGACGCCGATCTGATCGCGGTCGCCGAGGACGAGCTGGAGGCGGCCGTGCAGATCTTCCACGTCCGCGGCGGCCGGGTGCGCGGCCAGCGCGGCTGGGTGACCGACAAGGTCGAGGCGGTGGACACCGCGGGCCTGGTCGAGCACGCCCTCCAGCAGCTCTACGGCGAGGAACAGGGCGACGCGGTCCCCAAGGAGGTCCTCGTCCCCGCCCTGCCGGACCCCGTCGAGCCGGTGTCCGAGTGGCTCGCCGCCCGTCGCGGCTCCCGGGTCGACCTGCGCATCCCGCAGCGCGGCGACAAGAAGGACCTGATGGCGACGGTCCAGCGCAACGCCCAGCAGGCGCTGGCCCTGCACAAGACCAAGCGCGCCTCCGACCTGACCACCCGCTCCCGGGCCCTGGAGGAGATCGCCGAGGCCCTGGGGCTGGACTCGGCGCCGCTGCGCGTCGAGTGCTTCGACATCTCCCACCTCCAGGGGCAGGACGTGGTGGCGTCCATGGTGGTCTTCGAGGACGGGCTGGCGCGCAAGAGCGAGTATCGCCGCTTCCAGATCAAGAGCTTCGAGGGGCAGGACGACGTCCGCTCGATGCACGAGGTCGTCTCCCGCCGCTTCCGGCGCTACATCCGGGAGAGCCAGAAGACGGGGGAGTGGGCCGTAGAAGAGCCAGCGGAGGCGGCGGACGCGGCGGAAGCCATGGACGACACCGCGGGCCCCCGCGACGACAACGGCCGCCCCAAGCGCTTCGCCTACCCGCCGCAGCTGGTCGTGGTCGACGGCGGCCGGCCCCAGGTCCAGGCCGCCCGCCGGGCCCTGGACGAGCTCGGCATCGCCGACGTCGCCGTCTGCGGGCTCGCCAAGCGCCTGGAGGAGGTCTGGCTGCCGGACGACGAGGACCCGGTCGTGCTGCCCCGCACCAGCGAGGGCCTGTACCTGCTCCAGCGCGTCCGCGACGAGGCGCACCGGTTCGCCATCACCTATCAGCGCGGCAAGCGGGCCAAGTCGATGAAGGCGTCCCCGCTCGACGCCGTCGCCGGCCTGGGCGAGAGCCGCAAGCAGGCGCTGCTCAAGCACTTCGGCTCGGTCAAACGGCTGCGGTCGGCCACCGTGGAGCAGATCTGCGAGGTCCCCGGCATCGGCCGGAAGACCGCCCTCGCCGTCGCCGCGACACTGGCCGAAAGCGCTCCGTCCGCCCCCGCCGTCAACACGGCGACGGGCGAGATCCTGGAGGAGACGGAGGGATGATGGAGGCGACCGCGCGGAGCGCGGGCGCGGCCGGCGGGCGCGTGACCCCGGCCCCGCCTCCGGGCCCTGCGAGGATCAGGGAACACAGAGCACACGGCAGGCCGGTACGGGGCCGCGACCACGGCCCCGCCGGCAGAACGGGGGACACCTCATGCAGAACGGCATGAACGACAGCGATCGGAACGGAGCAACGGTGAGTACGGGCACGACGGCGGACGCGACCGGCGAGGCGGCGGGCATCCCCGAACTGGTGATCATCTCGGGTATGTCGGGGGCGGGCCGCAGCACCGCCGCCAAATGCCTGGAGGACCTCGGCTGGTTCGTCGTCGACAACCTGCCGCCCGCCCTCATCCCCACCATGGTGGACCTCGGCGCCCGCTCCCAGGGCAATGTGGCCCGCATCGCCGTGGTCGTCGACGTCCGCGGCCGGCGGTTCTTCGACAATCTCCGCGAATCCCTCGCGGACCTCGCCGCCAAGAAGGTCAAGCGGCGGGTGATCTTCCTGGAGGCCTCCGACGACGCCCTGGTCCGCCGCTTCGAGTCGGTGCGCCGCCCGCACCCCCTCCAGGGCTCCGGGCGCATCGTCGACGGCATCGCCGCCGAGCGCGACCTGCTGCGCGAGCTGCGCGGCGACGCCGACCTGGTCATCGACACCTCCAGCCTCAACGTCCACGAGCTGCGCGCCAAGATGGACGCCCAGTTCGCCGGCGAGGAGGAGCCGGAGCTCCGCGCCACCGTCATGTCCTTCGGCTACAAGTACGGCCTCCCCGTCGACGCCGACCTCGTGGTGGACTGCCGCTTCCTGCCCAATCCGCACTGGGTCCCCGAGCTGCGCCCCTTCACCGGCCTCAACGAGGAGGTCTCGGGCTACGTCTTCAACCAGCCCGGCGCCAAGGAGTTCCTCGACCGCTACACGGAGCTGCTCCAGCTCATCGCGGCCGGCTACCGCCGCGAGGGCAAGCGCTATGTGACCATCGCGGTCGGCTGCACCGGCGGCAAGCACCGCTCGGTGGCCATGTCCGAGAAGCTCGCGCACCGCCTCGTCTCGGAGGGTGTCGAGACCGTCGTCGTCCACCGGGACATGGGGCGCGAGTGACCGGCCGCGGTTTCGGGATCCGCCGCGTCCGCCGGATCGTCCCCGGCGGACCACGCGGCGCCGAGCGGCGCCTCCAGCGCCGCACCCAGCCCAAGGTCGTCGCCCTCGGCGGCGGCCGCGGGCTGTCGGCCTCGCTCGCCGCGCTGCGCCGGATCACCGGCGACCTGACGGCCGTCGTCACCGTCGCCGACGACGGCGGCTCCAGCGGCCGGCTCCGCGACGAGCTCGGCGTACTGCCCCCGGGCGACCTGCGCAAGGCCCTCGCCGCGCTGTGCGGCGACGACGACTGGGGGCGCACCTGGTCGCGGGTCGTCCAGCACCGCTTCGCCAGCGAGGGCGACCTGCACGGGCACGCCGTCGGCAACCTGCTGATCGTCGCGCTCTGGGAACAGCTCGGCGACCACGTCCAGGCCCTCGACCTGGTCGGCAAGCTGCTCGGCGCGCACGGCCGGGTGCTGCCCATGTCCGCCGTCCCGCTGGAGCTCCAGGCGCTGGTGCGCGGCCACGACCCGGCCGAGCCCGACGCCGTGACCACCGTCCGCGGCCAGGCCACCGTCGCCCTCACCCCCGGCGAGGTGCACTCGGTGCACGTGGTCCCGGAGGACCCGCCCGCCGTCCCCGAGGCCGTCGAGGCCGTCCTGGACGCCGACTGGGTGGTGCTCGGCCCCGGGTCCTGGTTCTCCTCCGTCATCCCCCACCTCCTGGTGCCGGAACTGCTCGAAGCGCTCCAGGAGACGAAGGCCCGCCGGGTGCTCTCACTGAACCTCGCACCCCAGCCCGGCGAAACCGAGGGCTTCTCACCGCAGCGTCATTTGGAGGTTTTGGCCCGACACGCCCCTAAACTCGCCCTGGACGTGGTGCTGGCCGACGAGGCCGCCGTGCCCGACCGGGAAAGCCTGCGCGACGCCGCCAAGCGGCTCGGCGGCACGGTCGAGCTGGCGCCGGTCGCCGCGCAGGGGAGTTCCGCTACGCACGATCCGGAACTGTTGGCCGCCGCGTACGACCGTATTTTTCGGATGCATGGAAGGATCGGCCCATGGCGATGACGGCAGCGGTGAAGGACGAGATCTCCCGGCTTCCCGTCACCCGGACCTGCTGCCGGAAGGCGGAGGTCTCGGCGATCCTGCGGTTCGCCGGCGGACTCCACCTGGTCAGCGGACGCATTGTGATCGAGGCGGAGCTGGACACCGGCATCGCGGCCCGGCGGCTGCGCAAGGACATCCTGGAGATCTTCGGACACGCCTCCGACCTGGTGGTGATGGCCCCCGGCGGGCTGCGCCGCGGCAGCCGGTACGTGGTGCGGGTGGTGGCGGGCGGTGACCAGCTGGCCCGCCAGACCGGCCTGGTCGACGGCCGCGGCCGGCCGATCCGCGGCCTGCCCCCGCAGGTCGTCTCCGGCGCCACCTGTGACGCGGAGGCCGCCTGGCGGGGCGCCTTCCTGGCCCACGGCTCCCTGACCGAGCCCGGCCGCTCCTCCTCCCTGGAGGTCACCTGCCCCGGCCCCGAGGCGGCGCTCGCCCTCGTCGGCGCGGCCCGCCGGCTCCAGATCGCCGCCAAGGCCCGCGAGGTCCGCAACGTGGACCGCGTGGTCGTCCGCGACGGCGACGCCATCGGCGCGCTGCTCACCCGGCTCGGCGCCCATGAGTCGGTGCTGGCGTGGGAGGAGCGCCGGATGCGCCGCGAGGTACGGGCCACGGCCAACCGGCTGGCCAACTTCGACGACGCCAACCTGCGCCGCTCCGCCCGGGCCGCCGTCGCGGCCGGGGCCCGGGTCCAGCGGGCCCTGGAGATCCTCGGCGAGGAGGTCCCGGAGCACCTCGCCGCCGCCGGCCGGCTGCGCATGGAGCACAAGCAGGCCTCCCTGGAGGAGCTGGGCGCCCTCGCCGACCCGCCGCTGACCAAGGACGCCGTGGCCGGCCGGATCCGCCGGCTGCTCGCGATGGCCGACAAGCGCGCCCAGGACCTCGGCATCCCCGGGACCGAGTCCAATCTGAGCGATCTGGCCGACCTGCCCGAGGACGTGGTCGACGGCATGGTCAAGGGCATGGCCGGCTGACACCGGCCGTGACGGTCCTCTTCAGGCCGCCGCGGGCCGCTTCCGGCCGTCCTCACGGCGGTTCCCCCGGCGGGCGCCCCGTCCCGCCGGGAACGATGCCTCCCGGCCGCCCCGAGGCCCTATTGACATGGTCATGTGCCCTCGGAAGCCTGTCGTCCGGCATGGACGGGACAGACAACGGCAAGGGGGGTTCATGAGACGCAGGACGAGATCGATCCTCGTGGCGGCATCGCTGCTGCTCGGTGGCCTGACCGCGACACCCTTCGCACACGCACAGCCGGACGCCGGCGCCGCGGACGCCTCCGACGCGCTGACCGTATGGACCGGAGAGGTCACCCAGGCGCAGGTGCCACTGCTCCTCAAGGCGGGCGTCGACGGCCACGAACTGGGCCGGCCCGCCGGGGACAAGGCCGTTCCGGTCGAGCTCTACCTCACCTCGGGACAGGCCCGCACGCTGCGCGGGCAGGGTGTGAAGCTGACCGAGAAACGGATGTCGCCTCGCGCCCGTGAACGCCTCAAGGCCGCGGGCGACGGCGTCTTCCGCCCGTACAGCGGTCCGAACGGCCTCCAGCGGGAGATGGTCGACACCGGCCGGGCCCACCCGAAGCTGACCAAGGTCGTCAGCATCGGCAAGACCGTGCGCGGACAGGACATCCTCGCCGTCAAGGTCAGCAAGAACGCGGCCCGGAGCAAGGACGGGTCCAAGCCCGCCGTGCTCTACATGTCCAACCAGCACGCCCGGGAGTGGATCACCCCGGAGACGACCCGGCGGCTGATGCACCACTACCTCGACCGCTACGGCAAGGACCGGCGGATCACCCGCCTCGTGGACAGCACCGAACTGTGGTTCGTGCTCTCGGCCAACCCGGACGGCTACGACCACACGTTCAAGAGCCCCGACACCCGGTTCTGGCGGAAGAACCTGCGGGACAACAACGGCGACGGGAAGATCGCCCCCGGCGACGGCGTCGACCTCAACCGCAACTTCTCCTTCAAATGGGGCTACGACAACGAGGGCTCGTCCCCCGACCCGGCCTCCGAGACGTACCGCGGCCCCGCCCCCGGCTCCGAGCCGGAGACCAGGGCGCTGGACGCCTTCCAGAAGCGCCTCCGCTTCTCCTACGCCGTCAACTACCACTCGGCGGGGGAGATGCTGCTCTACGGCGTCGGCTGGCAGGTCGCCACGCCCACGCCCGACGACGTCCTCCTCAAGTCCCTGGCGGGGACCCCGGAGAAGCCCGCGATCCCCGGCTACCGCCCGCAGCTCTCCTCCGAGCTGTACACCACCAACGGCGAGGCGGATGGCCACGCGGCCAACGTCAACGGGACGTTGATGTTCACCCCGGAGATGTCGACGTGCCGCACCGCCTCGCGCGCGGACACCTCCGGCCGCTGGGACCCGGCGGACTGCCCGTCCGAATTCGCCTTCCCCGACGACCGGAAGCTCATCCAGGCGGAGTTCACCAAGAACCTCCCCTTCGCCCTCTCCGTCGCCGAGACCGCGGCGCGCGGTGACCGGCCGGCCTCCGCGGTCGGCATGAGCGCCCCGGACTTCACGCCGCACGGCTTCACCGCCTCCTTCGCGCGCGGCGCCGACCAGACCGTCGCGGTCACCGCCCGCAAGAGCGTCCGCGACAAGCGGCTCAACTACCGTGTCGACGGCGGGCGGACGCGTACCGCGGCCGTCCACCCCTGGAAGGGCGGCAAGCGCTACGGCGGCCAGGACAACGTCCGCTTCGACCAGTACCGGGGCACGGTCGAGGGCGCCCGCGAGGGTGCCAAGGTGGAGGTGTGGTTCACCGGCCGCACGGCCGAGGGCAAGGCCACCCGCAGCAAGCCCTTCACCTACACCGTCTGGCACCGCCCGCAGGCCGACACCCTGGTCCTCGCCGACGAGGGCGGCACCGCCCCGGCCCGGCACGCGGTCGCCTACACCGAGGCGCTGAACGCCGCGGGCCGCCACGGCGTCATCTGGGACGTGGCCAGGGAGGGCACGCCCGACGCCCTCGGGGTGCTCTCGCACTTCAGGACGGTCGTCTGGTACTCCGGCGACAACCGGCCGAGCGGCGGCACCCTGCTCGCCGTCCGCGACTTCGTCAACGAGGGCGGCAAGCTCGTCGTGGCGGGCAAGCGGGCCGGCGGCGCCTCCCGGGTCGGCCGTGCCGACACCGACGACTTCAGCCAGTACTACCTCGGCGCCTACGCCCGCACCTCGCTGGAGCACCCGAAGACCTTCGCCGGCACCGGACCGCTGGCGGGCGTCCGCGCCGACCTCGCCGACGTGCCGGGCGACCCGCTGGACGCGGCCGGCTCCTACGTGGTCACCTCCGACGTCCTGCGGTCCCGTGACTTCCCGCGGTTCCGCAGCGCGGCGGCCGGCGACTACCCGGGCCTGCCCACCGCGTTCGAGCCCTGGGCGGGCGACTGGATGGCCGCCGCCCGGCACAAGGACCGGTCCTGGATGCGGCTCGCCCGCACCGTCGACCTGACCGGCGTCCGAGCCGCCGACAGGCCCGGGCTCGGCTTCCGCCTCAGCTACGACACCGAACCGGACTTCGACCACGTCGTCGTCGAGGCGCGCACGGCCGGCCGGGACGACTGGACCACGCTGCCCGACACGAACGGCGGTACGACGAGCCAGGTCCCCGAGGGCTGCCGCTCGCTGGTGTCGGCCCACCCGTTCCTCGGGCACTACCTCATGCCCGACGGCGAGAACTGCGCGGCCCGCGGCACCTCGGGCGCCTGGCACCGCTTCAGCGGCTCCTCCCAGGGCTGGCACGCCGCCGCCTTCGACCTGAGCGCCTTCGCGGGCAGGAAGGCCGAGGTGTCCGTCTCCTACGTCACCGACGGAGGTTCGGGCGGCTCGGGCGTCCTCGTCGACGACGCCGTCGTCACCGGCGCCGACCGGGCGGCCGAGGGCTTCGAGCGCGGCTCGCTCGGCCCCTGGACCGTCCCCGGCGCACCGGCCGGGAGCCCGCGGAACGCCGCCGACTGGGCGCCCTCCAAGGCCCTCGCGCACTCCTCGGCCGCCGTCGCCACCTCCGACACCGTGCTGCTGGGCTTCGGTCTTGAGCACGTCAAGGACGGCAAACAGCGCGCGGCCCTGCTGCGCGCCGCCCTGCGCGCCGTCCGCGGATGACGGGCCGGCCGTACGGGCGGTAACCCCTTGTGGTAACGGTCCGTGTCCCCCGTTCGGGGGGCGCGGACCCCCGCTCCCACCAGGGCCGTCAATGTCACGTACCTCCCGTGTTGGGGGTAGGGTCGGTGGTGGTCGGGGACATCCCATACAGCCGCCGGGACAGACCGGCACACCAACGAGGAGATCGGTTCGTGACGATCCGCGTAGGCATCAACGGCTTTGGCCGTATCGGTCGAAACTACTTCCGTGCGCTCCTGGAGCAGGGTGCGGACATCCAGATCGTCGGCGTCAACGACCTGACCGACAACGCCACCTTGGTGCACCTGCTCAAGTACGACAGCATCCTGGGCCGCCTGGGGCAGGAGGTCAGCCACACCGACGACTCGATCACGGTCGGTAACCAGACCTTCAAGACGATGGCCGAGCGCGACCCGGCCAACCTGCCCTGGGGCGAGCTGGGCGCCGACATCGTCATCGAGTCGACCGGCATCTTCACCAAGCGCGAGGACGCCGCCAAGCACCTCGCCGCCGGCGCGAAGAAGGTCCTCATCTCGGCTCCGGCCAAGAACGAGGACATCACCATCGTGATGGGCGTCAACCAGGACAAGTACGACGCGGCCAACCACCACGTCATCTCCAACGCCTCCTGCACCACCAACTGTGTGGCGCCGATGGCCAAGGTCCTCGACGAGAGCTTCGGCATCGTCAAGGGCATGATGACGACGGTCCACGCGTACACCAACGACCAGCGCATCCTGGACTTCCCGCACTCCGACCTGCGCCGCGCCCGCGCCGCCGCGGAGAACATCATCCCCACCTCGACGGGTGCCGCCAAGGCCACCGCCCTGGTCCTCCCGCAGCTCAAGGGCAAGCTGGACGGCATCGCCATGCGCGTCCCGGTCCCGACCGGCTCGGTCACCGACCTCGTCCTGGAGCTCGACCGCGAGACCACCAAGGAAGAGATCAACGCCGCCTTCCAGAAGGCCGCCGAGGGCCAGCTCAAGGGCATCCTCGAGTACACCGAGGACCCGATCGTCTCCTCGGACATCGTCAACTGGCCGGCCTCCTGCACCTTCGACTCGCAGCTGACGATGGTCCAGGGCAAGCAGGTCAAGGTCGTCGGCTGGTACGACAACGAGTGGGGCTACTCGAACCGCCTGGTCGACCTGACCGTCTTCGTCGGCGGCCAGCTCTGATCTCCGCCTGACGGCACGCGCACAGGCACCGAGATGCAGGGGACGGGGCTCGAACGACGCGACGGCGCGTCGTCCGGGCCCCGTCCCATGACCGATCCCACGGACGTCCCCGGAGTCACCGCATGAAGACGATCGACGAACTCATCCAGAGCGGCGTCGAGGGAAAGCGGATCTTCGTCCGCGCCGACCTCAACGTCCCCCTGGAGGGCACCACCATCACCGACGACGGCCGCATCCGGGCCGTCGCGCCGACGATCAAGAAGCTCGCCGCCGCGGGCGCCAAGGTGATCGTCGCCTCCCACCTGGGCCGTCCCAAGGGCGCCCCGGACCCCCGGTTCTCCCTGGCCCCCGCCGCCGTGCGGCTCGGTGAGATCCTGGGCACGAACGTCTCGTTCGCCACCGACACGGTCGGGGACAGCGCGAAGGCCACCGTTGCCGCCCTCGGCAACGGCGAGGTCACGCTGCTGGAGAACCTCCGTTTCAACGCGGGCGAGACCAGCAAGGACGACGCCGAGCGCGGCGCCTTCGCCGACGCGCTCGCGTCGCTGGCCGACCTCTACGTGGGTGACGGCTTCGGTGCCGTGCACCGCAAGCACGCCTCGGTCTTCGACCTCCCGGCGCGCCTGCCGCACGCCGCGGGCGACCTGATCGCCACCGAGGTTGGCGTCCTGAAGAAGCTCACCGACGAGGTCGGGCGCCCGTACGTCGTCGTCCTCGGCGGCGCCAAGGTCTCCGACAAGCTCGGCGTCATCGACCACCTGCTGGAGAAGGCCGACCGCATCCTGGTCGGCGGCGGCATGGCGTACACCTTCCTCAAGGCCAAGGGCCACGAGGTCGGCATCTCGCTGCTCCAGGAGGACCAGATCCCGGCCTGCCTGGAGTACCTGGCCCGGGCCGAGAAGCGCGGCGTGGAGTTCGTCCTCCCGGTGGACGTCCTGGTCTCCGCCGACTTCCCGGACCTCAAGGACAAGACCCCGGCCAACCCGGACCTCGTCGCCTCGGACGCCATCCCGGCGGACAAGGAGGGCCTGGACATCGGCCCGAAGACCCGGGAGCTCTACGCCTCGAAGCTCGCCGACGCGGGCACGGTGTTCTGGAACGGCCCCATGGGCGTCTTCGAGCACCCCGACTACGCGAACGGCACCAAGGCCGTCGCACAGGCACTGCTGGACTCGCCGGGCTTCACCGTCGTCGGTGGTGGCGACTCGGCCGCGGCCGTGCGCATCCTTGGCTTCGACGAGAATGCTTTCGGCCACATCTCGACCGGCGGCGGCGCCAGCCTCGAATACCTCGAGGGCAAGACGCTCCCCGGCCTCGCCGCACTGGAGGACTGAAACACCGTGAGTGCACGTACCCCGCTGATGGCGGGCAACTGGAAGATGAACCTCAACCACCTTGAGGCCATCGCCCATGTCCAGAAGCTCGCCTTCGCCCTCGCGGACAAGGACTTCGAGGCCGTCGAGGTCGCCGTCCTGCCGCCCTTCACCGACCTGCGCTCGGTCCAGACGCTGGTCGACGGCGACAAGCTCAAGATCAAGTACGGCGCGCAGGACATCTCCGCGCACGACTCCGGCGCGTACACCGGGGAGATCTCCGGCCCGATGCTCGCCAAGCTGAAGTGCTCCTACGTGGCCGTCGGCCACTCCGAGCGCCGCCAGTACCACGGCGAGTCGGACGAGCTCTGCAACGCCAAGGTCAAGGCCGCCTTCCGGCACGGCATCGTCCCGATCCTCTGCGTCGGTGAGGGCCTGGAGGTCCGCAAGGCGGGCAACCAGGTCGCCTACACCCTGGCGCAGCTCGACGGCGGCCTGAAGGACGTCCCGGCCGAGCAGGCCGAGACCATCGTGATCGCCTACGAGCCCGTCTGGGCCATCGGCACCGGCGAGGTCGCCACGCCCGAGGACGCGCAGGAGGTCTGCGGGGCGATCCGCGGGCGTCTGGCCGAGCTGTACGGCCAGGAGCTGGCGGACAAGGTCCGGATCCAGTACGGCGGCTCGGTGAAGTCCGGCAACGTCGCCGCGATCATGGCGCAGCCGGACGTGGACGGCGCCCTGGTGGGCGGCGCCGCGCTCGACGCGGACGAGTTCGTCAAGATCGTTCGCTTCCGCGACCAGTAGCAGTATGACGACGGGCCCCGCCCGTCGTACCCTGTCGGGGCCGGGACCGGCGCAAACGCGCTGCCCGGCCCCGCAGCGTTATCGTCCGTGTCCGTCCGTGACAGTCCGAGAGAGTTGGTCCAGCCGTGGTCATCGGGTTCTCGATCGCCCTCATCGTCTTCAGCCTGCTGATGATGATGCTGGTGCTCATGCACAAGGGGAAGGGCGGCGGCCTGTCCGACATGTTCGGCGGCGGCATGCAGTCCTCCGTCGGCGGGTCCTCGGTCGCCGAGCGCAACCTCGACCGGATCACCGTCGTGGTGGGCCTGCTGTGGTTCGCCTGCATCGTGGTGCTCGGCCTGCTGATGAAGTTCGACAGCTGACGCTCCGTCGCACCCGCGGCCTATGATGGTGACCGCGTCTTACGGCCGGTCTGTAACTCCTGCCGGTGGACGCGCGTTGGGCCTTACGTAGACTGGGGCGCCCGCAGCGGAGCGGACTGTCACGCTCCGCGGCACCATCACGCAGGGAGTTACGACCGTGGCAAGTGGCAACGCGATCCGAGGAAGCCGGGTCGGGGCGGGGCCCATGGGGGAGGCGGAGCGCGGCGAATCGGCGCCGCGGCTACGCATCTCCTTCTGGTGCTCGAACGGGCATGAGACGCAGCCGAGCTTCGCCAGCGACGCACAGGTGCCGGACACCTGGGATTGCCCGCGCTGCGGCTTCCCGGCCGGCCAGGACCGGGACAACCCCCCGGACCCGCCGCGCACCGAGCCCTACAAGACGCACCTCGCGTACGTCCGGGAGCGGCGCAGCGACGCGGACGGCGAGGCCATCCTCGCCGAGGCGCTCGCGAAGCTCCGCGGCGAGATCTGACGATCGGACCCGTATGACCGGCCCGGCCGGAAGGACCCTCCTTCCGGCCGGGCCGGTCGTGTTCGCGGGCAGCCCCGGACGGCGGTGGCGCAGCGATCCGGAATGGACGTGGCATCAATTAAGTTGGAGGTTGGCGAGGGAGCTACGAGAAGAAGTGGACTGATGTCCGGAATGAACGCTGAAGCCCGTAACAGGCTCGACCGCACGCCCGAGTGGAACGCGCTGTCCAAGCACCGGGACGAGTTGGGGGAGGTGCACCTGCGCGAGCTGTTCGCGGACGACCCCCGGCGCGCGGAGAAGTACGCCCTGACCGTCGGCGACCTCTACATCGACTACTCCAAGCACCTGATCACCGACGAGACCCTGCGGCTGCTGCGCGAGCTCGCGGCGGCGACGGGCGTGGCGGAGCTGCGGGACGCGATGTTCCGGGGCGAGAAGATCAATACGACCGAGGGCCGCGCGGTGCTGCACACCGCCCTGCGGGCGCCGGAGTCGGCCGACGTCGAGGTGGACGGGGAGAACGTCGTCCCCGCCGTCCACGCGGTGCTGACGAAGATGCAGGTCTTCGCCGACCGCGTGCGCTCCGGGGAGTGGAAGGGCCACACCGGCAAGCGCATCCGCAACGTCGTCAACATCGGTATCGGCGGATCCGACCTCGGTCCGGCGATGGCCTACGAGGCGCTGCGCGCCTTCTCGGCCCGCGACCTGACGTTCCGTTTCGTCTCCAACGTGGACGGCGCGGACCTGCACGAGGCCGTGCGGGACCTCGACCCGGCCGAGACGCTGTTCATCGTCGCGTCCAAGACCTTCACCACCATCGAGACCATCACCAACGCCACCTCCGCCCGGAACTGGCTGCTGACCGGTCTGCGGGCGGGCGACGACGCCGTCGCCAAGCACTTCGTGGCGCTGTCCACCAATGCCGAGAAGGTCTCCGGCTTCGGTATCGACACCGCCAACATGTTCGAGTTCTGGGACTGGGTCGGCGGCCGGTACTCGTACGACTCGGCCATCGGCCTCTCGCTGATGATCGCCATCGGCCCGGACCGCTTCCGGGAGATGCTGGCCGGCTTCCACCTCGTCGACGAGCACTTCCGCACGGCGCCGGCCGAGGAGAACGTGCCGCTGCTGCTCGGGCTGCTGGGCATCTGGTACGGCAACTTCCACGACGCGCAGTCGCACGCGGTGCTGCCCTACAGCCACTACCTGTCGAAGTTCTCCGCCTACCTCCAGCAGCTGGACATGGAGTCCAACGGCAAGTCCGTGGACCGGGACGGACGGCCCGTCACCTGGCAGACCGGTCCGGTCGTCTGGGGCACGCCCGGCACGAACGGCCAGCACGCCTACTACCAGCTGCTCCACCAGGGCACCAAGCTGATCCCCGCCGATCTGATCGGCTTCGCCCGTCCGGTGGACGATCTGGAGCCCGGGCTTGTCGCGCAGCACGATCTGCTGATGGCGAATCTGTTCGCCCAGGGGCAGGCGCTCGCCTTCGGCAAGACGGCGGAGGAGGTCGCGGCGGAGGGCGTTCCGGAGGAGCTTGTGCCGCACAAGACGTTCCGGGGGAACCGGCCGACGACGACGATCCTTGCGGAGGCGTTGACTCCGTCGGTGCTGGGGCAGTTGATCGCGTTGTATGAGCACAAGGTGTTTGTGCAGGGGGCGGTGTGGAACGTGGATTCGTTTGATCAGTGGGGGGTTGAGTTGGGGAAGGTGCTTGCGAAGCGGGTGGAGCCTGCGCTCACTGAGGGGGTTTCGGTGGAGGGGCTGGATGCGTCCACCTCGGCGCTCGTCGCCCGGTACCGGGCGGTTCGGGGGCGCTGACGCGCGGGGGGTGCCCCTGGCCCTCCCTTTCACCGTTTCTTGCGGGGGCAAGCCCCCGCACCCCCTGAGCGCGCCTGCGGCGCGCGTCCTCAAACGCCGGACGGGCTGAAGTCAGCCCGTTGGGGGTGCCCCCTCTGGGGGAGTTTGAGGACAACCGCGCGGAGCGCGGTTTCAGGGGGGTGCGGGGCACCCCCACGCCCGTCAGGGCGACGCCGGCGGATACAAGCCCCGCGGCAGCTGCCCCGCCGCCGCCTGGTCCAGCAGCCACAGCGTGCGGCTGCGCCCGTACGCCCCCGCCGCCGGAGCCTGGATCTCACCCGCACCGCTCAGCGCGAGCGCCACCGCGTGGGCCTTGTCGTCGCCCGCGGCGAGGAGCCAGACCTCCCGGGCCGCGCGGATGGCGGGGAGGGTGAGGGAGATGCGGGTGGGCGGCGGCTTGGGGGCGCCGTGGACGCCGATGACGGTGCGGTCGGTTTCGCGGACGCCGGGGAGCTCGGGGAAGAGCGAGGCGACGTGGGTGTCGGGGCCGACGCCCAGGAGGAGGACGTCGAAGGAGGGCACGGAGCCGTGGTCCTCCGGCCGGGCGGCGGCGGCGAGTTCGGCCGCGTACGCCTCGGCGGCCGCGTCGGCGTCGTCGTGGGTGCCGTCGGCCGCGGGCATGGGGTGGACCCGGGAGGGGTCCAGGCCCACGGCGTCGAGCAGGGCCTCGCGGGCCTGCGTGACGTTGCGTTCGGCGTCGCCGTCGGGCAGGTACCGCTCGTCGCCCCACCACAGGTCGAGCCGCGACCAGTCGACCGCGTCCCGGGCGGGCGAGGCGGCGAGGGCCGCGAGCAGCCCGTTGCCGTTGCGCCCGCCCGTGAGGACGACGGAGGCGGAGCCGCGGGCGGCCTGGGCGTCCACGATCTTCGTGATCAGCCGGGCCGCCGCGGCCCGGGCCATCAGATCCTTGTCCCGGTGGACGACGATCTGCGGGGCGGAGGTCACTTGGCCGCCGCCTTCTTGGACGGGCTCTTCTTCGGAGCGGGCTTCTCCTCCGAAGCCGGAGCGGCCTTCTCCTCAGGAGCCGGGGCCGCCTCGCCGAGCCGGTCCACGCCGTACTTCAGCGCCGACTCGTAGATGTCGTCCGGGTCGAGCCGGCGCAGCTCCTCCGCGAGGAGCTCCGCGGTCTCCCGCCGCTTGAGTGCCACGGCGCGGTCCGGCTGGCCCTTCATGGTGAGCTTGGCGAGCGAGCCGTCCGGGCGGTCGAGCGTGATGACGCCGTCCTTGGTCTCCAGGCGGACGGCCGTGAGGCCGGGGCCCTCGGAGACGGTGCGCCGGGCGCGCACCCCGAGGCGGTCCGCGAGCCACATGGCCAGCAGCTCGCCGCTGGGGTTGTAGCCCTCGCCCTCGACCTCGGCGCCGGTGACCTCGACGGCCTGCTGGTCCAGGGCGGCCGCGAGCATCGAGCGCCACGGCGTGATCCGGGTCCAGGCCAGGTCGGTGTCGCCGGGCGCGTAGTTCGCGGCGCGGGCCGCGAGCTCCGAGACCGGTTCCTCGGCCGCGTAGGTGTCGGTGACCCGGCGCTGGGCGAGGACGCCCAGCGGGTCCTTCGCCGGGTGGAGCGGCGAGTTGACCGGCCACCAGACGACGACGGGCGCGTCCGGCAGCAGCAGCGGCAGGACGACCGACTGGGCGTGGTCTATGACCTCGCCGTAGAGCCGGAGGACGACCGTCTCGCCGGTGCCGGCGCTGGTGCCGACCCGGACCTCGGCGTCGAGCCGGGCCTGGGCGCGGTCGCGCGGCGAGCGGCTGACGCGCTTGATGACGACGAGCTTGCGCGACGGGTGCTCGCGGGACGCCTCGTTGGCGGCCTTGAGCGCGTCGTAGGCGTGCTCCTCGTCGGTGACGATGACCAGCGTGAGCACCATGCCGATGGCGGGGGTGCCGATGGCGCGGCGCCCCTGGACCAGAGCATTGTTGATCTTGCTGGCCGTGGTGTCCGTCAGATCGATTTTCATGGCCGACGCCAGCTCCGTCCATCTCGTGCGAGCATCTCGTCCGCCTCGACCGGCCCCCAGGTGCCGGCCGGGTACTGCGCGGGCTTGCCGTGCTTGTCCCAGTACTCCTCGATCGGGTCGAGGATCTGCCAGGAGAGCTCGACCTCCCTGAGGCGCGGGAAGAGGTTGGCGTCCCCGAGCAGCACGTCGAGGATGAGCCGCTCGTACGCCTCGGGGCTGGACTCGGTGAACGACTCGCCGTAGGCGAAGTCCATCGAGACGTCCCGGACCTCCATCGAGGTGCCCGGCACCTTGGAGCCGAACCGCAGGGTGACGCCCTCGTCCGGCTGCACCCGGATGACCAGGGCGTTCTGGCCCAGTTCCTCGGTGGCGGTGTCGTCGAAGGGGGAGTGCGGGGCGCGCTGGAAGACGACCGCGATCTCGGTGACGCGGCGGCCGAGCCGCTTGCCGGTGCGCAGGTAGAAGGGGACGCCCGCCCAGCGGCGGTTGTCGATCTCCAGCTTGATCGCGGCGTAGGTGTCGGTCTTCGACCGCGGGTCGATGCCCTCTTCCTCGCAGTACCCGACGACCTTCTGGCCGCCCTGCCAGCCGGCCGCGTACTGGCCGCGCACGGTCTCCTTGCCCAGGTCCGTGGGGAGCCGGACGGCGCCCAGCACCTTGGTCTTCTCGGCGACCAGGGCGTCCGCGTCGAAGGAGGCGGGCTCCTCCATGGCGGTCAGCGCCAGCAGCTGGAGCAGGTGGTTCTGGATGACGTCGCGCGCGGCGCCGATGCCGTCGTAGTAGCCGGCCCGGCCGCCGATGCCGATGTCCTCGGCCATGGTGATCTGTACGTGGTCGACATAGGACCGGTTCCAGATCGGCTCGAAGAGGGTGTTGGCGAAGCGCAGCGCCAGGATGTTCTGGACCGTCTCCTTGCCCAGGTAGTGGTCGATCCGGAAGACCTCGTTGGGCGGGAAGACGTCGTGGACGATGCTGTTGAGCTCCTGGGCGCTCTTCAGGTCGTGGCCGAACGGCTTCTCGATGACCGCGCGGCGCCAGGAGTTCTCCGTCTGCTCGGCCAGGCCGTGCTTCTTGAGCTGCTGGACGACGGTGGGGAAGAACTTCGGCGGCACCGAGAGGTAGAAGGCGAAGTTGCCGCCCGTGCCCTGGGCCTTGTCGAGCTCCTCGATGGTGTCCTTGAGGGTCTCGAACGCGGCGTCGTCGTCGAAGTCGCCCTGGACGAACCGGCAGCCCTGTACCAGCTGCTGCCATACCTCCTCGCGGAAGGGCGTGCGCGCGTGCTCCTTGACGGCGTCGTGCACGACCTGCGCGAAGTCCTCGTCCTGCCACTGGCGGCGGGCGAAGCCGATCAGGGAGAAGCCCGGCGGCAGCAGACCCCGGTTGGCGAGGTCGTACACGGCGGGCATCAGCTTTTTCCGTGACAAATCGCCCGTGACGCCAAAGATGACCAGGCCCGACGGCCCCGCGATACGCGGAAGCCGTCGGTCCTGTGCGTCACGCAGCGGATTGCTGCTGCTCAATTCACGCCTCCGGTGCGAGGCGCTTGAGCTCCGCCTCGGTGGACTTCAGCAGGTCGTTCCAGGACGCCTCGAACTTGTCGACGCCCTCGTCCTCCAGGAGCTGCACGACGTCGTCGTACGAGATCCCGATCTTCGCGATCGCGTCGAGCTCGGCCTTGGCCTGCTCGTACGTGCCGCGCACGGTGTCACCGGTGATCCGCCCGTGGTCGGCGGCGGCCTCCAGGGTGGCCTCCGGCATGGTGTTCACCGTGTTCGGGGCGACCAGGTCGTCCACGTACAGGGTGTCCTTGTACGCCGGGTCCTTGACGCCGGTCGACGCCCACAGCGGACGCTGCTTGTTGGCGCCGGCCTTCTCCAGGGCCAGCCAGCGGTCGGACGAGAAGACCTCCTCGTACGCCTGGTAGGCGAGGCGGGCGTTGGCCAGCGCGGCCTTGCCGCGGAGCGCCTTGGCCTCCTCGGTGCCCAGCGCGTCCAGGCGCTTGTCGATCTCGGTGTCCACGCGGGACACGAAGAAGGACGCCACCGAGTGGATCAGCGACAGGTCCAGACCGGCGGCCTTGGCCTTCTCCAGACCGGTCACGTAGGCGTCCATGACCGCGCGGTAGCGCTCCAGCGAGAAGATCAGCGTGACGTTGACGCTGATCCCCAGGCCGATGGTCTCGGCGATGGCCGGGAGGCCCGCCTTGGTCGCCGGGATCTTGATCAGGGTGTTGGGGCGGTCGACCAGCCACGCGAGCTGCTTGGCCTCGGCCACGGTGGCGCGGGTGTTGTGCGCCAGACGCGGGTCCACCTCGATGGAGACCCGGCCGTCCTGGCCGTCCGTCGCGTCGAAGACCGGGCGCAGGATGTCGGCGGCGTCGCGGACGTCCGCCGTCGTGATCATGCGGATGGCCTCTTCGACGGTGACCTTGCGGGCGGCGAGGTCGGCGAGCTGCTGCTCGTAGCCGTCACCGCTGGAGATCGCCTTCTGGAAGATGGACGGGTTGGTGGTCACGCCCACCACGTGGCTGCCGTCGATCAGTTCCGACAGATTGCCGGACGTGATGCGCTTGCGGGACAGGTCGTCCAGCCAGATCGCGACGCCTTCCTCGGAGAGGCGCTTGAGTGCGTCTGTCATGGGTTCTGCATCTCCTACTGAGTTGTTTGCTTGCGCGTCAGCGGCGGCCGGCGTCGGCGAGGGACTCGCGGGCGGCCTCGACGACGGCTTCCGAGGTCAGGCCGAACTCCTGGAAGAGCACCTGGTAGTCGGCGGAGGCGCCGAAGTGCTCCAGCGAGACGATGCGGCCGGCCTCGCCGACGTAGCGGTGCCAGGTCAGGCCGATGCCCGCCTCGACGGCCACGCGGGCCTTGACGTCCGGCAGCAGGACGCCGTCGCGGTACGCCTGGTCCTGCTCCTCGAACCACTCCACGGACGGCATCGAGACCACACGGGTCGGGATGCCCTCGGCCTGGAGCCGCTCGCGGGCCTCGACGGCCATCTGGACCTCGGAGCCGGTGCCGATGAGGATCACCTGCGGGCGGCCGCCCTCGGCCTCGAACAGCACGTAGCCGCCCTTGGCCGCACCCTCGTTGGCCTCGTAGGTCGGGACGTTCTGGCGGGTGAGGGCCAGACCGTGCGGAGCCGGCTTGCTCGCGTGGCGCTTCATGATCTCGCGCCAGGCGATGGCCGTCTCATTGGCGTCGGCCGGGCGGACCATGTTGAGGCCCGGGATGGCGCGGAGCGCGGCCATGTGCTCGACCGGCTGGTGCGTCGGGCCGTCCTCGCCGAGACCGATGGAGTCGTGCGTCCACACATAGGTGACCGGCAGCTTCATCAGCGCGGCGAGCCGGACGGCGGGGCGCATGTAGTCGGAGAACACCAGGAAGGTGCCGCCGTAGACACGGGTGTTGCCGTGCAGCGCGATGCCGTTCATGGTCGAGCCCATGGCGTGCTCGCGGATGCCGAAGTGGATCGTGCGGCCGTAGGGGTTCGCCTCGGGGAGCGGGTTGCCCTCCGGGAGGAACGACGACGACGCGTCGATCGTGGTGTTGTTCGAGCCGGCGAGGTCGGCGGAGCCGCCCCACAGCTCGGGGACGACCGCGCCGAGGGCCTTGAGGACCTCGCCGGACGCCTTGCGGGTCGCGACGGACTTGCCGGCCGGGAAGAAGGGGAGGGCCTTCTCCCAGCCGTCGGGCAGCTCGCCCGCGTCGATGCGGTCGAACTCGGCGGCCCGCTCGGGGTTGGCCTGACGCCACTTCTGGAGACGCTTGTCCCAGGCGGCGTGCGCGGCGCGGCCGCGGTCGACGACCTTGCGGACGTGCGCGAAGACGTCGTCCTCGACCTGGAAGGTCTGCTTGGGGTCGAAGCCCAGCACCTCCTTGGTCGCGGCCACCTCGGCGTCGCCGAGCGCCGAGCCGTGCGCGGCCTCGGTGTTCTGGGCGTTCGGGGCGGGCCACGCGATGATCGTCCGGGCGGCGATCAGGGAGGGACGCGAGGTCTCCTCCTGCGCCGCCTTCAGCGCCGCGTGCAGCGCCTGGATGTCGAAGTCGCCGTTGGGGGACTGCTCGATGCGCTGGACGTGCCAGCCGTAGGCCTCGTACCGCTTGAGGACGTCCTCGGAGAGGGCCGTCGCGGTGTCGCCCTCGATCGAGATGTGGTTGTCGTCGTAGAGGGCGACGATGTTGCCGAGCTTCTGGTGGCCGGCGAGCGAGGAGGCCTCCGCGGAGATGCCCTCCTCCAGGTCGCCGTCGGAGACGATCGCCCAGATGGTGTGGTCGAAGGGCGACTCGCCCGCCGGGGCCTCCGGGTCGAACAGGCCGCGCTCGTAGCGGGCGGCCATCGCCATGCCCACGGCGTTGGCGATGCCCTGGCCGAGCGGGCCGGTGGTGGTCTCCACACCGCGGGTGTGGCCGTGCTCCGGGTGGCCCGGGGTCTTGCTGCCCCAGGTGCGGAACGCCTTGAGGTCCGACAGCTCCAGGCCGTAGCCGGCCATGAAGAGCTGGACGTAGAGCGTCAGGCTGGTGTGGCCGGGCGAGAGGACGAAGCGGTCACGGCCGGTCCAGTCGGCGTCGCTGGGGTCGTGCCGCATCAGCTTCTGGAAGAGCAGGTAGGCGGCGGGCGCCAGGCTCATGGCCGTACCGGGATGGCCGTTGCCGACCTTCTGCACGGAATCCATGGCCAGGACGCGGGCGGTGTCGACGGCCCGCTGGTCCAGTTCGGTCCACTCGAGGTCTGTGGTGGTCGGCTTGGTGCTCACCCTAGGTCAGGGCTCCTCTCCACATGTGTTTCTGGCCGGGGGCGGTATGTTCCGCCACGACGCGGCGGTGTCGAGCCTACCCTCGCGGGACACACGTCTTTTCTGCATATCGTCGGTGGACGACCGGCAGCTGCTCGGCTGCCCGCTGCACGCGGTGGCAACCGGGCCGGGGCGGAAAAGATTCCCGTCCGACGGGTGTCCGTCATATGTCCAGCGTGCGGTGCGCAGCCGGAGCCCGCCTCTCGGAAGGTGCCCGCGGGGGCACGCTCGGGCCCTTTCCGCAGGGGGCCAACACGACCCACCCCGGCGGAGGCCGTGCCATGCCCTGCGTCTAGAGTGGCTTGGTACGCGCAAGTCTTCCCCGGCCGATTCGGGCCGGATGTGCTTGCTGGCCTTATCTCTGTCAGGGGTGTGCGTGACGGCCGTCGAATCCCGTCCTGCGGGGGTACTCGTCGAGAGTCCCAATCACCGGCCGTTCGGGGCCCGTGTCAAGGCTTTCGTGGCGCTGACGAAGCCGCGCGTCATCGAGCTGCTGCTGATGACGACGGTGCCGGTGATGTTCCTCGCCGCCGAGGGCGTTCCGGACATGTGGCTCGTGCTGGCCACCTGCTTCGGAGGCTACCTCTCGGCCGGCGGCGCGGCAGCGTTCAATATGTACTACGACCGGGACATCGACGCCATGATGGACCGGACGTCCCAGCGGCCGCTGGTCACCGGCATGGTCTCGCCCCCCGAGGCCCTGGTCTTCTCGGTGGTGCTGACCGTCGGCTCGACCGTCTGGTTCTGGTACTTCGCCAATCCCCTGTCGGCGATGCTCTCGCTCGGCGCCTCGCTCTTCTACACCGTCGTCTACACGATGATTCTCAAGCGCCGCACCGCGCAGAACATCGTCTGGGGCGGCATCGCGGGCTGTCTGCCGGTCCTCATCGGCTGGTCGGCGGTGCGCAACGAGCTCTCCTGGGCGTCCGTGATCCTCTTCCTCGTCATCTTCTTCTGGACGCCGCCGCACTACTGGCCGCTGTCGATGAAGGTGAAGGAGGACTACGAGCGGGCCGGCGTGCCCATGCTGCCGGTCGTCGCCGGCAACAAGGTCGTCGCACGGCAGATCGTCCTCTACAGCTGGGTGATGGTGGCCGTCTCGCTGCTGCTGACGCCGCTGGGCTACACCGGCTGGTTCTACACGGTCGTGGCGGTGGCCTGCGGCGGGCTGTGGCTCAAGGAGGCGCACGCCCTGCAGGCCCGCGCCAAGGCCGAGGTCACCGGGGCGAAGCTGAAGGAGATGCGGCTCTTCCACTGGTCGATCACCTACGTCTCGCTGCTCTTCACCGCCGTCGCGATCGATCCCTTCCTGCGGTAGCCCCGCGGTCGTCGCACGCTCTTCCGGACGGGCGGCGCGGGTGGTCAAAGCCACCCGCGCCGCCCGTCGCCATCTGGGCTACCCGTCGGTAGCATCCTGCTCATGGCAGACACCAAGCAGGCCGAAACGCAGCCCGGGGAGGCTCCGCTCGACGCGAAGGCGCAGCGTCGGGCGGCCCGGCTGGCCAAGCAGATCAGCGACTTCGCGCGGACCCACGGCGGGAGCGCGGAGGGGCAGCTCGCCCACATAGGGCGTGGCACGACCCGGATCGCGCTCGTGGGCGCGAACGGGGAGTGGGGGAACCTGGTGGCCGGGTCCTACGCGACGGCGGAGAAGGCGGCCGAGCTGGCCGGGCTGACGCTGCACGAGGACTTCGACGGGGAGATGGCCGCGAAGGTGCGCACGGGGCGGTACGAGTGGTCCCGGATGGCCGGGATCCAGGTGGGCGGGCCGGCCAACGGCTGACGTCCCGGGAGCGGAAACGCCGGAGGGCCGACACGAACGTGTGTCGGCCCTCCGGCGTTTCCGGGATCCCGCCGCCTACCGCCCGGAGGCCGTCAGGGACGCGGGCTCGGGCTCCCCGGCGGGGGACGGCAGCGTCAGCAGCTCGCCGCGGTCCCGCAGCGAGAGGAAGGCCCGCAGTACGGCGATCCAGACCAGGCAGGATCCGAACATGTGCGCCCCGACGACGATCTCGGGCGAGTCGTTGAAGTACTGCACGTAGCCGACGGCGCCCTGCAGCATCAGTACGACGAACAGCTCCACCACCCGGCGCCGCGGCCCGCCCGGCGCCTTCACGGCCCGGAGCGCGAACCACAGCGCCACCGTCAGGCCGATCACGACGAAGACCAGGTCGACGTGGAGCTGGGTGATCTCGCGGAAGTTCAGCGGGATGCGGTGGACGTCCTTCTTCGCGTCGCCCGCGTGCTGCCCGGAGCCGGTGACCACGGTGCCCGCCACGATCAGCAGGACGCTCGCGACCACCAGCACCCAGCTGAGCTGGCGCACCGGACGGGCCACCAGATCGCGCGGCTCGTCGTCGCCCTCGCCCGCCCGGTGCCACATGAGGACGGCGACCGTCAGCAGCGAGGTCGCCGCCAGGAAGTGCGCGGCGACGATGTACGGGTTGAGGCCGGTCAGCACCGTGACGCCGCCGATGATGCCGTTGCCCGCGACGATCCAGAACTGCGCCCAGCCCAGCCGGGTCAGGTCCCGGCGGCGCGGGGTCCGCGCACGGGCCGCGATGATCGCCACGCCGACGACCGCACAGAGCACGTACGTCAGCATGCGGTTGGTGAACTCGATGACGCCGTTGATGCCCATCTCGGGGGTGGGCGTGAGGCTGTCCTCGGTGCAGGTCGGCCATGTCGGGCAGCCCAGACCGGACTGCGTGAGCCGGACCGCGCCACCCGTCACCACGATGACCACGGCCATGACGACGCAGGCGAACGCGGCCCGTCGGACGACCCGCGCGGAGGGCTGCCAGCGGTCGGCGATGAGCTGGAGGGGATTCAGCGAATTCGGCACGGGAGCCATCGTAGAGGCCCGCTTGTGCATGGATTCACGAGGGGTCGGCGCGCCGTCGAAGTCCCTGATGAGGGCGGCCCGCCGGGGCGGAGCGGGCTACTCCCAGCGGAAGAACCGGCCCGCCGCGCCCAGGCCCAGCACCGCCCACACGGCCAGGATGCCGAGGTCGCGCCAGGGCATGCCCGCACCGTCCCGCAGGACGTCCCGGAGCCCGTCGGACAGGGCCGAGATCGGCAGCAGCTCCAGCACCGCCCGCGCGGCGTCCGGGAACCGGTCGAGCGGCACGATGACCCCGCCGGCCACCAGCAGCAGCAGGAAGACCAGGTTCGCCGCCGCCAGCGTCGCCTCCGCCTTCAGCGTGCCCGCCATCAGCAGCCCCAGCCCGGAGAACGCCGCCGTGCCGAGGACGAGCAGCAGGAGCACGGCGAAGGGGTTGCCGTGCGGCGACCAGCCGAGCGCGAAGGCGATCACCGTCAGCAGGACGACCTGGAGCACCTCGGTGACCAGCACCGAGGCCGTCTTCGCGGTCATCAGCGCCCAGCGCGGCAGGGGGGACGCCCCGAGCCGCTTGAGCACCCCGTACCGGCGCTCGAAGCCGGTCGCGATGGCCTGCCCGGTGAAGGCCGTGGACATCACGGCCAGCGCGAGGACGCCGGGGGCCAGGAAGTCGACGGCCTCGCCGTCGCCCGTGTCGACGACGTCCACCGTGCTGAACAGGACCAGCAGCAGGGTCGGGATGATGACCGTCAGCAGTAGCTGCTCGCCGTTGCGCAGTAGCATCCGGGTCTCCAGCGCGGCCTGCGCCCGGATCATCCGGGAGAGCGGGGCGGCGCCGGGCCGGGGGGTGAAGGTACCGGTGGTGGTCATGCGCGCAGCTCCTTGCCCGTGAGCTCCAGGAAGACGTCCTCCAGCGTGTGCCGCTCGACGGCTATCCGGTCCGGCATCACGCCGTGCTGCGCGCACCAGGTGGTCACCGTGGCGAGCAGCTGGGGGTCGATGGCGCCGCTGACCCGGTACGAGCCGGGCGTCAGCTCGACGGCCGCCGAGTCGGCGGGCAGGGCCTTCAGGAGGGAGGCGACGTCCAGGCCGGCCCGGCCGGTGAAGCGCAGGGTGTTCTCGGCGCCGCCCTTGCACAGCTCCTCGGGGCTGCCCTGGGCGATGACCCGGCCGGCGTCGATGATCGCGACGTCGTCGGCCAGCTCCTCGGCCTCCTCCATGTGGTGGGTGGTGAGCACAACGGTGACGCCGTCCTCGCGCAGCTCGCGGACCAGGTCCCAGGTCGCGCGGCGCGCCTGGGGGTCGAGGCCGGCCGTCGGCTCGTCGAGGAAGACCAGCTCGGGGCGGCCGACCACGGCCATGGCCAGGGAGAGCCGCTGCTGCTGGCCGCCGGAGAGCCGCCGGTAGGTGGTGCGCCCGCAGGTGCCGAGGCCGAGGCGGTCGATCAGCATGCCGACGTCCAGCGGGTGGGCGTGCAGGGCCGCGACGTGCCGCAGCATCTCGTCGGCGCGGGCGCCGGAGTAGATCCCGCCGCTCTGGAGCATCACGCCGACCTTCGGGCGCAGGGCCGCGGCGTCGGCCACCGGATCGAGCCCGAGCACCCGGACCGTGCCGGCGTCGGGGCGGCGGTAGCCCTCGCAGGTCTCGACGGTGGTGGTCTTGCCGGCCCCGTTGGGGCCGAGGACGGCGGTGAGGGTGCCGGCCGCGACGGAGAGGTCGAGCCCGTCCACCGCGGTCTTCCGTCCGTACCGCTTGACGAGGCCGCGGACCTCGACAGCCGGCTCCCGGCCGGGGGTCCGGGGGTCCCCCGGGAAGGCGCTGCGCATGGCGGGAAGTCTACGAACTCCACGGCGCCCCGGATGCCGCCGGGGGTGGAGGTCGCCGTGCCGGTTAGGTGACCCTTAGTGATCGAGACCACCGCCGGGTGGCCCGCCGAGGCTTGTCCCGGCTCGGCCAATTACGCAACAATGGTGTTGTGAAATACGCGGGCGAGGCTCCGGAGGGGCCCGCGGCCGAGGCGGCCGCCGGGTCGGACCCCGGCGTACCCACCGCGCCCGCGGTACCCGCGGCCCGGGACGAGCAGCGCGCCCACGACGAACAGCGCGGCACCCGCGCCCGCGTCGTCCGCTCCATCCTCGATCACGGTCCGTCCACCGCGGCCGAGCTGGCCCTGCGCCTGGAGCTCACCCAGGCGGCGGTCCGCCGCCACCTGGACACGCTGGGCGCCGAGGGCATGGTCGAGCCCCGCGAGAAGCGGGTCTACGGAGCCCGTACGCGCGGCCGCCCCGCCAAGGTCTTCGCCCTGACGGACTGCGGCCGGGACGCCTTCGACCAGGCCTACGACAAGCTGGCGGCCGACGCCCTGCGCTGGATCGCCCAGGCCGCCGGCGGCGGGGAGATGGGCGAGGCCGCGGTCGCCGCCTTCGCCCGTGCCCGGATGGCAGCCCAGGCCGAGGGCTACCGCGAGGCACTGGAGGCCGCTCCCCCCGAGGAGCGGGCCCGAGTGCTGGCCCGGGCATTGACCGAGGACGGGTACGCTGCTACGGCGCGCACAGCGCCGGTCGGCGAACAGCTCTGCCAGCACCACTGCCCGGTCGCCCACGTCGCCGAGCAGTTCCCGCAGCTGTGCGAGGCGGAGACCGAGGTCTTCTCCCGCCTGCTCGGAACGCATGTGCAACGTCTTGCCACCATCGCCCACGGCGACGGGGTGTGCACGACGTTCATCCCCAACAAGACCACCACAGCATCCACCAGCACGGCCGGGAGGAACCCCGCATGACTCTCCCCACGGAGACTGCCCACCCTGAGCTCGAGGGCCTGGGCACGTACGAATACGGCTGGGCCGACTCCGACGCGGCCGGTGCCGCGGCCAAGCGCGGCCTCTCCGAGGAGGTCGTCCGCGACATCTCGGCCAAGAAGTCCGAGCCGGAGTGGATGCTCAAGCTGCGTCTCAAGGGCCTGAAGCTCTTCGACAAGAAGCCCATGCCGACCTGGGGCTCGGACCTCTCCGGCATCGATTTCGACAACATCAAGTACTTCGTGCGCTCCACCGAGAAGCAGGCCGCTTCCTGGGAGGACCTGCCCGAGGACATCAAGAACACCTACGACAAGCTGGGCATCCCCGAGGCGGAGAAGCAGCGTCTGGTCGCCGGTGTCGCCGCGCAGTACGAGTCCGAGGTCGTCTACCACCAGATCCGTGAGGACCTGGAGGAGCAGGGCGTCATCTTCCTGGACACCGACACCGCCCTGAAGGAGCACCCCGAGCTCTTCCAGGAGTACTTCGGCACGGTGATCCCGGTCGGCGACAACAAGTTCGCCTCGCTGAACTCGGCCGTGTGGTCCGGCGGCTCCTTCATCTACGTCCCGCCGGGCGTCCACGTCGACATTCCGCTCCAGGCCTACTTCCGGATCAACACGGAGAACATGGGCCAGTTCGAGCGGACCCTGATCATCGTCGACGAGAACGCCTATGTGCACTACGTAGAGGGCTGCACCGCCCCGATCTACTCCTCCGACTCGCTGCACAGCGCCGTCGTGGAGATCATCGTGAAGAAGGGCGGCCGCTGCCGCTACACGACCATCCAGAACTGGTCGAACAACGTCTACAACCTGGTCACCAAGCGCGCCGTGGCGTACGAGGGCGCGACCATGGAGTGGGTCGACGGCAACATCGGCTCCAAGGTGACGATGAAGTACCCCGCCGTCTACCTGATGGGCGAGCACGCCAAGGGCGAGACCCTGTCCATCGCCTTCTCCGGCGAGGGCCAGCACCAGGACGCCGGCGCCAAGATGGTCCACATGGCGCCCAACACCTCCTCCAACATCGTCTCCAAGTCCGTGGCGCGGGGCGGCGGCCGCACCTCGTACCGCGGTCTGATCGAGATCGGCGAGGGCGCCCACGGCTCCAAGTCCAACGTGCTGTGCGACGCGCTGCTGGTGGACACCATCTCCCGCTCGGACACCTACCCCTACGTGGACGTCCGCGAGGACGACGTGTCCATGGGCCACGAGGCCACCGTGTCCAAGGTCAGCGACGACCAGCTCTTCTACCTGATGAGCCGCGGGCTGTCGGAGGACGAGGCCATGGCGATGATCGTGCGCGGCTTCGTCGAGCCGATCGCCCGCGAACTGCCGATGGAGTACGCGCTGGAGCTCAACCGGCTGATCGAGCTGCAGATGGAAGGCGCGGTCGGCTGACCGGCCCCGCCGCCTTCGACCGCAGCGACCCTTTTTGACAGGAAGAGAGCACCACGACAGCCATGGCTGACAACACTCCCGCCGGCAGCACGACCGACGGCGCCATCCAGGTGGGCGGGGCCAAGCAGCCCATCGACGCACGGGTCAGCGCCCCGGCCTCGTACGACGTCGCCGACTTCCCCGTGCCGCACGGCCGCGAGGAGGAGTGGCGGTTCACGCCGCTGGAGCGCCTCCGCGGCCTGCACGACGGCACGGCCCTGGAGAAGGCCGCCGACGGCGCCGGCGTCAAGGTCGAGGTGACCGCCCCCGAGGGCGTCACCGTGGAGACCGTCGGCCGGGACGACTCCCGGATCGGCAAGGCCGGCAAGCCCGTCGACCGGGTGGCCGCCCAGGCGTACAGCTCCTTCGAGAAGGCCTCGGTCGTCTCGATCCCCAAGGACACCGTGCTCACCGAGCCCGTGCGCATCGCCGTGCAGGGCCAGGGCGGTGTGGCCTTCGGCCACCAGGTGATCGAGATCGGCGCCTTCTCCGAGGCCGTCGTCGTCATCGACCACACCGGTGACGCGACCCTCGCCGCCAACGTCGAGTACCTGCTCGGCGACGGCGCCAAGCTCACCGTCGTCTCCGTCCAGGACTGGGACGACACCGCGGTGCACACCGCGCAGCACACCGCCCTCGTCGGCCGCGACGCGACCTTCAAGTCCGTGATCGTCACCTTCGGCGGCGACCTGGTCCGCCTCCACCCGCGCGTCGTCTACGGCGCCCCGGGCGGCGAGGCCGAGCTCTACGGCCTGTACTTCACCGACAACGGCCAGCACCAGGAGCACCGCCTCTTCGTCGACCACGACATGCCGCACTGCCGCAGCAACGTGGTCTTCAAGGGCGCGCTCCAGGGCAAGGACGCGCACGCCGTCTGGATCGGCGACGTCCTCATCCGCGCCGCGGCGGAGGGCACCGACACCTACGAGCTCAACCGCAACCTCGTCCTCACCGACGGGGCCCGCGTCGACTCGGTCCCCAACCTGGAGATCGAGACCGGCGAGATCGTCGGCGCCGGCCACGCCTCCGCGACCGGCCGCTTCGACGACGAGCAGCTCTTCTACCTGATGGCCCGCGGCATCCCCGCCGACGAGGCCCGCCGGCTGGTCGTCCGCGGCTTCTTCACCGAGCTCGTCCAGCAGATCGGCATCCCCGAGCTGGAGGAACGCCTCATCGCGAAGATCGAGGCCGAGCTGGAAGCGTCCGTCGCATGACCTACGTACGCGTGGCCGCACTCGGCGAGCTGGAGGAGGACACCCCCAAGCGGGTGGAGATCGACGGCACCCCCGTGTCGATCGTCCGCACCGAGGGCGAGGTCTTCGCCATCCACGACATCTGCTCGCACGCCAACGTCTCGCTCTCCGAGGGCGAGGTGGAGGACTGCGCCATCGAGTGCTGGCTGCACGGCTCCACGTTCGACCTGCGCACCGGAAAGCCCTCGGGCCTCCCGGCCACCCGCCCGGTCCCCGTTTACCCCGTCAAGATCGAAGGAGACGGCCCAGACGCGTCTGTGCTCGTTTCCATCACCCAGGAGTCCTGAGTTCCCCATGGCAACGCTTGAGATCCACGACCTGCACGTCTCCGTCGACGCCGAAGGCGGTCCCCGGGAGATCCTGCGCGGCGTCGACCTGACCGTGAAGCAGGGCGAGACCCACGCCATCATGGGCCCCAACGGCTCCGGCAAGTCCACCCTGGCCTACTCGCTGGCGGGTCACCCCAAGTACACGATCACCGGTGGCACCGTCACCCTCGACGGCGAGGACGTCCTGGAGATGTCCGTCGACGAGCGCGCCCGCGCCGGCGTCTTCCTCGCCATGCAGTACCCGGTCGAGGTGCCCGGCGTCTCGGTCTCCAACTTCCTCCGCACCTCCGCCACCGCGATCCGCGGCGAGGCCCCCAAGCTGCGCACCTGGGTCAAGGAGGTCAAGGAGTCCATGGAGCGGCTTCACATGGACCCCGCCTTCGCCGAGCGCAACGTCAACGAGGGCTTCTCCGGCGGTGAGAAGAAGCGCCACGAGATCCTCCAGCTGGAGCTCCTCAAGCCGAAGATCGCGATCCTCGACGAGACCGACTCCGGCCTGGACGTCGACGCCCTGCGCATCGTCTCCGAGGGCGTCAACCGCGTCCGCGACACCGGCGAGGTCGGCACCCTGCTGATCACCCACTACACCCGCATCCTGCGGTACATCAAGCCGGACTTCGTGCACGTCTTCGCCAACGGCCGTATCGCCGAGTCCGGCGGTGCCGAGCTCGCCGACAAGCTGGAGAACGAGGGTTACGAGGCCTATGTGACGAAGGGGGGCGCAACCGCGTGACAAAGATTCCGGGGCTCCTGGACACCGAGGCGATCCGCAAGGATTTCCCCATCCTCGACCGCATCGTCCACGACGGGAAGAAGCTCGTCTATCTGGACAACGCGGCGACCTCCCAGAAGCCGCGCCAGGTACTCGACGCGATCAACGAGTACTACGAGCGGCACAACGCCAACGTCCACCGCGGTGTGCACGTCCTCGCCGAGGAGGCCACCGCGCTGTACGAGGGCGCGCGCGACAAGGTCGCGGCGTTCATCAACGCGCCCAGCCGCGACGAGGTCATATTCACCAAGAACGCCTCCGAGTCCCTCAACCTCGTGGCGAACATGCTCGGCTGGGCCGACGAGCCCTACCGGGTCGACCACGACACCGAGATCGTCATCACGGAGATGGAGCACCACTCCAACATCGTTCCGTGGCAGCTGCTCGCCCAGCGCACCGGAGCGAAGCTGAAGTGGTTCGGGCTGACCGACGACGGCCGTCTCGACCTCTCCAACATCGACGAGATCATCACCGAGAAGACCAAGGTCGTCTCGTTCGTGCTGGTCTCCAACATCCTGGGCACGGTCAACCCGGTCGAGGCGATCGTCCGCCGCGCCCAGGAGGTCGGCGCGCTGGTGGTCGTCGACGCGTCGCAGGCCGCGCCGCACATGCCGCTGGACGTCCAGTCGCTCCAGGCCGACTTCGTGGCCTTCACCGGCCACAAGATGTGCGGCCCGGACGGCATCGGCGTGCTCTGGGGCCGCCAGGAGCTCCTGGAGGACCTGCCGCCGTTCCTCGGCGGCGGCGAGATGATCGAGACCGTCTCGATGCACTCGTCCACGTACGCCCCGGCACCGCACAAGTTCGAGGCCGGTACGCCCCCGATCGCCCAGGCCGTCGGCCTCGGCGCGGCGGTGGACTACCTGTCGGCGATCGGCATGGACCGGATCGCGCAGCACGAGCACGCGATCACCCAGTACGCGATCCAGCGGCTCCAGGAGGTCCCCGGCCTCCGGCTGATCGGCCCCACCACGGCCGAGGACCGCGGCGCCGCGATCTCCTTCACGCTCGGTGACATCCACCCGCACGACGTGGGCCAGGTCCTCGACGAGCAGGGCATCGCCGTACGGGTCGGCCACCACTGCGCGCGGCCCGTCTGCCTGCGGTACGGAATTCCGGCGACCACGCGGGCGTCGTTCTATCTGTACTCCACCCCCGGCGAGGTCGACGCGCTGGTCGAGGGCCTGGAGCACGTACGGAACTTCTTCGGCTGATGGGCAGATGGGCAGCGGATTGTGAAGCTTGATTCGATGTACCAGGACGTCATCCTGGACCACTACAAGCACCCGCACGGCAGGGGCTTGCGGGACGGCGACGCCGAGGTGCACCACGTCAATCCGACGTGCGGCGACGAGATCACCCTGCGCGTCCGGCTCTCCGGTGAGACGATCGAGGACGTCTCCTACGAGGGCCAGGGCTGCTCCATCAGCCAGGCCAGCGCCTCGGTCCTCAACGACCTGCTGGTCGGCAAGGAGCTCGGTGACGCCCGGCGGATCCAGGAGACCTTCCTGGAGCTGATGCAGTCCAAGGGCAAGGTCGAGCCGGACGACGCCATGGAGGAGGTGCTGGAGGACGCGGTCGCGTTCGCCGGCGTCTCCAAGTACCCCGCGCGGGTGAAGTGCGCTCTCCTGAGCTGGATGGCCTGGAAGGACGCGACGGCCCAGGCGCTGGGCGAGCACCCCGAGAGCACTGCGAGCACGAGGAAGTCCGTATGAGCGACGAAGTGACCACCCAGCCGGCCACGGAGGAAGAGGTCCGTGAGGCCCTGTACGACGTGGTCGACCCCGAGCTGGGCATCGACGTCGTCAACCTCGGCCTGATCTACGGCATCCACATCGACGACGCCAACATCGCCACCCTCGACATGACCCTGACGTCCGCGGCCTGCCCGCTGACCGATGTCATCGAGGACCAGGCGAAGTCCGCGACCGAGGGCATCGTCAACGAGCTCCGGATCAACTGGGTCTGGATGCCGCCGTGGGGCCCGGACAAGATCACGGACGAGGGCCGGGACCAGCTCCGCGCTCTCGGCTTCAACGTCTGAGCATTCATGGTCTGAGCGTTCAACGTCTGAGTGTTCAGCGTCCGAGCATTCAGCGTCTGAGCGTTCGATGTCTGAGCGCGGCACCCGCCGTCGCGAGCAGCCCGTCCCCCGGTACCGCCGGGGTGGCGGGCTGCTGCTGTGTGGCGCAGTGGATGCCCCCGCCGCCCTCCGCGAGGTCGTGGATCTCCACGGCCCGGACCTCACGCCCCGGGTACAGGTCCCGCAGGACCGACACCGCCCGCTCGTCGGCCCGCCGGTCGCCGAAGCGCGGCACCACGACCACGCCGTTCGCCACGTAGTAGTTGACGTAGCAGCCGAGGAAATCCGCGCCGCGCCTGCCCAGTTCCGCCGGGTCCGGCTCGGGCAGCTCCACGACCTCCAGCGCGCGTCCGCGGGCGTCGGTCGCGGTGCTCAGGACCTCGCGCGCCTGCGCGTACACCCGCGTCCACACGTCGTCCGGGCGGCCGCCCGGCGGCGGGGCGCTCAGCACGACCGTGCCGGGGGAGGCGAAGCGGGCGAGGGCGTCCACGTGGCAGTCGGTGATGTCCCGGCCGCGGACCCCCGCCAGCCAGATGACCTTGCCGACACCCAGCAGGTCCTTCAGCGTCCGCTCGATCTCCTCCCGCGAACGCCCCGGATTGCGGTTGCCGTTGACCAGCGAGCTCTCCGTGACGAGCAGCGTCCCCTCACCGTCCGTCTCCAGCGCGCCGCCCTCGGCGGTCAGCGGCGCGTCGATCCGCGGGACGCCCCGGGCCGCCAGCAGGAGCTCCGCGAGGACCCCGTCCCTGGGGTGCGCCTGCTTGTTCCCCCATCCGTTGAAGTGCAGGTCGACACCGGCCGGGCGCCCGTCGTCCCGCACGACGAACGTCGGCCCCGAGTCGCGCAGCCACAGGTCGTCGACGGGGATCCGCACGATCTCGACGGCCCCGCCGCACGCCGCCCGCGCCCCGGCGGCGTCCTCGGGCGACGCGAGCAGCGCGACCGGCTCGTACTCCGCCACGACCCGTGCGATCGCGGCGACATCCCCGCGCACGGCGGCGGTGTACGGCCCCCAGACCGGCCCGTGCGGCGGCCAGCCGAGGAAGGTGCGGGCGTGGGGCTGCGTTTCGGCGGGCATGTGGGGCATGGTCGGCCTTTCACTGGGTTCGAGCTGTATGACCCCTTCGCCCCCAGTGTGGTTGACAGACCCGGTACGGCACCGCCGCGCCGGGCCCGCTCCCTCGTCCGCCCTACAGGACCGCGGTCTTCTCCTTGCGGACGCCGCTGAAGCCGTCGTTCGGGTCGAAGTAGTGCAGGGACACCTTCACCTTGTCGCCCTTCTCGAACGCCCCGACGCCGCCCGTGGTCAGGTACATCCGCGCCGTGTGGGTGTTGTAGTCGCAGACGAGCTTGTCCGTCTTGAGGATGCCGGCCGCGTTCGTCTCGTTGTGCCCCTGATCGGGGAGCTCGTCGGCGTTGGCGACCACCCAGTTCACCGACCCCTCGTCACACGAGTACGTGATGTCCACCAGCACACCCGGCGCCTTCAGTGCCACCTTGTCGATCGCCAGCGAGTAGTTCTTCGCCGCGGCCGACGGCGCGGTGGCCAGCGCCCCGGCCCCCAGCAGCAGCACGGCCGCTCCGGTTCCGGCGAGGCGGCGGACGGTGGGGGACGTCTTCATCTGAGGTTCCTCCCCCCTGCGGGTGCGAACGGTTGTTCGCTCGCGATTTCCGAGCGTAGGGCGCCTCAGTAGTCGCAGGAGTGCTTTTCCGTCACGAGGGGTTGACCCTTCCGGGAGGGGGCCCTGCTTCTGCGAACGCGCGTGCGCGGTAGTCTCGGCGGCCGTTCATGCTCGACGAGCTGCGGAGAAGGGGGTTCCTGCGGTGAGTGACAGCAGGCGGCTCCGTCGCTGTGTCCGCTTTCTGTTCGGTTCCGTGCCGCGGTTCCTGATGACCGGGGCGGCTCTCACCGTCATGGCCTTCGGCGGTCTGCTCGGGTTCGCATGGCTGACGTGGGACGGGCGAGGGTGCCCGCAGGCGGTTGCCAGGGCTTCCGAAGCCGAGGTGACGGGGGAGTACAGAGGGCCGTCCGGCATGAAGTTGCGCCTTCGATACGACGCGGGCGACGGCAAGGGGACGTTCTCCGTTGTGCACTGGCCGTACGAGGACTCCCCGTCCTACCGGAAGAAGAAGACGTTCGACGAGACGGGGGAGTGGAGCCTGCACGAGATCGGCGGCGAGGCCGGAGCATGGGTGACGCTGAACTTCTGGGACATGCCGTATTCGTTCGGGCGTCAGCCGCTGGAAAAACTCATGGTCGGCCGGGACGGTGACGAACGGGTGCTGTTCACGGAGACGGACCCGGACAACTGCCCGGACGTGGTCCTGCGGCGGAGCGAGTGAGCGGGCGCCGGGGTCACCCCCCGGCGCCGAACCACCGTTCCAGCGCCGCCTCCAGGCCGTCCCCCGACGCCGTGCCGGCCCAGCACACGTACCCGTCCGGCCGGAGCAGGACCGTGTCGGCGCCCGGATCCGACGGAGTAGTGGTCCGGTCGACGCGGTCCGCCCAGCGCCCGACGAGGGCGTCGAGGTGCGAGTCGGGGGAGCGGGCGATGAACAGGCCGCGCCCGGTGGGGAGTTCGAAGCCCGGGAGGCGGGCGCCGAGGAGGGGGTGGGCGGGGGTGCCGGGGGCCATGGGGTAGCGGATGGCGAGGCCGGAGATCATGCCGGTGATGTGGCGGTTGGCGGTGGGTTCGGAGAGGAGGCCGGCGACGATGGAGCGCAGGGCGCGGGCGTCGTCGTCGGGGTTGAGCAGGACGCCCTGGGCCCTGGTGTTCTCCAGGACCGCCGCGCCGACGGGGTGGCGTTCGTCGTGGTAGGTGGCGAGGAGGCCGGGAGGTGCCCAGCCGTGGAGGGTGGCGGCGAGCTTCCAGCCCAGGTTGAAGGCGTCCTGCACACCGAGGTTGAGGCCCTGGCCGCCCGCCGGGAGGTGGATGTGGGCGGCGTCGCCGGCCAGTAACACCCGGCCGTTGACGTACTGCGCCGCCTGGCGGGACGCGTCGGTGAAGCGGGAGGCCAGGCGAACCTCGCGGAGCCGGAAGTGGGGGCCGGGGCCGCTGGAGAGGGCGGTACGGACCTCTTCGGCGGTGACCGGGGCGGCGCGGCCAACGGTCTGGTCCTGGCTCGTGAACAGGAAGCGGTGAACGCCGTCGCCGAGCCACGTCAGGCGTGCCGCCGGTCCCTCCAGGGGATCGAACGAGGGGAGGCGCCACTCGGTGGGCAGCGCGGGGTCGGGTTCCAGCACGATGTCGGCGACGACCATGGAGAACCGGCCGTCGCGGCCGGGGAACCCGACACCGAGTTCCTTGCGCACCCGGCTGCGCCCGCCGTCCGCGCCCACCAGGTAGGCGGCGCGCAGCGTGGTGGTGCCGTCCGGGCCGGTGACGGTGGCGGTGACCCCGTCCGCGTCCTGGGCGAGGCCGGTGAGTTCACGGCCGCGCAGGACGGGGACGCCGTACGCGGCGAGGTGGTCCTCCAGGAACCGCTCGACGCGGGCCTGCGGTATGCCGACCTGGTAAGGGAAGCGGGTGTCGAAGAGCGAGTAGTCCAGCGGGATGCCGGCGAAGTGCCCGTGCGGCAGGGAGGCGAGGGCCTGCTGGGCTATCGGCACCAACCAGCCGCGGAGGTCCAGGACTTCGGCGGTGCGCGGCTGGAGGTTGAGTGCGCGGGACTGGCCGCTGCGTTCGAGGGTCCGTTCCAGGACGACGGTGCGGATGCCCGCGAGGCCGAGTTCGTTGGCGAGCATGAGGCCGGTGGGGCCGGCTCCTACGACGATCACGTCAGGGTTCATGACCGGATTCCTCTCCTCCTGAGGCTTGCTCAGGCCTTCAGCCCGTGCCGGGTGACGTAGCTCTTGTGGAAGAGGAGCAGACCGGTGAGGACGGCCAGCCACTGCAGCGTGCTCACCAGGGGCACGGAACCGACCGGCAGTGTCAGGGCCAGGATCACCCGGACCGCGGCGTCGAGGGTGAAGACCGCGCCCCAGACGGCGGTGAGCACCCGTGCGCGGCGGCGGAAGGCGGGCTCGGTGTCCCAGCGGGAGGCCCAGGCGCGCCAGCCGGTCTCGCCCAGCTTGGCCGTGACGACCGTCCGGGCCATGAACATGAAGAAGGGGCGGCGGGTCGGCAGGGTGCCGAGGATCCAGAGGCCGATGAGGCCGAAGAGCCAGCTGTCGCGCACCAGCAGGACGCGCGGGTCGCCGGTGACCAGGGACATCAGAGCCCCGACGAGCATCAGGCAGAGGGTGAACAGCCCCAGCGCGTCGACGTGGCGGCGCCGGATCATGCCGTGGACGAGCCAGGGCACGGCGAGCAGGCTGCCCACGGTCAGCGCGGCCCACTGACTGGTACCGGCCGCCTGGAGGCCGTAGAAGGCGCCGAGGGGGAGGGCGAGTTCGAAGAGGAGCTGGAGGACGAGGTGTTTGCGCAGGGCGGCGGTCCTCCGCCGCTCGGTGGGTGTCGGCGGGGCGGTGGCGGTCATGGGCCCGGTGCTCACGGGGTCCTCCTGGTCGCGCGGTCGAAGAGGTCGGCGAGTTCACGGCCGTGGGCGGCGGCGTCGAAGCCGGGGTCCCGGGCGGCCCTCGTCACCAGCGAGTCGATGGACCCGCGGAGCGCGAGCACCATGGTCACCGGGTCGAACTCCCCGAATTCACCGGCTTCCTGGGCCCTGCGTACGGCGTCGACCAGGGTGTTCGTCATCTCGTCCATGGCCGCGGTGAACTCCCGCGCCGACGGGCTCCCGCCCCGGATCCCGGTGAGCACCTCCACCATGGCGGGCAGGTGCCTGGGGTAGGCGTCCAGCAGCTCGAAGTTGGACTCGATGTGGGCGCGGAGCCGCCCGGAAGCGGTCGAGTGGGCCTCGATCCTGGGCCGCATGTAGGCGTCGGCGACCCGCATCACCTCGGCCACGACCTCCCGCATGAGGTCGTCCTTGCCGGCGAAGTGGTACGAGATCATCCCGGTGCTGCTCAGCCCGGCCTGCCGCGCGATCTTGGTGAAGGACGCCTTCGCGTAGCCCACCTCCGCGATGACCTCGATCGCGGCGTCGACGATCTGCGCCCTTCTGGCCGCCTCGATGAACGTCCGGTCGGCGGCGGGGGGCGTACCTTGCTTGGGTTCGCTGCTTTTTGCTCGCATGAGCAAAAGGTACGGGCATTTTGCTCGGGCGAGCAAGTAATGGCTTGGTCAAGCAGTCCCTACGGGCTTCCCATGAACAGCAGCCGGTCCGGCGTCCGGTCCCGGAGGCCGCTCATCGCGCCCCGGGTGGCCTGGGCGTCGAGCCAGTCGGCCACCGTCTGGACGGTCGCGTCCGGGTGCGCCGCCTTGTAGAGCGCGGTCACGCCCGCCACGTGGGGGGACGCCTGTGATGTGCCGCTCATGGTCCTGGTGCCGCCGCCGGCGCGGGCGGAGACGATGTCGAGGCCGGGGGCGAGGAGCCGGAGGCAGGAGCCCCAGTTGCTGAAGGAGGTCATGCGGTCGTTCCGGTCGGTGGCCCCGACGACCACCGCTCCCGGGGCGCTGCCGGGGGAGTTGGCGCAGGCGTCGGTGGCCGCGGAGGAGGGCTGGGCGTTGCCCGCGGAGACGACGGGCGGCACGCCGCGGCCGGCGACCGCGGCCACCGAGGCGTTGGTGGCGGCCGAGTAGGGGCCGTTGAGGGAGGCGTTGAGCACGGAGGCGGGCCCGGCGTGCTGGGCGACCCAGTCCAGGCCCTCCACGAAGCGCGAGGCGGACGTCGTCCCGTCGCAGTCGAGCACCCGCACGCTGACCAGGGACACCTTGCGGGCGACGCCGTGCTCCCCGCCGCCGATGATCCCGGCCACGTGGGTGCCGTGCCCGGACCCGGAGAGGCAGTCGGAGCCGTCGCCGGCCGCGTCGACCAGGTCGACGCCCTTCCGGGCGCGGCCGCCGAACTCGGGGTGGGTGTAATCGATCCCGGTGTCCACGACGTACGCCGTGACGCCCTCGCCGGTGCCGGCGGCGGCGAACTGCCCGTCCAGGGGCAGCTTCCGCTGGTCGACGCGGTCCAGCCCCCAGGAGGCGGCCGCGCCCGCGTGGGCCGCCGGTGCGTCGGAGGACTGACGGAGGACCGCGTCCTCCTCGACGGACTCCACGTCCGGGGCCTTGCGGACGGCGTCCAGCTGGGCGGGGGTGAGCGAGGCGGCGAATCCGAGCAGCGCGTGCTGGTAGACGGTGTCCGGCGTGACACCCAGCCGAGTGGTCAGCGCCCGCGGGCTGACGCCCTTGTGCAGCGTGACGATGTAGTGCCCGGCCACCCCCTGCCCGGCCGTCCGGTGCAGCGGCGCGCGGGCCCTGGGCTCCGGGCGGGGATCCGCCGGGGCCGGGAGAGCCGGGGCGGCGGCGAGGGCGAGGGCCGTCAGCAGGACGAGGAGCGGCAGGCGGGGGCTCGGCGGTCTCATGCCCCCTGGATAGAGGGCTGGGTGGCCGTCCGCGATCCGGGCTGGGCCGAGTGGCGGAGGCGCCGGCCACGGCGTTGCGTACGGTTGTACGCAACGTTGTGTACGATCGTACGCATGGTGTACCTGACCCTGGCCGGCGCGATCGCCTCCGAGATCGCCGCCACCACGTGCATGAAGTTCAGCGACGGTTTCAGCAGGCTGTGGCCGTCGCTCGGGACGGCCGCCGGGTACCTGTTCGCCTTCCTCCTGCTCGCCCGGACCCTCAAGGAGATGGACGTCGGCACGGCCTACGCCATCTGGTCCGGCGCGGGCACCGCCGTGGTCGCGGTGATCGGCGTGCTCTTCCTGGGGGAGGCCGCCAACGCGGCCCGGATCGCCGGGATCCTCCTGGTGATCGCGGGGGTCGTCGTCCTCAACCTCGGGGGAGCGTCCCACTGATGCCCCGCCGCTACGACCCGGAGCGCCGCGACCGCATCGTGGCCGCCGCCGTGCGCGTCGTCGCCGCGCGCGGCCTCGGGGCGCTCAGCCACCGGGCGGTCGCCGCCGAGGCGGACGTCCCGCTCGGCTCCACGACGTACCACTTCGCGACCCTCGACGACCTGCTGGTGGAGGCGGTGCGCAGCACCGCGCGGGAGTGGCTGGACGGCCTGGCCGCGTGGGAGCGGGAGCTGCCCCCGGACGCACCGCTCGCCGACGCCGTCGCGGATCTCGTCGGGGAGGCCCTGGCCGGCGACCGCTCGCGCCTGGAGCTGGAGTACGAGCTCTACGCCGCCGCCCTGCGCCGTCCGGCCGTCCGCCCCGTCGCCGCCGAGTGCGTCGCCGAGATGGTGCGGACCGTCCACCGGCGCACGGCCGACGAGGCCACCGCCCGCGCCCTCGTCGCCCTGCTCGACGGGCTGCTGCTGCAGCATCTGGTGAGCGGCAGGCCCTTCGACCGGGCCGAGGTGCGGGACGCGGTGGCGCGGCTCGCCGGGTGCGGGCGTCCGCCGGGCGGCCCGGGAGACGGCACCCGGGACTCCGGTTCGCCTTGAGCGGGCCCCTCCGGTTAGGTTTTCGGACATGACCGATGCTGCTGTCCCCCTCCCCCAGGCTCTCGACTCCGCTCGGGCAGGGGGTACCCCCGTCCCCGGTGCCGTCGCCGCCGGCCTCGCCACGATCGCCGCCGACGGCACCGTCCTCGACACCTGGTTCCCGGCCCCCGCGCTGGCCGACGCGCCCGGCCCGTCCGGCACCGAGGAGCTGACCGCCGAGCTCGCCGCCGAGCTGCTGGGCGAGTCCGCCCTCGCGGCGGTCGGCCCGGACGCCCGCCGCGGCGTCACGGTCGTCGCGGTCCGCACGGTCATCGCCTCGCTCGACGAGAAGCCGCTCGACGCGCACGACGCCTACCTCCGGCTGCACCTGCTGTCGTCCCGGCTGGTCCAGCCGCACGGCGCCAACCTCGACGGTGTGTTCGGCCTGCTGGCCAACGTCGCCTGGACCTCGCTCGGCCCGGTCGCCGTCGACCAGGTCGAGACCGTGCGCCTGAACGCCCGCGCGGAGGGCCTGCACCTCCAGGTCACCAGCATCGACAAGTTCCCGCGCATGACCGACTACGTCGTCCCGTCCGGCGTCCGCATCGGCGACGCCGACCGCGTCCGCCTCGGCGCCCACCTCGGCCGCGGCACGACCGTCATGCACGAGGGCTTCGTCAACTTCAACGCGGGCACGCTGGGCACCTCCATGGTCGAGGGCCGCATCAGCGCGGGCGTCGTCGTCGGCGACGGCAGCGACATCGGCGGCGGCGCCTCCACCATGGGCACCCTCTCCGGCGGCGGCAAGCAGATCATCTCCGTCGGCAAGAACTGCCTGCTGGGCGCCGAGTCCGGCATCGGCATCGCGCTCGGCGACGAGTGCGTGGTCGAGGCCGGCCTCTATGTGACCGCCGGCACCCGGGTCACCCTGCCGGACGGCGAGATCGTCAAGGCGCTGGAGCTCTCCGGCGCCAACAACATCCTCTTCCGCCGCAACTCCACCACGGGTGCCGTCGAGGCCCGCCCGTACAAGAGCACCTGGGGCGGGCTCAACGAGGCCCTGCACAGCCACAACTGACGCACCTCGCACAAGCGGCCGTACGGCGGATTTCCGCGGTGCGGCCGCTCTGGCGTGTCCCGGAGCGGCTGCGCCACCATGGGAGCCGTCCGGTCCACGGGAAGTCCCGCCGACCCACGGGAGGCGTCATGAAGCTCGGCAAACCACTGGCCGTCGGCTTCGCCGAGGAGCCCCAAGAGGCCGAAGAGACTGTGGGGACGACGGGGACGGCGCGGACGACGGGGACGGCGCGGACGACGGGGACGGCAGAGGCCGAGAGCTTCGCCGTCGCCCCCGACCGGGTGCCCGAAGAAGCCGTCCCGGCCGGGCGATGAGGCTGCGGCTCCCCCAGGAGCGCCCCGCCGAGCCGCCCACCGGCTACAAGATCGCCTACCCGGTGCTCTCCCGGGACGGCGCCCGGGCCGGCTTCACCGGCGTCTCCCTGGGCGGCGGCGCCCCCTACGGCGTCCTGGACGACGCGCACTGCGTCTACGGGCGGCGGCACCGCGCCCCGGCCCGCCGCTGCGACTGCGGTTTCCACTGCCTCCACTCGGCCGAGGCGGCGCTGGGCCTCACCTGCGCCGGGCAGCACCGCCGGGCGGTCGTCCTGGAGGTGAGCGTCCTCGGCCCGTACATCCGCTACGAGCGCGGGATGCGCTACGGCCGCCAGCGGGTGCGTGCCGTCCGGGTGGGGCCGTGCGCCTGCGGGCGGACCGCGACGCGGTTCACGGACGCGGACTGGGGGCTGCCGGGGTGGCGGGTGGTCGCGGCGGACTGCGGCGGGTGCGGGCCGGTCCGCGCGGGGGTGTCGCTCGCGGAGTTCGCGCGGCTGGCGGGCGAGGGCGTCACGATCGTCGCGGAGGACGCGGCCGGGCCGTATGAAGAGGCTGCCGACGCGTCCGTTCCGGAGCTGTTCGCGGAGGCGGCGCTGTTGCAGGCGCGACTGGACTGGTTCCAGGGGCAGTTGGCGAAGCTCGGCGGCCGGTCCGGGGTATGAGGCGCCCCCGGCCGGCCGCGCCGGGCGGGAGCTACTGTGTCGCCCGGAAGGCCTTGAGCAATCGCTCGGTCCGCTCGGCATCCGCCGCCCGCAGCGGCGCCCGCACCGGTCCGCCCGGCAGTCCCAGCGCCCCCAGCAGCGCCTTGGCCGTCACCGTTCCCGGCAGCCCGTCGGCCATCATCAGCTCGATCAGCGGCAGGGCCCGCCGGTGCCGCCGGGCCGCCTCCTCGTGCGCGCCCGCCTCGAACGCGTCCAGCGCGGCGGCCAGCAGCGGGCCCGCCACGTTCGCGACCGTGCTGACGTACCCCACCGCGCCCACGGAGCGCAGCGGGAGGTTGAGTTCCTCGCTGCCCGAGTAGTAGGCGAGTCCGGTCCTCGCGATGACCTTGGCGCTGCCCAGCAGGTCGTAGGAGCAGTCCTTCACGCCCTCGATACGCGGGTGTTCGGCCAGCCGCAGCATGGTCTCGGCCTCGATGCGGGTGCCGGTGCGCGCGGGGATGTCGTAGAGCATCACCGGCACCCCGACCGCGTCGGCCACCGTCCGGAAGTGCTCCTCGACGGCGTCCTGCGGCGGGCGGCTGTAGTACGGCGTCACCACCAGGACCCCGTCCGCCCCGGCCGCCTCGGCGGCGCGGGCGAGTTCGACGGTGTGCCGGGTGTCGTTGGAGCCGACGCCCGCCGTGATCCGGGCCCGGCTGCCGACGGCCTCGGTGACGGCCCTGACGAGCGCTTCCTTCTCGGCGCCGGTGGTGGTCGGCGACTCCCCGGTGGTCCCGCTGAGCACCAGCCCGTCGCAGCCGCCCGCGCCGACGAGGTGGTCGGCCAGGCGCTGCGCGCCGTCGAGGTCGAGTTGGCCGTCGGGGGTGAAGGGGGTCACCATCGCGCAGACGGTACGGCCGAAGGGGCTGGTGGGCGGCATGGCGTCACACTCCGGAATCGGGAGAACTCGGTAACTCGGTCCGATTCTGGGCTCCTTCGACCGTACAGGTCCATTGACTCGTTCTACGCCGACAATTCAGCGCTGCTAAAGGGATCCCTGCTCAAAGGGTGTTACGGCGTCCAGCGCAGCACCTGCGGGTCGTGGTCGCTCGCCTGGTCGGCGAACTCCGCGTTGATGTGGACGATGTCGTAGTCCGTGCGCTTGCCGCTCTTGCCGGCCTTGCCGCGTGCGCCGTTCCTCCCGTTCATGGCGGGGCTGGTCAGGATGTGGTCCAGCACCTGGGAGTTGCCCTGGTAGACGTAGCCGTACCGCTCCTTCGCGGGCAGCAGGCCGACCAGGTCGGTCAGCACCCCGCCGGAGGTGAGCGTGGTGAGCGCGGGGGAGAACTGGTAGTCGTTGAGGTCGCCCGCGACGATCACCTTGGCCTTGCGGTCCGCGGCGAGGAGCTGCTTCACAAAGGTGTTGACGGCCTTGGACTGCTTGCCGCGCTGGACCTCGGAGGTGCGGGCGGGCGGCTGGAAGCGGCTGTCGAGGCCCTGGTCGCCGCCCTTGGAGTTGAAGTGGTTGGCGATGACGAAGACCCGCTCGCCGCGGAAGGTGAACTGGCCGGCCAGCGGCTTGCGGCTGTTCTCCCACGCCTCGTTCGCCGGGTCGACGCGGCCGGGCGAGGCGGACAGTGCGGCCCTGCCGTGGTCGCGGACGACCTTCACCGCGGTGGTGGAGTCGCCGCCCTTCGCGTCCGTGAAGCTCACGCGCGCCGGGTTGAAGAGGAAGGCGGTCCGTATGTTGCCGCCGGGCTGGCCGCCGTCCTTGCCGTCCACCGGGTCGATCTGCCGCCACTCGTACCGCGGCCCGCCCGCCTTCGCGACGGCGTCGGTGAGCTTCTTCAGTGTCGCCCCGGCGCCGACGGTCCCGTCGTTCTTGGCGCCGCTGTCGTCCTGGACCTCCTCCAGGGCGACGATGTCGGGCGAGGCGAGGTTGGTCACCAGGGCCGAGGCCAGCCGGTCGAACTTCGTCTGCGGGTTCTGGGGCGCGAGGTTCTCGACGTTGTACGTGGCGACGGCGAGCTCGCCGGTCCGCTGCTTGCGGGTGGTCTCACGCTTGAGCCCCCGGTCGGCGAGCGTGCCGAGCTCGGTGGCCTGGAGCGCGTAGCCGCCGTAGTTGTCGTAGTCCAGCGGCCCCGCCGTGACGCCGGTCAGCTGGTCGCCCACGTTCGCGACCGGGAACGGCCGCTGCGCGAAGGGGAGCAGTGAGGTGACCTTCACCCGGCCCGCGTTGGGGTCGGCGTACGAGCCGTAGAGCACCCCACCGCGCGCGGTGCGGTGGTGGCGGGGGTCGGCGGTGACCCAGAGGTCCTTGTGGCTGCTCGTGGCGCCGGTGACCGGGGCGTCGCGGACCGCGACCCGCATGCCCTCCAGTGACTCGAAGCGGTCGAGCGCGTAGCGGCCGGGGCGCAGCGGCAGCTTCTCGATCGAGCCGCCGCGGTTCGACGGCGCGTAACTCTCGGGCAGCGTCTTTGCGTTGAGGGTGAAGGCGGCGGGCAGGGCGTTGCCGGAGGAGGCGACGGTCCAGGTGGCCTTGGTGAGCTCGGTGACCGACTGGAGTCCGGCGGACTCGCCGCCCGGGTAGTACTCGGTGACCGTGCCCGAGACGAGCACCGCGTCGCCGACGGTGACGGATGGGGTCGTCGGGCCCGTGTAGACGAAGACCGCCTCGCTGGTGGCGTCGTCGCCGTCGGGCCGCGGGTCTTGGAACCAGAAGCCGCGGGCGGAGCCGAAGGAACGTATCGCCGTGACGACGCCCGGCACCTCGGACACCTGCTTCCCCGCGAGGGGGGAGAGGCGGGTGGTGCCCTGGATGTCGTGGATACGGGTGCCGGTGGCGCCGCTGGTGCCGCTGGTGCCGGTCGCGTCCGCGGTGGGGGCGGTGAGCAGGCCGGCCGCGAGTGCCGCGGTGATGAGGGTGCCGGTGGTGACGGTTCTGCGGCTGGGACGGCTGGGACGGCTGGGACGGCTGATGCGACTGGTACGGCCGATACGGCTGTTACGGCGCCGACTGCTGGGCACGGAAGCCTCCGGAGGACGGATGTGAGGGGTGGGAGTGGTGCCGGTGGTCCGCCGGGACGCGCGGACCCACTTCTACGCGCGTCAATTTCTTGCGTGAACACGTCAGTTGTCAAGGTCGTGCGGGTGTACGGCCCCCTACGGGTCGGTGAACCGGGCGACGGGTGGGGAAAGCCGTCTACGCTGGGGCGGTACGTGCGCCGTCGGCGACCCCTGTGCGCTCGCCGCCCGTGGGAAGTGGCCGGGGCCACGCCAACTTCGATCATGACCTTCGTCACGCCCGCACCCCGGCACGCCCCGTGCCGTCACCCCGAGGAGATGACCCCCCTGATGCCCGCAGACCGCCCGACCATGCCGCCGGTGCGGCTCCACTCCGACGCGGAGCTCGCGCGCGACGCGCTCTCCGCGCCGCTGTTCGCCCGCGCCGCCCGACTGGCCCGCTGGGCCGGCGAGGGCACCCCGGTCGGCGCGGGCGGCGAACTGCTCGCCGAACAGCTGCGCACCGCGACCGGACTGCTCGGGCTGGAGGGCGACGAGGACGGCCCCGCACACACCGCCGAGGCGTGGCAGCTCGCGCTGGACACGGGCCTGGTGGAGTTCACCGAGCGGGAGGACGCCGACACCCTGACGTCGGACGAGCCCAGCGGCACCGCCGTCGCGGGCGAGGAGCTGACCACGCTCACCTCGGGCAGCCCGCAGGACGTCCTCGACCTGTGGCTCGGCGGCCTGGAGACGGTCATGGCCGACGCGGCGGCCCCCGACCTCGCCGACATCGTCGACCAGATCTCCGAGGGCGGCGACCTCGACCTCGACGCCGTCGACTGGAACCCCGAGGAGGAGGCGGACTTCCTCGACGGCGTCCTCGGCAACCTCTACCTGCTGACCGCGCTGGACGAGGGCGCCGCCGAGCGGCCCGTCCCGCTGCCGGCGCTCGCCGCCTCCATGATCGTCCCCGACGACATGGACGAGCCCACCGACGACATCCTCGAAGAGGTCTCCGACGCGATGATGCGCCTGGACGACCAGTTCCGGCTGCTCGCCCCGACCGGCCTGGTGGACTACCAGCCCGTCGACGAGGCCCTGATCGAGGAGGTCGACGGCGAGGGCCACATCCGCGAATCGGTGGACGGCGTGGCCTCCGACGCCCCCGAGGAGGAGGACGTCACCCGCTACGGCATGGTCGCCCTCACCCCCCTCGGCCTCTTCGCCGTCCGCACCCGCATGCTGGAGGCCGGCGTCGACGCCCCCGCCGTCGGCGACCTGGCCGAGAAGGACGCCGCCGCCCTCCTCACCGCCCTCCCCGGCCACCCCACCTCCGCCGCCCGCGCCGAGGCCGAACTCTGGCTCGCCCGCCGCGACGCCCCCACCGCCGCCCGCGAACTCCTCGCCGCCGCCCGCGGCGACGACGAGTCCGCCCCCCTCCGCCGCCTCGCCTGCCAGCAGGCCCTCTCCCTCGTCCCCGCCGCCGCCGAGCCCGCCCTCCGCGAGGTCCTCGACGACGGGCAGCTCGGCGGGCTCGCCCGGGTCTGGCTCGCCGAGCGCGGCGCCTCCGACATTCCGGAGCCGGGGGAGGCGATGGTCTTCTGGCTCACCGTCGACACGATTGCCGCGCAGCTCGCGACGGAGGGGGATTCGGAGGAGCTGCGGGAGCTGGTGCAGGGGCTGGTGGGGCAGCACAGTGGGTTCTTCGACTCGGTGTGGCGAGTCGATCATCCGTCGACGGGGGATGTGCTGGAGGCGATGGGGCGGTTGCACCCCGATAAGAAGGTTGCCAAGGCGGCTCGGAAGGCGGCGTTCAAGGCGCGGTCGCGGGGGTGAAACCGCGCTGCGCGCCGTTGTCCTCAATCGCCGGACGGGCTGACTTCAGCCCGTCCGGCGATTGAGGACGCGCGCCGCAGGCGCGCTCTGGGGGTGTGGGGGCGCAGCCCCTGCAAGAAACGGTGAAAGGGCGGGACCGGGGCACCCCCCCCGCGCGTCAGCGCACCCGCAACGCCACCGCGATCGACTCGGCGATCGGAGTCGTCGGCCGCCCGATGAGCCGCCGAAGCTCACCACTGGTGCCCGAAAGAACGCCCCGCGCAGCCGCGACATCAACCCCGACGAGCGCGGCGGCGACAGGCGCGGGCACCCCGGCGTCGACAAGCACGGCCTGGTGCTCCGCGGGCGGCAGACTGCGGTGAACGACCGGCTTCCCGCTCTGCCGGCCCACCTCGGCCGCATACTCGTCGAGGCTCCAGGCAACGTCCCCGCTCAGCTCGTAAGCCCGCCCGAGATGCCCCTCACCGGTCAGTACGGCGGCGGCCGCCGCCGCGTAGTCCGCCCGGGCGGCCGAGGCCACCCGCCCCTCACCGGCGCTGGAGAGGACGGCGCCGTGCTCCAGGACGGGACCGAGGTTCTCGGTGTAGTTCTCGGAGTACCAGCCGTTGCGCAGGAAGGTGTACGGGACGCCGGAGTCCAGGACGGCCTGCTCGGTGGCCTTGTGCTCGTCGGCGAGGTCGAAGTCGGCGTCGGGGCCGCCGAGTATGCCGGTGTAGGCGAACTGCGCGACACCGGCCGCGGCCGCGGCCCGGACGACGGCCGTGTGCTGGGCGACCCGCCTGCCCATCTCGTTGCCGGAGATCAGCAGGACCCGGTCGCCGCCCCGGAACGCCTCCTTCAGGCTCTGCGGGTCGTTGTAGTCCGCGGTCCGCACGGTGACACCGCGATCGGCGAGGCCGGCGGCAGCGGCGGGGTTCCGGACCACGGCGACGACCTGGTCGGCCGGGACCTTGGCCAGCAGTTCCTCGACGACGAGCCGTCCGAGCTTTCCGGTGGCAGCGGTGACAACGATGCTCATGAATCCTCCAGGGGCGAGTGATGACGGGTGAGGGGAGAAGCGCGCTCCGTCACACTCACCCTAGGAGGTGTACTAACTCCTGGTGAGTACCCACTTTGAAGTAAGCTCCTGTCATGGACGTAAGGGAAGAGGCGGCCACCCCACCCCTGCACCCCCTGGGACCGGAGTTCGCCGACGTCAACATCGCGGACTGCCCGTCGCGGCTGATCCTCGAACACATCACCAGCCGCTGGGGCACCCTGGCGCTCGCCGCCCTCCTGGACGGCTCCCACCGCTTCGGTGAACTGCGCCGCCGCATCGGCGGGGTCAGCGAGAAAATGCTCGCCCAGACCCTCCAGACCCTGGAGCGCGACGGCTTCGTGCACCGGCACGCGCATGCCTTGATCCCGCCGCGCGTCGACTACACGCTGACCGCGCTCGGCGAGCAGGCGGCGCGGCAGGTGTGGACGCTGGCCCGGTGGGTCGAGGGGCACGTACCGGAGGTCGTGGCGGCGCAGGAGGGGTACGACGCGCGACGGGAGTGAACCGGGTCACGCGGGTGCCCGCTCGCCACCCGCGCCGCCGGGCGGTCAGAGCCCGAAGGGCGCCGCGTACCGGATCGTCCCGGCGGGCAACGGCCGGTCGGTGAGTCCCAGCACCATCATCGCCTCGTCCGGCACCTCGAACGGGGCCCGGATCCCGTGCGCGGACGCCCGGCCGAAGCCGAACTTCGGGTAGTACTCCGGGTGCCCGAGCACCGTGACGGCGTGCTCGCCGCGTGCCCGCGCCGCCTCCAGGACCGCCCGGACGGCCGCGGTCCCGGCGCCCGTCCGCTGGTACGCGGGCAGGACGGCGACGGGGGCCAGACAGAGCGCCGGCTCCTCGCCGATGTGGCAACGCGTCAGCAGCGCGTGGCCGACGGGGGTGCCGTCCGGAGTCAGCGCGACCACGGACAGGCCGGGGATCCACGCGGGATCGGCCCGCAGCGCGTCGACGAGGTCCGCCTCCAGGGGCGTCTCGAACGCGGCGAGTTCGATCGCGCGCACCGCGGCGACGTCGGCGTCGGTCTCGGGGCGGGTGGTCCACAGTCCTTCGGGCCGGTTCATCAGGGGTAGCCGTTCGTTCGGTCGCGGGTACGGGCGGTCAACTGTACGGACCCGCAGGGGCGGTCGGCGGGAGCCACTGCGGGTCCGCCGCGCCCCCGAGGCAAGCGGGGGCGACCCCTAGGGGGCGGCGGAAGAAGGATCAACCCGCGTGGTGACGCGCTGACCACCGGGCGGCGGCGAGGATGGTGCACGCACCGGAACACCCTTGACCTCCCGCACTGGAGAACGCACCTCCCATGGCTCGGAACCGCACATCCCTCATCGCTCTCTCCGCGGCCGCGCTGGCCGGCCTCCTGGCGACGGGCTGCTCGCTCGCCGACGGCCCGACCAAGAAGGCCGAGCGCACGTACACGGTGGACGGCAAGGTCACCGCCGTCGAGGCGGAGACCTTCGGGGGCGACATCACCGTGCGTCCGGTCGACAAGGGCGGCAAGGTCCGCGTGACGGAGAAGTACGAGTACGCGGGCAACAAGCCGAACCCGGAACACGAGCTGAAGGACGGCCGGTTCACGCTGCGGAAGACCGACTGCGGAAACTCCGGGCAGCGGTGCACGGTCCATATCACCGTGCTGGCGCCGCCCACCGTGTCCGTCCACCTCAAGACCTCCGGCGGCAACCTCACCGTCAACGGGACGTCCGGGCCCGTCGTCGCGGAGACCAGCGGCGGCGACGTACGGGTCGAGAACTCCGCCTCCCGCTCGGTGACCGCGCGTACCAGGGGCGGGGACGTCACGACCGAGTTCACCGCCGTACCCGACCGGGTGGACGACAGCACGCGGGGCGGCGACGTCCGGGTCCGGCTGCCCCAGGGCTCCTACGCGGTGGAGGCCACCACGTCGGGTGGCAAGCGGAAGGTTACCGTCCCGTCGGACGACAGCTCCTCGCACAAGATCAAGGCGCACACGCAGGGCGGGAACGTCACGGTCACCTCGTAGAGGGGGAGTTGAGTGGAGGGCGTCATCATTCCCACATTCCGAGACGGAGAGCGCACATAAGCCTCGAATCGCCGTAGAACACCCTCCGTTGAGGGACCCGTCGGCCCTTGCGCGCGGCCGAAAAGGCGTACTGGACAACGGATTGCCCGTTGTGCCAGACGGTCCGCCCGGGGGCGGGCGGGCGGCGGTGGACAGGCTCCGGGGTGTGTGTGCCTGCCAGGTGAAGGCCCAAGGCAGTAGCGACTCTTCGGCCATTCGCCCGATTCCTTACTGAGCGACCTGTTCCGGTTGGTGTCGAGGGATATTGCCGTGTTGACTTCTTGAGTGGGTCGGTGAACGTGGGGTACACAAGTGGCGTTTGCCGCCCACAGGGGCAAGAGAAAGGGAAGTGATGCCACAAAGTCCCTTGCCGGAAACGCTGCCCGAGACCCATGAGGTCATCCGGAGCAGGACCGTTCTCCGGAATTACGCGCCCGAGCCCATCGATGACGAACTCATCGACCGGATGCTGGAATGCATGCTCGCCGCGCCCACCGCCTCCAACAAGCAGGCCTGGTCGTTCGTTGTGGTCCGCGACCCGGAGAACGTACGGCGCCTGCGGGCCTTTTCCCCCGGAATCATCGGCACCCCGGCGTTCGTCGTCGTCGCCTGCGTCGACCGCCGCCTGACGGCCGGGTTCACCGGAGAGATCTCCCGGAAGATCTACGAGACCTCGAAGCTCTGCGTGGCCATGGCCGTGGAGAACCTGCTCCTCTCCGCGCACGCTCTCGGCTTCGGCGGCTGCCCGGTGAGCAGCTTCCGGGAGGAGGTCCTGCGCCGGCTCCTCGGCCTCCCGGACCCGCTCGAACCCGTACTGCTCGTGCCCGTCGGGCGCCCCGCGCAGCCCCCCGTGCCGTCCGACCGCCGAAACAAGAACGAGGTGATCAGCTATGAAGTCTGGGGAAACCGTGGCGCCGCAGAACCGACTGCATGAGGACATCGCCCTCCTCGCCGCCTATCTGCTGAGCAGCGGCCGGGGACTGCTCGACGAGCCCGCCGACTACGGCGCGTTCCGCTGCGCCGACGCGGCCCGCCGGACGCTGGAGATCCTGGAGAGCGCCGGTGGCAGCACCCCCGGGCTCACCGAGGTGCGCGAGCGCCTGGACGGTCTCATGTTCGCGCCCATGGGCGGCGACGTGAACCTCGGCCAGGTGCTGGACGAACTCTGTCTGAAGATGGCGGAAACACTGAAGAACGCCTCCTCCGCCTGATCCCGAGCGGAAACACCGAACCCCCCAGAGGAGAACCGAACATGTCGCCGCATGTGCTGACGGAGGCTTCCCGCATCGAGATGCACGGGGAGCCGCTCGGCGAGAACTGCCGGCGTATCGTGCCGCGCGGAGAGCACGCCCTCATAGGAATAAGCGCCGGCAACAGCTATTTCAACCAGGACCGCCTCACCGCCCTCCTGTTATGGGCCGAGAGGGAATTCCGGGAGATCGACGTCGTCTACGTCGACACCGCGTTGGACACCATGCTTCTCGCCGACGGCCGCACCCCCCAGAGCGCCGCCAAATCCGTCAAGGCGACCCTCCGCGACGTCCGGCGGCGCATCAAGCGGTCCCTGGAGCGGCTCGGCCCCCAGGCCGACCGGTTCCGCGTCCGCGCCCTGTCCGAACTCATGGACCTCCCCGCCTACCAGGCCGTCCGCCGGCAGACCGACCGCGCCTTCGCGGAGGACGCGGAGTTCGCCACCACCTGCCGCGCCATGGTCCAGGACATCCTCGACAACCGTTCCGGCGCCGTCACGGAGGCCCATCTGCGGGCCGGCCTGGAGTACGTCCAGGCCGAAGCGCCCCTCTTCACCGACTGCCCGGCCATCTTCGGCGTCTCCACCTCGGTCGTCCTGTACCACATGGAGACGCCCATCTCCGCCTACCTCGCGGGCTCCCCCGAGGGCTTCCGTGCCGCCCCGGGCCAGGCGTTCGCCATCGTCCGCCCGAGGGAGATGTCGCTCGCGGGCGCGTGAACGCCTGCGGGGCCCGCGCCCTCGGGTGAGCGCGCCTGCGGCGCGCGTCCTCAAACGCCGGACGGGCTGACTTCAGCCCGTCCGGCGTTTGAGGACAAGCGGCGAAGCCGCTTTCACGGGGTCCGGGGCAGAGCCCCGTGAAACGGTGAAAGGGCGGGACAGGGGCACAGCCCGCCGCAGGCGTCAAAAGCCCCCGAGGTCGGCGGAGACCCAGTGCTCCGGCCGCATGCGGATGATCACATGCCCCCCAAGCCGCGTCCGGTCGAATTCGACGAAATCATCAACCTTGTCCTCCGGGAGATACCGCGCGGCCATCTCCCGCGACCGCTCAGGACTGTCCTCCTCCACCCCGGTCACCGGCCCCTCCACCGACACGTAGCGCACCGTCGGCTCCGTCCGCTGCACCATCAGACTGAAGCGCCCCGCACCCCGGATCGCCCGCGCCTTCCTGGAGTCGGGCCCGGTCCGCACCCACAGCTCGCCACCCGGCGCGTACTGGTACCAGATGGGGACGGTCAGCGGCGCGCGCTCCGGCCGTTCGGCCACCGACAGCGCACCGATGTGAGGCTCCGCCAGAAACAGTTCTCGTTCCCGCATCGTCAGCGTCATGCGGCCGACCCTAACGACGGCGGGCGGCTACGGGAGCGTGGCGATCCGGCGAGTTCCGAAAGGAGCCCCGCATGGACGGGCTCAGTCTCCCGGCGGGTGGAGCGCCGGCCTCACCGCCTTGGCCGCCCTCGGCTACCGCAGAGGCGCCCTCGCCCCCGTCGGCGAGGCCGCCGGGAAGGGCGGTCGGAACGCCACTGCCGGAAGCGGTTGTGAACGGTCGGCCAGGCGCCGAACTCCGTCGGCATCTCCCGCCACTGCCCGCCCCCGTCTGCAGAACCTGCTTCTGCCCCATGAGCGCCCCTCGCCGTACTCACCACTATTCCTTGGCCCAGTACGCGGCCCGCACCTCCCCTTCCACGAAGTCCCGGCGCGGCAGACACAGGCCGAGGGACTCCTCCAAGGCGTGGAAGTACAGCTCGAACGTGTCGGTCAGTCCGGGGTGGTCCAGCTCGGCACGGCGCACGGCCCGGTTGAGGAAGTCCAGCTCGCCGCCCCGCAGATAGGGGGCACGGCCACGCTCGTACGAGATCAGCTCCAGCATGCCCCAGTCGTCGTCGACGCGGCGACCGTCCCGTATGTAGTCGAAGGTGTAGATGGCCTTCGCGGAGGTGGCGGTCAGCCACACGCTCTCCTCGATCCCGAGCGCCGCGTATGCCTCTTTGTCGGCGAAGGACCCCGGCGGCATGTCGTGGTAGAGCAGGAACGTCCACCCGTTTGCCTGCCCGAAACAGCAGCTCTCCCACTGGCGGTCCCAGTGGGTCCGGCCGCTGTCCACGGACTGCAGGTCCTTCAGGCGCGTGCCGGCCGCGACCTGCGCGGGATCGGCCCCGTACAACAGGGCCAGCCGCTCGGCGTCGACGGTTCGCCCGGGCGCCGCGCGGAAGAAGGCAAGGATCGTGTACGGGTGCTGCTCACGCCAGGACCTTGCGATCCAGGCGAGCCCCTCCCACGGGTCGCCCCCGCACGCCTCGACCGTCCCCGTGCCGTCCAGGCCGCCGGTGCGGAACCGTCTGCCCCACTCCGGATCGATCCGCTCCAGCGCGACGGCCGTCTCCTCGGGGCTACCGCTGTGCCGGCCTATCGCAGCCTCTGCGATCAGGTAAAGCACCTGTTCAAGGTCTCGGGTCGCAAAGACCTCCCCGTAGGGGTCATGGCCACGCACCGTGCCGTCCTCGTCCACCAGCAGACACAGGCTGCCGCCCTCCGCCTCCTCGGCGCGCTCGGCCCACGCATCCAGCTCGTCGTCCGAGAGAGCCACGGGCGGCAGCCCGACCTCGTGGAGCAGGGCGTGTCCGGCGGCCGTCCGCTGCCAGGCCTCCGCAAGTGTCTGCTTGGTGATTGCCATGGCGTCAGCATAAGAAGGGCCACTGACAACCGGCCGATCCTCGCGGCCGGTCAACTCCCGTCGTTCAGGACCGGTATGGGCCCCGTCCGGCGCCGGGGCGGGCCCGAAAGGCGTCAACGCCAGCGTGAAGGCGTTCGCAGGCGCCAAGGTCTCCGCCGCCGGAGGCGCGGAGGTCGGCAGTATTGGCGTCGGCGGTAGGGCCGAGGCATGGGCCGGCTCGGGCGTGGAAGCCAAGGTGACCTTCGAGAAGGGGGAGGACGGCAAGTTCCGTGGTGGACACGGCTGGCGACATCAAGGACGGCATCGTCGGCCTGGTCACCTGATGTACTTATGCGAAAGGAGGGGCCGCAATGCCCACAACACTGCCGGTGCCGATCGAATTCAGTCTGCCGGAGGGTTGGCGACCCGCCCCGCCGGACGAAGTCGGCGCTCCCGGCGTGGCCTTCGTCGTGCTGCACCCGCAGCCGGACGCCGGGTTCACGGCCAACATCACCATCGACGGCGACTTCTGGCCGGACGAGGCGATGCCGGCCGACGTGGCCGACGAGGCGGTGCAGCGTTTGCGCGAGATCGCCGAGTCCGTGGCGGTGACCAGTCGCGGTGAGCTCGGCTCCGGAGCCGAGCCCGGTCTGGTCCAGAGGCTGACGCTGTCGGCTGTCACCGGCGGTGCGCGCCGCGACCTCGTGCAGGCTCAGGTCTACCTGGCCATGCTGGATCCCGGCAGTTCGCACAAGCGTGCGGTGATCCGACTGATCCTGACCTCCACTGCGGCGCAGGAGGGCAGTGTCGTAGGCGACTTCCAGGAGTTTCTGCGCACGGTTCGCCCGGACACCAGGGCGGGGGCGTAGCGATGGGCCGATTCTGGGACAAGTACACGGGCACCCGGCACCCCGGCAGCGATATGGCACCGCTGCCCGCCGCCGAGCTGCGGTCCGCGCTGCTCGCGCTCAACGGCCCGGACGTGCCATATGTCGTACGCGATGCTCCTTCCAAGGAGAAGGCGGACTTGGTGGCGGAGTGGCGGATCGAGGAACCCGCTTGGCACACCTTCTTCGCCCGGAGCCGGTTGGACCGGCAGTTCCGGATTCGGATGCGACTGGTCCCGGGGAGGCACGAGGTGCGCACCCTCGACCAGCAATGGGAGGTGACATGGGTCGGCGACACGCCCAGGATCGCCACGTCGGCAGAGTACGGCCATGGGGCGATGACCACGGTCTCCAAGCAGTGGACGTACGAGCGGGGGCCCGACGGCCGTCGGCGAATGGTCGAGACGTTCGGCTTCGACTCGCGGGAGATGAAGAACCCTCTGCGTGACACAGTCCTCGGCGCCGGATGGGTCTGGCGTGGAGCAGTTTTCAGCCTGTGACCGGCCATCTCGGAGGCTGACGGCGCAAGATCCCACCTGACCTCGCCGTTTCAGTTGGGGTTGTTGAGTGGCTGAGCGAGTTGTTCGAGGCCGTGTCGGCCGGTGGACATGGTGAGGGCCCGGCGCGGTGGTCGGGTTCTCCAAGGTCCTTCGTGTCGGGGGTGGCCGGGGCGGTTGGTCAGTTGGCGTGGCGTGGCGGGACGGGGTAGGGCGGCGAGGCGGTGGGAGGCGGCGGCGAGGTCTTCAGGGCCAGGTCGCCCCTATCCGCAGGTGGAGGCGGCGGCCGCCGCGGGTGAGGCGGGCGGCGACGTGCAGGAGCCGGTAGTGGAGTTTCTTGGGGTCGGCGGTCGCGAGTTCGCCGTCCAGGAGGAGGACGCGGGTCCAGGCGAGGAGGTCGATGGCTGCGAGGGTGAGTTCCGATCCATGCGGTGCTGACGGCGAGTTTGGGACGTGAACCAATACCCTGCACGCAGAAAGTGCCTTCCGCTGGACCGACAGAACCCCTCGACAAGGTTCATCATCTCAGCGCAGAAGTCACTTTCGCGTTACCGCACAGAACCCGCTACCCGCGCCAAGTGCAACGGCGAGGCCAGGGCTCGTCCTGCGGATCGTGGGTCGAGCCAGGGCCGGACCGAGGCGAGGGCCGGGCCAGTGCCCTAATCGTGTTGACCACCCCCGGCAGGCAGTGCTGGAGTCGGCACGTGGACAGCATCCCCGCCAACCGGCGGCTCTGGAACCAGATCAGCAGCGCCTACCAGCACGAGCACGACCCGCGAATCGGCGCCACACCCCGGCTGTGGGGCATGTACTCCATCCCCGACGCGCACCTGCACGCCCTGGGCGACGTCACCGGCAAGCGCGTCCTCGAACTCGGCTGCGGCGCCGGCCAGTGGTCCAGAGCGCTCGCCGCCGAGGGCGCCACGGTGGTCGGGCTCGACCTGTCCGAGGCCCAACTCGCCGCAGCAGCCCGCGCGATGGGAGCGGACCGCTACTCGCTGGTGCAAGGCGCCGCCGAACAACTCCCCTTCGCCGCCGACAGCTTCGACCTGGTGTTCTGCGACTTCGGTGGGCTCAGCTGGGCGCCCCCGCATCTGGCCGTCCCGCAGGCCGCACGCGTCTTGGGCCGAGGCGGGCGCCTGGTGTTCAACGTCGCCAGTCCATGGTTCGAAGCTTGCTACGACGAAGCCGCCGGCCGCGTGACCACGACGCTGCAGAAGGACTACTTCGGGCTGAACACCATCGCCGAAGACGACGGCGCGACCAGCTATCAGCTCACCTATGGCGACTGGGTCAAGGTCCTGCGCGGCGCGGGTCTCATCATCGACGACCTCATCGAGCCGCGGCCCGAACGTGGAACACCCAACGGCTACAACGAGACCGACCCACCCGACTGGGCACACCGCTGGCCGGCGGAACTGCTCTGGGTAACCCACAAACCGTAAGTTCCGCCGAGCCGAGCCGAGCCGAGACGTGAAGGCATTCCCTCGCCGGAAAGGCTCTAGGGCCTGTCTGACAAATGATTAACCCGTGGACTCGCGGAGCCAGAGGATCAAGGAAGCCAGGACAACTCCGGCACGGTAGCGGTCGCCGAGCTTGTCGAACCGGGTCGCGATCGCGCGGAACTGCTTGAGGCGGGCGAAGCATCGTTCGACGACGTTGCGGTCGCGGTAGGTGACCTTGTCGAAGGCCGGCGGCCGGCCGCCGAGGGCTCCGCGTCGGCGGCGGTTCGCCGCCTGGTCGCGGCGCTCGGGGATCGTGGCAGCGATGCCCCGGCGCCTCAGCAGATGACGGATGGACCTGCTGGAATACGCCTTGTCACCCAGCACACGGTCCGGTGTCGTGCGCGGGCGGCCCGTGCCGAGGCGCGGGGTGCGGATGCCGTCGAGGACCTGGCCGAACGCCGTAGCGTCGTTGACGTTGCCGGGCGTGAGCACAATCGACAGGGGCAGGCCCCGGCCATCGACGGCGAGATGGACTTTGGTGGTCAGCCCGCCTCGGGAGCGGCCGAGGGCCTGGCGCGCCTGCGAGCGGCCCGGAACTTCCAGTTCGTCCCCGTTCGCATCCCCTTTTTGCGGGCGCCGACTGCGTGCTGGTGGGCTCGGTTGATGGTGGAGTCGACGGAGACGGTCCATTCCACCCGGCCCACCGCGTCATCGCGGACCTGAACATGCTCCAGCAACCGTGCCCAGGTGCCGTCCGCCTCCCAGCGGGCGAACCGCTCGTAGACGGTCTGCCACGGCCCGAACCGGTCGGGAAGATCCCGCCACGGAGCCCCGGTCCGCAGCCGCCACAGCACCCCGTTGACCACCTGCCGGTGATCACGCCACGGACGGCCCCGTCCGTCCACCTGAGGCAAAAGGGGCTCCATCCGCCTCCATGCCGCATCCGTCAACTCACCTCGACCTGCCACAAGATCAATTATCAGACCGGCTATAGAGTCCTGCCCGTGGCGAATCATCAGGACGAGACCAGGACGGCCTACGACGGTGTCGTCGAGCTGTACGCATCGCTGTTCGCAAACCGGCTGGAAACACAGCCTTTCTCCCGAGCCATGATCGGCACCTTCGCCGAACTGGTGCGCGCGACGGGCAACCTGCGGACAGCGGACGTCGGGTGCGGGCCCGGACATCTGACAGCCATGCTGCACGAACTCGGCCTGGACGCCTTCGGACTCGACCTTGCCCCCGGCATGGTCGACCACGCCCGGCAGGCCCATCCGGCGCTGCGCTTCCAAGAGGCGCGGACGGAATCCCTGCCGATCGAGGACGCCGCGCTCGGCGGCGTACTGGCCCACTACTCAATGATCCACACCCCTCCGGGGGAACTACCGGAGCTGCTCGCCGAACAGGTACGCGTCCTGGCACCGGACGGTCTGCTCCTGGTCTCCTTCTTCGGGACCGACGGACAAGAACCGGTCCGGTTCGACCACAAGGTGGCGCCCGCCTACAGCTGGCCGGTGGATCGCCTCGCCGAACTGCTGGGCGATGCTGGGCTCGATCCCTTCGCCCGGCTGCTCCACGATCCAGCCTCTGATCGGGGCTTCCTCGACGCCCATCTACTAGCCCGCCGTTCGTAGCCACTGCCCAGTCCCCCAGCCGATCGGCGCACCTCCAGATTGCCAGCTCAGCCGAATCTCGCTGATCAGACCGGAATTATCAGACACCCCCTAGTGCGCCCGGCGGAGATGGCGGCCCATCTCCGCCGTCAGCTCCACGGCCGTCCTCCGGTCGCCCGTGCGCCAGGCGCGGTAGTACAGCTCCTTGATCCGCCGGCACTCCGCGCACGGCCCCGCCGCCGCCCTCTTCCCGATCACCGCAGACCGTCCCGGCGGCGGCTCCGCGCGTTCGCCGCCGCGATGCGCGGGCTCAGCGTCTCCGGCCGGGTCGCCTTGTACGCCCGCAGCGCGGCGGCCAGCACCCTGGCCTCCTCTCCGCCGAGCGGGTCGAGGATCGAGACGAACACCCGTCCGTCCATGGGCGGTTCGGGTGTCACCCGGACGTCGAGCCCGTACGACGCGAGCGCGTCGTGCAGCTCGGCCGCGAGGCGGGCGGTGACCTCCCGCAGGGCGGGGAGGTCGGGGGTGTCGGGGCAGCGGTGGTCCTTGGGCATGGGTGGGTACTCCGTGGGGGGCTCGTTCGCTCCGTTTCCGTTCTCAGCATCACGCGGTGGCGCTACGCTCACCAGGGGTAACGGTTTTCGGCAGCGCCGAGCGTAAACGGATGGCAACTGTGCCTGCACCCAAGGAACTTGACCCGCTGGCTTCCCTGCCGGCTTTGTACGGGTCGAAGCTGCGGAAGCTTCGCCTTCGCGCGGGATTGACCCAGAAGCAGCTGGGGGCCAAGGTCCCCATTGCGCACAGCCGGATTGCCCAGTTCGAACTGGGCAAGGAAGTGCCGCATGAGGACATTTCGACCCGACTGGATGAGCTGCTGGGGGCAGAGGGGGAGCTCATCGCCCTGCGGGAGCACATCAAGCGGGCGCCGGTGACGGACGTTTTCCTCAAATTCTTCGACTTCGAGGCCAAGGCCACCGCCATGCACAAGTACATGGCGCATCACGTACCCGGGCTGTTGCAGACCGAGACGTACGCTCGAGAAGTCATCGGGAGTGCACAGCCCTGGCTCTCTGCGGAGGAGTTGGCGGCGAAAGTGGCGACGCGGATGGGGCGGCAGCGTCTCCTCGTCAAATCTGACGCGCCGCTCCTGTGGTCGGTCCTGGACGAGTCGGTGATCCGGCGCCCGGTGGGCGGCCCCGCAGCCATGCGGGACCAGCTGCTACGTGTTCTGGAGGCGGCGAAGACGCCCAATGTCGAGGTGCAGGTCCTGCCCTTCGGTGCAGGTTGTCATCCCCTCATGGGGGGCTCGCTGACTCTGCTGTCCTTCAAGAACGCCCCGAACATGGCGTACCTCGAAGGCGATCTCTACGGTCATCTCGTGAACGACAGTGCAGCCGTGGCACGGCACGCTCACCGTTATGACCTTGTCCATGCCGCGGCCTTGCACCCCGATCCGTCGATCGCCATGATCGAACGGCTGGTTGAGGAGTACGACAAGTGCGCACACCGCGCGGTATCGAATGGCGAAAATCCACCTACAGCGGCGGTGACGCCGATTGCCTCGAAGCAACGAGCGGAATATCCGGCCTCGTCTCGATAAGAGACAGCAAGCGCCCGCACTCTGCAACCCTCCACTTCCCCACCCCCACCTGGCGCGCCTTCACCGAAGCGCTCGGCCCCGCCCCCACAGGCGGAGCCGAGCGCCCGCCCGTTCACCCGGCGCGGACCTGAATCAGCGTCGACGCCGACGTCTGGTTGCCGACGTGGAACGTCAGAGCCGTGTCCGCCGGCGCCGGCGCGTCCGGCAGGGCCTTCACCGCGACCCAGGCCGTGGATGTGGCGCCCTTGGCCCGGAGCGCGAGGTCGACGCCGTCGAAGACGAGGGACTGTTCGTCGGGCTGCAGGGTCCCGCTGTAGGCCGTTGTGCCGAAGTGTGCGTCCATGACGGTCAGCTGGTACCCGCCTTCGGAGACGAAGCGCAGCCCCCTGCCCTGGGGGAGGGTCACGCGGATCTTCTGGGGCGGTACGCCACCGTCCGCGTCCGTCCGGAGCTGGACGCCCGGGTAGCGGGTCTCTCCGTGGCGGGTCAGGGTGACCGGTGTGCCGCCGGGGGACACCGAGAACCGGGCGGTGGCCGCCCCGACCCTCAGGTCGACCTGCCCGTGCAGGTCCGTGCCGCGCAGTCGCGCGTAGATCTGCATGGGCCCTTCCTGGGGGCCGGCCTGGAGGGTGCCGGCGGGAACGGTCAGCCAGCCGTCGCCGTCCGTCTTGCCGGGGTAGGTGAGGGGCGCCTGGCCGCCGTACGAGAAGTGGGAGCCGGTGGAGTGGGGTTCGAGGCGCAGGGTCACGTCCTGGGAGAAGAGGGGCTGGTTGGTCTCGTCGAGGAACCGTACGCGGAAGCTGTCGAAGGGGGTGTCCTTCGGGGCGGAGAGGGGGGCGTCGGCGGAGCTCGCCGGGTCGGTCCCGGAGATGCGGTAGTCGTGGACGGGCGCCGAGAGCCGTACCGAGACGCAGGCCAGCATGGTGCCGGTCCAGTAGCCGTCGCCGGTGTCGTCCGCGAAGGAGAGGTAGGCGTCGGGCGACTGGGCGATGAAGGACTTCTGGTACTGCTTCCACTGCCGCCGCCAGCTGCCGCCGGGGATCGGGTCGCGCCGTGCCTGGGGAATGACGACGTAGTCGTTGTCCAAGGGCTTGCCGCCGTCGCGGACCGTTCCGTCGCTGACGCTGTAGTACATGGTGGTGTAGTGCGGGTCCTCGTTGTACCAGGGGGAGCTGGCCCAGAAGGTGACGTCGTACTGTGCGCCGGTGATCAGCCCGGAGAGGTGCTGTCCGACGTATCCGTGGCGGCCGTTCCCGCGGCCGACCAGGTCGATCGCGTTGCTGCTGTCCACCTTGTCCTCCGCGTCGCTCTGGGCGAAGGAGTATTCGTGGTTGGTGACGTCGATGTAGTCGCCCGGGTTGCCGCCGGGCTGCCCGTTGGCGTTGCCGCTGCCGCCGTAGTCCCAGTAGACGAGGCGCGTGTTGTCCCCGCCGGCGGCGAGGGCCCGGCTGAAACCGCATTCGTCGGAGTTGAAGCGCGGTGCGGCCCTGAAGCCTCCGTCCTTCACCAGGTTCGGGTTTCCGTCGCCGGCGGGACCGGCGGCGGATTCCTTCTCCGAGGGGGTGTTCGACGTCATGGAGATCCTCCTTCGCTGGGGAGCGTGGGCAATCTCTGTTTCTGTTCGGTGATGCGGTGGTTCACCGTGCGGAGAGGGGCACGGATGCCGCGGGCGGGCCCGCCACCCGGAACGACCGCCGGCGCCGGGCGTCGTACAGCGACTCGACGGCCTCGCACCAGAGGTCGAGGTCAGGGGTCGCGCTCAGTTCGTCGGAACGGGCCTTGGCCCGGCGGGAGGCGCGTTCCCAGTTCACCGGGTCCCTGAGGGATTTCAGCGCGTGCATCCACGCGTGGAGGTCGTCACGGTAGGCGAAGATGCCCGCGTCGCCGAGGGATTCGACCAGCCCGGGGGTGGGATGGGCGATGACGGGAATTCCGGACGCCATCGCCTCCACCGCGACGCGTCCCCACGATTCGTACAGGCTCGGCATGAGCATCACGCGCGACCGGTTGTAGACGTGGGTGCGCATGTCGTTCCCGGGGACGCCATTGACGACTTCGCAGTTGGGCAGCTGCATCGGCGGCAGGACCTGGGTGCCGTAGGAGCCCTTGACGCCCAGGAAGTCCCAGTCGGGTGTCCAGGCGGCGACCTGCCAGAAGATGTCGCCGCCCTTGTCGGGATTGAGGTTGACGAGGGTCGCGCGGTCGCCCGGTTGCGTCCGGTAGTCCTCCGCGATGACCGGGGGGCGGACGACGATCGTGCGCCCCGGCAGGAATTCGGCGGGATAGCGCGCGTAGTGGATCTCGCCGTCCCGCCGGATCCATTCGCTGTTGTAGACGACGAGGTCGGCTCCGGCCGCGTTGTGGTAACTCGTGGCGAAATTGTCGTGGCAGATCACGATCACGGGTATCTGGCGGGCCTTGGCGAGACCGGACACGAGAGGAACGTTTTCGAAATGGGACAGGAGAACGTCCGCGCTCTGCGCCTCGGTGGCGAATTCGGTGCCCTCCTGGTACGGAACGACGCGCACTCCGTCGATCTCGTAGCTCTTCTCGATGGTTCCGGGATGGGACAGCCAGACGGTGACCCGGTGGCCGCGTTCGCTCAGGGGGCGGAGCATCGAGTGCAGCATCCACTCGGATCCCGCGTTGTGGGCCGGGGGATATCCGTACACCCGGGCCGTGATGGACATGCTCCGCGTCCGGACGGGCGTGGCCGGGCGGGGCGGGCGGGGTGCCACCGCGTCCACGTGCTGGTGCTCCTTCCGCATGGTCACCAGGTCCGCGCGTCCACGTCGACGGGCGTGGAGAGCGAGGTGCGGACGCCCACACAGAAAGTCAGGGCCGTCGATTCCTTCGGCTCCGCCGGAACACCGGCCGTCGCCTTCACGGCGACCCAGACCGTGGACGTCGTTCCCTTTCCCGACAGGAAAAGATTGACGCCCGGGAAAATGAGGGCCTGCCCGTCCGCCGCCGCGTGCCCGGGGAAGGGGTGCGTCGTTCCGTGGGTGTCCTGCACGGTCAGCAGGCAGTGGGAGCCGCCCTCGGCGTTGAACCGCAGGCCCTTTCCCCGGGGGAGGGTGACGTAGACGTCCTGCGGGGGGACCGTGCCGTCGTCGTCGGCCCGTACGCGTACGCCCGGGTAGCCGACCGGGTGGTCGCGGTCCAGCGTCACGTCGGGCGGGCCTCCGGGGGAGACGGAGAAGGGAATGTCGTCCACGACGCGGACAAGTGTGGAGGGAGATGTTCGGTCACCCACGCAGAAGAGCAGTTCCGTGCTTCCCGGCAAGGCGTTGTCGGAAGCCGTCACCGCCACCCAGGCCGCGGATTTCGCTCCCTTTCCCGGCAGGGCCGGGTCGACGTTCTGGAAGGTGAGGGACCGCCCGTCCGGCGACAGGGTCCCGGGATATGGGGTCGCGGTCCCGTGGGCGCCCAGCACGGTCAGCAGACAATTCGGGCCGCTCTCGGGGAAGAACTCCAGGCCCTTTCCCCGGGGGAGGGCGACGTAGACGTCCTGCGGTAACACCGGGCCGTCGCCTCCGGCTTCGAGCCGTACTCCCGGGTAGCCGGATTCGCCGGCGAGGGCGAGCACCACGTCGGGCGGTCCGCCCGGCGTGACCGTGAACGGTGCGGTGGGGCGGTCACCGGGGGCCGGGCCGTCGGCGGGCGTGGACTGGACAGCGGGCACAGCGGCGTTCCTCTCTCTTGGGCAGCACTCACTACGGAAAGCGGGGAGAACAGCGGGGAGTTCGCTCGGGAGGGTGTGGACGACGCGGCGGCCGGCGGGTGTCCGGGAGGAGTCAGGTGGAATGTCGGCGCGCGTGCAGCATTGCCCTCCCCCGAGGCCCGGACGTCAACTGCGATGTCTCGGTCTTGACCGTGTCCGCATATCAACCTTCCCGGCTTCGTGTGCAGCGGGACAAGGATTGATGTGGCATTCGCCGCGTCGAACAAGGCTGACCCGGAGCTCACCTTTGCGAAAGGGGGGCGTCACGTAAAAAAATTGTTCCCTGCCATATGGGCGGCTTACCGGCCTCCGCATCGGTCGGCGCATCCGCCACGCATGTGCCAGGAGCAAACAGCAGAGCTCCGTCACCCGTCCCACCGTGCGCCTGCGCCTCATCGCTGCCCAAGGCATGACGGGCCGGAGCGGTCCATGATGGCCGGGACCGGCGGGACCGGAACAGGCCAGCTCCCAGGTGCCGGGCGGGCAGGAATCACGAGGTCGCGGCCCGTGTTGCACCCACTGTGAGTGCCGCCGACCCCACCCCGACATCCGTTCCGCTTTCCGTCCCCCTCTCCGTCCTCGACCGCTCCCGCACCCGGCAGGGACGGGACCCCGGAGAGGCGCTGCGCGACACCGTCCGCTTCGCGCGGGAGGCCGAGGCGCTCGGCTACCACCGGTTCTGGGTCTCGGAGCACCACAGTGTGCCCGGCGTGGCCGGATCCGCCCCCACCGTGCTCGCGTCCGCCGTCGCCGCCGCCACCTCGCGGATCCGCGTCGGCACCGGCGGCGTCATGCTGCCCAACCACCGGCCGTTCGTCGTCGCGGAGCAGTTCGGGGTGCTGGAGTCGCTGTTCCCCGGACGGATCGACATGGGCCTCGGCCGGTCCGTGGGGTTCACCGACGGCATCCGGCGGGCGCTGGGCGTCGGCAAGGAGGCCATGGGGGACTTCGAGGAGCGGCTCGCCGAGCTGGCGGAGTGGTTCGCGGGCGGGGCGTCCGCCCATCCGCAGGTACATGCCCGGCCGGCGGAGGGGCTGCGGGTCCCGCTGTTCGTCCTCGCCAACGACGCGGGCGCGGACATCGCCGCGCGGGCCGGGGCCGCTCTGGTGATCGGCGGGCTGCGCGGCGACGACGCCATGGTGGACGCCGTCGAGCGGTACCGGAAGGCGTTCCGTCCTTCCGCCGGGCGCACCGAGCCGTACGTCGTCGTCGCAGGCAACGTCGCCGTCGCGGACACCGCCGAAGAGGCCCGCCGGCTCCTCGTCCCCGAGGCCTGGGCGCTGGCCCACTCCCGTACCCACGGCGTCTTCCCGCCCCTCGCCCCGGCCGAGGAGACCGAGGCCCGGACGATGACCGACCGCGAACGCGGCTACTACGAAGCGGCGTTGCGCGGGCACGTCCACGGCACCGAGGCGCAGGTCGCGACGGAACTCGCCGCGCTCGTGGACCGCACGGGCGCGGACGAGGTGCTGGTCACCACCAGCACTTTCGACCGCGCCGCACTGCTGGACTCGTACCGGCGGCTGGCACGGGTGGCCGGGGGGAGTTGAGGGTGCCCCGGTCCCTCCCTTTCACCGTTTCTTGCGGGGGCAAGCCCCCGCATCCCCCGAAACGCCGGACGGGCCGGGGGGCAGGGGACGCCGTCAGAGCGCCTGCGCCGCCGGCTTGACCAGGTCGCGGACCGTCTTGGACTTCACGTACTCGCCGATGGCGGTCATCTCCCACTCGCCCGAGTACTGGCGGATGAACTTGCACATCAGTACGCCCGTTTTGGGCTCCGAGCCTGTGAGGTCGAAGCGGACGAGTTCCTCGCCGGTCTGCCCGTCCATCAGGCGGCAGTACGCCTTGGCGACGTTTGTGAACTTCTGGCCGCTGTAGGAGCTGACGGTGAAGACGAGGCCGGTGACCTCGGGCGGCAGGCCGCCGAGGTGGACGGTGATGGTCTCGTCGTCGCCGGAGCCGGCGCCGGTGAGGTTGTCGCCGGAGTGCTGGACGGTGCCGCCGAGGATCATCAGCTTGCCGAAGTAGCAGGAGTCGATCATGTTGCGCTGGGGGCCGAAGGCGATGACCGAGGCGTCCAGGTCGATGGCGCGGGCGCCGAAGGCGGGCTCCCAGCCGAGGCCCATGCGCACGGACTGGGTGAGCGGACGGCCGCCCTTGACGAGGGAGACGGTCTGGTTCTTCTGGAGGCTCACCCGGCCCTTGTCCAGGTTGATCTTCCCGGGCGCGCCCGTGGCGGGTGCGGGCGGCGCGGGCGGGGCCGGGGGAGCGCCGAACGCCCCGGCGGGCGCGGGCGGTGCCGGGGGTGCGGGCGGGGCCATCGGCGCGGCGGCCGGAGCGGGCGGTGTGATCGGGGCGGCGGCCGGAGCCGGAGCCGGCTCCTCGACGCTCACGCCGAAGTCCGTGGCGATGCCGGCCAGGCCGTTGGCGTACCCCTGGCCGACCGCGCGCACCTTCCAGACGCCGTTGCGCCGGTAGACCTCGACGACGACGAGGGCCGTCTCGGAGCCGAGTCTCGGCGGCGTGAAGGTGGCCAGGGGCGCGCCGGTGGCGGTGTCGCGGACAGTCGCGGTGGGTTCGGTGCCGGCGAAGGTGGTGCCGGGGGCGTCCAGGCTCGCGGTGACGACGATCTTCTCGATGCCGGCGGGGACGGCGGTGGTGTCGACGGTGATCGAGTCGGGGGTGCCCGCCGTCCCGGCGCGGTGGGTCACGCCGGGGCCCGCGGGCTGGTTGTAGAAGACGAAGTCGTCGTCGGAGCGCACCTTGCCGTCGGCGGTGAGCAGCAGGCCCGAGACGTCGAGCCGCGCGGGGGCGGCGACGTCCACCGTCACACGGGTGACGGAGAGCGGGATGTTCGAGCCGGGGGTCATAGCGGTCATGATCGGTTCAACGCACGACAGGGCTTTACGGTTCCATGACCCGCGGTTCCGTTTCCCGGCTCCCCGTGGGTTACGACGGGGACACGAAGCCCGTCTCGTACGCGGCCACGACGGCCTGGGTCCGGTCCCGCACCCCCAGTTTGGCGAGCACCCCGGCCACGTACGTCTTGACCGTCGCCGCCCCCAGGAAGAGCCGCTCCGCGATCTCCGCGTTGGACAGGCCCGCCGCCATCAGCCGCAGCACCTCCGCCTCGCGGTCGGAGAGCCGGGCCCGCAGCCGGTCCGCCTCGGCCCGGGTGGCGCGCTCCCCGGCGTAGGCGGCGGCCAGGGAGCGTACGGCCGACGGGAAGAGCAGCGAGTCGCTGCGGGCCACCAGCCGGACCGCGTCGATCAGTTCGTCCGCTCCCGCCCGTTTGAGGAGGAATCCGGAGGCGCCGGCGCGCAGGGCGTCGTAGACGTAGCTGTCGTTCTCGAAGGTGGTGACGACGATGATCCGCGGCGGCTCGTCCATGGCCGACAGGATCTGCTCGGTGGCCCGGATGCCGTCGACCTGGGGCATCCGGACGTCCATCAGCACGATGTCCGGGCGCAGGGAACGGGTGACGGACAGGGCCTCGGCGCCGGTCGTGGCCTCGCCGACGACCTCCAGGTCGGGTTCGGCGTTCAGGATGGAGCACAGGGCCGTGCGGACCATCCGTTCGTCGTCGGCGACGACGATGCGCAGCGGGGTGGCTTCGGTGGTCACCGGGCGCCACCGCTCAGCGGCAGGCGCACGGACAGCCGCCAGACGCCGTCCCGCGCGCCCGCGGTGCTGCTGCCGCGCAGCAGCCGGGCGCGCTCGGCGATGCCGTTCAGCCCGCGGCCTCCGCCGCCGCGAGTGCGGGCGGGGGTGTGCCCGACGGGGTTCTCCACAGTGACCTCCAGGGTCTCGGTGTCGGTGGTGACGCACAGCCGCACGGGCACCGGGCCCGCGTGGCGCAGGGCGTTGGACAGGCCCTCCTGCACGATCCGGTACGCCTCGCGGGAGACGACGGGCGGCAGGGACGCCAGCCCCTCCGGCGCGGTCAGGACGACCGTGCCGCCCGCCGCCCGGGTGCGGTCCAGCAGCGTGTCCAGGTCGGCCAGGGTCGGCGCGGGGGCGGCGGAGGCGGGGCCGTCCTCGCGCAGCAGGCCGAGGACGGTGTCGAGTTCGCCGACGGCGTCGCGCGTGGTCTCCTCGATCGCGGTGAGCGCCTGCCGGGCGAACTCCGGGTCGCTGCCGAGGACCCGGCGGGCGGCGCTGGCCTGGAGGAGCACCGCGCTCAGCGCGTGCCCGACCGAGTCGTGCAGCTCGCGGGCGAGCCGGTTGCGCATCGCCAGCTCCTGGGCCCGCCGTTCGGCCGCCGCCAGCCGGTCCGAGGCCGTCGGGCCGAGGAGGGCGGGCGCGCAGCGGGCCAGCAGGCCGCCGGCCGCCCACGAGGTGACCGCGAGCAGCGCGAGCAGCGCCAGTCCGGCGAGCGGGGCCAGCAACGGCAGCAACGGGCCGCCGAGGACCTCGAACCAGGGCTGCCGGCCGGGTGCCTCCGGGTTCATCAGCGGCATCAGGCACAGCGCGACGGCGGCGGGCGGCGCGGCAAGCGACATGCCGCTGACGAGACCGCCCAGCATGAGGTGCAGGGTGAAGTAGAGCGCGGGGCGTCCGCGTTCGGCCAGGGTGCGGGCGGGGCCGGTGGCGAGCTCGCCCTCCGGGATGCCGCACAGGGCGCGCGCGGTCGTGCTCTCCAGCGGCCGGATCAGCGGGAACAGCAGCGCCGAGAGGGCGGCCAGCGGGAGCGCCCCGGCGAAGGTCGTGATCTGCGTGACGGGAGAGAGGAACAGGTTGTTGCCCCCGCCGTGCCGGACGAGCGAGAGGAGCACGTTCGCCAGCAGGAAGTAGGGCATCACCAGGGCACCGCCGATCAGCAGGTGCACCCAGCGCAGCCGCGCACGGCGGCTCAGCACGGCGCGCGGGCCCGGCCGGGAGCCGCGCGTCACGGCGCGGTACGGGCGTGCGGAAGCGCGTGCGCGCGGGGCGGCGCGCCGGCCGGCGGTCTGTCGATCATGCGCACAGCGTAGGTGACGGTCCCGCGCGCGGTGCGGGGCGAGCCCGTCGTCGTACCGGTCATGGATCCATCCTGGTCCGGAGAGGCACGGCGACGCGTCGGCCCGTACGGTGATCCGCCCCCGTCGGGAGGCGGAAACGGATCCTCCCCCGGGAGGTGGCCGGGGCGTCGGCGGAGGTCTATGGGCGCCCGGTCCGCCGCGCGTGCCGAGGCGGGGACGGAAGGGAGGCCCGGGGACGGAAGTGGGGCCCGGGGACTGGACGGAGCGGTGGGGCGTGGTCCACTTTCGACACGTCATGCGACCGTCCGTATACGGAGGAGAGCACATGAACGATTCCGAACGCGTCCAGGGCGACCCCGGCCCGCTCGAAGCGATATTGCGCATCGCCCTCGGCTTCCAGGCGTCGAAGGTGCTGTTCTCGGCGGTCCGTTTCGGACTCTTCACGGAACTCGCGGAAAAGCCGCTGACCGCCGAGGAACTGCGCGTCCGGCTCGGCCTGCACCCGCGTTCCGCCCGGGACTTCTTCGACGCGCTGGTGGCCCTCGGCCTGCTGGAGCGCGAGGACGGCCCCGACGGCAGGTACGCCAACACACCCTCCGCCGCCCGCTACCTCGACCGCGCCCGGGACACCTACCTGGGACGCGCCCTGGAGATGTACGACAACCGGCTCTACGGCTTCTGGGGCAGCCTCGCCGACGGACTGCGGACCGGCGAGCCGCAGAACGAGATCAAGGACGGCGGCGAGCTGTTCGGCACCCTCTACAAGGACCCCGAGCGGCTGGCCTGCTTCCAGCAGGCGATGACCGGGCTCACCATGCGTTCCGCCGACGCGCTCGCCGAGAAGGTGGACTGGTCCGCCCACCGCACCGTCGCCGACATCGGGTGCGCCGAGGGCGCCATGCTCAGCCACCTGCTCCACCGCCACCCGCACCTGCGCGGCACCGGGTTCGACCTGGAGGCCGTGCGCGGCAACTTCGAGCGGCACCGCGAGCGTTGCGGCCCCGCCGACCGGCTCTCGTTCGCGGCCGGGAACTTCTTCCACGACCCGCTGCCGCGCGCCGACGTCCTCGTCCTCGGCCACATCCTCCACGACTGGGACCTGCCGACGAAGCGGATGCTGCTGCGCAAGGCGTACGAGGCGCTGCCGGAGGGCGGCCTGGTCGTCATCCACGAGAGCTTCATCGACGACGACCGGCGGCGTAACCTCGTCGGGCTGCTGGGCAGCCTCAACATGCTCATCGAGACCCCGGGCGGTTTCGACTGCACCGCCGCCGACTGCCGGGGCTGGCTCGCGGAGGCCGGATTCCGGGAGAGTCGGACCCAGCACCTGGCAGGCGCGGAGTCGATGGTCGTCGGCCGCAAGTGAAACACCTGCCGGGACGACGGCCGGAGATCTGCCGGGACACTCGCCGGGACGGGAGAGGACCGGGACGGGAGAGGACATGACGCACGACAGCACGGTGCTCCACATCAAGGGACGGGTGCTCACCGGCCCCGACCCCGACGACGGGGTCCGCGACGAGATGTGGGTGACCGGCGGACGGATCACCTTCGACCGCCCGGTGGGCGCCCGGGACGTCACCACCGTCGAGGGCTGGGCCCTGCCCGGCCTGGTGGACGCCCACTGCCATGTGGGCCTCGACGCCCACGGCGCCGTCGACGAGGCGACCGCCGAGAAGCAGGCGCTCACCGAACGGGAGGCGGGCGCCCTCCTGTTGCGCGACGCCGGATCCCCGTCCGACACCCGCTGGATCGACGACCGGGACGACCTGCCGCGCATCATCCGGGCGGGGCGCCACATCGCCCGTACACGCCGTTACATCCGCAACTACGCCCATGAGATCGAGCCCGAGGACCTGGTGGCGTACGTGGCGCAGGAGGCGCGGCGCGGCGACGGCTGGGTCAAGCTCGTCGGCGACTGGATCGACCGCGAGACGGGCGACCTCTCCTTCTGCTGGCCCCGCGGCGCCGTGGAGGCGGCCATCGCCGAGGCCCACCGGCTGGGCGCCCGGGTCACCGCCCACTGCTTCGCCGAGGAATCGCTCGCCCCCCTCGTCGAGGCCGGCATCGACTGCATCGAGCACGCCACCGGGCTGACCGAGGAGACGATCCCGCTCTTCGCCGAGCGCGGCGTCGCCATCGTCCCGACCCTCGTCAACATCGCCACCTTCCCGCGGCTCGCCGACGGTGGCCAGAACAAGTTCCCCCGCTGGGCGGACCACATGCGACGTCTGCACGAGCGGCGGTACCGGACGGTGGGTGCCGCTCACGACGCCGGCATCCCCGTCTACGTCGGCACCGACGCCGGCGGCTCGCTCGCCCACGGCCTGGTCGCCCAGGAAGTCGCCGAACTCGTCAAGGCCGGCCTGCCCGCCTCCGCCGCGCTCACCGCGGCGACGTGGGGCGCGCGTGAGTGGCTGGGCCGTCCCGGGCTGGAGGAGGGCGCCTCGGCGGACGTGGTCGTCTACGGCGCGGATCCGCGGGAGGACGTCCGGGTGCTGGGGGCGCCGCGACGGGTGATTCTGCGGGGGCGGGTGGTGGGGTGAGCGCCCCTTGAAACCGCGCTGCGCGCGGTTGTCCTCAAGCGCCGGACGGGCTGGAGTCAGCCCGTCCGGCGCTTGAGGACAGCGCGCGAAGCGTGCTTCGGGGGGTGCGGGGGCGCAGCCCCTGCAGAAACGGTGAAAGGGTGGGACCGGGGCACCCCACCCGCAAGGGTCACCCCCGCCGCGCCCCCTCCCCGACCGCGGCGGGTCAGCCGGAAAGCCCCCGCGCCCAGTAGTACGGCTCCAACGCCGCCCGCGATCCGTCCCCCATCGCCACCGCGATCCGCTGCATCCGGGCCCCCTTCAGATCACCGGCGACAAAAACCCGCGCATGCTGCCCACCCGGCGGGCAATACCCGTCCGCCCCGACAACCAGCCCCGGCACAACAGCCGGCCGAGACCCCAGATTGCCGAGCACGGTGCCGACGACGAAGGCGTCCGCACCGCCGCCCGGTCGCCGGACGGAGACGCGGAACCCCTCCGGATCCGGAGCCACGCCGGCCCATTCGACGAGGTGCAGGCGAAGCCGCGGATCGTCCGCGACCTCGTCGGTCTTGTACCGGTCGGCCTCGGGGAACAGCACGTCGAAGCGCACCGACGCCCGCGGGTGCGCCCGCAACCAGGTGCCCAGCGGCCGGTCCGCACCCAGCACCACGACCCGCCGACCCTCCAGGCCAGAGGCGGCCGCCCGCCACAACGGCGACAGGACCCCGGCCTCCCGCGCCTCGACCCAGGCGGCGTCCTCGGGCGCGAGCGCGGTCACGCCGGTGGCCACCACCGCGGCGGACGCCGCCAGGACGCGGCCGTCCGCGAGCACGACCTCGGCACGGTCGTCATGCCCGGCCACCCGTACCGCGCGGCCGGACAGCACGCTCAGACACCCCCGCTCCCGGTGCCGCGCCAGGTCGCCCGCGAACGCCTCGGCGAGCGCCGTGCCCGTCGACCAGCCGCCCGGCACGTTCTCCAACGCCCCGATCGTCCGCAGCTTCGCGCCCACACGCTCGGCCTCGACGACCACGCATCGCATCCGCAGGCTCGACGCCATCACGGCGGCGGCCACCCCGGCCGGTCCGGCCCCGACCACCAGCAGGTCAGCGTCCCAGGACGGGCTCATGCGCGGGATCCTTCCGAAGGGAAACGACGGCGAGCACACCAGCCCCGCATCATGGCACGAGACGGGACGGCGGAAGGGCGACGGCGCCGTTGCCGGGCACCCACCCCTCAAGGCACCCTGAAGGACCTATGGAGACAGGTACGCTGACCGTTCCCGGCGCGGAGATCCACTACGAGGTACGCGGAGCGGGCCCGCCCCTCCTGCTGATCAACGGCGGCGACGGCGACGCCGCCCTCTTCGTACCGCTGGCCCGCCTGATGGCCGAGCACCACACCGTCATCACCTTCGACCCGCGCGGCAACTCCCGCAGCCGCCTCACCGCCCCACCCGCGCCCCAGACGATCGAGGACCGCGGCCACGACGCCCACCTGCTGCTGGACGCGGTCGCCGGCGGGGAGCCGGCGTACGTCTTCGGCACCAGCTACGGCGGCATGACCGGCATGGACCTCCTGGCCCGGCACCCCGGCCGGGTACGGGCGCTGGTCGCGCACGAACCGTTCGTGATCGACCTGCTGCCCGACGCGGACCGCTGGCACGCCCTGTTCCAGGAGGTCCACGAGCTGTACCGGCGCGAGGGACTGCGCCCGGCGATGCGGAGGTTCACGGAGGAGATCGGTGTGGACGACGCGCCGGAGCCGGACGGGGAACTCCCCGCACCGGTACGGGAGATGCTGGCCCGCATCCGGGCCAACCAGGAGACCTGCCTGGAGTACGAACTGCGCTCCTTCACCCGCTTCCGGCCGGACGTCCGGGCGCTGCGCGCGGGCCGGTTCGTCCTGGTGGCCGGCGAGGAGCGGCCGAGGACGCTGCTGCACCGCACGACGGAGGCTCTGGCGGAGGAGACCGGCGCCCGGGTCACGGAGTTCCCGGGCGGGCACGTGGGCTACCTGACGCACCCGGCGGAGTTCGCGGTGGCGCTGCGCGGGGCGCTCGCGGGCTGAGTGCGTAGCGGACTCGACGCCTCCTCCTCAGCAGCGCATCCCGGCGTGATCGATTGTCCGACCGACGGCCTAGGATCACACCGCCCCCGGCGACCGGAAGGTGAACGCCCGGGGCGGTCAGTGAAGCAACGGGGAAAGGCCGATCAGGACATGCGACTTACCGGCAAGCGCCGAATAGCCGTCGCCACCGCGGGTGCCGTGGCGGCGATCGGGATGACGGCGGCCGTCTCACCCAGTGCGTTCGGTATCGAGGGCTCCGTCCCGGAGACCGCCAAGACGCTCTCCGGGCCGGAGACCGCCAAGGCGCCGACGAGCGCGGGCCCGGCGGCCGCCGGCCGGGCGGGCGACCCGTCCGGCCACGCGGACTCCGGCGTCTCCGCGACGGATGGAACGGTCTTTCACAACGGAGTCATGTCGCTGGGCGCGCCGCCCGCGCACACGAGGGCGGCGGTGGCCGGTCCGCCCCAGGGCGAGGGGTGGAAACTGGCCAACGGTGTGACCAAGTCCCTGGCGACGGGTTACACGATCAAGTTCTACGACCAGCAGTCCGTGAACTGGCTGGGCCGCTATGTGAAGGCGTCCGCCGCCGACCTCAAGCGCGTCACCAACCTGCCCGTCTCCGTCAACACCACCCCCGTGGGCTGGAACTACAACCGGCCCAGGGGCGAGATCGTCATCGGTGTGCTCAAGCGCCCGTGCGTGCCGCCGGCGGACAACGGCCAGACCGGCTGGAAGGTCGTCCGCGACGGCTCGGGCACCGCCAACCTCAGCTGCGGTTTCATCTCCTCGTCGATCCCGAGCACCGTGACCAGCGGACACGCCTACATCGACAGCTCGTTCTTCACCAAGGACGGCAAGCCCTCGCCTTCCTGGGGCGAGACGTTCCTGCGGAACCACATCAGCCACGAGCTCGGCCACACCATGGGCCTGACCCACGCGGACCGCAGCGCGAAGCGCGGCGACTGCGTCACGGGCAAGGACTCCGGCCAGAAGCCGGTGATGTGCACGGAGACGAACAGCGGCTACCACGACAAGCGCGCGGGCACGTACGTCCAGCAGTTCGACGTACAGGGCCTGCGCCACCTCGCCGCCGGCGCCGGTGTGGCGGTCCCGCCCCAGGGCAAGGTGACGGGCCTCGGCGGCAAGTGCCTCGACGTCAAGGGCGGTAAACCGGCCAACGGCACCCAGATCCAGCTCTACACGTGCAACGGCTCCGCCGGGCAGTCCTGGATCCGGGCGAAGGACGGCACGTTCCGCGCGCTGGGCAAGTGCCTGGACAACGCGCGCAACGCCGCCACCGACGGCAACAGGATCTCGCTCTTCGACTGCAACGGCGGTGCCGCGCAGCGCTGGTCGGTCAACGCGAAGGGGCAGATCGTGCACGTCGCGTCGGGCAAGGTCCTCGACGTGACCGGCGGCAGCACCGCCAACGGCACGAAGATCCAGCTGCACACCGCCAACACCTACAAGCGCCAGCTCTGGAACGTTCCGAAGTAGCGGACGCCTTTCCGGCTCAGGGCAGTTCACCACCGTCGGGTGCCCGGCACGGTGATGCCCCGGGCCGGAACGCCGCTTGGGGCTACCAGGGCACGACCTGGCCCTGGTAGTCGACGAAGTGGAGGCCGGACTTCCCCCGGTGGCCCTCGATCGTCTCCGCCACTCCGGGAATGCTCTCCTCCACGCTGAGGTCCGCCTCGGGGCCACCGAGTTCGGTGCGCACCCACCCCGGGTCCATGAGCAGCAGCGTCCGCGTGTCCTCGGCGTGACGGGCGGCGTGGCAGCGCATCAGCTGGTTCAGCGCGGACTTGCTGGCCCGGTACACGTCCTGCCCGCCGTCGGTGTTCAGCGCGATGCTCCCCTGGTCGGAGGACATGACACCGATGGTCCCGGCCGGGGCGACCAGCGGGCGGAAGACCTCCACGACGCGCATCGGGCCGAGTGCGTTGGTGACCATGACATCGGTGAACATGTCCGTCGGGACCTCGCCGATCGGGATGTCGCCGCGCGCGATGGCGGCGTTGACGAAGAGCAGGTCGAGGGTGCGCCGCTCCAGTCGGTCGCGCAGCGCCAGGATCTGCTCCGGATCGGTCATCTCCAGCGACTCGACGGTCAGCCGCCCTCCGGACGTCTCGGCCAGTTCGTGGAGGCCGGTGCGCCGGCTGCCGCGGACCGTGCCGATGACGTCCCAGCCGCGGCGCAGGTACTCGGCGGCGAGCGCGAGGCCCAGGGTCCGGGAGGCGCCGACGACGAGGGCGGTCCTGCGGGTGTCGGTCATGTGATTCCTGTTCGTGGGTCGGGGCTGCCGTGAGGCGTTGTTCGCGGCAGCCGTCGGTCGTTCGCCGGCGCCGGGGCCGGAGTGGTTTCCGGCGGGACTCAAGTCTCCGAGCGGTTCGATCAGGCGTCCAATACTCTTCCGCCCATATCGATACCGTTGGGGCATGGATCTGGATCTGCGAAAGCTCCGCTATTTCGTCGCGGTGGCCGAGCACCGGCACTTCGGCCGGGCGGCACAGGCGCTGTTCATCGCGCAGCCGGTCCTCAGCCGGCAGATCCGCGCGTTCGAGCAGGAGCTGGGGTGCCCGCTGTTCACGCGGACCACGCGCAGCGTCGAGCTGACCCCGGCGGGGCGGCAGTTGCACGACGAGGCGCGAAGGATCACCACGGTGGTGGACGCGGCGCTGCGGCGCGTGCACGAGGCCGCGCGGGGCGAGCAGCGGCTCGTCGTCGCCTTCTCGCCCGGCCTGCACGTGTCGGACGCGATCCGGGCGTTCGCGGCGAGCCACCCGGAGGTCGGGATCGACGTCTTCCCGCTGCGCTGGTGGGAGCAGGACGCGCCGCTCCGCGACGGCCGCGCGCACGTCGGGTTCCTCCGGCGCCCTTTCGACGACGCGGGGCTGCGCACCGTCCCCATCGGCCAGGAGACCAAGGTCGCGTGCATGCCCGTGACGCATCCGCTGGCCGGCCGTCACACCCTCACGTCGGCCGATCTCGACGGTGAGCCGATCCTCGACGCCAGGACGCGGCGGACGTCCTCACTGGAGGAGAAGTTCGAGCTCATCGCCTCCGGGCAGGGCATCGCGCTCGTCCCCCTCAGCATCGCGGGCTCGTACTCCCGCCCCGACCTCGTCTACCTGTCCGTCACCGACGCCCTGCCCGTCGAGACCTGCCTGGCGGTCCCGGAGAACAACTGCTCAGGACCCGTAGGGGACTTCCTGGACATCGCCACCGCCACTCTGCGCCGGTACTCCGGCGACGTGAGGACGGGGACGTGGACGAGGGCGGAGGCGGAGCCGGGACCGGCGGTGACCGGTCCGCGCGCGGCTGAGGGGTGAGCGGCGGGGCGGTTGCTTCGGGTGCTGTGTCCCGCCGGGCGGGAGTGCGCTCCTGTTTCATCTGCTTCGAACTGACAGGCGGAAACCACCCTTTGGGGTGAAGTGCCTCAAGAACACTCCCCGTTCACCCGTCCGGGAACGACCATGACGTGGTCGATGCCGACGGCGCGCGATGTCCCCCATTGGCGCGCCGTCGGCTCCTTTCTCTCGTGGGGAGTTCCACACCCGTGTCCAGCACCACCAGCTCTTCCTTCGGCATGCCCGTTTCCCGCCGGGCGGCCCGTCTGTCCGCGGCCTCGCGGGGCACCGGCGGCGCGTTGATCGCCCTCGCCGCCCTGGCCGGGGGCACCGCGCCCGCCCACGCCACCGGCGACCACCACCCGGGCAAGGCCGACGCCGTCGTCCTGCGCGCCGGGCTCGACGTCTCGCTGCTCGACAAGACCGTCCGGGTGCCGGTCAACGCCGCGCTCAACGACGTGCACGCCCCGCGGAGCGCCGCGAAGACCGCGCTCTCCGTGCGGGTGGGCGGCGCCGAGCAGGGCAGGCCCGTGGAGATCCTGCGCGCCGACGCGGCCACGGCCCGCGCCACCGCCGACGACCGCGCGGCCAGGGGGTACGCCAACCTCCTCCACGCCAAGGTGCACGTCCCCGGCCTGCCGCTGCTCTCGCTGATCGAGGTCCAGCAGGTCACGTCGGAGGCGGTCTGCCGGGTGGGTCAGCGGCCGACCGCCACCGCCAACCTGCTGGGCAGCGTCTCGGTGCTCGGCAAGAAGGTCACCCTGCGCACCGGCGGCACGACCGACGTCGACGTGCCGGGCGTCGGCCGGGTCCGGCTCGACCTGTCGAAGACCGTGACCACTTCCCGCACCGGGGCCGCCACCGCCCTCGAACTGGCCGTGGACGTCAACCCGTTGAAGCTGAACGTCGCCGAGGTGCACGGCCGCGTCACCCTCGTCCGGGCCGGCTGCGAGACACCGTCGGGCGGCGGCAAGCCTGCTAAGGACGCGCCGGCCCCCGCGAAGGAGACCCCCGGCAAGCCCCCCAAGGACGCCTCGCGCACGAACGCCTCCGGCACCGGCGTCAAAGCCCAGACAGTCGCCGAGAAGCGGGACCTCGCCGAGACCGGCGGCTCCTCCGCGACGCCCTGGATCGCCGGCGCCGCCGGGCTGTTGGTCGTCGGGGGCGGCGGTGCGCTCGTCGCCGCACGCCGGCGGACGGCGGCGGCTCGCGGCCGCGACTGACGGGTGAGGGCGGGGGTGCTCCTCCGCCCTCGGGCTTCGGGGGCGCTCCTTCGGCGCTTGGACCTCGGGGTGCTCCTCCGTTGCCTGGACCTTGGGGGGGCTCCTCCGTCCGGGGCCTGGGAGCGTCCCCTCCGTCCGGGGCCTGGGGGCGCCCCCTCCTCCGGGTTCAGGGGAGACGCCCCTCCCCTGGACCCAGGGGCGCACCTCCGTCTGGAAGGCGCCCCTCCGCCGTCGCGCTCTCGGGAGCGTGGATCCGGGACAACCCTGAGAGGGTTTCAGGGCGGTCTGGGGGACGTCCCGGATGGGACCAGGCCCCACCCGGCGGAAGACTCTCTGTCATGGAAACGAAGACGGGGAAGCGCCGCGGGGCCTGGACCGCGGTCGCGGCGGCGATGGTGACGGTGGTCGGCATGGGCGGCGCCGCGCAGGCGAGTGCGGCGTCACCGCTGGACCGGCAGGCGCTGCGGGAATCGCTGGAGGGCCTGCCGGAGGACGACGTGACGGGCGCGCTGGTGCGGGTGGCGGGGGCGGACGGGCACTGGTGGGGCACGACGGGCGTCGCGGACCGGGCCACCGGTGAACGGGTGCGCGCCGACGCCGCGTTCCGGATCGGCGGCATCAGCAAGCTGTTCACCGGCACGGTCGTGCTGCAGCTCGCGGGGGAGCGGCAGGTCGACCTCGTGTCGCCGGTTCGGCACTACCTCCCCGACCTGGTGCCGGACACCTACGACGGGGTGACGGTCGGCATGCTGCTCGACCACACCAGCGGCTTCCCCGCACCCCCCTCGGCCGTCCTCACCGGCGATGGTTCGAACGAGTGGTACGCCGGCCACCGCCGCGACCACTGGGCGCCCGAGGAGATCGTCCGCCTGTCGATGAAGGGACAGCGGCTGTCCGATCCGGGCCGACGACAGCAGTACAACGGTGTCAACTCCTACGTCGCCGGCCTGCTGGTCGAGCGGGTGACGGGCAGGAGCCTCGCCCACGAGATCCGCGCCCGCATCGTCCGGCCGCTCGGCCTTGGCCGCACGTACCTGCCGGCCGCCGACGACACTTCGTTGGCGGGGCGGCACACCCATGGCTATCTCCAGGTCACCGAGAAGGACTCCTCCGGCGTGCCCCGCACGGTGCTGGAGGACGTCACCGAGCAGAGCCCCTCCCCGTGGGCGGAGGGCGGGATGGTCTCCACGGCGGCCGACCTCGACCGGTTCCTCGACGCCCTCCTGGCCGGGCGCCTCCTCCGGCCCGCCCAGCAGGAGTTGCTCTTCCGGCTCCCCGGCCGGGACGTCGTCAACGCGGACGCCAACCACTGCCCGGACGCCCAGGGACGGCCCGGCCCGGCCTGCTACAGCAAGGGCGGCCTGATGCGGGCCGTCCTGCCCGACGGCACCCCGGACGGCCTGGAGATATGGGGCAAGACCGGGTCCCGGCCCGGCTACGTCAACGGGCTCTTCGCCACCCGCGACCGGAGCAGGCGCCTCACCTACTCCTTCGGCTGGTCCGGGCGGCCGGGGAAGAGTGAGCTGCCCTACGTGCTGCGGACGACAGGGGCCGCCTTCGTGGGCGCGGCCAAGCCCTAGGGAGACGCGAGGGGCGAGGGTGGGAGCGCGGCTGACGGAGGCCGGCCGACGGGACGGCGGAGGGGCCGGTCGAGGGGGTGGCCGCGGGGCCGCTGAGGGGGGCGGCCGTGCCCGCGGTCACTTCCGGAGCAGGGTCCCGCCCTCGGGCAGGGATTCCTTCAGGGTTTCCTTCAGCGCCTCCGCGAAGCGGTCGGTGGTCGCCCGGTTCCGGACCGCCAGCCGGAGGTAGTCAGGACCCAGGCCGGGGAACGTGTCGCCCCGGCGGACCGCGAAGCCGAGCCCGCGCAGCCGCGTCCGCACCGCGGTGGCGCCGGGGGTGCGGATCAGGAGGAACGGGCCGGACGCCGGGGAGAAGACCGTGACCTCGTCGAACTCGGCCAGCCGGTAGGCGAGATGGGCCCGGTCCGAGGCGATGCGGTGCGCCGCCCGGTTCGCCTCGGCGAGCGCCGGGGCCGCGCTGCACGCCTCGGCCGCCACCAGGGCGGGCGAGGACACCGGCCACAGCGGCTGCGCCCGCTCCAGCCGGGCGACGGTCCCGGGGGACGCCAGGACGTAGCCGATCCGCAGACCCGCCAGACCCCAGGTCTTGGTGAGGCTGCGGAGGACGATCAGGCCGGGCAGATCGGTGCGGGAGGCCAGGGACTCGCCCTCGCCGGGGACCGCGTCCATGAACGCCTCGTCCACCACCAGCGTCCGTCCGGGCCGGGCGAGCCGGGCCAGGGCGGTCGCCGGGTGCAGGACGGAGGTGGGATTGGTCGGGTTGCCGACGACGACCAGGTCCGCGTCGCCCGGGACCGCACGCGGATCCAGCCGGAACCCGTCGGCCGCGTCGAGCACCACCCGCTCCACGGAGTGGCCCGCGTCCCGCAGGGCCGCCTCCGGCTCGGTGAACTGAGGATGCACCACCACCGGGCGGCGCACCCCAAGGGCCCGGGCGATCAGGACGAACGCCTCGGCCGCCCCGGCCGTCAGGAGCACCCGCTCCTCCGGGAGGCCGTGCCGGGCCGCGACCGCCCGGCGGGCGGCCCGGCCGTCCGGATAGGCGGCGAGGGTGTCGAGGGAGGAGGCGATGCGGTCGCGCAGCCACTGAGGGGGAGTGCCCGTACGGACGTTGACCGCGAGGTCGGTCAACTCCTCTCCCGTACCGCGCACTTCGGCGTCCCCGTGGTGACGCAGGTCGGGGTCGGGGGATATGTGCATGACCGGGGATACCTTCTCGCTGTGCCTCGCTGTGCGGTGCTTCCGTGGGTGAGACGTTACCGGGTCCGGCGCGGGGGATGTCGCGGTCCCTCCCCTTCTCCGCGCTCCGGCAGCCGCCGGGTTCCGGCCCCCGCGTCGGGGACGGCGGCGGGCAGGCGGCGGGCAGTGCCGCCGGCCGGACGGGACCGGCCGCGCCCACCCGGCGCCCGTCCGGCCGGAGCGGCGCCGGGCGACCGGATCCGTCGGGGCCGACGTGTCTGCGCCGTCTGCCCGGCAGCCGCACGTAGGATCGCACCCGGCTCGTGGTAAATGTCAGCTTATGTACCTATATGGTCAGCATGGAGGTTGGCGGTGGCCATGGATGGATCTGCTCCCCCGGCGCGGGTGTCCCCGCCCGGGCCGGTCGTCCGGGTGCCGGTTTCCCTCCGGGTGAACGGCACCGAGCGGCGGATCGAGGTGGACACCCGGACCACCCTGCTGGACGCCCTCCGGGACGGGCTGGGGCTCACCGGCACGAAGAAGGGCTGCGACCAGGGACAGTGCGGGGCCTGCACGGTGCACCTCGACGGCAGGCGGGTGCTGTCCTGCCTGACCCTCGCCGCGAGCGCCGACGGCCGCGAGGTCCGGACGATTGAGGGGCTGGAGCGGGACGGCACGCCGCACCCGATGCAGGACGCGTTCGCCCGCCACGACGGCCTGCAGTGCGGCTACTGCACCTCCGGGCAGATCATGTCGGCCGTCGCCCTGATCGAGGAGGGCCGGGCGGGCTCCGACGACGACATCCGCGAGTTCATGAGCGGCAACCTGTGCCGCTGCGGCGCCTATCCGAACATCGTGGCGGCGATCCGCGACGTGGCGGCCGGAGGCGACCGTGCGTAGCTTCGCGTACGTCCGGGCCACCACCGTCGACCAGGCGGTCACCGAGGTCACGGCGGACCCGGACGCCGCCTACCTCGCCGGGGGCACCACGCAGGTGGACCTGATGAAGGACGAGGTGTTCCGGCCCGCACGGCTGGTGGACATCACCCGGCTGCCCCTGCGCGACATCCGGGCCGACGACGACACCCTCGTCGTCGGAGCGCTGACCACCATGGAGGAGCTCGCCGCGCACGAGGCCGTCAGGGACCGGCTGCCGCTGGTGCGGGAGGCGCTGCTGAAGGGCGCCTCGCCACAGCTGCGGCACATGGCCACCCTGGGCGGCAACCTCCTCCAGCGCACGCGCTGCCGCTACTTCCGCGACCCCTCCGTGGCCTGCAACAAGCGCGAGCCGGGCACCGGATGCGACGCGCTGGACGGCTACCACCGGATGCACGCGGTCCTGGGCACCAGCCCGCAGTGCATCGCCACCCACGCCTCGGACGTGGCCGTGGCCCTCACCGCCCTGGACACCACGGTCCGCGTCCGGGGACGGGACGGCGAGCGCGTGGTGCCGCTGACGGAGTTCTACCGGGTTCCGGGCTCCACCCCGCACGTCGAGAACGTCCTCGCGCACGGAGAACTGATCACCCATCTGGAGATCCCGCTGCTGCCCCGCGGGGCCCGCTCCGGATACCTGAAGGTCCGCGACCGCGCCAGCTACGAGTTCGCGCTCGCCTCCGTCGCGGCCGTCCTCGTGATCGACGGCGGGCGGATCCGCACGGCCCGGCTCGCCCTGGGCGGCGTGGGCACCGTCCCCTGGCGCGTGCCCCGGGCCGAGGAACTGCTGCGGGACGCGCCGCCCGGCCCCGACACCTTCGCGGCGGCCGCGGAGGCGGCCCTGAGCGGGGCGGTGGCCCGGTCCGGCAACGGATTCAAGATCGAGCTCGGCAGGAGAGCGGTCGTACGGATGCTGAGCACCCTGGCGGAGGAGTCCTGACCATGGCCCGACCCGAGCTCGGTGAGGGGATCGACCGCGTCGACGCGCGGGTCAAGGTGAGCGGCCGCGCCACCTACCCCACGGACCACACCTGCCCCGACCTCGTCCACGGCGTCCTGGTGCAGAGCACCGTCGCCGCCGGGCGGATCACCTCCCTCGACACCACGGCCGCGAAGGCCGCCCCCGGCGTGCTCGCGGTGATCACCCACGAGAACGCCCCCGCGCTGCACGAGGTGCCCGACCGGGCGGCCTCGCTGCCGCCGCCCCCGTTGCAGGGCGACCGGATCCTCCACCACGGCCAGACGATCGCGGTGGTGGTGGCCGAGACCTTCGAGCAGGCGACCGAGGCCGCCCGGCTGGTGAGGGCCGTCTACGCGCCCGACACCCCCGTGGTGGACATCGACCACCCCGACGCCGAGCACCTCCACGACCCGTTCGGGACCGACGGCAGCACGGGCGACGTCGCCAAGGCCCTGGAGACCGCACCCGTGCGCGTCGAGCAGACCTACCGCACGGCGGCGAACACCAACCATCCCATGGGCCCGTTCGCGACGGTCGCCTCCTGGGACGGCGACCGGCTGACCGTCCACGACTGCACCCAGGGCCCCTCCCGCACCCGGGCCGACCTCGCGGCGACCCTCGGCACACCGCCGGACACCGTCCGGGTCCTGGCCCCCTACCTCGGCGGCGGCTTCGGCGCGGGGCTGCGCACCTGGGGGCACACGGTCCTCGCCGCGGTCGCCTCGCGTCAGGTGGGACGGCCGGTGAAGCTGGTGCTGACCCGCAAGCAGATGTTCACGTCGGTCGGCCACCGCCCCGACACCAGGCAGACCGTGGGGCTCGGTGCCACCCGCGACGGCCGGATCACCGCCGTGGACCACCGGGCGTGGCAGACCCTCTCGATCGCCGACATCAACTACGAACCCGTCTCCCAGCCCGCGCAGTCGGCCTACGCCAGCCCCAATATCTCCGCCCGGGACATCCAGGTCCGCGTCAACGTTCCCGCACCCGGCTCGATGCGCGCACCCGGCGACGCCCAGGGCAACTTCGCGCTGGAGTGCGCCCTGGACGAACTCGCCCACGAACTGGGCATGGACCCCCTCGACCTGCGACAGCGCAACTACGCCGACGAGCACCCGGTGACCGGACAGCAGTGGTCGAGCAACGACCTGCGCGAGTGCTACCGCGTCGGCGCCGCGGAGTTCGGCTGGTCACGCCGCGACCCCGAGCCGCGCTCCATGCGCCGGGGCCGGACCCTGGTGGGCTACGGCATGGCCGGGACGTCGTTCTTCTTCTACCAGTCGTCCTGCAAGGCCCGGATCACCGTCGCGCGGGACGGCGGCGCGGTGGTGGAGAGCGCGGGCATGGACCTGGGCACGGGCACCTACACCGTGATGACCCAACTGGCCGCGGAGTTGCTGGGGCTGCCGCTCCCGAGAGTGCGCATGGTCATGGGCGACAGCTCCCTCCCCGAGGCCACCTCGGCCGGCGGCTCCGGACTCACCGGCGCCATGGGCACCGCGGTCCACAGCGCCTCCCGGCACCTGATCCGCTCCTTCCTCGACCTGGTCCGTGACGACCCGCGATCCCCCCTGCGCGACGCGGAGTTGGACGGTGTCCGCGTCGAGGACGGCCGCATCGTGCGCGTCGACGACGGCCGGGGCGAGCGCTACGAGGAGATCCTCGCCCGGCACGGGCGGGACGAGCTGGCCGCCGACGGAGCGGCCGAGGCGCCCGGCCAGGATGGTGCCGTCGTGCCCACTGGCCCCTACGCCGCCAAGTTCGCGGAAGTGCACGTCGATCCGGACCTCGGGGTGATCCGGGTGGCCCGCCTGGTGACCGCCGCGCACTGCGGGCGCGTCCTGAACGAGAAGACCGCCCGCAGCCAGCTCGTCGGCGGCACCGTCGGCGGCATCGGCATGGCCCTGCTGGAGGACACCGTGACCGAGCCGCACACCGGGCGCATCGCCAACGGCACCCTCGGCGACTACCTCGTCGCCGTCAACGCCGACATCCCGCACCTCGACGTGCACTTCGTCGGCGGCCCCGACCCCACCACCCCCAACGGCACCAAGGGCTGCGGGGAACTCGGCATCTCCGGCACCCCTGCCGCCATCGCGAACGCGGTGTTCCACGCCACCGGCGTCCGCGTCCGCAAGCTGCCCATCACCCTGGAAGACGTCCTGTAGCCCACCGCGCGCACCCCGACTGGAGGCACCGTGCTGGACCTCGCACCCGAGCTGAGCCGGTGGTGCGCGCAGGGGCGCGACTTCGCCGTGGCCACCGTGGTGGCCACCCGGGGGAGCGCGCCCCGGCAGCCCGGCGCCGCCCTCGCCGTCGCCGCCGACGGCACGGCGACCGGCTCCGTCTCCGGCGGCTGCGTCGAGGCCGCGGTGTACGAGCTGTGCCGCCGGGCGCTGGCCACCGGCGAGTCCCTGCTCGAACACTTCGGAGGCGACGAGGACGACCCATTCGCCGTCGGCCTCACCTGCGGCGGCACGCTCGACGTCCTCGTCACCCCCGTCCGGGCCGGCACTCCCGCCGCGGTCGCCCTCATGGCCGCGGCGCGCGGTGAGGCGGTCGCGCTCGTCCGCGCCCTCGACGGCCCCGTCGGCCCCTCCGGCCTCTGCCTGCTCGTCCGGCCCGGCGGTCCGCCGTCCAGCTCCCTCGGCTCCCTCGGCTTCCTGGGCTCCCTCGGTGGCGGTCCGCCGCTGGACCGGGCCGCCGCCGAGGCCGCCCGCGCCCTGCTCGACGCCGGCCGCACCACCACTGCCGTCCACGTCGGCGCCGATGGGCTCCACTGCGGGGAGCAGGTCACCCTGTGGGTGGAGACCACCGCCCCGCCGCCCCGCATGATCGTCTTCGGCGCGATCGACTACGCGGCGGCGCTCGTCCGCGTCGGGTCCTTCCTCGGCCACCATGTGACCGTGTGCGACGCCCGTGCCGTCTTCGCCACGGAGGAGCGCTTTCCCGACGCCGACGAAGTCGTCGTCGACTGGCCCCATCGCTACCTCGACTCCCAGCGGCTCGATCCTCGCGCCGTGCTGTGCGTCCTCACCCACGACGCCCGGTTCGATGTGCCGCTCCTGGAACGGGCGTTGCGGTTGCCCGTCGCGTATGTGGGCGCGATGGGCTCCCACCGCACCCATCGTGAGCGCCTTCGGCGGTTGCGCGCGGCGGGGGTGACCGAGCCGGAGCTTGCGCGGTTGCGGTCGCCCATTGGTCTTGACCTGGGTGCTCGTACTCCGGAGGAGACTGCCTTGTCCATTGCCGCCGAGATTGTGGCCCACCGGCACGGTGCGAGTGGGAGTCCTCTCACTGGTACTGACGCTCCCATTCACCGGCCGGTGGAGGTGCGGCGCACGGTGCGTGCGGGGAGCCCCTGACCCGCCCTTTCACCGTTTCTGGCAGGGGCTGCGCCCCCGCAGAAACGGTGAAAGGGAGGGCCCGGGGCACCCTCACCCCGCCACCGCACACGTCACCCGCACCGACGCCACCTTCGGAACAAGGAGCACCGCCCCGACCCCGGCCGCCAGCAGAGCCGCCGCCTCGGCAACACCAGAGGTACCGACCGCCGCCCGGACAGCGGCAGAAGGATGAGGCACGGAAACCCGATCGAGTTCGGCGGAGCCGTAGGAGCGGATAGGCACGCCGAGACGGGCGGCCGCAGCGACGACGCCGGGTTCGGCGGCCCGGACGTCGAGGGTGGAGAGGAGGACGGGACGGCCGCCCGCCGGCAGACAGCGGGCGACTAGGGCCAGCACCTCGTCGGCCGGGACCCCGGGCCGGGCGCCCAGGCCCACGTAGAGGTCACGCACGGGCGCGGGCCGCCGAAACGAGGCGCTCGGCGACGCCGGGCGCGCCGGCCCAGTGGATGTGCAGGTACGAGGCGTGGACGCTGTCGACGGCGAAGCCCTCGACGCGGCGTTCGGGGAGGGTGAACCCCCAGGCGGGCGCGGGGCCCGCGCCCGGCTCGACGACCGTGCGGTGGAACTCGTGGCCGCGCACGCGGGTCCCGGCGGCGGCCAGTGGGTTGTCGGCGAGGGCGACGGCCTCGCGGTATCCCAGGGTGAGCCGGGGCGACATACGGGCCTCGGCGGGCAGCACCCCGCACATCGGCCGGCCGTCGAGCGACCGGCACAGGTACAGCAGGCCCGCGCACTCGGCGGTCACGGGCGCCCCCGACGCCGCGAGGGCGGCCACGGCCTCGCGCAACGGCTCGTTGGCGGACAGCTCGGGGGTGTACATCTCCGGGAAGCCACCGCCGATGACCAGACCGGCCGTGTCCGTGGGCAGCTTCTCGTCCCGCAGCGGGTCGAAGGGGACCACGTCCGCGCCTGCGGCCGTCAGCAGCTCCGTGTGCTCGGCGTAGGAGAACGTGAACGCCGGCCCACCGGCCACCGCGATCACCGGACGGGGGCCCGCCGGGGCCTCGCCCGCGGCGGAGGCGGACCAGGCGGGGCCCGGCACCGGCGGCGCGCTCCGCGCCAGGGCCAGCAGCCCCTCCAGGTCGCAGCCCTCCCGCACCCGCGCCGCCTGCGCGGCCACCGCGTCCAGCGCCTCGGCGCGCCGCTCGGCGACCGGGACCAGGCCCAGGTGGCGGCTGGGCGTGTCGACGTCGGCCACCCGCCGCAGCGCGCCCAGCACCGGAACGCCGGAACCGCCCAACGCCTCGCGCAGCAGCGCCTCGTGGCGGTCGGAGCCGACCTTGTTGAGGATGACGCCCGCGACGCGCACCTCCGGGTCCCAGGAGGCGAAGCCGTGCACGAGCGCCGCCACCGACCGCGACTGCGACGACGCGTCGACGACAAGCACCACCGGCGCCCGCAGCAACTTCGCCACGTGCGCCGTCGACGCCAGCTCGCCCTGCCCGCTCGCCCCGTCGAACAGCCCCATCACGCCCTCGACGACGGCGAGATCGGCACCGGCCGCGCCGTGCAGGAACAGCGGGGCGATCCGTTCCGGCCCGCACAGGAACGCGTCGAGGTTGCGGCCGGGGCGGCCCGTCGCCAGGGCGTGGTAGCCCGGGTCGATGTAGTCGGGGCCGACCTTGTGCGGGGACACGGCGAGGCCCGCGTCGGCGAACGCCCGCATCAGGCCGGTGGCCACTGTCGTCTTCCCGCTGCCGGACGCGGGCGCGGCGATGACGAGCCGGGGAACCGACGTCACGGGTGGTACGGACGTCATGGATGGTACGGATGTCACCACTCGATGCCCCGCTGGCCCTTCTGTCCCGTGTCCATCGGGTGCTTGACCTTCGACATGTCGGTGACCAGATCGGCGAAGTCCACCAGTTCCTGGGGCGCGTTGCGGCCGGTGACGACCACGTGCTGCGTCCCCGGACGGTCGCGCAGCACCGAGATCACCTCGGCCGTGTCGATCCACCCCCAGTGCAGCGGGTACGCGAACTCGTCCAGCACGTACAGCTTGTAGCGCTCGTCCGCCAGGTCGCGCTTGACCTGCTCCCAGCCCTCGCGCGCCTTTTCCTCGTTGCTCAGCTCGGAGTCGCGCTGGATCCAGCTCCACCCCTCGCCCATCTTGTGCCAGTCGACGGTCCCGCCCTCGCCCGAGGCGCCCAGCACCCGCAGCGCGTTCTCCTCGCCGACCTTCCACTTCGCGGACTTCACAAACTGGAATACCCCGATCGGCCAGCCCTGGTTCCAGGCCCGCAGGGCGAGACCGAAGGCGGCCGTCGACTTGCCCTTGCCGATGCCGGTGTGGACGAAGACGAGCGGCCGGTTGCGGCGCTGACGCGTGGTGAGACCGTCGTCCGGAACGACGGTCGGCTGTCCCTTGGGCATTACGCGGCTCCCCTGGTAGTGGTGCGGACAGTGTGGACGAGCGCGGTGACATTGTCTGCGCGGAGTTCGTCGAGGGTGACGACCGGCGCCTGGAGCGAGCGCCCCAACTCGCCCGCCAGTCCCAGCCGTACCGGTCCGGCCTCGCAGTCGACGACAACCGAGGCCGTTCCACCGGCGGCGAGCAGTTCGGCCGCGCGGGCGGCCCGGACCAGCGGCTCCGGACCACCGGTCGCCCGGCCGTCGGTCACCACGACCAGCAGCGGACGCCGGGACGGGTCGCGCAGCCGCTCCACGCGCAGCACCTCGTGCGCCCGGAGCAGCCCGGCGGCCAACGGGGTGCGGCCGCCCGTCGGCAGCCTCTCCAGCCGGGCCGCTCCCGCGTCCACCGACGAGGTCGGCGGCAGGGCGACATCCGCGTCCGAGCCCCGGAAGGTGATCATCCCGATCTTGTCCCGGCGCTGGTAGGCGTCCAGCAGCAGCGACAGGACGGCACCCTTGACCGCGCTCATCCGCTTGCGGGCCGCCATCGAACCGGAGGCGTCCACGACGAACAGGACGAGGTTGCCCTCGCGCCCCTCGCGCACCGTCTCCCGCAGATCGTCCCGGCGGACGACGAGACCGCGCCCGGCCCGTCCGCGCGCCCGCTGGTGCGGGGCGGCCGCCTGGAGCGTCGCGGCCAGGTGCAGGCGGGTCAGCGTCCCGCGCGGGCGGCGGGCACCGGTCGTGCGGCCGTGGGCGGTACGCGCCCGGGACCGCCGGCCCGCCGCGCCCTCCCCGAGGCCCGGCACGTCGAACTTCCGGGTGCGGAAAGGTTCGGCGGCGGCCACGGGAGCGGCCTCGGCCGCCTGTCCAGGAGCCGAACCCTCCTGGGGCGACGGCGAGTTGTCGCTCCCGGCGGCCGGCTCCGGCGCCGGCTGCTCCTCGCGCGGCGCGGGCAGGTCCGGGTTCTGGCCCCGGGGCGGCTCGCCGTCACCCGGGCCGCCATCACCCGGGCCGTCGTCGCCCGGACCCTGCGGACCCTCCGGGCCCCCGGGGCCCTCCGGACCCTCAGGACCGGGGTCGGGCTCCGGCTCCGGGTCGTCGTCCTCGTTCTCGAACTGCCGCAGGATCTCGTCGAGTTTGGCCTCGTCCAGACCCGGGGCGTCGAAAGGTGCGCGCCTCCGGCGGTGGGGGAGTGCCAGCAGGGCCGCCTGCCGCACGTCCTCCGTGCGGACGTCCGTACGGCCCGCCCACGCGGCGAGCGCGGTCGCGGTGCGCGCGGTCACGATGTCCGCCCGCATGCCGTCCACCTCGAAGCCGGCGCACACCGCCGCGATCCGGCGCAGCGCGCCGTCGCCGAGCCGCACGCCCGGCAGCAGGGCGCGCGCGGCGGCGATGCGCTCCCGCAGCGCGTCCTCCTCGGCGGCCCACTTGGCGGTGAACGCGGCCGGGTCCTCGTCGTACGCGAGCCTGCGGCGGACCACCTCGACGCGCTCGTCGGTCTCGCGGGAGGCGGCGACCTCGACGGTCAGGCCGAAACGGTCGAGGAGCTGGGGGCGGAGCTCGCCTTCCTCGGGGTTCATGGTGCCGACGAGGAGGAAGCGGGACGCGTGGCGGACGGAGACGCCTTCGCGCTCGATGTGGGCGGCGCCGGTCGCCGCCGCGTCGAGGAGGGAGTCGACCAGGTGGTCGCCCAGGAGGTTGACCTCGTCGACGTACAGCACGCCCCGGTGGGCACCTGCCAGCAGGCCTGGCTCGAACGCCTTCACGCCGTCGGAGAGGGCGCGCTCGATGTCGAGCGAGCCGACGAGGCGGTCCTCCGAAGCCCCCACCGGCAGTTCGACCATCCGCGCGGGGCGGACGAACCGGGTGCCGTCCTCGTGCGGACCGTCCGGGCAGGAGGCGTCCGGCGCCGCCGGGTCGCAGCAGAAGCGGCAGTCGGTGTGGGTCTCGACCTCGGGCAGCAGGGTGGAGAGCGCCCGGACGGTCGTCGTCTTGGCCGTTCCTTTCTCGCCGCGCACGAGCACGCCGCCCACCGAGGGTGATACGGCGTTGAGGAGCAGCGCCAGCCGCAGGCTGTCCATGCCGACGATGGCGGCGAAGGGGTACGGGGTGCTCATGCGGTGATCGCTCCTTCTGAGGGTGTCTCTGGGCGGGGCGGGACGAGGAGTGTGCCCCAGTCCCGCCCTTTCACCGTTTCTTCGGGGGCTGCGCCCCCGGCCCCCGCGTCGGGGTCATGGGCTGTGCCTCCGGCTTCCGCGACGGGGTGGCGGGTGGTGCCTGCGGCCTTCGTATCGGGCTGACGGGCTGCGCCCCCGGCCCCCGCATCGGAGTGAGGTGTGGTGTCCGCGGCTCCCGTGTCGGGTTGACGGGCTGTGTCTCCGGCTCCGGCTTCGGCTTCGGCGTCGCGGGTGGTGCGCCTGGCCCCGGCGTTGGGGGCATGGGCTGTGCCTCCGGATCCCGCATGGGGCTGATGGGCTGTGTCCCCGGCTCCGGCTTCGGCGTCGCGGGTGGTACCTCCGGCCCCTGCTTCGGGGGCATGGGCGGGATCTTCGGCTCCCGCACCGGGGTGGCGGGTGGTGCCCTCCGCTCCCGCATCGGGCTGACGGGCTGTGCCTCTGGCTCCGGCTTTGGCGTCGCGGGTGGTGCCCCTGGCCCCGGCTTCGGGGTCACAAGCGGGGCCTCCGGCTCCCGCAACGGGTTGGCGGATGGTGCCCGCGGCTCCCGCGACGGGTTGGCGGATGGTGCCCCCGGCGCCCACATCGGAACGAGGGGTGGTGCCTCCGGCCCCCGTATCCGCGTCGCGGACAGTACCCCCGGCACCCGCACCGGGCTCGCGGGCGCAGCCCCCCGCCCCCGCACCGGGCTCGCGGGCGCAGCCCCCCGGCTCCGCCGCGGGCGCACCGGGCGGGATGAACGGCAGGCCTGCCGGGACCCCGTTCTCGATCAGCCGCAGCAGCGCGTCCGTGTCGGCGTGCTCCTCGATCAGGTCGCCGAGCCGGTCCAGCTGCTCCTCGCGCAGGGCCGCGAACGACGTGTCCGGCGCGGGGACGAACCGCCGCCCCGCCTGCTGGGCGACGCGGCGCAGGAACGCGCGCCGGAAGTTGTCGCTCTCCAGGGAGCCGTGCCAGTGCGTGCCCCAGACCGAGCCGACGCGGCAGCCGTCGAGGAAGGCCTCGTCCCCGCCCGTCACTTCGGCCACGCCGTGGTGGATCTCGTACCCCTCCACCCGCTCGCCGAGGGCTTGGCCCACCGGCCGTGCCAGGGTCTTCTCCGCCGCGAACCGGACCCGTACCGGGAGGAGTCCGAGCCCGGTGACGACGCCGGCGCGGGACTCGACCTCGTCCTCGATGCGTTCGCCGAGGAGCTGGAAGCCGCCGCAGATGCCGAGCACCGGGCGGCCTTCGGCGGCGCGCCGGGCGAGGGCGTCGGCGAGGCCGCGTTCGCGCAGCCAGGTGAGGGCGCGGACGGTGCCGCGGGTGCCGGGGACGACGGCCAGGTCGGCGTCGGCCAGTTCCTCGGGGCGGTCGACGAAGCGGACGACGACGCCGGGTTCGGCGGCCAGCGCGTCCACGTCCGTGAAGTTGGACATCAGTGGGATGGCGCAGACGGCGACGCGCAGGATGTCCGCACCGTGCGGCGGGGCGACGACCGACTCGCGGACGGCGCCGCGGAGCGAGACCCGCAGTCCGTCCTCCTCGTCGATGCCGAGGCCGTGTGCGAACGGCAGCACGCCGAACGTCCGGCGGCCGGTGAGGCCGCGCAGCATCTCCAGGCCGGGTTCGAGCAGAGAGACGTCGCCGCGGAACTTGTTGACGACGTAGCCGGCTATCAGCTCCTGGTCCTCGGGGGAGAGGAGGGCGGTCGTGCCGAAGAAGGACGCGAACACCCCGCCGCGGTCGATGTCGCCGACCACGACGACCGGCAGCCGGGCGGCGCGGGCTATGCCCATGTTGACGATGTCGGTCCGGCGCAGATTGATCTCGGCGGGGCTGCCGGCGCCCTCGCAGATCACCGCGTCGTGGGTGCGGCGCAGCTCCGCCAGGCAGTCGGTGACCGTGCCGAACAGCTGCTCCTGGCGCCCGGAGTGGTAGCCGCGGGCGCTCAGTTCACCCACGGGCTTCCCCATGAGGACGACCTGGCTGCTGCGGTCGCCGCCCGGTTTGAGGAGCACCGGGTTCATCAGCGCGGTCGGTTCGACCCGGGCCGCGGCGGCCTGCATCGCCTGGGCGCGGCCGATTTCGGCGCCCTCCCGGGTCACGAACGAGTTCAGCGACATGTTCTGCGCCTTGAAGGGCGTCACTTTGACGCCCTCGCGGACCAGCCACCGGCAGATGCCGGCCGTGACCACGCTCTTGCCCGCGTCGGAGGTCGTCCCCGCGACCAGCAATCCCCCGCCCGGCTCAGCCACCGGTCCTCCTCGTCATGGATCCCGCTCCGAATCTGCCCACGCGGCGCCCCCGGGAGACCACCCACCGGCCGGCGACCGCGGTCCCCAGGGCCAGCAGCGACACCCGGCGCGAGAGCCGTACGGCCCGCTCGATGTCGGCCGTCGCGACCGGACGGTTCTCCGCGCCCAGGACGGGACGGTGTTCGACGCGTCCCGCGTAGGCGAGGGTGCCGCCGAGGCGGACGCCCAGGGCGCCGGCGAACGCGGCCTCCACCGGGCCCGCGTTGGGGCTCGGGTGCCGGGACGCGTCACGGCGGGCCACCCGCAGGGCGCCGCGCGGGTCGGGGCCCGCCAGCACCGCGAGGGCCGCGGTGAGCCGGGCGCCTGGCCAGCCGACGACGTCGTCGAGCCGGGCCGAGGCCCAGCCGAAGCGGCGGTGGCGGGGCGACTTGTGGCCCACCATGGCGTCCAGGGTGTTGACGGCGCGGAAGCCGACCAGCCCCGGCACACCGGCGAGCGCGCCCCAGACCAGGGCGCCGACGACGGCGTCGGAGGTGTTCTCGGCGACCGACTCCACCACGGCCCGGGCGATCTGCTGCCCGTCGAGCGCCTGCGGGTCGCGCCCGCACAGGTGCGGCAGCCGCTCCCGTGCGACCTCCAGGTCACCGGCCGCCAGCGCCCCGCCGATGGCGCGCGCCTCGCGGCCGAGCGACGTCCCGCCCAGGACGGCCCAGGTGGCGGCGGCCGTCAGCGCCACATCGGCCCGGCGGGAGCCGCGTACGCCGCGGGCCAGCAGGGCGGCACCGGCCGCCGCGCCGCCCGCGCAGAGCAGGGTGTGGAGGGTGCCGCGGCCGCGGTGATCGGCCCACAGGCGGAGTTCGACGGCGTGCGCGGCCCGGCCGAAGGCGGCGACGGGGTGGCCGCGGCGGGGGTCGGCGAGGGCGAGGTCGGCGACGAAGCCGAGCGTGGCGCCGCACGCGAAGCCGACGGGACCCGAAGTACCCGTACGCATCGGCTCAGACCGCCGTCGCGCCTCGGAGGGGTCGGTGAGGGGCGTCGGGTGATCGGCGGCGGCCGCGCATGCTGTGTGTCCTCACTCAGGGTCCGCGCCCTGGTTCGACGTGACCGGCTGACCCAGAGTCTCCTGGCTCCCGGGCCGACGCCGCGGCTGGGCGGGGTCATCCCGGTGACAGTGGCGGGACCGCGCCGGATTCGCACCGGCTTCCTCTGCTGTCGCCGTTTGGCCTCGGCAGTCCACCATGGCCCGCGAGCGGGCGTCAACTCGTGTGGGGATGCCCCTGACCCGCCCTTTCACCGTTTCTGCGGGAGGGCCCGCAACCCCCGTGAAAGCACCTTCGGTGCTTGTCCTCAAACGCCGGACGGGCTATCTCAGCCCGTCCGGTGCGCTTCGGGGGCTCACGCCACGATCAAGTAGATCCCGTACCCCACAGCCGCCGCACACAGCGCGAACGCCGTATACGCCCCCGTCCGCACGACCCCGGACGGAGCCCCCTTGCCGCCCCGCGACGGCGACGTCCCCACGATCCCGAGGGTGAAGACCCCCACCAGCCCCACGGTCATCACGAGGCTGATGCCGAAGACCTGCCCGAGAGCTGACCAGTCGATGTTCATAAACGGAAGTCCTCAGCTGGTCGCGACCACGGCCGGAGCGGCCGGGGCGGGAGCGGGCTCGGGGGTGACGGCCGGGGTGGCCGGGACGGCCGGGGCGGCGGCGGGCACGGGGCCCGCCGGCGGCGGGGCGACGGCCTGGAGGGCGGCCGTGACGACACCGACCGGCTCGGCCGGGACGGCGGCGGTCTCCGGGGAGCCTGCCAAGTCGGCGGAAGTCACGGGCTTGCGGCGGGAGACCAGCCAGATCGCGCCGCTGACGCCCAGGCCGAGCACGGCGACCGCGGCCACGCCCCAGTCGCCCTGGTCGGCGAGGAGGGCGGCACCGCCGGCGACGAGGCCCGCGGCCGGGAGGGTCAGGCACCAGGCGATGACCATGCGGCCGGCGGTGGACCAGCGCACGACGCCGCCCTTGCGGCCGAGGCCGGCGCCCATGATCGAGCCGGAGCAGACCTGGGTGGTGGAGAGGGCGAAGCCGATGTGCGAGGAGGCGAGGATCACCGTCGCGGCGCCGGTCTGGGCGGCGAAGCCCTGGGCCGGGCGGATGTCGGTGAGGCCCTTGCCGAGGGTCTGGATGATGCGCCAGCCACCCAGGTAGGTGCCGAGGGCGATGGCGACGCCCGCCGAGACGACGACCCACAGCGGCGGGTCGGAGTGCGGGGCGACGACGCCACCGGTGACCAGGGCGAGGGTGATCACGCCCATGGTCTTCTGCGCGTCGTTGGTGCCGTGGGCCAGCGAGACCAGGGCGGCCGAGGCGATCTGCCCGGCGCGGTAGCCCTTGGCGGTGTCCGCCTCGTCGCGGTTGCGGGCCAGCCGGTAGGTCAGCCGGGTCGCGGCCCAGGCGGAGATGCCGGCCACGAGCGGGGCGGCCACGGCCGGGATGAGGACCTTCATGATGACCTTGTCGCCGTTGACCGCGTCGAAGCCGACGGAGGCGACGGTCGCGCCGATCAGGCCGCCGAAGAGGGCGTGCGAGGAGCTGGAGGGCAGGCCCGCCAGCCAGGTCAGCAGGTTCCAGACGATCGCACCGACCAGACCGGCGAAGATCACCTCTGGTCTGATCCCGGCGGTCTCGTCGATGATGCCTCCGGAGATCGTCTTGGCGACCTCCACGGAGAGGAACGCGCCGACGAGGTTGAGCACCGCCGACATCGCCACCGCTGCCTTGGGCTTGAGTGCCCCGGTGGAAATGGTGGTGGCCATCGCGTTGGCCGTGTCGTGGAAGCCGTTCGTAAAGTCGAACACCAAGGCCGTGACGATCACGATCCCGATGAGAAGCGTGATGTGTTCCATTCACCCAGGCAATCAGTCCGGTGGTCAGTACACGGCGACCGTAGGGATCCAGGGTGAACGGAAGGTGAACTGAGGCGGGCTCCATGGTGACGCGAACCGGAGGCGGCAATCGATGACGGAACCCACGGACGACACGACGATCACCCGGATCCGGGCGGACGTGCTGGCCACGGCCCGCCGGACGGTCACCGAGGGCCTGGTGGTGGGCACCTCGGGAAATGTCTCCGCCCGGGTCGGCGACATGATCCTTGTCACGCCCAGCGGCGTCCCCTACGACCGGCTCGGCCCGGAGGAGATCGTCGCCGTGGACCTCGACGGCCGCCGGCTCCACGGCTCCCTCGCCCCCACGAGCGAGCTCCCCCTCCATCTCGCCGTCTACCGGGCCACCGACGCCGCGGCCATCGTCCATACGCACGCCGTCCACGCCACGGCCGTCTCCACCCTCGTCACCGAGCTGCCCCCGATCCACTACATGACCGCCGCCCTCGGCGGACCCGTACGGGTCGCCCCCTACGCCCTCTACGGCAGCGACGAGCTCGCCCGCCACGCCCTGACCGCCCTGGACGGCCGCACCGGCTGCCTCCTGCGCAACCACGGCACCCTCACCCACGGGGCGACCCTGGACCAGGCGTACGACCGCACCGCCCAGCTGGAGTGGATGTGCCACGTCTGGCTCGCGGCCTCCGGCGCGGCCGGCCGGAGCCCGTCGCTGCTCGACGCCGGGCAGCTGGCGGAGGCGGCGGAGAAGCTGAGCGGGTACGGACAGCGGCGGGACTGAGCCCGGCCGGACGGGGCAACCGCGGAGGGAAACCGAGGGAATCCGCGGAGAACGCGGAGAAAGAGGAGCAAACGGCGGGAGGAAGCGTGGCCGGTGATCACCCGCTCGCCCGTCCACGCCGACTGGCCCCGCCCAGCCCGTGTGCGGACACTGGAGGGATGCATCTGGTCCGGACGACGGCGATGACAGCGGCGACCATGATCGGTGCCGGGGCGGCCGCACTGGCCGCCGGACGGTACGCGGGCGACACCCTCCTCGGAACCGGACCGGACCGGCCGCTCCCCGGGGAACAGCCGCTCACCGTACGGGCCGTCGACGCCGCCACCGTCACCCTCGACCGGACGGCCGCCTCCCTGCGCCCCGGCACCTACGGGCTCACCGGCCGGGGCCTGCACGCCGTCGTGGGGCCGCCCGTCGCGGACGTCTCCCATCCGCACGACCGCGTCGTCCGGCACCTCGAACGGATCACCCACGGGGACCTCAGGGCGGGCGTCAGGGTCCGGCTCACCCCCCAGGTGCACCTCGGCGACCCGCGCGCGGCCCTCGGCCTCGACCACGACGACGTGGACCTCGCGGGGCAGGACGGCCCGCTGCCCGCCTGGTTCCTGCGCGGCGCCCGCGACACCTACGTGATCGCGGTGCACGGCATCGGCACCACCCGCGAGCACCCCATGGTCCTGCTGCCGTTCCTGCGCAAGACCCGGCTCCCCGTGCTCGTCCCCGCCCTCCGCGGCGACCCCGGCGCGCCCCGCCCCGCCGACGGCATCGGCCGCCTCGGCGCCGCCGAGTGGCAGGACGTCGCCACCGCCGTCGAGGAGGCCGTCCGGCACGGAGCCCGGCACGTGGTCCTGCACGGCTGGTCCACCGGGGCCACCGCGGCCCTGCTGGCCGCCGCCGACCCCCGGATCCGGCCGCACATCGGAGGGCTCGTCCTGGACTCGCCGGTGCTCGACTGGAACGCCGCGCTGCACGCCCTCGCCGCGCGCCGCCTCCCCGCGGCGCTGCGCCCGCTCGGGGTGCGCGCGGCCCGGGTGCGGGCCGGGCTCGACCAGGGGACGCTCCGGGCCGCCGCCGACCCCGCGCGGCTGTCGGTCCCCACGCTGCTCCTGCACGGCCCGGACGACGCCGTCGCGCCCTGGCGGCACTCCCGGGACCTCGCCGCCCGCCGCCCGGACCTCGTCACCCTGCGCACGGTCCGCGACGCCGGGCACGCCGCCCTGTGGAACGCGGACCGGGCGGGGTACGAGGAGACGCTGCGACGGTTCCTGACCCCCCTTATGTAGGTTGCCACCAGGGGGCATCGTGACTGCACGGTTGATTCCGATTGGGTTTTCGGAGCGTGAACGGCAAGACTGCACTTGTGACGTCCCGTACTCCGCGCGACTCCCGGCTCAGACTCGTACCCCGGCAGCCGATCGCCGCCGCCCGCAGGGCCGTGGCGAACCGAGGCTCCCGTCCGGCCCCCCGCCCGCCCGCCGGCCTCCCGGGCCGTCCGGAGCTCGCCCGGCAGGCGAGAGCCGGGCTCACCGGTGCCGTCCGGCTGGCCCGCTGGGCGGCCGAAGAGTGCGCCCGCGGGGCCGGACCGGGCCCCGAGGAGGCCGGCGGTCTGCGGGCCGGCGCGGCCGACCGGGCCGCGGCCGCCCTGGGCCTGACGGTCCGCCAGGTGCGGGCCGACTGGGACCGGGCCCGGCTGGCCGGACTGCTCGAACTGCACGGCGGCAGCGCCCGCCCCGGCTGGCGGCTGACCGCCTGGGACCGGGACGACAGCGCCGTACTGCGCGGCTGGGTCGCGCTGTTCGACGCCTGGTCGCTCGCCCACCCGGAACCGGCGGGCACCGATCCGACCGTGGCCGCCGAGGTCGTCGAGGCCGCGCCCCAACTGCTGTCCGTCATGCACCTGTCGGCCGGCCCGGTGTCGGTCGCCATGCTGCTCGACCTGCTCCAGCAGCGGGTGGCCGAGATCCGGGCGGAGCGCTGCGAGGTCCCGTACGACGGGCCCGAACCAGCCCCGACCGGCGCGCCCGTCCCCGGCCCCCGCACCGGTGACCCCGAGGGCACCGACCCGCTCCCGGACCTGCTCGCCTGGGCCCTCGAAGGGCTGGCCTCGGTCGGCGCCCTCGTGGTGCGCGGCGGGACGGGCCCGCGGGCCGAGGCGGTGCTGACACCGCTCGGCAACTGGGCCGTCTGGGTCAAGCTCGAACAGATCTGTGTCGCCGCCCAGAGCCCCGCGGGCAACATCGAGCTCGCCGCCGAGGCCATGCTGCGCGGCTGCGCCGACCTCAGCCCGGGACCGGCCCGCGCCGAGTACCGGGCCTGGCTCGCCGCCCGGCCGGTGCGCAGCGCCGTCGCCGAGCTCCTGGACGCGGCCCGCGGCGACGACGCCCTCCTGCGGGGCCTGGCCTTCGAGGCCCTGCGGGCGGTCGGCGCGCCCGCCGAACCCGCCGTCCGGGCGGTCGTCGACGAGACGGTCCTGCGCCCCTACGCCCTGCTGTGGCTCGCCGAGCAGGAGGGGCACGACCCGGAGGAGGCCGCCGAGGTCCTCACCCGGGAGGAGGCCACCTGGCTCTGGGTGGACACCGCCGCGGCCGTCGCCGACCACGGCGAGAGCCGGCTGCTCGTCCGCCACCTCGAATCCGCCGTGCAGGGCACGGTGCCCGCCCTGCTGGAGGAGGTACGGGCCGTGGGGCACCCCCGCACCGTCCAGGTGCTGGTGGCGCTGGCCGCCGCGCACCCCGACCCGGCCCTCGCCAAGGCCGTGCGCCGGGCGGCGTTCCAGGTGCACCGCGGGGGCAGCTGAGCCTCCCCCCGTCGAGCGTCCCCCGTCCGGCCCGGGGTCAGTCGGCGACCTCCGGGCCGGACGGGGCGTAGGTGCCGAAGGTCCAGAGGTTGCCCTCCAGGTCCCGGGCCAGGTAGTCGCGGGAGCCGTACGCCTGGTCGGCCGGCGGCACCAGGATCTCGGCGCCCTGCCGCCGGGCCCGCTCGCAGTGTGCGTCGACGTCCTCGACGACGACGTAGATCCCCGCGGGTCCGGCACCGGACATGGCCTCGGCGAAGGGCCCGCCCCGGCCCGCGGAGCCGAGCATCACCATGCCGTTGCCGTGGACGAGCTCCGCGTGGAGCACGGTCCCGTCCTCGCTCTCGTAGAGCGCGGACTGGACGAAGCCGAAGGCCGTGGTCAGCTGTGCGATGGCCGCCCTGGCGTCCTGGTAGAGCAGGGCCGGGGTGACCGTGGGGCGGGTGGTGTTCGTGATGTCCGACATGGCGCTGACTCCTCGGTGTGCGGGGAACGGGGAGGCCCTCGTCCGGCTAGCGGAACGTGTCGCAGGCCGCCACGTTCCCCGTCCGGTACCCGGTCGTGAACCACTGCTGCCGCTGCTGGGCCGAGCCGTGCGTCCAGCTCTCCGGCGTGACCCGCCCCTGGAACTTCTCCTGGATGCGGTCGTCGCCGACGGCCGCCGCGGCCGAGAGACCGTCGTCGATGTCCGTCTGCGTCAACGGCTTGAGCAGGGGTTTCCCGGTCGACCGCTCGGGCGTCGTGGCGGCGTGGTGGGCCCAGACGCCGGCGTAGCAGTCGGCCTGGAGCTCGACCCTGACGGCGTTGCTGCCGGCGCCCGTCCTGCGGTCCTGGGAGCGGTCCAGCGTCCCGGTCAGATTCTGGATGTGGTGCCCGTACTCGTGCGCCACGACGTACGCCTCGGCGAACGGTCCGCCGCGGGCCCCGAACTTACCGGTCAGTTCCTTGAAGAAGTCCAGGTCCAGGTAGACCTTGCGGTCGGCGGGGCAGTAGAACGGCCCGACGGCGGAGCTCGCGGCCCCGCAGGCGGTGTTCGTCCGGCCGGTGAAGAGCGTGGTGGGCGCCTGGCTGTAGGCGGTGGAGCGGCGGGCGAACTCCTGGCTCCAGAACGACTGGGCGCTGTTGACGACGCCGACGATCCGGCAGTCCTCGCGGGTGTTGGCGTCCCGGCCCTTCTTGCAGCTCTGCGCGACCTGGGCCTCCGAGCTCGCCGACGGCGCGGTGCCCGGCTCCCCGGAGGACAGCCCCAGCTCCTGGGGGCCGATGCCGAAGAACAGCCCCGCCAGCAGGGCGAGCAGCCCCACGACCCCGCCGCCGACGGTCAGCCCTCCGCCGGGGACCCGGCTGCCCCGCTCGTCCCGCACCTGGGAGGTGTCGAGATCCGCGTCGTCGTCGAACTGCATGCACGACCGCCTCTCCACCCGGGAACTTTCACCCCGAGTATCCGTGAATCGTGTGATATGCGCCCTTCCGGGCACGGGTCATGAGGACGTACACAGGGGATCGACGGCTGCCCCGCCCGGAGCCTTCCATGCCGGATGAAACGGTAGTGAACCAGGGTGTAACGCAGCGAAACAGGCGGGTTCCGGTGGAAGCGTGCGACGGCGCGCGAGGTGTGCGACCGGTGTGCCGGGGCACTCCACGCGCCCCTGATCGTCCCCCCGGCCGACCGGCCCGCCGTCCTCCCTGCCGGGAAATCCGCTTGCCCGCCACCGTTAGAATCTTCCCCATGGCTTCTCTCCTCGTGCATTAGACGGCGCGGCCGCCCGCGCGGCAGTGTTCGCCCCCTCCCCGGCCCGCACGGCCCCGGGAGGCGCCCCCCTCGACCGCCGTCCATCCCGCCCAGGAGTAGTTCCGTGATCACCGCCTCCGGCATCGAGCTGCGCGCCGGCGCTCGTGTCCTCATCGAGTCCGCCACCTTCCGCATCTCCAAGGGCGACCGCATCGGCTTGGTCGGCCGCAACGGCGCGGGCAAGACCACCCTCACCAAGTGCCTCGCCGGCGAGGGCATCCCCGCCGCCGGCACCATCAGCCGCTCCGGCGAGGTCGGCTACCTCCCGCAGGACCCGCGCACCGGTGACCTGGAGGACCTGGCCCGCGACCGCATCCTCTCCGCGCGCGGCCTGGACTCCGTGCTCCGCAAGATGCGCGAGAACGAGGACCGCATGGCCAACGGCAAGGGCGCGACCCGCGAGAAGGCCATGAAGAAGTACGAGCGCCTGGAGACGGAGTTCCTGACCAAGGGCGGGTACGCCGCCGAGGCCGAGGCCGCGACCATCGCCGCCAGCCTGGGCCTGCCGGACCGCGTCCTCGGCCAGCAGCTGCACACCCTCTCCGGCGGCCAGCGCCGCCGCGTCGAGCTGGCCCGGATCCTCTTCTCGGACGCCGACACCCTGCTGCTCGACGAGCCGACCAACCACCTCGACGCCGACTCGATCGCCTGGCTGCGCGACTACCTCAAGACCTACCGCGGCGGCTTCGTGGTGATCTCCCACGACGTCGACCTGGTCGAGACCGTCGTCAACAAGGTCTTCTACCTCGACGCCAACCGCTCGGTGATCGACGTCTACAACATGGGCTGGAAGCTCTACCAGCAGCAGCGCGAGGCCGACGAGAAGCGCCGCAGGCGCGAGCGGCAGAACGCCGAGAAGAAGGCCGCCGCCCTGAACTCGCAGGCCGACAAGATGCGGGCCAAGGCCACCAAGACCGTCGCCGCCCAGAACATGGCCCGCCGCGCCGAGAAGCTGCTCTCCGGACTGGAGGCGGAGCGGGCCAGTGACAAGGTCGCCAAGCTGCGCTTCCCGGAGCCCGCGCCCTGCGGCAAGACCCCGCTGATGGCCGAGGGCCTGTCCAAGTCCTACGGCTCGCTGGAGATCTTCACCGACGTCGACCTGGCCATCGACCGGGGCTCCCGCGTCGTCATCCTCGGCCTCAACGGCGCCGGCAAGACCACCCTGCTGCGCCTGCTGGCCGGCACCGAGAAGCCCGACACCGGCCAGGTCTCCCCGGGCCACGGGCTCAAGCTCGGCTACTACGCGCAGGAGCACGAGACGCTGGACCCGGACCGCACGGTCCTGGAGAACATGCGCTCCTCCGCGCCCGACCTCGACCTCGTCGAGGTCCGCAAGACGCTGGGCTCCTTCCTCTTCTCCGGCGACGACGTCGACAAGCCCGCGGGCGTGCTCTCCGGCGGCGAGAAGACCCGGCTGGCCCTGGCGACGCTGGTCGTCTCCTCCGCCAACGTCCTCCTCCTCGACGAGCCCACCAACAACCTCGACCCCGCCAGCCGCGAGGAGATCCTGGGCGCGCTGCGCACCTACAAGGGCGCGGTGGTCCTGGTGACGCACGACGAGGGCGCCGTGGACGCGCTCGAACCGGAGCGCATCATCCTGCTGCCGGACGGCGTCGAGGACCTGTGGGGCCCGGACTACGCGGACCTGGTGGCGCTCGCCTGAGCCGGGTCCGCGCCCGGCGCGGACCCCCTTCCGGCCCCTCCCGGCCGGTGATCGGTCACCGTTGATCAGTGCCGTACCGATCATTCGGCCGATGCGTGATCCTTCATATGAGTGAGGGCGGCTCATCCCCCGGTGTGGTGGAACGCTCCGGCGCACGCACCGGAAGCGGCACCCGGTGCCTTTCGCCCCCGTGCTCCGGGGGCCCTCCCTGACCTGCCCGTTTGCCGGGCCACCCGTACGGCCGTACGGGCAGGGGCGGCCGGAATCTCCTGTTCCGCCCGGCTTCGGCGACCCGGATCGCGGAAACCTTCTGTCATCGACCTTGCCGAATGGGTGGCCAGGATCCCGGCAAGGGGTGATCATGAGAGACAAGAGGCGCATCTCCCATGAGGAGGCACGGGTGGCCGAGACTCTGAAGAAGGGCAGCCGGGTAACCGGCGCCGCGCGCGAGAAGCTCGCGGCAGACCTGAAGAAGAAGTACGACTCCGGTGCGAGCATCAGGGCGCTGGCCGAAGAGACCGGCCGCTCCTACGGCTTTGTCCACCGGATGCTCAGCGAATCCGGCGTGATCCTGCGGGGTCGCGGCGGGGCGACGCGTGGCAAGAAGGCCGCCTCGGCCTGACACCGCGCACCTGTCGGGCACCGAAAGCATGGGCAGTGCCACCCGGTCGGCCGTTCGACCGGCCGGGTGGTTACTGTGCAGTCACTTATCAGCTTCATCAGCGACTGCATGCCGATACCGGAGGCTCCCATGACCGCCCCGCAGGCCCTGCTCGAACAGGACGGCGTACGGCTCACCGTGGACGACGCGGTGGCCACCGTCACCCTGACCAACCCTGCCAAGCGCAACGCCCAGTCGCCCGCCCTGTGGCGGGCCCTCACCGAGGCCGGGCGGCTGCTGCCGGGCAGTGTGCGGGTCGTGGTGCTCCGGGGCGAGGGCAAGTCCTTCTCCGCGGGCCTCGACCGGCAGGCGTTCACGCCCGAGGGCTTCGACGGCGAGCCGTCGTTCCTCGATCTCGCACGCGGTGCGGACGCCGACCTGGACGCCGAAATTGCCACGTACCAGCAGGCGTTCACCTGGTGGCGGCGCAACGACATCGTCTCCGTCGCCGCCGTGCAGGGGCACGCCATCGGCGCGGGCTTCCAACTCGCCCTCGCCTGCGACCTTCGCGTCTGCGCGGAGGACGCGCAGTTCGCCATGCGCGAGACCAGCCTGGGCCTGGTGCCCGACCTGGCCGGCACCCGGCCGCTCGTCTCGCTCGTCGGCTACGCCCGCGCGCTGGAGATCTGCGCCACGGGCCGCTTCGTCCACGCCGACGAGGCCGAACGCACCGGCCTGGCCAACCTCGTGGTCCCCGGCGCGGAGCTCGACGCGGCCGTGGCCGACCTGACCTCCGCCCTGCTCGCGCCCCCGCGCGACGCGGTCGTCGAGACGAAGGCGCTGCTGCGGGACGCGGCCGGCCGCACCTACGACGAACAGCGCACCGCCGAGCGGGCCGCGCAGGGCCGGCGGCTGAGGGACCTGGCGGGGCTGGGGGAGTAGCCCCCGCGCCACGGCCGCGGGCCCGTCGGCCGGGCCCGCGGCTCAGCCGCGCACGCGGACGCCGTACCGCGTCCGCAGGAACCACAACTCCCAGAGGGCGACGGCCGTCACGGACACCGGACCGCCGAGGAACGCGGCGACCCGCACCGTCAGCGGCCCGTTCGGCAGGCCGTCGCCGAGCGTGACCAGGTTGAGCGTCCACACCAGCGCGACCGTCAGCACGGCAGGCAACGCGGCGTGCACATCGGCGGTGTTGAAGGCGTAGCGGGCGGCCGAGCCGGAGGCGAAGGCGAGGAACGCCAGCATCCACAGAATGAGCGGCAGGAACAGCAGGGGCGCGACGGTGCTCAGCATTCCCAGCGGGTGGTACTCCTGGAGCAGCGAGTGCACCTGGAGGCAGAGGAGGACGGTGAGTGCCGCGCCCAGGTACCAGCCGACCGCCTTCAGCGGATGCCGCAGCCGCGACCGCAGCAGACGGCGGTGCCGCGGCGGGGCGTACCAGATGAAGCAGGCGATGACGACCGGGCCGACCACGATGAGCACCACCGGCGCCAGGAACAGCTTGCTCACCCCGTCCCTGAACACCTCCTCCCAGCCGCCGTCCATGCCGTAGGTGCTGATCAGCAGGAACGTCGCCGCCGTACCGAGGGCCGCGCGCCACAGCTGTACCCGGGTGACGACCGGGTCCTCGACCCGTCCGGGCCCGGCCGCCGCGAAGATCGCGCGCGCCTTGGCGCGGGCGGAACCGAAGAAGGCGCCGAGGCAGCCTCCCCGGTGGCGCGTGCGTCCGCGCGGCCCGTTCGGCGGGCGGCGCGGCGGCGGCCAGGGCTGTCCCGGACGGCGTTGACCTGCGTACGTCATGGTGCTGCTTCGTCCCCCTCGAAGTCGACGCGCAGGATTCTAGGGGGTGCGTCCGGGGGAGCATGAGGGGCCGGTCGGGTGGGGTGTCCTCAGCGGCCGGCCGGGCCCGGGTCCACCGCAGTGACAAGCACCGCCACCCCCGGCGCGACCAACTCCCGTACCGCACGCGCCACATCGACCGCACGGTGCCCGCCGGCCACGGCGATCTGCACCCACCTCCCGACATCGGCGTCCCGCCCGCCGAGCACCGGCGCCTCCCGCGCCACCCCGGGGACGGCGAGGACGGCCGTCCCGGCCCCGGTCGCCGTCGCGGTCCCGTCGGCCGGCTCGGGCGCTGCCGGCGGAGCACCGGACACCTCCGTCAGTACGTCCGTCACCCGGACGTCGATGCCCTCCAGCGCCAGCCCCAGCCGCTCGTCCGAGACCGCCCACAGTGCCGTGCGCAGCCGCTCGGCGGCCGCCGGCAGGGAGGTGCCGTCGGCGGCGGCCACGGCCAGGTCCGCCGCACACCGCAGGGGGCCCGGGGGCAGGGCGCCGGGCGGGAGCGGGACGTCCGACGGGGCATGCGGCGCGGGGGAGCCCGCGATGCGCAGCCGGCCGAGCCGGACGCCGGGCAGACC
>NZ_JABETO010000002.1 GCF_013055795.1 Streptomyces sp. I05A-00742
ATAGGGAACCAACGGGGCTCCTGTGCCGGTTGGTTGAGACTTCGAACACCTCACTCAACGGCACGGGAGCCTCGTGCGTTGCGGGCGCCGCAACCCTCACCCGATCAGTGGCCACGCTGAAAAAGCTCAGTGATTCGTCGTGGTCAGGAGCCAGGGCGAGCACTCTGCTCACCCTGGCTCGGCTGCAACGCCGAACCGACGACTACGCCGGCGCGCTGCAAACACTTCAGGAGGCCCAGCGCAGTCTGCCCCCTGACAAGCAGGACTTCGGCCAAGGAATATGGCGGCACTACGTCAAGGAGTGCTTCCTCCTCGTCCCGATCGCACCCGACGGCTCAACAGCGCACCGACTGCTCGCCGCGAGCGAGCAGGACATGCACGGAATTCCTCGGCTCTGGATGGACGGAATCCCCGACGCCGCAATCGCCGCTGCCGAACATCTCGGCGACCAGCCGGCACTCCACCGCTACCTCACTCAGCAGCAGACCGCGGCCCACGAACGCGACCAGGAAGTCGAGCAGTCCCGTCAGTCCACGTCAGGCCCTGCACTCTCGTGAACCCCGGTATCGACCGCCTGCACCTGCCCGACGCCGCGGGAGAACCTGGCCACCGGCCTCTCATGACGTGTGCCGCAGTTCCCGGTGCCGTATCAGCGCGTCCCGGAACAGCGCTCGCGCCCTCTCGTCCATCACCCGCCCCGCCTCGGTCATGGCGTCGTGCAACCGGAGGCAGACCGGACACCGGTCGTCCTGGCACGTCACACACCGCCCGGCCGCCACCATTGCTTCCGTCATTGCGTTCGAACCTCCACGTGTCCCACCCCTCACGGACGGGCATCAACCGTGCGGTCCAGACTTGCCGACCGGGCACCCCTGGCGACAGGGTTGGCGGCATCACAACTGGGCTGTGATGAGGGGACGTTGATCCATGGCGAAGCCGCCCAAGTGTTCGATGTGTTCGAGCTCCACCAGCTCGTACCTCGTCACGGGCATGCTGCAAACCGAGCAGTACGCCCACGCACTCTTCCGCGCGGCCCATCCACGTGACGAACTTGCCGCGACAGCCGAGAAGGTAGCCGCGCGACTGCGCCGAATCGACGTCCTGGAGCGCACCCCTCCTCCCCTCCTGTGGGTGATCCTGGACGAGTCATGCCTCCGGCGCACGGTCGGCGGCTCCACCACCATGCGTGAGCAAATGGCTCACCTGATCGCCGCGGCCGAGTCTCCCCATGTCACCCTGCAGGTCCTTCCGTTCAGCACGGGGGCACCCCCGACAGGCGAGAGCTTCACCCTGTTGAGGTTCGACGAAACACCTGATGCCCTCTACACCGAAGCCCAAGGGATGGGGCGCGTCGTGGATTCGCCCTCGAAGGTGGCGAGAGCGTGCGAGCTTTACGATCGTTTGCGCGCCGACGCCCTTTCTCCGGAAGAGTCGTTGACCGAACTGCGCAAGGCGATGGAGGAATACTCGCAATGAGCAACACCCTGAACTTCACCGAAACAGAGTGGGTCAAGTCGAGCTACAGCAGCGGTGAAGGCGGCATGTGCCTTGAATGGGCACCACAGATCGCTAATTCCGGGGTTGTCCCTATACGCGACACCAAATTGCCCGGGAGCCCGGAGCTGACGTTCCCCGCGGGCGTCTGGCGCTCGTTCGTCACCGGGCTCAAGCACGCGGGCTGAGATCCCGGAGACCACACTGCGCAAGGCGATCGAGGAGTTGCCCGGATGAGTAGCCAACCCGGTCTCACCCGCACGCAATGGGTCAAGTCCAGTTTCAGCAGCGGTCAAGGAGGCCAGTGCCTTGAGTGGGCCCCCTCCATAGCGGCAACCGGCATCGTGCCCATACGCGACAGCAAGCACCCCCAAGGGCCGGCGCTGACCTTCCCCTCCGACGCCTGGCACTCGTTCGTCACCGGGCTCAAGCACGCGGGCTGAACCAGCAGGCTGTCATCGCGGCGCGGCCCGGAATGCCCGGCGGTAGGCGCCCGGTGTGGTGCCCAGGGTGTTGAGGAAGCGTCTGCGGAGGTTGGTGGCCGAGGAGAGGCCGACGCGGCGGGCGACGGTGTCCAGGGGGAGGTCGGAGGACTCCAGTAGGTCCCGGGCGGTGGCGATGCGCTGGGCGAGCAGCCACTGGCCGGGGCTGGTGCCGAGCTGGTCGACGAAGCGTCGGGCGAGGGTGCGCGTCGAGACGCCCGCGTGGGCGGCCATGCTCTCGGTGGTCACGGGTTCGCCGAGTCTCCTGGTGACCCACTCCAGCAGCGGCGCGAGCGTGCAGTCGACCTGTGCGGGGTGGGGCGGTGCCGCGTACTGCAACTGTCCGCCCTCGCGGTGGGGCGGCATGACCATGGTCCGGGCGACATGTGCGGCGTACCGGGCGCCCTGGTCGTTGCGGACGAGGTGGATGCACAGGTCGATGCCGGCCCCGGCGCCGGCGCTCGTGGCCACGTCGCCGTGGTCCACGTACAGCACGTCCGGGTCGACCCGGACGTGCGGGAAGTGTGCGGCGAGCTCGTCCACCAGCGACCAGTGGGTGGTCGCCTCCCGCCCGTCGAGCAGACCGGCGTGCGCCAGTGCGAAGGCGCCGGAGCAGATGCTGATCACCCGCGCCCCGCGGGAGTGCGCGCGGCGCAGTGCCCGGAGGACCGCGGGTGAGGGTGGCTCCTCGGCGGGCAGCCAGCCCGGGACGACCACGGTGTCCGCACGGTCGAGTGCGTCCAGCCCGTCGGTCACGAGCATGTCGTACCCGGCGCGGGTCGGGACCGGGCCCGGGTGCTCCGTGCACACGCCGAAGGCGTACCGCGTCGGAAGTTCCGGCCGCTCGATCCCGAACACCTCGGCCGCGCAGGCGAGCTCGAAGGTCGATTGCCGCGGGCGGACGAGTGCCGTTACTCGATGCATGGCAGAAAAGTACCTCATGATGTCTTTCCTGACACTCGGCGGGGCGGCGGCCGGCAGCCAGGCTGGTCCCATGACGACAGAACAGAGCATTGCTGCGTATGTGTGGTCCAGCGTCCAGGACGCCCCCGTCCACGAACTCTTTCCCGGCATCCGGCTGCGCCCGCTGTGGAAGGGGGACAACGGCGCGGCGGCCTATGTGCTGGAGATGGACGCGAACTCGCGCTGGGAGGGAATCGACGTCCACGACCCGGGCCCCGAGGAGGTTTTCGTGGTCTCCGGCACCTTCAACGACGGCGACCGGGACTACCCGGCCGGCTCCTTCATCCACGCCCCCGCGGGCTCCTCGCACGTTCCGCAGACGACCACGGGTTGCACGCTGTTCCTCTTCTACCCGGAGGGTTAGACCACCCGGCACCCGGGGGGAATCGCGTCGATGACGGGGGTGCGCAGAAGAATGATCCGCCAACTGCCCCGCAGTTACGAGGATCGGCCGCATGCGGCGCACCGTCGTCATCGGCGACATCCATGGTTGCTTCGACGAACTCCTCGAACTGCTGGAAAAAGTCGACCTCGGTCCGGACGACCTGCTGGTCAGCGTCGGCGATCTGGTCGATCGCGGCCCGGCGCCCGGCGAAGTGGTCCGTCTCTTCCGTGAGCGCCCGAACTCGGTGGTGGTCATGGGCAACCACGAACGGAAGCATGTGCGCGGGATCTTCTCCTACGCGCAGGAGATCACCCGCTTGCAGCTCGGCAGCCGCTACGACGAAACGGTCGACTGGATGCGGACGCTGCCGTACTCCTTCGAGAACGAGCACGTCCGCGTGGTCCACGCCGCGATGCTCCCCGGAATCCCGCCGGCCGGCCAGAAAGAGGAAATCCTCTGTGGCTCGACCGGCGGCGAACGAGAGCTCGGCGCGCTGTTTCCGGAGGGCCACTGGCACGACCACTACACCGATACCAAGCCAGTCGTGTTCGGCCACCATGTCACCGGCCGGGAGCCGTTGATCCGCGACGGCAGAATCTTCGGTCTCGACACCGGCGCCTGCCACGGCGGGAATCTGACCGCTCTGTGCGTCCCGGAATTCACCGTCCACTCGGTCCGGGCGCACGCGGACCACTGGTCGATCGCCAAGCGCACATGGCAATTGCCCGTCCTGAAAACCAGGCCCTGGCCCGACTCCACGTGGCCGGAACTGCCCCGGACGGTCGAGCGGTTCTCCTCGGCACCGGATTCAGCCACGCACAGCTGGCTCCGGGCGCTCGAAGCATGGGCCGCGGATCTGCTGTCCTCGCTCCCCGACCTGGTCACGGCGGCGCATCGCGTCGCCGCCGGTCTCGGCACGGACGAGCTGCGGGAGCATCCCGCCGCGAAGTTCCTCTTCCAGGCCCGCGACGGCCGGCTCGATCGGGCCGGCCTGACCAGGCAGTGCTCGACGCCCCGCAGAACCCTCGATCTGGCGGCGGCGCTGGGGCTCGTACTGCCCGAACTGCCCGGCTGAGACGGCTTCCTCACGGAACGGCGGCGAAAGAAAGGTGAAAGAAAAAGGAAAGGAGGTCACCCGCTCCTTTCCACTCTCAACGTATAGCGCACCGGGGGGCTTGCGGCAAGACCCCGTTCATGCCGCAGAATCACCGGCCGAAGCCGGAATGCGAGCAAATGGGGAGTCGCGAAGTGCGCGTGTTGTTGTCGACGTATGGGTCGCGCGGGGATGTCGAACCGCTGGCGGGGCTCGCGGTGCGGTTGCGGGAACTCGGCGCGGAGGTGCGGGTGTGTGCGCCGCCGGACGAGGAGTTCGCGGAGCTGCTGGCCGGTGTCGGCGTGCGGATGGTGCCGGTCGGGGTGTCGGCGCGCGAGCTGACGGTGGCGGCGCCGCCGCCGTCGTCCCTGCCCGAGCGGGCGGCCCAGTTGATCGCCGCCCAGCTCGATGTGGTCATGGGGGCGGCCGAGGGATGCGACGTGCTGGTGGCGACCGGCATGTTGCCGGCCGCGGCCGGTGCGCTGTCGGTGGCCGAGAAGCTGGGCGTCCACGCCGTGTCCGTGACGTTCCAGCAGCTCACCCTGCCGTCGCCGCACCACCCGCCGCTGGCGTATCCGGGCCGACCGTTCCCGCCGGACGTGACCGACAACCGGGTGCTGTGGGACCTGGATGCCCGGAGCATCAACGCGCTGTTCGGCGAGGCGCTCAACACCAACCGGGCAGCCGTCGGCCTGCCCCCGGTGGACGACGTCCGCCACTACGTCATCGGCGACCGGCCGTGGCTGGCGACGGACCCGGTCCTGGACCCGTGGCGGGAGCCGGCGGACCTCGACGTCGTCCAGACCGGCGCGTGGACCCTGCCGGACGAACGCCCGCTCCCGGCCGACCTGGTGGCGTTCCTGGACGCCGGCACACCACCGGTGTACGTGGGCTTCGGCAGCATGCCCATGCACACGGCGACGGACGTCGCCCAGGTGGCCGTCGAGGCGGTCCGGGCACAGGGCCGCCGCGTGCTCGTCAGGCGCGGCTGGGCCGATCTGGCCCTGGTCGACGACCGGGACGACTGCTTCGCCGTCGGCGAGGTCAACCACCAGGCGCTGTTCGGCCGGGTGGCCGCCGTCGTGCACCACGGCGGCGCGGGCACCACGGCCACCGCCGCCCGGGCCGGTGTGCCCCAAGTGGTGGTGCCCCAGGCGACGGACCAGCCGTACTGGGCCGGCCGGGTGGCCGACCTGGGCATCGGCGCGGCACACGACGGCCCGGCTCCGACGTCCGAGTCCCTGTCGGCCGCGCTCAGGACGGCCCTGGCCCCCGAGACGCGCGCACGGGCGACCGCCGTGGCCGGCACGATCCGCACGGACGGAGCGACGGTGGCCGCGAGGCTGCTGCTCGACGCGATCAGCTGAGGAGGGAGGCAGGCGTCAGGGGCGCCCGGGGGCGGAGTCGACAGTCAGGACGATCTTCCCCGTGGTGCGGCCCTTCTCTCCCAACGCATGCGCCTGAGCGGCCTGTTCGAGAGGGAAGACCGTGTCGACGATCACCCGCAGGCGGCCGTCCTCAATCAGGGCGCTGATCTCGCGGAGCCCCTGCCGGTCGGGTTCGACGAGCATGAACACCGCTCGCACCCCGAGTTCCTCGGCCCGGCGGACGGGGAAGGTGTCGTCGAACGGCAGGATCGAGACGAGCGTGCCGCCCCGGCGCAGGGTGCGCAGGGAGCGTGCCCAGGTGGGGCCGCCGATGCCGTCGAGGACGGCATCGACGTCGCGGACGGTGTCGCCGACGTCCTGGGTGCGGTAGTCGACGACCTCGTCGGCCCCGAGCGTGCGCAACAGGTCGTGCTTGGCGGCGCCGGCGGTGGCGATGACGTACGCGCCGCGGGCTTGGCGATCTGCACGGCCAGGTGACCGACGCCTCCGGCCGCGGCGTGGATCAGGACGCGGTCCCCGGGCCGGACGTGGGCGGTGTCGACCAGGGGCCTGCCACGCGGTGAGCGAGGCCAGTGGCAGGGCACCGGCCCGGATGTGGTCGAGGCCGCGGGGGCGCGGAGCGAAGTGGCGGGCCGGTGCGGTGACGTACCGGCGTACGTGCCCGCCGAGTGCGGGAAACGCGCATCCCGAACACGTCGTCGCCGGGCCGGAAGACCGTCACGCCCGCGCCGACGGCTTCGACGACTCCGGCCACGTCGAAGCCGAGGGTGAAGGGCGGTACGGCTCCGGAGGCGAACACGCCGCGCTCGCGGGTCTTCCGGTCGGCGGGGTTCACACCCGCCGCACGCGCCCGGACCAGGATCTCGCCGCGGCCCGGCTCCGGCCGCGTCGTCTCGACGACCTTCAGGACGTCGGGGCCTCCGGCCCTCTCCTGGGACACGGCGCGCATGTACACCACCGCGCGCGTCGACCCCGACGTGCTGTACGTCACGTCGACGACGGTGACGTCCTCACCTCCGCCGGAGTCGCCGCGGGGATCGACCTGTGTCTGCACATCGTCCGCCTCGATCACAGCAGTCACATCGCCAACGAGGTCGCCCGCTCTTGCCTCGTACCGCCCTGGCGCGACGGAGGCCAGGCGCAGTACATCCGGCGCCCCGTCCCCGGTCCGTCCACCGGCAGCACCGCGGCCACCCGGGCGTGGGCCGCGCAGCGCCTGGCCGACCCCCTCACCCTGGCCGGCCTCGCCGCCCACGCCCACATGAGCGTACGCACGTTCAGCCGCCGCTTCCGCGACGAAGCCGGCAGCACCCCAGGACAGTGGCTGACCCGGCAACGCGTCGACCTCGCAGGGCACTTCCTGGAGACCACCGACTGGCCCGTCGACCTGGTCGCCCGCCGGGCCGGGCTCGGCACCGGCGCCTCCCTGCGCCAGCACCTCCACAGCGCCATCGGCGTCAGCCCTCAGGCGTACCGCCGTACGTTCCGTCCCCGGCGGACGGCTGTCTGACCGGGGCTTGGCACCAGGGCTCGGCACCGGGGCTCAGCGGCGCAGGGCGGTCTCCCGCTGCATGTGCGACAGCTTCTCGGGGTTGCGCACGGCGTAGAACCCGGTGATGAGGCCGTCGTCGAGGCGCATCGCCACGACGGTGTCGACCTCGCCGTCGATCCGGAGAACCAGTGCCGGGTGGCCGTTGACCTCCACCGGACGCAGCGACGACGCGTCCATCCTGCCCAGCCCGGCGGCCAGCAGGCGGCCCACCTTGTCGGCCCCCACGACGGGCCGCAGGACGGCCTGCTTGATGCCGCCGCCGTCGCCCATGAAGACGACGTCCGGCGCGAGGATGTCGAGCAGACCCTGCAGGTCGCCCGTTCCGGCCGCCCGGTGGAACGCGTCGAGCGCGTCCCGGGTCACGGCCGGGGACACGACGCCGCGGGGGCGGCGCGCCGCGACGTGGGACCGTGCCCGGTGCGCGATCTGGCGGACCGCGGCCGGGCTCTTGTCGACGGCTTCGGCGATCTCGTCGTACCCGAGGTCGAACACCTCGCGCAGGACGAACACCGCGCGCTCGGTCGGCGCGAGCGTCTCCAGCACGAGCATCATCGCCATCGAGACGCTGTCGGCCAGCTCGACGTCCTCGGCCACGTCCGGGGCGGTCAGCAGCGGCTCGGGCAGCCAGGGACCGACGTAGGACTCCTTGCGGCGGCCGAGCGTACGCAGCCGGGTCAGCGCCTGGCGGGTGGTGATGCGGACCAGGTACGCGCGCCGGTTCCGTACCGTGCCGAGGTCGACGCCCGCCCACCGCAGCCAGGTCTCCTGCAGGACGTCCTCCGCGTCGGCGGCCGAGCCGAGCATCTCGTAGGCGACGGTGAACAGCAGGTTGCGATGGGCGACGAACACCTCGGTGGCGGGATCCGTGCGCCCGCTGCCGGCCGCCCGCCCGGCCGTGTCCTCCGTACGCCCGCTGCACTCGCTCTTCACCAGCTGCTCCTGCCTGTTCGTTCTCAACGGTGCCACGCGCACAAGACGCCGGCCGACGCCGCCCTGTGACACCCGTGAGCGGTGGCACACGTCACATCGCCGACCTGTCACAGGGAGCCGGTCGCCGGCATCTCGTGTTCGTCCAGTGCAACACCACAAGCACTGGGACACCACAAGCACTACGACACCACGAGCGCTGCACACCACAAGCAGTACGACACCACGAGTGAGGACGACATCATGGACGCCCGATTCAACCTGTTCGACAACGAGCTCGCCGCCAAGTTCGGCAAGCGGTTCGCCAACGCGAGCATGGTGATCCACCACTCGTCGCTGCCGATGACCACGCAGGAGCTGGTGTCGCTGCGCATCAGCCAGATCAACGGCTGCGGCTGGTGCATCGACCTGCACACCAAGGAGGCCGCGGCCGCCGGTGAGACCGCGGTCCGGCTCAACCTGGTCGCCGCCTGGCGCGAGTCCACCGTCTTCACCGAGGCCGAGCAGGCGGCGCTGGCCCTCGCCGAGGAGGGCACCCGGCTCGCCGACGCCCACCAGGGCGTGTCCGACGAGACCTGGGCCCGCGCGCGCGAGCACTACGACGACGACCAGATCGCCGCGCTGGTCTCCCTGGTCGCCCTCGTCAACGCGGCCAACCGGCTCGCCGTGATCGTGCACCAGCGGGGAGGCTCCTACGAGCCCGGCATGTTCGCCGCCGCACTCAACTGACCGGCGGACGGCCCCGGCCCGGCCCGGACCCCTTCGATCCGGGCCGGGCGGCCGGTCCCCTTCACCCGTCCCTCTCTAACGCGTGGTGAAGGCACCGCCGTTGACGTGCAGCGTCTGCCCGGTGATGTGCCGGGCCCCCGGAGAGGCAAGGAAGTACACCGTCTCGGCGATGTCCTCCACCGTGCCGGGACGCTTGTTGTGCGTCTCCTCGACGAGCGCGGTGTGGCGCTCGTCGGTCAGTGCCCCGTCGCGGAAGAAGTTGGTGCCGGCGATGTAGCCCGCGGAGATGACGTTGCTGGTGATGCCGTGGGGGCCGAGGTCGGCGGACAGGGAGGCGTTCCATGCGGCCAGGGCGGCCTTGGCGGCACCGTAGCTGCCGCCTCGGCGCTCGGCCCCGATCGAGCCGATGCTGATGACGGAGCTGCCGGAGGTGAGCCTGTCCCGGACCGAGGCCGTGGTCAGGACCGCACTCAGCAGGTTCTGGGCCAGGTTGGCCTGCCACTGGGCCAGGACCGCCTCCAGCGCCGGCCCGTCGTCCGGTGCGGCCGGAGGCAGCCCGCCTGCCGCGTTGACCAGGACGTCCAGTTCACCGAACAGGGCTGCGAGCTCGGCGACCTGCCCGGGGTCGGTCGCATCGCAGACCACACCGTTCACACCCAGCTCCTTGGCGGCCGGTTCAACGGTGTCGGCATGGCGTCCGGTGATGAAGACCTCCGCCTGTCCGGCGGCGAACCTCGCGGCGACGGCGCGGCCGATGCCGCTGGTGCCTCCGGTGACGAGCACGGTACGGGTCATGGATCGATCCTCCTCCTCGCTGCTACGTTTAGACCTAAACATATCCGACTCCGGTAAGGGAAGGCACCGTTGACCGACAGCACCGCCGCGCCGGGGGACCCCGTACCCTCCTATCCCCCGGCGGAGATCGCCGCGGCCTGGCGGCGGGAACGCCCCGGCACCCCGACCGAGTCGATCGAGATCGTCACGCCCATCTGGTGGCTGGCGAAGCTGTTCGCCGACGACCGCGGCCGGGTGCTGCGCGAAGCGGGGATCGACGCGGCCACCCTCGACCTGCTGTCCGTCATCCGCCGCTCCGGGCCGCCCTACGCGCTCAGCACCCGCGAGATCGCCCGGCGGACGCTGGTGACCGCAGGAGCGATCTCGCAGCGCGTCGCCAGGGCCGAGCGGGACGGCCTCGTCCGGCGAGCGCCGGGGGGCACCGCCCGCCGGACGGTGCTGGTGTCACTGACGGCCGACGGCCACGCGCTCATCGAGCGATCCGTCGACGCCGTCCTCGGCCGCGAGGCCGGGCTCGTCAGCGATCTGTCGGCGGACGAACGGGACTTGCTCATCACGTTGCTGGAGAAGCTGATGGCCGATGTCCGACGGCGCACGGGCCACGCCGGGAGCTGAGCCGGTCCTTGGTGGGCGACAACGGCGGAGAAACAGACAAAAGCGAAGGCAAGGAGGTGTAAATCACTCCTTGCCACTCTCAACTTATAGCGCAACGGGGGCCTTGCGGCAAGGCCCCGGTCATGCCGCAGAATCACCGGGCAATGCCAGGACCTGCGGAAATGAGTTTTTGATGATCGACGTGATCGTGGCCGGCGGCGGACCGACCGGACTGATGCTGGCCGCCGAGCTGCGACTGGCCGGAGTGCATGTGGTCGTGCTGGAGAAGCTGACCGAGCCGACCCGGCAGTCCCGTGGGCAGGGCCTGCACGCGCGCAGCGTCGAGATGATGGATCAGCGCGGGATGCTGGACCGGTTCCTCGCGGTCAGTGAGAAGTTCCAGGTCGGCGGGCTCTTCGGCGGCATCGCCAAGCCGTGGCCGGAGCGGCTGGACACGGCGCACGCGTACGGCCTCGCCACCCCGCAGCCGGTCACCGAGCGGCTGCTCAACGAGCGCGCCCTCGAACTCGGCACCGACATCCGGCGCGGCTGCGAGGTGGTCGGGCTGAGCCAGGACGAGGAGGGGGTGACCGTCGAGCTGGCCAGTGGGGGCACCCCCGCCGATGGAGGCGTAGCCAGCGGGGGAAGCACGCATCTGCGGGCGCGCTACCTCGTCGGCTGCGACGGCGGCCGCAGCACGGTGCGCAAGCTGCTCGGCGTCGGATTCCCGGGCGAGCCCGCCAAGGTCGAGACGCTGCTGGGTGAGATGGAGGTGACCGCGGACGCGGCGACGATTGCCGCCGCCGTCGCGGAAGTCAACAAGACGCAGCTGCGGTTCGGCCTCATCCCCCAGGGGGACGGGGTGTACCGCGTCATCGTGCCCGCCGACGGCGTGGCCGAGGACCGTGCGACCGCGCCGGCCCTGGACGAGTTCAAGCAGCAGCTGCGGGCGTTCGCGGGCACCGACTTCGGCGTGCACTCGCCGCGCTGGCTCTCCCGGTTCGGCGACGCCACCCGGCAGGCCGAGCGCTACCGGGTCGGCCGGGTGCTGCTGGCCGGCGACGCGGCGCACATCCACCCGCCGACCGGCGGGCAGGGGCTCAACCTGGGCGTGCAGGACGCGTTCAACCTCGGCTGGAAGCTGGCCGCCGCGGTCAACGGCTGGGCACCGGAGGGGCTGCTGGAGAGCTACCACGCCGAACGGCACCCGGTGGGCGCCCGTGTGCTGGAGAACACCCGTGCGCAGATGACGCTGATGGGAACCGACGCGGGTCCGACCGCGCTGCGGGAGCTGTTCTCGAAGCTGATGGACTTCGAGGAGGTGAACCGGTACGTGACCGGGCTGATCACCGCGGTCGGGGTCCGTTACGACTTCGGCGAGGGTCACGACCTGCTCGGCCGGCGGATGCGGGACCTGAAGCTGAAGCAGGGCCGTCTGTACGAGCTGATGCATGGCGGCCGCGGGCTGCTGCTCGACCAGACCGGCCGGCTCTCGGTGGCGGGCTGGGCGGACCGGGTCGACCACGTCGTCGACGTCAGCGAGGAACTGGACGTGCCCGCGGTGCTGCTGAGGCCGGACGGTCACGTGGCGTGGGCAGGCGAGGACCAGCAGGAGCTGCTCGACCGGCTGCCGACGTGGTTCGGCGCCGCCACCGGCTGAGCGCGCGGGGTGACTCGAGCACAGCTCCCACAACACCTCCGAAGGCTGTGAACGCGGTTGACACATCTCTCGACTGTGAAATGATGGAGCCATGCGAACGGGCGTGGCGCACCGTCAGGTGGTCGCGCCTGTCCGCCCTGTTCACTCAGCCGATTCGGAGATTGACGTGACTCGACTTCCCAGCGCCGGGCGGGCACTGCCCCGCATCGCCACCGCGGCCCTCGCCGCCGCGCTCGTCGCCACGGCCGCGGGCGCGGCGGTGGCCGCCGACGGTCCGGGGGCATCGGCGAGTTCGGCCCGCCAGCGGATGGCGCAGGTGTCCCCCGGGGACGCGTCGCATTTCCCCGTCGAGGCGATCGACGGGGCGGGCCAGGACTTCACGTACATGTGGGGCGTCAACGGCAAGCTGGAGTCCCGGCAGGAGGGGCTGGGGGATCTGAAGCAGCTCCGGGCGGCGACGCAGATCGACACCGACTCGGACCATGTGTACGACAGTGACGCGTACTTCCTCACCACCGACCACAAGGTGATCCTGTCGAAGCCGCTGGACTCGGTGCACCGTCAGGTCGCGTCCGGCTGGGGGGAGTACGACACCTTCTTCTCCCCGGGCGACCTGGGCGGCGCGAAGCAGCCGGACCTCCTGGTCCGGGACAGGCAGGGTGTGCTGTGGATGTACCTGGCCAAGGCGGACGGCTCGCTGACCGGCAAGAAGAAGGTGGGTCCGGGCTGGGGGCAGTACACGCAGATCACCGGCAAGGGCGATCTGACGGGTGACGGCAGGACGGACATCGTGGCCCGGGACAAGGACGGCGTGCTCTGGCTGTACAAGGGCACGGGCGACTGGGCCAAGCCGTTCCAGGGCCGGACGAAGATCGGCGGCGGCTGGAACCAGTTCAACCTGCTGCTCGGGGCCGGCGACACCGACCTGGACGGGCGCTCGGACCTGCTGGCCCGGGACAAGTCCGGAGCGCTGTGGCGGTACAAGGGCACGGGCAGGGCGACCGCGCCCTTCGCGGCCAAGGAGAAGATAGGCAACTCCGGCTGGAACCAGTACCGGATCGTCTACTGATCCGGGGGTCCGGGTCCGGTCGTATTCGGGTCCAGGTCCGGGTCCGGTCGTATTCGGGCCCGGGTCCGGTCGGGTCCAGGTCCGAGGATCCAGGGGTGAAGGGCGCCGGCGCCGGCGTCGTGCAGGAGGGGAACGCCGGCGTCACCCCCGTCCCAGGTGCCGCAGGTATGCGGCGCGGTTGAGCGGGTTGCCGTCCGTCCGGTCCCTGACCGGGGGCGTTCCGGGGCAGGGCAGGTCGTTGGTGGGGGCCGACCACCAGAGCGCCTCGCCGCGGGAGAGCGCCGGGAGGCGCCGCTCCACGGCGGCGACGCGGCGGACGGGGACGGTCCCTTTGACCACCCAGGTCCCGGAGCCGGGCTCGGTGTCCCGGATCCGGGCGCCGTGCTCGGCCAGGAGCCCCGTCGCCGCGCTCAGCACATCGGCGGGGACCTCCAGTTCGTAGGCGTGGCACGGCTCGTGGACCTGGGTGCCCGCCTCGGACAGGGCGCGCATCAGTACGAGGGGGGTCAGGGAGCGGAAGTCGGTTCCGGTGCTCACGGGGCTGGCGTAGCCGGAGTGGGTCAGGGTGACGACGCAGTCGGTGACCGGCCAGCCGTACAGGCCCTGTTGGAGGGTGTGGCGGGTGGTCTCCTCGATGGCGCGGTCGAAGCCGAGCGGGATGGCGCCGAGTTCCGTCTCCCGTCGGTAGACGATGACGGACCCGGGCGCGCCCGGGGACACCCGGAGTCCGATGGTCGCCCAGAAGGCGGGCGTCCGGTGACGGTCGATGCCCTCGTACGCCCTGCCGGTCCCGGTGGGCCGCTCGCGGAAGACCGTGCGGCTCTCCTCGAAGACGGCGTCGACGCCGAACTCCTCGCTCAGCGTGGCGGCGATGATCTCCTTCTGGACCTCGCCGTAGAGGAGCACGGAGGTGCCGGCGCCGTCCGGCAGGGGGCGGGTGCCGATCAGCGGGTCCTGGTCGGCGAGCGCCGCCAGTGCCGCGTAGAGGCGGGGGGTGTCGTCCGGGTTCCGGGGCCGGACGACCGTCTCCAGGCCCGGCGGGGCGAACTGCGGCCCCGCTCCCCCGTCGCCTTGCACGGATCCGAGCCGGTCGCCGACGCGGACGCCGGGCAGGCCGCGGAGGCGGGCGATGCCGCCGGGGACGAGCCGGTGCGCGGCCGCGGGCGGGGCGCCGACGACCTCCAGGGCGGTGACGCGGCCGGTGAGTTCACCGGTGGTGCCGTCCGCTGTGCGGCGGTGCAGGGTGATGCGGTCGCGGCGCGCCAGGGAGCCGGAGAAGAGCCGCAGGTACGCGGTCTTCTCGCCGTTCGCGCCGCGCTCGACCGCGAACACGGTGCCGGCGGGCGCCCCGGCGTCGTCCCCGCGGGCGGGCGGCAGCCAGCGCGCGATGCCGTCGGTCAGCGCGTCCACGCCCTGTCCCGAGTGCGCGGAGCCGAAGTAGACGGGGTGGAGCAGGCCGCGCGCCGTGCGGTCGGCGAGACCGGCGCGCAGCCGTCCGGCGTCCGGGATCCGGTCCTCGACGAGGTCGGCGAGGAGCGCGTCGTCGTCCTCCGCCAGCGTCTCGGCGACGCGTTCGCGGAAGGCCGGGTCGTCGAAGGAGCAGGGCAGCGTCCGGGCGTCCCGGGTGCCGATGGCGTGGACGGTGTTCATGGGAACGACACGCGGGGTGAGCCGTGCCCGGATTCCGGCCAGGGTCTCCGCCTCGCGGGCGCCGGTCCGGTCGGTCTTGTTGACGAAGATCAGCGTGGGCAGGCCGAGCCGTCGCAGGCTCTTCAGCAGGATCCGCGTCTGCGCCTGTACGCCCTCGACGGCGGACAGGACGAGCACCGCCCCGTCGAGCACGCCGAGCGCGCGCTCCACCTCGGCGATGAAGTCGCTGTGCCCGGGGGTGTCGATGAGGTTGACGTGCAGGCCGTCCACGGTGAAGGAGGCGACGGCGGAGCGCACGGTGATGCCGCGCCGGCGTTCGATGTCACCGGTGTCGGTGCGGGTGGTGCCGGCGTCGACGCTGCCGAGCCGGTCGATGACGCCGGCGTCGAACAGCAGGCGCTCGGTGAGGCTGGTCTTACCGGCGTCGACGTGCGCCAGGATGCCGATGTTCAGGGTGCCCCGGGTGTCCGGGGTGCTGGAGGGGTGCGAGTGCATACGGGAAGAAGTCCTCGGGAACAGTCGTCCGGTCAGGGCGCTGGGGGATTCCGAGGGCTTGGCGCATGTTCCCGTTGTCTCCTCTGTTCGGTGACGCTGTCCGTCCGGTGACGCGACTCCGTCCGGTGACACGGATGCGGTTCGGTCCGGTGACGCGATGTGCCGTATCGCCGTATGCGGCGGGCGCGAGCCATGGTGCCAGGGGCAGGCATGACACGCGAGGGGTTTTGCTTCCGCCCCGCCCGGCTGTCGATCTTCGCTAATCTGCCGGAACACGCTGGTGACCACGGGCGCGGACCGATTCGCGAGCCCCGTGGACCGGCCCCGCGCTCGCACGAACTCCGTCTCCGGCTTTGTGAATTGGTTCACACCGGACCCTTGGCCGGGCCCGGGTCTTCGTGCTGAGATCGGAGCAGGCTTCCAGCTCGACGGCGCGCTTGGGGAGGGCACTGTGGCGGAGACCGCCATGCGGAATTCTGGCTTGTCGGAACCATGGGGACCACAGGGGCCGAGTCCGCAGGACGGACCGCTGGAGCGCGCGGTGTGGCGGCTGCGCTCACGCGCCTGCTGGGAGGACGCGGCCGAGCTGATCGCCCCGCGCGCGGTGTCCGACCCGGGTGCGGCCCGGTGGCGTACGGCCGTGCTGGTCGAGCGCTGCATGTTCACCGCGGAGGGCTGGAGCGCGGCCGAGGACGCCCTGCGGGCCGCGGAGGCACTGGCCACGGACGACGAGGAGCGTGGCGCGGCGGCCTGTGAACGGGGTCATCTCGCTTACGCGTCCACTCTTTTGGGGGTACGCGACCGGGCGGACGAAGCACGATCGGCGTTGGGGCGCGCGGCGGCCCTGCTCGCGCCCCACTCCCCCAGCCGCCCCCTGCTGGACTTCCGCCGCGGCCTCATCGCCCAGCACCTCTCCGACAACCCGTCCGACGCCACGGCCGCCTTCCAGCGCGCCCATGCCGGCGCGACCACGCACGGACACCGGCTGCTGCTCTCCTTCACCTGGCGGCACATGGCGGCGATGGCCGAGCACGACGGCCGGACCGCCGACGCCCGCCACGGCTACGGCGAGTCGCTGCGCATCCGCGAGGAGCTGGGCTACCTGGTGGGCATCGCACCGGCGCTCGTCTCGCTGGCGGACGTACTGCCGGATCCGGCGGAGGCGGGGCGGCTGCGCGAGGAGGCGGGGCGGCTGGTGCGGCTGCTGGGCGGAGTCCCGTCCTGGCTGGCCGACCGGTTGCCCCCGAAGCCCCGGACGGCCGGTGAATGACGGGTCGGACGACGGTACGGGCGACGGATCGGGCCGGCCCGCCCGGGGGCGGCGGTCCGGCCCGCACGGGATTCAGCAGACCGCGCCCGTGAAGTGCCCCCGCACCAGCGTCTCGACAGTCCGCAGGTCCCGTGCGGCGAGCGCCTCCAGCAGCGCGAAGTGCTCGGCGGCGTCGGCGACGAGGTCCTCGGCGCACCGTGCCGGAACGCCGGTGCCGGGCCACTGCGCGCGGCGGTGCAGTTCGTCGGCGACGGCGACGAGCTGGCGGTTGCCGCCGAGGCCGAGCAGGGCTCGGTGGAAGGCGCGGTCGGCCTCGGCGTAGGCGGCGCGGTCGCCGCCCCGGGCGACGGAGGACGCGGTCTCGGCCAGCGGCAGCAGCTCCTGCCAGCGCACGGCGGGGACGGTACGGGCCAGCCGGAGCAGGGTGGGCACCTCCAGCAGGCCGCGGACCTCGGCGAGTTCGGCGAGGTCGTGGGCGGACCGGCTGGTGACCCGGAAACCCCGGTTGGGGACGGCCTCGACGGCGCCCTCCACGACCAGCTGCTGCATGGCCTCGCGGACCGGGGTCGCCGAGACCCCGAACCGCTCGGCGAGGGCGGGACCCGAGTAGACCTCACCGGGTATGAGGTCGCCGCTGACCAGGGCCTTGCGCAGGGCGTCGAGCACCTGGCCGCGGACGGAGTAGCGCGTGGGCATCCGGCGGGCGACACCGCCGGACGATGAACCGGGCCCGTACCCGTGACCGCACTCACCGTGGGTGTGCTCGCCGTGGACGTGCTCGCCGCGCGCCGAGGCGCCGTCCGGTAGCGGTGCGCGGGCGGGCGCGCCGGTGCGCGGGCGCGGCACCGCCGGGTGGGGTCTGCCCTGCTCCATTGGGGTCCTCCTATGTCTCCATTCGAACCATAGGCGGCGGATCCGACAGTTCAAACCCCGGTCGTCAGGGGTAAGGGAAGCCTTACCTATAGGAGGTCACGCTACGGTGGTCCCGAAATGTCCGCTGCCCCTGCCGGTCCGCTCTCGCGCTCCTCATCATGCACACGCGCCCCACTGCTCGCCCCCTTTCCCGTTTTGGGCGCGTACACCAGGCTCACCGAGGTACATCCCGCGCTGAGGGTCGTATGCGCGCCCCCGCGCGCCGGGAAGGGCTGGATCACCGCGGCGCAGCTCGCCGCCGGCGGTTCCGCCGTCGACGCCTTCACCGCCCGGGACCGGGAGCAGGCCCTGCTCGGGTACGGGCGTCCCCTGCGCCCGGACGTCGCCGCCGGCCTCGGCCTCTACCGCTACGCGTGGTCGGTCTCCCTGCTGCTGACGCTCCCCTGGTTCCTGCACCGGCGCGTCCCGCTGCTCCCCTTCCCCGCGGTGTCCGTGCACCGGGCGCGCGGCACCGTGTCCCTCGCGCCCACCGGTTTCGCCTGTCTGCCGGGCGACCCGGTGGCCGTCCGCCCGGACGCCGTACCGGTGGCGGACGAGGCCGCCCTGCGGAAGGTGGTGCGCGAGGGGGTCGCGGGACAAGTGGGGCCGGTACTGGAGGGGTTCCGGGGGCGGACGCGGCGTGGTACGCGGGCCCTGTGGGGCCTGATGACGGACGCGGCGACCGAGAGCCTGTGGCGCCTGGCGCGGCTGCTGGGCGAGGAGGCGCGGGCCGGACGGGAGTTGCGGCTTCTGCTGCCGGGCGACACGGCTCCGTTCGCCGGCGGCGCGGCCTTCCGTGAACTGACCGTGCCCGGCGGCGGATCCGTGCTCACCCGGGACCGCGCGAGCTGCTGTCTCGTCTACACCGCGCGCCCCACATCCTGCCTCACATGCCCCCGGACCCACGATGCCGATCGCATCACCCGACTGAGCACAACATGATTCTATTCAATCCACTCGAACGGGTGGATTGAATAGAACCCAATTCCCTTGGCGCCCACCAGCGTTCGAAGCAACACACACCTATCCGTATGTCCTTGGGGTCCATTGGCGGCGAGTTGCCCGGAAACCGCTTGGCGCCCCGGCCGGTTCCGCCAGGATGGCGCGCGAAAGGCCGGTACTGCGATGCAAGGGACGCAAGATGAGAGTGACCGACATACCGCTGAATTGGGTATTGCCCAGTGCCGTGGCGCTCGTAGGAGCCGTGGTGGCGGTGACGGTGTTCTCCCGGGGCCGGCACGGCGGCCCGGAGGACGCGACGGGCACGGATTCCTGGGAACGCACCGAGGAACGCAGAAGGCGCAAGGAAGCCCTGTACGGCAGCGCCTCCTACGTCCTCCTCTTCTGCTGTGCGGCCGTGGCCGCCGCCCTCTCCTTCCACGGACTGGTCGGCTTCGGACGGCAGAACCTGGGCCTGACGGACGGCTGGGAGTACCTGGTGCCGTTCGGGCTCGACGGCGCCGCCATGTTCTGCTCGGTCCTGGCCGTGCGCGAGGCCAGCCACGGCGACGCGGCGCTCGGCTCCCGGATGCTGGTGTGGACCTTCGCGGGCGCGGCGGCCTGGTTCAACTGGGTGCACGCGCCCCGCGGGCTGGACCACGCGGGAGCGCCGCAGTTCTTCGCCGGCATGTCGCTGTCGGCCGCGGTCCTGTTCGACCGCGCGCTCAAGCAGACCCGCCGGGCCGCCCTGCGCGAGCAGGGTCTGGTGCCCCGCCCGCTGCCGCAGATCCGGATGGTGCGCTGGCTGCGGGCACCGCGCGAGACCTTCGGCGCCTGGTCGCTGATGCTCCTGGAGGGCGTGCGGACGCTGGACGAGGCCGTGGACGAGGTCCGCGAGGACAAGCGGCAGCGCCAGCAGCACCGGTTGCGCCGCCGGGAGGCGGGCAAGCTGGAGCGCGCCCGGCTCAAGGCGTACAACCGGCAGCACCGCGTGCTGTGGGGACGTGCCCGCGGCGGACGGCAGGTGGAGGTGACGGCGGTGCCGGCGGCTCCCCAGCCGGCCCAGATCGGCTCGCAGTCCGGAGCGGAACCTTCCATAACCGACCAGGAGCAACTCCCCCTGCGCAACCGTCCGCTCCAGGCCGTGAACAGGGCGGGCCACGCCGAGCCCATCGACCTCACCGCCGAGGACGACACGCAGCCCATCCGGCGGCTCGACTCCCTGGAGGAGAAACTGGCCCGTATCGAGCGGCAGTTCGGCTGATCCGGCCGCTCCGGGCCGATGCGACGGCTCGGGGCGGTCCGGACGGCCCGGCGCTCCGCGGCGTCCGGTCTCACCCACGACCGCGACCACGACGGGGCGTAGGTCCACCGCCGTCCGTCAGTGGTCCTCCGCGTCCAGTTCGAACCACACCGCCTTTCCCGCGCCGTGGACGTGCACTCCCCAGCGGTCCGCGAGGCAGTGGACCAACAGCAGACCCCGCCCGGAAGTCGCCGCCGGCTCCACGTCGTACGCGTCCCCGTCACCGAACGGGTCCGCGTCGGAGGACCGTGCCGCGGGCACCCGGAGCACCGGACGCCGGGGAAGGGTGTCCCGCACCTCGACGCGCAGCCGCCCCTTGGCGAACGCGACCGGGCCGCCGCTGAGCGTGGCGTTCACCACCGCGCCACCGTCGGTGTGCACCAGGGCGTTGGTCACGAGCTCGCTCGTCAGCAGCTCCGCGGTCTCCGCCCGCCCGGGCGCTCCCCAGTGGACCAGGAACCGGCGCAGTCCGGCCCGCGCCGCCGCGACCACGGCGACGTCCCCGCGCCCCAGTCGTCTTTCCCAGCGCGGCTCCCCCTCCCGGTCGTTCACCCCGTCCCGAGCCGTGCCGTCCGCGGACCCTTCCCGACCGTCGCGGTTCCCCGCGCCCACCCACTGTGCAGTCCGCCGTTTCATTTCCGTCCGCCCCGACCCCTCCCCGGCGCCCCGGCATCGAACAGGCTCACGGCAAATGCATGCCCCGCCTGCACGGGAACGACTCCTGTTGACTCATCAACATGGTGATACGGCGGAAATGCGGGAACCTCTTGTGCCCAGCGCGAATGGCTGTACAACGCCCTTCGGGGCGGCGGTCGTCGACGCGGTTATGCGCGGGGATCCGATCCTCCGCCCACCTTTCGCTGATCTTTCGCTGAGCGGATCTCCGCGCCAATCCCTCCCGGGATCACCGGCTATGCCTCCCAGATCGCACACGCCGTACGGTCGTCCGCGTACCCCTTGACGCGCAGTTGGGCGTCGGACAGGAATTCGGCCAGCCCCGGCGGACGCGCCCGCGTTCCCCACCGTTCGGCGAGGGCGTCAGCCAACGCGGGTTCGCCGCGCAGCGGTTCGCCGAGCCCCGCGCTGCACAGCAGGAGGGCGTCGCCGGGCCGGGCGACCGCGGCGCGGAACCGGAAGGGTTCGCTCGGCACCTCCTCGGGATCGATCACGGGGGTGGTACCGGGCGTGGGGATCCCGAGGTCCACGGTGATGCGGTCGTCGCACAGTGCGTCCCCGCCGGACGCGATGGCTCCCGAAGGCCTTGCGGAGCCGCCCTCTTCGGCCCCGGACGGGCGCCGCTCGGGGTCGAGGTCCTGCCACGTCCCCTCCCGCAGCCGGAAGAGGCCACCGCCGCCCACGCCGAAGAAGACGCGGGTGCGGCACCGGGAGTCGACCGGCAGCAGCAGGCAGCGCAGGGCGGCGGTGTACTCGGCCGGGCGCAGGCCGAGTTCGGTGGCGCGGGCGCGCAGCCGTCCGTACGAGCGGTCGGTGAGCCGGTGCAGGCCCGACCGCAGCTCGCCCCGCCGGCCGGCCCGGATGTCCTCGCCCAGCCGGGCGTGGCTGCGTCCGACCGCGCTGCCCAGCCAGGCGCAGATGTCCCGCGCCGCGCGGTGGGCGCCCTCGGCCGCGCGGGCCCCGCTCGCGACGGCGACGAGCAGCACGGCTTCCTCGCCGCTGCCGAACCGGGCGGTGAGCAGCGCGTCGCGCCGGGGTTCGCCGCGGTAGCGGGCGGAGTCGCCGCGGAGGGACACGGCCCGCAGGGTCATGGCGCCGTACCGGGCGCCGTCGAGGACGGTGTCGGGCACCAGGTCCTCCAGCCCGCCGGGGTCCGCGGGCGGCCAGGCGGTCGGTTCCGCCTCGTAGGTCGGCGGCCCCTGCCCGACGAACTCGGGCGCCCGGGCACGGACGCCGTCCCGGCTCCGGGGCCGCGGCACCTGAGCTACGACGGCCGCCTCCAGGGAGGCCGCCGACTCGCATGCCTCCGGGGGGTCGGACGCTTCGACGGTCTCCGGGACGACGGGGGCTGTGGAGACGGTCGGGACGAGGGATGCTTCGGGGGCGGTTGGGACGACGGAAGCCTCCGAGACCGCCGGGAGCTCGGAGACCTCCGACAGTCCGGAGACCTCGGGCGGTCCGGAGACCTCGGGCAGCCGGGAGGCTTCAGGTAGCCGGGAGGCTTCGGGCAGCCGGGAAGTTTCAGGCAGCCGGGAAGCTTCGGGCAGCCCGGAACCCTCGGACGGTCCGGCGCCCTCGGGCAGCCCAGAGACTTCGGGCGATCCGGAGACTTCGGGCAGTCCGAAGCCGTCGGACGGTCCGGAGGCCCTGGGCCGACGGGAGTTCTCGGATCGTCCGGAGGCCTGGGGTCGTCCGGAGGCCTCGGATCGTCCGGAAACCTGGGGACGATCGGAGGCCAGGGACCGACGGGAGCCCTCCGGCCGTCCGGACACGTCCGGCAGTGCGTCGGGCGCCCCGGGCGGTGCGGAGGGCTCGACGGGACGGGAAGGTCCCGGCACCCTCCCGAAGGTGTCGGGCCGCCGGGGGACGTCGCGCGGGCCGGTGCCGTCCCGCGCGCCCGGTACGTCCACCGCGCCCCTCGCGCTCCGGGTGCCCGGCGCGTCGAGCGGGTCGGGGCGCCGAGGGGGTTCGGGCTCCGGGACGCGGGGCGTCGCCCCGGACCGGCCCGGGCGGCCGGTGGCCGGCCCCGGCCTGCCGGTGGACTTCGTCTTCCGGCCGGTCCGAGGCGGGTCGGCCCGTGGGGAGTCCGTCCGCGCCTGGTCGGCCCGTCGCGGGTCCGTCCGGGGCGGGTCCGTCCGGGGTGAGTCGCCCTGCGATGGATTCGTCCATAGCGCGTCCGGCCGTGGCGGGTCGCCCTGCGACGGATCCGTCCATGGCACATCCCGCCGTGGCGAACCCGCTCGTGGCGAATCCGTCCATGGCACATCCCGCCGTGGCGAACCTGATTGTGGCGAATCCGGCCGGGATGCGTCCGTCCGCGGCCGGTCGGCCTGCGGCGGGTCCGTCCACGGCGGGTCGGCCCGTAGCAGTTCGTTCCACGGCGGATCGAGCCTTCGCGGATCGGTACGCGGCGGGTCGGTACGCGGTGGATCCGTACGCGGTGGATCCATACGTAGCGGATCGGTACGCGGCGGATCCGCGGCTTCCGGCGGGGCCGGGCCGTCCGTCTCCCGCCGGTCGGGGCCGGCGGTGTCCGGTGCCGGGGGCGTGGCCCGCGCCCCCGGTGGGAAGGGTTTGCGGCCCGGCGCCATGGGCCCGGGACGGGAGCCGCGCGGTGGCGGCCCGGCCGGTGGCACCCCGAGTTCCCACCGGGACGCGGCGGATGGAGGTGGGGGTGGCGACGGAGGAGGCGGGGTGCCCCGGAGGGGGCCGGCCAGGTCGGGCAGCGGGGGCAGCCGGGAGGGGTCCGGGAGCGCCCCGGTACGGGAGACCGACCAGGCGGCGCGGGCGGGCAGGCCGCTCGGCGGGGGCGCGCCGCGGGTGGACCTGCCCGGCGGCCGGGCAGGGCTCGGGGGCGGCGGGTCGCCGCCGACGACGGCCGCGGCGGAAGCGAACCGGTCGTCGAGACTGTCGTCCCCGGCGGCGGAGCCCGGACCGTCCGTGGGCCGGCCGTACAACTCCGCCCACCAGGCGTCCTCTTGTCCCTGATCCCCCAGCTGACTCATGCCCTTATTGTCCACACTGCGGGGCATACGGGAAGAGTGCACGGCGGACCCCTCGCGGGATGATGGCCGGAGTCGCAACACGGTCGTGGGGAGGGGTGTCACGTGCCCGGTGCCATAGGTCCGGCAGCCGTCGGGGACCTGGAACGGGAAAGACCCGCAGAACAGCGCAGGCAGGAGCGGGCGGAGGGCCCGCCGCGCGCCGACGGCGCGGCGGTGGAGGCGGTGACCGGCGCGGACGCGGTGGCACGCCGTCTGACGGGCCTGCGGCTGCGGGCCGTCGAAGAAGTGTGCGCACTGGTGCGGAACCGTACCTGGGTTGACACGGGTGCCGAATGGGCCGTGCGGCACCGGACCGTCGTGGACCGCGCCGTGTGGCCGCTCCCCGCCCGGCACGCGGCGACGCACCTGTTCCGGGTCGCCGACCGGGTGCCGGCCGAACTCTTCCTCGCCGACGGCCGGGAGGGGCTGCTCGTCCTCGCCTCCGGGAGCGCGGGGCCCGCCGCGCTCGTCGTGGGCGCGGGGGAACTGCTGGATTCGCTGACCGCCCTGTTCGAGTCCCTGTGGCGCGAGGCCCGGCCGCTGTGGCCCGCCGGGGATGCCCCCTTACCGCCCGCCATCGACGCTCCGGACGCCACGGACCTGGCCGTGCTGTCGCTGCTGCTGTCGGGGCTGACCGACGCGAGCGTCGCCAAGCAGCTCGGGCTGGGACTGCGGACCGTGCAGCGGCGGGTGAAGCGGCTGATGGAGCTGGCCGGGGTGACGACACGGCTGCAACTGGGCTGGAAGGCGGCGGAACGTGGCTGGACGACGGGAGGGCAGGGGCCGCAGGGGGCGGGGTGGCCGCCTGTGGCGCACGGTTCACGGTGACGTGACGCGGGAGGGGACGGCCCGCGTCAATGCGATGTCCGTCCCCGTGGCCGCGTCCCGCGCGGTGGCCTCAGACCCCGGGCAGGCTGTCCGCGCCCGGTCCGCCCTCCAGGGCGAGGAGCAGCCGCTTGCGGTCGAGGCCGCCCGCGTAGCCGGTGAGCGAGCCGTCAGCGCCGATGACGCGGTGACAGGGGCGCAGGACCAGCAGGGGATTGGCGCCGATCGCCCCGCCGACCGCGCGGACCGCCGCGCGGGGGGCGCCGATACGGGCGGCCAGTTCGCCGTAGCTGGTGGTGGCGCCGTAGGGGACGGCGTCGAGCGCGTCCCACACCCGGCGGCGGAACTCCGTTCCCGCGACGGCGTACTCCAGCCGGAACTCCCGGGATTCGCCCGTGAAGTAGGCCGCGAGCTGGCGGCCGGCCTCCGCGAACGCGTCGGGTTCGCGCTGCCAGTCCGGATGGACGGCGACGCCGTTGCGCTGGCCCGGTACGGACAGCGAGGCGAGCGCGGTGCCGCCCGGGGCGGTCGCGGAGGGCCGGCCGGTGAGCAGCAGCGTGCCGAGGGGGCTGTCGATCTCGGTGTACATCATCAGGTGCCGTCCTTACTCGCCCGCTGCGGCGGGTGCGTGGTTCCACAGGTGGTGCAGTGCGTAGGAGCGCCAGGGCCGCCAGTCGGCGGCGGCCTCGGGGCCGGTGCCGAGCGCGGCGAGGCCGTGCCGGGCCCCGGCGTCGCCGGGGAGGAAGACGTCGGGGTCGCCCAGGGCCCGCATCCGGATGTAGCCGGCGGTCCAGGGGCCGACGCCGCGCAGGTCGAGCAGCCGTCGTTCGGTGTCGTCGCGGTCGACGCCCGAGTCGAGCCGGACCGTGCCGTCGGCGAGGGCGGCCGCGACCGTGCGCAGGGCGTCCTTGCGGGCCTCCGGCATGCCGATGCCGTCGGATCCGGCCGCGCCGTCCGAGCCGTCGAGCCGGGCCCCGGCGAGGACGGCGGGCTCCGGGAAGACGTGGGTGAGCGCGCCGTCGGGGGTCGGCAGCGGCGTCCCGTACGCGGCCACGAGCCGCGCCGCGAGGTGCGCGGCCGCCGCCACGGACACCTGCTGGCCGAGCACGGCCCGAACGGCGAGTTCGTCCGCGTCCGCCGCCCCGGGCGACCGGAGGCCGGGCCGGGCGGCGACCAGCGGCCGCAGCAGGGGGTCGGCGCCGAGCCGTTCGGCGACGGCGTCCGGGTCCGCGTCCAGGTCGAAGAGGCGGCGCATCCGCTGGACGGCGTTCGACAGGTCGCGCAGGTCGGTGAGGTGCAGCCGGCAGGCGAGCCAGGTGCCCCGGCCGCCCGTGCGGCCGGTCCCCGCGGGCGGCTCCTGGACCTCCACGACGCCGGTGCCGTAGGGCAGCCGGAGGGTCCGCCGGTAGACCCGGGCGCCCACGGCACCCGTCATCTCCTCGATCCCGGTGATCACCCGGCGCTCCAGGAAGTCGAAGACCTCCCGTGCCGCGTAGGGCCCGCGGTGCGCCAGCCGCAGCGGGATGCCCGTCGGCGCGGCCCCGCGGGGCCGCTTCCCCGCGCCCGTCCCGGCCTGGGCCCGGAGCGCGGATGGGGTCTGGGCGTAGATCTCCCGGATCGTGTCGTTGAACTGCCGCACACTCGCGAAGCCCGCCGCGAACGCGGTCTCCGTGACCGGCAGGTCCGTCGTCTGCAACAGCACCCGCGCGGTGTGCGCACGCTGCGCCCTGGCGAGCGCCACGGGCCCCGCGCCCAGTTCCTCCGTCAGCTGCCGGTGCACCTGGCGCTCGCTGTACCCGAGACGCGCCGCGAGCCCCGCCACGCCCTCCCGGTCCACCACGCCGTCCCCGATCAGCCGCATCGCACGGCCCACCAGGTCGGCCCGGACATTCCACTCCGCCGACCCCGGCGCCGCGTCCGGACGACATCTGCGGCAGGCCCGGAACCCGGCCCCCTGGGCCGCGGCCGCGGACGGGTAGAAACGGACATTGACGCGCTTGGGGGTCACCGCGGGGCAGCTGGGGCGGCAGTAGATCCCGGTCGTGGAGACGGCAAAGAAGAACTCACCGTCGAACCGGGCGTCGCGGCTGCTCACGGCCTGGTATCGGAGGTCGTCGGGGTGGTGTGCGGTGGTTGTCACGTGTTCCAGTCTGCGACACGTGGGGAAGGTGGTCTGGCGGAAATCGGACGCGGGCTTGCGGGGCGCTCCCGGGAGCGGAACGGCCGGACGGGCGCCGACGCCGGCCCCGCGGGGCGGGGCACGGGCTGCCGGGACGGTGCCGTGAGGGCCCTCGGACGGCCCCGGAAGAACCGGCCCCGGGAAGGGCCGCCCCAGGGGAAAGCCGCCCCCTGGGGGCAGGCCCGCCCCCACTCCGCCTAGCGCAAGCGCCCCCGCTTGCGTTCCGCCATGTGCGCCCCCTCCGCCGCCCGGAGTTTCCACTCGCGGCGCATCTCCGCCCGCATGCGGGCGTCCGTGCGGGCGGCGATGCGCTGGTTCTCGCGGAGGAGCTTGCGGTAGCTGTCGAGGCGGCGGGGGCTGAGGGTGCCCTCGTGGAGGGCGTGGGTGACGGCGCAGCCGGGCTCGGTGTTGTGGGCGCAGTCCTGGAAGCGGCAGTTCTCGGCGAGCGCCTCGATCTCGGAGAAGGTCCGGGAGACGCCGCTCTCGGCGTCCCAGAGGCCGACGCCGCGCAGGCCCGGTGTGTCGATGAGGACGCCGCCGCCGGGGAGGGGCAGCAGGTTGCGCGTGGTGGTGGTGTGGCGGCCCTTGCCGTCCCGGTCGCGGATGGCCCGCACGTCCTGGACGTCGGCACCGACGAGGGCGTTGGCGAGGGTGGACTTGCCGGCGCCGGACGGCCCGAGGAGGACGGACGTGCCTCCGGCGAGCACGGCGGAGAGGACGTCGGTGCCCTCGCCGGTGGCCGCGCTGACCGCGAACACCTGGACGCCCGGCGCGGCCGCCTCGGTGTCGGCGAGGAGGTGGCCGAGGGCCGCCGCGCTCGGTACGAGGTCCGCCTTGGTGAGGACCACGACGGGCTCGGCGCCGGACTCCCAGGCGAGCGCCAGGAAGCGTTCGACCCGGCCCAGGTCGAGGTCGGCGGAGAGCGGGACGGCGATGAGGGCCCGGTCCACGTTGGCGGCCAGGATCTGGCCCTCGGACCGCTGGGAGGAGGTGGACCGCACGAAGGCCGTGCGGCGCGGGAGGAGGCCCCGGACGTAGCCGGTCGTCAGGTCGACGGCCGCCCAGTCGCCGGTGCACATGATGTGCAGCGGGTCGCCGGTGGTGACGAGCGAGGTGTCGGCCTGGACGGTGCGGACACCGTCTCCACCGTCGGCGGTGACGACGAGGTCGCAGCGCCCCCGGTCGACGCGGACGATCCGGCCGGGGACGGAGCCCCCGGCGGCGTACGGGGTGAAGGCGTCAGCGAATTCCTCGTCCCACCCGTAGGGGGCGAGGGGGTGATACGCGAACAGCTCGGACAACGCGGTGTTCCTTCGGAAGGAGGGAGGTGAGAGTGGTCGATCGCCGGGTACGGGCCGTCGTGGCCGCCGTGGTGACAGTCATCCCGGGCTCACCTCCTGATTCCGCGTGCGGCCGAGCGCCGCTGTTCGGAGCGACTCTAAGGGCGTCGGAGCCGCGCATGCGAGCGATTTTTTCGCCGCCGGGCGGAGCCCGTCCCACCCCTCCCCGCTACTGCCTCCGGTGCTTCGCGTGCTTCGGCTGGTGCTCCCCCTTGCTCCCCTTCTTCTCCGCCTTGACGTTCTGGAGCCGTGCCCGCACGTTCTCCGGCGGCAGGAACTGCGCCCACCGCTCCGGGAACTCCGAGGGCGGCAGCCGGTCCCGCCCCGCCGCCCCGTCGTCGACGTACTCCTCGGGGTCGTCCTCGTACTCGTGGATCATCGCCAGCGCCGCCCGCTCGGCCGCCGCCTCCGCCGCGGCCGCCGCGCGCCGGCGGTCCGCCTCGGCCCGGGCCGCGGCGGTGGTGACCGAGGGCCAGACCCGGTCTATGGCCGCGTTGACCGCCGCGCCCACGAGCACCGCGAAGGCCGACACCCCGGTCCACAGCAGCACCGCGATGGGCGCGGCGAGCGAGCCGTAGATCGTCAGGCCTTCCACCGTGTGGGTGAGGTAGATCCGCAGCAGGAAGCTGCCGACCACCCACATCGTCAGGGCCACCAGCGCACCGGGAATGTCCTCCTGCCACGGTGAACGCACGGGCACCGACACGTGGTAGAGCGTGGTCAGGAAGGCCACGGAGAGCAGGATGACGACGGGCCAGTAGAGCACCCGTACGACGTCCGCGCTCCAGGGGACGATGTTCACGACCGTCTCCGGCCCGATCACCATCAAGGGCAGCACCACCGCCCCGATGAGCAGGGCGACGAGGTAGAGCAGGAAGGCCAGCAGCCTGGTGCGGACGATGCCGCGCCTGCCCTCCAGGCCGTACATGATGGTGATGGTGTCGACGAAGACGTTGACCGCCCGGGACCCCGACCACAGGGCGATGGCAAAGCCGACCGAGACGATCTCGGGGCGCCGGGCACCGCTCTGCACGTCCCGCAGCAGCGGGACGGTGATCTGGTTGACGCCCCGGTCGGACAGCACCGCCGAGGACGCGTTGACGATGTTGTTCTGGAGGCTCTCGATGGTGTGGGTGCCGGTCCAGTCGTCCAGGTACCCGAGCAGGCTCATAAAGCCGAGGAGGAGGGGCGGCAACGAGAGCAGGGTGAAGAACGCCGCCTCGGCCGCGAGCCCCGTGACGCGGTACTCCATGCAGGAATTGATCGTGTCCTTGAGGAGCAGCCACGCCATCCTGCGTTTCGAAACATTTCGGTACAGGGCCCGAGCTCGGTGGAGCCGGCCCTTCCGCTGCCCCGGTGGTTCATTTGTTGCTGCCTGCACGCCCTAACCGTATCCGTCCCCGGCCGGTCCGCTCATCCGCCGGACAGGCCCGCCCGGGGCTCTGGAGGGGCTCGCGGGAGCCATGGTTGGGTGAGGCCATGGACAACAGAACGATCTCCGTGACCACCTGGTCGCTGCATATGACCTCTCCGGACGACCTGGTCCCCGCCGCGGATCCCGGCCCGGGACCGGATGTCCGGTTCATCCGGTCGGAGCTTCCCTCACCCGAGTTCAGCCGGTTCTTCTACACGGCCGTGGGCGGCGACTGCTCCTGGACCGACCGGCTGGTCTGGTCGTACGCGCAGTGGCAGGAGTACCTGGACCGGCCGGGAGTGGAGACATGGGTGGCGTACGAGCGGGGGACCCCGGCCGGTTACGTGGAGCTGGTCCCCGGGGCGGACGGCTCGGTGGAGATCGCCTACTTCGGACTTCTCCCCCGCTCCCGGGGGCGGGGCATAGGCGGGCACCTGCTGACCCACGCGGTGCGGCGGGCCTGGGACCTGGCCGAACGGTGGCCCGAGCTGCCGCCCACCAAGCGGGTCTGGCTGCACACCTGCACCAAGGACGGGGAGCACGCCATGGCCAACTACGCGGGGCGCGGCTTCACCGTCTTCGAGACGAAGACGGAGGACGAGCCGGACGTCCCCACACCCGGCCCCTGGCCCGGCGCCCATGGAGCCGTCGCCTCCGCCTGACACCGCGATACGCGCCGTGACACCCCGTTCCACTCCTTGGAACGGGATGTCTCACATTGTGGCGAACAGTGGACTGGCCGGAGACCCCCGTGCCACGCTTCCCTCATGTCACGAGCTGGAGTTGCCTTGGTGAGTCGGCGTCATGTCGACCTCGGCCGCGTGTCCAGCGCCATCTGTCCAGCGGGCTGACAGTCTCAGCACCACCGCTTCCCACCGTCGTCCCCAAAGGCGCGGACCGGCGGGCCCCACACTTCCTGAATCCCCCCGACGCGGGCCGTTCGCTGTACCCTCCCCACCCTGTCACTCGGCATACCCGCAGGTCACCGGCGCGAGCACGCCGGTGGAGCCGGGATGCGCGCTGCCCGGGTACGCAGCGGCCGCACAACGCTCGGGCCTCCAGAAGGACAGATCGCCATGGCTGCCACCGCGCATCCCCCCGCAGCCGCCGAACCGGCGGCGCCCCGCCGCAGGAACGGCCGCCACCGCGGCGAGGGCCAGTGGGCCGTCGGCCACTTCACCCCGCTCAACGGCAACGAGCAGGTGAAGAAGGACGACGACGGTCTCAATGTGCGGACACGCATTGAGACGATCTACGCGAAGGCCGGCTTCGCCTCCATCGACCCCGCCGACCTGCGGGGCCGGATGCGCTGGTGGGGGCTGTACACCCAGCGCCGGCCCGGCATCGACGGCGGGAAGACCGCTGTCCTGGCGCCGGAGGAGCTGGACGACGAGTTCTTCATGCTGCGGGTGCGCATCGACGGCGGCCGGCTGACCACCGATCAGCTGCGCGTCATCGGGGAGGTCTCCCAGGAGTTCGCCCGCGGCACCGCGGACATCACGGACCGCCAGAACATCCAGTACCACTGGATCCGTATCGAGGACGTCCCCGAGATCTGGCGGCGGCTGGAGGCCGTGGGCCTGTCCACCACCGAGGCGTGCGGTGACACGCCCCGGGTCATCCTGGGCTCGCCCGTCGCCGGCATCGCCGAGGACGAGATCGTCGACGGCACCCCGGCCATCGAGGAGATCCACCGCCGCTTCATCGGCAACAAGGACTTCTCCAACCTGCCCCGCAAGTTCAAGTCGGCGGTCTCCGGCTCCCCGCTGCTGGATGTCGTCCACGAGATCAACGACGTGGCGTTCGTCGGCGTCCGCCACCCCGAGCACGGGCCGGGCTTCGACCTGTGGGTCGGCGGCGGCCTGTCCACCAACCCGCGGATCGGCGTCCGCCTCGGCGCCTGGGTGCCGCTGGAGGACGTACCGGACGTCTTCGGCGGGGTCATCGGCATCTTCCGCGACTACGGCTACCGGCGGCTGCGCAACCGCGCCCGGCTGAAGTACCTCCTCGCCGACTGGGGGCCGGAACGGTTCCGCGAGGTGCTGGAGAAGGAGTACCTGGGCCGCGCCCTGCTCGACGGACCCGCCCCCGAGCAGCCGGTGGAGCGCTGGCGCGACCACATCGGCGTCCACCGCCAGCGCGACGGCCGGTACTACGTGGGGTTCGCGCCGCGCGTGGGCCGGGTGGACGGCAGCACCCTGACGAAGATCGCGGAGCTGGCCGAGGCCCATGGCTCGGGCCGGCTGCGCACCACCGCCGAGCAGAAGATGATCGTGCTCGACGTGCCGGAGGACCGGGTCGCGTCACTGACCGCGGGGTTGGAGGCGCTGGACCTCCGGGTGGACCCGTCCCCCTTCCGGCGCGGCACGATGGCCTGCACCGGCATCGAGTTCTGCAAGCTGGCGATCGTCGAGACCAAGGCGCGCGGCGCGTCCCTCATCGACGAACTGGAGCGCCGGCTCCCGGACTTCGACGAACCCCTCACCGTCAACCTCAACGGCTGCCCCAACGCCTGCGCCCGCATCCAGGTGGCGGACATCGGTCTCAAGGGGCAGCTCGTCCTCGACGGGCGGGGCCGCCAGGTCGAGGGGTACCAGGTGCACCTCGGCGGGGCGCTCGGTCTGGAGGCGGGCTTCGGCCGCAAGGTGCGCGGCCTCAAGGTGACCGCGGACGAACTCCCCGACTACATCGAGCGGGTGCTCCGGCGGTACCTCGCCGGGCGCGCGGACGGGGAGCGCTTCGCGGCCTGGGCGGCCCGGGCGGGCGAGGAGGAGCTGTCGTGAGCGAGCGCGCCGCCCCCTTCCACTGCCCGTACTGCGGCGACGAGGACCTGCGCCCGCACGAGGGGGGCCACGGCGCCTGGGAGTGCGCCGCCTGCAACCGCGCGTTCCGCCTGACCTTCCTCGGACTGCTGTCCCGGGGCATCGCCGGAGGACCGGATGACGACCGACCTTGAACAGCTCGCCCTGCGGGCGGGCCGGGAGCTGGAGGACGCCCCCGCGCCGGAGATCCTGCGCTGGGCCGCCGACACCTTCGGCGACCGCTTCTGTGTCACCTCGTCCATGGAGGACGCCGTCGTCGCCCACCTCGCCTCCCGGGCCCGGCCCGGCGTGGACGTCGTCTTCCTGGACACCGGCTACCACTTCCCGGAGACGATCGGCACCCGGGACGCCGTCGGGGCGGTCATGGACGTCCGGCTGATCACGCTCACCCCGCGGCAGTCCGTCGCCGAGCAGGACGCCGCGTACGGCCCCGCGCTGCACGACCGCGACCCCGACCTGTGCTGCGCCCTGCGCAAGGTCCGTCCGCTGGAGGAAGGGCTCTCCCCGTACGACGCGTGGGCGACCGGGCTGCGCCGCGACGAGTCCCCGACCCGGGCCGGCACGCCCGTCGTCGGCTGGGACGCCCGGCGCGGCAAGGTCAAGATCGCGCCGATCGCCCGCTGGACGCGGGACGACGTGGACGCCTACGTCGCCGAGCACGGCGTGCTCACCAACCCGCTGCTGACGGACGGGTACGCGTCCGTCGGCTGCGCGCCCTGCACGCGCCGGGTGCGGGAGGGCGAGGACGCCCGGGCGGGCCGCTGGGCCGGCCGGGCCAAGACCGAGTGCGGACTGCACGGATGACCGGGCCGAACCCCAGGGGGAACCGGATGACGGGTGCCACGGTGTGGCTCACCGGCCTGCCGAGCGCGGGCAAGACGACGATCGCCCGCGCGCTGGCCGGACGGCTGCGCGCCGAGGGCCGCCCGGTGGAGGTGCTGGACGGGGACGAGATCCGCGAATTCCTCTCCGCCGGGCTGGGCTTCTCCCGCGCGGACCGGGACACCAACGTGCGGCGCGTCGGCTTCGTCGCCCAGCTGCTCGCCGCCCACGGCGTGACGGTGCTCGTGCCCGTCATCGCGCCCTACGCGGACTCCCGCGAGGCGGTGCGCAAACGCCACCAGGCGCTGGACACCGGCTATCTGGAGGTCCATGTGGCGACGCCGGTCGAGGTGTGCTCGGCCCGTGACGTCAAGGGCCTGTACGCCCGGCAGGCGGCGGGCGAGATATCCGGGCTGACCGGCGTGGACGACCCCTACGAGGCGCCGGAGGATCCCGACCTGCGCGTCGAGGCCCACGGGCGGCCGGTGGAGGAGTCGGCGGACGCGGTCCACGCGCTGCTGGCGGAAAGGGGAGTGCTGTGATCCACACAGGCGCTCACGACAGCCCGTACGCCCTGTCGCACCTCGACGCGCTGGAGTCGGAGGCGGTGCACGTCTTCCGTGAGGTGGCGGGCGAGTTCGAGCGCCCGGTGCTGCTGTTCTCCGGCGGCAAGGACTCCGTCGTCATGCTGCACACGGCGCTGAAGGCGTTCGCCCCGGCGCCGCTGCCGTTCGCGCTCCTGCACGTGGACACCGGGCACAACTTCCCGGAGGTGCTGGCCTACCGCGACCGCGTCGTCGCCCGGCACGGGCTGCGGCTGCACGTCGCGTCCGTCCAGGACTTCCTCGACGACGGGCGGCTGCGCGAGCGCCCGGACGGCACCCGCAACCCGTTGCAGACGGTGCCGCTGCTGGACGCGATCGAGTCGCACCGCTTCGACGCGGTCTTCGGCGGCGGCCGGCGGGACGAGGAGAAGGCCCGGGCGAAGGAGCGGGTGTTCTCGCTGCGCGACGAGTTCGGCGGCTGGGACCCGCGCCGCCAGCGGCCGGAGCTGTGGCAGCTGTACAACGGCCGCCACTCCCCCGGCGAGCACGTGCGCGTCTTCCCGCTGTCCAACTGGACCGAGCTGGACGTCTGGCAGTACATCGAGCGGGAGGCGATCGACCTCCCCTCCATCTACTACGCCCACGAGCGCGAGGTGTTCGCACGGTCCGGCATGTGGCTGACCCCCGGCGCGTGGGGCGGCCCCCGGGACGGGGAGCGGCTGGAGAGACGCGTGGTGCGCTACCGCACGGTCGGTGACATGTCCTGCACCGGTGCCGTCGAGTCGGACGCCGCCACGGTGGACCGCGTCATCGAGGAGATCGCCGCCTCCCGGCTCACCGAGCGGGGCGCGACGCGGGCCGACGACAGGCTGTCGGAGGCCGCGATGGAGGACCGCAAGCGCGAGGGGTACTTCTGATCATGAGCATCGCCACGGAACCCGCCGCCGCGACCTCGCTGCTGCGCTTCGCCACCGCCGGTTCGGTCGACGACGGCAAGTCCACCCTGGTCGGGCGGCTGCTGCACGACTCCAAGTCGGTCCTGGCCGACCAGCTGGAGGCGGTCGAGCACGCCTCGCGCGACCGCGGGCACGACGCGCCCGACCTGGCCCTGCTGACCGACGGGCTGCGGGCCGAGCGCGAGCAGGGCATCACCATCGACGTCGCCTACCGCTACTTCGCCACCGCCCGCCGCCGGTTCGTCCTCGCGGACACCCCCGGTCACGTCCAGTACACCCGCAACATGGTCACCGGCGCGTCCACCGCCGAGCTGGCCCTGGTACTGGTGGACGCCCGCCACGGCGTCGTCGGACAGACCCGCCGGCACGCGGCCGTGGCCGCCCTGCTGCGCGTCCCCCATGTGGTGCTCGCGGTGAACAAGATGGACCTGGTGGACTGGTCCGAGGCCGTCTTCGCCCGGATCGCCGAGGAGTTCACGGCGTACGCGGGCTCGCTCGGCGTCCCCGAGGTGACCGCGATCCCGGTCTCGGCGCTCGCGGGCGACAATGTGGTGACGCCCTCCGCGCACATGGACTGGTACGGCGGCCCGACCGTGCTGGAGCACCTGGAGACCGTCCCCGTGGTCACCGACCCCACCGGCGACCCGGCCCGGTTCCCCGTCCAGTACGTGATCCGGCCGCGGACGGCGGATCACCCCGACTACCGCGGCTACGCCGGGCAGATCGCCTCCGGCGTGCTGCGCGTCGGCGAGCGGGTGACCGTCCTGCCCTCCGGCCGGACGAGCACGGTCGCCGCGATCGACGCGCTCGGCGCACCGGTCGACGTGGCGTGGGCGCCGCAGTCGGTGACCGTACGGCTCGCGGACGACCTGGACGTCGCGCGCGGCGACCTGATCGCCCCGGCGTCCGGCGCTCCGGCGCCGGTACGGGACGTCGAGGCGACCGTCTGCCACGTGGCCGACCGGCCGCTGCGGGTGGGCGACCGCGTGCTGCTGAAGCACACGACGCGGACGGTGAAGGCCGTGGTCAAGGCGCTGCCGTCGCGGCTCGACCCGGCGGACCTGGCGCAGCGCCCGTCCCCCGGCGAGCTGGCCGCCAACGACATCGGGCGCGTGGTGCTGCGCACGGCGGAGCCGCTCGCGCTGGACGACTACGCCGTCTCCCGCCGCACCGGGGCGTTCCTGCTGATCGACCCGGCCGACGGGACGACGCTGACCGCCGGGATGGCGGGGCCGGCGTTCGCGGCGGCCGGCGCGGGCGGCGGGGACTCCCGAAGCAGCGACGAGGGCTGGGAGTTCTAGACATGACGAGGACGGGGGGCGGCGGTACGGCGGGTGCCGGACCGGCCGGTACAGCGCGGGCCAGGACGTCCGGTGCCGGCCGTCCGGTGTTCAGGAACGTCTTCGCGACCTTCGGCAAGGAGGGCGGCCGCGTCGGCAGCGGGGACCTCGGCAGCGGGCAGGGCGGCGTCGGGCGATGTGCGGGCTGACCGGCGCCCCGCACGCCTCCCGCGCCCCGCGCACGGCATGTCTCCCCCGTGCGACTCCCCCGTCGGCGCCCCGCCGCCCCGCCGTCCCCCGCCGAGAGGAACCCCCCACATGTCCGCCACCGCCCGCCGCGCGCTCGCGGCCCTGGCCGCCGTCCCCTTGCTGGCCCTGACCTCCTGCGGCTACGGCTCCGAGAAGGACTCCGACAAGCCGGCCGGCCGGGCCGCCGCCGACGCGCCCGCGCTGTCGGCCGGCTCCGTCACCATCGGCTACTTCCCCAACATCACCCACGCCACCCCCCTGGTCGGCGAGCAGGAGGGCATCCTCCAGAAGGAACTGGGCGGCACCCGGCTGAAGTCGACCACGTTCAACGCGGGCCCGTCCGAGATCGAGGCGCTGAACGCCGGCTCGATCGACATCGGCTGGATCGGCCCGTCCCCGGCCGTCAACGGCTACGTCAAGTCCAAGGGCAAGAGCCTGCGGATCATCTCGGGTTCGGCCTCCGGCGGCGTCAAGCTCGTCGTCGACCCGAAGAAGATCCGCTCGCTCGACGACGTCAAGGGCAAGCGGATCGCCACCCCGCAGAAGGGCAACACCCAGGACGTCGCGTTCCTCAACTGGGTCGCGGGCAAGGGCTGGAAGGTCGACCCGCAGAGCGGCAAGGGCGACGTGTCCGTCGTGCGGACGGACAACAAGGTCACCCCCGACGCCTTCAAGTCCGGCTCCGTGGACGGCGCGTGGGTTCCGGAGCCGACGGCGTCCAAGCTGGTGTCCGAGGGCGGCAAGGTGCTGCTGGACGAGTCGTCGCTCTGGCCGGGCGGCAAGTTCGTCATCACCAACGTCATCGTGTCGCAGAAGTTCCTCGACCGGCACCCGGACGTCGTCGAGGCCGTGCTGCGCGGCTCGGTGCGTACCAACGCCTGGATCGCCGCGAACCCGGACAAGGCGAAGGCGTCCGCCAACGCGGCGCTGAAGAAGCTCTCCGGCAAGGCGCTGCCGGACGGGATCCTCGACCCGGCGTGGAAGTCCATCCGGATCACCGACGACCCGCTGGCCTCCACCCTGCGGGCCGAGGCCGACCACGCGGTCGCCGCCCGGCTGCTGGACGAGCCGGACCTGTCCGGCATCTACGACCTGACCCCGCTCAACAAGGTGCTCAAGGCCGAGGGCAGGCCGCCGGTCGACGCGGCACGGCTCGGCAGGCAGTAGGCGGCACGACACGTCCCCGCACCACCGAACCACCAGGAGGTCCGGATGGCCCCGACCACGACCACGGACAGGACCGGCCCCGTCACCGTCACGGACGACGCGCCGCCGGCCGTCCGGATCGACCGCGTCCACAAGAGCTTCGGCCGCGCCGGCGACGGCCGGCCGGTCCTGGAGGACATCACCCTCGACGTCCGCCCCGGGGAGTTCGTCTGCCTCCTGGGGGCCTCCGGCTGCGGGAAGTCCACGCTGCTCAACCTGGTCGCCGGGCTGGACCGGCCGACGGCGGGCACCATCGACGTGCCCGGCGGCCGGCCGGCGCTGATGTTCCAGGAGCACGCCCTCTTTCCCTGGCTGACGGCGGGCCGCAACATCGAGCTCGCCCTGCGGCTGCGCGGTGTGCCCCGGGCCGCCCGGCGGACGGAGGCCGAGCGGCTGCTCGAACTCGTCCGGCTGGGCGGCGCGTACGGCAAGCGGGTGCACGAGCTGTCGGGCGGCATGCGGCAGCGTGTCGCCCTCGCCCGCGCCCTCGCCCAGGACAGCCGGCTGCTGCTGATGGACGAGCCGTTCGCCGCGCTCGACGCCATCACCCGGGACGTGCTGCACCACGAACTGACGCGCATCTGGTCGGAGAACGGGCTGTCGGTGCTGTTCGTCACGCACAACGTCCGCGAGGCGGTGCGCCTGGGCCAGCGCGTGGTGCTGCTGTCCTCCCGGCCCGGCCGGGTGGCTCGCGAGTGGACGGTCGGCATCCCGCAGCCGCGCCGCATCGAGGACGCGGACGTCGCGGACCTGTCCGTGGAGATAACCGAGGAACTGCGTGGGGAGATCCGCCGCCATGGCAAGCACTGAGACCGCCGCGTCCGACCTCGCGGGGCTCGAGGCCGGGCTCGACGCCCTGGACGCCGTCCGGGTCGAACGCCCGCCGCTGCGGCGGGTGCTGCTGCACAAGGTGCTGCCGCCGGTGACGGCCGTGGTCCTGGTCCTCGCCGTCTGGAAGCTCTTGGTCGTCGCCGGGGTCACCGACGACTACAAGCTCCCCGACCCGTCCGCCGTCTGGCACAGCCTGCGCGAACTGTGGCTGAACGGGACGCTGTTCGACATCATCTGGACCAGCGTCTCGCGCGGTCTGCTCGGCTTCCTGGCCGCGCTCGCCCTCGGGACGCCGCTGGGCCTGCTGGTGGCCCGGGTGCCGGTCGTCCGGGCGGCGCTGGGTCCCCTCCTCTCCGGCCTCCAGTCGCTGCCGTCCGTCGCCTGGGTGCCGGCGGCCGTCATCTGGCTGGGCATCACCGACGCGGCGATGTACGCGGTGATCCTGCTGGGCGCGGTCCCGTCGATCGCCAACGGGCTGGTGTCCGGCATCGACCAGGTGCCCCCGCTGTACCTGCGGGCCGGCCGCACCCTGGGCGCCACCGGCGCCCGCGGCGCCCGGCACGTGCTGCTGCCCGCGGCGCTGCCGGGTTACATCGCGGGCCTCAAGCAGGGCTGGGCGTTCTCCTGGCGCTCGCTGATGGCGGCCGAACTCATCGCGTCCTCACCGGACCTGGGGCTGGGGCTGGGGCAGTACCTGGAGAACGCCCGGACCGACTCCGACATGCCGGGGGTGCTGCTCGGGATCCTGCTGATCCTCTTCGTCGGCATCGCGATCGACCTGGCCGTCTTCAGCCCCCTCGAACGCCGCGTGCTGCGGACGCGCGGGCTGACGGCCAAGTGACGGGGGTCCCGTGGCACTGATCCTCGTCGCCCACGGCAGCCGCGACCCGCGGCACGCGGCGACCGTGGCCGCGCTGCGCGCCCGGGTCGCGGCCCGCAGCCCCGGCCTGCGGGTCGAGGCCGGGTTCCTGGATTTCCGTTCCCCCGACGTGCCGACGGTGCTGGCCGGGCTGGCGGCGGACGGGGTACGGGAGGCGGTGGCCGTACCGCTGCTGCTGACGCACGCCTTCCACGCCGGTACGGACATCCCGGAGGTGCTGGAGGCCGCCACGCCCAGCGATATGACGGTGCGTCAGGCTCCGGTGCTGGGCCCCTCCCCCCTGCTGGTCGCGGCGCTCGAACGGCGGTTGCGCGAGGCCGGGGTCCCCTCCGGCGCCCGGCGCTCCACGGGCGTCGTCCTGGCCGCGGCGGGCTCCTCCGACCCGGGGGCGGCCGCCGTGGTCGCGGGCATCGCGCGCGCCTGGCAGGCCACCGGCTGGCGCGCCGTGCGCCCCGCGTACGCCTCGGCCGCCGCGCCCCGCACCGAGGACGCGGTGCGCGCGCTCCGGGCCGAGGGGTGCGAGCGGGTCGCGGTGGCCCGTTACGTCCTGGCGCCCGGCCGGCTCCCGGACCGGATGACCGCGGGGGCCCGGGAGGCGGGGGCCGACGTGGTGACGGAGCCGCTGGGGGCGGCGCCGGAGGTGGTGTCGTTGCTGGTGCGGCGCTACCGGGAAGGGGTGGCGGCCGCGGGGGAGGCGGCGGCCGCGGCGTAGCGGAACTCCGGCCTCCGTCCTACGGCCCGGGCCCCGGCTCCCCGGGCCGGGGCCTCGTGGGTCACTTGCCCGTCAGACCGACTCGGCGGCCGTGCCGATGCCCAGGGCCAGCAGGACGCCGCCCGTGGTGCGCTCCATGGTGCGGTGGACACGGGGCCGGCGCAGCCAGGTCATGAAACGGGTGGCACCGAGGGTCACGAGCAGCAGCCAGGCGCCCGCGACCACCGCGTCGATCGCGCCGAAGAGCAGGGTCATCGCGAGGGGGGACGCGCCGTCCGGCAGGAACTGCGGTGCGACGGCGACGAAGAAGACGCCGACCTTCGGGTTGAGCAGGCAGCTCAGCACGCCCTGCCGGAAGGCCGCGCCCGCGCCGAGCGCCCCGGACGCGCCCTCGGCCTCCGGAGCCGGTTCCGGCTCCCGCGACAGGGCCACGGCCCGGCGCTGGGCCCAGAGCGCCTGGGCGCCCAGGAACACCAGGTAGGCGGCGCCGGCCAGTTTGACGACCGTGAACGCCGTGTCCCACTGCTGGAGCGCGGCGGCCAGCCCGAACGCGGCGGCCACGCCCCAGCCGAGCGAACCGACCGCCGCACCGAGGGCGGTGGCGGCACCCGCCCGACGGCCGCCGCGCAGGCAGTTGCGGAGGACGAGTACCAGGTCGGGCCCCGGGGTGACCGTCACCAGGAGGGAGAAGAGGGCGAAGCCGAGTATCGCGGTCGTCATACGGCGCTCCAGTTCACACGTCGGTGATCGGAGCCTAATGCGGTCCCTCGGAGCCCGGAAATGTATTAATGGCGGCCCGGGTGGCCGCCGTGCCCCGTGGGGGTGAGGCACGGCGGCCGAGGGGACCGTACCAGGCGGTCGGTACCCCGTGCTTCCGGTTGCCGGGACTCCGGAGGTTCCCCTGACCGGTTCCGTCCGGGGCGCCGCCGGGAGGGCGGCCGCCCCGCGCTCGGCGATCCGTGCGGCGGGACGGGCGTTCGACGGCTGGTGCGCGGAACGGACGGTTGCCGGTGACGGCCTCTCCGGTGGCAGACGGCAGAATGCGCGGGGAGCCCCTTGTCGAGACGGAGGGGCAGGACGAGAGCGAAGGTACGGACGTGGCTGACGTGACGGAGCCGGCATTCACGGAGCAGCGGGCGCGCGCCCTCCTGGCGCGGGCGGGGATGACGGAGCCCGCGGCCCGGGAGGCGACGCTGCTCGCGCTCGGCGAGAACGCGGTCTTCGCCACCGGCGGGCTGGTGGCCAAGGTGGGCCGGCACCCGTCCCTGGCCGACCGCGCGCACCGCGAACTCCGCGTGGCGACCTGGCTGGCGGAGAGCGGCGTACCGGCCGTCCGCCCGGCCGAGGCGGAGGTCGTGCCGGCCGACGGGCACCCCGTGACCCTCTGGCACCGGCTCCCGGAACCGTCCCGTCCCGCGGCCCCCGAGGACCTCGCCGGTCTGCTCCGGCTCGTCCACGCCCTGCCCGCACCCGACTTCGGCCTGCCGAAGCGGGAGCTGCTGGACGGGGTCGAACGCTGGCTGCGGCTGGCCGGTGACGCGATCGACCCCTCGGACGCCGAGTACCTGCGCGAGCGGCGCGACGGCTTCGCCGCGGCCGCCGCCGCGCTCGTCCCGCACCTTCCGCCGGGCCCGGTACACGGCGACGCCCTCACCCGCAACGTCCACGTCGGCCCCGACGGCCCGGTCCTCGTCGACCTCGAAACCTTCGCCTCGGACCTGCGCGAGCACGACCTGGTCGTGATGGCCCTCGCCCGGGACCGCTACGGCCTCGACTCCGGTGCCTACGAGGCGTTCGTCCGCACCTACGGCTGGGACGTCCGCGAGTGGGCCGGCTGCGCGGTGCTGCGCGGGGCGCGGGAGACGGCGAGCTGCGCCTGGGTCGCCCAGCACGCGCCGGGGAATCCCGCTGCCCTGGCGGAGTTCCGGCGCCGGGTGGCGTCCCTGCGCGACGGTGACCCGGCGGTGCGGTGGCGGGCGTTTTGAGCGCGCCCCGATGCCTCCCTTTCACCGTTTCTTGCAGGGGCTGCGCCCCCGCACCCCCTTGAGCGCGCCTGCGGCGCGCGTCCTCAACCGCGCGAAGCGCGGTTTCAGGGGGTCCGGGGTCCTCCCCGGGAAATGGTGAAAGGGCGGGTCTGGGGCTACCGCAGCGGCCACCTCCCATCCACCACCGCCCCCACATCCCCCCGCCGCCGCAGCCACGCCTGATATCCGGCGGCCCACTCCCCGTACCAGCGAACCTGATCCCGGTGCAGCTCCCCCAGATCGGCCTCCGCTATCCGGGCATGGCGCCCGGCTATCGCCCGGGCGACCCGCACAGCGGCAAGAGCATCGGCACCCGCCTCATGAGCGGCGTCGAGCGGAACGCCGTACTCCTGGCAGACCGCGCCCAGAGTGCGGCGGCCCTTCCGGTAGCGGTCGACGGCGCGGTCGATGGTGAGGGGGTCGATGACGGGCCCGGGGCCGTCCGCCGGGAGCGGCGGCAGGTCGTGGCGGCGCAACTCGGCGGCCAGGAGGCTGAGGTCGAAGGCGGCGTTGTAGGCGACGACGGGAGTGCCCACGGACCAGTGGGCGGTCAGGATCCGGGCTATCTCGGCGACCACTTCACGGGCGGGCCGGCCCTCCGCCGCCGCCCGTTCGTCGGTGATGCCGTGGATGGCCGAGGCCTCGGCCGGGATGGGGACGCCCGGGTCGGCCAGCCAGTTGCGCCGGCTGACGGGCTCGCCGTCCTTGGTCTCGACGACGGCCGCCGTGACGATCCGCGCCTCGGCCGGATCCGTGCCCGTGGTCTCCAGGTCGAATCCGATCAGCAGCTCCCCGTGCCAGCCCATGACAAGTCCCCCTTCGCGGTGCTCTCCCCGTTGGACCACCAGACTCGCACGGGGCACTGACAACGGGGTGACGCGATGTCATACGGGCCATCGGCACCACAGGTTTCAGGAAACCTGCCGCGAGTCCCCCCAGACCCCTTCGAACTCCTCGCGGTAGGTGTCGAACAGCCCGTGCTCGTCCGGCGCCTGGACCCGGACCCGCTCCCGCGAGGCGCCGCGCAGGACGAGCACCGGAGCCTCCATGCCGCGGGCCTTGCGCAGGTAGGGCTGGACGACGGCGAGCCCGTCGGGGCCGTCGCCGTTGACGAGGTAGGCGGTGAAGCGCGGTGTCTCGTCGAAGACGCGGATCTCGAACGCGGCGGGGTCGGACAGCCGGTCCCGCACCCGCCGCATGTGCATGATGTTCATCTCCACGGACCGGCTCATCTCGCCCTTCTTCAGGCCGAGCTCGCGCTCGCGGCGGCGGACCGCGCTGCTCGCCGGGTTGAGGAAGAGCAGCCGCGCCCGGCAGCCGGTCTCGGCGAGCCGGACCAGCCGCCGTCCCGAGTAGTTCTGGACGAGGAGGTTGAGCCCGATGCCCACCGCGTCGAGGCGGCGGGCGCTGCCGAAGAGGTCCTCCACGGGCAGCTGCCGCTGGAGGCGCACCCGGTCGGGGTGGACGCCGACGACGTCCGCGTAGCGGTCGCCGACCAGGTCCTCGACCGCGTCGACGGGCAGCCGGTCGACGGAGTGCCCGTCGGGCCCGGTGCCGAGGATGTCGAGGAGCCGGGCGGACGCCCGCTCGGCCTGGTCGAGGACGGCCCGCGAGAGCGCCCGGTTGCGGGAGACGACGTTCCGGGTGACCTCCAGCTCGTCGAGGGCGAGTTCGAGCTCGCGCCGGTCGTCGAGGTAGGGCTCGAAGCAGGGCCAGTGCTGGACGAGGAGTTCGCGCAGCTGGGGCAGGGTGAGGAAGCTGAGGACGTTGTCGTCGGCCGGGTCCAGGAGGTAGCCCTTGCGGCGGCTGACCTCGCGGACGGCGACGGCCCGCTGCACCCACTCCTGTCCGGCGGGGCCGGCCGCGGCGACGACCCACTCGTCCTCGCCGTGCACCGGCTGGTACACCGGCCGCAGCACGGCGGCGACCACGGCGCGCAGCCGCTGCTCCACCAGATTCAGCCAGATGTAGGCCCGGCCGGCCCGGCGGGCGCGGGTGCGCACCTCGCTCCACGCCGCGGTGTCCCAGTCCAGTTCCGCCCCGATCTCACCGGGGCGGACCAGCGAGACCGCGCCGAGGGGTGTGCCACCGGGCGCTTCCTCCCCCGCGTCCCCGTCCGCAGGGGGCAGCTCCAGCCCGCCCGAGCTCACCAGCCCACCGCCTTCCGCCCCCGTTCAATGATCAAGGCAGACTACTGCGCCCGCGGGAGGCGGCGCACACGCGCCGGTCACGCGCCCGCCGAACTCGCCCGGGGCGCGTGGTGGTTGTCGACGGCGGTTGCGGACGGAGTGAGCTGATTCATAGCGATATCCGGTGCCGAGCAGGGAGAACGGGGGAAAGAGAGGGGAAAAACATGCGGGTGTCGGGCGGCGTCGGGGGAAGAGCCGGGGAAATCTGCCTGTCACCCGGGTGGACGTGCCCCGCGGAGAGGTGGGGGCGTCGCTTTTGGGGAAGATCTGTACCTCGACGGTCCAGGGCAACGGTGCCCGGGAGAGCCCGGAGAAGCGAAAGAGTCGAGCCTATGCAGGTCTGGCCGGGACAGGCGTATCCCCTCGGTGCCACCTATGACGGTGCGGGCACCAATTTCGCGGTCTTCTCCGAGGCGGCGGAGCGGATCGAGTTGTGCCTGCTGCACGACGACGGTTCGGAGACGGCCGTCGAGCTGCGGGAGAGCGACGCGTTCGTCCGCCATGCGTATCTGCCGGGGGTGATGCCGGGGCAGCGGTACGGCTTCCGGGCCCACGGCCCGTACGCGCCGGAGCGGGGGCAGCGGTGCAACTCCGCCAAGCTGCTGCTGGACCCGTACGCACGAGCGGTGAGCGGCGCGGTGAACTGGTGCGAGGCGGTCTACGGCTATCACTTCGCCGACCGGGACGCGCGCAATGACCTGGACTCCGCTCCGCACATGATGACGTCCGTCGTCGTCAATCCGTACTTCGACTGGGGGGACGACCGGCCGCCGCGCACCGAGTACCACCGCACGGTCATCTACGAGGCGCACGTCAAGGGTCTGACGATGCTCCACCCGGAGCTGCCGGAGGAGATCCGGGGCAGCTACGCGGCGCTGGCGCACCCGGCGATCGTCGACCATCTGAAGGGGCTGGGGGTCACGGCGATCGAACTGATGCCGGTGCACCAGTTCGTCAACGACCACCGCCTGGTCGACCTCGGCCTGAACAATTACTGGGGCTACAACACCATCGGTTTCTTCGCGCCGCACAACGCCTACGCGTCGTGGGGGGACCGCGGGCAGCAGGTGCTGGAGTTCAAGTCGGCGGTCCGGGCCCTGCACGCGGCGGGCATCGAGGTCATCCTGGACGTCGTCTACAACCACACGGCCGAGGGGAATCACCTGGGCCCGACGCTCTCCTTCCGGGGGCTGGACAACGCCTCGTACTACCGGCTGGCGGACGACCCGCGCTTCTACACGGACACCACCGGCACCGGGAACTCCCTGCTGATGCGCAGTCCCCATGTGCTCCAGCTCATCATGGACTCGCTGCGGTACTGGGTCACCGAGATGCGGGTGGACGGGTTCCGGTTCGACCTCGCGGCGACGCTCGCCCGGCAGTTCCACGAGGTGGACCGGCTGTCGTCCTTCTTCGACCTGGTGCAGCAGGACCCGGTCGTCAGCCAGGTGAAGCTGATCGCGGAGCCGTGGGACGTCGGGGAGGGCGGGTACCAGGTCGGCAACTTCCCTCCGCTGTGGACCGAGTGGAACGGTAAGTTCCGTGACACCTGCCGGGATCTGTGGCGCGGCGAGCCGGCCACCCTGGCCGATTTCGGCTCCCGGCTGACCGGCTCCTCCGACCTCTACCAGGACGACGGCCGGCGCCCGCTCGCCTCCGTCAACTTCGTGACCTGTCACGACGGCTTCACCCTGCACGACCTGGTCTCCTACAACGAGAAGCACAACGAGGCCAACGGCGAGGACAACCGGGACGGCGAGAGCCACAACCGGTCGTGGAACTGCGGGGCCGAGGGCGAGACCGAGGATCCGGCGGTCCTCGCGCTGCGCGAGCGCCAGATGCGGAACTTCATCGCCACCCTGCTGCTCTCCCAGGGCGTCCCCATGATCAGCCACGGCGACGAGTTCGCCCGCACCCAGCGCGGCAACAACAACGCCTACTGTCAGGACAGCGAGCTCTCCTGGGTGCGCTGGCCCGGGCCCGACGGCGAGGCGGCGGCCCGCGCGCGGCGCATGCTGGCCTTCACCCGGGCGATGGTCTGGCTCCGCCGCGACCACCCGGTCTTCCGCCGCCGCCGCTTCTTCCACGGCCGCCCGGAGCAGGGCACGCACGACGAACTCTCCGACATCGCCTGGTTCACCCCGGAGGGGGAGGAGATGCGGGACACCGACTGGCAGGCGGCGTACGCCAAGTCCCTGACGGTCTTCCTCAACGGCGGAGCCATCTCCGAACCCGGCCCGCGCGGCGAGCGGGTGGCCGACGATTCGTTCCTGCTGCTGTTCAACGCCCACCACGGCCCGCTCGACTTCGTGATCCCCCCGGACCACGGCCGGCTCTGGCAGGTCGTGGTGGACACGGCGCTCCCGGACGGCGTGACGGACGACGGACCGAAGCTCGGGGCGGGCGACCGGCTCACCCTGACCGACCGCAGCCTCGCCGTGCTGCAACGCCCCCTCTAGTGCTGCGGCATGACCGCCCCGGCTGGGTACGCATGTTCCCATGAAGCACGACAGCCGGGTCCCGCCGACGGCGACCTACCGTCTCCAGCTCCAGCCCGCCCTCCCCTTCGCCGCGGCCGAGCGCGCCGTGCCCGCCCTCGCCTCCCTCGGCGTCTCCCACCTTCACCTCTCCCCCGTCCTGGAGGCCGTCCCGGGCTCCGCCCACGGGTACGACGTGACGGACCACACCACCGTCCGGGCCGAGCTCGGCGGCGAGGAGGGCCTGCGCGCGCTCTCCCGCACCGCCCGCGCCCACGGACTCGGCCTGATCCTCGACATCGTGCCCAACCACATGGCCGTCCCCGCGCCCGAACACCTCAACGGGCCGCTGTGGGAAGTGCTCCGCGACGGTCCGGCCTCCCGCTACGCCCGCTGGTTCGACATCGACTGGGCGGAGCACGGCGGAAAAGTCCTGCTGCCACTGCTGGGCGGCCGCCTCGGTGACGAACTCGACCGCTTCACCGTCGACGACGGCACCCTGCGCTACCACGACCACGTCCTCCCGCTGCGCCCCGGCACCGAACGGCTGCCGCTGCCCGAGCTGCTGGACGCCCAGTGGTACCGGCCCGCCTGGTGGCGGCTGGCCCGCACCGAGCTGAACCACCGCCGGTTCTTCACCGTCTCCGAACTGATCGCGGTCCGCGTCGAGGACCCGGAGGTCTTCGCCGCCACCCACGCCAAGGTGCTCCAGCTCCTGCGCGAGGGAGTGGCCGACGGGCTGCGCGTCGACCACCCGGACGGGCTCGCGGACCCCGCCGGCTATCTGCGGCGGCTGCACGAGGCCACCGACGGGCGCTGGACGGTCGTCGAGAAGATCCTCGCCCCCGGCGAGACGCTGCCCGCCGACTGGCCCGTCGCCGGCACCACCGGTTACGACACCCTGCGCCACCTCGACGGCCTGTTCACCGACCCGGCCGGCGCGGCCGAACTCACCGCCGCCTACCGGGCGTTCGCCGCGCCACCGCCCGACCGCGGCGGCGACTGGCAGGCGACGGCCCGCCGGGCCGCCCGGCGCATGGTCTCCCACGAGCTGGTGACGGAGGTCGAACGCCTCGTGCGGGTGGCCGGCCGGATCTGCGACGCCTCCCTGCGGCTGCGCGACCACGCCCCCTGGGCGCTGCGCACCGCCCTGTGCGAGATCCTCGTCCGGCTGCCCGTCTACCGTCCGTACGCCCGCCCCGGCGAGCCCGTGACGCCGACGGACGCCGCGCTGCTGGACGAGGCCGCGCGGGAGGCCCGGACGGCCTTCGCCGTGCCGGAGGAGGCCGCGGCGGTCGACGCCGTACGGGACGCGGCCCTCGGCCGCCTCGGGGACGGTCCTGACCACCGGGACTTCTGCGCCCGCTTCGCCCAGACCGCCGCCGCCCTGCACGCCAAGTCGGTCGAGGACACCGCGTTCTACCGCTACGCGCCCCTGCTGTCGGCGACGGAGGTCGGCGGCTCCCCCGGCCGGCCCGCCGTCGACCCGGCGGAGTTCCACGCCTTCTGCGCCCGGGTCCAGCGCGACCGGCCCGCCACGGGCACCGTCCTCTCCACCCACGACACCAAGCGCAGCGCCGACGCCCGGGCGCGGATCGCGGTGCTCAGCGAGTACCCGGACGTCTGGCCGGACCTCCTGGCCCGGGTGACGGAGCAGGCGCCCCCGCCCGAGCCGCACGTGGCCTGGACGGCCTGGCAGAGCGCCTTCGGCCTGGGCGAACCCGACGCCCTGCGGCTCGTCCCCGCGGTCCTCAAGGGCGTCCGCGAGGCGGCGCTGCGCACGACGTGGACCGAGCCCGACACGGCCTACGAGCAGGCGGTGGAGCACTTCGTCGTCGCCGGGCCGTGCGGGCCCGCCCACCGGGAACTGACGTCCTTCGAGGAGACAGCCGGGCCGTCCATCCGTGCCAACACCCTGGGCGCCGCCCTGCTCCACCTGACCGTGCCGGGCGTGCCCGACGTCTACATGGGCACCGAGCGCGTCGTCCGCTCCCTCGTCGACCCCGACAACCGGCGCCCGCCGGACTTCCCCGGCGAGGAGCCCACGGGCCTCGACGCCGAAAAACTGCACCTCACCCGCACCGCCCTGCGCCTCCGCCGCGCCCACCCCCCGTGGTTCGGCCCCGGCGCCGCCTACACCCCCCTGACCGCGACCGGCCCCGCCGCGGACCACTGCGTGGCCTTCGCCCGCTCCGGCGAGGCGGTCACCGTGGTCACCCGCCTGGCCCGCGCCCTGGACGCCGCGGGCGGCTGGCGTGACACGGCCCTGACCCTCCCGGGGGGCACGGACGGGGGCGGCCGGTGGCGCGAGTTGCTGACGGGACGGGTGTGTGACGGGCAGGTGCTGGTGGGGCGGTTGCTGCACCGGTATCCGGTGGCGTTGCTGACCCGGGAGTGAACGGGGGTGAAGCGGAGGTCACCGGCCTGTCCGGCGAACGTCCTGCTCCACCGGACTCTCCTGCGACAGACCGGTCGGTCATCCGGTCTGTGGCGCGAACGTCCCCTCCCGGCACATCTCCACGAACCGCACGGCCGCGCCCGTCAGTTCGACGCGCGAGAACGCCGTGTGCTCCCGCCGCCACGCGGGATCCACGGGGACGGTGACCGCTCCGACCGTCGCCCGGGCCACGTCCGCCGAGCAGGCGAGAATGCCGACGCCGGCCACCGCCATCCGCACGGCGGTCGACGCGTGCTGGACCTCCATGGCGGTCAACGGCCGGAATCCGTGCGGGTCGCAGACCCAGTCGAGCCACCGGCGGCCGTCGATCACCGGTTCCAGGACGCAGCGCACCCAGCCGTGGCCGGCCAGTTCGGGGAGGGTGACGGGAGTGGTGCGGCCGGCCAGGGGGTCGTCGTGGGGGACGACGAGGAGGATCTCCTCCTCGCCCAGGGAGACCACCGGCCCCTGCCAGCCCTCGGGCCGGGGGCCGACCGCGATGTCGGCCACCCCGCGGTCCATGTGGTCGCGCAGCTCGTCCGTGGTCAGGTACTCGTGCAGATGGAGCCGGACGCCGGGGAACTCCCGCCGCCAGCGGGCCAGGACCGGCGGCAGGGCGCCGATCGCGAGGGCGTGCAGCGTCGCGACGTGCAGCTCGCCGCCCTCGGCCCCGGCGGCGGCCTTGGCCGCCCGGCGGGCGAGCCCGGCGCTGCGCACGGCGAGTTCGGCGTGCGGCAGGAAGGCCCGGCCCATGGGCGTGAGGTTCACCCCGCGCGGCAGCCGTTCCAGGAGGGAACCGCCGACCTCGCGTTCGAGCGCCTTGATCTGGTGCGACAGCGCGGACTGTGTGACGTTGAGCGCATCGGCGGCACGGGTGAAGGACCCCTCCTCGGCCACCGCCACCAGGTACTCCATCTGCCGCAGGCTCACGGCTCCCCCTCCCGGCGGCCGGCGGGGCCGCCATGAACGATCCTCATCGGACCGATCGAAACATTGCGTTGGACTCATATTCGCTGCTGGGCGGAGGGTTGAACCATGCATGAGACAGACGTCATCGTCATCGGCGGCGGCACCGGCGGCTACAGCACCGCGCTGCGCGCCGCGCACCTGGGCCTCGACGTGGTACTCGCGGAGCGCGACCTGGTGGGCGGCACCTGCCTGCACCGGGGCTGTATACCGAGCAAGGCCATGCTGCACGCGGCGGAGCTGGTGGACGGGATCGCGGAGGCGCGCGAGCGCTGGGGTGTGCGGGCGACACTGGAGTCCGTCGACTGGTCCGCGCTGACCGCCACCCGCGACGACATCGTCGGCCGCAACCACCGCGGGGTGGAGGGCCACCTGTCGCAGGCGGGCATCCGCGTGGTGCGCGGGTCCGTCTCGCTCACCTCCGCGCGCACCGTCCGGGTGGACTCCGGCGAGGAGGCGGGTACGGAGTGGCGGGCGCGACGCGGTGTCGTGCTGGCCACCGGCTCGCGGCCGCGCACCCTGCCCGGCCTGGAGCCGGACGGCAACCACGTCGTCACCAGCGACGACGCCCTGTTCGCGCCCGGCCTGCCCGCCTCCGTCCTGGTCCTGGGCGGCGGCGCCATCGGCGTCGAGTACGCCTCGCTGCACCGGTCCATGGGCGCCCGCGTCACGCTGGTGGAGGCCGCCGACCGGCTGCTGCCGCTGGAGGACGCCGATGTGAGCCGCCACCTCACCCGCGGCCTCAAGAAGCGCGGCATCGACGTACAGACCGGCGCCCGCCTTGAGGACGCGCGCCCCTTCGAGGGCGGCGTCCGCGCGACCGTCCGCACCGCCCGGGGCGAGATCCGCGAACTGACCGTCCACCGGCTGCTGATGGCCGTCGGCCGGGTTCCGGTCACCGACGGGCTGGGGCTGGACGCGGCCGGGCTGGCGACCGACGCCCGCGGCTTCGTCGCCCCGGCCGACTGGGCACGCCTGGAGACCCCCGTACCCGGCATCCACGTCGTGGGCGACCTCCTCCCTCCCCCCTCCCTCGGCCTCGCCCACGCCTCCTTCGCCGAGGGCCTCGTCGTCGCCGAGACCCTCGCCGGGCACTCCCCCCGCCCCGTCGACTACACCGCCGTACCCCGCGTCACCTACTCCAGCCCCCAGACCGCCTCCGTAGGCCTCTCCCAGGAACAGGCCCTCGCCGCCGGCCACGACGTGACCGTCAACTCCATGCCCCTCACCGGCATCGCCAAGGGCATGGTCCACGGCCAGGGCGGCACCGTGAAGGTGGTCGCCGAGAAGGGCGGCCGGATTCTTGGCGTGCATCTCGTCGGCCCGCACGTCTCGGAGATGATCGCGGAGAGTCAGCTGATCGTGGGCTGGGACGCGGAGGCGGGGGATGTGGCGCAGCACGTCCATCCTCATCCGACGCTGTCGGAGGCGGTGGGGGAGGTCATGCTCTCGCTTGCGGGGCGGGGGCTGCATCAGGTCTGAGGGGGGCGCCTGCGGCGGGCGGTTGCCCCGGTCCCGCCCTTTCACCGTTTCTGCAGGGGCTGCGCCCCCGCACCCCCAGAAGCGCGCTGCGCGCGCTGTCCTCAAACGCCGGACGGGCTGAAGTGTGCGCCCGGGCGCGACAACCAGCCCGTCCGGCGATTGAGGACAAGCGGCGAAGCCGCGGGCATTTCAGCCCGTCCGGCGTTTGAGGACGCGCGCCGCAGGCGCGCTCACCGGGGGCGCGGGGCCCTCCCCCGCAAGAAACGGTGAAAGGGCGGGACCGGGGCATAACACCCCCGTGACGGGGCAACCCGCCCCAACGGACCGAGGAGCCGCCGGTGCTGTNGAAACGGTGAAAGGGCGGGACCGGGGCATAACACCCCCGTGACGGGGCAACCCGCCCCAACGGACCGAGGAGCCGCCGGTGCTGTACGAGGTATGGGCCCCGCACGCCACACGGGTCACACTCCACGCGGAGAACCGCACGCACCCCATGGAGGCCGACCCCACCCGCCCCGGCTGGTGGCGATGCACGGCCCCGGGCCCCCACGGCACCCGCTACGGCTTCGCCCTGGACGACGGCCCGACGCTCCCCGACCCCCGCGCACGCCGCCTCCCGGACGGCCCCGACGGCCCGGCGGCCATCGTGGACGCGAACCGATTCACGTGGCGGCACCCCTGGCAGGGCCGCCCCCTCCCCGGCGCGGTCCTCTACGAACTGCACACCGGCACCTTCACCCACGAGGGCACCTTCGACGCGGCATCCCGCCGCCTGCCGCACCTGGCGGCGCTGGGGATCACGCACATCGAGCTGATGCCGGTGTGCCCGTTCCCGGGCACGCACGGCTGGGGCTACGACGGGGTCGCCCCGTGGGCCGTCCACGAGCCGTACGGCGGCCCGGACGGGCTGCGGCGCTTCGTGGACGCGGCGCACGGGCACGGACTCGGGGTGGTCCTGGACGTGGTGCACAACCACCTCGGACCGTCGGGCAACCATCTCCCCGCGTTCGGCCCGTACTTCACCGACCGCCACCACACGCCGTGGGGAACGGCGGTGAACCTCGACGGGCCGGGCTCCGCGGAGGTCCGGGCGTACTTCATCGGCAGCGCCCTGGCCTGGCTGGCGGACTACCGGCTCGACGGACTGCGGCTGGACGCCGTGCACGCGCTGGTGGACGACGGTCCGCGGCACTTCCTCGCCGAGCTGTCCGCCGCCGTGGACGACCTGGCCGGACGCCTGGGCAGGCCGCTGTTCCTCGTCGGGGAGTCCGACCGCAACGACCCCGCCACGGTCACCCCGCGGGAGGCCGGCGGCCTCGGCCTGCACGCCCAGTGGAACGACGACTTCCATCACGCCCTGCACACCGCCCTGACCGGCGAGTCGCAGGGCTACTACGCGGACTTCGCGGCCGACCCGGGGCACGCCCTCACCAAGACGCTGCGCGGCGGCTTCTTCCACGACGGCACCCGCTCCTCGTTCCGCGGCCGGCCGCACGGGCGGCCCCTGGACCCGGGCGCCACCCCCGCCCACCGGCTGCTCGGCTACGCGCAGACGCACGACCAGGTCGGCAACCGGGCGCTCGGGGACCGGCTCGCCGCCGGGCTCTCCCCCGGCCTGCTCGCCTGCGCCGCCGCGCTGGTGCTGTGCGCGCCGTTCACGCCGATGCTCTTCATGGGCGAGGAGTGGGGGGCCAGGACGCCGTGGCAGTACTTCACGGACCACCGGGACCCGGAGCTCGCCGAGGCCGTACGGCGCGGCAGGCGGCGGGAGTTCGCCGCGCACGGCTGGGCCGCGGAGGAGATCCCCGACCCCCAGGACCCGGCCACCCGGCTGCGCTCCTGCCTCGACTGGGACGAGCCGGGCCGCACCCCGCACGCCGAACTGCTCGGCTGGTACCGGCAGTTGATCGCCCTGCGGCACGCGGAACCGGCGCTCACCGACCCGGACTGGACCGGCACGGACCCGGCGGTGGACGCGGACCGCTGTGTCACCTTCCGGCGCGGCCCCCTGCTCGTCGTCGTCAACCTCGGCCGCGTCCCCGCCGAACGCCCGGTGCCCGCGGGCACGGAGGTCCTGGCCGCCTGGCGACCGGTGCCGGCCCCCGGCCGGAGCGGACGCCTCCGGCTGTCGCCGGAGTCGGCGGCCGTGCTGCGGACGGGCGGCTGACGCGTCACGGCGCCGCACTCCCCCGGGAGCCCGCCGGGTCCAGGACCGCGGCCGCCACGTGGTCACGGAACCAGCGGTGCCCCGGGTCGTGCGCGTTGCGCGGGTGCCAGGCCATGCCGAGGTCGAGGGGTTCCAGGTCGAGGGGGACGGGGAAAGTGCGCAGCCCCAGCGCGGAGACGGCGTCGGGGAGCCAGTCGGCCAGGGTGAGCGCGACGAGGTCGGTCTCCCGGGCGAGCATCATCGCGCCCGTGTGGCTGGGGACGACGACCGCCGTCCGACGCCGCAGCCCCAGTTCGGCGAGCGCGCTGTCGATGGGCCCGACGCGCTTGCCGAGCCGGGAGATGCCGATGTGGTCGGCCGCGGCGAACCGGCGGGGGGTGATCCGTCCGCGGAAGAGGGGATGACCGCTGCGGGCGATCCCGACCAGCGGAATCCGGGTGAGCGGCCGGGTCCGGATCTCCGGGTCCAGGTGCCCGAGGACGCCCAGTTCGACGTCCACCCGGCCCTGCCGGAGCGCCGGGCCGCCCTCCTCCGCCTCCGGCAGGAAGACCACGTCCACGTGCGGGGCCTCCGCGTGGATCCGTTCGGTCAGGGTCCCGGCCAGCCCCGCCAGGAGCAGGTCCGCGGCCTGCACGGTGAACGTGCGCCGGAGACGCGCCGGATCGAACCCGGCCCCGGGCCGCAGGACGTCGTCGCAGCCGCGCAGCAACGCGCCCACCTCCTCCCGGAGTTCCGCGGCGCGCGGCGTCGGGACCATCCCCTGGCCCGCGCGGACCAGCAGCGGGTCGCCGACGGCGCGGCGGAGCCGGGCCAGTGAGCGGCTGACCGCCGCGGGGGAGGTACCGAGCCGCTCCGCGGCACGGGTCACGCTGTTCTCCTGGAGCAGGGCGTCCAGGATCCGCAGCAGATTGAGATCCATGGACGCTCCTGACCTGCACCTTTACGTCTGACGCAATAACTCCGTGCTCATCTTTGCATTGTTCCGGAATCCACGCGTACGGAGAGTGGAGGTGTCCACGAAAACGCCTCACCCTTCACGGAGTTCTCTGTGCAGCAATCCCCCCGCGCCGGCCGGGACGGCGATGTCCTGGCCGTCGTCAGTCAGAGCGGGCCCACGATCTCGTTCTTCGACGCCGCCTCCGACCGGCTGCTCGACACCCTGGACGTCCTCGCCGAACCGCACGAGTTGTGCTTCGACCCCGTACAGCGGCTGCTGTGGTGCACATCCGCCTACCACTCGGGCTACTACCACGCGAACAGCGGCCGGCGCACCGAGCTGACCGTCATCGACCCCGGCACCCGCCGCGTCGTCGAGGTCGTCGACCTCGCCCCGGAACACGGCCCGCACGGGCTGGCGCTGGACACGGCGCGAGGCCGCCTCTACGTCAGCGTGGAGGGCTCGGCGGACCGGCCCGGCGGCGTCGTGGTGATCGACACGGCGACCCGGCGGCCCGTGGGCAGGATCGACACGGACGCGCCCGGCCCCCACTGGTTCGCCATCGACCCGGCCGGCACGACGGGGTACGCCACCAACAAGGAGGCGCCGTTCGTGTCGGTCGTCGACCTCGACAAGGGGGTCCTCACCGGGAAGGCCGAAGTACCGGGCAGCGAGGGACTCGCCGTCTCCGACGACGGCACGCACGCCTTCGTCGCCTCGCCCTACGCCGGTTCCTTCTCCGCCCCCGCCGGGAAGCGGCCGGCCACCGGAATCCGGGTCGTCGACGCCCGGACGGCGTCCGTCGTCGGCCTGCTGCCGACGGAGGGCCTCGTCATGCCGGTGCACCTCACGTCGACGGGAAAGCTGCTCGCGGGCGAACTGCGCGCCGGACCCGACCCGGACTCCGCGCTCGGCCGCCAGGCCCCGGGGCGCCTCACGGTGTTCTCCGCCGCCACCCGCGAACGGCTGGGCGAGGTCGAGGTGGGGCGCTTCCCGCTGACGATCACCTCGTCGCCCGACGGGCGGCTCGCCTACGTGTCCTGCGTCGTCTCGTCCACCGTCGACATCGTCGACCTGGAGACGCTGCGGACCGTGGCCCGGCTGGACGTCCCCAAGCGGGGCGAGCCCGGCGCCCACGGGCTGGCCTACATCCCGCGCCCGGCCTGACCGCGCGGGCCGTTCGGACCGCCAGGGCCGAACGGCCCTCCGGTACGGGCCCATTCGGCCGTCGCCGCCGCCCCACCGGGCACGGCATGCTGAAAAACGACCGATCGGGGGTTCGTCCCCGGCCACGGAAGGGGCCGCCCGGCCATCCCTCACCCGCCCGGCCGGGCGGCCCCGACCGGGGTCGCCCCGCTCGCTCACCGCCCGTCCGGCCGTCGGCGTCCCCCGTCGCCCGGCGGCCGGGCGCCGCAGCACGTCAGCCCGCTTCGGGCTCCAGCCGCAGGGCGATGCTGTTGATGCAGTACCGCTGGTCCGTCGGCGTCGGGTAGCCCTCGCCCGCGAAGACGTGCCCGAGATGCGACCCGCAGCGGGCGCAGCGCACCTCGGTGCGGACCATGCCGTGCGAGTCGTCCTCCAGGAGCTCGACGGCGTCGGAGTCCTTCGGGTCGTAGAAGCTCGGCCAGCCGCAGTGGCTCTCGAACTTCTCGGTGGACCGGAAGAGTTCGGCGCCGCAGGCGCGGCAGGAATAGACGCCCGCTGTTTTGGTGTCCGTGTACTCGCCGCGGAACGCCGGTTCCGTGCCGGCCCGGCGGAGCACCTGGTACTCCGCAGGCGACAGCTCCGCGCGCCACTGCTCGTCCGTCTTCTCGACCTCGTAGGCCATGGGCCGCACGTCCTCTCGCGGGTCAGCTCTCCAGGCGGGCCAGGATCCGGGGACCGAGGTCCGTGACGTCTCCCGCGCCCATGGTGAGAACGAGGTCGCCGGGGCGGACCATTCCCGCGAGGACGTCGGGGACGGCGGCCATGTCGTGCTCGGCGCGCACGTCGGCGCCCGCCTCCCGCGCCGCGTCGATGATCATCGCGCTGGTGACGCCGGGGATCGGGTCCTCGCGGGCCGGGTAGATGTCCAGCACCACCGAGGCGTCGGCCAGCGCGAGCGCCCGGCCCATCTCGGTGCCCAGCTCCTGGGTGCGGCTGAAGAGGTGGGGCTGGAAGACCACCAGGACCCGGGAGTCCGCCGCGGCGCCGCGCATGGCCTCCAGGTCGGCGGTCATCTCGGTGGGGTGGTGCGCGTACGAGTCGATGACCTGCGCGCCGGCGGCCTCGCCCTTGAGCTGGAGGCGGCGCCCCACCCCGGTGTACTTGCCGAGGGCGGCGGCCAGGTCGTCGGCCGGTACACCGAGCGCGACGCCCGCGGCGAGGGCGGCCACCGCGTTGTGGGCGTAGTGCCGGCCGGGGACGGAGACGCCGAAGGTGAGCTCACGGCCGTCGAGGGCCACGGTGACCTCGCTGGTCAGGCCGCGCGGGGTGACGTCGAGGACGCGGACGTCGGCGCCCTCGGACTCGCCGTAGGTGACGACCCGGACGTCACCGGTGCGCCCGGCGAGCCGGCGGGTCAGCTCTCGGGCGCCCTCCTGGTCGGCCGCGACGACGAGCGTGCCGCCCGGGCGGATCCGGCCCACGAAGATCTCGAACGACTCGTGGATCTCCTCCATCGAGGCATAGTTGGCGTGGTGGTCCAGCTCCGCGTTGAGGATGATCGCGACCTCGGGCGCGTACTTGTGGAAGCTGCGGTCGCTCTCGTCCGCCTCGGCCACGAAGATCTCGCCCGCGCCGTGCCGGGCGTTGGTCCCGGGGCCCTGGAGGTCACCGCCGATGGCGTACGACGGGTCGAGGCCGAGGGCGTCGAGCGCCACGGCCAGCATGGAGGTGGTGGTGGTCTTGCCGTGCGTCCCGGCGACGGCGATCGGGCGCAGCCCGTCCATCAGCCGGGCGAGGGCGTCCGAGCGGTGCACGACGGGGACGCCGCGCTCGGCGGCGGCCACCAGCTCGGGGTTGTCCTGCCGGATGGCGCTGGAGACGACCACGCAGGTGGCGTCCTCGGCGAGGTGCTCCGCGGCGTGCCCGACGTGGACGGTGGCCCCGAGGGCGCGCAGCGCCTCCGCGGTCGCGGACTCCTTCGCGTCGCTGCCCGCGACCCGGGCGCCGCGCTGGGCGAGGATCTTCGCGATGCCCGACATGCCGGCGCCGCCGATGCCGATGAAGTGCGGACGGTCCATCGTCGGGGGGACGGCCGGTGCCATGGTGACGGTGCTCCCTGGGGTCGGTGCTGGGGCTACAGGCTTGATTGTTGCACCCACCGCCGACAGTCCCGCCCGCCCCCGTCGTGCCGGGCGGACCGGCCCCCGCGGCCGGGCTCCCCGGGGCCCCGGCCCGGGCCCCGGCGACCGCCCCCGCGCCGGGGCTGTTCACCCCATCGAGCGTACGGACCGGGGGCGGGCGGCCGCCGCAGGGCCAGTGGTCCGGCCGTCCCGGCCGCGGGGCCGATCCGCCGCCCCGGACGCCGGCGTCACTCCTCACTCCTCGGCCGCGACCCGCTCCTCGTCCGCGTGGGCGTACAGCTTGAGCACGGGCACGCCGACCTTGTGGCGGGCGCGCGAGGCCCAGTCGCGGTGGAAGAACTCCTCGACGAGATGGGGCGCGGTCAGCACGATCACCTCGTCGGCATGGGTCTGTTCGACGACGGACCGCAGCAGGTCGAGCGGGTGGTCGTCGATGATCTGGCCCACCGCCTCGCAGCCCGCCGCCCGCAGGCTGCGCAGCGAGTGCTCCAGGGCCAGCGCGGCCGGCCGGAGCGCGGCCTCGCCCTCGGGCTCGTCCGCCTCGTGGACGGCCTGTTCCAGCTCCCCGAGGGCCACGTCGTCGATGGCGCGCAACAACCGGTCCTCGGCGCCTCTGGGCTGCATCAGGACCACGAAGGACATGTCGTCGTCGTGCAGGCCGGTGACGAACTCGACGTCCGTCGCGGACAGCGGCTGCTCGATCATCAATACGCTCGTGAACACGGTCGGCGCCCTTCTCCTCCGTGGGCCCCGGGCCCACACAGAAACCATCCTGCGCGTGCTCCCTCGGAGCCCGCTGTTTCGAACCCGTGCCCCCGGGGGAGCGTCCGACACAATTCTGCCCGTCGGACGGTAAGCGGAACAGGGAATTCCGCCGATTGTCAGATTCCTTCGCCCACCCGGTACCGGGTGAAGAGGAACCCGCCCTCCTCCAGCACCGAGGCCAGGGCGAACCGCCGCGGAACCTCCAGCGGCGGACCGCCCGCGATCCGGGGGGCCACTCCGGCGGCGACCATCGGGGCGAGCGAGAGGCACAGCTCGTCCAGCACCCCGGCCGCCGCGAACTGCCCCAGCAGCCGCGGGCCGCCCTCGGTCAGCAGCCGCGGCATCCCGCGCGCGGCCAGCAGCTCCGGTATGCGCGCCACGTCCACCGTCCTCCCCTCGCCGGCCACGACCACCTCCACGCCCGCCGCGGCCGCCGCGTCCCGCCGCTCGGCGGGGGCGGCCTCACCGGTCAGCACCAGCGTCGGCACCAGCGGCTCGGTGAACAGCGGCAGCGAGAAGTCCAGGTCGAGCCCGGCGCTCACCACCGCGATCACCGGCGCCGGTGACTGGCCGAGCGCGGCACGGCGGGCGGCGAACGCCTCGCGGGCGCGCGCGGGGCGGTAGCCCTCCTGCCGTACGGTCTCGGCGCCGACCACGACGGCGTCGGCGAGCGCGCGCAGCGTACCGAAGATCCGCATGTCGGCGGAGGAGGAGAGGGGCTGCGACCGGCCCTCGTGGTGGGCGGCGCCGTCGAGCGAGGAGACCATGTTGGCCCGCAGCCAGGGCCGGCCGTCGGCGGGGGGCCCGGGGTACGCGTAGAGGTCGGCCAGCTCGTCGAGCCCCCATTCGCGGTCTTCCAGGTCGTTGGGCACGGTGGGCGGGGGGAACAGGCGTCGCATGGGCCGCAGTCTGACACGCCTCGCCGTCCCCGGTGTGACATGCCTCGCTCCACCCCCGGCCGTCCCGCTCCCGTCAGCGGCTACGCTGGAGAGTTGTGCCGTCCTCCACCGCAGCATCCCCAGACGCCCGCGCGACGGGCGAACAGCCCGTCGCGCTCACCTCGCGCGCCCCGCACGTCCCGGCCGAGCGCCTGGTCGCCGAGATGGTGCCGCCGCCGCGCTTCGACGCGGTGCGGTTCGACACGTACATACCGGACCCGAACCAGCCCAGCCAGACCGAGGCCGTCCGGGTGCTCTCCGGCTTCGCGGCCGGGCTCGGCGGCGCCCCCGCCGACGGCGGCCGCAGGCGCTGGTTCCGGCGCGAGGCGAAGCCCGCCGCGAGCGGCCCGCGCGGCGTCTACCTCGACGGCGGCTACGGCGTCGGCAAGACCCACCTGCTGGCCTCGCTCTGGCACGCGGCACCGGCCGCCCCGGAGCAGAAGGCGTTCGGCACCTTCGTCGAGCTGACCAACCTCGTCGGCGCGCTCGGCTTCCAGCAGACCGTGCGGACGCTCGGCGAGCACAGGCTGCTCTGCATCGACGAGTTCGAGCTCGACGACCCGGGCGACACCGTCCTCGTCTCCACCCTGCTCGGCAAGCTGGTCGAGGCGGGCGTCGCGCTCGCCGCCACCTCCAACACGCTCCCCGGCAAGCTCGGCGAGGGCCGGTTCGCCGCCGCCGACTTCCTCCGCGAGATCCAGGGCCTCTCCGCCCACTTCCGCGCCCTCCGCATCGACGGCGAGGACTACCGCCACCGCGGCCTCCCCGAGGCCCCCGCCCCCCACGACGACGAAACCGTCAAGCGGGTCGCCCACTCCGTCGCCGGAGCCTCCCTCGACGACTTCCCCGCCCTCCTCACCCACCTCTCCCGCGTCCACCCCAGCCGCTACGGCGCCCTCTGCGACGGCGTCCAAGCCGTCTGCCTCACCGGCGTCGAGCCCATCCCCGACCAGTCCACCGCCCTCCGCCTCGTCGTCCTCGCCGACCGCCTCTACGACCGCGAGGTCCCGGTCCTGGCCTCCGGCCGCCCCTTCGACCAGCTGTTCAGCGAGGAGATGCTCGCGGGCGGCTACCGGAAGAAGTACTTCCGCGCCATCTCCCGCCTGACGGCCCTGGCGCGGGACGCGAAGCCTTTGGCGGAGGGCTGACTTCAGCCCGTTGGGGGTGCCCCCTCTGGGGGAGTTTGAGGACGCGCGCCGCAGGCGCGCTCAGGGGGTGCGGGGGCGCAGCCCCTGCAAGAAACGGTGAAATGGGGGTGCCCCCTCTGGGGGAGGGGCCGGGGCATCTCCCACCACGCCGCGCCACAGTGCCGCGGTGCCGGGCGAATACCCGGCCCGGCTCGGCCGTGGCAATACACCGCACCCGCAGCGCCGGGCGCCCTACCGCCGGGAGCTCAAGGCACAGGCCACCGCCGTGGCCCCCGCCGCGAACACAGCCGCCACGGCAAGCGGCAGCAGCAGCCAGGTAACCGTCCCACTGCGGGAGCCGGTGACCAGCTCGGTCACAGCCGCATGAGCGGGCGACCCCCCGGGAAGCAGCACCAGAAAGACGGCCAGCACAGTGGCCGGCACCGACCGGACGGTGCTGCGCAGCAACGGCCGGTTGCAGAGCGCACCGACGGCCGTACCGAGCAGCGCACAGCTCACGGCGGCCAGAAACCCGGCCCCTGCGGCGGACGCGAGCGGCACGGCCGTCCGCCGGTCGCTGCTGTGCGGATCGGAGATCAGCGCCACGACCGCGGTACCGGCCGCCGCGAGGACGAGCGACGCCGACAGCGCGGTCAGCACGCCCGCGAGATGGACGCGCCAGGGCCCGGCCGCGGCGGCGGCGCAGTCCCGGGCGGCGTCCGGCTCGTTGGTGACGCACACCCGCACCAGCCAGGCGGCCACCGGCAGCAGCACACCCGCGGCGAGGCCGAAGGAGCCGAGGACGGGCTCCCCGGCGCGCACCCCGATCGTCAGGAGGACGGCGTACAGCAGCAGCGGCGGGAGCCAGCGGTGCGAGCGCAGCAGCAGAACGGTCTGATAGCGCAGGAGCGCGGTCATCGGGGCGGGTCCTCCGGAGCGGGCACGGGGGTCACCGAGCGGACATGCCACGGCGGCACGGCGGTGAGCAGGGCGCGGAGCAGGGCGTCGGAGTCCCGCGCGGCCACGGTGAACCGGACGGCGCCGCCGAGCGCCTCGCGGACCGGTTCGCCGGGCAGGAGCTCCGGCAGCGGGGAGGCACCCTCCGCCTCCACGCGAACACGCGGTCCGGGCGACAGGGGCACGGCCTCCGCGCCGAGGGACACCGGGACGAGCCGTCCCGCCGCGACGCGATGGACCGCGTGGCAGGCGCCGGCCAGCCGCCGGGGATCGTGGTCGACGAAGACGACGGTGGCGCCGTCGGCGACGCGGTCGAGGACGGCCCGGTCGAGGACCGCGCGGGAGTCGCGGTCGAGGCCGGTCCACGCCTCGTCGAGGACGAGCAGGTCCGGGCGGCCGAGCAGCCCCTGGGCCACGGCGACCTTCTGGCTCGTGCCCTTGGAGAGTTCCGGCATCGGGGTGTGGGCGTGCCCGTCGGCGCCGAAGCGTTCGAGCCAGTCGCGGGCGGCGCGGTCGGCCGCGCGCCGGCCGAGCCCGTGGACGCGGCCGAGCCGGGTGAGGTAGCCGAGGGCGGTGAGCGGCAGCGCCGCGGGGAACCGCTCGGGCACGTACGCGGTGCGGGGCCGGCCGGTGATCCGTCCGGTGCTGGGGGCGTCGATGCCGGCCAGCAGCCGCAGCAGGGTGGACTTCCCGCTGCCGTTGCCGCCCTCGACCCTCAGCAGCGTGCCCCGCCGCACCCGCAGATCGACGTTCCTCAGCACCCACCGGCCGCGCACACCGTACCGGCGGCCCACGTCCCGGAGTTCCACAGAATCCCCCTTCCCCGTCCCCGCGATCACCATAGCGGCCTCGGGCCTCCCGGTGACGGCTGGCAGACTGGGCGCGTGACCAGCTCCGAAACCGGTATCCCCGCCGATTCCTCCGACCCGCGCGACAACGCGCGGCAGTTCGTCCTGCCCCTGGTGGTGCGGATCGAGAAGACCGACCCGCCGGCCCGTACGGACGCCCTGGAGACGGCGGCGCGCGCGGTGCTCGTCCTGCTGTCCGACGAGCGCTCGCTCACCGGGCCCGACGGCGACGGGGAGTGGGCCCGGGCCGTGCAGGGCTGGCAGGACGCCCGGATCCGCAAGGTCGTCCGCCGGGCCCGCGGCGCCGAGTGGCGCAAGGCCACCGGCCTGCCGGGGATCACGGTCACGGGCGGCTCGGCCGAGGTACGCGTCTTCCCGCCGGTGCCGCTCGACGGCTGGCCCAAGGAGCTGGCGAAGCTCCAGGTCTCCGGCACCGACCTCGACGACCCCGCCGCCCCCGCGCCGGCCGCCCCGGACCGCCCGGTGCTGTGGCTCAACCCGGCCCTGGACATGTCCGCCGGCAAGGCCATGGCCCAGGCCGGTCACGGCGCCCACCTGACGTGGTGGGAACTGGACGACACCGCCCGCAAGGCCTGGCGCGAGGACGGCTTCGCCCTGTCCGTGCGCACCGCGGACCCCGCCCGCTGGGCCGAGCTGACGACGAGCGGACTGCCGGTCGTCCGCGATGCCGGATTCACGGAGATCGCCCCCGGCTCGTGCACGGTCGTCGCCGACCACCCCGCGCTGCGCGACCGCCGGCCGTAGGCGGGCCGCGGCCCGCTGCGTCACGCAGCGGGTGAGCAGACCGCTCACAGCGATGAGGACGGCCAGGGCGATCACCGAAGAGTCCCATGACGCCACCTCGAAGGGGGCAAGGCTCTCTCTCCTCCTGCTCTCCTCCTGTCCGCTCCTGTCCACGCCATGGCGGGAGGCCGACGGGTGCGCGCCGAGCTGTGGTGACCGGGTCGCACGGGGCGCCCGCGCCCCGCGCACCCGGCCGGCAGCAGGCTGACGAACCCCGCACCGCGCGACCGTTCCCGACCGCGTTCCCCCGAGGACCGGCCGCTTCCCCCGCCGGACCCTTACACTCGTCTGTCGGACCCGACGAACCACGTCGGACAGCCGAACCATGCCGGACGGACGAACCCCGTCCGCCGGACGTGTCACGCCGGACACCGGAGGAACCGAGGACATGGGAGCGGGCACACCTGCCACCGCGGTGCGCCGCGGGCGCCGCAGCGCGAGCGGCGCGCTGGAGTGCGAGGTCCTCGCGGCGCTGCAACGGGCCGACGGCCCGTTGACCCCGCGCGAGGTGCAGGACGAGCTGCCGGGCGCGTTCACCTACTGCACGGTGGTGACGATCCTGCGGCGGCTGCACGGCAAGCGCGTCCTGACCCGGACCCGCCAGGGATTGTCGTACGCCTACGCGGCCGTCCGCTGACCCGCTCCGCCCGCCCGCGGTTCAGCCGCGCCGCGCCTTCTCCATCGCGTCCTTGAGCATGCGCGCGAAGTCCACGGTCTCCTTGGCCGGTGGCGCGGTCACCCGGTGGCGGGTGCTGTAGTCCGTGAAGTCCGATGACGTCGTGACGGTGCCCTTCGGGGTCTTCATCTCGACCTTCATCCGGACCGGAAGGTCGCCGTCACCCACCCAGACGTCCGTCCCGCACCCTTCCAGCCCCTGCTGCTTCATCTTCTTGTAGGCCTTCTCCCGGTCCTTCTGGTCGAGGAGCCGGACCGCCTTCCTGCTTTCGAGCATCTGCTTCGGCGTCAGCGTGCCCCGGTAGTGCTGGGTCCGCACGCCGTTGACCTTCTCCTCGCCGACATGCTGGAGGTCGGACGAGGAGAGCAGCAGGGCCATCTGCTGGTCGGGGCTCTGGTTCCAGTCGTCCAGACCGGCGGCCATCTGCTTCCTGACCTCCGGGCCGCGCTCCTTGCCGAGCTCGCTCGCCAGGCCTCCGAGGTCCAGCTTCATCCACTTCCTGCCGCGCATCTCCGGCGGTGCGTCCGTCATCTCGTCCGGCCGCATCTCCCCGTAGAAGGCGGTACCGATGACGATCATGCGTCTGCGCTCCGGGACGCGCATCGTGACGTCCATCGACGAGGACGACCCGTCCCAGGTCATGATCCCGTCCCCCGTCGTGTCCCCGCCGTCCTTGGGGTCGACGGACTTGGGCACCGACATGGTCATGTGGACCTTCGCGGCCTTCGCGGCGGACGTCTTCTCGTACGCCGCCCGCACGGCCCGCACCGGCGAGTCCCCGCCCGACTTCCGGTCTCCGGTCTCCTGGCCGCAGGCGACTGCTCCCCCGAGCAGAGCGACAACGGAAACGGACAACGACACCCTTGTGCGGCGATTTACTGACATAAAACCGGACAACTGCTTCCCCACCCCTGAAATTCTTCCCGCCCCCGGAAAACGACTCATTCGTTTTCGACCCTCGCACGATAGTGCGGGGGTCTGACAACGGTGCCTGATTTTCCCGGAATCCGGCCTCCGTCGCCGTCCCGGTCCCTACCGCTTCCGCATCCTCCGCACCGCCACCACCGCCGCGACGACCGCCCCCGCCGCCACGACGTGGGCCCACCGCGGCGGCCCGGACGTCCCGGTGTGCCGGACCGCGGCCACGTACCGCGCGTCCACGGTGGCGGCCTCGGCCACCGGCACGGAGCGCGGGATCCGCCCGGCCGAGCGCACGGAACCGTCGGGGTTGAGAAGCACCCGCCTGCCGTTCGGGTGCCGGAAGTCGAAGAGGTTGAGCAGGGAGCCGGCGCGGGCGTCGAAGGAGGTGCCGCCGATGCGGCCGGTGTGCCAGTTGTCCTCGATGAACCGGAGGACGGAGGTCTGTTCGGTGGGCGTGTGGTCGACCGCGTTCACCTTGCTGTAGGGGGAGATCACCAGCAGCGGCAGCCGGGGACCGGGGCCGCAGCGGCCCTGGTGGCGGCCGGCCGGCGCGGGGCCCGACCGGCAGGCCGGGGCGTCGAGGGGGAGGCCGCCGCGGCCCTTGTCCCGGAGGCCCGAGCCGTTCAGCGGCCGGGCCCAGGCGTGGTCGTACCAGCCGTCGGAGTCGTCGTAGGCGAGGACGACGGCCGTGTGCTTCCACTGCGGCGCGCTCTGGATCCGGTTGATCCAGGTGACCAGGAACCGCTGTTCGTCGAGCGGCCCGGAGTAGCCGGCGTGCCCGTCCTGGTGGGCGGGGGCCTTGAGGAAACTGACCGCCGGGAGGCGGCCGGTGCGCAGGACGGCGTCGAAGTCGGCCAGGTCGTACTGGTGGTTGGCCTGCCCCGCGTGCCCGATCTCGGCGAGGGAGGCGGGTGGCAGGTGGTGCGGGTTGGCCGTGGAGCGGTAGTACTGGAAAGGCTCGTGGTGCGGGATGTAGTCGATCACCTCCGCGCCGCCGGAGTTGGTGTGCGTGGTGCCGGAGCAGCGCGCGTGGTGGCCCGGCCGTCCGTTCCAGGGGGTGCTCGGCCGGAAGCCGCCCTGGAACCAGCCCCAGCTGACCTTCCGGGCGTTCAGCAGGTCACCGATGTTCCGGCCCCGGAGGGCGGCGAGTGAACTCCGGCTCGTCCGGTCCGCGCCCGAGCAGTCGTCGTGGGCGGGGTGCGGATCGGTGAGGAGCGTGCCCACGCCATGGGCGTCGGGGGCCGTCACCACGCGCGGGTCGGGCGTACGGGTCTGCCGGGGCCGCTCGCTGCCGGAGGCGGGGTCGGTGGAGACCACCCCGTGGGTCTGCCCGGAGACGAGGTTGACCGCGCCGGGGGTGGAGGGGCCGTACGTCGTGCCGAAGGACCGGTCGTTCAGGGCGTAGTGCTGGGCGTAGTTCCACAGCGCGGTGACCGTGTTGCCGTCGTAGTGGTCCATGACGAGCCCGGGTTCGCCGTAGAGGCGCCCCGAGCACCGCCCGGAGTCGGTGTGCTCGACGTACCGGTCGGCCCTGCCCCCGTCGGCGGCGTACTGCTCGGGCCCGTAGGAGTGGTTCTGGTCGCAGGTCAGGGCCTGCGCGGGGCCGAGGCGGCGGGGCGGGTACCGGTTGGGGTTGCGCGTCAGCAGCCCCGCCGTGCGGAGGTTGTCGATGTCCCGGGGGGTGCCGCGGGCCGGGACGAAGCGCGTCCCGTCGGTGTTCGCGGCCCGCGGGTAGGTGGCGAAGTAGTGGTCGAAGGAGACGTTCTCGCCGAAGACGACCACCAGGTGTTCGACGGGGGTCGCCGTGGCGGGGGTGCCCGGGCCGGCCCCGGGGGCCTTCGCCGGGGCGGTGGCGCCCAGGGCGGCCACGGCGGCGAGGGCCGCCACCGTCGTCCGGGCGCGTCTGCCGCTGCGGGTCATGCCGGGGTCCGCCTTTCGCTCGTCATCGCGCGCCCGAACCAGTCGGCGCGGTCGCGCACTCCGGGGAGCACGAAGAACCAGCCGCCGCCGAACGGCGTCACGTAGTCGGTGAGCGGTTCGCCCGCCAGCCGCCGCTGCACGGCGGTGAACTGCCGTACGGGGTCCCGCTGGTAGCAGCAGAAGAGCATGCCCACATCGAGGTCGCCGTCGGTCCGCGTCCCCNGCCGCCGCCGAACGGCGTCACGTAGTCGGTGAGCGGTTCGCCCGCCAGCCGCCGCTGCACGGCGGTGAACTGCCGTACGGGGTCCCGCTGGTAGCAGCAGAAGAGCATGCCCACATCGAGGTCGCCGTCGGTCCGCGTCCCCCGGTCGTAGCTGTACGAGCGGCGCAGCAGGCGCTGTCCGCGGGTGCCCGGGGTGCGCGGGTCGGCCGCGCGGATGTGGCTGTCCAGGGGGATCACCTCGCCCTCGGGGTCGTGCGCGTACCGCGGGACGTCGTCCTCCCGCTCGCCGTCGAGCGGTGCGCCGGTGTCGCGGGCGCGGCCGAGGAGCCGTTCCTGCTCGGTCAGCGTGACGCGGTCCCAGAACTCGACGTGCATCCGGATCAGGCGGACGACCTGGTACGTCCCCCCGGCCGCCCATCCGGGCTCGTCCGGTCCCGGTCCCGTCCCCGGTCCCGTCCACACCAGACGGTCCATCAGCCGGGCGTCGGCCGGGTCGGGGTTGGCGGTGCCGTCCTTGAAGCCGAAGAGGTTGCGGGGGGTGCCGGAGGGGCGGGGCGGGCCGGTGAAACCGTTGAGGCGCCAGCGGATCTGCATCGCTCCCCGGGTGTGCCGCGCGAGGTCGCGCAGGGCGTGCAGGACCGTGTCCGGGCTGTCGGCGCAGAACTGGACGGCGAGGTCGCCGTGGCACCAGGCCGGGTCGAGGTCGTCGTCGGGGAACACCGGCATGGGCCGCAGCCTGCGCGGCGCACGGCCGGCCAGTCCGTACCGGCCGTCGAAGAGCGAGGCCCCGACGGAGACGGTGACGCGGACGGCGTCCTCCGCCGGTACGCGGGGCCCCAGGAGGCCGGAGTCCGCGGGCGGCGCGGTGATGCCCGTGGGCGGCGGGGTGCCGCCGGTGGTGAGGAGGCGGGCCCGTTCGGTGACCGTCCGCAGCAGATCGGTGAGTTCGGCCGGGTTCTCGGCGGTGACGTCGAAGGCCGTGAAGGCGGTGCAGCGGGCGGGCGGCGTCAGGACGGCCCGCTGCCGCGCGTCGTGGAAGGGCACTCGGGTGCCGTGCCGCGCGGCGGCCGGTCCCGCCACGGCGCACGCCGCGCCGACGACGGCACCGCCCNCGTCGAAGGCCGTGAAGGCGGTGCAGCGGGCGGGCGGCGTCAGGACGGCCCGCTGCCGCGCGTCGTGGAAGGGCACTCGGGTGCCGTGCCGCGCGGCGGCCGGTCCCGCCACGGCGCACGCCGCGCCGACGACGGCACCGCCCAGGAAGCGACGGCGGCGGACGGCGGTCACGGCAGTCTCCCGGAGATCACACTGGTCACGGTGATCACGGCACCCTCCTCACGTCGCACACCGCCGCCACCGACGCCAGCCGCTCGGCCAGGTCGCCGAACCGGGCGTCGACCGCCTCCCGGTCGGCGCGGCCGAGCCGGGCGAGCGGGGTCCAGCCGGCGCCCCGGTGATGGCGGTCCAGGGTGTGCCGGGCGCGGTCGAGGCGGCGGTCGAGGGCCGTGGTGTCGATGTGGCGGGCGCGGAGCAGGGGGCGCAGCGGGGCGAGGGCCCGGCGGGCGCCGTCGAGCCGGGCGCGGGCGGCGGCGAGGGAGGTGCCGCTGCCGTGGTCGGTACGGTCGGTGAGGTCGCGCAGGAGGGCGTCCTCGACGACCTCGTGGGCCCGCCGACCGAGCTCGGCGGGGTCCATACGGGCGCCCCGCACGCCCCAGTCGTCGCGCAGGGCGCGGACGTCGGCGGCGAGGCGGTGGGCGGCAGCACGCAGGGCGGGTCCGCGTTCGCCGTGCCACAGGCCGTGCTCCACGCGGTGGAAGCCGGTGAAGCGCGGGTCGCGGAGGCCGGCTGGCAGGCCGGCCGCGGTCCGGTCGACGGCCTCGCCCAGGTCGCCGAAGGCGCCGTAGGCGGCGCCCAGGCGCAGATAGCGGAGGTGGGCGACGAGCCAGGCGGCCCTGGCGCGCTCCCACCGGCCGGCGTCGACCTCGTCCCGCAGCCGGCGGACCGCCCCGTCCACGCCGCGGAGTTCGCGTCCGGCCCACCGCTGGTAGGCGAGGGCGGCCGGGATCAGCTCGCCGCGGGTGACGGGGACGACGGCGGGCCCGGACACGCCGCGCCCGGTGACCCGGACGACGGGCCCGGTACCGGGGTCGCCGTCGTCGGGCAGGCAGACGAAGGTGTACGTGCCGGCGCCGATCCTCGCCGTCAACTGCCGGGCGGTACCGGGGGCGACACCCTCCACCTCACCGAGGACCGCCCCGGTCCTGGCCTCCTGGAGCCGGGCCTCCACGGGCCCGGCGGCGGTGTTGCGCACCGCGAACGTCCGGACCCCGGCCCGCCCCGACGCCCACCCCCGCCCGCAGCCGCCCGGCGAGACGTCGACGGTGACGGCGGCGGGCTCCCCGGCGGCGTCCGGACCGGCCACCGGCTGCCGGGACGCCGCACCGCACGCGCAGAGGACGAGCGAGAGAGCACCGGCACCGAGGACCGCCCGACGGGACGTCACGCGAATCCCGCACCCCGCACGCCCGGGGACCGCGAAGGGCCGGTCCAGGGGCACTCCCCCGCACCGGCCCACCACACCCACCGCGCCTCCCGGATCCACGGGCCCGTCCGGGCGCCACCGTCTCGCGAGCCGCCATCGTAGGCAGCGCTCCACGCCACGAGCGGCGCCACCCGGCCGCGCGGAGAGCGCGCCGCCCGGACTTCACCCGTCCGTCCGCACCCGCACCGACAGCGAACCGGCGGCGGAGCCGGAGGGGCTGGCGGCCCGGGGTCACCGCGTGGGCATGGCCCACCCGGCGGGTACAGCGCGCCGCCATGGACTCAACCGCGGCCCCGCATCCCGCCGACCGCGGGCCCAGCAGCGCAGCCGGAGGCGGCGGTCGCCGCCGACCGTCCGGCCACGGGGCACGCGTCCAGATGAAGCGCGCCGCCGAAGACCCCTGGCCCAGCGTCCGAGTCCTCGCCGATGACCGCTCGGCAACGCAGCCGGAGACGACGGCCACGCGCCACCACCCGGACACACCCCACCCGGCGGACGCAGCACGCCACCCAGGACTCACCCCCGGCGTCACACCCCCACCGACCGCAGCTCAGCAGCGCAGTCAGAGGTGACGGTCACAGACCACCCCGTGAACTCGGTCCCGACCCCGACGTCCCATCCCGCCGACCCCAACTCAGCAGCGGAGTCGAAGGCGGCGGTCGCCGCCGACCGTCCTGCCACGGGGCACGCGTCCACAGTGAAGCGCGCCACCGAAGGCCCCCGGCCCCAGCGTCCACGTCCCCGCCGATGACCGCTCAGCAACGCAGCCAGAGGCGGCGGTCACGCGCCACCGTATGGACACGGTCCACACGGTCGGGGTGAAGCGCTCCCCCAAGCGCCCCCAGCCCCGGAACCTGATGCTCCATCAGAACCCGGACATCCTCCGGGGCATCCGTGACATCCACGTCCGCGGCACCGACCAGGACCACCACAGGACCCACCGGAACCGGGAAGCCGCAGCCGCGGGTGAGGGCGAGGGAGGCGCGGGCCGCGCTCTGGCGGGCGTGGCGGACGGTGGGGCGGGGGTGTCGCTCACCGGCGACGCGGATCAGGGCGCCGTCCACGCGGGCCGGGGCCCGGCGGGTCGGTTCGACGAGGACGGAGAAGACGCCGCCGGGCCCGATGAGCAGGTGCGGGACGACGGCGTCGCCGGGCAGCAGGACGGAGTGCACGACCTCCCAGCCGCCGGGGGCCAGGGCGTCCAGGGCGGCGCCGACGAGCTGTTCGGCGGCCAGGGCCCTGCGCCAGCGGTCCTCCACGGGACGGCGGCCCAGCAGCCGGGCCAGCAGGAGGGTGCCGCGGCCGGAGGGGGACGCGTCGAGCCGGGCGCGGAGGGTCTCACCGGGGCGGTTGGGGGCGAGGTCGTCGTCGGGCGGCAGGAACAGCCGGTCCGGGTCGTACCTCTTCCCGACGGCTCCGCTCTTGGCTCCCGTTCCCGGTCCCGATCCCGGCCGCTCGCGCACGCCATCACCCCCACCCGCCATCTTGCCGCAGCGGGACGGGCTCCGGCCCGGGTCCAGCCGATCGTCACCCGCTGTTCCGAAGGACTCGGCGCTCCGGAACAGCGGGTGACGGATTCCGGGAACGGAGGTGCGCACGGGGCGGCCCGTCGAGTAGAACACCCGTATGTGGGTCGTCCTGCTGATCGTCACCTGTGCCGTCGCCGTCGCCGCCTGTGCCCGGCTGTGCTCCGCCGCGGTGGCCGCCGCCCGTCCCCGGCTGAGCCCGGCCGCCGCCGGGATAGATGTGCTGACGCTGTACGAGACGGCGTTCCTGAGCGGCGGCCCGCACCGGGTAACGGACCTCACACTGGTCTCGATGGCCCGCCAGCGGCGGCTGCTGCTGGCCCGTACGGGGTGGGCGACGGTCGTCGACCCGGTCGGCCGGGACGAGGTCGAACGCTCGGTGATCACGGCGATAGGCCCCGGGGGCCAGTCCCCCGTCCCGCAGATCCGTGTCGCCCACGGCGCTGCCGACGCGGTGCGCACCCTCGCCGACCGGCTCACGACGGCCGGCCTGGCGGTGCCCGCGCAGGTCCGCCGGGAGGTGTCCGCGGCGGTCCGGCAGGTCCGGGCGGCCTGCGCGCTGTCGGTGCTGACCGCGGCGGCCACCCTGCTGACCCTGCCGGACGGCGCGGCGTTCGGGCAGGCCGTCGGCTGGCTCGTCCTGCCGCTGGTGCTGACGGGCGGATGCCTGGCGATCGCCCACTACGAGGTGAACCCGGAGACGCACTGGGCCTCCCCCGCCGGCCGGGCCCTGCTGGACCACGCGCCAGTCGTCCACCCGGCCGGCGCCCGGGACGAGCAGGGCCTGCTGACCACGCTCGCCGTCCGGGGCCGCCGCGCCCTGCGCGACCCAGAACTGCGCGCCGCCCTCGCCGAGACGCTGGCAGCCCACCGCTACTGAGGCCGCCGCCGGGCGCCGAAGGGCTGTTCCACCGCCACCTCTTCGGGCACAACGCGGCCGACATCGGGGCCGGGTCCTTTACTTCGCCGGGCCGTCAATCAAATATCCCTTTTGTCACAAATAGACACGAAGGGACGCCAGTGCGCGCAGTCGCCCTCTACGGAACCGTCGGATCCCTCCTCCTCACCGGCCTCACCGGTCTCACCGCCACCGCCTCCGCCCCGGCCGCCGCCCATGGCACCGGGGCGCTCGTCCCCGGAACCCCGGGAATCCCCGGAAACCCCGACAGCCCCGCCGAGGCCCGCGGCGTGGTCCTGGCCGCCGAACGGGCCGCGGCCAAGGGCATCGCGTTCGGCGCCTGCCCGGCCGCCGAGGGCCTGCCCGCGCCGGTGGAGTGCGGCACGTTCTCCGTCCCGGTGGACTACGCCCGCCCCAACGGCAAACACATCAGCCTCACCGTCAGCCGGGGCCACGCCCTCGGCAGCCGCTCCGTGCGGCAGGGTGCCCTGGTCTTCAACCCGGGCGGTCCCGGCGGCTCCGGCATGATCTTCCCCCTGCTGGCCGGGCTGTCGCAGTGGCGCAAGCTCGCCGAGGCGTACGACTTCATCGGCTACGCGCCACGCGGCGTCGGCCGTTCCGCGCCGCTGTCCTGCGCGGACCCGGCCGGCTACGGCCGGGGCCCGAGCGAGGCGCCCGAACACCCCACCGCCGCCTACAAGAAGCGGCAGATCGCCAGGGCGAAGGCGTACGCGCAGGGCTGCCTCCGCAGGTCGGGCCCCGACCTGAAGCACTTCACCAGCCGCAACAACGCCCGCGACCTCGACGTGCTGCGCGCCGCCCTCGGCGAGCAGCGGCTCAACTTCGTCGGGGCGTCGTACGGCACGTACTTCGGCGCCGTCTACGCGACGCTCTTCCCCGGGCACGTCCGGCGGATGGTCTTCGACAGCGTCGTCAACCCGTCCCCGCAGAAGATCTGGTACCGGAACAACCTCGACCAGTCCGCCGCGTTCGAACGCCGCTGGTACGACTGGCGCCGCTGGGCGGCCCGGCACCACGCGGTGTACCACCTGGGCCGCACCGAGCGCGAGGTGCTGGCCTCGTACCACAAGGCCGTCGAGCGGCTGGGCCGCCGGGCGGCCGGCGGCAAGGTCGGGCCCGGTCAGCTCCAGGGCGTGTTCGTCAAGGCCGGTTACACCGACAGCGCCTGGGCGTCCGGGGCGCGGGCGCTCAGCGCCTACCTGCGCGGCGACGAACGGCCGCTGGTCGCGCTCGCCTCGCCCAGTGCGGCCGGGGCGCCGGCCGCCGAGAACGGCAACGCCGTCTACACGGCCGTCGAGTGCAACGACGCGCCCTGGCCGCGCTCCTGGTCGCGGTGGGAGCGGGACAACGACCACCTCGCCCGGCGGGCGCCCTTCGAGACGTGGAGCAACGCCTTCATGAACCTGCCGTGCGCCTACTGGAAGGTGCCCCGGCAGCGCCCGCTCGACGTCGGCACGGCCCGCAAGGCCCTCCCGCCGGTCCTGCTGCTGGCCGCCGAACGGGACGCGGCCACCCCGTACTCGGGGGCCCTGGAACTGCTGCGCCGGCTGCGGGGCTCGGCGGCGCTGGTCACCGAGCGGGGCGCGGGCACGCACGGGATCGGGGGCGGGCCGAACGCCTGCGTCAACGGCTACTTCGAGAAGTACCTGCTCACAGGGGTGCTTCCGAGCCGGCGCACCACGTGCGCGGGGCGCCCGGAGCCGCGGGCGAGCTGAGCGCGCACCCGCGGGAAGCACGCGGACGGGCCGGGAGACCGGCCCGTCCGGCGTTTCCGGGACCGGGCCGGATCGGGCCGGCTCAGGCCAGCCCGGCCACCAGGTCGGCGACGGCCTTGCGGCGGCCCGTGTAGAACGGGACCTCCTCGCGGACGTGCATCCGCGCCTCGGACGCCCGCAGGTGGCGCATGAGGTCGACGATCCGGTACAGCTCGTCCGCCTCGAAGGCGAGGATCCACTCGTAGTCGCCCAGCGAGAAGGAGGCGACCGTGTTGGCCCGGACGTCCGGGTAGCCGCGGGCCATCTTGCCGTGGTCGGCGAGCATGCGGCGGCGGTCCTCGTCCGGCAGCAGGTACCAGTCGTACGAGCGCACGAAGGGGTAGACGCTGACGTAGTCGCGCGGCGTCTCGTCCGCGAGGAACGCCGGGATGTGCGACTTGTTGAACTCGGCGGGGCGGTGCAGCGCCATGTTCGACCACACCGGCTCCAGCGCCCGCCCGAGGCGGGTGCGGCGGAAGCGGTTGTACGCGTCCTGGAGCGCGTCCGAGGTCTCCGAGTGCCACCAGATCATCACGTCGGCGTCGGCCCGGAGCCCGGAGAGGTCGTACGTGCCGCGGACGGTGACGTCGTCCTTGGCGAGCGTCGCGAACAGCTCCTCGACCTCCTCGGCGTAGCCGGCCCGGTCCTCGGGGAGCACGTCGCGCAGCTTGAACACCGACCAGAGGGTGTAGCGGATGACCTCGTTGAGGTCCTTGGCCTTCTTGCCGGCGTTCGGGGTCTTCTGGGCGTCAGTCGTCATGCCCCCTATTGTCCCCCCGCGCCGACGGCGCCCACGGGCAGGGTCGCGATGAGTTCCTCGGCCGCCCGGCGGGCGTCGCCGACGCACGCCGGGATGCCGACGCCGTCGTAGGCGGCGCCGCAGATCCGCAGCCCGGGCAGGCGGCCCACCTGCTCGCGGACGCGGGCGACGCGCGCGAGGTGGCCGACGGGGTACTGCGGCAGGCCGTGGTCCCAGCGGGTCACCCGGCTCGCCAGCGGCACGGCGTCCAGGCCGACCGCCTCGCCGAGGTCCGCCAGCGACAGCCGGACCAGGTCGGCGTCGTCCCGGCCCAGGTCGCGCTCGTCCCCGTACCGGCCGACGGAGGTGCGCAGCACGAAGACGCCGGGGTCGGCGGCGGCGATCCAGCCCCACTTGTTGCTCGCGAAGGTGGACGCCTTGATCCGCCGTCCGTCGCCGGGCGGTACGAGGAAGCCGCTGCCGCGCGGCAGCCCGGCCACGTCGGCGCGGCGGAAGGCCAGGGTGACGAGGGCCATGGACGCGTACTCGACGCCGGCGAGCTCGGCGGCGGCCGCGGGCACCGGGCCGGCGAGCAGCCGCGCCGCGGCGGGCGCGGGCGTGGCGAGGACGACGCCGTCCACCTCCAGGGCGGAGTGGCCCAGGTCCAGCCGCCAGCCGTGGCCGTGCCGGGCCAGCCCGGCGACCGGGGTGAACACGCGGATCTCGCCGCCGGCCGCGCGCACGGCGTCCGCGACGGCGAGCGGCAGCAGGCCGACCCCGCCGTCGATGCCCGCGAAGACCGCTCCGGCCTGCGGCGTGACGGAGGCGGTCAGCGCGCGGACGGCCTCGGTGAGCGAGCGGTGGGTGCGGGCGGCCTCGAAGAGCCGGGGGACGGCGGCCCGCAGGGAGGTGCGGTAGGCGTCGCCCGCGTAGACCCCGCCGAGCAGCGGTTCGACGAGCCGGTCGACGACCTCGGGGCCGAGCCGTTCGGCCACGTAGGTGCCCACGGCGATGTCCTCGCCGATCTCGGTGGGCGGCAGTTCGGCGTCGCGGGCGACCGCGGCCAGGCCCTGCTCCGAGAGCACCCCGGAGGCGGCGAGCGCCGCGAGGTCTCCGGGGACGCCCATCATGTGGCCCTTGGGCAGCGGCCGCAGTCCGTCGCGGGTCCACACGCCGGCGGTGGTGGTGGCGGGCGCCTGGAGCCGGGCGCCGAGGCCCACGTCCCGGGCCAGCTCGACCGCCTCAGGACGCCGGGCGAGCATCGACTCGGCACCCAGGTCCACGGGGACGCCGGCGATCTCTCCGGCGAGCAGCTTCCCGCCCAGGCGCCCCGAGCCCTCCAGGACCGTGACGCGCACGCCCCTCTCCAGCAGCCGGAGGGCCGCCGTCAGCCCGGAGATGCCGCCGCCGACGACGGCGACATGGTGCGCGTGGGTGTGGACTTCGCTCATGGGCCCACTGTCTCAGACGTCCCGGGGCCGCTTCTCCACACCCCATTGACACGCCCGGGGCGCCCGCGAAGACTCTCGACCGAACGGTCAGTAGGGACCGAGGGAAGGCCGTTCACCGAGCTCCGCCGTCCGCCCGACCGCTTACGGAGACCCCATGAACGACCGCATCCGGGACGTGTACGTCGTCGACGCCGTCCGCACCCCCGTCGGCAGATACGGCGGCGCCCTCGCCGGCGTCCGCCCCGACGACCTGGCCGCCCACGTCGTCCGGACGCTGGTGGGCCGGGCCCCCGCGCTCGACCCGGCGCGGATCGACGAGGTCGTGCTCGGCAACGCCAACGGCGCGGGCGAGGAGAACCGCAACGTGGGCCGGATGGCCGTGCTGCTCGCGGGCCTGCCGGTGACCGTGCCCGGGTCGACGGTCAACCGGCTGTGCGCCTCCGGTCTGGAGGCCGTCGTCCAGGCGTACCGGGCGATCGCCGTCGGCGACGCGTCGGTGGTGGTGGCGGGCGGCGTGGAGTCCATGAGCCGCGCCCCCTGGGTGCTGCCCAAGCCCGGGCGCGCCTTCCCGGCGGGCCACCAGGAGCTGTACTCGACGACGCTCGGCTGGCGGATGACCAACCCTGCGATGCCCGCGCGGTGGACGGTCTCCCTGGGCGAGGGCGCGGAACTGATCGCCGACAAGCACGGCATCGGCCGCGAGGCGCAGGACGCCTACGCCCTCGCCAGCCACGAGAAGGCGGCGCGGGCCTGGAAGGACGGCGCCTTCGCCGACGAGGTCGCGTTCCTGCCGGACGTGGACCTGGCCCGGGACGAGAGCATCCGCGACACCACGTCGGCGGAGGCCCTGGCCCGGCTGAAGCCGGCCTTCCGGACGGACGGCGGCACGGTCACACCCGGCAACTCCTGCCCGCTCAACGACGGCGCTGCGGCCCTGCTGCTCTGCGACGAGGAGGGGCTGCGGGAGACGGGCCGCGAGCCGCTGGCGCGGATCCGGGCCTCGGCCGTCACCGGCACTGAGCCGGATCTCTACGGGCTGGGCCCGGTCGAGGCGGTGCGCCGGGCGCTGGCCAGGGCCGGACGCTCCTTCGCCGACCTGACACATTTCGAGCTCAACGAGGCCTACGCCGCGCAGGTCCTGGGATGCTTCGCGGAGTGGCCGGAACTCGACCCCGACCTGGTGAACCGGCGGGGCGGGGCGCTCGCCATCGGGCATCCCCTGGGGTGTTCCGGCGCCCGGCTGGCCGGTACGGTCGCCCATCAGCTCGCGGCCGCCGGTTCCGGCACCGGGGTGGCGGCTCTCTGCATCGGCGTGGGCCAGGGCCAGGCACTGGTGCTGGAACGCTGACCCCGGCGGTGCCGCGGCCCGCCGTCGCCCGCACCGGATTCTGGAGAGGCATCGCGCATGCGCACCACCGTCGGCATCATCGGGGCCGGCCCCGCCGGCCTCCTGCTCGCCCGGCTGCTGCGCCGGGCGGGCGTCGACTGCGTGGTGCTGGAGGCGCGCGACCGGGCGCACGTCGGGCGGCGGCAGCGGGCCGCCCTCCTCGAACAGGGGACGGTGGACGTCCTCCGGGCCTGCGGCGCCGCCTCCCGGCTCGACCGGGAGGGCGTACGGCACGACGGCTTCGAGCTGCGCCACGGGGACCGCGCGCACCGGTTCGACGTGGCGTCGCTGACCGGCGGCCGGGCCAACACGCTGTACCCGCAGACCGAGATCGTCAAGGACCTGACCGCGCTCGCGGAGGCCGACGGAACGCCCCTGCTCTTCGGCGCCCCGGTGACCTCCGTGGACGGAACCGAAGGCGACCGGCCCGTGCTGCGCTACACCCACCGGGGGCGCGAGGAGACGCTGGAGTGCGACTGGGTGGCGGGCTGCGACGGCTCGTACGGCGTCGCCCGCAGGACCGCGTTCGCCTCCGGCCGCGCCCGGCTGTACGAGCGGACCTACCCCTACGCGTGGCTGGGCGTCTTCGCCGACGCCCCGCCCTCCTCCGACGAGCTGGTCCTGGCCTCCCACGAGCGCGGCTTCGCCCTCCACAGCATGCGGTCGCCGGCCGTCTCCCGGCTCTACCTCCAGGTCCCGGCCGGCACCAAGCCGGACGAGTGGCCCGACGACCGGCTCTGGGCCGAGCTCGACGCCCGGCTGGCCGTGGCGGAACGGCCGCTCCAGCAGGGCCCGGTGACCGACCGGAGCGTCATCCCGCTGCGCGGCCAGGTGGTCGAGCCGATGCGCCTCGGCCGGCTGCTGCTGGCCGGTGACGCCGCCCACCTCGTCCCGCCCACCGGCGCCAAGGGCCTCAACCTCGCCGTCGCGGACGTCGTCACCATGGCCCGGGGCTTCGCCCACCGGCGGCGGACCGGCTCGACCGCGCTCCTGGACCGGTACTCGGAGCTCTGTCTGCGCCGGGTGTGGCAGGTGCAGCAGTTCTCGCACGCCATGACGGTCCTGCTGCACCCGGGGCCGGACGACGACTCCTACGACCGGCGGCTGCGCGGGACCCGGCTCGACCGGCTCGCGCACGGCACGGCGGCCGCCGCCGAGTTCGCCGAGAACTACGCGGGGCTGCCGATGGACGCGCCCGTCGTCTGACGGCCGCGCGGGTCGCCCCGGCCGCCCCTGGGTAGCCACAGCCCATGACGGCACCCTTCGACACCGCGCCGGCCCCGTACGGGGGCATACCGCAGAGACGGCCCCAGCACCCGCCGGTGCCCCTGTTGTCGGATCCCGACGCGGTCGAACTGACCGGCCCGGTCTTCGGCATCGCCGACGTGGGCCCCTACGACTCCGATCTGACCCGGCAGCACCCTGGCGAGCCGATCGGCGAACGCATCACCGTCCGCGGGTGTGTGACGGACCGTCACGGCCGTCCGGTGCGCGGCCAGCTCGTCGAGCTGTGGCAGGCCAACGCGGCGGGCCGCTACGCCCACCCGGCCGACCGGCACCCCGCCCCGCTGGACCCCAACTTCACCGGCGCGGGCCGCTGCCTCACCGACGACGAGGGCCGCTACCGCTTCACCACCATCCGGCCCGGCGCCTACCCCCAGGACGACCGCTCCTCCGTCTGGCGCCCGGCGCACCTGCACTTCTCGCTCTTCGGCACGGCCTTCGCCCAACGGCTCGTGACCCAGATGTACTTCCCGGGCGACCCGCTGCTCGCCCACGACGCGATCGCCCGTACCGTCCCGGACCCCGCCGCCCGCGAGCGGCTGATCGCCTCCTACGACCCGGCCCTCAACGTCCCGGGCCACGCGCTGGGCTACCGCTGGGACATCGTGCTGGGCGGCCCGGCCGCGACCTGGACCGAGGGGGAGCACTGATGCCGACGGCACCCGGCACCCCGTCCCAGACGTCCGGCCCGTACTCCGGGCTCGGCCTGCCCTTCCCCGGCGGCGGCGACCTCGTCCCCGCCGGGCACCCCGGGGCGGTCGCCCTGCACGGCCTCGTCCTCGACGGCGAGGGCGCGCCCGTGCCCGGGGCGCTGCTGGAGTTCTGGCAGCCGGGGCCGGACGGCTCCCGCGCGGGCGCCCCCGGCAGCCTCCGCCGCGACGGCCTGACGTTCACCGGCTTCGCCCGCGTCGCCACCCGCGGCGACGGCCACTACGTGCTGCGCACGCTGCTGCCCGGCGGTGTCCCGTACGTGTCCGTGTGCCTGCACGTCCGGGGGCTCCAGCGGCACCTGTTCACGCGGGCGTACTTCTCGGAGCCTTCGGACGATCCGCTGCTCGCCGCGGTTCCGGAGGAGCGGCGGGGGACTCTCCTGGCCGTTCCCGAGAAGCGGGGGGCGGGCGGCTGCCCGGTTTATCGGTTCGATGTGCGGCTGCGGGGCGAGGGGGAAACGGTTTTCCTGACGGTTTGAGGGGTGCCCCGGTCCCTCCCCTTCACCGCTTCTTGCGGGGGCAAGCCCCCGCACCCCCCGAGCGCGCCTGCGGCGCGCGTCCTCAAACGCCGGACGGGCCATTCGGCCCGTCCGGCCCCGAACACCCCTAGCGCGCCGTCCGCTCGTGCACGAACTCCACCAGCCGCGTCAGCGCCTCCGGCTCCGTCGTCGGCAGCACCCCGTGCCCGAGGTTGAAGACGTGCCCCTCCAGTCCGCGGGCCGCCTCCAGGACGTCGGCCGCCTTGGCCTCCACCGCCTCACGCGGGGCGAAGAGCACGGCCGGGTCCAGGTTGCCCTGGATCGCCTTGCCGGGGCCGACCCGCCGGGCGGCCTCGTCCAGCGGCACCCGCCAGTCCGCGCCCACGACGTCCGCGCCCGCCTCGCCCATGAGGCCGAGCAGCTCGCCGGTGCCCACTCCGAAGTGGATGCGCGGCACGCCGTAGCCGGCGACCGCGTCGAAGACCTTGCTGGAGGCGGGCATCACATGGCGGCGGTAGTCGGCCGGGGCGAGGGCGCCGACCCAGGAGTCGAAGAGCTGCACCGCGGAGGCGCCCGCCTCGATCTGGACCTTGAGGAAGGCGGCGGTGATGTCCGCGAGGCGGTCCATCAGGTCGGCCCAGAGCTCCGGGTCGCCGTACATCATCGCCTTGGTGTGCTCGTGGTTGCGCGAGGGGCCGCCCTCGACCAGGTAGCTGGCGAGGGTGAAGGGCGCCCCGGCGAAGCCGATGAGCGGGGTGGCGTCCAGCTCGGCGGTGAGCATCCGGACGGCCTCGGTCACATACGCCACGTCGCCGGCCTCCAGCGGGCGCAGCCGCTCCAGGTCGGCGCGGGTGCGGATGGGCCGCTCGACGACCGGTCCGACGCCGGGCTTGATGTCGAGGTCGATGCCGATGGCCTTCAGCGGGACGACGATGTCGCTGAAGAAGATGGCGGCGTCGACGTCGTGCCGGCGCACCGGCTGGAGGGTGATCTCGGTGACGAGCTCGGGCCGCATGCAGGACTCCAGCATGGGGATGCCCGCGCGGACCTTGCGGTACTCGGGGAGCGAGCGGCCCGCCTGCCGCATGAACCACACCGGGGTGTGCGGCACGGGCTCGCGCCGGCACGCCCGCAGGAAGGCCGAATCGTATGCCGCGCCGCGGCCCGTCTGCTGCTCGCCCATCTCACTCATGCCCCAAATCTTCGCACGGGCCGAACGAGTGACCCGCGCATGTGGGTGTCCCTACCCGGAACCGGCGGTCGTTCCGCCTAGTCTTCCGGGCATGGCTGCGGCGCACGGACACCACGAGGACAGTCCGGACGACGTGGGTGGGGAGGGCTCCCCGTCCGTCTTCCGGCAGGCGGTCGCCGGGCTGCAGGGCGTACTCCTGCGGCCCGAGATCGAACTCGACGCCACCCCGCCGCCCCAGCGGCTGGCCCCCTTCTCCTACGCACTGGAGGCGGCGGTCGTGGTGGACGACGAGGAACTGGCGGACGGGCGGCTGATCCTGCTGCACGATCCGGCGGGACACGAGGCATGGGGAGGGACCTTCCGGCTGGTGACACTGGTCCACGCGGACCTGGAGGAGGAGATGGCGGCGGACCCGCTGCTGCCCGAGGTGTGCTGGTCCTGGCTGACCGGGGCGCTGGAGGCGCGCCGGGTGCCGTACGCGGCGCCGAGCGGCACGGTGACCCGGGCCGGCTCGCACTACTTCGGCGGGCTGCGGGAGCGGCCACCCTCCACGCAGATCGAGATCCGGGCGTCGTGGTCGCCGATCGAGCCGGGCGGGCAGGGCGCCGGCGGCGCGCGGTCCGCGCCCGACACGGCGGCCCATCTGTCGGCCTGGTGCGACCTGCTCTGCCAGATCGCCGGACTGCCGCCCGGCGGGGCGCCGGAGGCCGGGATCGTGACGCTGCCTCAGCGGCGGGGGCCGCAGAGCCGCTGACCGGGCCACCCCGAGGCGTAGCCGGAATTGCCCGAATTGTTACTCATCAATTCGTGATCATTCCCTAAAGCCGGGCGGTTTGTCTGCCGAAGGAGCTTGTGACCCTTCCCGTACGGATCGCCCCGGCTTACCCAAAAGTCGGCACCCGTCCCCGCCACTCCCTCTGGAGGCCTGGTGTCCGTTCTCCTTGAGCAACCTGCGAGCCTCGCCTATCGCCCGACGAAGCCGACCGCCATGGTCGTCGTCGCCGACCCCCGCGTCCGGTCCACCGTCACCCGCCACCTCTGGGCGCTGGGGGTGCGGGACGTGATCGAGGCCTCGTCCATCGCGGAGGCCCGGCCCCGCATCAGCAGCCCGCGCGACATCTGCGTCGCCGACGTCCACCTCCCCGACGGCTCCGGACTGACCCTGCTGTCCGAGACCCGCGCCGCGGGCTGGCCCAACGGGCTCGCCCTCTCCGCCGCCGACGACATCGGCGCCGTGCGCAACGCCCTCGCGGGCGGCGTCAAAGGCTATGTCGTCACCGGGACCCGCACCAATCTCGGCGTTCCCGGCCGGCCCGGCCTCTCGCCCATCGGCGCGGCCGCCGCGCGGATGCAGCGCCGCCCGCCCGGCGCACCCGGCCACCCCGGCGGCTACCGCGAGCTGTCCGGCCGTGAGGTCGAGGTCCTGCGGCTGGTTGCGGAGGGCCAGTCGAACAAGGCCATCGGCGTCTCCATGGGCCTGTCCGCCCTCACCGTCAAGAGCCACCTCGCCCGGATCGCCCGCAAGCTGGGCACCGGCGACCGGGCCGGAATGGTCGCCGTGGCCCTGCGCACCGGCATCATCCACTGACCGCGCTCGTCGCCCACGCCCGCCGACGGAACGTTCCGTCGGCGGGCTTCCGTCATCCCCGGATACCCTTGACCGGTGACCGACGCCCAAGAGACCGCAGCAGACCCACCACTGCGAACCACCGGGGGCGCCCCCCCGGACGACGTCGATTCGGCGCCGATCCCTCTGCTGGAGCCACGTGAGGGCATTCCCCCGGTCGTCGCCGACCGCGACGCCCTCGCCGCCGTCGTCGCCGCCTTCGCCGGGGGCCGCGGGCCCGTGGCCGTCGACGCCGAGCGCGCCTCCGGCTACCGCTACGGGCAGCGCGCCTACCTCGTCCAGCTGCGCCGCGAGGGGGCCGGTTCGGCCCTGATCGACCCCGTCGGCTGCCCCGACCTCTCCGCGCTCGGCGAGGCCATCGGCGACGCCGAGTGGGTGCTGCACGCCGCCACCCAGGACCTGCCCTGCCTTCGGGAGATAGGGATGGCCCCGGCCCGGCTCTTCGACACCGAGCTGGCCGGACGGCTCGCGGGCTTCGCCCGGGTGGGACTCGGCGCCATGGTCGAGAACGTCCTCGGCTACGCCCTGGAGAAGGGGCACTCCGCCGTCGACTGGTCCACCCGCCCGCTGCCCGAGCCCTGGCTGCGCTACGCCGCGCTCGACGTGGAGCTGCTGGTCGACCTGCGGAACGCGCTGGAGAAGGAGCTCGACCGGCAGGGCAAGCTGGAGTGGGCCCACCAGGAGTTCGACGCGATCGCCTCCGCGCCCCCGGCCCCGCCCCGCAAGGACCCCTGGCGGCGCACCTCCGGCATGCACAAGGTGCGCCGGCGCCGGCAGATGGCCGTGGTCCGCGAGCTGTGGACCGCGCGCGACCAGATCGCGCAGCGGCGCGATGTGTCGCCCGGCAAGGTGCTGGGCGACACCGCGATCATCGAGGCCGCGCTGAACATGCCGCCCAACGCGCACGCCCTCGCCGCACTGCCCGGGTTCGGGCAGCGGATGAGCCGGCGTCAGCTGGAGCAGTGGCAGGCCGCTGTCGACCGCGCCCGCGCGGTACCGGAGTCCGAACTGCCGCAGCCGGGACAGCCGCTGACCGGTCCTCCGCCGCCGCGCGCCTGGGCGGACAAGGATCCCGTCGCGGCGGCGCGGCTCTCGGCGGCGCGGGCCGCGGTGTCGGCGCTGGCGGAGCGGCTGACGATGCCTCAGGAGAATCTGATCACGCCGGATACGGTGCGGCGGGTTTGCTGGGAGCCGCCTCGGGATCTCTCGCCGGAGGTTGTGGCGGCGGCGCTCGCCGGCCATGGCGCCCGCCCCTGGCAGGTGGAGCAGGTGACGCCGGTGCTGGTGCGGGCCCTGCGGGAGGCTTCTGTCTGAGGGGGGTGCCCCGGTCCCGCCCTTTCACCGTTTCTTGCGGGGGCGCCCCCCGCACCCCCGAAGCGCGCTGCGCGCGCTGTCCTCAACCGCCGGACGGGCTGAAGTCAGCCCGTCCGGCGTTTGAGGACGCGCGCCGCAGGCGCGCTCACCCCGGGGGTGCGGGAAGCGCGGAATGTGACCTTCGCCGCTCCCGCCCGGAGGGCTGTGCAGCTTGGTTACCCGTAAGTAGCATGAGGGTGTCAGCCCGCACCGCGGCGGAGCCGTCCCGGCATGCCCGCGCAGCGATCCGCACCTGGAGGAGAGCCAACGTGCCTCGTACCGCTAGGGACGTCGTTTTCGTCGACGGCGTCCGCACCCCGTTCGGCAAGGCGGGCCCGAAGGGCATCTACCACGAGACCCGCGCGGACGACCTGGTCGTCAAGTGCATACGGGAGCTGCTGCGCCGCAACCCCGACCTCGACCCGGGCCGGATCGAGGAGGTCGCGATCGCGGCGACCACGCAGATCGGCGACCAGGGCCTGACGCTGGGCCGCACGGCGGGCCTGCTGGCGGGTCTGCCGCAGTCGGTGCCGGGCTACTCCATCGACCGGATGTGCGCCGGTGCGATGACCGCCGTGACGACGGTGGCGGGCAGCATCGCGTTCGGTGCCCTGGACCTGGCCGTCGCGGGCGGCGTGGAGCACATGGGCCGCCACCCGATGGGTGAGGGCGTGGACCCGAACCCGCGGTTCGTCTCCGAGAAGCTGGTGGACGAGTCCGCCCTCGTCATGGGGATGACGGCCGAGAACCTGCACGACCGCTTCCCGCAGCTGACCCGGGAGCGCTCGGACGCGTACGGTCTGCGCAGCCAGGAGAAGGCCGCCAAGGCGTACGCCGACGGCAAGATCCAGGCCGACCTGGTGCCGATCGCGATCCGCCGGACCAACCCGGAGACGGGTGAGACCGGTTGGGGTCTGGCGACGGCCGACGAGCCGATGCGCCCGAACACCACCATGGAGGCGCTGGCGGGTCTGAAGACCCCCTTCCGCCCGCACGGCCGGGTCACGGCCGGCAACGCGTCCGGTCTCAACGACGGTGCCACCGCCTCGCTGATCGCCGCCGAGGACGTGGCGCGCGAGCTGGGCCTGCCGGTGCGGATGCGTCTGGTGTCGTACGCCTTCGTGGGCGTCGAGCCCGAGGTGATGGGCTACGGCCCGATCCCGGCGACGGAGAAGGCCCTCGCCAAGGCGGGCCTGACCATCGACGACATCGGCCTGTTCGAGATGAACGAGGCCTACGCGGTGCAGGTCCTGGCGTTCCTGGACCACTACGGCATCGCCGACGACGACCCGCGCGTCAACCCGTACGGCGGCGCCATCGCGTTCGGCCACCCGCTGGCCTCCTCGGGCGTGCGCCTGATGACGCAGCTGGCGCGGCACTTCGAGGAGCAGCCGCACGTCCGCTACGGCATCACCTCCATGTGCGTGGGCTTCGGCATGGGCGGAACGGTCATCTGGGAGAACCCCCACTGGGAGGGCAAGTGAGCAACACCGCTGAGCTGCTGAAGGGGGCGGCCGAGCTCTTCCCGGGCGAGGTCGTGACCCAGGCGCACGTACGCCACCTCGACCTTCCGCTCGGGGCGGGGAAGTTCGCGCTCATCACGCTGGACAACGGCCTGGACCACACCAAGCCGACCACCTTCGGCCCGCAGTCGCTGGCCCTCCTCGACGCGGCGATCGACCAGGTCGAGGCCGAGGCGAAGGCCGGGCAGATCGTCGGCGCCGGCGTCACCGGCAAGCCGTTCATCTTCGCCGTCGGCGCCGACCTCAAGGGCGTCGAGCTGCTGAAGACCCGTGAGGACGCGCTGGCCATCGGCAAGGGCGGCCACGACGTCTTCAAGCGGCTGTCGTCGCTTTCGGTGCCCACCTTCGCGTACTACAACGGCGCGGCGATGGGCGGCGGCGTCGAGGTCGGCCTGCACTGTTCGTACCGGACGGTGTCCAAGGCGATCCCGGCCTTCTCGCTGCCCGAGGTCTTCCTCGGTCTCGTCCCGGGCTGGGGCGGCTGTGTCCTGCTGCCGAACCTCATCGGCGCGGACCGCGCGGTCTCGGTCGTCATCGAGAACTCGCTCAACCAGAACCGGCAGCTGAAGGGCAAGCAGGTCTTCGAGCTCGGGATCGCCGACGCGATCTTCGAGGGCGCGGACTTCCTGGAGCAGTCGCTGGCCTGGACCGCGGCCGTCCTCAAGGGCGAGCTCCAGGTCTCCCGGCCCGAGGTCGACCGCGGTGAGGCGTGGGACGCGGCGGTCGAGCGCGGCCGCGCGTTCGCCGACTCCAAGGTGCACGGCGCGGCCCCGGCCGCCTACCGGGCGCTGGACATCATCTCCGCGGCGAAGAACGGCGACCTGCGCCAGGGCTTCGACGCCGAGAGCGAGGCGCTGGCCGACCTGATCATGGGCGGCGAGCTGCGCAGCGGCATCTACGCCTTCAACCTGGTGCAGAAGCGCGGCAAGCGCCCCGCCGGTGCCCCGGACCGTTCGCTGGCCCGCCCGGTCACCAAGGTGGGCGTCGTGGGCGCCGGTCTGATGGCCTCCCAGCTGGCGCTGCTGTTCGTCCGCCGCCTGGAGGTGCCGGTCGTCCTGACCGACATCGACCAGGAGCGCGTCGACAAGGGCGTGAAATACGTCCACGACGAGATCGACAAGCTGCTGCTCAAGGGCCGCGTCAACCAGGACAAGGCCAACCGCCTCAAGGCCGCGGTGACGGGCTCCCTCGACAAGGCCGCCGCCTTCGGCGACGCGGACTTCGTCATCGAGGCCGTCTTCGAGGAGATGGGCGTCAAGCAGAAGGTGTTCGCCGAGGTCGAGGCGGTCGTGCCGGAGCACACCATCCTCGCCACCAACACCTCCTCGCTGTCCGTCAGCGAGATGGCGTCGAAGCTGAAGCACCCCGAGCGGGTCGTCGGCTTCCACTTCTTCAACCCGGTCGCGATCCTGCCGCTGCTGGAGATCGTGCGCGGCGAGCAGACGGACGACGCGTCGCTGGCCACCGCCTTCGGCGTCGCCAAGAAGCTGAAGAAGACCGCGGTGCTGACGAAGGACGCCCCGGCGTTCGTCGTCAACCGCATCCTGGTCCGCTTCATGGGCGAGATCCAGAACGCCATCGACGAGGGCACCCCGGTCGCCGTCGCCGAGAAGGCCGTCGAGCCGCTCGGTCTGCCGATGTCGCCGCTGGTGCTGCTGGAGCTGGTGGGTCCGGCGATCGGTCTGCATGTCTCGGAGACGCTGGCCGGCGCGTTCCCCGACCGCTTCAAGGTCTCCCCCAACCTGGCCGCCCTGGTCAAGGCGGGCAAGCGCGGCTTCTACGTCTACGACTCCGGCAAGCCGGAGCTGGACCCCGAGGTCGCCGCGCTCCTGAAGCAGGGCGACACCGTCCTGACCGAGGAGCAGGTCCGCGCCCGCGTCCTGGACGGCGTGGCGCAGGAGATCGGCCTGATGCTGGACGAGGGCGTCGTGGCCGAGGCGCAGGACATCGACCTGTGCCTCATCACGGGCGCCGGCTGGCCCTTCCACCTGGGCGGCATCACGCCGTACCTGGACCGTGAGGGCGTCTCGGAGCGCGTCAACGGCAAGCGGTTCCTGGAGCCGGGCGTCGCGAGCGTCCCGGCGTAACGGCCGGAGCCAGGCGCCTGGGGGCCGTGCGGACACCGTCCGCGCGGCCCTCGCCATGTGCCGACGGTAATTCCGTGGCCCGTGGTCTCCGTGCTTTGTTAGCCTCGGTCCCGCGGGGCGGCTCCTGAACGTGCTTCCTTCTCAACTCCTTCTGATACGAGTGCGTTCGCTTCCCGCCCCGCCACCACTTCTTCAGGTCCGGGGGACGAGAACGATGACGGCGACCACCGCGACCGGAACCACCGGCACCGAGCGGAGTCTCGCCGCTGTGCTGTTGTCCCGGCGCGGGGTCGTCCACCTGCCGCCCGTCGCGCCGGGCACCCGGCCGGCGACGGGGGACGCCGTCACCCTGCTGGAGACCGACCTGCTGGACCGGGGCCACCTGCTCTCCGCCGGGCTCCGGCAGGCCCTGTCCCTGCTGGACGCCCCGACCCTGGCCGCCGAGGGCCGCGCGCTGCTGCGGGACGTCGACCACGCCCTGGGCGCCGACGTCGACCACACCCCGCTGTTCCACGGCTTCCCGCACACGATTCCCCACGACACACTCGCCTTCTGGGTCGACCGGGTCCTCACCCTGCTGTTCCAGTCGCCGCACCGGCCCTGCGTGCTGTGCGGCACCGAGGGCACCGTGCACGCCGTCGACCCGTGCGCGCACCTCGTGTGCCGGGCGTGCTTCGACGGCGCCAACTTCTCCGCCTGCCCCGTCTGCCACCGCCGCCTCGCGGCCGACGAGCCCTTCCTGCTCCCGAAGGCCCCGCGCCCGGCGGGCGGCGCCGAGCGCGCCCTCCCCGACCGGATGCGCGTCCTGACCCACGGTGGCGGCCCCGACGCCCGCGACGCGGCCGCCCGTGACGAACTCGCCGGCCTGCTCGCCCGCACCGGCGCCCTCTCCCCGCAGGACGGCGACGACCTCGACGTCCTCCTCGCCGCCCGGGACCGCACCGCGCTCGACTGGCTCCCGGCGGAGGTCCCCGGCCGGGAGACCAAGGCCCGCCTCCTGGCCTGGCTGCTCGCCGACCCCGCCGCCCACCCGGTCACCCTGCCCGCGGCCGCCGCCCTCCTCACCACCGCGACGGACGTCCTCCGGCTGCTCGTCGTCCGCTCCGGGGGCGACGCCGGCCTGGTCGACATCCCGCGCTTCGGCCCCGTACCGCGCCCGCTGCGCCGCGCCCTGCTGTCCGTCCTGGACGGGCTCGACCCGGAGCTGGCCGCCGAGGACCTGCGGCGCCACGCGACGGCCTGGAAGCACGCCGCGGAGCGCCTGCACCCCTTCGAACACGCGGCGCGCCACCCGCGGGCGGCCCTCGCCTTCGCCGCCCTGCGCGGCTTCCGGCTCTCCGACGACCGTCTGTCCCACCTGCTCCGCGCGGCCGCGGAGCGGACGCCCGCGGCCGTCGCGGGCAAGGACGGGGACGTGGTGACCCTGCCCCTCTGGGCCTCCCGCGTGGAGAGCGCGCTCGCCGCCGGCGACGTCCCGGCCGCCCTCCCGCTGCTCGCCGGGCGCCCGGGCGAACTGCTGCGCCGGCTCGACCACGTGCTGCGCCTGGCGACCGGCCCGGGCGGGGGCGGCCCGGACGCCGTCCTGTCCGCGCTCCGCCCGGCGGCGGCCCGCGTCTCCCCCGCCGTACTGCTGTCGGCGCTCGGCGAACTCCGCACCCGGGGCGCCGGGGGCCGGGACCGGGTGTTCTTCCCCAAGGGCGGCACCGCGAAGGCACACATCGTCCCCGACGGCCGTCCCGCGCTGCCCGCCGACGTGGTCGCCCGCACCGCGGACCTCCTGACCGGCGAAGTGCTGCGCCGCGCCGGCTCCCTGCCGCCGGTCGACGTCGCGGTCGTCGACACCGCGCTCGACGGCGTGACCGCCCCCTTCACCGAACGCACGGCCTCCCGCGCCCTGGTGACCCTCCCCCGCGGCAGCGAACTCCCCGTCCCCGACGGGCGGACCCTGCGCCTTTTCCTGCACTGGACCGAGAGCGCCGCCTCCGGCAGGACCGACCTTGACCTGTCCACCGCGATGTACGACGCCTCCTGGCGGCACGTCGGCACCTGCGACTACACCAACCTGCGGTTCCGCGAGTCCGCCGCCGTCCACTCCGGCGACCTCACCAGCGCGCCGCCCCCGGACGGCGCGAGCGAGTTCGTCGACCTCGACCTCGACAAGCTGGCCGCGGCCGGGGTCCGCCACGTCGTCGCCGTCGTCTTCTCCTTCAACAGCGTGCCCTTCGAAGACCTCGCCGAGGGGTTCGCCGGGCTCATGCTCCGCGACGAACCCGGCGGCACCGGGCGCGTGTTCGACCCGCGCCAGGTCGAGCAGCGCTTCGACCTGACCGGGCCGGCCCGCGCCTGCGTACCGCTGCTCGTCGACGTGACGGGGCGGACGATGCGCTGGCTCGACGTCGTTCGCGGCGTCACCGGCGACGGCCATGCGGTGCACCGGCACGCGGACGATCTCTCGTTGCTCGGGCGGGGGCTCACCGAGCTCTTCGCGTCCGGGGCGCGGGTGGGGATCGGGGAGCTCGGGCGGTTGCAGGCGGCGGCTCGGGCTCGGGTGGTCGTGCTGCGGCGCCCTGATGGTTCGTCGGTCACGTACCGGCGGCGCGTCGGTGAGGGCGTCGCCGCCTTTGCCCGGCGCATCGGGACCTCCGACGCGGATGCGGCGGTTGATGGTGCGGGGGCCGGGCTGGCTTTCCTGTATCGCGGTGATCTCGAACTGGCGCGTGGGGCTGAGGTGTTCGCTCTGCATCCGCGTGAGATCGACGCGGGTGCGGTGCGGTTGCTGACGGCGTCGGATGTGGTCGCGGCGCTGGCTTGAGGGGGGTGCCCCGGTCCCACCCTTTCACCGTTTCTTGCGGGAGGGCCCGCACCCCGTGAAAGCGGCTTCGCCGCTTGTCCTCAAACGCCGGACGGGCTGAGTCAGCCCGTCCGGCGTTTGAGGACAGCGCGCGCAGCGCGCTTCGGGGGTCTGGGGGCTCGCCCCCAGGAATCGGGAAAGGGGCGGGACCGGGGCACAGCCCGCCGCAGGCGCTACACCCGCACCCAGCGCCCCAACGCCAACCCCGCCTCATCCTTCTGCCGCGCCACGCACAACCCCCCGTCAGGGGCGAAAGCGGCCAGCACCACCCGCCCGAGCGCATCGAGCGCCATCGCCGGCGCCCCGGCACACACCTCCCCGGTCTTCGACCAGAAGGCGCCCGCGGACTCGTCCCCCGTCGGATAGGCGGCCACGGCGGGCAGCCCGGAGGCGGTGCGCTGGGCGAGGACGGTGCAGTCGTGGCCGTCGATGGTGGTGCGGAGGACGGCGACGGGGCCGGTGCCCTCGTCGTCGGAGGGGCCGAGGGGGACGGGGACGACGTCGTCCTCGGGGTCGCCAGGGGCGCGGGTGTGGACGCGGAGGGCGGAGTCGGAGGCGTCGCGCCAGAAGTGACTGACGCGGCCCTCGCCGGAGGGGGCGCAGGAGGCGGAGCCGGGGAGCGGCTCGGCGGTGATGTTGCGGACGCGCCGCAGGGGACCGCCGGGCTCGTCCTGGCGCCAGCTCTGGGCGCTCCCGTCGCAGAGGGCGAGCAGTTCGGCGCGGCCGTCGTCGGTGACGGCCGTGGCGAGGGAGTCGAGGACGTTGCTGCCCTTCATATCGGTCCAGGCGCCCCAGACGCCCTTGGCGTCCTGGCGGCGGCCGCAGACGCCGCCGCCGGCGTTCCGCACGAAGACCTGCGGGCCGTTCTTGTCGACGACCGCGGCGGGGGCGCCGATCAGGGCCGCCCGTTCGCGGTCCTGGCCGTAGGGGGTGCCGATCGAGCGCCAGGGGGTCAGGGCGCGGCCCGGCTGGAACTGCGTCGCGTAGACGACGTCGGTCTCGGTGCGGCCGTCGTCCGTCACCCGGGTGCGGACGCCGAACAGATAGACGTAGCCCTGGGGGGTCCGGCACAGGGAGAGGTACGGCTCCAGGCCCGGGACGACGAGCTGCTCGGGGCCCGTCCACCCCGGTCCGCCGGGGTGCGTCTCGGTCCAGCGCAGCAGGCCGCCCTCGGCGGGCGCGTAGGCCGTCAGCCGGCCGTCCTGTCCCCGTACCAGCCAGCCGGTCGTGGGGGTGGCCGTCCGTGCCATGACTCGCTGCCAGCCTCTCGTCTGCCCCAATTCCGCGTCGCGCGGAGCCGTTTCACCGGCGTTTTCCGACCCCCGACAATAACATTGCGCAGGTGGGCGCCTTCCGCTCGGAATCGGCCGTGCGAACCCGGCGTGCGAACCTGTCGGTATGACGCCTGATCCCGCCGTACTCGTCGTCGATGCCGCGAATGTCGTGGGCAGTGTGCCCGACGGATGGTGGCGGGACCGCCGCGCCGCCACGGAGCGGCTGCGCGACGCGCTGGCCCGGTACGCGGCCGACGGCCTGCCGGACGTGCGGCCCGCGCTGCCCGGCCCGCTGGACGTCGTCCTGGTGGTGGAGGGCGCGGCGCGCGGGACCGAACCGGTGCCGGGGGTACGGGTGGAGGCGGCGGACGGCAGCGGGGACGACCGGATCGTCGAGGTGGTCGCGGCGGAACGGGCGCGGGGGCGCCGGTGCGTGGTGGCCACGGCCGACCGGGAGCTGCGCGAACGGGTCACGGCGCTGGGCGCGGAGACGGTGGGACCGCGGTCCGTCCGGCCCTAGCCCGGCGCCGCCCGGGCGCCCTCACCGCCGGGCGTACAGCACCGCCCCCTCCACGCTCCCCACCCGCTCGTACCCGCCGCGCAGGAACGCCCGCAGGCTGGGCACCCGTCCGACCGCGTACGGCTTCCCCCGCGAGTCGTCCACGACCAGCGCGGGCGGCCGCGTCCGCAGCTCGCGGCGGAGCACGGGCCAGCCGCCGGGGACGCCGTACGCCTCCCCGACGGCCGAGGCGTCCCGGCCGCCGCTGTAGTTGGTGAGCAGACCGGCCGTCAGGAAGCGGCCGGCGGGCGGTCGGTCGGCGAACCAGTACTGCTCCGGGTGCATGCCCCAGATCAGCACGGGGTCGGCGGGCGCGGTCCTGGCCCGGACGGCGTCGGCGATCCGCAGTGAGTGCGGCAGTTCGGGCGGGGTGCCGAGGAGTCCCGCGCCCAGGAAGGCCGCACAGGACAGCGCGCACAGGCCGCCGGCGACGGGCAGCGCCGCGTCGGGGAGGGCGCGCAGGGCCGCGGTGGCCAGCAGGGTGAGGGGCGGGATCAGCTGGAGGTAGTAGTGGCCGAAGAAGTGGAAGCCGGTGGTGACGGCCACTCCCGAGGCGATCAGCCACAGCCACAGCTCGGGCGGGGCGAACCGGCGGCGGGCCAGCAGCAGGAGGCAGACCGGCGCCAGGAGCCCCGCGCAACTGGTCGTCAGAACACCGGCGTTGGCGACGGCACGGGCCGCGGAGGCGCCCACCGAGCCCTCGATGGAGGCGTACGAGCCCGAGCCGGTCACGCACCAGAACAGCAGCCGGGCGGGGCCGCACGCCCAGGCCACCGCCGCGACGGGCAGGGTGGTGCCGAGCCCGAGGGCGACCGCGCCGCCCCGGGCGGCCGGGCGGGCGGTCCAGAGCATCAGCAGGACCGGGGCGAGGACCGCTCCCCCGGTCTGCTTGGTCAGCAGCGCCGCCGCCGTCGCCAGCCCGGCCCGGCCCCAGCGGCCGCGGTCGGCGCACCACATGGCGGCGGCGGTCCAGGGCACGGCGAACACCTCGAAGGTGGCGGCCTGGGCGTCCTCGGGTTCGAGCCCGATGGAGACCAGCAGGTACAGCACCCCGGCCGTGCACCCGGCGCGCTCGCCCCAGCGGCGGCGCGCGAGCGAGGCCAGCAGGACGGCCGTCACCAGCTGGGCCACGACGGCCAGGGACTTGACGGGCAGCAGCGAGCCGTCGCCGAAGGCGCGGAAACACGCCTCGTAGAGCCAGGGCAGCAGGGGCGGCTTGCGGTCGACGACGGTGCGGTAGAGGACGGCGCCGTGGGCGAGCATGCGGGCCTGGGTGGCGAGGAAGCCCTCGTCCGGGTTCCACAGCGGGCGCAGGAAGGAGGGCAGCCGGGTGGCGAGGGCCAGGGCGGTCAGGACGGGCAGCAGTCCGGCCCAGAAGGGCAGCCCCCGCCGGGGTCCCGTGGACGGCTCGGCGCTCGGCCGGGGGCGCGGGACGGCGACGGGGGCCGGGACGGCGACGTGCTGCGCGGCTGGCATGCGGCCAACCTAGGGGTCCGCGTGGACCGGTGGCGGGTGACATACGGGTCCATCACGAGGGAAATCGGAGGGCGCCGAGATGATCGGCGCGAACGGGACCTACCGGCCCGGCGGCGCCTCGGCGGCCACCCGGCTGTGCCGCTTGCCGTACAGGAAGTAGACGAGGACGCCCAGAACCATCCACACGGCGAACCGCAGCCACGTCTCCGCCGGGAGATTGAGCATCAGCCACAGCGAGGCCAGCACGGACAGCACCGGGACGAAGGGCACGAACGGGGTGCGGAAGGCGCGCGGCAGGTCGGGCCGGGACCGGCGCAGGAGGACGACGCCGAGGGCGACGACGATGAACGCGAACAGCGTCCCGATGTTGACCAGCTCGGCCAGGACGTCGATGGACGTGAACCCGGCGACGACGGCGACGACGCCCCCGAGCAGGAGGGTGGAGCGGTAGGGCGTGCCGAAGCGGGGGTGCACGGTGGAGAAGACCCTGGGCAGCAGGCCGTCGCGGCTCATCGCGAAGAACACCCGGCTCTGCCCGAGCAGCAGGATCATGCAGACGGAGGTGAGGCCGACGGCCGCGCCGAAGCTGATCAGCCCGGCCCAGAACGGCTGCCCGGCGTCCTTGAAGGCGTCGGCGAGCGGCGCGTCGACGGAGAGCCGGCTGTACTTCTGCATGCCGGTGACGACGACGGACACGGCCACGTAGAGCACGGTGCAGATGGCGAGCGAGCCGAGGATGCCGCGCGGTACGTCGCGCTGGGGGTTGTGGGTCTCCTCGGCGGCGGTGGCGACGATGTCGAAGCCGATGAAGGCGAAGAAGACCACGGCGGCGGCGGAGAAGATGCCCATGACGCCGAAGTGGGACGGGGTGAAGCCGAACATCAGCTGGACGAGGGGTGCGGCCATGCCGCTGCTTCCCTCGCTGCCCCGGGAGGGCGGGATGAACGGGTCGTAGTTGGCGCCGGAGATGAAGAACGAGCCCGCGACGATGACGATGAGGACCACCGTCACCTTCACACCCACGACGACCGAGGTGACGCGCGACGACAGTTTCATCCCGGCCACCAGGATCGCGGTCAGCACCAGCACCAGGACGCAGGCGAGGAGGTCGAAGCCGAAGCGGCCGCTGTGCGGCCCGGAGAGGGCCGCCGGGAAGTGCCAGCCGGCCGTGTCCAGCAGTGAGCGGATATAGCCGGACCAGCCGACGGAGACGACGGCGCAGCCCAGCGCCAGTTCCAGGATCAGGTCCCAGCCGATGATCCAGGCGGGCAGTTCGCCGAGCGAGGCGTACGAGAAGGTGTACGCGGACCCGGCCACGGGCACCGTCGAGGCGAACTCGGCGTAGCAGAGCGCCGCGAGCCCGCAGACGATGCCGGCGAGGACGAAGGACAGCGCGACGGAGGGGCCCGCGCTCTCCCTGGCGACCTTCCCGGTGAGGACGAAGATGCCGGTGCCGATGACGACGCCCACGCCGAAGACGGTGAGGTCGAGGGCGGAGAGCGACTTCTTGAGGACGTGTTCCGGTTCCTCGGTGTCCCGGATGGACTGCTCCACCGTCTTCGTCCGGAACATCCCGCTCCTGCCGCGGTCGTTCCGGGTCGGTCGCTCCGTGCTCATCGGCCCACCTCCACCAGCTCGGTTGCGTCACCCTCGTGCGGGCACTGCCCTCGTCCCTGAACTGAGCGAGTGTCCGCGATGTTCGGTGCCCGCCCCGGGGGGCCACAGCCTCCCTGCCGCCGGATTCACCCGATGGAGGGCAGGCGCGGGTATGCGCGAGGGCCGGCCGGACCACCCGGGAGGATGGTCCGACCGGCCCTCGTGAGCCGCCGGTGGGCGCGGTCAGTCGCGGGCGGCCTCGGCGGGCTCGCCCGGCCCGTCCGCACCCGGGAGCACGGCGGCCTCGGCGGCCTCCGTGACGCTGCCCGCGGCGGGGGCGCCGTCGAGCTTCGCGACCAGACCGGTGACCTGACGGGCGATGTCCGGGGCGGTCAGCCCGATCTCGGCCATGACCTCCTTGCGGGAGGCGTGGTCGAGGAAGCGCTGCGGGATGCCGAAGTCGCGCAGCGGCAGGTCGACGCCCGCGTCGCGCAGCGCCTGGGCGACGGCCGAACCGACGCCGCCCACACGGCCGTTGTCCTCGACGGTGACCACGACACGGTGCTCCCGGGCCAGCCCGGGCAGCGCCTCGTCGACCGGCTTGACCCAGCGGGGGTCGACGACGGTGGAGGAGATGCCCTGCTTGTCGAGCAGGTCCGCGATCTCCAGGCACATCGGGGCGAGCGCGCCGACGGAGACGATGAGCGCGTCCGGACGGACGGCGTCGTCGGCCGGGCGGCGCAGCACGTCCATGCCGCCGACGCGGCCCACGGCGTGGACCGCCGGGCCCACCGTGCCCTTGGAGTAGCGCACCACGGTCGGCGCGTCCGCGACCTCGACGGCCTCGCGGAGCTGGGCGCGGACCTGGTCGGCGTCGCGCGGGGCGGCGATCCGCAGGCCGGGGACGACCTGGAGGATCGACATGTCCCACATGCCGTTGTGCGAGGCGCCGTCGTCGCCGGTGACGCCCGCCCGGTCGAGGACGAAGGTGACACCGCACCGGTGCAGGGCCACGTCCATCAGCACCTGGTCGAAGGCGCGGTTGAGGAACGTCGCGTAGACGGCGAAGACCGGGTGCAGACCGCCGGTGGCCAGACCCGCCGCGGAGGTGGCGGCGTGCTGCTCGGCGATGCCCACGTCGTAGACGCGGTCCGGGAACGCCTTGGCGAACTTGCCGAGTCCGACCGGCTGCATCATGGCGGCCGTGATCGCGACGATGTCCTCGCGCTCGCGGCCGAGGGCGACCATCTCGTCGCCGAAGACGGACGTCCAGCTGGCGCCGGACGCGGCGACCGGCAGCCCGGTGTCCGGGTGGATGACGCCGATGCCGTGGAACCGGTCCGCCTCGTGCTGCTCGGCCGGCTGGTAGCCGCGGCCCTTCTCGGTGAGGCAGTGGACGATCACCGGGCCGCCGAAGCGCTTGGCACGCTGGAGGGCGGACTCCAGGGCCTCGATGTCATGGCCGTCGATGGGGCCGACGTACTTCAGGCCCAGGTCCTCGAACATGCCCTGCGGGGCGATGAAGTCCTTCAGGCCCTTCTTCGCGCCGTGCAGGGTCTCGTACAGCGGCTTGCCGACGACCGGGGTGCGCTCCAGGAGGTCCTTGCCGCGGGCCAGGAAACGCTCGTAGCCGTCCGTGGTGCGGAGGGTGGCCAGGTGATTGGCGAGCCCGCCGATGGTGGGCTCGTAGGAGCGCTCGTTGTCGTTGACGACGATGACGAGCGGGCGGTCCTTGGCGACGGCGATGTTGTTCAGCGCCTCCCAGGCCATACCGCCGGTGAGCGCACCGTCCCCGATGACCGCGACGACGTGCCGGTCGTCCCGGCCCAGCACCTGGTTGGCCTTCGCGAGGCCGTCTGCCCAGCCCAGGACGGTCGACGCATGGCTGTTCTCGATGACGTCGTGCTCCGACTCGGCCCGCGACGGATAGCCGGACAGGCCGTCCTTCGCCCGCAGCCCGGAGAAGTCCTGGCGGCCGGTGAGCAGCTTGTGCACGTACGACTGGTGCCCGGTGTCGAAGAGGACCTTGTCCTTGGGCGAGTCGAAGACGCGGTGCAGGGCGATGGTGAGCTCGACCACTCCGAGGTTGGGGCCGAGGTGGCCGCCGGTCTTGGAGACGGCGTCGACGAGGAAGGTGCGGATCTCCGCGGCGAGCCGGTCGAGCTGCTCGGGGCTCAGCCGGTCAAGATCGCGCGGTTCCCTGATGCGGGTCAGCAGGGCCACCCGTGCCTCCTTAAGCTGTCGAGCTTTTGCCGGTCGGTCGAGTCTAATCTTCCGCTTGGGATGGCGGTGAACGGGTGAGGGGAACTATGTCACCCGGACGGCCCGCGTCCTCAAACGCCGGACGGGCTGTTTCAGCCCGTCCGGCGTTTGAGGACAAGCGGCGAAGCCGCTTTCAGGGGGTCTGGGGGCTCGCCCCCAGGAATCGGCGAAGGGGTGGGACCGGGGCACAGCCCGCCGCAGGCGCGCTACGCGCGCCCCGCCGTCCGCTGCGTCCGCCGCGAGACCGAGTCGATCACCACCGCGGCCAGCAGAACAGCACCCGTGATCATGTACTGCACGGCGGAGGCGATACCCAGCAGCGCCATCCCCGAAGCGATCGACTGGATCACCAGCACACCCAGCAGCGCCGACCACGTCTTGCCCCGCCCCCCGAAGAGGCTCGTACCGCCGATCACCGCCGCGGCGATCGCGTTCATCAGCAGGCTGCCCGCCCCCGACGACTGATTCGCCGCGTTGATCTGCGAGGCCAGGAACATCCCGCCCAGCGCCGCCATGGTCCCGGACAGCGCGAAGACCGAGATCCGCACCATGGCCACGTCGATGCCGGCCCGGCGGGCGGCCTCGACGCCGCCGCCGAGGGCGAAGACCTTGCGGCCGTAGCGGGTGCGGCGCAGCACCAGGTCGAAGGCGACCACGATGCCGAGGAAGATCACCACGGCCAGGGGGAGGCCCTTGTACTGGTTGAAGACCCACGCCACCGCGTACGCGGGCACCGCGAGGGCGGCCGTGCGCAGCACGGTCTCGACGAGCGGCCGGCTGGGCACCCCGGCGGCGGCCCGCCGGCGGGCGTCCCGGTGGGCGACGAGGAAGTAGCCGAGGACGGTGGCCGTGGCCAGCCCGTACGCGGCGGAGATGTCCTCGAAGTAGTGGTTGGTCAGCGCGGCGACCAGCCCCGAGTCGTCGAGGTTGATCGTCCCGTTGGAGCCGAGGACCTCCAGCATCAGGCCGTTCCAGCCGAGCAGGCCGGCCAGCGTCACGACGAACGCGGGCACGCCGATACGGGCGAAGAAGAAGCCGTGCAGCACGCCGGCGACGGTGCCGGAGAGGATCGCGAGGATCAGTGCCAGCCACTCGGGCATGCCGCGGTCGACGTTGAGCACCGCGAAGACCGCCGCGGCCAGGCCGCTGACCGAGCCGACGGAGAGGTCGATCTCGCCCAGGATGAGGACGAAGACGATGCCGACGGCGATCAGCCCGGTGCCCGCGGCGGCGATGAAGAGGTTGGAGAGGTTCTCGGCGCCGAGGAAGGCCGAGTCCTGGAGCTGGAACACCAGGCAGATGACGATCAGGCCGACGACGACGGGCAGCGAGCCCAGCTCGCCGCTGCGCAGCTTGCGGAGGAATTCGCCCCAGTAGCCGGCGAGGCCCTCCTCGCGGACGAGCAGCCGGGGGTCGACGGGGGTGACGGCGGCCGGAGCCACGGGCTGCGGGCCGTCGGGGGTCTTCGACAGGTCGGTGGTCATGCCCGGTCCTCCGCGGTACGGGCCTTACGGCGGGTGACAGCGTTGTCAGTGGCGCCGGTGATGGCCGAGACGATCTCTTCCTGGGAGGTGGTGCGCACGGCGAAGACTCCGTTGTTCCGGCCGAGGCGCAGCACCGCGACCCGGTCGGCGACGGCCTGGACGTCGGCCATGTTGTGGCTGATGAGGATCACTCCGAGACCCCGCTCGCGCAGCCGTTCCACCAGGTCGAGGACCTGTGCGGTCTGCTCCACGCCGAGCGCGGCGGTGGGCTCGTCGAGGATGACGACCTTGGGCTCGCCCAGCAGCGAGCGGGCGATGGCGACGGTCTGCCGCTGGCCGCCGGAGAGCGAGGCGACCGGGATCCGGACGCTGGGGATACGGATGGACAGGGTGGCGAGCAGCTCGCGGGCGCGCCGCTCCATCTCGACCTCGTCCAGCACCCCGAGGCGCCCGATCTCGCGGCCGAGGAAGAGGTTGCCGACGACGTCGAGGTTGTCGCAGAGCGCGAGGTCCTGGTAGACGGTCGCGATGCCGAGCTCCTGGGCGGTGTGCGGCCGGTCGATGGTGACGGGCCGCCCCTCCCACTCGATGACGCCGTCGTCGGCGGGCGCGACGCCCGCGATGGTCTTGACGAGGGTGGACTTGCCGGCGCCGTTGTCGCCCACCAGGGCGACCACCTCACCGGGACGGATCTCCAGTTCCACGTCGGTCAGCGCCTGGACGGCACCGAACCGCTTGGAGATCCCGCGCAACGCCAGCACGGGCGCAGCGGACATGTGGATCAGCTCCTCGGGGTGGGTGCGTCCCTACTTGAGGCCGGCCACGTCACAGGCGGCCCTGTACTTGGCGGTGCAGATCTCCTGGAGGGTGAAGAACCCCTCCTTGCCGACGTACTTGGGGATGTCGGCCTTGGTGAGGGCGAAGGGGTCCACGATGATCGCGGGGATCTTCTTCTGGGTGCCGCTGTCGACCGTCGTCTTCGCGACGGTCTCCACCTTCTTGCCCTGCGCGAGATGGACCGCCAGCGTGGCCGCCGCCTCCGTCTCGGGCACGTACGGTTTGTAGACGCTCATGAACTGCTCGTCCGCGAGGATCCGCTGGACGGCGGAGAGCTCGGCGTCCTGGCCGGTGACCGGCGGGAGCCTGTCGAAGCCGGCGCTCTTGAGGGCGGTGATGATGCCGCCCGCCATGCCGTCGTTGGCCGAGTAGACGCCGACGACGTTCTCCTTGCCGAGCGAGGAGATCGCGCCCTTCATGTTCTCGTTGGCGTTCTCCGGCTTCCACTCCTTGGTGTCGTACTCCTTGCCGATCTTCACCTTTCCGTCGAGCACGGAATGGGCGCCGTCCTTGTACATCTTGGCGTTGGGGTCGGTGACCGAGCCGTTCATCATGACGATCTGGCCCTTGCCGGCGTGGTCGCCGAGTTCCTTGAGCAGCGACTCGCCCTGGATCTTCCCGACCCGCTCGTTGTCCACGGAGGTGTACGCGTCGACCGGCCCTTCCGCCAGCCGGTCGTACGCGACGACGGGGATTCCCTTGTCGTGCGCCTTCTTCACCGAGCTCGCTATCGACTTGGCGTCCACCGCGTCGACGATCAGCGCGTCGACCTTCTTGGTGATCATCGTGTCGACCTGCTGCTGCTGGACGGACGCGTCCTGCTTGGCGTTCTCGTAGAGGACGGTGGCGCTGGTGCCCGCCAATTCCTTGATCTTCTTTTCGAGCAGCGGCTTGTCGAAACGCTCGTAGCGCGCGGTCTGGTTCTCCGGAAGGAGCAGCCCGATGGTCAGCGAGCCCTTGCCTTCCTTCTTCTTGTCCCCGTTGTCGCCGGCCTCTTTGGCCTTGCCGCAGGCGCCGAGCGCCACGGCCGTCGAGAAAGCGGCGACGGCCACCGCTGCACGACGCAGATGCGTATTCACGTACGGATACCTCCCTGACATGGCCGCGCCGTTGCGGCCGAGGTGACCGGAAGTCAACTCGGACCGCAAAGGGGCGTCAAGAAGTAAATCCTTAACGAGATGGCAACGATGCCATGCGTTATGAGCGTGAACTCAAGAGGTGTGTTGCCCGGGCGGCGGGCAGCGGGTTGCGCGGAGCGGCTTCAGACGGAGTCGGGCGTGTCCGCCGACGCGGTCCCGTCCAGCAGCGAGGAATCGCCCATCTCGCTGAGCACCAGCGCCAGCGCCCCGAGCACCTCGGCCCGGCCGCCCAGCGCACCCGGCACGACCTCCAACTGCCGTGCGGCGCTGGGGATCGCGTACCGTCCGACCGACTCCCGGATGGGCGCGAGGACGAGCTCGCCGGCCTCCGCGAGGTCCCCGCCGAGCACCACCCGACTGGGGTTGAGGAGGTTGCAGAGGCTCGCCACGCCGCTTCCGATGTGCCGGCCGACGTCCGCGATCACCCGGCGGCAGCCGGCGTCGCCCTCGCGGGCCAGCCGGACCATGCGCGGCGCGGTCAGGTCGGGGCCGTGGGCCGAGTGCAGCAGCGGCAGCACGTAGCGGTGGGCGGTGAAGGTCTCCAGGCAGCCGCGGTTGCCGCAGCGGCAGACGGGACCGGACTCGTCCAGGGTGATGTGGCCGATCTCACCGGCGGTGCCGCCGGGCCCCCGGTAGATCTGGCCGTTGATCACCAGACCGGCGCCGACGCCGCTGGCGACCTTGATGTAGGCGAGGTCACCGGCCCCGCGGCCGGCCCCCCAGACCAGCTCGCCGAGGGCGCCGAGGTTGGCGTCGTTGTCGACGTGCACCGGGACGCCCAGCCGCGCGGCCAGGTCGTCCCGGGGGTTGGTGCCGGCCCAGCCCGGCAGGATCGCGGTCGAGCCGAGCACCCCGGCCACATCGATCGGCCCGGGCACCCCGAGGCCCACCCCGACGATCTTCCGAGGGTTGATGCCCGTGGCCGCGATCAGCGTCTTGACCAGGTGTTCCGCCCGCTCCAGGCCCTGGGCGGCGGAGGCGTCCACGTCCAGCGGCTCGGCCTCCTCGGCCAGCACCCGGTGGGCCAGGTTGCCGACGGCGACACGCAGGTGGGTATGGCCGAAGTCGACGCCCACGACGATCCCCGCGTCGCCCGAGAGGGAGACGCTGCGGGCCCGCCGGCCGCCGGAGGAGGTGGGGGTCACCTCGACCGTGCCATTGTCCTTCAGCTCACGGACGATGTTGGAGACGGTGGCCGCCGACAGCCCGGTGGTCCGGGCGATCTCCGCCTGGGTGAGCGCCCCCGACCTTCGCACCGCGCGTACGACCCGCTCCAGGTTGGCCCGGTGCAGCGACGACTGCGACCCCGGAGTCTCCACGCCCATCCACTCCCGCCTCATCGGCACGGCACGACCGCCGTACCGGCCGCCGGACTACGACAGTGGAGCCCGGCATCCATACAACATATGAACTCTAAGCTCAGCCGCACACCCGGGAACCCGTCAAGGTCCCGAACACCCCCGAACACGTCGGGTCGGCCGGGCGGGGCCCTCCCATGGTACGGATCACTTGTTACGGATCACTCCCGCGAGGCGAGGCGAGGCGGGACGGGAGCGGTCGCGAGGGGCGGGGGCGGGGGCGGGGGCGGGGGCGGAGCGGGGAGCCGCCCGGGGGCTACTTCAGCGCCCCGGCCGTCAGACCGGACTGCACCTGGCGCTGGAAGACGATGTACGCGGCCAGGACGGGCAGCATCGCGATCACCAGACCGGCGAAGAGCCCGGACCAGTCGCCCCTGTACCGCTGGCTGGCGGCGAGCGCGACCAGGCCCTGGGGCAGCAGCTTCTTGTCCTCGTCCCCGATGTTGAGCACCGCGGGCAGCAGGTACTGGTTCCACTGGCCGAGGAAGTTGAAGATGCCCACGCTGATCAGCCCGGGCTTGGCCATCGGCAGCATCACCTGGAAGAAGGTCCGGGTGTGCGAGGCGCCGTCGATCATGGCCGCCTCCGCGACGGAGGAGGGCAGCGTCCGGAAGAAACCGGTCATGAAGAAGACCGTGAAGGGCAGCGAATAGGCGATGTAGACGAGGATCAGCCCGGGATAGGTGTTGAGCAGCTGCATGTTCTTCATCACGAAGAACAGCGGCACCAGCGCCAGGATCACCGGGAAGCTCATCCCGCCCACGAACAGGTAGTAGACGAAGCGGTTGCCGGGGAAGTCGAAGCGGGCCAGCACATAGGCCGCCATCGAGCCGATCAGCATCGTCCCGGCGAGCGAACCCGCCACCACCACGGTCGAGTTGAGGAAGTACTGGCTCATGTGGGCCTGGGACCAGGCGCGGCTCCAGGCGTCGAAGTGCAGGCTCTTCGGCAGCGCCCACGGCGAGGAGAAGATCTCCTTGTCGGTCTTGAAGGCGCTCATCACCGCCCACAGCAGCGGCAGGGTGACCATCAGGCCCCAGATGACCAGGACGCCGTGCGAGAAGACGTTGAGGGTCCTGCCCTCGCCCTTCTCCCGGCCCGCCCGCGTCCGTTCCCCCGGCGGGGCGGCCGGCGCGGGGGCGTCCGGGCGGTCCGACGGCTCGGCTTGCACGGTCACGGTGCCACCCCCGGGTGGTTGTGCGGACGGACGGTCGGCGGGAGACGCCCCGGCATCAGTACTCCAGCCGTTCGCGCCGGCCGAGCTTCATGACGATGCCCGCGAAGACCATGGTGACGATCAGCAGTGCGACGCCCAGGGCCGTCGCGTAGCCGGCCTGCCCGTCGGTGAACGCCTTGGAGTAGAGGTAGTAGGTGAGCAGCTCGGTGGAGTAGTCGGGGCCCGGCCCGTCCATCATGATCTGAACGACCGCGAAGCCGTCCAGGGCCATGATGCCCATATAGACCCAGCCCGTCTGGACCGTGTCCCAGAGCAGCGGAAGTGTGATCCGGAAGAAGGTCTGGACGCGATTGGCCCCGTCCAGCAGCGCCGCCTCGTAGAAGTCCTTGGGAATGGCGCTCATTCCGGCGGAGAACAGCACGACGTAGAAGCCGACGTTGCTCCAGACCATCACCGCCATCACGCACCACAGCGCCAGGTCGGGATCGCCCAGCCAGTCGGGGCGCACGGAGTCCAGACCGACCGCGTCCAGGAGGGAGTTGATCGCCCCGCTGTTGGGGTTGTAGGCGAACTTGAACAGCAGGGCGACGATGGCGATGGACAGGACCTGCGGGAAGAAGTAGACGATTTTGTAGAAGCCCGAGCCCCGGACCCCGGCCACCGCCGCGTTCTTCCTGCGGCGGCCCCCGACGTTGAGCATGAACGCGAAGAACAGCCCGAGTCCGAGCGTCACCAGCGGCAGCAGGAGGAGCAGCAGGACATTGTGTCCCAGTGCTTTCCAGAACAGCTCGTCGTCCCAGAGGCGTTGGTAATTCTTGAGCCCCGTGACCTTGAACTTCGAACTCAGTCCGGTCCAGTTGGTGAACGAGTAATAGATGGCCTGGACGAACGGCGAGACGACGAAGATCCCGTAGATCGCCAGGGGCACGAGCAGAAACCCGGCGATGAAACGGTACTTACCGTGCTGCATGACCTCGGACCCCGATCTTCCGTGACGGGTGCCGCCGCTGGCGAAACGGGCTACTTGTGCTTGTACTTCTTGACGGAGTCGTCCTTGCGGGTCTCGTCGGTGAACTTCTGGATCTTCTTGATGGCCTCGTCGGGGGTGAGCCGGCCGGCCATCATCTCGCCGAGCGCCGCCTTGCCGATCTTCTCCTTCTCCAGGGAGACGTACCAGTCCTGGATCCGGGGGTTGACCACGTTCCGTCCGGCCTTCGTCAGCGCCTCCTGGGACGAGGCCAGGCCGGGCGGCAGCGTGATGCCCTCGGTGCCGCCGTTGAGGGAGGTGAGCGAGGAGACGGCCTTGATGAAGTTCTGTGTGGACTTCTTGCCCAGCATGATCCGCAGCAACTCCATGCCGCCCTGTGCGTTCTTGGCGTTCTTCGGCACGATGAACGGCTCGCCGCCGGAGGCCCAGATGGTCCCGAACGGCATCTTGTCGCTCTTGTCGAGGCCGGACGGCGCGGCGACCGCCATCCGGAAGTCCTTCGGCGTCATCTGCTTGGACTCGTTCTCCACCCAGGAGCCGTTCGGGATGAACAGCGCCTTGCCCTCGTTCCACGCCGTCTGCGACTGGATGTGGTCGAGGCCCGGGGTGCCCCGGAGGATGTAGCCCTTCTTGTAGAGCTCGTAGTACGCCTCGAAGGCGGCCTTGACGGCCGGGTGCTTCCAGGCGTCGGGCTCCAGGTTGTCGATGCGGGTCAGCACCTCGGTGCCGCCGATCTTGGCGATGAACGGGTAGAGGCTGAACGGCAGGTAGTACGGGTGCTGTCCGGCGTACGTCCAGCCGGCGATGCCCTTCTTCTTCGCCTTCTCGCAGACCTTGAGCATCTCGTCCCAGGTCTCCGGGTACTGGGCGTCGAGCTTCTCCAGATTGGTCCTGGAGTACCAGACGCCGTAGACCGTGTAGGCGTAGTAGAAGACCCAGACCTCCTCGCCGTCGAACTTGCCCATGTCGACGACGCCCGGGCGCAGGGTGTCGCGCACCTTCTTCTTGGGGTCGTCGAGGGAGGGCGCGTCGAGGAGGGCGTTGAGGTCGGTGAGCTGTTTGAGGCCGACGAGGGTGCCCAGGTCCATCTGTTTGGCACCGGAGTTGTCGATGAGGTCCGGCGGGGTGCCGCCGTTGAACCGGGGCTGGATCTGCGGGGCGATGTCCTGGGTGCCGGTGTGCTTGATCTCGGCCTGCGGGTAGGCCTTCTTGTACTCGGCCTCGGCGTCCTTCGCGTACTGCTGGCCGAAACCGCCGTCGAAGATGACGACGTCGAGCGGTGCCGAGGCGTTCACGTTCAGCGGCTTCATCTCGCCCGACCCGGTGCGGCCGGGCTTGTCCGGCTTGGGGTCGCCGCTGTCGTCGTCGCCGGTCGCGCAGGCGCTGAGCGCGCTCATCGCCGGGACGGCGACCAGGCCGAGCGCCGCGGCGCGTTTGATCAGGTCGCGCCGGCTGAATTCCGAGGTGGATCCCATGCTCAAGTCCTCGCCTTCTCCAGGACTCAGGCGGTGTGGCGGTCTCCCCTGTGCAGTCGGCTCGACGAAGGGCACGACACCGCGGATCGGTCGAAGCTGGGCGTGCTGGGTGTGCGCCGGGGACGTGTCCGGGACGGGGCCGTATCAGCCGCCTTCATCCCGGTTGTTCCCCCGGTCCGCCACGGCGACGCGGGGTCGCCCCGGACGCCGACAGGTATAGTCCACTTCTCACCAACTGGGCAAGATCGGAAGCAGCTTTGGCCGTCAGTCTTTCCCGAGTTGAGACCTCTCCGACACCGGGCGACACCAGCCCCGTGACCCTTGACACCACTGAAGCGTCACGCCCTACTTAACAGAGCGCGATCCGGGTGACAACGTTGTCAGCCTTCGGGAGAGGCAAGGGATGAGACAGAGACTCAGACGTCGCCGACGGGCGCTCGCCCGTCCCGCGGCCCTCCTCGTGGCCGCCATACTGGTGACGGCCCCTCAGATCGCCCCGGGCGGCGCCCTCGCGGCCCCCGCCGGGAGGGCCGCGGACGGAGCGGCCCAGGAGCGCTTCGGCTCCTCCTTCGAGCCGGGTGACCCCCGCCCCGACTGGCGCAACACGGCCGAGACCGGCCCGGACGGCCGGGCCCGGTCGTCGGGGGTCGACGGCGGTGACGGCCAGGGCATCCCCGGCAACGCGACCGACAAGGTCACCGCGGTCCGGGCCAGCGCGGAGAACAGCGAATCCGGTGAAGTCAAGGAGAACCTGGTCGACGGCGAGTCCACGTCCAAATGGCTGGCCAGGCAGCGGACCGCCTGGCTGGAGTTCGACCTCTCCGAGCCGGTCGCGGCCGTGCGCTACGCCCTGACCTCCGCCAACGACGCCCCCGGCCGCGACCCCAGCGACTGGATCCTCCAGGGCTCGGCGGACGGCAAGACCTGGACGACCCTCGACACCCGCCGGAACGAGTCCTTCGAAAAGCGCCTCCAAACCCGGGAGTTCACCCTCTCCGGCGGCGGCGCGTACCGCCACTTCCGCCTGGACATAACCCGCAACGCCGGCGACGGCCTCACCCAGCTCGCCGAGGTGCAGTTCGCCACGGCGGACACCGGACCGCCCCCGCCCGCGGCCATGCGCAGCTACACCGACAGCGGCCCGGCCGGCTCCCCCACGGCCAAGGCGCGCGCGGGCTTCACCGGGACCCACGCCCTGCGCTACGGAGGCACCCACCGCGTCCGGGGGCACGCCTACGCGTACAACAAGGTCTTCGCCGTGCACGTCCCGGTCACCTCGCGCACCCGGCTGGCGTACAAGGTCTTCCCGGCCATGGCCGAGCGCGACCCGAGGTACCCCGCCACCCATGTCTCCCTCGACCTCGCCTTCACCGACGGCACATACCTCAGCCAGTTGGACGCCCGGGACCAGCACGGCGCGCCGCTGACCCCGCAGGGGCAGGCGGACTCCAAGACCCTGTACGTCAACCAGTGGAACAACAGGGAGGCGGCGATCGGCCGCGTCGCCGCCGGGAAGACCGTGGCGCGCGTCCTCGTCGCCTACGACGCGTCCGACGGCCCGGCGCCCTTCCGGGGCTGGATCGACGACGTCTCCCTGGCGCCCGCCCCGGAGGAGAAGACCCCGGCCCACCCCGCGGACCGCGCCCTCACCACCCGCGGCACCCTCTCCAGCTCGTCCTTCTCCAGGGGCAACACCTTCCCCGCCACCGCCCTCCCCCACGGTTTCAACTTCTGGACCCCCGTCACCGACGCGGGTTCGACCACCTGGCTCTACCGGTACGCGGCCGCCAACAACGCGGACAACCTGCCCACCCTCCAGGCGTTCTCCGCGAGCCATGAGCCCAGCCCCTGGATGGGCGACCGGCAGACCTTCCAGGTGATGCCCTCGGTCGCGGCCGGCACCCCCGACGCCTCGCGCACCGCCCGTGCCCTCCCCTTCCACCACTCCCGCGAGACGGCCACGCCGCACCACTACGGCGTCACCTTCGACAACGGACTGCGGGCCGACGTCGTGCCCACCGACCACGCCGCGATGATGCGATTCACCTTTCCCGGTGAAAACGCCAGCGTGATCCTTGACAACGTTACCAACGACGGCGGTCTGAAACTCGACCTCGCGCACGGGACGTTCACCGGCTGGTCGGACGTGCGGAGCGGGCTGTCGACCGGAGCCGGCCGGCTCTATGTGTACGGGGTCTTCGACACCCCGGTGTCCGGCGGCGGGCAGCTCCGGCGCGGCGGCGCCTCCGACCGCAGCGACGTCACGGGCTATCTGCGGTTCCGGCCCGGCGCCGACCGCACGGTCACCCTGCGGCTCGCGACCTCGCTCATCAGCACCGACCAGGCGAAGGCCAATCTGGAGCAGGAGATCCCGGCCGGCACCCCGTACTCCCGCGTCCACGACCGGGCCCGGGCGGCCTGGGACGCGCTGCTCGGCCGGGTCGAGGTCGAGGGGGCGACGGCCGACCAGCTCACCACGCTCTACTCCGGCCTCTACCGCCTCTTCCTCTACCCCAACTCCGGCTTCGAGAACACCGGTTCTGCCGAGAGCCCACGGCACCGCTACGCCAGCCCGTTCTCCCCGCCCACCGGCCAGTCCACCCCGACCCGCACCGGCGCGCGGATCGTGGACGGCCGGGTCTACGTCAACAACGGCTTCTGGGACACCTACCGCACCACCTGGCCGGCCTACTCCCTGCTGGCCCCCGGGCAGGCAGGCCGGATGGTCGACGGCTTCGTCCAGCAGTACAAGGACGGCGGCTGGGTCTCCCGCTGGTCCTCCCCCGGCTACGCCGACCTGATGACGGGCACCAGCTCCGACATCGCCTTCGCCGACGCGCACGCCAAGGGTGTCCGCTTCGACGCCGAGGCCGCGTACGAGGCGGCGCTGAAGAACGCGACGGTGGCGCCGACCGACCCGGGCACCGGCCGCAAGGGCATGGACACCTCCGTCTTCCTCGGCTGGACGAGCACAAAAACGCACGAGGGAATGTCCTGGGCCCTGGACGGCTACCTCAACGACTTCGGGCTGGCCCGGATGGGGCAGGCCCTCTACGCGAAGACGCACAAGGAGCGCTACCGCGAGGAGTCGGACTACTTCCTCAACCGCGCCCGGAACTACGTCACGCTCTTCGACCGCCGCGTCGGCTTCTTCCAGGGCAAGGACGAGGACGGCTCCTGGCGGCGGTCGCCCGAGGCGTACGACCCGCGGGTCTGGGGCCACGACTACACCGAGACCAACGGGTGGAACTTCGCCTTCACCGCCCCGCAGGACACCCGCGGCCTCGCCGCGCTGTACGGCGGCCGCACGGGCCTGGCGAAGAAGCTGGACGCCTACTTCGCCGTCCCCGAGACGGGCGACCCCGAGTTCGCCGGCTCCTACGGCGGGGTCATCCACGAGATGACCGAGGCCCGGGACGTCCGGATGGGCATGTACGGCCACAGCAACCAGCCCTCGCACCACATCGCCTACCTCTACGACGCCGCCGGGCAGCCGTGGAAGACGCAGGAGAAGGTCCGCGAGGCGCTCTCCCGCCTCTACCTCGGCAGCGAGATCGGGCAGGGGTACCCCGGCGACGAGGACAACGGCGAGATGTCCGCCTGGTACGTCTTCAGCGCCCTGGGCTTCTATCCGCTGGTGATGGGTCAGGGCGAGTACGCGATCGGGTCGCCGCTGTTCACCAAGGCCACGGTGCATCTGGAGAACGGCCGCGACCTGGTGGTCGAGGCCCCCCGCAACAGCGCCCGCAACATCTATGTGCAGGGGCTCAAGGTCAACGGCAAGCCCTGGAACTCCACGGCCCTGCCCCACTCGGTGGTGGCCGAGGGTGCCACGCTGACGTTCGACATGGGCCCCGAGCCGTCGTCCTGGGCCACCGGCGCGGACGCCGGGCCCACCTCGATCACCCAGGACGACAAGGTCCCCGCCCCGCGCTCCGACGTCTCCGTCCCGGACGGCTCCTCCCTCACGGACAACACCTCCCGCACCGACGCGGCCTTCACCACGGCCCCCCTGGAGGCCGCCCCCGGTTCGCGCGTGACGTCGTACACCCTCACCTCCTCGGACCGGACGCGGGCGCCGCGCGGCTGGGTTCTCGAAGGTTCGGACAACGGGAGTGACTGGAGTGCAACCGATCGACGTGATGGAGAGTCCTTCACATGGGACAGGCAAACACGCGTGTTCTCCTTGCACTCTCCGGTCACCTACCGTCACTACCGGCTGAAAGCTGTCGGTGGCGAGGCAACCTTGGCGGAAATCGAGCTGTTGGGTACGCCACAGCGGTAGTTGGGACCCGGAAACCTGTGCAAAGATCGTGAAGATCCTGTGGTGCCCTTCTTCACGCAAAGGGCACCACGGTGTACCTTTTTTCATGTTTTTGGGGGGAGCTTTTATGGCTCATGTTTCCGGGCGCACGCTGTCGCGTGTCGTCACCGCTGCGGTCGCGGTCGCTCTGGCCGGGGGGACGGCCGCGGGCACCGCGTCGGCGCACTCCGCGGGCGACCAGTTCGCCGGCGTCCGGGCGGCCGCCGCGAAGAAGCCGACCGCCGCCGCTCCGGTCTTCCCGGTCGGCGCCGTCACCAAGGCGAACGACTTCTACGCCTACGCGCCCGACGGCAAGGGCGGGTTCGGTCACCGCCAGGGCCCGTTCGCCAAGATGGACGACGTGGACGCCGTCCAGGTCGACCGCGACGCCGACGGCCGCCGCGACGCCGACTACTTCATCGCGAAGAACGGCGACCTCAAGTGGCACGCCGAGACCGGCCGCGACCGCACCATCGCCCGCAAGTTCGGGTTCCACCACCTGGTCTCGCCGGGCAACCTCGGCGGCTCCAAGGAGGGCGACCTCCTGGCCACCGGCCCCAAGGGCACCCTGTGGCTCTTCACCACCAAGTTCAACGGTGACATCGCGAGCAAGCAGCAGGTCGGCAACGCCAAGGAGTGGGGCGGCTACGTCCAGCTCGCGGGCCGCGGCGACCTCAGCGGCGACGGCAAGGCCGACGTCGTCGCCAAGGACACGAAGGGCGTGCTCTGGCTGTACAAGGGCACCGGCAACGCCAAGAAGCCCTTCTCGGAGCGCACCCGGGTCGGCGGCGGCTGGGGCAAGTACACCAAGCTGTTCTCCAACGGCGACCTGAACGGCGACGGCCACAGCGACCTGCTCGCCGTCGACAAGCAGGGCGCCCTGTTCCTCTACAAGGGCACCGGCAAGGCCGCCACGCCCTTCAAGTCCCCGGTGAAGATCGGCAACTCGGGCTGGAACCAGTACCGCCTGGTCTTCTGACCGGTCCGACCGGCCTTCACGGCCGGCACGCACGACGGTCGCGCCCGCGTCACGGACGCGGGCCTTCCGAATCGCCGCATCACATTCATTCCATCTGTTTGGGGGGAGCCCTCATGGCTCAGATTTCCGGGCGCGGTCTGTCGCGCCTCGTCACCACCGCCGTCGCCGTCGCTCTGGTCGGGGGATCTGCCGGCGTCGCCGCCGCGCAGACGACCGGTGAGCAGGCCGCCGCCGCGAAGAAGCCGTCGGCTTCCGCTCCGGTGTTCCGCGTCGGCGCCATCACCGACAAGACGGACAAGTTCTACGTCTACGAGGTCGACGGCAAGGGCGGCCTCAAGGCCCGCCAGTTCGCCGACGGCAACTGGAAGAACGTCCGGCAGGTCGCCAATGTCGACCGCGACGGGGACGGGCGCCAGGACGGCACCTTCTACGTCGAGAACAGCGACCTGAAGTTCATCGGCAGCGCGGGCAAGGCCCGCAACGTCGTCCCGGACTACGGCTTCTTCTACCGCGGCCTCATCTCCCCGGGGAACCTCGGCGGCTCCCAGCAGTCCGACCTCGTCGCGCTCAGCAAGGGCGGCACCGCCCAGGTCGCCACGGTCCGGGACAACGGCACCATCTCCGGCGAGACCCGGCTCGGGGGCGCCGAGTGGGGCACCTACGTCGACCTCGCCGGCCGCGGTGACCTGACCGGTGACAAGAAGACCGACATCGTCGCCCGCGACACGAAGGGCGTGCTCTGGCTGTACAAGGGCACCGGCAACGCCAAGAAGCCCTTCGAGGCCCGCACCAAGGTCGGCGGCGGCTGGGGCAAGTACACCAAGCTGTTCTCCAACGGCGACCTGAACGGCGACGGCCGCAGCGACCTGCTCGCCGTCGACAAGCAGGGCGCCCTGTTCCTGTACAAGGGCACCGGCAAGCAGGCCGCGCCCTTCAAGGCCCCGGTGAAGATCGGCAACTCGGGCTGGAACCAGTACCGCCTGGTGTTCTGATCACCCCACGGTGACATCTCGGCGGGCCGTGCCTCCTCCCGGGGGCACGGCCCTGCCCGGCTCTCCCGGGCGACTCCGCTGCATTCCTCTCCCGTTCCCTTCGTTCCTCGTACGGAGTTCTACGTGACCCACGCTTCCGGCCGCCTCGGCGGCCGTGTGCTCTCCCGCACCGTCACGGCGGCGATCGCCGCCACCCTGGTCGCCGGCACCGCCGGCACGGCGCTGGCCGACGGCGGTGCCCCGCAGGCCGCCGTGGTGCAGGACGCCCGGAGCCTGGCCGCCGCGCCCGGTGTGGCCGCGGCCGCGCCGACGGCCTCGGCTCCCGCCCTGGCGGTCTTCGGTGCCGACGGCAAGAGCTACCTCCACACCTACGCCCTCAACGGCAAGGGTGGCTTCAAGCCCGTTCTGAAGGACAAGAAGCCGGGCGGCTGGAAGAACTACAAGGCCGTGTCCCAGGCCCACGACGTCCTGGGCGGCAACTCCGGCTTCTACTTCCTGAACAACAAGAACGAGGCCATCTTCGCCGACCGGTTCGGCCCCGTGCGCCTCGGCAAGAACTGGCAGTACGACACGTTCTTCTCCCCCGGCAACCTGGGCGGCGCGAAGACCTCCGACCTCGTCGTGCGCGACAAGGCGGGCGTGCTCTGGATCTACCAGGGCAAGGCCGACGGTTCGGTCGAGGGCCGCAAGAAGGTCGGCGGCGGCTGGGGTCAGTTCACGCAGATCGCCGGTCGCGGCGACCTGACCGGTGACGGAAAGACCGACCTCGTCGCCCGCGACAAGCAGGGCACCCTGTGGCTCTACAAGGGCACGGGCAACATCAACAAGCCCTTCGAGGGCCGCACCAAGGTCAGCGGCGGCTGGAACAAGTACAACCTGCTGGTCTCCACCGGTGACGTGGACCTGGACGGCCACAGCGACCTGCTCGCCCGTGACAAGGGCGGCGTGATGTGGCTGTACAAGGGCACCGGCAAGCAGGCCGCGCCCTTCAAGGCCCCGGTCAAGGTCGGCAGCGGCTTCAACCAGTACCGGCTGGTGTTCTGACGCTCCGTCAGTTCATCCCGACAGCCCTGCGGCGTCCCTCCCGGTGGAGGGGCGCCGCAGGCGCGTGACGGCCCGACGCGGCCCTACACGGCCCCGGTGCGCCGGCCGCCCGCGGAGGCCATCCCCAGCCAGGTGTGCGGGTTGCCCTCCCAGCACCAGCCCAGCTTGGGGGCCTTCTTGCTGATCCAGATCGCCGGGACCCGGCGGTCGCCGCAGCGCGAACCGCCCAGTGAGAAGCACTTGTTCTTGACCAGCGCCTCGGGGAAGTGCGTGATCAGTGCGATCCCCTCCTCGATGGTCAGCAGGGTGCGTCCCCGCTCGGCGATGGCGGCCATGGCCGTCTTGGGCACGACACCGCAGAACTCCTCGCCGCGCTCCACGCCGTACAGCAGGTACGCCCTGAGCCCGGCGGCCTCCGTCTCCTCAGTCGCGACGAACCGTTCCAGCGACCCCGGCTCGAAGGACCGGTCGACGAACCCAGGAAGGCGGCCGCCGGGCAGGGTGGTACGCGGCATGGTCTCCTCGACCGGCACCACGTCCCGGGCGACCACCAGCAGGAACGGCACCTGCCCGGCCTCGGGTTCGAAGGGCCCATACTGCGCGTCCGTCAGGGCGGCGGCCTCGGCGCGGAGGGGTGCGACGAGGGCCTCGAACTTCTCGGCGTCGAGACCGGCGAGGGCCGGGTAGCCGTGGTCGATCAAGTTCCGCACCTGACGGTCGAATTCGGCTTCGGCGTCGAACCCGGGCGCCGCCTCCGGCTCGCCGAGCCACCGCGCCATCCGGTCGAACAGCACGTCCCCCTGCGCGGAAGACAGGTGGAAGGCGTGCGGCATGCCCTCGTACAGGTCCAGGCACACGCTCACCCCAGCCGCGTCGGCCGCCTCGGCGAACCGCCGGGCGTCGTCGAGCAGCACCTCGTCCGTACCGGCGGCGAGCAGCAGCCGCGGCAGACCGCGCAGGTCACCATGGAGGGGCGACTGCGGCGCGGCCGTCGGGCTCGCGCCGGCGAGGTACTGGTCGCGGCAGCCGTCGAGGACGGCCCTGCTCATCACGTCCTTGCCGTCGTTGGCGGCGAGCGACGCGCCCGTGAGGGCGAAGTCGGTGATGGGCGAGACCGCGACGGCGGCTCCGGGCAGGGCCGCGCCGGTCCGCCGCAGCTCCAGCAGGGCGGAGAGGACGAGGGTCGCCCCGGCCGACTCGCCGAAGAAGAGCGTCTCGGAGGCGAGTACGCCCCGGTCCAGTACGCCCTGCCAGGCGGCCAGCAGGTCCTCCAGGGCCGAGGGGTAGGGGTGGGCGGGCGCCAGCCGGTAGTCCACCCGCAGCACGGGACGGCCGGTGGCCTTCGACAGCCGGTACGCCATGAGCCGTTCGGCGTCCGGCATGGTGTGGGCGAACCCACCGCCGTGCACATAGAGGACGGCGCCGTCGCCGGCGCCCGGGGCGGAGACCCAGTCGCCGGACACCTCGGCGTCCGGCGGCAGCGGGACGGACGGCATCGCGGCCAGGCCGTCGCGCACCTCCCGGGCCTGCTCGGGCGACGAGGGAACGGTCGTGACGTTCAACAAAACGGTCCTCCTGGGAAGCCAGAAACTTACGACAGGCGTAAACTTACTCCCGACGAATCGAAGTGTCAACGTAAAAATACAACGAGGATAAGATTCCTTCATGGGTACCGACACGACCGCGGAGCCGGGCGCCATGCCGTCAGGGCTGCGCGAGACCAAGAAGCGCGAGACGCGCCGGCTGATCTCCGACCGCGCGACACAGCTCTTCATCGAGCAGGGCTTCGAGCGCACCACCATCGCCGAGATCGCCGACGCCGCACGCGTCGCCAAGAAGACGGTCACCAACTACTTCCCGCGCAAGGAGGACATGGCCCTCGACCACCAGGAGGAGTTCGTCCAGGGACTCGCCCAGGTCGTCGCCACCCGTGAGCCCGGCGAGTCCGCCCTCGCGGCCCTGCGCCGCTCCTTCCTGACGGCCGTCGCCGCGCAGGACCCCGTCGCGGGGTTCGCCGGACCGGAGTTCAGCCGCATGATCGCCGAGAGCCCCACGCTCTCCGTCTGCCTGCGCGGCCTGCACGACCGGCGCGAGGACGCCCTCGCCTCCGCGCTCGCCGAGACGACCGGCGCGGCCGCGGACGACGTCACCCCGCACGCGGCCGCCGCCCTGCTGGGCGGCGTGCACCGGGTCCTCTTCGGCCGCATCCAGGACCTCACCCTCGCCGGGCGCACCAACCCGGAGGTGGCCTCCGTCGTCGAGATGGAGGCGATCCGCGCGTTCGACCTGCTGGAACCGTCCCTCGGCGAGTACGCGCGGACCTGACGGGAATGGGGCCTCAACTCCGGTGCGGCCCGGACCGTGTGACACCATCACCTGATCACGCGGGGGGCGCGGCACACACGTACGCGGTACCTCCGCCGTGCCGTTCCCCTACGCACCCGTACGGAGTCCTACGTGCCCCACGCTTCCGGCCGTTCCCGCAGACGCGCCCTCTCGCGCGCCCTCACCGCCGCGACCGCCCTCGCCCTGGCCGTCGTCACCGCCGGCACCGCGTCGGCGGACGTCCCCGGCAACGGTCCGGCGGTGCGTCCGCCGCTGCCCCTGTCCGCCGGCGCCGACGCGCGGCTGTCGCCGAACGCGCCCTTCTTCTCACTCCAGACGGTCGACGGCAAGGGCGACTCCTACTACTACGTGCCCGACGGCAAGGGCGGGCTGTCCCCGCGCAAGCGCTCGGGCGGCGGCTGGGACGCGGTCAAGGCCGCGACGCAGATCGACCACGACCGCGACGGCTACGCGGACGGCACGTACTTCATCACCACCAGCAACGCGGTCGGGTACGCCGGTGACAACGCCGCCCGGCAGGTCGCCACCAACTGGGGCCAGTACGACAGCTTCTTCTCCCCCGGCACCCTCGGCGGCTCGAAGCAGTCCGACATCCTCGTCCGCGACCGCGCGGGCGTCCTGTGGCTCTACCTCGCCAAGGCCGACGGCTCCCTCTCCGGCCGCAAGCAGGTCGGTCCCGGCTGGGGCCAGTACACCGCGATCACCGGCCGCGCCGACCTCACCGGCGACGGCAGGACGGACATCGTCGCCCGCGACCGCAAGGGCACCCTCTGGCTCTACAAGGGCACCGGCGACACCGCCAAGCCGTTCCGCTCCCGCACCCGGGTCGGCGACGGCTGGAACCAGTTCAACCTGCTCCTCGGCACCGGTGACGTGGACCTCGACGGCCACAGCGACCTGACCGCCCGGGACGGGAAGGGCGCCCTGTGGCTCTACAAGGGGACGGGCCGGGCGTCGGCGCCGTTCAAGTCCCGGGTGCTGATAGGGAAGTCGGGCTGGAACCAGTACCGGCTGCTCTTCTGAGGGCGCCTCGCCGTTCTGCCCACGCGCGGCAGGCCCACCGGGCTACGTTGACCCGGTGAATGCATCCAAGGCCCCGGATCCGTACACCGATCCCCGCGCGTTCTACGGCTCCGAGCTGCGCCGCCTGCGGGAGGCCGCCGGTCTCACGCAGGCTCAGCTCGGAGCACGCGCCTTCTGCTCGGGTTCGTACGTGGGGCAGTTCGAGGCGGCCATCCGCGTCCCGCAGGTGGAGCTGTCGAGACGGTTCGACGAGATCCTGGGAAGCGACAAGCACCTGCAAAGGCTGTGCAGGCTGGCTCGTGAGGCGAAGGGCGTGGCCGACTATGCCGTAGACGTCATCGACCTGGAGCCGCGCGCCAAGAGCATCACCGAATACTCCCCGGTGCTGGTGCCCGGCCTCTTGCAGACCGCGAACTACACGCAAGCCGTCACCCGTGCTGGGCAGCCCTTTGCACCAACGACGAGGGTGAACGACTGTGTCCGCGCCCGGATGGAGCGCCAGAAGATCCTGAGCGACCCGTCCCGCCCCATGCTGTCAGCGGTCATCTGTGAGTCAGCCCTGCGCTCCCACATCGGCGGTCCTGCCGCCATGCGGCAACAGACCAGCCACCTGGTCGACATGGCCCAGCGGTCACGCGTCGTCGTGCAAGTGCTTCCGTTCACCGCCATGGCGGAAGCGTTCATGGACAGCATCGTGGCGCTCATGGACTTCCCCGGCAGCCCGCCCCTCGTCTACACCGAGGGGGCGCGCAGCGGTCGGCTCATCGAGGAGCCGGACGCGGTGGAGCACAGCCGGCGGCTGTTCGATCTGGTCAGGACCGCAGCGCTTTCGCGCGCGGCGTCCCTGGACTTCCTGCGGACGGTGCATGACGAGTACGCGGCCATGTGAAGGGCGCCCGGACCGCGAGCGCCTACGGCGCTTCCCGCACACGGCAAAGGCCGCACCCCGCGCGAACGCGGGATGCGGCCCTCCGCCCTACGGCGCCCGCCGCCTACTTGCGGATCAGGCTGCGCAGCACGTACTGCATGATGCCGCCGTTGCGGTAGTAGTCCGCCTCACCCGGGGTGTCGATGCGGACGACCGCGTCGAACTCCACACCGGTGTCGGTGGTGACCTTGACCGTGCGCGGCGTGCGGCCCTCGTTGAGCTCGGTCACGCCGGTGAAGGTGAAGGTCTCCTCGCCGGTCAGGCCGAGGGACTCGGCCGAGGTGCCCTCGGGGAACTGGAGCGGGAGGACGCCCATGCCGATGAGGTTGGAGCGGTGGATGCGCTCGTAGGACTCGGCGATGACGGCCTTGACGCCGAGGAGGGCGGTGCCCTTGGCGGCCCAGTCGCGGGAGGAGCCGGAGCCGTACTCCTTGCCGGCCAGGACGACGAGCGGGATGCCCTGCTCGATGTAGTTGCGGGAGGCGTCGTAGATGAACGACACCGGCGCGTCGGCCTGGGTGAAGTCGCGGGTGAAGCCGCCCTCCGTGCCCGGCGCGATCTGGTTGCGCAGGCGGATGTTGGCGAACGTGCCGCGGATCATGACCTCGTGGTTGCCGCGGCGGGAGCCGTAGCTGTTGAAGTCGCGACGCTCCACACCGTGCTCGGTGAGGTACTTGCCGGCCGGGGTGTCGGCCTTGATCGCACCGGCCGGGGAGATGTGGTCGGTGGTGACGGAGTCGCCCAGCTTGGCGAGGACGCGGGCGCCGGCGATGTCGGTGACCGGGGTGGTCTCCATCGTCATGCCCTCGAAGTACGGGGGCTTCCGGACGTAGGTGGACTGGGCGTCCCACTCGAAGGTGTTGCCGGTGGGGATGGACAGCGCCTGCCACTGGGCGTCGCCCGCGAAGACGTCGCTGTAGGACTTGTTGAACATGTCCTCGCCGATGGCGTTGGCGACGACGTCGTTGACCTCGGCCTCGGAGGGCCAGATGTCCTTCAGGAAGACCGGGTTGCCGTCCTGGTCGGTGCCCAGGGCGTCCTTGGTGATGTCCACCTTCATGGAGCCGGCGAGGGCGTACGCGACGACCAGCGGCGGGGACGCCAGGTAGTTCATCTTGACGTCGGGGTTGATGCGGCCCTCGAAGTTGCGGTTGCCCGAGAGGACCGAGGTGACGGCGAGGTCGTGGTCGTTGACCGCCTTGGAGACCTCGTCCGGCAGCGGGCCGGAGTTGCCGATGCAGGTGGTGCAGCCGTAACCGACGAGGTTGAAGCCGACCTTGTCGAGGTAGGGGGTAAGCCCGGCCTTGTCGAAGTAGTCGGTGACGACCTTCGAACCCGGGGCGAGGGTGGTCTTGACCCACGGCTTGCGGGTCAGCCCCTTCTCCACGGCCTTCTTCGCGACGAGCGCGGCGGCGACCATGACGTAGGGGTTCGAGGTGTTGGTGCAGGAGGTGATCGCGGCGACGGTGACGGCGCCGTGGTCGATCTCGTAGGTCGAGCCGTCGGGGGCGGTCACGGTGACCGGCTTCGACGGGGCGCCGTTCGGCGTGTTCGCCGGGGCGTCGGAGGCCGGGAAGGACTCCTTGCCCGCCTCGTCCACGGCGTCCACGTAGTTGCGGACATCCTGGGCGAACTGGGCGGCGGCGTTCGCGAGGACGATGCGGTCCTGCGGGCGCTTCGGGCCGGCGATCGACGGGACGACCGTCGCCAGGTCGAGCTCCAGCTTCTCGGAGAAGTCGGGCTCGGCGGCCGGGTCGAGCCAGAGGCCCTGCTCCTTGGCGTACGCCTCGACGAGCGCGACCTGCTGCTCGGAGCGGCCGGTGAGCTTGAGGTACTTCAGCGTCTCGCCGTCGATCGGGAAGATCGCGGCGGTGGAGCCGAACTCGGGCGACATGTTGCCGATGGTGGCGCGGTTCGCGAGGGAGGTGGCGGCGACGCCCTCACCGTAGAACTCGACGAACTTGCCGACGACGCCGTGCTTGCGCAGCATCTCGGTGATCGTGAGGACCAGGTCGGTGGCGGTGGTGCCGGCCGGCAGCTCGCCGGTCAGCTTGAAGCCGACGACGCGCGGGATGAGCATGGAGACCGGCTGGCCGAGCATCGCGGCCTCGGCCTCGATGCCGCCGACGCCCCAGCCGAGCACGCCGAGGCCGTTGACCATGGTGGTGTGCGAGTCGGTGCCGACGAGGGTGTCGGGGTATGCCTGGCCGTTGCGGACCATGACCGTGCGGGCCAGGTGCTCGATGTTCACCTGGTGGACGATGCCGGTGCCCGGCGGGACGACCTTGAACTCGTCGAAGGCGGTCTGGCCCCAGCGCAGGAACTGGTAGCGCTCCTTGTTGCGGCCGTACTCCAGCTCGACGTTCTGGCCGAAGGCGTCCTTCGTGCCGAACTTGTCGGCGATGACGGAGTGGTCGATGACCAGCTCGGCCGGGGCCAGCGGGTTGATCTTCGCCGGGTCGCCGCCGAGCTCCTTGACGGCCTCGCGCATGGTGGCGAGGTCGACGACGCAGGGCACGCCGGTGAAGTCCTGCATGATCACGCGGGCCGGCGTGAACTGGATCTCCTGGCTGGGCTGCGCCTGGGAGTCCCAGCCGCCCAGCGCGCGGATGTGGTCGGCGGTGATGTTGGCGCCGTCCTCGGTGCGGAGCAGGTTCTCCAGCAGCACCTTGAGGCTGTAGGGAAGGCGAGCGGAGCCCTCGACCTTGTCCAGCCGGAAGATCTCGTAAGACTCGTCGCCCACCTGCAGCGTGCTGCGGGCGTCGAAGCTGTTCGCCGACACGACAGTCTCCTTCATGTGCATGAATGCGCGTACTGCGGCCATCCTGCCGCGACAAGGTCGCGCCGGTCCGCTAAGGTTGCCCTAACTTAGGTTCGCCTTAGTGGCGCGACAGCGGTACGCCTCTCTCGGCATATATCTCGATGTCGAGATAACTCTAGTACATCACCCGGGATCGGTCATGTCCGGAGGGGGCGCGGCGCCGACGGGCTCGTCCAGGGGCCGCGGGCGGGCCCGGAAGCCGCGGCAGGGGCAGGGGGCAGGCCGCCTACCCCTTGGTCGCCCGGTCGTAGGCGGCCACCGCACGTTCGAGAAACGCCACCACCGTGGCCTGCTCCTGGGCCGTCATGGACCGGGCGATCTCGCCGATGCCCATGACAAGGGGCTCGATGTGTTCGAACGCGGCCTCCTCCCAGCGCTCCGCCGGTGTGACGAGCACCTTGCGCCGGTCGCTGGGATGCGGCTGCCGGCTCGCGTGCCCGGCGTCCGCCAGACGGTCGATGACCAGCGTCATCGCCGCCGTCGACGTACTGAGTTCGCGTGCCAGTTCGCTCGGCGTCGCCGGACCGGCGCTGACGAGGCGGTCCATCACCGCGAGCCCGGCGGGATCGACGTGCATCTGCCGGCCCAGGTACCGCTCGAACCGCTGCTGGCGGCGGATCAGGTTCTGCAGCTGGTCGCGGATGGGACCCTTCGCGACGGGGTCCTGCGCCGGGGCCGCGGGCTGGGGATCGGTGGGCTGGTTGGCGGTCATGGCGTGGAAGCTGCTCCTGGACTGGATTGCTGAAGGCGTCGGCACCCAATGATGCGTGAGACCTACAGGTGATGCGTGAGATCTACAGGCTGCAGGAGAGCAGGGCGAAGGTGTCGGCGGGCGGGACGAGGAAGCGGTTCGGCCACGCGGACACGCCGGGCCGGGCGGTGGCCCCCGGGGCCAGGTGGAGGGTGCGGATACCCGCCCGGGTACGAGGTACGGGGTACGGCGACGCGCGGCACGCCGGGAGGCAGGTCCTGGGCCCGCTCGGCGCAGGGACGCAGCGCCCCGCGGCGGGTGAACACCTGCTCACGATGGGCACAGCGGGCGAGTTCACCGGCCAGGACGTCTCGCGCCCGGCCTCACGCGCGCTCCGCACGCGCCGGTCCGGGGCCGGCGTTCGGGCGGCACCGGACCGGGGATCACGCGGTGACGTCCTGTTTCGCGTCGGAGCCGGCAGAACCACTGTCGGAGGCAGAAGGGGTGATGCCGTGCTGCTCCTCCTCGGGCCGGCCCTTCTTCGGCAACAGGAAGGTGATGGCCAGGAACGCCACCAGCAGACACGCCTGGACGATCAGCGCGTGGTGGAAGGCGGCGGTGAAGTCGCCGGTCTTCGCCTGCGCGAAGAACACCGAGCCGAAGACCGCCACACCGATGGAGCCGCCGATGGCCTGCACCGCGGACAGCACGCCGGAGGCGGAGCCGATCTCGTCGTTGTCGACCGCGGCGAGGATGAAGCCGAACAGGGCGGCGATCACCATGCCCGCTCCGATACCGGCCACCGCCACACCCGGGGCGATGTCCCAGATCGAGAACGAACCGGCGCTCAGGCTGTCGAGCTCGAACCAGAGCAGTGCCGCACCGGCGAGCTGAATCAGCGGCCCGGCCTGGAGGACCTTGCGGCCGAGCCTGTCGGCGAGGAACGCGCCGCTGACCGCGCTGCCGATCGCCGTACCCACCGCGAGCGGCAGGTTGCCCAGGCCCGCGTCCCCGGCGCTGAAGTGCCGGCCGAGCTGCAGGAACAGCGTGAGCACGAGCTGCGTGCCGGCCAGCCCGCCGAAGAACAGGGTGATACCGCCGAGCCCGACGGTGAAGGCGGGCTTGCGCAGCAGGCCCGGGGTCACCAGGGGCTCACGGCCCGCCGCGGCGGTACGGCGCTGCCGCAGCGCGAACAGGCCGAATCCGACGACCGAGGCGGCCATGCACAGCCAGGTCCACAGCGGCCAGCCGTCCTCCTGCCCCTGGTTCAGCGGCAGCACCAGCAGCCCGCAGGACGCCACGACCAGGCCCGCGCCGACCAGGTCGACCCGCACGGTGCGGTCGCCCCGCTTCTTCGGGACGATTCTCGCCGCCATGGCCAGGGCCGCGAGCCCGATGGGCACGTTGACCAGGAACACCGAGCGCCACCCGAGGCCGAAGAAGTCGCCCTCGATGAGGAAGCCGCCCAGAACCGGACCGATGATGCCGCCCAGGCCGAGCACAGGACCGAAGACCGCGAAGACCTTGGTGAGCTCGGGCCCGGCGAAATTCTCACGCAGCAGGCCCAGGCCCTGCGGGAGCAGCATCGCCCCCGCGGCGCCCTGGAGCAGCCGGAAGGTGATCAGCGACTCGATGTCCGGCGACAGCGCGCACAGCAGCGAGCTCAGGGTGAAGGCCGCCAGACCGGTCAGGAACATCCGGCGCCGCCCGTACCGGTCACCGAGCCGCCCGCCCAGGACCAGACCGGCCCCCAGCGTGAGGGCATAGCCCCCGATCACCCACTGCAGACCGACGGAACCGGCACCGAGGGACTCCTCCAGCGCGGGACCCGCGACGTTGACGATCGACACGTCCAGGAGATCCATGACCTCCACGACGATCACCGTCACCAGGATCAGCCATCGCCACCGGTACGGCTCGGTGGTCGGGTCGGCGCTCATTTTACCTCGGTCCATTTATTATCAATTTTTTTAGCAATATTGAGAGTAACCAGTGCCCGGCAGATGTCAACCGCACCCCGGCGCCGCGGCGTTCCATCCGGGCGTTCCAGGCCGCCGGCCTCTCCCCCGGTCAGAGCTCGCCTGCGCGTTCCGGCGTCCCGAAGTGCCCGGCTTCCGTAGCGGCCGGAAGGCATTACCCCGCAAGCTCTGATGGCCCAGGCGCCACATCCGACGATCTGGTGCGCACGAAGAGATTCGGGAGTGCCGGCTCGCGGCACCGACACGGAGGAGCACCTTTTCTTGACCACTCACCTTCGACGTGGCGCCGGTCCGCGGACGGTACTGGCGCTGTTAGCGGCACTCTGCGGGATCGTCGGCGTCACCTCGCTCGGTACGACCCCGGCGGCGGCGGCCGACCAGCGGCAGGCGATCTACGCCATCGCACACCGGGTCGACACCGTGGAGGGTGTGGACGCCGCGCTCAACCATGGCGCCAACGCCATCGAGATCGACGTCTGCGCCTGGTGGAACCCGAACGAATGGCGCGCCTACCACGACTGTTCCTCGGCCGGTGACAACCGGCGGGGTCCCAGCTTCGACAGCATGATCGACCGGATTCTCTCCAACGCCAAGGCAGGGCGCCGGCCGGCGCTGGTCTGGCTGGACATCAAGGACCCGAACTACTGCGGGGAACAGCCCAACCGCACGTGCAGCGTCGCCGGACTGCGCGACAAGGCGCAGCGGCTGACGGCCGCCGGGATCCAGGTGCTCTACGGCTTCTACGAGTACCACGGCGGCAGCGACCCGGACGTCGGCGGCCGGGGCTGGAAGAGCCTGGAGGGCAAGCTCGGCAAGCTGGAGGGCATCACCACCACCGGGACCCGCGATCAGGTCCGGAACGCCTTCAACCGGTCCGGTTCCGGGTTCCCGAACGGTCGCCGGGTGATGGACTACGGCGACAGCAACATCCCCAACGGGTTCGGCAACTGCACGGAAGCCGGCCGCAGCACGTGCGCGGAACTGAAGAAGGGCGCCGCGGACCGTGCCGCAGGACAGCTCGCGGCCACGCTGTCCTGGACGACCACCTACAACGACCCGTGGTACGTCGACAAGCTGCTGGGCGACGCGCGGGTGGACGGCATCATCGCGGGCTACGGCAACTTCACCGGAGAGCACGAGTACGACAACGGCTGGCAGTGCGCCAACGCCATCAACCTCATCCGCGACTGGGTGAACCGCCACAGCTCCACCCACCGCATGGCCACCGGCGCCGACCGGATGTTCAGGTAACGGACGGCGCCGGGCAGGGACCCCCGCGGGTCCCTCGGGCCGTCGGCCGGCATCCCGGCCGACGGCCTTTGCGCACTCCGCGCACGCCCTAGTCGTCCCCGGAGTCGGACGTCCCGCCGCCGTTGCCCCCGCTCCTCCGGCCCGCGGACTTGAACAGGGTGAGGAGGAGGTCGGCGGTCACAGAGACGACGTTCATCCAGCGGGGTACGTCTGCGTCGGGAGTGTCCTCCGGTGTCGTGGTCATGGCGGTTGATCCTAGTTCCGCCCCCAACGCCCGTACCAGGGGACGTGGTCCGTCGACCTCCGCGAGGAACTCCGGTACACGGCTGTTCGCCTCCACCGCCGGGATCCCCCTCGCCGTACGCGTGGACCGGGGTGGTACGCCCGGGCGGGCGGACGAGCGGCAGGCCTGCCCGTCTTCTACTCCTCGGTCCGCCGCTCGCGCCAGTCGCGCACCACGGTCGCCATGTCGAAGGGCACGAGGTTGAGGGGAGGGCCCTCCGGAGGACGCCGGAGCGCTTCGGCGATCTTCTCGTTGATCGCGGTGACGATGCCTCGGACCTCACGCTCCGACCCCGCGCGGGACACCGCCGCGAGGGCGTCCTCGGCCTCCTTGCGCAGCACGAGCGAGGGCGGCAGGAACGACAGGTTCTCCCGTCGCATCTTCTCCTTGACCCACCACATGTCGTCGTAGGGCCGGTCCAGGCCGGGCAGCGGCTTGCCGAAGCCCGGGAGGTCGGCGAACGCGCCGCGCGCCTCGGCCTCACGGATCTGGCGGTCGGCCCAGGTCTCGAAGTCGATCCCGGGCGGCTTGCGTTCGGTCATCGGGCGGCTCCCTCACCTGCCGGCAGTTCACGGAGTGCTCGGGTCCCTTCCAGTGTCCCGCACCGCCGTCGGGAGACGTCAGGCGGTGCCCAGGCCGGCGCGGACGAGGTCGAGGATCGCCTCGTCGCCCAGGCCGGAGGCGCGGGCCTCGGAGACCAGCCGGGCGGCGGCGGCGAGCAGCCGGGCCCGGTCGGCGACGGCGTCGCCCGCCGTGACCACCGCCCCGCGGCCGCGCCGCAGTTCGATCAGCCCTTCCTCGCGCAGCCGCTGGTACCCCCGGAGCACGGTGTGCACATTGACACCGAGCGAGTCGGCGAGGGCGCGGGCGGCGGGCAGCCGCTCCCCCGGGCGGACGGAGCCCTCGGCGACGGCGGCCCGGACGGAGGCGGCGATCTGGTCGCCGAGCGGTACGGGTGCGGCGTGGTCGAGCCGGACGAGCACGTCAGCCCCCTTCCCGCACGCGCCGGCGGTCACGGTCGACGAGCGCGTTCAACAGGGCGGCCGCGGTGGCGGCTTCGTCCACCGTGACCACGAACTCGCTGCCGGTCGTCAGCCGGATCACGAGGGCGTCGCCGGAGCGCAGCACGAGCCCGCTGCGGCCCGGGCGGGCGCGGTATCCCCAGCCGCCGAACTCGCGGAGGGCGGAGATACCGCGGCTGTCCGCCGACTCGACGCGGTCGAGCCCGATGCGCAGCCGGGGCCGGGGTGTCCACAGGGGTACGGCGGTCAGGCCGTGCCGGTCGACGGTGACGCGCGCGCCCGGCAGTGCGAGCAGCAGGCCGCCCACGCCCAGCATGACGAGTCCGGAGCCCCAGCCTGCCGTGAGGCCGATCGCGAGGCCCGCGACGAGCATGGCGGCCCCGACGCCCAGCAGCGGGCGCGAGACGACCGACCGGGTCCACACGGCGCCCTCGGACGCGCCGAGTGCCAGGCGGGGTCCGGAGGCCACCGCGGTGACGTCCGTCCGCCGGGCGGGCGGCGCGAGGACGGCCAGCAGCAGCCCGAGGCCGCCCGCGGCGGCGGCCACCCCGAGCACCGCCACCAGTCCGTCGAGGCGCAGCCGGACGTCCTCCGGCGAGTCGCCGGCCGCGTTGCCGAGGACGGTCCAGGTGAGCAGGGAGGCGACGAGGGCGGCCACCGCGTAGGCGATTCCGGTGAAGCAGCGCCAGCCGAACGGTTCGAGATCGAGGAAGGGGGCCAGCACGGCGAAGACGACCGCGGGCACCAGGACCAACGCCAGGGCCTGGTACGGGAACGCGCCCACGGACGTGAACCCGTCCGCCCTGCCGGAGCCGGTGAAGTGGACCGCCATCCGGTCCGGCAGCCGGTGCCGCTCGCCGCCGAAGACCGCGAGGAAGACGCCGAGGCCGAGCAGGTGGGGCAGGGCGATGAGGACGGTACGCCAGGGCCGTCCGACGGTACGTACGGGCAGGTTCACCAATCCACCTCCATTGTTCACATGACTATAGAACAAACCATAGAACAAGGTGGAGAAGAAGAGCAGATCACCGACCCCTCCCACGAAAGATCTCATATTTGAGATACCGTCTGACTCATGACAGACGCTTACCTCTCCCGCATCGGCAAGCTCATCCGTGACGCGCGGCAGCACCGCGGCTGGACCCAGTCACAGCTGGCCGACGCGCTCGGCACCAGTCAGAGTGCGGTCAACCGCATCGAACGGGGAAATCAGAACATCAGTCTTGATATGATCGCCCGTATCGGTGAGGCGCTGGACAGTGAGATCGTCTCTCTGGGCTATGCCGGCCCCATGCACCTCCGGGTCGTCGGCGGGCGCCGCCTGTCCGGCGCGATCGACGTGAAGACCAGCAAGAACGCCTGCGTCGCGCTGCTCTGCGCCACGCTCCTCAACGCCGGCCGCACCACCCTCCGGGGGGTGGCCCGGATCGAGGAGGTCTACCGGATCCTGGAGGTCCTCGGCAGCATCGGCGTCCGCGCCCGCTGGATCAACGACGGGAACGACCTGGAGATCGTGCCGCCGGCCGACCTCGACCTGGACGCGATGGACCGCGAGGCGGCCCGGCGCACCCGGAGCGTCATCATGTTCCTCGGCCCGCTGCTGCACCGCATGGACCAGTTCGGCATCCCGTACGCCGGCGGCTGCGACCTCGGCACCCGCACCGTCCAGCCGCACATGACGGCCCTGCGCCACTTCGGCCTGGAGATCACGGCCACCGACGGCACGTACCACGCCAAGGTCGACCGCAGCGTCTCGCCGACCCGCGCCATCGTGCTGACCGAGCGCGGGGACACCGTCACCGAGAACGCCCTGCTGGCCGCCGCCCGCCACGACGGCGTCACCGTCATCCGCAACGCCAGCTCCAACTACATGGTCCAGGACCTCTGCTTCTTCCTGGAGGAGCTGGGCGTCCGGGTCGAGGGCGTCGGCACCACCACGCTCACCGTGCACGGCGTGACCGACATCGACCGCGACGTCGACTACGCGCCCTCCGAGGACCCGGTCGAGGCGATGAGCCTGCTGGCCGCGGCCGTGGTCACCGAGTCGGAGCTGACGATCCGCCGGGTGCCCGTCGAGTTCATGGAGATCGAGCTCGCCGTCCTGGAGGAGATGGGCCTCGACCACGAGCGCAGCCCCGAGTACCGCGCCAACAACGGCCGCACCCGCCTCCTCGACCTCACCGTGCGCCCCTCCAAACTCCGGGCCCCCATCGACAAGATCCACCCCATGCCGTTCCCCGGCCTCAACATCGACAACGTCCCCTTCTTCGCCGCCATCGCCGCCTCCGCCCTGGGCCAGACCCTCATCCACGACTGGGTCTACGACAACCGCGCCATCTACCTCACCGACCTCAACCGCCTCGGCGCCGACGTCAAACTCCTCGACCCCCACCGCGTCCTCGTCGAGGGCCCCACCCGCTGGCGCTCCGCCGAAATGATGTGCCCGCCCGCCCTGCGCCCCGCCGTCGTCGTCCTGCTGGCAATGATGGCGGCGGAGGGGACGTCCGTCCTGCGCAACGTGTACGTCATCAACCGCGGGTACGAGGACCTGGCGGAGCGGCTGAACTCGATCGGCGCGCAGATCGAGATCTTCCGGGACATCTGAGCGCGGTGGCCCCGGAGGGGGACTCCGGGGCCGCCCGCGGCCTAGAGCTCGTGCCCCGTCGTGGTGTCCACGTGGGCGGGGATGTCGCCCTCGTGGCGGTCGCCCGTCGTCGGGGTGCCCGTGGGTTCGAACATCAGGATGGAGGCGCCCTCGGGAGAGGACGGTTTGTGTTCGGTGCCCTTGGGGACGACGAAGGTGTCGCCCCGGTGCAGTTGGACGGTGCGCTCGGTGCCGTCGGGGGCGCGGAGGGCGAGGTCGAAGCGGCCGTCGAGGACGAGGAAGAACTCGTCGGTGTCGTCGTGGGCGTGCCAGATGTGCTCGCCGCGGGTGTGGGCGACGCGGACGTCGTAGTCGTTCATGCGGGCGACGATGCGGGGGCTGTAGACGTCGTCGAAGGAGGCCAGCGCCTCGGTGAGGTTCACGGGTCGGTTGCTCATGGGCCGATCGTCGCCGGGCGGCGCGGGGGTGTCTTGTACGTTGCTGTCATGTCCGGGCGAGGGGGCTCGCGCCGAAGGACACGTCGAAGCGGTCGCACCAGATGCTGACGCTGGTGTACCGGTCGAGGTCGAGGTCCTTGGGGAGGGCGTAGTTCTGGTCGCCCTTGTTGCCCTTCAGCGAGCCGAGGCTGATGTGGGCGCCGTCGTCGAAGACGTGCCAGCCCGCGCGGCCCTGCTTCACGGGGGCGTCGCTGAGCAGGACCTTCACGTCCGGGCCGTTGCTGGTGTCGAGGCCTTCCAGGCGGAGCGTGCGGCTGCCGTCGGGCAGTTGGAGGACGCGGACGGCGCCGGAGGTGGTGTGTTCGTGGCTGATGAGGTTGCCGGTGGCCAGGGTGCGTGCGGTGGCGGTGGGGGCGGCCTCGTGGACCGTCTCGTCCTGCCACAGTTTCCAGGGCTGGAACCAGTACGCGGCGGCCGCGGCCGCCAGGAGCAGCACGCTCGTCGTCCCGATGACGAACGGCTTCCCGCACCACTGTCGTACGCGTCCCATGGCCCCGTCTCCCGTCTTTCGTTCTCCGGCGGCCTGTTTGCCGGACTGTGACGGTTAACGTCCGAGGCGTCAGGTTTTCTCCCGGGGCAGGACCGCGAGACCGTCCAGTTCCACCACCGCCTCCTCGTCCCAGAGCCGGACCGCGCCGATGAGGGCCATCGCCGGATAGTCCCGTCCCGCGAGCCGGCGCCAGACGGCCCCCAGTTCGCCGGCGCTCGCGCGGTAGGCCGCGACGTCGGTGGTGTAGACGGTGACGCGGGCGAGGTCGGCGGGGCCGCCGCCGGTCGCCGCGAGTGCGGTGAGCAGGTTCGTCAGCGCGCGGTCGAACTGCGCCACGAGGCCGCCCTCGACGACCTTCCCGGTGCCGTCGGTCCCGGTCTGGCCCGCCAGGAACACCAGCCTGCCGCCCTCGGCGGTCACCGCGTGCGTGAAGCCGCGGGGTGGGGCGAGCTCCGCGGGGTTGAGGCGTTCGAGGTGCGCCGTCCTCTGCTCCTCGCTCGTCTTCTCCTCACGCGCTGCGCTCATCGGTAGAGCTCCCTCGCGATGATCGTGCGCTGCACTTCGGTCGCGCCCTCGTAGATCCGGGGCGCCCGCACCTCCCGGTACAGGTGCTCCAGGAGGTGCCCCTGTTCCAGGGCGCAAGCGCCGTGGATCTGGACGGCGGTGTCGACGACGTACTGGGCCGTCTCCGTGGCGTAGAGCTTGGCCATGGCCGACCGCCCGGCGACGCCCGGCTCCCCCGCGTCGTACGCGGCGGCCGCGGCGTGGACGAGGAGGGACGCCGCCTCGGTGCGCGTGGCCATCTCGGCGAGCTGGTGGGAGACGGCCTGGAGGTCCTTCAACGGGCCGCCGAAGGCGTGCCGTTCGCCGGCGTGGACGAGGGTGGCGCGCAGGGCGGCGCGGGCCATGCCGACGGCGAGGGCTCCGACGCTCGGCCGGAAGAGGTCGAGGGTGCGCAGGGCGACGCGGAAGCCCCCGTCCACCTCGCCGAGGACGTCGTCGGGGCCCACGGGGACGCCGTCGAAGGTGAGGGTGCCGATGGGGTGCGCGGCGACCATGCGCAGCGGGCGGCCGCCGAGGCCGGGCCGGTCGGCGGGGACCAGGAAGGCCGTGATGCCGTGGGCGCCGGCGTCCGGCCGGGTCCGGGCGAAGACGGTGTAGAAGTCGGCCTCCGGCGCGTTGGAGATCCATTTCTTCTCGCCGTGCAGGGTCCAGTCCGAGGGGCCGGCAGGTACGGCGCGCAGCCGCAGGGCGGCGGCGTCGGAGCCGGCGTCCGGCTCGCTCAGCGCGAAGGCGGCGACGGCCCGGCCGGCGACGACGTCGGGAAGCCAGCGGGCGCGCTGTGCGGCGGTGCCCTCCCGGGCGATCGGGTACGCGCCGAGGCCCTGGAGGGCGAGGGCGGTCTCCGCCTCGGTGGACTCCTGGGCGATCGACTCGCGCAGGAGGCAGAGGTCGACGGCGCGGACGCCGCCGGCGGAGGGGAAGAGCCGTGCCAGCAGCCCGAGTTCGCCGAGGGCGGCCACCAGCGGGCGGTTGACGCCGCCGGGCTTGGCGCCGGCGGCGCTTTCGACGAGGGGGCGTAACCGCCGGGCGGTCAGGGTGCGCACCATGGCGCACCACTCCCGCTGTTCGCGGTTGAGCGCGAACGAGTGCTGGACCAGGGGGTGTTCTCCGGCGGAGCCCGGAGCGGAAGCCTTCGGCACCGTCCGTCCTTTCTGTCGCGCTCTGTTGGCTGTCATCTCTGTCGCGCTCTGTTGACTGTCGTCACGGTCTCGTTACGCTGGCAGCGCATCCGTACGGCTGGCAAGACCCCCACGCACCTCCACCCGTCCTCGGCACGAGGGGGCGCAACCCGTCATGGAGCTCATGCCGTCGGCGCACGTCGACACCTTCCCCCGCGACAGCCTGCCGCCCGCCGCCCAGTGGCCGGACCTCCGCTTCGGCCCCGGCGTCCCGCCCTACCCGGACCGGCTCAACTGCGGTGCCGAACTGCTGGACGCGACCGTCGCGCGGTGGGGCCCGGACCGCCCGGCGATGCGGGACAAGTCCGGGAGCGTCTGGTCGTACGGGGAGCTGCGGGAGCGCGTGGACCGGATCGCGCACACGCTCACCGAGGACCTGGGCGTGGTCCCGGGCAACCGGGTGCTGCTGCGCGGCCCCACGACGCCGCTGCTCGCGGCCTGCTGGCTGGCGGTGGCGAAGGCGGGGGCGGTCGCCGTGACGGTGCCGGCGGCCCAGCGGGCGCGCGAGCTCGCCACCATCTGCCGCATCGCGCGGGTGCGGCACGCCCTCTGCGACGCCCGGTCGGCCGGGGAGCTCGTCAAGGCGGCCGTGCCCTCCCTGCGGATGACGCCGTTCGGCGGCGGTTCACCGGGCGATCTGCTGCGGCTGTCGGCAAAGAAACCCCCATCGTATGACGCGGTGGCGACCTCCGCGGACGACGTGGCGCTCATCGCGTTCACCTCGGGCACGACGGGACCGCCCAAGGGCTGTCTGCACTTCCACCGGGACGTGCTCGCCGTCGCCGACACCTTCTCGGCTCAGGTGCTGCGGCCGCGCCCGGACGACGTCTTCGGCGGCAGCCCGCCGCTCGGCTTCACCTTCGGGCTCGGCGGGCTCGTGGTGTTCCCGCTCCGCGCGGGCGCCTCGACGGTGCTCGCCGAGTGGTCGGGGCCCGGGCAGCTGCTGGCCGACGTCCAACGGCAGCGCGTCTCGGTGCTGTTCACCGCGCCGACGGCGTACCGGGCGATGCTCGAACGGATCGGCCCGTACGACACGTCGTCGCTGCGCAGATGCGTCTCCGCCGGTGAGCACCTGCCCGCGGCGCTGTGGCACTCCTGGCGCGCGGCGACCGGCCTTTCGCTGATCAACGGGATCGGCGCGACGGAGATGCTGCACATCTTCCTCGCCGCCGCCGACGACACGGCCCGCCCCGGTACGACGGGGCGCCCGGTGCCGGGCTTCGAGGCGCGGATCGTCGCCGCCGCGGACGACATGTCCCGTCCGGTGCCCGACGGCTCGCCCGGACTGCTGGCCGTGCGCGGGCCCGTGGGCTGCCGCTACCTCGCGGACGAGCGGCAGACGACGTACGTCCGGGACGGCTGGAACCTCACCGGCGACCGCTACGTCCGGGACGCGGAAGGGTACTTCACCTTCCTCGGCCGCGCCGACGACATGATCGTCTCGGGTGGGCACAACATCGCGGGCCCGGAGGTCGAGGAGGCCCTGCTCCGCCACCCCGACGTGCTGGAGGCGGCCGTCACTGGGCGGCCGGACGAGCGGCGGGGCGAACTCGTCGTCGCCCACGTGGTGGTGCGGAACGGCGTGCCGCGGTCCGAGCGGACCGCCGACGACCTGCGGGAATTCACCAAAAAGGAGATCGCCTCCTACAAGTGCCCTCGCGAGATCGTGTTCCTCGACGCACTGCCGCGCACGCCCACGGGCAAACTCCAGCGGTTCCGGCTGCGTTCGGGCGCTTTACAGTTTCCCCGTGACTGACCACCAGCCGTCCCCCACCCCCCGCTCGCTGATCGTCTCCTTCTACGGTGCGTACGGCCGCGGGGCCGCCGGGCGACCGGCCGGCCCGCTGCCGGTCGCGGCGCTGATCCGGCTGCTCGGCGCGGTGGGCGTGGACGCGCCCTCGGTGCGGTCGGCCGTCTCCCGGCTCAAGCGGCGCGGCCTGCTGACCGCCGGCCGGACGCCGGACGGCGCGGCGGGCTACGGACTGTCCGACGCCGCCCGGCAGCTGCTCGACGACGGCGACCGGCGGATCCTCGGGCGGCCCGCCGCGCGCCCGGGGCAGAGCTGGCTGCTGGCGGTCTTCTCCGTCCCCGAACAGGAGCGCCACAAGCGCCACCTGCTGCGCTCACGGCTGTCCCGGCTGGGCTTCGGGACGGCGGCGCCCGGGGTGTGGATCGCCCCCGCCCATGTGCACGAGGAGACCCGGCACACCCTGGACCGGTTGGGCCTCGCCTCCTACGTGGACCTCTTCCGCGGCCGCCACCTGGGCTTCGAGCCAACCCCTGAGGCGGTGGCCCGCTGGTGGGACCTGGACGCCCTCGCCCACCGGCACCGCGCCTTCCTGGAGGCGCACGAGCCCGTGCTGCGCCGCTGGGCCCGGCGTCGGCCGCTGCCGCCCGAGGACGCCTACCGCGACTACCTCCTGGCCCTGGACGCCTGGCGGCGCCTGCCCTACGCGGACCCGGGCCTGCCCGCCGCCCTGCTGCCGGCGGACTGGCCCGGGGCGCGGTCGGCGCGGGTCTTCACGGCGCTGCACCGGAGGCTGCGGGACGCGGGCGAGACGTTTGTGGCAGGGGTGCTGGACGGGGGGCCGGCGGGGGTCTGAGGCGGCGCGGCGATGCGGGCCCGGCGGCAGTCCGGGCTCGTGTATCAGGGGCTTCGCCCCGGGGCCCCCGGGACCGCGCCCCGCGCGAGGACGCGCGCCGCAGGCGCGCTCAGGGGGTGCGGCGGCCTGCCCCCGCAGAAACGGTGAAAGGGAGGGACCGGGGCAGGACACCCCCTAGACCCGCCGCCCCACCGGCGGCCTGCGGCTCCCCGCCCGGTACTGCACCGGCCAGGACACCCCGGGCCCGGCGTACCCCTGCTCCGCCGCGGCGTGCAGGGTCCAGTGCGGGTCGTAGAGGTGTGGCCGGCCGAGCGCGCACAGATCCGCCCGTCCGGCCAGGATCAGGGAGTTGACGTCGTCCCACGACGAGATGGCGCCGACCGTGATCACGGGGACGCCGGCCTCGTTCCGTATCCGGTCCGCGAACGGCGTCTGGTACGAGCGGCCGAACGCGGGCCGTTCCTCGGGCACGACCTGGCCCGTCGAGACGTCGACGGCGTCCGCGCCGTGCCGGGCGAAGGCCCGGGCGACGGTGACCGCGTCGTCGGCGGTCGTGCCGCCCTCCGCCCAGTCCGTGGCCGAGATCCGGACGGTCATGGGGCGCTCGGCGGGCCACACGGCGCGGACCGCGTCGAAGACCTCCAGGGGGTAGGCGAGGCGCCGGCCGAGGTCACCGCCGTAGGCGTCGTCGCGGTGGTTGGTGAGGGGGGAGAGGAAGGAGGAGAGCAGGTAGCCGTGGGCGCAGTGCAGTTCGAGCAGGTCGAAGCCCGCGCGGGCGGCGGATTCGGCGGAGGCCGTGAACTGGTCCTCGATCGCGCGGAGTTCTCCCGTATCAAGCGCGCGGGGCACCTGGCTGACGCCCGCCCGGTAGGGCAGTGGCGACGGCCCGGCGACCGGCCAGTTGCCGTCCGGCAGCGGGTCGTCGATGCCCTCCCACATCAACCGGGTCGACCCCTTGCGCCCGGAATGCCCGAGCTGCACGCCGACGGCGGTCCCGGGGGCCGCCTCGTGCACGAAGTCGGTGATCCGGCGCCAGGCGGCCTCGTGGGCGGGCGCGTAGAGCCCGGTGCAGCCGGGGGTGATCCGTCCCTGAGGGCTGACGCAGACCATCTCCGTCATCACCAGCCCCGCGCCTCCCAAAGCCCGCGCCCCGAGGTGGACGAGGTGGAAGTCACCGGGGGTGCCGTCGGTGGCGGAGTACATGTCCATCGGGGAGACGACGACGCGGTTGCGCAGGGTCAGTCCGCGCAGCCGGAAAGGGGTGAACATGGGGGGTGTGCCGGGCGGAACGCCGGCCTCCTCCTCGACGGCGGCGACGAAGTCCGGGTCGCGCAGCCGGAGGTTGTCGTGGGTGACGCGGCGGCTGCGGGTGAGGAGGTCGAAGGCGAACCGGCGGGGCGGCCGGTTCCGGTGCCACGCCAGGTCCTCGAACCACTCCAGGCTGGCGCGGGCGGCGCGCTGGGTGGACTCGACGAGGGGTCGCCGCTCGGCCTCGTACGCGGCCAGGGCCGAGGGGACGTCCGGGTGGGCGGCGAGCTGCCCGGTCAGGGCGAGGGCGTCCTCGACGGCGAGCTTGGTGCCGGAGCCGATGGAGAAGTGGGCGGTGTGGGCGGCGTCGCCGAGGAGGACCGTGCGGCCGTACGACCAGCGGGCGTTGACGACGGTGCGGAAGGCCGTCCAGGCGGAGCGGTTGGCGCGCAGAGGCCGTCCGTCCAGCGCCCCGGCGAACAGGGCGCCGCAGGCGTCCAGGGTCTCCCGCTCGGTACGGCGGTCGAAGCCTGCCCGGCGCCACACCTCCTCGCGCATTTCGACGATCACGGTGCCGGAGTCGGGGGAGTAGGGGTAGCCGTGCAGCTGCATCACACCGTGCTCGGTCTCGGCGATCTCGAAGCGGAAGGCGTCGAACGCGACGTCCGCGGAGAGCCAGATGTAGCGGCAGCGGTGCGAGGTGAGGACGGGCCGGAAGTGGCCGGCGTGCGCGGTGCGGGTGGCGCTGTGGACGCCGTCGGCGGCGATGACGAGGTCGTGGGTGCGGGCGAGTTCGGCGGCGGGCGGCGCCTCGGCGCGGAACCGGAGGGCGACGCCGAGGCCGCGGCAGCGCTCGTGCAGGATCTCCAGCAGGCGGTGGCGGCCGAGCGCGGCGAAGCCGTGGCCGCCGGAGCGCAGGGTCCGTCCCCGGTGCACCACGTCGATGGCGTCCCAGCGCACGAACGCGCGGCGGAGCGCGGCGTACACCTCGGGGTCGGCGCTCTCGATGCCGCCGAGCGTCTCGTCGGAGAGGACCACGCCGAAACCGAAGGTGTCGTCGGGGGCGTTGCGCTCCCAGAGGGTGACCTCGTGCCCGGGGTCCTGACGTTTCAGCAGGGCGGCGGCGTAGAGCCCGCCCGGGCCGCCGCCGATGACCGCGACCCGCACGTCAGACGCCCCGCCACTCGGGAGGCCGCTTGGCGGTGAACGCGGCGTGGAACTCGGCGTAGTCGGCGCTGTTCATCAGGAGGGCCTGGGTGGCCGCGTCGAGTTCGACGGCGGCGGAGAAGGGCATGTCGAGTTCGGCCGCGAGCAGGGCCTTGGTCTGGGCGTGGGCGAGGGCGGGCCCGTCGGCCAGCCGGCGGGCCAGGGCGCGCGCCGCGTCGGCCGCCTCCCCGTCCGGTACCAACTGGCTGATCAGTCCGATGCGTTCGGCCTCGGCGGCGCGGACGGTGTCGCCGAGCATCAGCAGCCGGGTGGCGTGGCCGAGGCCGACGACGCGGGGCAGGAGGTAGGCGGCGCCCATGTCGCCGCCGGAGAGCCCGACCTTGGTGAAGAGGAACGCGAAGCGGGCCGTGGGGTCGGCCACCCGGAAGTCGGCGGCAAGGGCGAGCACCGCGCCCGCGCCCGCGGCGACGCCGTGCAGGGCGGCGACGACGGGGAACGGGCACTCGCGCAGGGCCCGGACGACCTGGCCGGTCATGCGGTTGAAGTCGAGCAGCCGCCGGGTGTCCATGGCGAGGGTGGCGCCGATGATGGCGTCGACGTCCCCTCCGGAGCAGAAGCCGCGCCCCTCCCCGCCGAGGACGAGGGCCCGTACCGAGCCGTCCCGGGCGAGTTCGGGGAGCAGGTCGCGCAGGTCGGCGTAGGCGCCGAAGGTGAGCGCGTTGAGCTTGTCGGGGCGGGCGAGGGTAATGGCGGCGACGCCGGAGTCGACGGTCAGGCGCAGGTGCCGCCATTCCTCGGTCGTGGACGCGGATCCGGTGAACGGACTCATCGAGCACGGCCTCCTTCAGCCGGGTGGGCTGGTGCCTGCCCGGCGAAGCTATCACCGATGTGTGACTGTCGTCACGAGTGCGCGATAGGGAGGGCGGGGTCCCCGGGGTGGGCGTTCCCGGGAACGGCGTTGTCCGGACGAGCGAGGGAGGACACGAGGATCGCCTTGATGGTGTGCATCCGGTTCTCCGCCTGGTCCCAGACGACGGAGTGCACGGACTCGAAGACCTCGTCGGTCACTTCGAGCGAGGTGAGGCCGTGCCGTTCGTGGATCTCGCGGGCGACCGAGGTGCCGAGGTCGTGGAAGGCGGGCAGGCAGTGCAGGAACTTCACGGCGGCGTTGCCGGTGGCCCGGAGGACGTCCATGGTGACGGCGTAGGAGGCGAGCAGGGCGATCCGCGCGTCCCACACCTCACGGGGCTCGCCCATGGAGACCCAGACGTCGGTGGCGACGAAGTCCGCGCCCGCCACCCCCTCGGCGACGTCCTGGGTGAGCGTGATCCGGGCGCCGCTCCGGCGGGCCAGCTGCCGCGCCTGTTCGACGATCTCGGGGGCGGGCCAGAGCTCCTCGGGGGCCACGATGCGGACATCCATGCCGAGCAGGGCGCCGGTGACGAGGTAGGAGTTGCCCATGTTGTAGCGGGCGTCGCCGAGGTAGGCGAGGGCCGCGTGCTCCAGGGGCTTGGCGGTGTGCTCGGACATGGTGAGGACGTCGGCGAGCATCTGGGTGGGGTGCCACATGTCGGTCAGCCCGTTGAAGACCGGGACCCCGGCGTACGCGGCCAGCTCCTCCAGTACCTCCTGGGCGTGCCCCCGGTACTCGATGGCGTCGTACATCCGGCCGAGGACGCGGGCGGTGTCCTTGACCGACTCCTTGTGGCCGAGCTGGGAGCCGGCGGGGTCGAGGTACGTCGTCCGGGCGCCCTGGTCGGCGGCGGCGACCTCGAAGGCGCAGCGGGTGCGGGTCGAGGTCTTCTCGAAGACCAGCGCGATGTTCCGGCCGGTCAGGCGGGGCACCTCGGTGCCGGCGCGCTTGGCGGCCTTCAACTCGGCGGCCAGCTCGACGAGGCCGTGGAACTCCCCGGCGCTGAGATCCGTCTCCTTGAGCAGGCCGCGGCCCGCGAGGACTGTCGCCATGAGGACTCCCTGGAATGCCGTGCGCCGAATGCCCTTGCACTGGAATTCTATGCGCTTGATCGCAACATTATGCACTCATGGTCTCAGCTCCTCTCCCTGGGGGTTCCCCCCGGGACCTCCCCCGGGCCTCCCACCGGGGCTTTGGGCGGGGCCTTCGACGGGGTCCCGCTCCACCGGACAGCTCATGCAGCGCGGGCCGCCCCTCCCCCGCCCCAGCTCGCTGCCGGGGATGGTGATGACCTCGATTCCATGTTTGCGCAGGAAGGTGTTGGTCGTCGCGTTGCGCTCGTACGCGACCACCACGCCCGGCTCTATCGCCAGCACGTTGCAGCCGTCGTCCCACTGCTCCCGCTCCGCCGCGTGCACGTCCTGCGTCGGGGTGAGCACCCGGATCCCGTCCAGCCCGAGGGCCGCGGCGATCGCGCGGTGCATATGGCCCGGCGGGTGGTCGGTGACCTTCAGCTCCCGCTCGCCGACGCCGGGCTCGATGGTGTACGAGCGGAGCATGCCCAGCCCCGCGTACTGGGTGAAGGTGTCACCGTCCACCATCGTCATCACCGTGTCCAGGTGCATCACCGCGCGCCGCTTGGGCATGTCCAGCGCCACGATGGTCCGCGCCGAGCCGGCGGCGAAGAGCCGGTGCGCCAGCATCTCCACCGCCTGCGGGGTGGTCCGCTCGCTCATCCCGATCAGGACCGCGCCCCGCCCGATGACCAGCACGTCCCCGCCCTCGATGGTCGACGGGTAGGCGGCCTGGCCCTCCGACCAGATGTGGAAACCGGTCGCGGCGAACAGCGGGTGGTGCCGGTAGACCGCCTCGTAGTGCACGGTCTCGTGCCAACGGGCGGGCCAGCGCATGGCGTTGATGCACACCCCGTCGTAGATCCAGGCCGAGGTGTCGCGGGTGAAGAGGTGGTTGGGCAGCGGGTTGATCAGGAAGTCGTCGAGGTCCATCACATGGAAGCGGACGGAGACCGGCTCCGCGTGCCGTTCCAGGAACTCGCGCTTGGTCATCCCGCCGACGAGCCAGGACGTCAGCTCGGCGGCGGGCATCCGCTCGAAGGCCGCGCGCAGCGGGCCGGTGGCCAGCGGGCCGTACTCCTTCTCGTCGAAGACGCGGTCCAGGACGAGCGTGCGCGCGGCCGGCACCGTCAGGCTCTCCTCCAGCAGGTCCTGGAAGAGGTGCACCTCGACGCCGCGCTCGCGCAGCACGTCGGCGAACCCGTCGTGCTCGGCGCGTGCGCGGCGAACCCAGAGCACGTCGTCGAAGAGGAGAGCGTCCTTGTTGGAGGGCGTGAGCCGCTTCAGCTCCAGGTCGGGGCGGTGCAGAATGACCCGCCGCAGCCGTCCGGCCTCGGAATCGACATGGAATCCCATCCCTCCATCCTCACCTGATTCAGGCGAGATCACCCCGTGTGCCACGACGGAACGTCAGGCAGGCCACCAGGGCGAGGGCGGCGGTCACCGCCGCGAACCACCAGCCCGCGCGGAGAGTTCCCAGGCCCAGGCGGTGGGCGCCGCCGCCCAGGGCCACGAGGACCGCCACGCCGAGGGCCGTGGCGCCCTGCCGCGACACCATCAGGACGCCGGAGCCGAGCGACATCCGGTGCTCCGGAAGCCGTCCTGCGGCCGCGAACATCACCGACTGGCAGAGCGCCGTCCCGATTCCGGCGAGGATCAGGCCGGGCAGGAGCGCCGCGGCGTAGTGCGGGGCGCCGTGCACGGCGGTCAGCCACCACAGCGGGGCGGCCGTGAAGCACACCGCGCCGAGGGTGGCGGCCCCCCGTTCCCCCATCGCCCCGACGACGCGGCCGGAGAGGGCGGAGATCACGAGGACCGTGCCGGGCCAGGGCGCGAGGGCGAGCCCGGAGCGCTGCACGGACCAGCCCCAGACGTCGGAGCAGAGTACCGACGCGGCGAGCAGCATGGCCGAGTAGGCGAGGAAGTAGCTGAACAGGCCGAGGGTGGCGGCCGTGAAGCCCCGGGTGCGGAACAGCGCCGGGTCGACGACCGGCTCAGGGACGCGCCGCACATGCCGGACGCCGAGCACCGCCGCCACGATCCCGGCCGCCAGCACGCCGAGTGTGGCCGGCGAGCTCCTGCCCCAGTCACCGGCCTCGACGACGGCGGTCGTCAGGGCGCCGACGGCGACGAACACCAGCACCGTCCCCGGCGGGTCCCAGCCCTGCCGGCCGGCCGGAACGGGCCGGGGCAGCAGGCGGACGCCCGCCACCAGGGCCGCCAGCACCACCGGGACGTTGATGAGGAAGACCCAGCGCCAGTCGGACGCCGCGAGCAGCCCGCCGATCACCGGGCCCGCGCTGGCCGCGAGGGCGCTGATGGCCGTCCAGGCGCCCACGGCCGTGGCGCGTTCGGCGGCGGGGAAGGCGGGCAGCGCGAGGGAGAGCGAGGTGGGGACGAGCACGGCCGCGCCGATGCCCTGCGCGACCCTGGCCGCGACCAGCCACCCGAGTCCGGGGGCGAGGCCGCAGCCGACGGAGGCCAGCCCGAACAGGATGAGGCCGAGGAGGAACGCCCGCCTCCGGCCCAGCACGTCGGCCAGCCGCCCGGCCGGGATCAGCAGGGCCGCGAGGACGATGGTGTACGCGTTGAGCACCCACGAGAGGCCGGCCGCCGAGGCCGAGGAGAAGTCCTCGCCGATCACCGGGAAGGCCACGTTGATCGCGGAGACGTCGAGGACAGCGAGGAACTGGGCGGCCGACGCGACGGCGAGGACCAGCCAGCGGCGGGGGTCAGGGCGGGATGCGGGGCGGGGTTCGGGATGGGGTCCGGGATGGGGCCCGGACAGGGGGTTTTGGGGCTTCGCGCTCTCCGGCAAGGACTTCATGCACCCCAGCATCGGGAGGACGGCGCACGGCCACGAGTGGCAAGAACGACAACGCCCGGTACATTGCTGCCATGCCTTCGATCGCCGTGGCAGCCACTGACGGCATGCCGTTCTTCGAGCTGGCCATCCCCTGCCATGTGTTCGGCACGGACGTCTTCGGCAGGGGCGGCGTCCTGGCATGGGGCGGCGCCAACGGGCGGAGTGGCGACGGCGGGCGGCCGGGCGGCGCCGCCGCCGGGGGCATGCCCGGCGGGGACGGCTCCGGCGAGGACGTGACCGGGGGGAGCCGGGTGGCGGCCCCCGAGGGCTGGTACGACCTGCGCGTCTGCGCCATCGGTACGGCGGAGGGCGACGCCCGCGCGCGCTCGTGGTTCCGGGCGTCGACGCCACACGGCGCCGAGGAACTCGTCACCGCCGACACGGTGCTCGTCCCCGCCTCCGCCGATGTGCACGGGGACCCTCCGGGAGAGTTGCTGGATGCCCTGCGCGAGGCGCACCGGCGTGGCGCGCGGGTGGTGTCGTTGTGCTCGGGCGCGTTCACGCTCGCGGCCACGGGCCTGTTGGACGGCCGGACGGCGACGACGCACTGGGGGTACGCCCGGCTGCTCGGCGAACGCTACCCGGCGGTGCGGGTGGACCCGTCCGTGCTCTACGTCGACCACGGCGACGTCATCACCGGCGCGGGGGCGACCGCGAGCATCGACGTCTGCCTGCATCTGATCCGCAAGGACTTCGGCGTCGAGGCCGCCAACGCGGTGGCCCGCCAGCTGGTCGCCCCGGCCCATCGGCCGGGCGGCCAGGCCCAGTTCATCGAGGCACCGCTGCCCGAGCGGACCGACGACTCACTGGCGCCCCTCCTGCACTGGGCCGGGCAGCGGCTCGGCGAGCCACTGACCGTCGCCGACCTCGCCCGCCACGCGCACACCAGCCCGCGCACTCTCGCCCGCCGCTTCCACGCGGCGACGGGAACCACGCCCATGCAGTGGCTCCAGGCCCAGCGCATCGCGCGGGCGCGGGAGTTGCTGGAGGCGAGCGACGCCTCCGTGGACCGCGTGGCGGAACTCTGCGGCCTGGGCACCGCGGCGAACCTGCGCCGCCGCTTCACCAAGGCGGTCGGCGTCCCTCCCAACGACTACCGGAGGACGTTCCGGGCACGGCGGACGGCGTAGGGGACGGGGGACGTGCCCCGTGCGCATATACCGGCGCACGGGGCGCGGCCCCTCACAACCGGGGGTCCACCGGCTCCGACTCCAGCGCGAGCACCGCGAACACCGCCTCGTGCACCCGCCACAGCGGCTCCCCGTCCGCCAGCCGGTCCAGGGCCTCCAGCCCCAGCGCGTACTCGCGCAGGGCGAGCGACCGCTTGTGGCCGAGGTGGCGGTTCCGGAGCCGGGCGAGGTTCTCCGGCCGGGTGTACTCGGGTCCGTAGATGATCCGCAGGTACTCCCGGCCGCGGCACTTGATGCCGGGCTGGACGAGCCTGCCGTCCTCCTTGCGGACATACGCCTCCAGCGGCTTGACCACCATGCCCTCGCCGCCGCCGGCGGTGAGGTCGAGCCACCACCGGGTACCGGCGGCCACGGACGTCTCGTCCTCGGTGTCGACGACGAGGCGGCGGGTAGGGGTCAGGACACGGTTCATCCATGTGGTCGGCGGGTGGGCGCAGGGGTGGTTGTTGGCCTCGGCGCCGGACTCCTCGGCCTCGATCATCCGGTCGATCAGCGCCAGTTGCCCGTCGTGCGGTATTCGGGTGAGCGCCCGCCCCTCGGCGGCGAGTATCTGGAAGGGCGCCAGCCGGATGCCGTCCAGGCCGTCGGTCTCCGACGTGCCCAGGGGGCGCGGGCGCCCGTCCGGGCCCGGCTCGCCGGGCCGGCCGCGTGCGAGGTCACCGACGGGCCAGCAGTAGCGTCCGTACGCCTCCGAGAACGCCGCCGCGTCCGCGGAGCGCTCGCGCTGGTGGCCGAGGAGCCCGGCGACGTCGACGCCCCGGCCGGCCGCGGCCTCCAGCGCGGCGAGCGCGGAGGGGAGGACGGTGCGGGAGGCGGCGCCGACGGCCGCGTACTGGTTGCGGAGCAGTCCGCCCGCCTTGAGGGACCAGGGCATCAGCTCGGCGTCCAGCAGCAGCCAGTCCGTGCCCAGTTCGTCCCACAGACCGGCGGCCCCGACACACCGGGCGACCCTGTTTAGGAGACGTCGCGCCTGCTCGGAGTCGTCGAAGAACGGCCGTCCGGTACGGGTGAACACCGCTCCGGGGACGCCCTCCACCGTGCGGAACCGCTCGCGGGCCGTCTCCGCGTCGCGGCAGACGAGGAGCACCGCCCGCGAACCCATGTGCTTCTCCTGGCAGATGACCCGCCGCACGCCTTCCGCCCGGTAGGCGGCGAACGCCTCGGCCGGGTGCTCCAGATAGCCGTCCTCGTGGGAGGTGGCGCAGGGCGCCATCGTGGGCGGCAGGTAGAGCAGGTGCTGCGGGTCGACGGCGAAGCGGCTCATGACCTCCAGCGCCGCCGCGGCGTTCTCCTCCCGCACGGCGAGGCGGCCCATGTGCCGGGTCTCCACGACGCGGCGTCCGGTGACGTCGCCGAGGTCGAGCGGCCGGCCGTCGGCCCCGCCCGGCGCGTCCTGCGCGAGGGGCCGGACCGGCTCGTACCAGACCCGCTCGGCGGGCACGTCCACCAGCTCGCGCTCGGGCCAGCGCAGTGCGGTCAGCCGGCCGCCGAAGACGGCGCCGGTGTCGAGGCAGAGGGTGTTGTTGAGCCAGGTCGCGGTCGGTACGGGGGTGTGCCCGTAGACGACGGCCGCGCGGCCCCGGTAGTCCTCGGCCCAGGGGTAGCGCACGGGCAGGCCGAACTCGTCGGTCTCGCCCGTCGTGTCGCCGTACAGGGCGTGCGAGCGGACGCGGCCGGACGTCCGGCCGTGGTACTTCTCGGGCAGCCCCGCGTGGCAGACCACGAGCGCCCCGCCGTCGAGCACGTAGTGGCTGACCAGCGACCGGACGAACTCCCGTGCGCGCTCCCGGAACTCCGGGTCCTCGCGCTCCAGCTGCTCGATCGTCTCGGCCAGGCCGTGGGTGTGCTGGACCTTGCGTCCGGACAGGTACCGGCCGAGCTTGTTCTCGTGGTTGCCGGGGACGCACAGGGCGTGCCCGGCGGCGACCATGCCCATCACCAGCCGCAGCACACCGGGGCTGTCGGGGCCGCGGTCGACGAGGTCGCCGACGAAGACTGCGGTGCGGCCCTCCGGGTGGACGGCGTCCACCGGGCGTCCCGCGTCGTCGCGCTCGACGGCGTAGCCGAGCCGGGCGAGCAGGCTCTCCAGCTCGCCGCGGCAGCCGTGGATGTCTCCGACGATGTCGAACGGGCCGGTGAGGTGGCGCAGGTCGTTGAAGCGGCGCTCCCGCACGATCTCGACGGACGCGGCCTCCTCCACTCCGCGCAGGACGTGCACCTTGCGGAACCCCTCGCGCTCAAGGTGACGCAGTGAGCGGCGCAGTTCGCGCTGGTGGCGCTGGATGACGCGGCGCGGGAGAGTCGCCCGGTCGGGCCGGGCGGCGTTGCGCTCGGCGCAGACGTCCTCGGGGACGTCGAGGACGATCGCGACGGGCAGGACGTCGTGCTCGCGGGCCAGCCCGACGAGGTGCTTGCGCGCCTCGGACTGGACGTTGGTCGCGTCGACGACGGTGAGGCGCCCGGCGGCGAGCCGTTTGCCGGCGATGTAGTGCAGGACGTCGAAGGCGTCCGGAGTCGCGGCCTGGTCGTTGGTGTCGTCGCTGACCAGCCCCCGGCAGACGTCGGAGGAGAGCGTCTCGGTCGGCGCGAAGTGCCGGGCGGCGAAGGTGGACTTGCCCGATCCTGTGGCACCGATGAGCACCACGAGGGAGAGGTCGGGCACGGCGAGGGTACGGACCCCCGCTTCCGGTGCGGTGTGCGGGGTGACGGGGGTGCTCATGCTGCCTTCTCCTCCTTCGGGGTCGTGGCGGTGTCCGGGGTCGTGGCGGTGTCCGGGCTCGTGGCGGCCGGGGTCGTGGCGGCCGGGGTCGTGGCGGCCGGGGTTGCGGCGGGCGGGGTTGCGGCGGGCGGGGACGCGGTGGTCTCCGTGCCCGGGGTGGGGTCCGTGGTGTCACGGTGGCGGCCGGGGCCGCGGCGGTCGGTGGGGTTGTTGGTGGGGTCGGTGGCGTCGCGGTGGAAGACCGCCATCTGGGTGGGCGGACCGACCTCGGGGTCGTCGGGCCCCACGGGACGGAACTCGACCCCGTAGCCGTATCGTTCGGCCACCGTGCCGGCCCAGCCGCGGAACTCCTCGCGCGTCCACTCGAACCGGTGGTCCGCGTGCCGCACATGTCCGGCGGGCAGGCTCTCCCAACGGACGTTGTACTCGACGTTCGGTGTGGTGACGACGACCGTCGCCGGGCGCGCGGCGGCGAACACCGCGTGCTCCAGGGCCGGCAGCCGCGGCAGGTCGACGTGCTCGATGACTTCACTGAGGACGGCGGCGTCGTACCCCGTCAGCCGCCGGTCGGTGTAGGCGAGCGACCCCTGGAGGAGACGCACCCGGGCGGCCTGCCGCTCGGACTGCCGGTCCAGCCGCAGCCGTCGCGACGCCTCCTTCAAGGCGCGCATCGACACGTCGAGTCCGACGATCTCGGTGAACCGGGCGTCCTTGAGCAGCGCCCCCACCAACTGGCCCTGCCCACACCCCAGATCGAGCACCCGCGCGGCACCGGACTCGCGGAGGGCACCGACGATGGCCTCACGCCTCTGGACGGCCAGCGGCACCGGCTTCTCCTCGGTGTCGACCGATTCGTCCACGGCGTTGTCGAGCTCCTCGGACTCCGCCCCCTCGGTCTCGGCGAGCCGGGCCAGGGCGAGCCGTTCGAGCGCGTCCCGGGTGAGGGACCAGCGGCGGGTGAGGAAGCGGCTGGTGATCAGCCGCTGCTCGGGGTGGCCCTCCAGCCATCCCTCGCCGGTGCGGAGCAGCTTGTCCACCTCGTCGGGGGCGACCCAGTAGTGCTTGGCGTCGTCCAGCACGGGCAGCAGCACGTAGAGCTGCCGCAGCGCGTCGACGAGCCGCTGCTCGCCCTCCAGCAGCAGCGAGACGTATCGCGAGTCCCCCCACTCCGGGAACCTCTCGTCCAGCGGCAGCGGCAGCGCCGTCACCTTCCAGCCGAGGGGCGCGAAGAGCCGCTCCACCAGCCCGGCCCCACCGCGCGCGGGCACTACCGGCAACTCGACCCGCAACGGCAGTCTGCGGCCGGGCAGTTCGGGCCGTGCGGCGCACTGGCCCTTCATGGCGCTGGAGAAGACGCTGCCCATCGCCACGGCCAGCAGCGAGGACGCGGCGTAGGGCCGGTCGTTGACGTACTGCGCCAGGGCCGAATCGGGCGCGCCGCCGCGCCCCTTTCCCTTGCCCCGCCGCACGAGCGCCACGGGATCCACCTCCAGCAGCAGCGCTGCCGTGCAGCGCTCCGCCGTGGCCTCCGGATAGAAGACATGGGCGGTGCCGTGGGAGGTGGAGAACCGCTGCGCCCGCTCGGGATGCTTGTGCAGCAGGAACCCCAGGTCGGTCGCGGGAACGTCGCTGTCGCCGGTGGTACTGATAGTCAGGAACACCCGTCCGATTATTGCCGTTCGTCCACCCCTTCCCCCACTGGTTTTCCGCTTCCCACCCCGATTCCGACTCCCGCGAGGTTCCTGCCCCTCACTGGCTCCCCATGCCGCCCTGCCGACCACCGGTCCGGTCGGCCGGCCCCGCGGTCCAGTCGGCCAACTCCGTGACTCTGACCGCCAACTCCGCGATCCGGTCCGGCCCGACGCGACAGCAGCCGCCGACGAGCCGGGCGCCCGCATCCCACCAGGCGTCCACCATGCCGGGGTCGAAGGCGGAACGCCCCCGCCACTGCCGTGCCCCTTCATCCCACCCCTCCCCGCTGTTCGGATACACCACGACCGGCTTCCTCGTCACCCGCGCGGCGATCCGCACGGCGTCCTCCACCTCCCCCGGCGCACAGCAGTTGACCCCCACCGCGATGACCTGGTCGTTCCCGGCGGCGAGCGCGAACGCCTCCGCCAGCGGCTGCCCGGCCCGGGTCTTCCCGCCGGCGCAGCTGTACGACAGCCAGACCGGCACTCCACACCCGCGCACCGCCCGCAGCAGCGCCCGCCCCTCGTCGGCGTCCGGCACGGTCTCCAGCGCCAGCACGTCCGGCCCGGCCGCGGCCAGCACCTCGATCCGCGGCCGGTGGAACCGCTCCAGCTCCGCCACGCTCAGCCCGTACCGTCCCCGGTACTCACTCCCGTCCGCGAGCATCGCCCCATAGGGACCGACCGACGCGGCGACCCACACCTCCCGTTCCCCCTCCGCGGCCGCCCGCCGCGCCAGTTCGACACTGCGCCGCAGCAGTTCCGCGGTCTCCTCCCGCCCGACCCCGCGCCGGGCGAACCCCTCGAAGGTGGCCTGATAGCCGGCGGTGATCAGCACCCGCGCACCCGCCCGCACATAGGCCGCGTGTGCCCGCTCGACCTGCCCCGGGTCGTCCGCCAGCAGCCTGGCCGACCACAGGGCGTCGGACAGGTCGCAGCCCTGCGCCTCCAACTGGTTGGACAGCCCGCCGTCGAGGACGAGCGGCCCGCGCCGGAGCGCCTCGGCGAGTGCCGTACGGGGTTCGGTCATCGCGGCTGCTCCTGCTCTCCGGCTCCGGCCTTCCTCCTCCGCCTCGTCGTCTCAGCCCAGTTGGGACTGGACCTGTCCCGAGATCAGCTCCAGGTGGTCGAGATCGTCCAGATCCAGGATCTGGAGGTAGACACGGGACGCGCCGGCCTCCGCGTACCGGCCGATCTTGTCGACCACCTCGGCCGGAGAACCCGCCAGACCGTTCGCCCTGAGCTCGTCGACCTCCCGGCCGATGGCCGCCGCCCGGCGCGCCACCTCGGCGTCGTCCTTGCCCACGCACGCCACCAGGGCGTTGGAGTACACCAGGTCGTCCGCCTTCCGGCCCTCTTCCTCGGCCGCCGCCCGGACCCGGCCGAACTGCCGCCGGGTGGCCTCGACCGACTCGAAGGGCACGTTGAACTCATCGGCGTACCGGGCGGCGAGCCGCGGCGTCCGGGACGCCCCCATGCCCCCGATGAGCACCGGCACCTTGGGCTGGGCCGGCTTGGGCAGCGCCGGGGAGTCGGCCAGTTGGTAGTACTCGCCGTCGAAGTCGAATGTCCCGCCCACCTCCGTTCCCCACAGTCCCGTGACGATCGCCAGCTGCTCCTCCAGGCGCCCGAACTTCTCCTTCGGGAAGGGGATTCCGTACGCCGTGTGCTCCGCCTCGTACCAGCCGGCGCCCAGCCCCAACTCGACGCGCCCGCCCGACATCCGGTCGACCTGGGCCACCTGGATGGCCAGCACACCCGGCAGCCGGAACGTCCCCGCGGTCATGAGCGTCCCGAGCCGGATGCGCCGGGTCTCCCGGGCGAGCCCGGCCAGGGTGATCCAGGCGTCGGTGGGACCGGGCAGCCCGTCGGAGGACCCCATGGCCAGGTAGTGGTCGGAGCGGAAGAAGGCGTCGAAGCCGAGATCTTCGGTGGCCTTGGCCACGGTGAGAAGGGTGTCGTAGCTCGCCCCCTGCTGGGGCTCGGTGAAAATGCGCAGGTCCATACCTCCCATCCTGCACCTTCGAACACAGGTCAACCGCACGGCCCCCGCGCCGCCGCACCGGCCCCTGTCGGGTGAATCTCCCCCGCTCGCACCGGCCGTCCGGGCAGCGGCCAGTATCCGGCACGCACGGTGATCGTTGGCCTCGGCGGAGCCGGACCGCCCGGCCCGCGCACCGGTTTTCCCTGCCGGAGGCGACGACCGCAACGCCGCTCCTCCGCCTCGGAGGAGCCCAGGGCCGAGGAGGCCACATGCACCAGGAAGCCGTGCCCACCGAGGCGGTGCCCAACCAGGCCGCTTCCCCGCAGCAGAACGCGCCCAAGGGCCTGCTGCAACAGATGGAGGAGCTGATGGCAGCGCTGAACGCCGATCTGTCGCAGCTCGACGCCGATCTCCAGTCCTCCGCCGAAAGGCCGGCGCCCACCCACGAAGCCGAGACCGAGGCCGACGGCTGACCGCTCGCGCTTCACGCGGCACCCCCTCTCTCCCGCAGGGCGATCCGTCTCAACAGCCCGCCCACCCGGTCCCCGGTCTCGTCGGCCGCGTCGATCGCCTCGATGCACTGCCAGTAGAGGCCGTCCTCCTCGCAGGCGCAGGCCACTCCGACCAGAGCGATACCCACGTCCCCGAGGAGCGCGGCGAGCTCCGTCAGCGTCCCCCACGGGTCACGGACCACCGAGAGCCGCGCCGCCCGTAAGCCTCCGGCGCGCAGGGCGACCTGCCGCAGCGCGCCGGAGGCCCGGCCGCCCGCTTCGCTCAGCCCGCACGCCGCCGCCCGGACCTCGAAGGGCCCGTGGGCCGCGAGGTGCCCTCCGACAGCCTGGGCCAGAGCTTGGGTCTGCCATGCCTCGGCGACGATGTCCTGCATCGTCCTCGCCTCGGCCAGGGCGACCCGGGTGGCCTCGATCAACCGCAGTGCGTCCATTGCCGGTCCCCCAGTTTCCGCCTGTGCGCTCTCACTACTCAGAGTGATGGCTAACCGCCGGAAAAGCCAGGGGAATTCAGAAATCTGTGGATACCAAATGCGCTGTGGACAACACAATCACTCCGGAGAGTGACGAGCAGAGGAACCCTGACTCCCGGCAGCCCGCTCCCCCGCTACCGGAAACCGCCGCTCGTTCCTTTCGATCTTGGCGGACAGCGCCTCCAGCACATCGACCCCCAACACCTCGCAGAACTGGAGCAGATAGGCCAGCACGTCCGCGACCTCGTCCTTCACCCGTTCCGCCGTCGCCGCGTCGGCCATCACGCGCGTCGACTCCTCGGGCGTCAGCCACTGGAAGATCTCCATCAGCTCGGCCGCCTCGACGCTCAGCGCCGCCGCCAGGTTCTTGGGCGTGTGGAAGGGCTGCCAGTCGCGGGCGGCGGCGAAGGCCGCCAGCCGCCGTTGCAGAACCTCAAGATCCCCGGGTGCTCCGTTGTGCTCCGTCATGCCCCCAGATCTACCATCGAGGCGCCCGGCACCTCTGCCGCCACCTCGGCCGCTTCCCCTCGCACCGTGCCCACCAGCCTGATGTGCCCCCTCTCGCACATGCGCGCCGCCAGCCCCAGCAACTCCCGCGCCTGGACCGGATCGAGACACCGGTCGAACCCGTCCGCGAGCACGGTCAGCGTCTGGAGCGCGGGCAGCACCTCGGCGGCAAGGTCCACCGCGAGCACGCCCGGGCCCGTGAGCAGGACCAGGCACAGCGCCAGATACCGCAACTCCCCGTCCCCGAGCCGTTCCAGCGGAGTCGCCGCTCCCGCGCCCCGCGCCAGGACGGCCCGGACGAAACCGCCGTCCAGCCCCTGCACCCCCACGCCCTCGACCGGCCCGCGACAGCCGGCGTCCGCCGCGGAGACCAGGGCCGCGTGCCGGATGACGCACTCACTGCCGGTGCGGCCCAGTACGGCGGCAACGTTGTCACAGGCGCTCCGCAGCCGTCCGTCCCGCGCCGCGACCGGTGCCCGCATCAACTCGGGCCGCGGATCGCAGGGGAACACCGAGCGCAGCGCGACGACGACCTGCTCCGCGGCGTCAAGCACCAGCCGCTGTCCGGCCGTCTTGCCCGCCACCCGCAACGGCAGCAGCGCGGTTCCCAGCCGGTCGCCCGGCAGGGGAGCCCGGGTCACCGGGACCGCCCCGGCCGTGTGCCACGCCGCCTCGACGGTCGGCAGCCCCGGGTCGCGCAGCGCCGTCGACAACAGCGTCCGGCCGGCTCCCGTCAACCGCTCGCCGACCACCCGCACGTCGGGTTCGGCCTGCACCGCCAGGTCCAGGGCGACCGGCCCGACGGGCCCCTCGACCGTGCAGCCGATCCGGAACCCGCGCCGCCCCTGCGCGTCCGGCCGGGCCCGGTGCGGGACGCAGGCCGGGGCGCCGCCCGCCACCGGGGCGAGGGCCTCGTCCAGACCGTCACCCCCGGCGAGCCGGGCCAGCACCTCGTACGCCTGGAGCACGCTCGACTTGCCGCTTCCGCTGGCGCCCCGGAACAGGGTCAGCGGCCCCAGCGCGAAGGTGGCGTTGCGGTGCGACTTGAAGGCGGAGAGCCGCAGTTCGGTGACGAAGGGGCGGACGACGGCGGGGCGTCGGGGCCGGGGCGCGGCGGCCGTTCGGGCACTGCTTGCTTCCATGCCCGGACCGTATGGTGCGTCCGGTCAGCCAAACCGTTTCAGCCTGTCGTTCTTCCTACGATCGGAGTACGTCGTGGCGACCTCGGTGCCTTCGGGCGCGAGCAGGAAGACATTGGTGTCGACGCGGTGCATGCCGCTGCCGAGCCCGAAGACGACGCCGCTGGAGAAGTCGAGGATGCGCTTGGCGACATCGGTGTCCGCGCTGGTGAGGTCCAGCAGCACGGGCGTCCCGTTGATCAAGTGCTCCGCGACCTCGCGGGCGTCCGCGAAGATCTGCACCCGGAGGACCACGAGCCTCCGCTGGTTCGGTTCCGTCTCCGGCTCCTCCTCGGGGAGCGACCGGTGGTTGGACCAGGACGGCCAGGTGTGATGACCGCGCAACGGCACGACCTCGGCCAGCCCCTCCCACTGCTCGTCGGTGGCCTCTGACCTGTTCACCGGATCACCCCTCCGGGGAACGCGCTGGTTATGTACATCCGGCGATTCTAGGGAGACGGGCGCCCCCATTCGGCCCAATGACACGCGCGGCGCCCCTATCGCACGACTTGACGGGACATGTCCTGGGCGGACAGGAGGCTGACTGGCGCCTCTCTACTCACGAGGGGAACTCCGCGGCTCCCATTTCACGATGGCCACTTTGGCCTTTCGGCGAACGGAAGTCGTTCTGCACCTCTCAGCTCACACCGGCCATCCGGAGCAACGCGGTGGTCGCCGCGGCCGCCACCACCACGACCAGGAACGACACCTTCCGGAGCGCCAGCACGGCGCCGACGAGGACTCCCGCCGGGCGGGACCAGCCCGCGAAACCGTGCCCCACGGTCAGTGCCGAGACGGCCGCCATGGCGCAGAGCAGCACGGTCGCGGAGGTCGACAGCGCAGCGCGGACCCGGCCCGACAGCTCGAACCGACTGTGGACGAGCGGGCCGCAGACGCGCAGCAGATACGTGCCGACGGCCAGCATGAACACGGCCTGAAGGGTCATCATCCGCGCTCACCCGCCTGCGGAACAGCCGCGCCCGACCTCGTACGCAGGGCCGCCGGCAGACCCACGAGCGCCAGCAGCACCGGCAGCCCGCTCGGCAGGAAGGGCGCGGCGGCCAGCGCCACCGCGGCCCCCAGCAGTGCGGCCCGGCGGGCTCCGGAGTCGCGCAGCGCGGGCAGCACCAGGGCCAGAAGCACCATGGGTTCGGCGGCGTCGAGCCCCAGGGCCCGCGCGTCACCCACCGCCCGGCCGGCCAGGACGCCGAGGAGGGTGCCCGCGTTCCACGTGACGAACAGCACGACACCGCAGACGAGGTAGGCGGCCCGGCGCCGCTCGAGTTCCCGCTCGGCGCCGGCGAACGCGACCGCCTGGTCGACCAGGACGTGGCTGCCCAGCAGCCGGGCTGGCCAGCGGACGGACAGGACGTCGGCGACGGTCAGTCCGTAGACCAGCAGGCGCGCGTTGAGCACCAGCCCGGCGATCACGGCCGCGACGGTTCCTCCACCGCCGAGCACGATGTCGAGCGTGGCGAACTGGGCGCCCCCGGCGAAGACCGCGAGGGACATGGTCAGCGGCACCCACGCGGGCTGCCCGGCGGAGACAGCGATGGCGCCGAAGGAGGCCCCCACCACCCCCATCGCAGCGCCCACCGCGCCTATGTCGCGCAGTACAGCGCGGTCGAGTGTTCTCCAGAACGAACGCATGGTCGCTAGAATGAACACCGTCGCCGTCGTTCGTCAAGGAGAACAAGTGGTCCGACACAACGAACAGGGGGCTCGCGACGCCGCCCGCCCCCCTCTCGCCCGCATCGCGGCCTCGATCCGCCGCGAGCGGGACCGCATGGACCTCTCGCTGTCGGAACTCGCCAAGCGGGCCGGCATCGCGAAGTCCACGCTCTCCCAACTGGAGTCCGGGACGGGCAACCCGAGCGTGGAGACGCTGTGGGCGCTCGGCGTCGCCCTGGACGTCCCGTTCAGCAGGCTCGTCGACCCACCCCGCCCCCAAGTGACGGTGCTCCGCCTCGGCGAGGGCGCCACCGTCCCGTCGGAGCACGCCGACTACACGGCAAGCCTCCTCGCCTCCTGTCCGCCGCACGCCCGCCGGGACCTGTACCTGCTCCAAGTGGAACCGGGCACCCCACGCACCTCCGAACCCCATATGCCGGGCACCACGGAGCATGTGGTGATCGCTTCGGGGCGCGCCCTGATCGGCCCCAGCGACGAGCCCGCCGAACTCGGCCCCGGCGACTACATCGCCTATCCGGGCGACGTGCCGCACATCTGCCGGGCCCTGGAGGCGGGGACGATCATCGTGATGGCCATGGAACACAAGTGACCGCGGGAGCGTGAGGCGACCGTCCACGCCGTCGTCAACCAGAGCTGTATCCCTATAAAGCCACTGACAGCATGTCATCTCCTGATGAAGGGCCCTCTCACCCAATAGAGGGAATGCGCGTAGAGTAGCTGCTCGATTACTATGCGCATATGCCTCGGTGGGGTCAGACGCGTACACAGTCCGTGATGCGGACTGTGTCGGTCGTGCTGATCTCCCTGCTGCTGATGGTGTCGGGGGGTGACCCGGCGATGGCCGCCGCCGACCCGGCCCGGGAGGAGAGCTCCATCTCCACGGAGTTCCGCCTCTCCGACGACCGCGCGGCGGACGCCGTCCCTCCGGAGAGCGTGATCACGGGCACACAACGCCGATGCGGCACCCAGCAGGACGGCTCCGCGACGCCCTCCTCCGCCCCGAACCCCTCTGCCGCTCCCCGTGGTCTCCCGTCCGCACTGCGGACGCATCACGCGCGGAACGCCGTCCTGCGCTGCTGAGGTGACCCGCGCCGCCCGCCGAACGGCGGCGCCGCAGCGTCCCTCCGACCGCAGGCAAGAGAGCAGAGACGTGATGCCCCTCGACCCCGCGCGGGCCGTGAGCGCCTACCTGCGCGCCCAGGCGTACCGCGATCAACTCCGTCCCCCTTCCCCTGGTTTCAACTCACCCTCCTCAAAAGCCCTCACCGACCCATGCGCCCCGCAGAACACAGCGGACTCGCATCCCCTGGATCACGAACCGACCTCCCTCGCACCACCGGAGGCCGGTCGCCGGGATCGCCGTCCAGCACGACCGTTCGCCCGCTTCCTGCCGTTCCTCCGCAAGGGCCGCACCTCACCAGTCCCGTCCACCACATCCGGCTCCCCGCCATGTGGTCCACCCAGGGGAGAGCCGTCGCGCTCCACGAGTTGAGGGAACCGTTTCCTCACTCCGGACCGCTAGCGCTCCGGCGCTCGGCGCGGGTGTTTCCCGTGCCGGGCGCCGGAGGGGGCGTGAGGCGATCTCAATGCCTCACTGAGGTGGCCTGCCCCCTGCTGGAGCGAGCGCACCGGAGGCAGCCGACACACGCCGCAGTACGATCGCGGTCATGCGCAACGGGCTCCTGAAGCATTCACTCAGACCGGTTTGGGCGGTTTGTATCTGTTCGGGGCGCCCGGTACGATGATCAACTTTGGCAAGCGGGCAGCGGGCAGCGGGCAGCGGGCAGCGGGCAGCGGGCAGCGGGCAGCGGGCAGCGGGCAGCGGGCAGCGGGCAGCGGGCAGCGGGCAGCGGGCAGCGGGCAGCGGGCAGCGGGCAGCGGGCAGCGGGCAGCGGGCAGCGGGCAGCGGGCAGCGGGCAGCGGGCAGCGGGCAGCGGGCAGCGGGCAGCGGGCAGCGGGCAGCGGGCAGCGGGCAGCGGGCAGCGGGCAGCGGGCAGCGGGCAGCGGGCAGCGGGCAGCGGGCAGCGGGCAGCGGGCAGCGGGCAGCGGGCAGCGGGCAGCGGGCAGCGGGCAGCGGGCAGCGGGCAGCGGGCAGCGGGCAGCGGGCAGCGGGCAGCGGGCAGCGGGCAGCGGGCAGCGGGCAGCGGGCAGCGGGCAGCGGGCAGCGGGCAGCGGGCAGCGGGCAGCGGGCAGCGGGCAGCGGGCAGCGGGCAGCGGGCAGCGGGCAGCGGGCAGCGGGCAGCGGGCAGCGGGCAGCGGGCAGCGGGCAGCGGGCAGCAGGCAGCAGGCAGCAGGCAGCAGGCAGCAGGCAGCAGGCAGCAGGCAGCAGGCAGCAGGCAGCAGGCAGCAGGCAGCGAGTGTGCTTTTTGCCGTTCGTTCGGCCGGCGCCCTGCACCGACTCCTCGACGTCCTGCCGGTCTTCGAGGGCGACGAACGAATCGTCAGCCGCTTCACACTCGTCCCGGGCTCCGACTTCGACGTGGACGCCCTCTCGGCTCTCGACCGCTCCGGCGCCCGGTTCATCAGCTGGAACACCGCACGCAGCCAGGCGCATGACCTGATCCTGACGGCGAGCCCCAAAGGCGCGATACGGGTCCTGCCCGGCCCACAGGTACTGCTCCCCCACGGCGCCGGGTTCAACAAGGCGATTCCGCAAGAAGGTTCGCCCCATCTGCCGTCCGGCCTCGACCCCCACTACCTGCTCGTCGACGGCACGCCCTGGGCAACCCTCCACGCCCTCGCCCACGGCGACCAGCTCGACCGCCTCGCCGAACTCTGCCCACCGGCGGCGGCCAGGGCCACGGTCGTGGGCGATCCGACGCTGGACCGCGTACTCGTGTCGCTCGCCCACCGGGACGAATACCGTGCCGCCCTGGGCACGGGCGAACGCCGGCTCGTCGTGCTCACCTCCACCTGGGGGTCCGAATCACTGCTGGCGCGGCGGCCGGAGCTGCCCGCCGAACTCGCGGGTGTCCTCCCCCACGACGCGTACCAACTGGCGCTCGTCCTGCACCCCAACGAGCACAGCCGCATCGGTGCGTACGACCTCTCCCGGCACCTCGCGCCCGCGTTGCGCGCGGGGGTGATCCTGGCCCGGCCGCATGAGGAATGGGCGACTCTCCTGGTCGCCTGCGACGCCGTCGTCACCGACCACGGCTCCACCGCCCTCTACGCCGCCGCCCTGGGCCGGCCCGTCGTCGGTGCCTACGACGGTGGCAGCGAGCTGATACCCGGGAGTCCGATGGCCACCCTGCTGGAGCAGGCACCGCGGCTGGCCGGACCCGCCGGTCTGGCGGAGGCCCTGCGGGCGGCAGTGGCCCAGGATGTCCGCAAGTGCGCCGACGCGGCCTTCGACCTGCCGGGCGAGTCACTGTCGCGGCTCCGCGACGAGCTGTACCGGCTGCTGGAACTACCGCCCAGGACAGCGCCGGTGCAGCCACCCCCGCTTCCCTGCCCGAGCACGCCGACCGCGGCGACCGGCCGGCCCAGGGCCCACGCGGTACGGGCCCGGGTCAGCGCGACCCGGATCGGCATCGAGCGTTTCCCCGTCGCCTCGTCCGTGGCGGCGCACCACGTGGCGGCCGAGTACCCGGACGCCGGACCGCGGGAGACGCAGAGCGCGGCGGTGCTGTGGCGCCGTTCCCGGCCCGTTCCCCGTACACCGCACACGAGCACGTGGACGGCCGGCGGCTGGACGGCGAAGATCCTCGACGAGGCCCCTGGCTGCCGGACGGCGGCCGCGATCCTCACACCGGAGCGGTGTCTGGTGAGGCACCGCTCCGCCGGACTGTTCAGTGTCGGCATCGAGCCGCGCAGGACGGGCGGGCGCGTGCTCCGGGTTGATCCGGCGGCCGTGATCTCGGCGGTCCACGCCTGGCTGGCCACGGCCTCCGAACGCACGGTCCCGGTCACGCTCGTGTGCGACGTCGGCCCGCTCTCCGTCCGGGCCGTCCTGACGCCGGCGGACCGGTCCGACCTCGACTACGAGCTCTGACCCGCGCCCGACAGGCCACCCGAACGTTCGACCAGCAGCCGAGCCGCCGTCCGATGCTCTTCCGCCTCCGCGCCCTCCCCCGTCTCGTCGGCGAGAACTGCGAGCTCCTCCAGGACGCGCACCTCGTCAGCGGTAGAGCCCCGCTTCCTGGCTCCGTCCAGGGCGGACCGGACCAGCGCGGCCGCCTCCGCCGCCCGCCCGACACGGCGCAGCGCACGCCCGAGTTCGAAGCCGGTGCGTGCGGTCATCCGCTCCCGGCTCTGCTCACGGGCCATACGGTGCGCGTCCGTCAGCAGGTCGACCGCCCGTCCGTGCTCGCCCATGCCGAGGGCGGCGCACCCGAGGAGGTAGGTCTGGAGCAGCACGCCGTACGCGTTCCCGATCGCCGCATGCTCCTGCCGGGCGCTCTCGAAATCCACCACGGCGGATGCCCAGTCGCCTCGGACGGACTTCAGCTTGCCCCGGAACTCCACCACCGAGGCCTTGAGCTTCCGTTCCTTCTCCGAATCCCCCAGGGTCCCGGCGGCGCTCACCGCGTGCCGCAGTTGCTCCGCCGCTTCCTCGTACCGCTCCTGTTCCCACAGGGGCCTGGCCAGTTGGCAGCGCATCCGGATCAACGCCGGCAGGTGTTCCATGTGCTCGGCGGCCGTCACTCCCCGGCGGAAGGCGTCCGTGACGTCCGCGTAGTGCTGGTGGTCGAGGAAATGCGTCCACAGCGGCTCGCACAGGGCCCACACGTCCTCGTACAGGCCGGATTCGGAGGCGAGCCGGACACAGCCGTACAGGGCGAGCCGCTGGGACTCCATCCACCGCAACGCCTCCGCCTTGCCGCCGAACTCGACGTCCGGGACGTCGGGGACGGGCGGACCGGGCGCCGCGAACGTCATGCGCGGACCGGCCGCGAGGAGATCGGCCCGGATGGCCTGACGCCGGTACCAGCGGATCAGCCGACGGCGAGCCTCCCGCCGTTTCGTCCCGGAGGGATCCGCCTCGCGGGAGCGGCGCTCGGCGTGTCCGCGCAGCAGATCGTGGATCCGGTGGCCTTCCGGCCGGTTCTCCAGGAGACCTGCCGCCTCCAGTTCCTCCAGCGCGTCCTCGGCCGGCTGCGGACCGCCGGCCAGGAGGACGGCGGCGGCCGGAGCGGTGACCACGGGGGCGGGGAACTCCGGCAACAGGCGGTACAGCCGCGCGGCCTCCGGCCCGAGCCCGGCGTACGCCGCGTCCCACACCGCCTCCACCATCGGAATCCCCCTCTCGTGCAGCTCCGCCGTGAGCTCGGCGACCAGACGGGTCAGACTGCGCCGCCGGTGCCTGCGGATCCACTGACCGGCCACGCGGAGCGCCGCCGGCAGCCCGCCACAGCCCCGGGCGAGCTCCACCAGGGCGTCCGGTTCCTCCCCCAACCGCGGGTCGTCCACCATGTGCCGCAGCAGCCGCACGGCGTCGTCGACGGCCAGCGGGCTCATCGGCACCTCCACCGTGGCCACTCCGTCGAGGTCGTACAACTGCCCCTGACTGGTCACGATCGCCAGGCTCTCCGCCGACGACGGAAGCAGCGGCAGGACCTCGGCACCGAACCGGGCGTTGTCGACCACCACAAGCAGCCGCTTGCCCCGCGTACGCGTCCAGTACTGCTTCGAACGCCCGCCGAGCGACCGTTCCAGCCACTCCGGAGAGACCCCCAGCCCGGTCAGCAGTTCACCGACCGCGTCCGCGACCTCGACCACTCCGTCCCGGCGCAGGTCGTCCAGGTCGACGTACAGCACCCCGTCCGGAAACCGGTCACTGATCCGGCGTGCGACGTGGAACCCCAGCGCTGTCTTGCCGACCCCACCGATCCCCGTCAACGCGACGACCAAGGGGCCACCGCGGTCCGCCTGACCGCTCACGGCCCGCAGGATGCGTTCCTGTTCGGATCGCCGGTCCTCGAAGTGAGCGAGGGCGGGCGGGAGCTGATACGGAGTCGATGGAGGGGAACCGGCCGCGACATGCACGTGATGGTGCACCTCACCGATGTCCCGGGCCTGGTAGACCGCCCCTACCTGCGGCTCCCCGCCCAAGCTGTTGTACGTGTCCTCGGCCACGCGCCAAACCCTACGCCGATCACGTGGGTTTGACGGGCGAACAGCTATGTTCTTCTGTCGCCCCGAAGCCCCTGCGAAGGACCACACCGACGCCCTACTATGTGCACCCACCACAGACAACCCAGGGAGCGCGTCCATGGATCCGATCTCCGTAAGCGTTCTCGCGGCCCTCGTCGGAGGCGCCGGCGGAGAAGCCGGCCGCCAGGCCTGGCAGGGCCTGGCCACCCTGGTCCGCCGTCCCTTCCGCCGCGACGACGACACCCCCGGTTCGGACCCCCTGCCCCACATCAGCACCGGCCTCCCCGAACTCACCGCCCTCCAGAACGCCCCCACCGACCCGGCCCGAGCCCAGGCCCTCGTCACGGCACTCAGCGTCCGCGCCGCCCTGGACGCCGAGTTCCGCGGTTTCCTGGAGGAATGGTGGCAGCGCGCCCAGTCGGTGGGAACCGGCGGCAACGTCCACAACAACATCGGCGGCGGCACCTACAACGCGCCTGTCGTGCAAGGGCGGGACTTCTCGGGAATCTCGTTCACCACGCCGCCGGCGGGGCCGTAGGGCCGCCCGGCCCGACCGTCGGAGTCGAGGGAGCTCACTGAGTCGTCGGAGCCGAACACGCGGCGTGCGGCACGGCGCCAGCGGTTGGCAGGTAGGAGCGGGCGCAGGGTCGCCAGGGCCCCGCAGTATTTGGTGAAGACAGCCGGCCGCAGTCCGCAGGAGTGCAGCATCCGGTCGACGTCGCTGAGGTGTCCGGCCGTCTTCGTCTCGACCAGCACGAGATCGGCGTCGCAGCGCACCATGCGCCCCGTACCCAGATCGGCGCAGGACAGTCCCGCGTCGCAGGTGATGCGCTCACCGTCGCCGACCAGCGTCGCGCGCAGGTAGTCGGTACTGAGGGAGGGGCTCAGCGCGTCCGGTGCGGCGATCCCGTAGGCGCACCGCAGGGTCTCCGCGAGAAACGTCCGGGAGCCGGCGTCCGTCGGTGCCTCCGAACCGGACAGGAGGCGGCGGTGTTTGGCCGTACTCCCCCGCCCTCCCTTCACCTTGATCTCGAACTGCCGCTCTCCGGAGTCCTTGTACACCCGCTCGCGGATCTTGAAGCGGGCTCTGCGCCCCTGCCGGTGGTCGTGGAAGGAGCGCAAACCGGGGGTGTCGTAGTAGACGGAGTGGTAGCGGAAGACGCGCCGTCCGCCGATGGCCAGCGCACGGAACGGACCGCCGGGACGTCGGGGGTCGGTGAGGCACTCCGCGATGCGCAGGAAGGTGTCCGCGGGGACGAGGTAGCTGCGGTCGAAGCGGACCAGCAACTCCGAGCGTTCGTTGACCTCGGCCAGGGAGATCGGTGCGGCACCATCGACCGCGTCGGCGATGACTTCGGTGGCGGTCGGCGTGCTCACACCGGCTCCCCGGCCGGGACCCTGCGACGGACCTGCTCGGAGACGGCGGCCGGACCGGATCCCCCGCCCGGCCGGGGCTCGCGGTAGCGCACGTCCACAACCATCAGGTCGCGCACGAAGTCCACTTCCCTCACCGTCCAGTTGAGCGGCTCCCCCAGCCGCAGGGCAAGATCGGTGCGCAGTGCGGCGGGGCATCCGTGCACGGTGTCGAGGGTGACGACGGCCCGGCGGGACCGGGCCAGGAGGCGGGGACTGTCTGCTGCCCATACGACCAGCAGCAGGATCCCGCTCAGACCGGCCTTGGCGGGGAGCGCCAACTGCGGGAGACCGCAGACCAGTCCGAGGACGAGCGTCGTGAAGTAGTACGCGACCTCCTCGTGCTGCACCGCGTCGGACCGCAGCCGGACGATGGACAGCACCCCGAACAGACCGAAGCCCAGCGTCGCCCCACCGCTGCCGCCGGCCTCGGCGAGAGCAACGACGACGGTGAACAGCCCGGCGTTCAGCGCCAGATAGGCCGGCACGAGATCGCGGCGGCGATGGCGCGGATAGTAGATGGCGAGGGTCAGCAAGCAGACGGCGATGAGGTCGAGTGCCGTGTAGGCGGCGATGTGCCGCAGAGCGTCCATGACGTGACTCCCCCTGTGCGTCGAGTGGAACACAGAGAGTAGCCGGATCGCGACTGAACGCGTCGGGCCTGTGGAGAAACGTCTCTCCACAGCGCTTCGCAACGCAAGGGCCGGGGGCAGGCACGCGGTGAAGTGATGGCCCCCGCTGTAGACACCGGGCTCCGGCTTGAAGCATGATCGCCAAGCCGTCCAGCATCTCCTCCACGCCGTGAAGCGGGGCACGGGCCGGACGAGGCGGGCCACCCGCCCCGGTATCGTAGGTCCCCTCTCCTGATCAGTCCGATCCTCAGAAGGGTTGCCCCGCCGCTTGAATTGCTATACGCAACCATGACCGCGAACCGCGAACCGCGAACCGCGAACCGCGAACCGCGAACCGCGAACCGCGAACCGCGAACCGCGAACCGCGAACCGGCTGAGTCGCACCTGGCCGCCGAGAGGCCTCGGCTAGTCGTCCGGAGCGGCCGTGGACGGTAGGGGCGGCACTCATCTTCGTGTTCCCGTGGGCGACGACGCGCATCGGTGGAGCACGTTCCACGGCGAGAAGACGCTGGTCGTGGCAGCGCGCACGGTCACCTCGACCGCCCGGGTTCTGGAATGTCTGCCGGCACTCCTACGGGATGACAACCGGGTCACCGTCGTGTTCGCCTACGACCCCACGTCCGCCTTCAACGACGGAGTTCTCGATCTGCTCCGTGACGCCGGCTGCCGGATCATGCCCTGGTCACAGCTGGGGAGCATCGCAGCTGACCTCATCCTGTCCGCCAGCGAGAACATCGAGGTTCCTCAAGGCGACTGCCCGGTCCTTGTACTCCCGCACGGCATCGGCTTCCAAAAGCTCGTGCCGGATTCCCGGACCCCACGGTCCCGGTTGTCCGGCGTCGTACCGGACTCGCTGCTCGAGTCCGGGCGGGCATGGCTGGCCGTATCGCACCCTGATCAGGAAGAGCAGCTACTCGTCACCCATCCGAAGACCTCGGGCCGCACACTGTTGATCGGGGACCCGTGCTTCGACGAGCTGGCCATCAGTCTCCCTCAAGCCTCCGCCTACCGGCGCGCCCTGGGTGTTGCCGATGGCCGGCGTCTTGTCGTGGTCAGCTCCACCTGGGGCCCGACGTCGTTGCTCGGCCGGCACCCGCAGTTGCCTGCCGAGCTGCTGGCCTCGCTGCCCTATGACGAGTACCGGGTAGCTGCGATCATCCATCCCAATGTGTGGTCCTCACACGGGTCCTGGCAGATCCGTACCCTGCAGGCTGCGGCGCTGGAGGCCGGGCTGCTGCTGATGCCGACGATCCACGCCTGGCGGTCCGCGCTCGTCGCGGGGTCCGTCGTCGTAGGGGACCATGGGTCGGTGACGCTCATGGGCGCCGCGCTCGGCAAACCAACACTGCTCGCGGCTTTCGGCAGTGACGCGGTATCCGGCACAGCGGTCGCCCACCTGGGGCGATCCGCGCCCCGCCTCGATCCGCAAGGCAACCTGCGCCGGCAAATCGAGGCCGCAGTGCAGGACCACACTCCCGAGCGATACGCCGCGATCTCCGAGCTCGCCTTCGCGGAACCGGGACAGGCTCTCGCTCGGCTCCGTACGACTCTGTACCGCCTGCTGAAGCTGACGGAGCCCGCCTCCGGTCCACCGCCCCTGCTGTCGCTGCCCCAGCCCGACCCGCCGGGCACGACCGTTACCTCATGGATGGTGACGACCGCCGTCACCTCGTCCGCAGCCGGACACCCCTTGGTCACGGTACGGCGTCACCCTGCGGCCGTTTCCGGCAACCGCGAGGAGGCAGCTGATACGTATCTGCATCTTGCTTGCGACGAGGAGGAACGTGACCACCGTCTCACTGAGAGCGCCTCGGTACTGGTGCGGCGACGCTTTGCTCCCACCACCATCAGCGCCCTTGTCTGGATCCAGGACGCACTGAGCCGTTTCCCCGGCAGCCGCGTCGTTGCCGTGGCGCTGAGCACAGGCGGCTTCCTGATGGGCACACGTGACGGGCGGATCGTGGAGGCGACAGTCACCGGTCCGGTCATCGCCCCGGGGCTGCCTGCGGCCTTGGTCTACAGCTGTCTGCGTGCCGGGCTCCCACTCGACGATGCTTTCATGACGTTGCGCATCGGTGACGTGCGTGAGGAAGACGTCACGCTGCGCCTGCGGCCTCTGCCACCGACCGGCTCCTGGCCCTGAGACGAGACTGCCCCGTCAGCCCGTACCGTCGTCCGATACCTCCATGCGGTCAAGGCGTTCCGACAGCTTCTCGGCTTCCGGGCTGCCGCCTGCCTGGTAGATCTCACGGGCCCGCGTCAGGTGTTCGCGTACGGCGTCCTGGGCGCCGCCCGTCCGCTCGATGATGTCCGCGAGCCGGAGCCGGGCCTGCGCCTCGTAGTGGCTCGCCTGCACCGCCTCAAGTTCCCGGACAGCGTCACTCAGTACACGCCTCGCCGTGTCCATGTCGCCGAGGTGCTCGTGGACGGTACCGATGGCAATCATGGCCCTGGCGGCCATACGCCTGTCACGGCGGTCCACGAGTCCCTGGTGGGCGCTGCGCAGAGTGGCCAGCGCCTTGTGATGGTGGCCGGCAGCGTCCTGCGCGCAGCCCAGGAAGTACGTGGCGATGGCCACCCCGCGCCACTCCTCGGCCATGACATTGAGCTCGACCGACCGCCGGTACGCCTGTACGGCGTGGTCGGCGTCGAAGCGGTCCCAGTAGCGCCCGAAGAACTCGTGGACGGAGGCGCCCAGTGCTGTGTGAGCAGAGACCTCCGCACACGCGACGGCTGTCTCGAGCTCCGTGCGCGCCTGGTCGTACTGCCCGAGGTCCATGAGCGGACGCGACAACAGGCTGCGCATCCGTGCCTCCGCCGCCGGCACCATGGCCTCGGCCGCAGCCCTCGCGCCCAGCTCCAGGGACTCCTTCCACTCCCCCAAGTAGCGGCGGTGCAGGAACAGCACGGTGAAGGCCTCCGCCAGCTGCCACACATGTTTGTGCAGAGCCAGTCGTGATGCCTCCCGTAGTACGGCGAGGATCGTGGCGCGCTCAGTGTCCAGCCACTCCAGAGGGGCCGGCCCCTCTTTGGCCGAGAAGGGGTCCGGGGCGTCGTGAAGGAGGTCGGTCAGGTTCGCAATCCGCAACCGGTCCTCCCGTACGGCACGGTCGGCGAATGCAGTGAGAACGAGATAGTGGGTGGCCACGCGCTCCACCACTTCGCGCCGCACGGACCGCGGCTCCTGCCGCTCGGCGCACTCCCGGGCGTGCAGGCGCACAAGGTCGTGGAAGCGGTAGCGACGATCCTCCGTCATATCGAGGAGGTGCGACTTCACCAGGGTGCCCAGCAGAACCTTGGCCGTCGGCACGTCGATGTCCGCGGCGCAGGCGACCGTCCCGGCATCGAAGACGCGACCGGGAAACCATCCCAGGATGCGGTACAACTGGGCAGCGCCTGGTGGCAGATCGCGGTAGCTCACTTCGAGTACGGCGGACACGGAGTGGTCCCCTCCCAGCGACAGCCCTTGCAGGCGGCGGGTTTCGTCAGCCAGCTCCTCAGCGAGCTCACTCATCGTCACGTCGCCCGCGGTCAGGAGGCGTGCTGCCACCAGCTGCAGGGCCTTCGGCAGGCCCCCGCAGAACCCCACGAGTCGCTCGGCCGCCTGCCGCTCGGAGGCCACGGCCGCTTCGCCGCACCGGTCGGCCAGCAACCGCAGGCCGCTGTTCACATCCAGTGGGGCCAGGTGAACCGGACGAGCCCCGTCCAAGGCCAGTTCGGAAAGCCTGCCGTTGCTCGTGACCAGCACGACGCTCCCCGGCCCCTTGGGTACGAGGGGTCTGACCTGGGCGGGCTGGTTGACGTCGTCGAGAAGCACCAAGATGCACCGGCCCGCGGTCCTCGACCGGAACAGCGAAGCCCGCTCTTCCAAGGACTTCGGGATGTAGGCATCCTCCACCCCAAGGGCCCTCAGGCACATGCCCACCGCCTCTGACACATCACCCCCCGCCCGGCTGCGCAGCGCCGCATAGTCGACGTAGATCTGCCCGTCCGGGAACTGCTCCCGAGCCTGGTCCGCCCACCGGCAGGCCATAGCGGTCTTACCGACTCCAGGCATCCCCGAGATCACGCCATAACCCACTCTGCCCGAGCCGCTTCCACTCTCACTCAAACAGTCGTCCAGCGATGCAAGATCCGCCGAGCGGTTGATGAACCTGACCGTCAGCGAGGGCACTTGATCCGGTCTGGCCTCGGGACCGGACGGGGACGACGCCTGCACGTTAAACGTGATGCCGCCATAAATGCGCTGCGCCTGAATGCTCGGTCCGTTGACGCTCCCGGACAGCTCGTTCCTGACGAACGGATCCGCGCGCCGATCACCGAAACCCTCAGTCACCTCACTGCCCCGCACTCTGTGCCGGCGGAACGGGCCCCGAGTTGTGGAACGTGAGGTTGGAGAACTGCTGCCCCTGAAGCACGGGCCCGTTCTGTACACCACCACTGACACTGTTGTGCACGGTGACGGACGTGTCACTTCCCGCTCCCGGCGCAAGCTCCGCCAGCATCAACCGAAGCTCCTCCGCAGCCCCAGGGTCTGCCTGTAGAGCACGACGCAGCTTCATCCGCCACTCCGCCTCGATGTCCGCCATGGCCAGTTCGTCCTCAGACTCACGAGCCACCACGAGCTCTTCCCCGGACAACCGCAGCTCCTCGTCGACTGCCCCACCAGCCCCACGCCGGGCAAAGAACCGCACCACCCGCTCACGCGCCTGCGACCAGGTCTCCGACACCATCAGCCCGACCAACGTCGTCGCCCCCGACGCCGCCAGCGCCGCCAATTCGGCCTCCATCGATCCCCCTCGCACCACAGACCGGCCAGCTCACCGAAGCCACCGTAGGGAGATCACGGGGACTTGGGTAGTCGGCAATCGGCGTGGCAGCCTCCGTCGATCGCGCCAGTCACCCTTACGGACCGCAGACGCTCCAGTGCCTCCCATCCTCCCCAGGCCAGGCCTGGTGCCTGCCACCCGCCCAAACAGTGGGCCGCCGCTCGGCGGCGTTTCCTGACTTCCCTGCCGGACACGACGCCGGCTCGTTTCGCGGGCAGTTCGGCGGGCATCGGGCGGCCTGCCATCACGAATCCGGGCTCGGCCTGCGCCGCAATCAGCGGGAGTCCGCCCCGGGATATGCCCCGGGATACGCGTCGGGGAGAATGCCGGGACGATGACGTCACAGCCTTCCGGTCCGCGCGGCGGCGGGTACGCGCCGTTCGCCCATCTGACCGCGCCGAACGCCGCCCTCTACCGTCGGGTGATGCGTGCGTTCCTCACGGCGAAAGACCGTTTCGCGGTGCATCTGCGGCCCGAGGACGTGCATGCCGCGCTGCCACCGGAGCACCGGCCTCCAGACTTGGAAGCGGTGGTGAAGGCGCTGGACAGCCTTGTGGAGTGGGGCAATCTGCGAGCGGACCCGGATACCTCCCGGGTCACCGCGGTCGAGGACTTCTACCGGAAGCGGTTCATCTACCAGCTCACACAGGCCGGGGAAGCTGCCGAGCAGGCATTGTCGGTGTACGACGAGGCGCTGGGGCGGCGCGGTGCCCTCCAGGCGGTGGCGCTGCATGACATCGTCACCCACCTGCGGTCCCTGCTGGTAATCATCACCGAGCAGGAGCATGGCGAGCCGGACGCGGCCAAGGCGCACCTGACGCTGACGGCACTGACGGACCGGTTCGAGGCTCTGGCGGAAAACGCCCGGGCCTTCATGGGGTCGTTGCAGCGCACCATCGACCTGCACGGCGTGGAGATCGAGGTGTTCCTTGCCTACAAGGACCGGCTGATCCAGTACCTGGAGCGGTTCATCCAGGACCTGATCACGCTGGGCGGGCGGATCGCGGTGCTCATCGGTGAGCTGGAGCAGGGCGGCCGGGCCCGTGTGCTGCTGCGGTTGGCAGCAGCCCGGGAAGCCGCCGACGCCGCGCCCGAGGACGCGGAGAGCGCCGAAGAAGCGTACGTGCGGTGGGCGTCCAAGTGGTCGGGGCTTTCGGCATGGTTCGTGTCCACGGACGGCCGCGAGTCGCAGGCCCGGCTGCTGCGCGGGCGGGCCCTCGGGGCGATTCCGCAGCTCCTGGCGGTCGTACGCCAGTTGAACGAAAGGCGAGCCGGACGTTCGGACCGGTCCGCGGACTTCCGCACGCTGGCCCGCTGGTTCGCCGAGGCACCGGACGACGAGGCGCGGCACCGGCTGTGGCGTGCTGCCTTCGGTCTGTATTCCGCACGTCACCTCACCGTGGATGCCGAGACCGTCGCTGAGCGCGCGGTCCGCCCAGTCCCCCCGTCCACGCCATGGGCCGAGGCCGAGCCGCTGCGGATCAGCCCGCAGCTACGTCGTACTGGCAGCTACGAACGTCGTGGCAGGGCCCGCCGGGTGCAGGACCGGTCCGAGCAGCGGCGGGAGCTCGCCGCGATCGCCGCCAAGCAGGCGCAGGAGATCGCCGCCGCCCGCGCCCGCCTCGCGACGGACGGCGTCATTCGGCTGTCCGGGCTCGGAGAGCTCGACCCGATGGCGTTCGGGCTGTTTCTGCAGCTGCTCGGCGACGCTCTGGCCACTTGGCGACCGGGCATGACGAGCACGGTGGCGACCAGCAACGACGGCTCGATGGAGATCCGGCTGACGGCGCTCGCCGACGGATCGACGGCCGAGATCCGCACACCCGGCGGGGTCTTCCGCGGTCCCGACCACTTAGTCGAGATCACCGACCTGGCGTCGCCCGGGATGTCAGGGCTGGATGACGCGCCGGTGCAGGAGGAGCGATGACCACACCCCTGGGCGAGGTGCTGGACGGGCGGCGCACGGCCGAGATGCACAAGGCCGCCCGGGCACTGCTGAAAGAACCGCTGCTGCTGGCGCAGGGGCCGTACGCAGACGAGCTCCGCCTGGTGCGGCAGTACGCGGCTGTGCTGCGCGAGTGGTTCGAGCGCAACACCGGCTGGTCGCTGCGGGTGGACGCGGAGGCCGCCCGGCTGGCCCGGACGCCCGGCAGTCCGGCCGACCCCACGCATCCGGCGCGCGAGGCATCCCGTGCCCGCGCCGCGTTCACACGCCGCCGGTACGTGCTGCTGTGCCTCGCGCTGGCCGCGCTGGAGCGGGGCGAGGCACAGATCGCTCTGGGCCGCCTGGCCGAGCAGGTGGTGCTGGACGCCGCCGACCCCCATTTGAGCGCCGCTGGGGTGGAGTTCACCATGGAGCGCCGCGACGAACGCCTGGACCTGGCGGCGGTGGTCCGGCTGCTCCTGCGCTACGGGGTGTTGCGACGGGTGGCCGGCGAGGAGGAGGCGTATGTCACGGGAACCGGCGATGTGCTCTACGACGTGCAGCGCCGCATCCTGGCGGGGCTTCTGGCCGCCCGCCGCGGCCCGTCGACGATCACCTCGGTGGACTTCGAGACCCGGCTGGCCGAGCTGACCGCCGAGTCTGCGCTGGACAGCGACGAACTCCGCTTCCGCGCCATCCGCCAGACGCTGACCCGGCGGCTGCTGGACGACCCGGTGCTGTACTACGACGAACTGAGCGACGAGGAACTCGCCTACCTGACCCGCCAGCGCGCCTTTCTCACCGCTCGTATCACCGAACTCACCGGCCTGGTCCCGGAGGTGCGTGCCGAGGGCATCGCCATGGTCGACCCGCTGGACGATCTGACCGACGTGCGGATGCCCGAGCAGGGCACACATGGGCACATCACCCTGCTGCTCGCCGAACACCTGGCGGCCACAGGCGGCGAGGTGAGCCGCGGTGATCTGGAGCGCCGGGTGCGGGAGCTGGCCGCCGAACACGGTGCCTTCTGGTCGAAGAGCGCCAAACAGCCCGGCGCGGAAGCGGAGCTGGTCGGCCACGCGCTGGAGAGGCTGACCGCGCTCGGCCTGGTCACTCATACCGCAGGGGGCGTCACCGCGTTGCCGGCGCTCGCGCGGTACGCGGTCGGTGAGCCAGTCATGACGCAACCGGGGCCGCCCGCCTCCCGCGTTTCCCGCACCTCTCGGCGAAAGGCACCGCAGCCGTGACCATCCTGCCCGACCCCACGCCCGGCCGGTGGCGGCCGCTGCGCATCGGCCTGGTCGACCTCTTCCACTACGACACCGAGGAGTTCCGGTTCCGCGATGGCCGCTTGCTGCTGCGCGGGAACAACGGCACCGGCAAGTCCAAGGTCCTCGCTCTCACCCTTCCCTTCCTCCTGGACGGCGACCTGTCGGCGCGGCGTGTGGAGCCCGACGCCGACCCGGGCAAGCGCATGGAGTGGAACCTGCTGCTCGGCGGCCGGCACCCGTACCCCGAGCGGCTGGGCTACACCTGGATCGAGTTCGGCCGCCGCGAGAAGGATTCGGGCCGGGCGCACTTCCGAACGCTGCTGTGCGGCCTGAAGGCCGTATCGGGCCGCGGTATCGCCCGCCACTGGTACGCGGTCACCGAACAGCGCGTCGGCGAGGAGCTGAGCCTGCTCGACGCGACCGGCACAGCGTTGTCACGGGACCGTTTGGCGGAAGCCGTCGCTGGGCGCGGAATGGTCTACGACCAGGCGAAGGCGTACCGCAGGGCGGTCGACGAGGCCCTTTTCGGGCTGGGTGAGCGGCGCTACGCAGCCCTGGTGGAGCTGCTCATCCAGCTGCGCCAGCCTCAGCTGTCCAAGCGGCCCAACGAGGCGGCGCTCTCCCGCGCTCTGACCGAGGCGCTGTCGCCCATGGACCAGGCGGTGATCGCTGATGTGGCCGAGGCGTTCCGGTCCCTGGACGACGAGAAGGAGGAGCTGCGGGCGGCCAGTGAGGCCGAGCGGGCCGCATCGGCTTTCCTCGGCCACTACCGCCGCTACGCTCGTGTGGCGACCCGCAGGCGGGCCCGGCTGCCTCGTAGCGAGCACGCCCGCTACGAACAGCTGCACCGCGACCTGTCCCGGGCACGGTCCGAACGGGAGGAGGCCGAGCGGCAACGGATCGAGGCCGCCGAGCGGATAACTCAGCTGGAGGAGACGGCCGTGCGGCTGGCCGCCCAGGACGCCGCGCTGCGCACGGGTCCGGAGATGCGCAGCGCCCGGGAACTGGAGCAGGCGGCAGCCGACGCGCGCCGCACCGCCGACGAGCGGACCCGTGCCGAGAGCGACCGGGAGCAGGCGGCCCAGGCCCACTCCCGCGCCCTGGGCCGCCTGGCGAACGCCGAAGGACGGCTGACCGCAGCCGAGCAGCACGTCGGGAACACATGGGACCAGGCACGTGAGACGGCCCTGGCGGCCCGGCTGGACGACGTGCTCGGCGACGACGCGGCGCCGGAGGCCGAACTGCGCCGGGCGGCCGAGGAGTCGGTGGCTCGCAAGCGGCGCGCCCTCGACCACGTGGAGAAGCTGGCCGCCGAAGCCGAACAGGCCGCAGCCGAACGGCGGGACGCCACCCGGCGCCTGGACGAGGTCCAGACGGAGGTCGCCCACACCGCCGAACGCAAGGCTCAGGCGGAGACGTCCGTCGAGGAGGCAGGGCTGGAGCTGGTCTCCGCCGTACGCGAACACCTTGACCAGTGCGCGGAACTGGATCTTGCCGACCGGACCGGGCTCCTGGACGCTTTGCAGGACTGGGTTACGCACCTGCACGGCCCCGGCCCCGCCCGGGAACAGACCGCGGCGGCCCACCGCGCACGGGCCGCGGATCTGGCCGACCGGGCCGCCGCATTCGGCCGCCGTCTGGCCGAGCTGACCGAGCAGCGCACCGCCGCCGAACGGGAGCTGGCCGAGCTGGAGGACGGAGGCCAGAGGGGCCCGGCGGCACCCCACACCCGCGCCCCTGGCTTGCGCGACCGGATCCCGGGAGCACCCATGTGGCGGCTGGTCGACTTCCACGACCACGTCACCCCCGACCAACGGGCAGGGCTGGAAGCCGCGCTGGAGGCTGCGGGGCTCCTGGACGCGTGGGTATGCCCCGACGGCACCATCTTGGAGCCGGCCGGGCACGACGTGCTGCTGTCCCCACTGTCTTCGGACGCGGCGCCCACCGGACCCGTGCTCGCCGGCATGCTGCGGCCCGCCGTCGACCACGGAGATCCCCGGGCCACTCAGGTCGGTGAACAGGCGGTGTCCGCGCTCCTGGCGGCCATTGGTCTCGGGGACACCGATGGCCCCGGCACCTGGGTGGCCGCGGACGGCCGGTTCCGCGTCGGCGCGCTGACCGGCAGCTGGTCGAAGAAGACCGCCGTGTACGTGGGCGAAGGCGCCCGTGAGGAAGCCCGCCGCGTCCGGATCACCGCCCTGCGCGGCGAACTGGATGCCCTCGCGGACAGCACGGCCCGCCTCGAAACCGAACGCGCCACGGTGACCGAACGTCGCCGCGTCCTTGACGCCGAACTGGCCGCCGTCCCCGACGAGGCCACGCTGCGCCACGCCCACGCGGTAGCCGCCGCGGCGGCGGACGCCGCCCATCGGGCCCGCGCCCGCCAAGAGGAACGCACGGCCGAACTCACCGAGGCGGCCGGCCGGGAGACCGAGACGGCCACCGAACTGACCGAGACGGCCGAAGCCGTGAACCTGCCCGCCGACCGGACGGCCCTCACGGCCGTCCGTCAGGCATTGGCCGATCACACAGTTGCCCTCGCCGCTCTGTGGCCCGCCCTGCGCGAGCGTGCCGAAGCGCGACGCGCCGTCGCCGACGAGCGGACGGAAACAGGCCGGACCGGGGAACGGGTGGCCGAACTGGACCGGCGCATGGCTCAGGCGGCCCGCCTGGCCGCCGCCGCGGACCAGCGCCACACCACGCTGCGCTCCACCGTCGGAGCCGCCGTCGCCGAGCTGGAGCGTCGTCTGGCCGAGACGGCCGACGCCCTCGTCGCGTGCGAGCGGGACCAGAAGCAGGCTCGTCACGACCACTCCGTCGCGGACCGTCGAACCGGTCGCGCCGAGGGCCGGATCGAGCAACTGGAGAAGGACGTCCACGAAGCGGCCACCACGCGCGGCGAGGCCATCACCGCTCTCCAGCGGTTCGCAGCCACCGGCCTGCTGACCGTCGCCCTGCCCGAGACGCCCGTGCCGCCACTGCATGGTGGCCCCTGGGCGGCCAGCCCCGCGATCACGCTCGCCCGCGCGATCGAAGCGGAACTGTCCGGCACGGACGACTCGGACGGCGCCTGGGAGCGTGTGCAGAAGCGGCTCAGTGAGGAGTACAAGAAACTCCAGGACGTCCTCTCCCGGGGCGGCCACAGCGCCACTGCTCACATGACCGAGGACGGGATGGTCGTCGACCTCGTCTACCAGGGCCGGGAACGAGCCGTCCCCGAGCTGGCCGAAGCCCTGGCCACCGAGGTCCAGGAGCTGACCCGCATCCTGTCGGCGCACGAGCGCGAGATCCTGGAGACCCATCTGCTGACCGAGGTCGCCGGCACCTTGCAGGAACTGATCGGCGCTGCCGAGCGCCAGGTGCACGCCATGAACACCGAACTCGAGCAGCGGCCAACTTCCACCGGCATGAAGCTGCGCCTGCTCTGGCGGCCCTCCCGCAAGGCACCGGCGGGACTGGCGCAGGCGCGGGCACGGCTGCGCCAGTCCGCCGACGCCTGGGCGACGGAGGAACGGACGGCGGTCGGCGAGTTCCTTCAGGCCCAGATCGCCCGCGCGCAGGCCGACGACGCGACCGGCAGCTGGCTCGACGTACTCACCACGGCGCTCGACTACCGCTCCTGGCACGAATTCGGCATCGAACGTCACCAGCACGGCACCTGGGTGCCGGCCACCGGACCCGCGTCCGGCGGAGAACGCGTCCTGGCTGTCTCGGTACCGCTGTTCGCCGCGGCCTCCGCGTACTACGCCACCGCCGCCTCGCACGCCCCGCGCCTGGTCACCCTGGACGAAGCCTTCGCCGGCGTCGACGACGACTCCCGCGCCAAGTGCCTGGGCCTGCTCCACGCCTTCGACCTGGACGTGATGATGACCAGCGAACGCGAATGGGCCTGCTACCCGCAGGTGCCCGGCATCGCCATCGCCCAGCTCTCCCGCGTCGACTACATCGACGCGGTCCTGGTGACCCGCTGGGAGTGGGACGGCACCCGGCGGGCACGGGTTGCCGACCCTGACCATCGTCTGGCGATGCTCCCCGCACCAGAGCACTCCCCCGAGGTACCGGAGCCCGAGTTCGCCGCCCCCGAGCAGGACGCCCTGTGGGAATGAAACCTGTGGGAACGAAGGAGAGCAGGAGACGATGGTGACGGTCATCGCATGAGCACACTCGACACCTCCACCGTACGCGTCGACCGCGACCGCCTCACCCGGCTCCTCGGCGATCCGGGCTGTGCCTGGCTGGTGAACCGAGCGCGCCGCCGCATGGAACGCGGCGAGCCCCTCACCGGCCCGGTCACCCTGGCCGCCCCTACCGACGGCGAGCGGACCGCCGCCGAGCGACTACTGGGCCGTGCCCCGGGCACCGGGCGCTCACTGAGCGTACGGCTCGACGAGGTCGACGCCCTCCTGCGCCGCTCCGGCGTCAGCCCCGACGGCCTGGCCGTCGCCGTCATCGCCCTCACCGGGCCCGTCACCCTCCTCAGCGACGCCCGCGAACAGGAAGCGAACGCCTGGCGGGACGCCTACGCGCCGCTCACCGCCCTGTGCGTCGAGCGGCCCGAACTGGCCGACTGGAGCGCGCAGATACGCCGTAGCGGCCTCCTCCGCCGCCTCGCGCATACCCCGGACGCCGCCCGGGCCCTCCTCGCCTCCACCGCCACCGTCCTGCGGGGCCTGCCCGCCGATCCGGCTGTCTCCCTCCCGGCCTTCGCCGCCCGCACCCTGGGCAATGCCCACGCCCTCGATGACAACACCCCGCTCGCCACCCTCGTCCTGTCGGGCATCCGCGCCCTGACCGGCTTCCCCGACGGCACCGGAGCCGAGTGGCGCCGCGAGGCGTGGGCCTCCACGGGCCTGCTCAAGGACGCCCTGTCCTCCACCGTCCTCACCCTGGGCCTGCGCGGCACCCCCGCCCTCGACTGGACTGCCGGCACAGGGGAACCGGCCGTACTCACCCTGCGCCAGCTCACCCGCACCCCGCCCCTCGCAGAGCCCCGGGTGGTGCACGTCTGCGAAAACCCGACCGTGCTCGCGACAGCGGCCGACGCCCACGGCCCCGCCTGTCCGCCCCTGGTCTGCCTCCAGGGCCAACCCTCAGCCGCCGCCCTCACCCTGCTGCGCCACCTGCACGCCCGCGGAGCAAAACTGCTCTACCACGGCGACTTCGACTGGGGCGGCCTCCGCATCGCGACCGCCTTGTTGCAACGCGTCCCCTGGCACCCCTGGCGCTACACCACCTCCGACTACCGCACGGCCGCCGCCACCAACCCCCTGGCCCCACCCCTGACCGGCACACCCGCCGACGCCTCCTGGGACCCTGAGTTACGCCCGACCCTCACCGAACTCGGCGTACGCGTCGAGGAGGAGACCGTCCTCGACGACCTCCTGACCGACCTCGCGTCCTGACGCCTCCATGGCGTCCTTCGGCAAGATCGGCCGCCGATCACGGCTTGGCCTCGCTCGCACCGGAGGTCCAGAGAATCAGCAGCGGACCGACATCGACGTCGGACCACCCGGGCATCGCTGTCGCGGGTGCCATGAGCAGCGCCAATGGCACCTGACAGCCCATCGGAACAAGCGTCAAATGAGCAACACGAGCGCCATTTCGGTGTCAGGAAACTGCCCGTACCACCCACACCGCACACAATATGCACTCGTACCGCCCGCTCAGCCGTCAAGGCCTCACTTTCAGACGGTCCGGCCGCCACATATTCGCCCATGCGCGTACCGGCCGCGCTTCTGGTCCCATCGGATGCCGGAAGGGGCGCAGAGGATCAACCTCAGCCCAGGGGGTCAGTGCCGCCGCGGGGTCGCCACGCTCGGGAAGCCAGGGAGCGAGCCGCTGCCAGACCTCGCCCGCGTGGGCGGGACGGTCGAGCGGGTCCTTGGCAAGCAGCTGGAGTACGAGGGCTTCCAGGTCGCTGGGGGTTTCGGGGCGCAGATCGCGCAGAGGGGTGGGAGGCCGATCGAGGATAAGGCCGGGGAGCATGAGTTCCGAGCGGTGCTCGAAGACGGGTTCGCCGGCGAGCATCTTGTGAAGCAGACAGCCGAGGGCGTACAGGTCGGTGCGGTGGTCAATCGGTTTGCACAGCACCTGTTCGGGGGCCATGCACTCCAGGCTGCCGGGCCGCTCTCCAGTGGCGGTGAGCTTGGCGGTGCCGGGTTCCAGGAAGGCGGCGACGCCGAAGTCGAGGACCTTGACCACGCCGTCGGTGCGGATGACGACGTTGCGGCCCTTGAGGTCGCGGTGGACGACGTCGCGGGCGTGCACGGAGCCGAGGACAGAGGCGATCTGCACCCCGACCGAGGCGGCCTCCTGAACGCTCAGCCGTTCCTGTTCGGCGATCCGGTCGTCCAGGTCGATGCCAGTCACATACTGCATGACCAGGAACCGGGTGCCCTTATCTTCACCGAGGTCGTAGACAGTGGCGATGCCGGTGTGGTCGAGGCGGGCGGCGGCCCGGGCTTCACGCTGGAACCGTTCGGCATCTCGGGACCGCTCGTTCTCAGTCAGGCCAGGAGTCACCTTCATGGTCTTGAGCGCGACATCGCGGCCAAGGTTTTCGTCGTGGGCGAGCCAGACGACGCCCATCCCGCCGGATCCGATCTCCTGCTTGATCCGGTAGCGCTTGGCGATCACAGGTCCGATGTCCATGTGCGGGGCGACTCCGTCCGGGTCAGTCTGGTCCGTGGCCCGATGCGGCCGCGGGGCGGGCGCATCGGAGAGAGTGTGGCATGGGCACGGCGCATCCGTGTCCCACACACCACCACAGTTACGTATTGACTGAGTTCACAGCTACATGTTGTGATGTGCAACGTACGATCAAGGGGAGTGCGGCGCGCTGCTGACGCCGGGTCGATACCTTTGCTCCCGGACCGCTTCTGGAACGAGTGGGGAACACGTGGACGTCTTCGAAGTGCACCGGCGGCTCATCCGGGACTACAAGGAGTACACCTCCGGGTCAGTGGTGATCGACGACCGCCGGATCGACGAGAAGGTGTCGAAGTCGCTCGCTGACGGAGACCAGTGGCCCGACCCCTACCTCTCCCTCAACCCGAGCTTTGCATCCGGCGGGTCGGTCGAGGATCTTGCACACCCGTCGGGGCTGCTGCACCCGGAGTGCGCGAATATCTTCCGTACGGGCAAGGAAGAGCGGGGCGAGACCGTACGCCCGATCCGCTTCCACCAACACCAGCGGGAAGCAATCGAGGCTGCCCGGTCGAGGTGCTCATACGTTCTGACCACCGGCACTGGCTCCGGCAAGAGCCTCGGCTACATCGTGCCCATCGTCGACCGGGTACTGCGCGAGAAGGAGGACGGTGCCGCACCCGGCATCAAGGCGATCATCGTCTACCCCATGAACGCCCTCGCCAACAGCCAGGAGCGCGAGCTGAAGAAGTTCCTCACCGCCGGATACGGCAAGGGGAACGAGCCGGTCACCTACGCCCGCTACACCGGCCAGGAGACGCAGCACGAGAAGGATGCCGTCCTCGATTCGCCGCCCGACATCCTGCTCACCAACTACGTGATGCTGGAGCTGATGCTCACTCGGCCCGCCGAGCGAAGGAAGCTCATCGGGGCGGCCAAAGGGCTGCGCTTCCTCGTCCTCGACGAGCTGCACACCTACCGGGGGCGGCAAGGCGCCGACGTGGCCATGCTGGTGCGGCGGGTGCGCGAGGCCTGCCAGTCGCCCGCCCTGCAGTGTGTGGGCACGTCCGCGACGATGGCCACCGGCGGCACGCCCGCCTCGCGCCGCCGTGAGGTCGCCCGAGTCGCCTCAACCCTCTTCGATACGGAGATCTCCCCGGAGCACGTCGTCGGCGAGACCCTGGTACGGGCAACCGGCGACGCCACGCCCACGCCAACCGAACTCGCCGCGTGCGTAAAGGAGAACAACCCGCCTGCGGAGTACGATCAGCTCGCCGCCTATCCGCTGGCCCGGTGGATCGAGACGACCTTCGGCCTGGTCGAGACCGAGGACGAGGACGGCAGCACGCTCCTGGTGCGCGCCGCCCCCGTCACCGTGGAGGCCGCAGCCCGGCTGCTGCGCTCCGAAGCATTCGACATCGAGGACGGCGACCCCGAAGAGCGGTGGTACGCCGCCTGCGCTGAGGCCATCAGGGCCACCCTCCAGGCGGGCTCGCGCGCCCGCGGCCCCGAGGACCACCGCCCTCTGTTCGCCTTCCGGCTGCACCAGTTCCTTTCCAAAGGTGGTTCCGTCTACGTCTCCCTGGAGCCGGCGAGCGAACGCCACATCACCCGCACCTATCAGCAGCGCGTCCCGAACGCCCCCGAGAAGCTGCTGCTTCCGCTCTCCTTCTGCCGCGAGTGCGGGCAGGAATACCTGACGGTGGCCCGCGAGCAGCTCGACGACGGCAGCATGTCCTTCCGTACACGGGAGGATGAGGACGACGAGCAGGGGTATCTGTACGTCTCGGCCGTCAACCCCTGGCCGGAGAAGGTCGGAGACGCCATCGAGCAGCGGCGCTTCCCCGACAGCTGGCTCACCTTCGACGAGCGCAAGGGCGCCCCGGTACTCACCGCAAGTCGCAGGAAGCGGGCGCCACAGCCGGTGTGGGTGCGCCCGGACGGCACCGGTGGGGGCAAAGTGAATGGCGGGCTGTACGCGGCCTACATGCCGGCCCCGTTCCTGTTCTGCTTGGAGTGCGGCGTCGGCTACGAGCAGGTCAAGGAACGGGACTTCGCCAAGCTGATGACCCTCGACCAGGAGGGCCGGTCGACTGCCACCTCGGTCGTCAGCGCCTCGATCGTGCGTCACCTGAAGAGCCTTCCCGCGTCGGAACTCAAGAAGGACGCACGAAAGCTGCTCACCTTCGTCGACAACCGACAGGATGCGAGCCTCCAGTCGGGGCACTTCAACGACTTCGTCATGGTGACCCAGCTGCGCGGCGCCCTCTACCGGGCGATGGTCACGGCCGGCGAAAAGGGACTGCGCTGGAAGCGGCTCGGCGAGGAGGTGGTAGCGGCGATGGGGCTCTCCCCGCACGAGTACGCGGCCAACCCCACCGAGATCGACGAGCTGGCCGAGGGCACGCTCGAAGCGCTGGCCGCAATCGCCGAGTACCGCCTCTTCCTGGATCTGGAGCGCGGCTGGCGCGTCACCATGCCCAACCTGGAGCAGACAGGGCTCCTCGGCTTGGAGTATGGGGGCCTGGACGCGATCGCCGGCGACGAGGACCGGTGGAAGGACGCCGCGGGCCCGTTGCGGACGGCCACGCCCGAGGTCCGACGCCGGCTGTCCACGGTCCTCATGGACGAGCTGCGCCGCCAGCGCGCCGTGGACACCCCGTACTTCACCGAAGCCAAGTTCGCCGAGCTGCGCAAGGAGTCGGCGAGGCTCAACGATGCGTGGGGGATCGCCGACACGGAGTCGGCGCCGCCGATGGCCGGTGTCGCCGTCGCCCGGGCAGGGCGACCGGGCCGCACCGGACGGGGCCGTAGCGAGCTGAACCTCACGGGCCGCGGTGCCTTCGGCCGTCATGTCCGCAAGCCCGCCACTTTCCCTCAGTGGGGGCAGGGACTCTCACTGGACGAAGCCCAGGACGTCATCCGCGACCTGCTCGCTGTCCTGGCAGCCGGCGGGGTCCTCACCGAAGTCTCCCAGGGGCGGGGCGAGGAGCCCGGCTACCGGATCAACCACACGGTGATCCGCTGGCACGCCCGGGATGAGGACCACGGCGCGGTGGACCGGCTGCGCCGCACCTACCGCGACGAACGCGGGCCCCGCGTCAACGCCTTCTTCAAGCGCCTCTACCAGGACATCGCCGCCACCTTCGCCGGTCTGCACGCCGCCGAGCACACGGCGCAGGTCCACCCAGAGATCCGCCAGGAGCGCGAGGACCTGTTCAGCGAAGGCACCCGGCTTCCGCTCCTGTACTGCTCACCGACGATGGAGCTCGGCGTCGACATCGCCAGCCTCAACGCGGTCAACCTGCGCAATGTGCCACCGACGCCCGCCAACTACGCGCAGCGTTCGGGCCGTGCAGGCCGCAGCGGGCAGCCCGCCCTCGTCACCACGTACTGCGCGACCGGCAACAGCCACGACCAGTACTACTTCACCCGGCGCGACCAGATGGTGGCCGGCGCCGTCGCCCCGCCGCGTCTGGACCTGGGCAACGAAGATCTGCTCGCCTCACACGTCCACGCGATCTGGCTCGCCGAGACCGGGCTCGAGCTCAGCCGCTCCATGACCAAGCTGCTCGACTCCGACGGCAAGAATCCCTCGCTCACGGTGGTGCCGTCGGTGGCCCAGCAGATCGACGACCGGGACGCGCAGCGGCGCGCCCTGGTCCGGGCCAGCACCGTCCTGGACGGATGTCTCGACCTGCTGCGTTCCACCTCCTGGTGGCACGAACAGTGGCTGGAGCAGACCGTCAAGGCCGCGCCGGGCAGCTTCCGCAAGGCCTGCGGACGCTGGATGACCCTCTTCCGACGCGCCCTGCAGGAACGGGAGATCCAGCACGACAACATCCTCAACCGCACCGCCACCGGCCGCTCCAAGGATCAGGCCAAGCGCCGCCGCGCCCAGGCCGAGAGCCAGCTCGCCCTGCTCCGCAATGAGCAGGGCGGCGAGCGGACCGTGATGTCCGACTTCTATCCGTACCGCTACTTCGCCTCCGAGGGCTTCCTGCCGGGCTACTCCTTCCCCCGGCTGCCGCTCGCCGCCTACATCCCGGGCACGGGCCGCACCAGCCGCGGCGGCTACGACGGCGACTATCTGCAGCGGTCCAGATTCATCGCGATCCGCGAGTTCGGGCCCGGCGCGCTGATCTACCACGAGGGCAGCCGCTACAAGGTGGACCGGGTACAGCTGCCGCCGGACACCGCCGGCGAGCTGACCACCGAGAGCGCGAAGGTCTGCGGGCGCTGCGGCTACCTGTCCCCGGAGGAGCTGCGGGAGGACACCTGCGGGGGCTGCGAGAGCGGCCTCGGTGACGCCCGGACCGGCCTGCTGCACCTGCACACCGTCTTCACACACCGCCGCGACCGGATCTCCTCCGACGAGGAGGAACGCCAGCGCACCGGCTACAAGGTGGAGATCTCCTACCGCTTCAAGAAGCACGAGGACGGCCGGGACGGTTCGCTGCGGGCCACGGCGCAGGCCGCGTCCGGACGCGCCCTCGCGGAGCTGGCCTACGGCGACAGCGCCACCGTCCGGCTCACCAACCTCGGCTACCGCCGGTCCGTCGGCAAGGGCGAGATCGGCTTCTGGATGGATCCGGTGACCGGAGAGTGGCTTGCAGGCAACACCTCCAAGCCCGGCGCGGCGGGCCCCGGCCGGGAATCGCTCCAGGAGCAGGAGGGCCTCGCGGACGCCGAGAAGGCGAACCGTAAGATGCCCGTGATCCCATATGTGCAGGACACCCGGAACATCCTCGTCGTCAAGCTGGCCGAGCCGGTCGACCGGGACACCGCCGTCACCCTCCAGTACGCCCTGGAGCGCGGCATCGAGGCCGAGTTCCAGCTGGAGGACTCCGAGCTCGACACCGAGGAGCTGCCTCCGTTCGAGGGGCCGCGTGAGCGGCTGCTGTTCATCGAGAGCGCGGAGGGCGGCGCGGGAGTGCTCCGGCGCCTCCAGGCCGAGCCGGACGCCCTCGCGCGCGCCGCCCGCAAGGCACTGGAGATCGCCCACTTCGACCAGCTGGGCCGCGACCGCGGCGACGAGAAGAGCAACGGCGACCCCTGCGAGAAGGGCTGCTACGACTGTCTGCTCTCCTTCGGCAACCAACGCCACCACCGCGCCATCGACCGCCATCTGGTGAGCGAACTGCTGCAGGCCTTCGCGGGCGGGAGCGTCGGCGGCAGCACCCCGGGCCGGTCGCGGGACGAGCATGCGGACTCGCTCAGGCAGGGGGCCGACTCCCGCCTCGAGGAACGCTTCGTCGAATACCTGAGGTCGCACGGCCACCGGCTCCCCGACCACCAGCAGGTCAAGGTGCGCGAGGCCCTGTCCAAGCCGGACTTCGTGTACGACACCGGATTCGGCCCGGTCGCGGTCTTCGTCGACGGCCCGCATCACGATCACTCCGACATCGCGCTGCGCGACGAGGAGGCGGAGGAACGGCTGAAGGAGATCGGTTGGGACGTGGTCCGGGTCCGGTACGACGACGACTGGTCGAAGAAGGTCGCCGAGTACCCTCAGGTGTTCGGCGAACCACGCCGCTGATCGCGGCCGGACACGCGTTCCGCTGTTCCGGCCGACGGGATCGTGCACCCCGCCGGCCGGCTGTTCCCAGCACGACTCACCGCCCGATCCGCCCACGACATCCATCCCGGAAGGCCCGTATGACCACCGCCGTCCCGCCGGCCCCGAAGTACGCCGTCGGCTCCCTCGTCCACGCCCGGGGCCGTGAGTGGGTAGTGCTGCCCGACTCCACCGAGGAGCTGCTGGTGCTGCGCCCGCTGGGCGGGGCCGATGTCGACATCGCGGGGGTGCTGCCCGGACTGGAGACCGTGGTGCCCGCCACGTTCGCCCCGCCCACGCCCTCCGACCTCGGCGACCAGCACACCGCAGGTCTCCTGCGCACGGCCCTACGGATCGGGTTCCGGGCCGGGGCCGGTCCCTTCCGGTCACTGGCGTCGATCGCCGTGGACCCACGTCCGTACCAGCTCGTGCCGCTGATGATGGCGCTGCGCCAGGACACGGTGCGGTTGCTGATCGCCGACGACGTGGGCATCGGCAAGACGGTCGAGTCGGGGCTGATCGCCGCCGAGCTGCTCGCGCAGGGCGACGCCCGCGGCCTGGTGGTGCTGTGTTCACCCGCGCTGGCCGAGCAGTGGCGGGCCGAGCTGCACGGCAAGTTCGGCATCGACGCGCGTCTGGTGCTGCCCGCCACCATCGGCCGTCTTGAGCGCGAGACGCCGTACGGGCAGTCGGTTTTCCGCCAGGACGGCGCTTACGTCGTGTCGACCGACTTCATCAAGTCTCCCCGGCACCGCGAGGACTTCCTGCGCAACTGCCCCGACCTGGTGATCGTCGACGAGGCGCACACCTGCGTCGCGGACTCGACTGCCCGTGTCTCGGAGCGCACCTCGCAGCAGCGGTACGGGCTGCTGCGTGCACTCGCCGACGACCCCACCCGGCACCTGCTCCTGGTCACGGCTACCCCGCACAGCGGCAAGGAGGAGCCCTTCCGCCGACTGCTCGGGCTGCTGGACGAGCGCCTCGCCATGGTCAGCTTCGACACCCGTGCAGGGCGTGAGCTCCTCGCCGAGTTCTTCGTCCAGCGCCGCCGGGCCGACATCCGCGAGGACTTCCAGGACGGCGCACACTTCCCCTCCACCCGCGACTCCGCCGAGGTCTCCTACACCTTGCACCGCGACTACCGCAGGTTGCTCGGCGAGGTCCTGGCCTACGCTCGCGAGACGGTGCGCTCCGCCGACGGTGCGCTCCAGCAGCGGCAGCGCTGGTGGTCCACGCTCGCGCTGCTGCGCACCCTGTCCTCCTCGCCCGCCGCCGCCGTACGATCCCTGAACACCAGGGCGGGCGTGCAGGAGGCGGACACCCCCGACGAGGTGGACCGCACCGGGCAGTCGACGGTCTCCGACCCGGCCGACAGCGACAGCACGCAGACCGCCGACGAGGTCCCGGGCAGCCTGTTGCCCACTGCCGTGCCCACGGACGGCGACGAGATCGGCGACGAGGAGAAGGCCCGGCTGGTGGCCATGGCCGTGGCTGCCAAGAAGCTCGCCGGGCCCACCCGTGACGCCAAGCTGAAGAAGCTCGTGACGACGGTCACCGACCTGCTCGACGCCGGCTACCGGCCGATTGTGTTCTGCCGCTACATCGCGACCTCCGACTACGTGGCCGACCACCTGACGAAGGTGCTCAACAAGAAGGGGACCGAACACCGGGTGGCGGTCGCCTCAGTCACCGGCGAGCTCTCGCCCGATATGCGGCTGAACCGGATCGCCGAGCTGACCGGCGCCGACGAGAACGGCGATCCGGCACCTGAGCGACGCGTCCTGGTGGCCACCGACTGCCTGTCGGAGGGCGTCAACCTCCAGGAGTCCTTCGACGCCGTCGTCCACTACGACCTGGCCTGGAACCCGACCCGCCACGAGCAGCGCGAAGGCCGAGTCGACCGCTTCGGGCAGCGCACCGACACCGTGAAGGCACTCACCCTGTACGGGGCGGACAACCCGGTCGACGACATCGTCCTGAAGGTGCTGCTGCGCAAGCACGAGCACATCCGCCGCGCCACCGGCATCTCGGTCCCCGTGCCGCAGCAGGCGGAAAGCGCCATGCAGGCGGTCTTCGAGGAGCTGATCCTGCACGGCGAAACCCCCGCCTTCGAACAAGAGGGGCTGTTCGAGCGGGACCAAGTACCCGCCGCCGAACAGTTGGAGATCGCCTGGGAATCCTCCGCCGAACGCGAGAAGGTGTCCCGGTCCCGCTATGCCCAGAACACGATCAAGAAGGAGGAGGTGGCTGCCGAGGTCGCCGAGATCCGTGCCGCGCTCGGCACCGGCGAGGAAGTCAGGGAGTTCACCCGCCGCGCGCTCAACGCGCTGCGCGGCGTGCCCGCCGATCGCAAGCAGGGCGGTTTCACCGTGCACACCGACGCCCTGCCGCAGGGCCTGCGGGACGGCGTCACTGCCGCTCTCGGCCCCCGCCATCCGCGCCCGGTCGTCTTCCACGACGCGCCGAGCGCCCCGCGCGGCGAGGTGGCGCTGACCCGTACCGACCCGGTGGTGGCAGCGACGGCCCGCTTCGTCCTGGACACTGCGCTGGACGAGAAGTTCCCGGACTGGCAGCGCCCGGCCCGCCGCTGCGGAGTGGTACGCACTACCGCTGTGCGGCGACCCACCACAATGCTGCTCGTCCGGCACCGTTTCCAGCTGAACCTGCCGACCCGCGACGGCGGGGTCCGCACCCAACTCGCCGAGGACGCAAGGGTGGTGGCCTTCCAAGGCAGGCCCGAAGCACCGCAGTGGCTCCCGGAGGAGGAGGCTCTGGCGCTCCTCACGGCCCGCGCGACCGGCAACTCCGACCCGGGGTTCGCCACCGATCACATCACTCAGATCCTCGCCGCCCTGCACACCGGCCTGATGGACGAACTGCGCTTCCGTTCCAAGGCCGCCGCGAAGGAGCTGGAGGCCTCGCACCACCGCGTCCGCACCGCGGCCAAGGCGCGTCTCGCCGGCCTGAGGGCCGCCCCGCAGGGCGACCCGGACGTTCTGGGCGTCTTCCTCTACCGCCCGGCCGCCACGATCCAGCTGGGAGCGGACGCATGAGCATCGCCAGGACCCTGGTCACCGACACGGTCGCCACCGTGGGCGGCCTGCTGCCGTACGACCTTCTGGTACGGATCAAGGAGGGCAAGGAGCAGTCGGGCGCCAAGCCCGCCGACTACCGGCTCTTCGCCAAGGGCGAGTCGGTACGGGATGCCGCTGAACGCTCCTGGGGCTATCTGAACGGCGTCTGGGCCGCCTACCAGGACGCCCTCGCTCGCGACGGAGCGGACGACGACACCGGTGTGCACGCGGTCGGACTCACCACCGAGCGCTGGCTGCTGCCCCTGTTCGAGCAGCTCGGCTTCGGCGCACTGTCTGCCGTGCCGGAGCCCGGCCTGCCCGCCCACGACGAGGCGAAGGACTTCCCGGTCAGTCACCGGTGGGCGCACGTGCCCGTGCACCTCACCGGCTGGAACGTGTCCCTGGACCGCCGGACCCCCGACGTGGCGCCGCAGGCCCCGCAGTCCATGGTCCAGGAGTACCTCAACCGCTCCGGCGACACAGCCCTGTGGGGTGTCCTGTCCAACGGCCGCCAGCTGCGACTGCTGCGCGAGTCCGCGTCGCTGACCGGCGCCGCGTTCATCGAGTTCGACCTCCAGGCGATCTTCGAGGGGAAGCGGTCCGACGACTTCGTCCTGCTGTGGCGGCTCCTGCACCGCACCCGCTTCGACGGCGAACCGGCCGCGTCCTGCCCGCTGGAGAAGTGGCGCACCGAAGCCATCGATTCCGGCACCCGAGCGCTGAAGGAGCTCCGCAAGGGCGTTGAGACAGCGCTCACAGTGATCGGCAGCGGGCTCATCGCCCACCCCGACAACGGAAACCTGCGCGAGGCCCTGCGCACCCGCACCACCACCGTCCGCGACCTCCACCCTGCCCTGCTCCGACTCGTCTACCGGCTGCTCTTCCTCTTCGTCACCGAAGACCGCGGCCTGCTCCTCGACCCGGAAGCCGCCGACGGCCCACGCGGCCGCTACGAGAAGTACTTCTCCACGGCCCGCCTGCGCCGCCTCGCCCGCCGCACCGGCACCCCGCACGGCGACCAGTGGGAGGCCCTCACCCTCGTCATCAAAGGTCTCGGCGAGCCCGGCGGCCGCCCCGAGCTGGGCCTGCCCGCGCTTGGCGGCCTCTTCGAGTGCACCGACGCCGACCGGCGGTTGGATGGTCTCGCCCTCACCAACGAGGCCCTGTACGAGGCGGTCCGGGCCCTCGCCGTCATCTTCGATGCCAAGCTCGGCAGGCCCCGCAAGGTCGACTACCGGCACCTGGGCGCGGACGAACTCGGCTCGGTCTACGAGTCGCTGCTCGAACTCGAACCCCGCCGGGAGGACGACGGCTCCTACGTCCTGAAGAAGCTTGACGGCAACGACCGCAAGACCTCCGGCTCCTACTACACTCCCTCGCCGCTGATCGACTGCCTCCTCGACTCCGCCCTCGACCCGGTCATCGAGAAGGCGGTCCGCTCGGGGACGACGAAGGAGGAGCGGGAGGCGGCCCTGCTCGCCCTGACCGTCTGCGACCCGGCCTGCGGCAGCGGCCACTTCCTGGTCGCCGCGGCCCGCCGGATCGCCCGCCGCCTCGCGGAAATCCGCACCGACGACCCGGAGCCCGGCGCCGAGGATGTACGGCACGCCCTGCGCGACATCATCTCCCGGTGCGTGTACGGCGTCGACCTCAACCCGATGGCCGTCGAACTGGCCAAGGTGTCGTTGTGGATCGAGGCCATGGAACCGGGCCGTCCGCTCACCTTCCTCGACGCGCACATCAAGCACGGCAACGGGCTTCTCGGCACGACGCCGAAGCTGCTCGCCGACGGTCTGCCGGATGAGGCGTTCAAGGTCCTGGAGGGCGACGAGTCCAAGCTGGTCAGGAACCTGAAGGCTCGTAACGCGAGCGAGCGGGAGCGGTGGCAGGCAGCACTGTGGCACGGTGCCAACCAGGACGCCCTGTTCTCCGAGCAGCATGCGCTGGAGATCTCCAACGCGAGCCTGAGCAGTTCGACTTCGGCCATCACGAACGCCCGGTCGGAGGTCCTGGAGGACGTTCGGAATCAGGCCCGCGCCTACCACGAACTGACCACCTCCAAGGACTACCTGCGCGCCCTGGAACTGGCCGACGCGTGGTGCGCGGCGTTCGTGTGGCACAAGGCCGAGAAGGCAGCCCCGCCCGCCCTCACCACGGACTCCCTGCTCGCCCTGCACTCTGCCGACGGCGGCGCGAGCCTGCCGGCGGGCACGGTGGAGGAGGTGGCGCGACTGCGCGAGGAGTACCGCTTCTTCCACTGGCACCTGGAGTTCCCCGAGGTGTTCCGGGTGCCGGCAGACCCGGCGGCACCGGGGGTGGACGCGCGGACGGGGTGGAAGGGCGGGTTCAGCTGTGTACTGGGGAATCCGCCGTGGGAGCGGGTCAAGCTCCAGGAGCAGGAGTTCTTCGCCACCCGCGACGAAAAGGTCGCCACCGCCGCGAACAAGGCGGCCCGCGAGCGCCTGATCGACGCCCTCGCCGACAGCGCGGAAGAGTCGGACCGGGCGCTGCACGCCGAGTTCGTCGCCGCGCGCCGCCTCTCCGAAGGGGTGAGCCATCTGCTGCGCGGCTCCGGTCGCTTCCCGCTCACCGGGCGCGGCGATGTCAACACGTACGCGGTCTTCGCCGAGGCCGCCTCCCTCGGCATCGCCCCCACAGGTCGCTTCGGCCTCGTCCTGCCGACCGGTATCGCCACCGACGCGACCACCGCGCCGTTCTTCTCAGACCTGGTCCGCTCCTCACGGCTCGCGTCTTTCCTGGACTTCGAGAACGAGGCGTTCATCCTCAGCCGGGACGTGCACCACTCGGTCCGCTTCTCGCTGCTGACCGTCACCGGCCAGGGCGAGCGGGTGGAGCAGGCGTCCTTCGCGTTCGGCACCCGGCATATGGAGGACCTCGACGAGCGTCGCTTCGCCATGCCGCCGGAGGAGATCCTCCTCGTCAACCCCAACACCGGTACCCTGCCGGTGTTCCGCAGCCGCCGAGACGCGGAGATCACCCTCGGCATCTACCGGCGCGTCCCGGTCCTCAAGCGTGAGCCGGACGCGGAAGGGAAAGGAGCCACCAACCCGTGGGGCCTCACCTTCATGACCATGTTCCACATGGCCAACGACTCGCACCTGTTCCGCGGCAAGGCGGAGCTGGAGGCCGAGGGCTGGAAGCTGAAGGGGAACGTCTTCACGGACCCGTCCGACGGACGGCGCTACCTACCGCTGTACGAGGCGAAGATGCTCCACCACTTCGACCACCGGCTCGGCACGTACGAGGGGCAGACGCAGGCCCAGGCGAATGTGGGGACGCTGCCCCGGGTCACGCCGGAACAGCACGACGACCCGGACTTTGCGCCGCTGCCCCGGTACTGGGTGCCTGAGTTCGACGTGGACTCGGGGAAGCGGGACAAGAAGCTCAACCCGATCATGTGGCCGGGGGTGGCGTCGCGGTTGAGGGAGCGGGAGTGGTGGCACGGGTGGCTGATGGGCTGGCGAGACATCGCACGGTCTACGGATACACGGACCATGATTGGCTCAGCTCTGCCAGCCTACGGTGTCGGAGACAAGTTCCTCCTGGCCCTTGCACCACAAGCACCAGCCATCTTGCTGGCAATCTTCGACTCATTCGTCTTCGACTACGTGACGCGACAGAAGGCGTCGGGCACGGCGCTGAAGTACTTCACAGTGCGGCAGCTTCCAGCTGTTACACCCAATGAGCTCAGTCAGATGGACGGGCTCCTGGGAGGTTGCGCCACGAGCTGGATCGTCAATCGGTCCTTGGAACTCTCCTACACCTCCCGCGATATGGCGGAGTTCGCCAAATGCAACGGTGATGAAGGGGCACCGTTTCGTTGGGATGGGGAGCGCCGTGAGCATCTGCGCGCCGAGCTGGACTCTGCACTCTTCCACGCGTACGGGCTCGGCCGTGATGACGTGGATTACGTGATGGAGACGTTCCCCACGGTTAAGAAGCGGGAGCAGGCCATATACGGCACCTATCACACCAAGGACCTCATCCTCGACGCCTACAACCGTATGGAGGAGGCCCGAAGGGCTGGCAACGCGTACCAGACTCAGCTGGACCCACCACCGGGTGAGGGACCCCGCCACGACGCCTGAGTGCGAAGGTCGCAGGCGGAGACGGTCAGTTGGACCGGCTCCGTCCGACGTCCGCAACCCAGTCCATGCTTCGGGCATCCGCCCGCGCCACCCCGTCGGAAGACGATGTGGGGCCGTGTGCCACCGCTAAGCGTTAGTCACCCCTCCTCGCCCTTCAACAGTCAGAACCAAAACCCGAACAACCCGCCTTCGTCGTAGGTGTCGTCGAGGCGGGGCTCGATCAGGTGGGAGGAGGGGTCGAAGCCGCCCAGCCGCGCCCGCTCCAGCTTGTCGGAGTTGAACGTCGCGATGTATTGGAGTCCCTCCTCGTCGGCGACCTCCGACGCCAGTGCCAGCGCTTCGGTGACCTGGCGGTCGTCCACCCCGTCGAAGAGATGACTGTCGTGGACGAGGAAATCCGGTCCTCGGCCATGGCGGTGGGCGATGACCGCGGCCGTGAGATCGAGACAGAAGATCACCATCTTATTGATCCCGACGCTGTCCCGGCTGTCGACGTGCGCCGTGATCTCCATGCTGCTCGTGCCGGCCCTGATGGTCAGGTAGGCGTCCCGGTCCTGGCCGTAGAGGCGGCGGGCGAACCGGGAGAACAACCAGGTGGCTTCCCTGGTCTGTTCACCACGCTCCTCGAGGTCGAGTTCCAACGCCTCCTGGAGTTCCACGCGCCTCGCGGTGATCTCCCGCTGGCTGGCTTCCATGAACTGTGCCGTCTCGTGCTGTTTGCGCAGTGCCTCCAGCGCTGCCTGCTTCTGCGCGAGCAGCTGCTGGAGTGCCGTCAGACCATCGAGAGCGCCTCCCTCGCGAAGCGCGGTAAGTGTCTCGGTGAGCTGCTCGCCGAGACGGGCACGCTCACGCTCCGCGAGCCGGGCTTCCGTCTCGGTGGTCTCGTCTGCGAGGTAGCGCCGCCGATTGCGCACGATGGAGGCGTGGAAGCCGCGCACGTCCTCGAAGGTCCGGTGCACCCGGCCGGGGAGAGTGATGCCCAGCTCCTGGTACACCGCGTCCACGTACGCCATGTCCGGATCGTTGGCTTCGTCGACGGCACGACGCAGGTCCGCCAGATTGCGGCGGTCGATGACATCCTGCTCCGGTAGCGAACGAACCCTCTGATCCAGCTCGTCCGCCCGCCGTTGGAGCTCCTCATAGGCCGGCACCACGCGGAACGCGGCGATCTCCCGCCTGAGGCGGTCCACGTCCCCCTCCGCGACAATGATCTTGCCTCGCAGGTCGGCCGTCGTGCCGACGACCTGGTTCCACGTGGGGTCATTCATCGCCGACCGCAGTTGTCTGCGCGTCGCCTCTCGCACGGCGATATCCCGGTAGCCGGAGGCGAGCCGCCAGTCCAGGCCCAGCAGGTACGCGAGATTGGCCGCCGCCTCGGCAGCGGACTGCTGAGGGTAGGTCCGCACCGGATCGTTAAAGGCATGCGAGCCGACGCGGCGCACGAGCAGCGACATCAGAGAGCGCCCGGAGACACCGGGATGGTCGCCCGGCAGCCGGAAGAGGTCCGTTTCGATCCGAGCGGTCCACTCCGGCAATGGCATCTCTCGCGTGAGTCGGATCGCGAAGAGCCCTCCGTCCTCGGCGACACCGGGCAGATCGGTCAGGACGATCCCGGGCTGGGCGCCCCGCCGGCTCACCTGTAGCGGATCGTCCTGCCCGGGCCAGTCCATCGTCAGGGTGAAGAGGGTATTCCGAAGCTTGGGACGGGTGGGGAGGGAGCCTTTGCCTGCCCGGGCCCCCAGGGCGAAGTGCAGCAGCTCCACGAGGCTGGACTTGCCCGTACCGTTACGGCTGTCCGTTCTGGCCGCCCCGGGGTGTGCCTCGGCGAGCAAAAGGTTGAGGCCCGGCCGGAAGTCGACCGTGCGGAACCGCGGATCGTCAGCGCTCAGACGTCGCAGCATCGCCCCTCCTTCTGGCCAGCAGGTCGTTGCGGAACTCGATCACGCCGAGCGCGTACAACACGTCGAGCCCAAGGACGAACCACTGGAAGGAAACCGGCGAATGGTGTCCCAGACGGGTACGCTCCGCACGAAGCCTGGACCACGTCTGCGTCACGGTCATCGGCATGTCCAGCACTCTCGCGATCTGCGCGCCGACGGCCAGCAGGGAGCGATCGGGGGAGATCCCCTTCGTCGGCGTGATCACGTACTGCTCCTGCCCGTCATGTCCGGGACCCATCCGTCCGGCGGCACATCGAAAACGTCGCGCCTCTGGAAGAAGTAGGCGATGACGATCCAGGCGCAGTACATGGAGCTGAGGCTCGGATTCGCATTGCCGAGGATGTATTCCTGCAACGCGCTCCACAGCTTCTCCTGGTCGTCGGTCCTGCCCCTGGCCTGGTCGTAGTACACCCGAAATCCCTGGGCGACCTGATCGGCCTCGTCCGGTACTGCGAGTCCGGCGTAGTAGTCCTGGACAAGGTGGCTGTGCTTGATGCCCTGGATCAGCGCGCCGCGGACGTCGCCCATGAGGCGATTCCACTCAAGCTTGTACTTGTTGACGTCCGGAATGGCGGCGAGCGGCTCCGCCGTGTGCCGTTGCTGGCACAGCTGGGCCAGCAACGCCTCAAGGTCGGTGAGACCGATGCCGTATGTCTTCGCCTGGACGGGAAGCTCACACCCCAGCAGGTCCTCGGCAGCCACCTGGTCAAGCTTCAGGACGTCGGCCCACAGGTGGTGCCAGCCGTAGGGCAGCACCCGGCGCGGGCGCAGCTTCTCCTGCGCCTCGGACATCAGCATGCTCAACTCCGGATGGACGCCTCTGAGGTCGTTGATCGCGAAGCGAAAGGTGTCGAAAGTGTCCGAACGCTTGCCGAGTGCTTTGTCCAGATCGGAGCGGAACTTCGCTTTGACCTTGCTCATGTTCTCGGTCTGCGGCGAGTAGCAGGCCCAGAGCTCTCGCTGCCACAGCAGAAGCCCGTCGGCGCCCATGTCGCCAAGGTTGCCGTGGGTGCGCACCGCCACGAAGTCCGGGTGCACCAGGCTCAGCAGATGATGGATCAGCTGCTCGAAGCGCTCGCCCGGCATGTCGGTGAGCTGGCTGCGTAAGGTGAGGCGCGCGAGCATGCGCTGAGTGAAGTCCACGTGATCGGTTCCCCCGTCGAAGTGATTAGCGCCTGCCGCGCAGCACGCTCAGGGACATGCCTTCGTCCGTACGCCAGGCGTCCCATCCGTTGACCTTGCAGTGGGCCACCGCGTCACATGCACCGGAGGGGGAGCCGCAGACACGGCCGTCGTCCAACTGAAGGCAGCCTTCGGCGGTGACGTGCGCGTGGTACTCCTGCCCGAGATTGCGGCGCCGCCAAGTCAGTCGCTGCCCCGGCTGCAGCTTGCCCGCGTCGATCAGCGGCGCGAGCGCACCGGGCCGGGCTGCAGCCGAATCGAGGGCGAAAAGGCGGCTCAGCACGCTGTTAGGCGTATCGATCAATGGCTGCGCCTCACGCTGAAGGCACTCGAAGACCTCGGCGTCGACAGTGATGGTGTGCGCGGGCATCCGCCCTCCCCCTCGCTCTCTGGTTTTCTCCCTGAGCGGTGCGGAGAAAAAGCCTCGACACTGTAAACTCAGTCAACGGATTCCAGCCTGTGCGGTTTCAGGGGAAGGGCAGGGGTATGCCGCAGATCGCGATCACCAACACCTTCTGGGAGGGCGTGGACCGGCTGGACAAGCCGGCCCGCGCCCGGGTCCACAAGGCGATGGGGAAGTTTCAGCAGATGTCGGTCCATCAGCTCCACTCGGACAAAGGGCTGCATCTGGAGTCCGTGGTCAGCTCACGCGATCCGCGCATGCGTACGATCCGGGTCGACAAAGGGCTGCGCATCGTGTTGCTCGCCCCCGACGACGGCAGCGACCTGTTCGTCTTCGTGCACGTCGTCTCCCACGACAAGGCGTACTCATGGGCCAAGCGGCGCCTCTACACGGTCAACGCGGTCACCCGCTGCCTCGAGGTGCGCGACCTCACCGCCATGGAGCAGATCACCCCGGTCTTCGCTCAGGAGGCCGAGACCGCGCCCCGGCTTCTCTTCGCCGCCTGGTCGGACACCGTGCTCCGCCATCTCGGCATCGACGACGTCACCCTGCGCGCCGCCCGCACCATCACCGGCAGAGCGCAGCTGGACGCCTTCGGGGCGCTGATGCCGGAAGACCAGTTCGAGGCCCTGTGGCTGCTCGCCGAGGGCTTCGACGCCGACGACGTCTACCGCGATCTTGTCACCGCACGGCAGGTCGCAACCGTCGATGAAAGCGACGCAAAGCAGAGCGAGCTGGCGGCCGCCGCCGGCCGTACGCGGAGCCGGATCGCCCTCGTCACCGGGCCCGAGGAGCTCGCCGACACCCTCGCCAAACCCTTCGCCGCCTGGCGCGTCTTCCTCCACCCCGCCCAGCGACGCATCGCCTACCGGCCTGGCTACGCAGGCCCCGCCCAGATCACCGGCGGACCCGGCACCGGCAAGACCGTCGTCGCCCTGCACCGCGTCAAGCACCTCCTCAGTCGCTCGCCCGACACGCGCGTCCTGCTCACCACATACACCAGCGCACTCGCCCGCTCCCTGCGCGCGGGGCTTGCCCTGCTCCTCGACCACGACCAAGCGCTCCTCAACCGGGTGACCGTCACCACGGTCGACGCACTCGCCCGGCGCACCGTGCTGGAGCTGCACGGCAACCCGGACACCGTCCTCGGCGACAAGGACGAGCGGCAGCGCTGGCAGCGCCTGGCCCGCAGACTCCAACTGCCGTGGAGCGATGCCTTCCTGGCTCAGGAGTACCGGCATGTGCTGCTCGCCCATGACCTGCGTACCCCCGAGGAGTACGCCGTCTGCCGACGGCGCGGGCGGGGCAGCGCGCTGGGGCAGTCGCAACGCGAGCGCGTGTGGCAAGCGATGACCCGGTTCGAGGACGAGCTCGCCCGCGACCGGTCCTGCACCTGGCTCCAGCTGTGCGCCCAAGCCGCCCGGCTACTGCACGACAAACCGGGCGAGGGGCCGTCGTACGACCATGTGGTGGTGGACGAGGCACAGGACCTGCACCCCGCCCAGTGGCGCCTGCTGCGAGCCCTGGTCACAGAAGGGCCGGACGACCTGTTCCTCACCGGCGACCCGCACCAGCGGATCTACGACGCCCGGGTCTCCCTCCGCTCGCTCGGCATCTCCGTCACCGGGCGTGGGGCGAGGCTGCGCCTCAGCTACCGCTCCACCGAGGAGATCCTGCGCTGGTCGCGGGCGCTACTCGACGGCGAACCGGTGACCGACCTGACCGGCGACGAGCCGGACTCGCTGTCCGGCTACCGGTCCCTGCTGCACGGGGAGCAGCCCGTGTGCGAGGGGCACGGGACTGAGGCAGCCGAGGTCGACGCTGTCGTCCGCCGGGTACGCGACTGGGTGGCAGCCGGGGTCGCACCATCGGAGATTGCGGTCTGCGCCCGGTTCCACACGCAGACCGCGTGGATAGGGGTGCGGCTCGCCGAGGCCGGGCTGCCTGTCGTACGGGTCAAGGACGGGGAACCCGACGACACGGCCGGGGTGCGGCTTTCGAGCCTGCACAGCCTGAAGGGACTGGAGTTTCGCTGCGTGGCCGTGGCCGGGGTTACGGCCTCCGCTTTCCCGTTCCAGAAGGCGGTGACGCCGGCCGAGGTCGACCCAGTCCAGCACTCGACGGACCTCGCCAACGAACGGTGTCTGCTGTTCGTGGCGTGCACCCGTGCCAGGGAGGCACTGTACGTGTCGTACAGCGGGCGGCCGAGCACATTCCTCTGTGAACAAAGTCAATGCTCGTAGTAGCCTGGCAGGCGCGGGGAGGAAGGGTGGCTTGATCAAGCACCCACAGTTGGGGGAAAGTCTTCGTTCAATCAGAAACGCCCTGGGAGTGCAGATGTCCACGTCGAGTGCCGTACCGGTGACCTTGGCGGAAATCGCCCGTCTCGCGGGCGTAGGGCGAGCAGCAGTGAGCAACTGGCGGCGGCGGCATCCGTCCTTCCCCGAGCGGATCGCCGGCACCGACGTCAACCCTCAGTTCTCCATGACCGACATCGAGAACTGGCTGCGCAACAACAAGAAGCTCAAGAAATCCGCCGAGCGGGAATGGCTCTGGCCCCGCTTCGAGGCGCTCGGTGGGCGCGACGAGACCGGGGCCGCCATCGCAGAGGCAGGGCGACTCCTCTCCAGCCGGGAAATCGAGGAAGGCGATGAGCTCCCGGACGAGACGCGGGCGCTGATCGAACGGGCTGTGGACCTCGGGCGGCGCGAAGGAGGCGCGCAGACCTTCGCGTTCTTGCTGCGCCGGTGGCTTGACGTCCATGTGCGCCAGATCGCCACCACCCCGGAGCCGCTGGCTGCACTCATGGCGGACCTCGCCCTCGGTGCGGCCGACCGCGCGGGCGGGACCACGGTCATGGACCCGGCCTGCGGCACCGGGCACCTTCTCGCGGCCGCGGCCGAAGCGGTGAAGGAGTCCGGTCCCGGGGCGGTCACCGTGCTCGGCAGCGACCGCGACCCCGTCCTCGCCGCACTGGCGGACGCCCGCCTGTGCCTCGCCGAGGGTAAGAGGGAAGGCGAGCGGACGCGCATCGACGTACGGGCGGGAGACTCCCTACGCGACGATCCCTTCGCCGGCACGCCCGCCGACATCGTCCTGTGCAACCCGCCCTTCAACGAACGGGACTGGGGGTACGAGGAGCTGGCCACCGACGCCCGCTGGAGCCACGGGCTACCCCCGCGCACCGAGCCCGAACTCGCCTGGGTTCAGCACTGCCTGGCCCAGCTGCGTCCTGGCGGCGCCGCCGTGCTGCTGCTGCCGCCTGCCGTGGCGGCCAGGAAGGCCGGCCGGCGCATCCGCGGCTCGCTGCTGCGCACCGGCCATCTGCGGGCCGTCGTGGCACTGCCGCCGGGATGCGCGGCGCCGCACAGCGTCTCCCTGCACCTGTGGGTGCTGCGGACGCCCGTACCCGGAGAGGAGGCGCGGGTGGGCGGACGGCTCCTGGTCGCCGACGCCGCGTCACGCTTCCCCCGGCCGTCGGCACGGGAGTGGGCCCCCGACTGGGCAGCGATCGGCACCTTCGTACGCGAGGCCGCCGAGGAGGCTGACTCCCCGCAGGCACCCGCCCATGTACGGCAGGTGCCCATCATCGACCTCCTCGACGACGAGGTCGACCTCACCCCAGGACGTCACATCGTTCCGTCCCCGGTGGACGCCGCGCCCCGACTAGCCGAATCCTGGAGGACGTTCACCGAGCTCACCACGAGTGTGGGCAAGTCGGGCCGGATGCTCGCGGCGCTCGATCTCGCCGCAGCCACTGCGGACACTCCGACGGCGACCACGGTCGCCGAACTGGCCCGGGCCGGGGCTCTCACCCTCCGTGGCGGGCAACAACCGCCGGACGAGTCGATCCGCACCGGCCCGTCGTCCGACGACGACATCCCGCTGCTCACCGTCCCCGACCTGCTGGTGGACGGCGAACCGCGAGGCTGGCTCGCGCCCGACGACCCGGCGGCCCGCGAGGCCGTGATCGCCGAACCCGGGGACGTCGTGGTGGTGGGGGTTGCCCGCGCATTCTCCGCCTGGGTCCACGAGGAGCCACCGACCGCCCTCGGCCCACAACTGCACGCCGTGCGGGTGCAGCCCGAGCAGTTGGATGCCTGGTTCCTCGCCGGTTCGCTCCGGGCCCCGGCCAACGCCCGGCAGGCCGGCACACACACGACGAGCTCTTCCCGCATCGACGTCCGCCGCCTCCAGGTCCGCCAGGTACCCCTTGGCGAACAGCAGCGCTACGGCGAGGTATTCCGCGAACTGGCCTCCTTCGAGCGGATGGTGCGCCGCGCGGCCGACCTCGGCGCGGATCTCGTCCGCGACCTCGGCGACGAACTGGCGGCCGGACGTCTGGCAGGCAGGACATAGGGGACGGATCCGCCGCCTGACCGCACATGCACTGCTGGTGCCACCTGTGGTCACGCCTCCATGTCCGTGGGATCAGCGAGCCGGGCCGTGAGCTGGGCGTCAACCCCACGTCGTACGGCCTCGACCCGTGCCCCGAATTCAGGCGGCAGGCCCGCAGCCGCGCGTCCCGCCGTGTCGACCGCGGTGATCGCGGCCTCCAGTTCACCGAAGGCGAGACGGCATTCGGCGAGGCGGAGCCGGATCACCGTGCGTTCGGCCCGCTCGGCCGGACCGTCCCCGTGGATGAGGTCGTTGCCGATTCCCCGGTAGAGGCGGGCCGCGGAGCCGAAGTCACCGGCGAGGCGGAGTCCATCCGCCGCTCCCTGCCACACGCGGCGCACCAGGGGGCGGCGCTCGCCCCACTCCTGGCGGACCCGCACCGTCAGCCCGCGCAGGCGGTCGGCCGCCTCGCCCGGTTCCCCGGACTCGATCTCCGACTCGGCCTGCACACAGAGTCGTTCAACCGTGCGAGCATCGAGCCACTCTTCCTCGACCGGCGCAGATGCGGTAGGCGGGGCGACGAGGGCGGGGCGCGGCCGTGGACCCCTGTCCGATGGCCGGCGCAAGGGGGCCGTGGGGTCGGGGCGGGTGCGCGGCCGGGGCGCGGGGTCACCGGGCCGGGGCCCGAACGGGGCCAGGACTTCCAGGACCTCGTCGACGGACGGGCGCCGCTCGGGCTTCTTGGCGAGCATCCGCACCACCAGGTCGTCGATCGCCTCGGGGATGCCCGCGGCGTATACGCTCGGCGGCAGCGGTTCCTCGTGGAGATGTTTGTCGGTCAGACCGGAGTCTGCGCCGAGCGGGAACGGTGGGCGCCCGGTGAGGAGTTCATAGAAGATGCAGCCGAAGCAGTACACGTCCGTACGCGTAGTGGGCTCCCGTTCCAGGAGCTGCTCGGGCGCCAGATAGCCGCGGGTGCCCAGCGTCGAACCGTGGGCCGTATAGCGCGTGGCGTCGGCGCGCAGCGGCTTGGCGATGCCGAAGTCGATGAGGAGGACTGCCCCCTCGTCGTCGATCATGATATTCGCCGGCTTGAGATCTCGGTGCACCACAGGAAGGGTGTGCGCGCAGGCCAACGCCTCGGCCACCTGCACGGCGACGGCAACCGCCGCAGCCAGGGGCAGAGGATTGTGCTCGTCAAGGTAGGTCCGCAGACTCACCCCGGACACCAGACGCATGGCGATGTACGGCATACCCTGATGCGAGCCACTCCCGTACAGCTCCGTGATGCCCGGATGGTCGAGTGTACCCAAGAGGCCGGCCTCGCGCCGGAACCGCGCGTTTCTGACGGTGAGTTCGGCCTCACGCTCGTGCGGGTCGAGGCAGTACAGGGCCTCGGAATCATGGCGCAGGAACTTCACCGCCACCTCCCGACCGCCGGACACCTCACGGGCCCGCCAGACGTGGGCCATCCCGCCTTTGCCGAGCGAGTCCTTCAGCTCGTAGCGCCCGTCAATCAGATCACCCGCGCCGGGCTTGTACGTATCCGCGTCCACCGCCGTGCCCCTTCACACTCCTGCGCCATCAGGCACACCAGAGTAGCGTGAAGGGATCATTACGCAGGATATCCATGGACTAAGTTTACAACTCTATGGCATGCTCGGTTGTACCCGGATCTCCTCGGAGTTACGTCGGTTCCGGGCCCTCCTGCCCATGCCGCCCTCCACGGGGGTCACCATGCAGAATTCATCGGGCGTCACCGGCCACGACTGGCTGATCAAGGCGAGCCCGCGGATGGCCCGGCCCGACGCCGCGGCTTGCCCGACCCACCGGCGCACCGCGATGCGGCCCCTGCTCATCGCCGAGCCACCCGTGCCGTTTCGCCCCGACCCACGCGAGCAATTCGCGTTCGGGCCGCTCTTCACGGCCCTCGACCTCTGGGAACACGAGAACTGGCCCGTCGAGCGGGTGCGCGAGGAACTCCGCAGCACCCGCGGCCCCTTCCGCGGGCGGGGCGCACCGGTCCACCCTGCCCACCTGGCCTGGACCGCCCACGCCCTGGAGCGCTACGTGACCGCACGCACCCGGGAACAGGCCGCCGCGATCAAGGTCGGGCTGCCCCCGACCACACCGGTCGAGCAGCCGTGGACGTGGCGCACCCGCCGCACGGACGCCCCCGATTCGCGCGGCGTCCGGCAGTACGAGCACACCCTCTGGGGCCGCATGTACACCTCCACCGACGGAACGGTGCGCGACCTGTGGCTTCCCTCCATGGGCCGGGCCAAGACCGGCCGCCCCGACGCGGAACTCGCGGCGGTGGCCCAGGTGATGGCGCACGGCGCGCCCACACCCCGGCGCAAGGCGCGCACCGAGCCCCCGCCCATCGCGACCAACAGCACGCGCTTACCGGGTCTGGTCCGCGTCTTCGACATCGGATGCGCCGACGGCTCCGTGGTGAGGCTGCTCTCCGAAGGTCCCACCGAGGCGAAGCAGCGGTTCGCGAACGACGCGGCGCCCGTCTTCCTCGCCGCCGCGACCGGAACCGGCGCACAGCCCGGCGAGAGCTGTGTCGACTGCAAGGCCATCGCCGGCTGTACGGACCTGAAGCGTGCTCCACAGCTGTGGGGCGGGCAGCCCTCAACCCTCGTACGCAAACGACGCTCCATCTCCGCCTGGGACCTGCGTCTGCATGCCGAATGCCCCGCCCAGTACCACCTGGTGCGGCGGCTGCACCTCAACGACCTGTCCACCGAGGACCGGGGAGCGCAGCGCGGCCGAGCCGTCGACGCCTGGCTCAACGCACAACACGCCCAACGCCCGGTACGTGGCTGCCAGGACCGCGAGGTCCCTGATCTGGCCGCGATACGCGCCAGGACCGGACTCGACGACTCATCCGCACATGAGGCCGCGGGAATGCTCGCCGAACACCGGTTACTGTGTCCGCTCAACGGTCTTGGCGCCGACGAGAAAGTGCTCGCACAACATCGGGTGACGGCCTACGTGCCCGAACTCGACATCGTCGTCCTCGCCGTACCCGATCTGGTGTACACCCATCGCAGCCGGTGGATCTGGCGCGAGACCAAGACGTCTGCCCGCCCTCTGTGGGAACGACAGTCCTTGCTCCGCACGTACCCTCAACTCGCCCTGGCTGTACTGCTGTTCCACGCCGGAGCACTCGGGAACGACCCGCGTCGGTCCTGGGTCGAACTGGAGCATCTACGCGAGGGCCACGGCGAGAGCCGGCTCGAAACCATCGACCCCGGACGCGCCGAGAACATCGACGAAGCCCGGACCGTCATCGCCGAACTAGCCCAGCCGCTCCTGGACGACACCGCGTACGAGCCGAGGACCGGACGCCACTGCCACGGCTGCCAGGCACAGGCCTGGTGCCGCCCCGGCACCGCCTACGTCACCGACCATCCGCGCCCGGGAAGCCCTGAAGCGCAGACCGCGGCGCGAGGAGACATCCCGGCCCATGACTGACCAACAGCTCGTACCGGACTGGCTCTCCAACCCCGACGTCGTGCTCCTGCGAGACGTCGCCACCGCCGTCCTGCACCTGGCAGCTGTCGACCGCCTCGACTCCTTCACCCTGCCCTACCCGGCCACCGCGCAGCGGGCCTTGGACGCCCTGGTGCTCCAGTGCCTGCGCAACGGGGCCAAGCCCCCGGCCGGGGTGCCCGAGATGATGCGGTGGGCCGGCGCCCGTCCCCTGGGCAGTTGGCCCCTCGACCGACTGCCCACCGACCTGTTCGACATCGCCGACCGGCTGATCAACGAGGACTCGGGAGAGCCGACACAGCTCTGCCACGAACTCGCCGTAAGGGGATATGGCGACAGCACCGGACGGCAGTACGACCGCTTGGTGATCCACGAGGCCCTTCGCGCCTGCCGCGCCATGTCGTCGCCCGAGTCGTACGCGGCCTTCCGCCGTCTCCTCGTCACCCGGCCTGTTCTCACCCAGGCGGACTGGGCCGAGGTCAGCAGCGATCTCTTCCTCGACCCCGTCCGCTTCCTCATCGAGGAGATCTACGCCCCCGTCCCCCTCGGGTTCCGGCGGGGTGGCTCATACCTGTGCTGCCACCGCTGCCTGACACTGCTCCACCCGGTGTCCGACACCGAGTGGTGGTGCGAGCGCGATCAGTGCCGGCACCGGGGCCCCGCGCCGCGCGGCCGGGAACTCGTCGCGTCAGAGATAGGGGACCTGCGTCAGCTGCGCAAGCCGCTGCGACAGTTCGTCACGGGACCCGGGCAGGCCGAAACCTCGCTGGAGATTGAGCTGCGCGCCCTGGGGCTCACCGTCGAGATGTGGCCCGGATTCGACGCGTACGACCTGCGCGTCACCTTCCCTGATGGATACGTGTGGGCCGTCGACGTGAAGGACTGGGCACACCCCGCCTTCCTGGGGCGTTCTGCGACCGCTGTCCGCGCCGAACCCCCGTACGACGAAGCATGTTGGGTCGTGCCGGGCTTCAGGGTGCGCGCACGCCGCGACTACCTCGACATCTACACCAAGGAGCGGGGCGAGGGCGCGGGCGGGCTACGTCTGCTGACGGACGACCAGCTGAAGAGGGCCGCGCGGCTTCGGCTGTCCGGCGAACGCGGGCCGGACGCGACCATCGGGCCCCTCCACACCGACCGGACCATGCCACCGGGAAACGACCGGGTGGCCGTGCATACGGCGTCACCCCCGTCCGGAGAACATGCGGCGCCGACGGACGGCACCGGGAAGAACGGAGCGGAGCATGCGTGACCGCAGCAGCTGGTACCAGCCGGTCGTCACCGCACTGGGCCCGTGGCCCGAAGAGCACGCCGGGACCCGGCCCGCCCTGCTCTGCCAGGTCGAACTCGCCCTCCGGATGATGGAGACCGTTGCGCCCGGCCACTCCGCCGACGGAGCGTGGACGCTCCTCGGCGGCTACGGTCTCCACTTCGTGCGGGCCGCGAAGCTCCCCACCGGCACGGCCGAACAGGTCGCACTGACCGCGGCCCGGCACCTGCTCTGGCCGATGCGCCGCGGCCGGATGTGGCGGCAGAGCCTGGATGCCTACCTGGAACTGCCCGAACGGCTGCGCGCGTACCGTGTCCCGGCGGCCGGGGAGCCCGCTCATCAGGTCCCCCTGAAGGTGGCCGCCGACCGCTTCGCCACCTACGACGATGCGCTCGCGAACCTCCCTGACTTCTCCACCAAGCCGCTTCCCCGGGCGGAGGCCGGCGAACACCGCTTCATGGATCGCCGGCACCGGCGTACCTCCGTCACCATCCCCGCCGACCTCGTCCGGGACCCCATGCCCGGTCATCCCCTCACCGCCGATCGCCCGGCCACCGCAAGCCCGCTCGATGTACCGCTCGGCGAACTCGCCGACGTGGCCCGGTGGATGGACGAGGAGGAACAGCGGCGCGGACTGAAGGCGGGAAACTGGGCGCAGCGCCTCGACCACCTCGACCTCGACACCCGTACGCCGGACGAGACAGCTTTCGAAGCAGCATCTGTCCTGCCGCTCGACCGGCTCACCCACCTCGTCGGCATGGTCGGCGCCGGCAAGTCGACTCTGATGACGCTGCTCGCCGTCTGGGCGCACCAGAACGGCCTGCGCATCACGCTCGTCGTCGGCGATGTGGCCGAACAGCTGGCCCTGACCGAACTGTTCCGCGCACTCGGCCTGAGTGCTGCTCCGGTTCAGGGCGGCACGACGCGGCCCCAGCACACCCAGCGGCTGCACCGCCGGCTCGCCGCACGCGGAGCGCACTCGCTGCTGGCCCATACCGACCCCGTCTTCACCCACCTCAGCACCGCCTGCCCGCTGGACGCCCTACGCGCACTCGACACGTCGGAGCCGCTGCGCTACGCCGACGCGCCGTGCGGCGCCCTCCACCCCGCACGGCGCCAGGAGACCGCTGAGGAACCGGCGGCCGAGCGCGCCGTACGCAAGCTCGAAAGCGCTCGAGGAGTTCCGGGGAGAGAGGCAATCGCGGATGACACCGACGAGGAGGAGATGGGCTCTCCGCACGCCTGCCCCCTGTGGAGCGTCTGCCCCCGGCACTCCTCCGCGCGCGACCTCGTGGATGCGCTGATCTGGGTGGCCAACCCCGCCAGCCTTGTCCAGACCGCGGTGCCGCGCCAGCTCAACGCCGAGCGGCTGCGGTATCTGGAACTGGCCTGCCTGCGCAGCGACATCGTGATCGTCGACGAGGCCGACCGCGTACAGATGCAGCTCGACCAGATGTTCGCGCCGTCGGCCACGCTCGTTACCACCGGTGTCTCCGACTCCTGGCTGGACCAATTGCAGACCCACGAGATCGCCGAACTCTCCCGGCAGGGACGACTGCAACTCTCCGACCAGGACGTGGAACGGTGGTCCGCCGCCTTGGACGTCGTCGGATCCGCCGCAGACCGGCTGTACGCCATGCTCATCGACGACGAAGGGCTACGGAACTGGGCACAGATCGACTACTTCAGCGCGTGGACGCTTCAGGAAAAGCTGCTGCACGCCTGGTACCCGCCGGCGCAAGGCCGGGCCACGGGGCGACCGGACAGCACGGGCGAAGAGGACGTCGAGGACGAGAGCACGCTGTACGAAGACGAGGACGGTCCCACGAACGACGGCAATGCCTCTGCGCAGAAGGCTCCCTGGGCGGAGCGCCGCGCCGAGATCACCGGGTTCTTCGACACCTTCCGCGACGATCCGCTCGGCGGGCGCGGCCCCTACCTGACCCCCGCTGACGAGCTGACCGCTCTCGCCCACGACGTCCTGCACACCCTCGACGAGAAGCGGACGCGACGCCGCGTCCGGGCGCTCCTCGACTCGTTCCTCGTCGGAGCACCGGGGCCGGATCAACGCCCTTCACCCGTCATCAAGCGCGGCAAGGGACCGGCGCCCGAGGACGTTCCCCTCACCGAAGAGTGGCGTGACCTCAACGCGCGTCGCCTGGAGTTCACCCTTGCCCTCGCCGCCCTGCATCAGCGCCTGGACCGGGTGACGTTCCTGTGGCCCCAGGTTGAGGCCGCGCTGCGGCTCGACTCGGCAAGCCACGAACTGACCCGCCGCCCGCCCCTCGACTACGCGCCGTTGCTCCCCGAAGCGCCCATGGGCAACGTCCTCGGATTCCAGTACCTGGTGGACGAACGGGCCGCCGCCCGCAACAAGGACGGACACCGCACCGGCACCCTGCGCTTCTTCCGCTGCGCGGGCGTGGGCCGCGAACTGCTCCTCAACCTTCCCCAGCTCGGCGCCGACCTCGGCCGGGGGCAGGCCGGCCCGCACGTCCTGCTCATGTCGGGCACCAGTTGGGCCGGCACCTCCACCCGAGCCCACGTCCTCGCCCCCGTCCGCGCGGTGCTCAAACCGCAGAGCAAGGCGCTGCGCTCCATCCGGGAAACCGTGTTCCGCACCGAGTTCCTCTACGACGCAGCCGGGCAGCCGATCCGGCTCTCCGGGCAAGACCCCGACAAGCGCGAGGACGTCCTGCGCCTGATGATCGACCGGCTGGCCCGGCCCCGGGGCGACGGAAGCGCCTCCCCGCTGCAGAGCGAACTCGCCCAGATTCCCGACCAGCGCCGCAAGCGCGCCCTGCTCCTGGTGGGCAGCTACGCGGAGGCCAAGGTGGCCGCCGCCGCCCTGGACGAGATCCCACGCTGGCGCGGCCGAGTACGCGTCCTGGCTGCCGACGACGCCGAACTGGAGACCGCCATCGACGGCGCAACACCGGCGGGGACTCAGGCGCCGAGTGCGGGAGCGGTGCGGCGCGGAGACCTCGCCTCCTTCGCTGACGACCCGGATGCCGAACTGCTCGTGGCCCCCCTGCTCGCCGTGGAGCGAGGGCACAACATCCTGACCACCCCCCAGCGGCCCGGCGAGGAGAGAGTGGCGGCGTTCGGGACGGTGTTCTTCATGGTTCGCCCACACCCCCGACCCGACGACCTCTCCCTGGCCGTCTTCGCCATCAACGACTGGGCAACTCGCTTCGTACGCGGTCAGCTGAGGAGTCCAGAAGGGACGTTCAGCGACATGGTGGCCGAGGCCGACAGCCTGTATGTGGCCGGCAGCACCTTCAGGACCACTGCGCGCCGCGTATGGCGGCACGTCCTGTCACGGCCCTACATCTACTCCTCGCTCTCCGACGACGAGAAGAAGTCCTTCGCCTGGGACCAGCTCGTCACCATCTGGCAGGTCATCGGACGCCTCGTCCGCGGCGGCGTCCCCGCCCGCGTCGTGTTCGTCGACGCCGCCTTCGCACCGCAGCTCGCGGCCGCACAGGCACCCGTTATCGGGCGAGAACGGCGTCCGCGCCGCGCCGGCGACCCGGGACTGCTCGTGCGGCTGCGGGACGTCCTCGCCCCGTATTTCGCGGATACCGACACCGCTGCCGTCGGCACGTACCCCGACCCTGCTGACAGCGAACTCGTCAAGCTGCTCTACCGCCCGCTGTACGAGGCACTGTGCGCCATGGGGGCGCCGCCCGGCCCGTGAGGCGCCGGCTGAGGCTCCTCAACGTCCTCCAGGTTCAGGACTGTTGAACAGGCGGCGCCCACCCGATCACATACGACATCGCAGGGAGAACCGACATGTACAAGAGCATCCGCCGATCCGCGTACCACCTGGCCGAGGACAGCACCCCCTGGACCGAGGACTTTCAGGCACTCTCCTTCCCCGAGCACTGGCACGCCGGTCTCCTCGAACTGCACAACCACGGGCGAGACGAGGAGAAGCAGCAGCTGACCCTGCCCACCCGCCGGCTCGACGGCGTTCTCCAGACCCTCGCCCCCGACGTGATCGTCCGCCCCCGGCCCCGGACCCCCGTCGATTCGGGGCCGCAGACCGCCGAGGACTTCTGGATGTACGTCCCCGCCTCGGCGCCCGACCCTCTCCCGAACCGCTCGTTGCAGCAACTCCTCGACTCCTGGCTGCGCACTCTCGGCCCCAAGGACGCCGCACAGGATCCCGGGTTCCGCGCGCTGCTGCTCGCGAGCAGCGCCGACCTGAAGCGGAACCTGCCCGCGTGGCAGCCGGTCACCGGCGTCGAACTGCTCACCACCCCGACCACCCCCGGCGGTACTGCCGCCCCCGAACCACGGCAGTTCCAGCTCGCCACCGACGCACTGGCACGCCGCATCCTGACTCTCGACGCCTACCCCTTCGACGGCGGGGAGCTGCGCTTCCGTGCCCTGCCCCGCGGGCCGCGTGACCAGGGAGCCGAACTCATGTCGCAACCCCTGTGCCGGACCGTCAAGCGCAAGGAGTGGTGGTTCTCCGTCGTCCTGAACATCTCCCTGCACACCACGCCGTTCGCCCCCAGGCCACGCCTCCACCTGCACTGGGGCGTACGCCGATGGGCCACCCACCCCCGGGCGACCACCAAACGCCTTGATCTGCCCTACCGGGAGGCCACTACCGTCCATCTACGGCCCACTATCCCCTGGCTGCCCGGAGCGCCACTCACCGAACGCTACGCACTCGCCCGCCTTCGCCGCGACCGGGCGGCCGACACCTTCGTCTGGTCGGAGAACGACGCGGCCGGCATCCTGCGCGGACTCAGCCTCGCCGGTAACTTCCCCGACCCCGAACAACTCCTCACCGAGCCGGTCTCCTGGATCGGCGAGGGCCGCGGCGTCCGCGCAGCCGTGGTCCACAGCACCAGGATGGGGAAGCACGAGATCGGCACCGGCTTCATGCCCAACCAGCGAGCTCAGCTGACCGAATGGGCCGAGCAGGCCCTCCCCGAAGCGGTGGTCCGGGTGCCCGACCTGACCCGCGGGCGCGGCAAGGGCATCGGAGCACCGGGGAACCGGCGGCCCAAGCCGAGGACCGACGAGGCCAAGAAGACCGAGCTGCTGTGCGAGACCCAGGCGCGGCGCGTGGCACTCGCGGCGCAGTCCCGGATCGCCGGCCACGACCCGGAACAGGACGGCCCGCCGGTGGTGGAGGCCCGGCTGCTGTGGCAGTCACCCGAGGTTCGAAAGGAAGCGGTGGCGCAGTTCGCCGAGGCCCTGGGACTGGACGGCGATGGCGGCGCCTCCGCCGGCAAGGTCACGGGCCGGGACTTCGACGATGCCAGGCCCGGATCACCGGTCGTCCTCGAATGGCGGTCGGCGGAACTCACCCTCCGGCTGCGCTGCCTGCCCCTCGCCCACGGACTCGGTGACCGGCTCGTGCCCGACCCGGCCGTCAAGGGAAAGGGCGCGGCCATCGCGGCCGCCGTCAGCGAACGCCGTCGTGCCCTGCGCTCATGGCTCCGCGCGGACGGTGCGGACCCCTCTCGCCCCGGACTCGCCCTGGTGGAGGTCGCCCACCGCAGCACCTTCCGCCCGGCGTCGACGGACCCCAAGTTCGCCGTCCGTCTGGGGTGCGCCGACGCCGGGCTGCTGACCCAGTTCGTCGTGACCCCGTCCACCGACCGGCAGATCAACAACGTGGACAGCCTCGACCACCGCACCCACAGCTCCTGGCTCGACGGCCTGCGCCAGCTCGGCGTACGCGTCCTGCCTCAGCACACCCTCGGCGACGACCTCCCCGACGCGCTGCAGTACGCGGCGGTGTGGATGGTGAAGCGCCGCAAGGACGGTCCGACCCGGCTGCCCAAGCACCTTCCCGTGGCCGTCCTGGTCACCCCGCTGCCGGAGGGGAAGGGCCTCGCGGCCGTACGCGGCTGGGACGACAGCGCAGGGACGTGGGTGCCCTATCCGCGTTTCCTCCTCGGCCTGGTGAAGCAGGCCGAGATCGCCCCTGAAGCATTCGCGGAACCCGAGACTACGGACGATGGCCCCTGTTCCGGGACTCCCCGAGTCACCAGCAAGCAGTGGCGCACTAACCTCAGCCAGCAGCGCATGGAGACCGCGGCATTCCTCCAACGCGTACTGCATTCTCTCCGCGGGCAGCCCACCGCGCTGATCACCCACGCGCAGAACAGCAGGTTGCACTGGCCGTGGCTGCAGGATGGCCGGACCGAACAGGACCTGATCAAGACCGGTCACGCCCCGGCAGGCCGACTCGACGACGAACTCCGCCTCGTGCGCGTCCGTGGGCGCGGCGGGCGTGAGACCGCCCAGTGGTGGGGCCTGGCCGAACCCGCCAAGCCGCATGGACAGCCGGCCGGCTTCTGGACGCAGACACTCCAGAAACAGGACGGGGCGCCCCCACTCGAGCGGGTCTTCTACAGCACCACCGAACGCCCCGGAACCCATGCGGTCTCGCCGGCCCTCGACCGCCTAGCCACCCGGGTCAACGCGGCAGGCAACCTCACCTCACAGGCCGGCACCAGCGCCTGGAACCCGACCCTGGTGGAAATCGCGGTACTGGGCTGCCACGAGGACGACAACCCGGCGGCACCGGTACCGGGAAGACCCGACGATGCCGAGGCGCTGGCCCTTGCCGTACACCAGCTGCGGCAGGCGCCGGACTACGCCGCAGCGCTGTCCCTCCCGCTCCCTCTCCATTTGGCGGGACTGGCCCAGGCGTACGTCCTTCCGATGCTGGCCGAGCACGTTGGGAACTCCAGCGAGGAAACGGAAGAGTCTGCTGCGGAGCAGAGTGGGAACGGCCTGGACCCGGACCTGACCGACGAGGCCGGACTGACCACCGAGCCCGACGTGGACGATGACGATGCGGCGGAGCCGCGCAGCGCTTCGTGAGCCGGGTCGTCAATTGATCGCCGGCGGAGTCTTCGAGTTCTTGCTGGCACCGGATGCCGGATCCGCGAGCAACTGGCGGCACGACCATCGTCTCTTCCCCACCAGCTGCCCCCTACCTCGATCATCGGCAACGCGCCACCGGGGTACACATGTTCAGTCGTTTAGCCAACACCAACGGGGCACGTCAGGTATACCTGATGTGCCGATCAGGTTCGCGCATCAGCCAGCTGAGGGAAACAGCACAACCTCACTTTAAGCGCAAATCACCCGCACAGGACACCTACATCTTAACGAAAGTGACAACATTGAACACTGCCGGCCTCGACACTCAACCCAGTGCCGATACTTATGAACTCGAAGATCTGATCCCTCGCGCTTGGGCAGGACACGTACGCATTCCACACTTCCAGCGAGGTTTCCGCTGGGGCGCCGAAGATGTACTTCGCCTGTTCGATAGCATTGTCCGCGGATATCCCATTGGCAGTCTCCTTCTCTGGGTACGGAACTCGCCCGCCGAGCATCTCAAACTGGGCTCTCTCTCAATAGCTGCCCCTCACTCCGAGAATGCTCTCTGGGTAGTCGACGGCCAGCAACGCATCACGAGCCTCGCCAACGCCCTACACCCTGACGGGAATCGTAACAGTCCGTTCACAGTTCACTACGATCTGGCAGAACAGGAATTTATCGCTCGATCAATACACCCATCTCCCCACCAAATCCCCGCCCACACCCTCTTTGACCTCGACAAGCTGCTTGATTATTTCGACACTACCGGCAAGAGCGCCAAAGCGTATTTTCCAATCGCCCGCCAAGTCGCCAAGAGACTACGCCAGTTCAAAATCCCAGTCTACCTTGTCAAACAAGAAGACCAGGATGTCCTCACCGACATCTTCGACCGAATGAATAATTTTGGCAAAAGATTGAGTCGTGCCGAGATCTTCTCCGCCCTATTCGCCGGCGACGAGGAGGGGGCAGACGATCGACTCACCATTTCCACCATTGCTGCGCAAATCGATTCCTTGACCGGATTTGGGTCAATTGATTCCGACACCGTACTGCACGCGATACTGGCCCGCCGTGGTCCCGACCCCTCGCGCGAAATTCGCCTGGAGTTCGACGATGCCAGACGTCGAACAAAGTCAGACTTCCCAGGAGAAGATCGGGATACCGCCTTCGCAGAGGGCCAAGTGGCACTCCAACGTGCCGTCCAGTTCCTACAGCAGACTGCAGGAGTCCCGCATCTGTCGATGGTCCCCTACAAGGCCATGCTCGTCGTACTCACTCGATTCTTTGCACACTTCCCGGAACCAGGGGAACGACACCGCCAGTTGCTAAGACGTCTCTACTGGCGCGTAGTGCTCACCGGCCCTGCCGTCTTCAAAGGAAGCTTCACTTCACTTGCACGAGTACTGTGCTCGTACATCTATCCTCACAACGAACAGCGTTCCATCCGGGATTTGCTGGGCTCCCTCAAAGACGCTACTCCCTACAGCCCAAGCACACTTAAGTTTCGGACGAATGAGGCAACATCCAAGATTATTCTGTGTTCGTGGTGGGAGCTACGACCGCGCTCCCCCTTCACCGGAGAGGCCTACGATCTCCGAGATCTCGCAGAAGCGCTTATCCAGCAGACCACCGCTGCCGGAGTAGTGCACCGAATTTACCAACGCGGCATCGAACAGACGCAACAGCTCTGGGCCGCCAATAGACTGTTCGTGCCAAGCGCCACCGAGCCGGCGCACGAGTTCCCCACAAGATTCACACAGCGCCCTTTCGGCCTAGATGACGTCACCTGGAGCGCGGTTCTCCGCTCGTACTGCCTGGATGGCCAAACCGTCGCACACCTCAATAAAGGCAATCTCAAGGGGTTCTTGAATCGACGTCAAGAGCTTATCGATTCCCAGCTCGAGAGCTTCCTGTCCCGCATGGCCGAATGGGACTATGCAGACACACCGCCACTGCAAGAGCTAAATTTCGACGAAATCGACGAGTGGACCAATCTACCCGATACCTCAATGTGAAAGGTTCTACGCCGCCCCACTCCATAAAGCTGACCCGAGCGCTCTGCCGACAAAACGGATACTACTCGCATTATTGGCAGCGATACCTATCCCGAGCAAGAAGAGTCCACTCGCGTCCGGCTGTGCCCGACAGGCCGAGCACAGCATCCACCGAGAACATTTAGTGGGAGCACACCCACAGAACCGAGGAACACTGGCACACCTATTCGAGAGCGCATATCTTCGCTTCAATGCTCACAGAGCCCACAAGACGTGTTGCGCGAAAGACCTGTCTCTCGAACCACTGATAGGCGTGGGCAGAAGAGTGTCTGGACGCCATTACCACGTCTTCAGGTATAGATGATCAGACGCCCTTTGCCGCAGGCTTCAGGATCGCCACGCACTCCACATGGTGCGTCACCGGAAACAGGTCGAACGCCCGCAGCGTCGCCGGCCGGTAGCCCTCCTCGGCGAAGTACTTCAGGTCGCGGGCGAGGGCGGCCGGGTCGCAGGCGACGTAGGCGATGCGGCGGGCGCCCAGGCCTGCGAGGTGGCGGACGGTGGAGCGGCCGGCGCCGGCGCGTGGGGGGTCGAGGACGATGATGTCGGCGGTGTCGATGCCGGTGCGGGGGAGGATGTCCTCGACCTTGCCCTGTTCGATGCGGACGCGGTCGAGGTCCTGGAGGTTGTGGCGGGCGTCCTCGACGGCGCGCTTGGCGGATTCGATGCCGAGGACGGCGCCCTTGTCGCCGACGCGTTCGCCGAGGGCACCGGCGAAGAGGCCGACGCCGCAGTAGAGGTCGAGGGCCATGTCGCCCTTGCGGGGCATGAGGCCCTGCATGACGGCCTTGACGAGCATGTCGGCGGCCTGGGGGTGGACCTGCCAGAAGCCGCCCTCGCCGACGCGGTAGGTGCGGCCGTCGGCGCGTTCGCGGACGAAGGGGCGGCCGTGGACGCGGTGGATGCGGTGGTCCTTCTCGCCGACGCGGAGCACGGAGACGGGCTTGTCGAGTTCGACGATGGGGAGACGGCCGCCCGGCTTCGGGGTGAGGACGACCTGGCGGTCGGCGGAGCCGGTGGCGGCGATGGCGTCGACGGAGGCGATCTGCGGCCATTCGCGCTTCTCGATGCCGAGTTCGCCGACGCCCGGGGCCGCAATCAGGCAGCGGTCGATGGGCTGGACGTCGTGCGAGCGGTGCTTGCGGAGGCCGGCATGGCCCTCGGCGTCGATCGTGTACTGGACGCGGGTGCGCCAGGCGGGGACCTCGCCCGCCGGGACCTTGTCGCCCTCGGCCGGCATCACGGTGCCGTCCCAGCCGGCCTCCTCGGGGGTGAGGCCCGCGAGGCGCTGGAGCTGTTCGGCGATGACCTCGCCCTTGAGGCGGCGCTGGGCGCCGGGCTTGACGTGCTGCCAGTCGCAGCCGCCGCAGCGGCCGGGGCCCGAGAACGGGCAGGGGGCCGGGACGCGGTCCTTGGAGGCGTCCAGGATCTCGACGGCGTCCGCGCGCAGGAAGCGGGAGGTCTCCTCGCCCTCGGTGACGCGGGCGGTCACGCGCTCGCCGGGGAGGGTGTGACGGACGAAGAGGACGCGGCCCGACTCCGTCCGGGCGACGCAGTGGCCGCCGTGGGCCACCGGGCCGACCTCGACCTCGTACTCCTCGCCGACCAGCGACTTCGTCGGTTCCGTCTGCATGGGGGAAGAGCTCCTGAGGTGGTGGGTGGTGCGGCGGGACAACAGCCGGTCAGTCTACGTCCCGCCGCACCACCCCCGGCACCGGCTACTTCTTCGCCGCGGCCTTTTCCTTCTTCTGCGGCGGGGCGACCGGTCCGCGCCGCACCGCGCCCGGGGCGTTCCACTCGGCGCGCTTGCGGGCGCGGCGGCGGGCCACCTCGGAGGAGTCGAGCTGCCAGGGGACGGAGGTGACCATCACGCCCGGGGTGAAGAGCAGCCGGCCCTTGAGCCGCAGGGCGCTCTGGTTGTGCAGCAGGTGCTCGTACCAGTGGCCGACCACGTACTCGGGGATGTAGACGCTGACCACGTCGCGCGGGCTCTCCTTGCGGAGGCTCTTGACGTAGTCGATGACGGGCCGGGTGATCTCGCGGTAGGGCGAGTCGAGGATCTTCAGCGGGACGTCTATGCCCCGGGTGTGCCACTCCTCGCGCAGTCCCTTGGTCTCGGCCGGGTCGACGCTGATGCTCAGCGCCTCCAGGGTGTCGGAGCGCATCAGCTTGGCGTAGGCGAGGGCCCGCAGGGTCGGCTTGTGGACCTTGGAGACCAGGACGATGGAGTGCACCCGGGAGGGCCGGACCGCCTCCTCGCCCGGCATGTCCGCGAGGGCGATCTCCTCGGCGACCCGATCGTAGTGGCGGCGGATCGCGGTCATCGTCGCGTAGAAGATCACCATGCCGAGCAGGGCGACCCAGGCGCCGTGGGTGAACTTGGTCAGCAGCACGACGACCAGGACCAGTCCGGTGAGGAAGCCGCCGAAGGTGTTGATCGCCCGGGAGCGGATCATACGGCGGCGCTTGCCGGGGTCGGTCTCGGTCTGGAGGTGGCGGTTCCAGTGCCGGACCATGCCGATCTGGCTGAGCGTGAAGGAGACGAAGACGCCGACGATGTACAGCTGGATCAGCTTGGTGGAGTCGGCCCCGTAGATGTAGACGAGGACGATGGCGGCGCCGGAGAGGAGCACGATGCCGTTGGAGAAGGCGAGCCGGTCGCCGCGGGTGTGCAGCTGGCGCGGCAGGTAGCGGTCCTGGGCGAGGATCGAGCCGAGCAGCGGGAAGCCGTTATAGGCGGTGTTCGCGGCCAGGAAGAGGACGAGCGCGGTGGCGGCGGCCAGGATGATGAACAGGAACGAGCCGTGGCCGAAGACCGCCTCGGCGACCTGGGAGATCACCGGGTTCTGGGTGTAGTCGTCGCCGAGCGGCTTGCCGTCCTTGAGCAGGCCGGTCGCCGGGTCCTCCGCCATCCGCACCTTGGTGGCCATGGCCAGGCCGATGATGCCGCAGAACATGGTGACGGCGAGGCCGCCCATCAGTGCCAGCGTGCTGGCGGCGTTCTTGCTCTTGGGCTTGCGGAAGGCGGGCACGCCGTTGCTGATCGCCTCGACGCCGGTGAGCGCGGCACAGCCGGACGAGAAGGCACGCAGCAGCAGGAAGACCAGCGCGAAGCCGGCCAGACCCTGGTGCTCGGCGTTGATGGTGTAGTCGGCGGTGGGGGCCTTCATGGTGTCGCCCATGATCGCGCCGCGCACGATGCCCCAGGCGATCAGCAGGAAGACGCCGCCCACGAAGACGTAGGTCGGGATCGCGAAGAGCTTTCCGGACTCCTTGACGCCTCGCAGGTTCATCAGGGTCAGCAGCACGATCACCGCGATGGCACAGGCGGTCTTGTGCTCGACGACGAAGGGGATGGCGGAGCCGAGGTTCTCGATGCCGGAGGAGATGGAGACGGCGACCGTCAGGACGTAATCGACGAGAAGGGCGCTGGCAACGGTGAGTCCGGCCTTGGGGCCCAGGTTGGTGGTGGCGACCTCGTAGTCGCCGCCGCCGCTCGGGTAGGCGTGGACGTTCTGGCGGTACGAGGCGACCACCGTGAACATCAGCACGACGACCGCCACGGCGATCCACGGGCTGAAGTGGTAGGCCGACACACCTGCCACGGAGAGGACGAGCAGGACCTCGCCCGGCGCGTACGCCACAGAGGAAAGAGGGTCGGACGCGAAGACGGGGAGCGCGATGCGCTTGGGGAGAAGGGTTTCTCCCAGCTTGTCGCTGCGCAGCGCCCGCCCGATCAGGATCCGTTTCGGCAGGTCGGTCAGTTTGGACACGCAGAGGATCGTAAGCGTTCGGTCCCTGCCTCGCCCACCCGCCACCCACCGGAGCGGAAATCGGATTTCGGACAGTGCCGTTCCGGTGGGTGTCGGAGGAGGTCGGAAGAGATAGGAGGAGGTCAGCCGTGCAGGAGGGCCGGGAGGGAACGGTGGCCGTTGGAGATGAAGGACTCCACCGGCTCCAGACGGCCGGAGCCCTCGGCGAGGCGCAGTTCCGGGAAGCGCTCGAACAGGGCGGGAAGAGCGACGGCCGCCTCCAGCCGGGCCAGCGGGGCGCCGAGGCAGAAGTGGGCGCCGTGGCCGAAAGCGAGATGGTCCTTGGTGGCACGGGTCACGTCGAAGGCCGCCGCCTCGGCCCCGTCGCCGTACAGCTCGGGGTCGCGGCCGGCCCCGGCGTAGGCCGCGACGATGGCGTCGCCCTTGCGGAGGGTGATCCCGCCGTCGAGCTCGATGTCCTCGACGGCGTAGCGGAGCGGGAGGTTGGCGACGGGCGCCTCGACGCGGAGCGCCTCCTCGATGACGTCGTCCCAGCCGGCCCGGCCCTCGCGGACGAGCGCGAGCTGATCGGGGTGGGTGAGCAGGAGGTGGATCGCGTTGTCGAGGAGGTTGACGGTGGTCTCGTGACCGGCGCTGATCACCAACAGCATGGTGTCGACGAGCTCCTGCTCGCTGAGCCGGGTGCCGTCCTCGTCGTCGCGGGCGGAGATGAGCACGCTGGTCATGTCGTCACCGGGCGTCTCGCGCTTGACGGCGACGAGCTCGCCGAGCAGCCGGTAGATCTCGGTGTAGGTGGCCGTGACCTCGGCAGGGTCGGCGGAGGTGTGGAAGATCGAGTCGACGCAGCGGCGCAGGCCCTCGCGGGCCTCCTCGTCGTCGATGCCCATGAGCTCACAGATGACCTGGATGGGGATCGGGTACGCGAAGCCCTCGCGGAGGTCGACGGTCGCACCGGGCTCCGTGGCGGCCAGGGCGTCCAGCAGCTCCTCGGTGATCTTCTCGATGCGCGGGCGCAGCGCCGCGGTGCGGCGGGCGGTGAACGCCTTGGCGACCAGGGACCGGAGCCGCCGGTGGTCGGGGCCGTAGGCGGTGAACATGTTCTGCACGGCGACCCAGGTGTAGAGCGGCCACTCCGGGGAGACCTCGCCATTGATCCAGGTGGGCCAGTGCTGCCGCGGGTCCTTGGAGACGCGCGGGTCGGTGAGCAGGCGCTTGAGCAGGGCCTGGGAGCTCACTGCCCACGCCACCACGCCCCCAGGGAGCTCCACGGGGACCGCCGGTCCGTGGGCCCGGATACGGGCGGCCTCGCCGTGGATGTCCCGGCCGGAGGGGTCGATCGTGACGGGGCGGGAGGGGCGTTCCATCGGCTGGCTCCAGGGGTGTCGGAGGCGGAGGAGGTGGAGGGGTCGGAGGCGGAGGTGTCGAAAGTGGGTGTGCCGAAGGTGGGGGCGGAGGGGACGTCTGGGGCGTAGGTACCGGAAGCCATTCCGGCGGGCCGGTGCCCCGGCTGCCGGCCCGGGCGGTCCGGGCGGTCCGGGCGGTCCGGGCGGTCCGGGCGGTCCGGGCGGTCGGCGCGATGCCCGGTCAGGCCGGGGCGATGCCCGGCGGGGTCGGGTGCGGGCACGGGCTGCGGCGGGAAGCGGACGGGCAGGGCGGTCAACGCCCGGTGGAAGGGGCCCGGCCGCCAGACCAGCTCCTCGGCGGGGACCGCCAGCTCCAGGTCGGGGAGCCGGTCGAGGAGCCGTTCGACGGCGGCGGAGGCGATGAGCCGGGCCGGGTCCTTGGCCGGGCAGTGGTGCGGTCCCGCGCTCCAGGCGAGGTGGGCCCGGTTGCCGGTGCGCTGTCCCGAGTGGCGCTCGGGGCGCAGGGCCGGGTCGGTGTTGGCGGCGGCGAAGCTGACGACGACCGGGTCGCCCGCGCGCAGCCGCACCCCCGCGAACTCCAGGTCCGCCGTGGGGTAGTGGACGCCGTAGTTGGCCATCGGCGGGTCGAGCCAGAGGACCTCGTCCAGGGCGTCGTCGACGGGCATGCTGCCGCCGGCGAGGTCGCCCGCGAAGCGGTCGTCGCAGAGCAGCAGCCGCAGGGCGCCCGCGATGAGATTCTGCTGGGGCTCGGTGCCGGCTCCCATCAGCACCACGAGTTGGTGGATCATCTCCTCGTCGGACAGCTGGGCCGGGTGGGCCATCAGCCACGAGGTCATGTCGGCGCCGGGCTGCCGTCGTTTGAGGGCGATGAGTTCGGTGAGGGTGGCGGTGATGAGGGTGTTGGCCCGTTCGGCGTCGACGCCGTCGAAGATCCCGGACATGCCCTCGACGAGCCGGTCGCCGAGCGCGGGCGGACAGCCGAAGAGCTGGTTGAAGACGAGCAGCGGCAGCACCTTGGCGTACGAGCCGAGCAGGTCGGCCTCGCCCAGGGTCGTGAACCGGTCGATGAGCACATCGGCGCTGCGCTCGACGTAGCCGCGCAGGGCGTTGGGGTCGATGCGCTCCAGGCTGTCGGTGACCGCCCCGCGGAGCCGCCGGTGGGCTTCCCCGTCGGTGAAGAGGCAGTTGGGCCGGTAGGCCATCATCGGCACGACCGGATTGTCCGGCGCGACGCGTCCGTCGGCCAGGGCGCGCCAGCGGCGGGCGTCCTTGGCGAACGCGTCGGGGCTGCGCAGCACTTCCAGAGCGGCACGGTAGTCGGTGACGAGGTGCGCCCGGACGCCCGGCGCGAGTTCGACGGGGGCGACCGGGCCGAACCGGCGCAGCCGCTGGTAGACGGCGTGCGGGTCGGCGGCGAAGTCCGGTCCGTGGAGCGGGGTCACGCGGTGGTCCGGGCGCATGCCGTTGCCCGGGGGCAGGTTGATACCCAGGGGCGGGTTGCCGCTCGGGGGTGGGGTGTTGCTCGGGGACATGCTGTGGTCCGAAGGCATGTCGTGGTCCCGGGGGACGCCGTGATCCGGGCGCACGCCGCTGCCCGGGGGCGGGTTATTGCCCGGGGGCAGGGTGTTGCCCGGGGGCAGAGTGTTACTCGGGGACATGCTGCGGTCCGAAGGCATGTCGTGGTCCCGGGGCACGCGGTGATCCGGGCGCACGCCGCTGCCCGGGAGCAGGTTGTTGCCCGGGGTCATGCCGTGGTCACGGGGCACGCGGTGGTCCGCCGGAATGGCGTGCTCCGGTGGTGTGGCGTGCCCCGACGACATGGCGTGGCCAGGGTGCGGGGCGTGACCAGGAGGCGCGCTGTGGCGAGGGGTGTCACTGTGCTGAGACGTGCCCGCGTGCTGAGAGGTGCCCCCGTTCTGGGAGGCGGCATGGCGCTGCGGAGCCTCACCACCCTGCGACACACCACCCCACTGCACAGCCTCACCCCGCTGAGGGGCGACGCCACGCTGAGAGGCAACGTCAAGCTGAGAGGCGACGTCACGCTGCGATGCACCACTGCGCTCAGGTACGACACCCTGCTGCGGGGCACCACCGTGCTCCGGTACAACACCCGGCTGCGGCAACCCACCACGCGCAGCCGCAACACCGTCCTGCCACGCACCACCACCATGCTCAGGTACAAAACCGTGCCCCGGCGCACCGCCACGGTGTGCGGGGCAGCCGGGCGGCGGGCCGCCGGGGGCCTGGGGGTGGCTCACACGGGCTCCTGGGCGGTACGGGCGTGCAGGTGGTCCACGAGGGTGATCAGGGCGCGGGTCGCGGAGATCCGGTCGCGGGCGTCGCAAGTGACCAGCGGGGTCTCGGGGAGGAGGTCGAGGGCCTCGCGGATCTCCTCCTCCGGGAACGCGGGCGCGTCGTCGAAGTGGTTGACGGCCACGGCGTACGGCAGGCCGTGTTCCTCCAGCAGCCCCATGACGTCGAAGGACTGGTCCAGCCGCCGGGTGTCGGCGAGGACGAGCGCCCCGAGGGCGCCGTGGGTCATGTCCAGCCACAGGCGGGTGAAGCGCTGCTGGCCTGGGGCGCCGAAGAGGTAGAGGACGAGGCTGTCGCTGAGGGTGATCCGGCCGAAGTCCATGGCGACGGTGGTCGTGGTCTTGCCGTCGAGCCCGGCCAGGTCGTCCACGTGCGCGCCGGCCTGGGTCATCGTCTCCTCGGTGCGCAGCGGCCGGATCTCCGACAGGGAGCCGACGAAGGTCGTCTTGCCCACACCGAAGTGGCCGACGACGAGGAGCTTGGCCGCGGTGCGCACGGTCCGTGGCAGATAGACGCCGCTGTCAGAGGCGAGCGCGGAGTCCATCGAGCACCTCCTGCAGGATCTGGGCCTCGGGCAGTTGTGCCGAGGGGATGGGGGCCCTGGTGCTGAGGTGGCCGCTGTCCACGAGGTCGCTCAGCAGCACCTTGGTGACGCTGACGGGCAGCGCCAGGTAGCCGGCGATCTCGGCGACGGACAGGGCGCCGCCGAGGCAGAGCTCCATGAGCTTGCGTTTTTCCGGGCCGAGCCCGTCGAGCGGCCGGTCGCCGTGCGCCATGACCAGGGTGACCAGGTCGAAGGTGTTGCGGGTGGGATGGGACCGGCCGTCCGTGACGACGTACGGCCGTACGAGCCCCTTCTCGCGCCGCGGCACGGCCGGGGTCATGCCGGGCTGCCCGGGCCCTGCCAGCCGGCGTCGTGCCGCGGGGGTGTGACCAGTTCCTTGCCGAGCCGGTCGACCGTCTTCTGCATGCGGTAGCTGACGGCTTCCATGTCGACGTTCTCGGTGGTGGAGACGGCGAGGTAGGCACCGGGGCCGGCGGCGATGAGGAAGACGTAGCCGTGGGCGAACTCCACGAGCGTCTGCCGCCAGGGCGTGTCGTGGCGCGTGGGGTGGGTGCAGAAGTCGGCGGTCGAGCGGCTGATCGACTGGAGGCCGGAGAGCGCGGCCGCCTGGCGTTCGGCCTCGTCGCGGGCGATGCCCGCGGAGTGGGCGCGCAGCATGCCGTCGGCCGAGAGCAGGATCGCGTGGCGGGCCTCGGGGATCTTCACGACCTCGTCCAGCATCCAGGCCAGATCGTTGTTCATATGGTCGTTCACGCGTGCGGGTTCCCTTCGTCTTCTGCGGGTGCGGGGGGTCGGCCGGGGGCGGGAGACCGGCCGGGGAAAGCCTGGGAGCCGGGGGCCGAGGGGGCGCCCTCGGCGTACCGGCCGGCGCGCCCGGAGCGTCCGTAGCGCGTACCGCGGGCAAACGCGCCCATGCGCCGGGCGGTCTCCTCGGCCGTGCGCTCGGGGGGCGCCTGGGACGCCGCTGCGGGTGGCAGGGGTACGGAGGCCGCCGGGGGCGCGGCGGGACGGCGCCGACGGCGCTTGGGCAGACCACCCGCCGTCGTGCCGACCACGGGGCTTCCGGCGGACTGCGGCGGCTCCCCGGCAGGAGGAACGGCGGGTGGAACGGCAGATGGAGCGGTGGGCGGCACCGCGGAAGGCACGGACGCGGCCGGCCCCTGAGCCACCGGACCGGAAGACCCTGAGGACCCGACCGGACCGGCCGACCCGACCGGAGCAGGATGCCCCGCCGGCCTCTCGTCCCCCCTGTCTTCCCTGGCCCGCCTGGCCACCCTGCCCGGACCGCCCTGTCCGCCCTGCCCACCCGGCCCGTCCGCTCCGCCCGCACTCCGCCCAGGACGCCCGGACGCATCCCCCCGCCCGTCACCGCGCCCCGGGACGACCAGCGGCGTGGTCCCCGGCCCGTCGAGGTCCAGGTGGGTCAGCAGCGCGGCGGGCAGGAAGACCACCGCCCGCACGCCGCCGTAGGGCGAGCGGGTGTCGACCGAGACGCCGAAGCCGTAGCGGGCGGCGAGCGCGCCCACGACGGGGAAGCCGAACTGCGGGGGGTCGCCCAGCCGGGAGACGTCCACGCCGCGGCGGCCGGAGAGCAGGGCGACGGCCCGTTCGATCTCCTGGCCGTCCATCCCCACCCCGGCGTCGTCGATGACGATGCAGGCACCGTTGTGCACCGGCTGGAGGCTGACCTCGACGGTGGTGTTGGGCTGCGAGTGCCGGGCCGCGTTGTCGAGGAGTTCCGCGACGGCGAGCACCACGGGCTCCACGGCCCGGCTGACCACGGCGAGCTCCCCCTCGCCGTGCACCCGGACCCGGCGGTAGTCGCGGATGCGGGAGGTGGCGCCGCGGACGACGTCGGTCAGCGGGGAGGCGACGCGCTGCCGTCCGGGCCACGAGCCGCAGAGGACGCCGATGGCCTGGGCGCGCCGCCCGAACTGGGCGTTGGTGTGGTCGATCTCCAGCAGGTCGCGCAGCACGTCGGGGCTGTCGTGCCGCTCCTGCATGCCGGAGATGGCCTGCTGCTGCTCGTGCGCCAGTCCCTGGAGGGCGCGCATCGACGCCCGGAGCGCGGCCTTGGCGGACTGGTCGGCGCGCTCCTGGGCCTTGTCGACCGACTGGGCGAAGAGTTCCATCACGGCCTGGAGGCTGTGGGCGAACGCGGTGCCGGTGAGCCGCTCGTCCAGGAGGCCGGGCAGCGGCGCGGACTTGTTCACCGAGTCCGTGACGGCCGGCAGCCGCACATCGACCAGGCGCGCGGCCTCCTCGTCACGCTCCCGGACGTTCTCCTCCAGTGCGGCGGCGCGGGCCCGCAGCGCGGTGGTGATCCGCCGCTGACGGACCAGCAGGACCGCCACGGCGACCAGTGCCACCACCAGGCACCAGATCCCCGCCTCCGGTATGTGATGCGACATCAATTCCTCTTGGACGCCGAGGTACGCGGGCGGCAGGACAGGTCAACGGCGTCCTGACGTCCCGTCCAAAAGCGGAATACGTGGATCATCCAACCACACCCGTGACCCTGCGTCCGCTCTCCTTCTCGAATTGCGAACATACAAACGCCTCCCGGCCGCCCATGACGGGGCGAACGAGAGGCGATAGGAGTATTTCCGGCCATGATCCCGCGAGATCCGGCGGGATCCGGCCGATGTTCATCGATGGACGGACGGCGGCCCGTCCGCGCCGGAGACCGTCAGGCGGTGGCGAGCCCGGTCCGGAGGGCCGTGGCGATCTCCACCACCCGGGTGGCCTGGAAGGCGACGGCGGAGAGGTTGTCCGCGTGCACCTGGCCGGGGACGCCGTCGGTGACGCTGCTCGCCCCGTACGGGTTGCCGTTGGCCTTCTCGAACTGGACCGGGTCGGCGAAGCCGGGCGGGACGATGATGGCACCCCAGTGGTAGAAGGTGTTGTTGAGGGCCAGGATGGTGGACTCCTGCCCGCCGTGGACGTTGTTCGTCGAAGTGAAGGACGAGACGACCTTGTTGATCAGCTTTCCCCGGAACCAGAGACCACCGGTCGTGTCCAGGAACTGCTTCAGCTGGGCGGCCGGCAGGCCGAACCGGGTCGGGGTGCCGAACAGGACGGCGTCCGCCCACTCCAGGTCCTCCAGCGTCGCGACGGGGACGTCGCGGGTGGCGGCGGCGTGCGCGGCCCACGCCTCGTTGCCGTCGATCGCGCTCTGCGGCGCGAGCTCGGCGGCCCGGCGCAGCCGCACCTCGGCGCCCGCCTTCTCCGCCGCGGCCGCGGCGGCCTCGGCCATCCTGTGCACGTTTCCGGTGGACGAGTAGTAGATGACGGCGACATTGGTCATGGCCGCACGGGCTCCTTCACTGGTCGGCTGGGGAAGAATCGGTGCCGCACCATCCTGGGCCGCCGCCGGACGCCCGGCCACGACAGACCGCGCAGTACGTCAACTCTCCGGCGCATCACCCGCATTCGGCTGTCCGGGGCCCTTGGGTCCGTATGTGACGAAGTAGTGGCGGACCGTTCGACCGCGGGGCGTTCCCGCCCTAAAGTGCCAGCGAGTGTGGGGAGTTCCGACCTGGAGGAGGGGCCGCGTTCCATGGGAGAGCACGTGATCGGTTCGACCGCGAGCCCCCTGCACGCCCTGGCCGCCGAGGGCGTCTCCCCCTGGCTCGACGGCTTCTCCCGCTCACAGCTCACTCCCGAGCGGTGTCCCGCCCCGATGGCCGCCGGGCTGCGCGGCGCCGCCTCCGATCCGGACGTCCTCGCCGCGGATGTCGCGGCGGACGACGGCTGCCGGGAACAGCTGCGTCACCTCGCGCGCCGCTCGGTCGACCCGGACACCGCCGTCCTGGCCCTGTGCGCCTACGACCTGCGCTCCGCGTGTGACGCCCTGCGCCCGGTCTTCGACGCCTGCCGGGGCCTGGAGGGGTACGCCTCGATGGACCTGGACGCCCGCCTGGTCCACGACCCCGGCGCGACGGTCGCCGCCGCAGAGGAGCTGCACCGCGCCGCGTGCCGCCGCAATGCCCTGGTCAAGATCCCGGCGACCGCCGCGGGCCTGGAGGCGGCCCGCACCTGCCTGAGCCGGGGCATCGGCGTCCATCTCACGGAGATCTTCTCCGTGCGGCGCTACGGCGAGGCCCTCGACGCCTGCTTCGACGGCCTGGAACAGGCGCGCGCGGCGGGCCTGGACCTCTGCCGGACGCCGGTCTGCACCTCGTTCGCCATCGGCCGGCTGGAGGACGCGGTCGACGCGCGCCTCGCCGCCCTGGCCACGGCGGAGGCCGACGCCCTGCGGGGCGCGGTGGCGCAGGCCGTGGCCCGGCTCGCCTACCGGTGCTACGAGGAGCGGCTGGGCAGCGTCCGGTGGCGGACGCTGGCCGGTGCGGGGGCGCGGCCGCCCCGGCTCCTGTGGCACGTCGGCGGCCCCGGGGCCGGCACCGCCCGGGTGCTCCGCCGGGTGGAGTCCCTGGTCGCCTGGGGCACCGGCGTCGCCGTGTCCGCGGCCGGCCTGGAGGCGGCCACCCGGGAGTGCCGGCTGACGGGCGACACCCTCACGGACGAGCACGGTCCGGCCCGCACCGCGGTGGCCCGTGTGGAGCGGCTCGGGATCTCCCTCGACAGGACGGCGGACGAGCAGGAGGCCCGGCGCCTGGCGGAGCTGGCCGCCGCGTGGGAGGCGCTGAGGACGTCCGTCACCGAGCAGCTCCGGGCCCCCGGCGGCCCCGCCCCCTCCCGGAATGATCCCGGGACGCCCTCTTGACCCTTGCATCACTTGTGTGCTTCGCATACCTTGGCGCATTGGCCCAGTAGGTGACACAACGGGGGGTTGGGGCTTACCGGTCCACCTGCGGCCGAGCGTGCCGTGCCGTACGAGCGCGGTCAGTACCAGGGAGGGGCACGTGTCGCGAGACACAGCGGGCGACGCGATGTTCGCCGTACTGGAACTACTGGACGGCGGCGCGCCGCCGGACCGGTACGAGGCGCTCCTGGCGGACGCGCGACGGGCGGGCGCCGACGCCGGGCGGCTGGCCGCGCTGGAACGGGCCGTCCGCCTGGGCCTGTCCGTCCGGTCCCGGATCGAGGCCGAGCAGCAGCAGGCCGCGGACCTCACCGCCCTTCTCGACACCTCGTTCGACATGGCGGCCCACCGGAACCTGGGCACCCTGATGAAGGCCGTCGTCCGGCGGGCACGCCTGCTGCTGTCGGCGGACATGGCCTGGATGGCCCTCCACGACGAGAGCCAGGACGGCCCTGTCGTCCGCGCCTCCGAGGGCCACATCACCGACCGGAACATGGGCCTGCGCGTCGCCCCCGGCACCGGCCTCGGCTCCGCCACCATCCGGCAGGACAACCCGTCGCCCTTCTGGACCCCCGACTACCTCGCGGACGAGCGCATCGACCACAGCCCCGCGATCGACGACGTGGTGCGGGTCGAGCGGCTGCGCGCCATCCTCGCCGTGCCGATGGTGCACGGCACCCGCCCGGTGGGCGCCCTGTACATCGGGGACCGCCAGGTGCGGCACTACACGCCCGCCGAGGTCACACTGTTCGGCTCGCTCGCGAGCCTGGCCACCGTCGCCATCGAGCAGGTCCGGCTGACGGAGCGGAACGCCTCCCTCATCGCCGAACTCGAACACCGCACCACCACCGTCGAGGCGGGACTGCGGGGCGCCCGGGGGCTCAGCGACACACACCACCGGCTGATCGAACTGGTCCTGGACGACGGCGACCTGTCCGCCCTCGCCGCGGAGGTCCGCCGCGAACTGGACGCCGACGTCCGGATCTTCGCGGCCGACGGCACCCTGCTGACGACGGCCGGCGACCCGCCCGAGTGCGGGGCGGACCAGGTGCTGATCTCCGGTCTGAGGACGCACGCCGCCCGCGAGCCCGTCGAGGTGGCCCGCGGGTTCTGGGCCGTGCCGATCGCCGCGGGCACCGGCCATCTGGGCATGCTCATGCTGCGCCGCGAACGCCGGTGGACGGCGGCGGAGGAACGGCTGATCCGGCTGGTCGCCCAGGCCGTGTCCGTCCAGCTGCTCGTGGAGAGCAGCCGGACCGCCATCACCGAGGGCCAGGTCCGCGAGGACTTTCTCGGCCATCTGCTGCTCGGCCCGCAGCGCCCGCCGCGGCAGCTGGAGCTGAGCGCCCGCCGGCTGGGGATCGACCTCGCGAAGGACCATGTGGTCGTCGTCGCCCGGCCCGAGGGCGAGGTGCGCGGCAGACCCGCCGTCTGGGCGTCGTCGTACGCCTACCGGCAGAAGGGGCTCAAGGCCATGCACCACGGCTGCGCCGTGCTGCTGCTGCCGGGCACGGACCCGGGGGCCGCGGCGCGCGCGGTCTCCGCCGAGCTGGCCCCGCTGCTGGAGCACCCGGTGACGGTGGGGGCGGCGGGGCCGGTCGCCGACCCGGCGTCGGTCCCGCGCGCCTTCCAGGAGGCGCTGCGCTGTCTGGAGGCGATGACCTCGCTGGGCGCCACCGGACGCGCCGGCTCCCTGCGCGACCTGGGCTTCCTCGGGGTGCTGCTGTCGGACCACCACGACGTCGAGGGGTTCGTCCACTCGGCCCTCGGCCCCGTGCTCGACTACGACGAGCAGCGGTTCACGGACCTCACCCGCACCCTGGAGACGTACTTCGAGGCGGGCGGCAGCCCGACCAACGCGGCCAAGAAGCTCCACGTCCACCCCAACACCGTCGCCCGCCGGCTCGAACGCATCGGCGAGCTGCTGGGCCCGGGGTGGCAGGAGCCCGCGCGGGCCCTGGAGGTGCAGCTTGCGCTGCGCGTCTTCCGCGTCCGGGACACCCTGGGCCGCCCGGCGGCGCCCCCGGCGCCGGACGCCGCCCCGGACGGGCCTCAGGACACCTGACCCAGGCACGCGCCGCCCGCCTCGTCGGCCTCCGCGGCGCCCGCCGCGTCCCGGCGCCGCAGCGCGGCGACCGCGTGCGCGGCCGAGGCGAGGGTGACGTGCCGGTGCCAGCCGTCGAAGGCGCGCCCGGCGAAGTCCCGGACGCCCACCTCGTCGGAGATGTCGTGGAAGTCCCGGTCCACCCGCTCCAGCAGCCGGGTCAGCCGCACCAGCACGGCCGGCGGCACGTTCAGCAGGTCGGTGAGCCAGAGTTCCTCGGGCCACCGCCCGGCCCTGTCGCCCAGCCCGAGCAGCAGCATCTCCCGGCGGCGGACGGGCCCGCCGACCGCCTGCCGCCGCGCCGGCAGGCCGACCCGCACGGCCGCGGTGAGGGTGGTGCGCACCCCTCCGTGGGCCCCGTGGTCACGCCGGAGAACGGGACGCCGGAGGTCCCGGGCGGCGCCCATGATGTGCTGGGCGGACAGGGTGCCGCCGCGCCCCGGCAGGGTGGGCTCGGACAGCGTCAGCCGCAGGCTGCAGCCGACCCGGGCGAGCACGGGGACGCCGGCCGCCCGCAGCCGGGGAAGCGCCGCCAGGGTGTCCGCCTCCCGGGCGTCCAGCACCACCGGCCGCACCGGCAGGCCCCAGCCCTTCGTCATGCCGGTGTACGCCTCGACCGCGCACTCCCCCAGGGTCTCCTCGGTCACCGAGTCCGGTATCGCCGCCTGGCGCCTGCGCACCGGGTCGTCCAGCCAGGTGCCGGACAGATGGAGCCGCCAGCTCACCGGGACGCTGAGCTCGGGCGAGGCCGCCCACACCCCCACGGCCTGCTGGGAGTTGAGCACCTGGCCGGCGACCGCGCTGAAGCGGCGCTCCACGCCGACGGAGTTGTCGCCCGCCTTGGGGATCGTCATGGGGCGCACCACCCACGCCTGCGGGGGCGCGGCCCGCACCACGTAGTCCGCCAGGGCCCGGCGCACCGGCGCCCAGTCCCAGGTGGAGCTGGAGATGAAGTGGTGCAGGCTCTGCTCGGCGGCGGGGCCCTCGGTCAGCGCCGCGATGTTGCGGATGGACTTGCGCCCCCTCACCCCCAGCAGTCCGCGCAGGTACGCCTCGCCCCGGCGGCGCTGGTCGTTGCGGGGCAGAGAGGCGAAGAGGGGCGCGCAGAGGTCGGTGAACACCGGGTCGCGCGCTTCGGACCCGGCCGGCAGCGGCAGACGTCCGGACCTCGGCATGTGCACAGCCGTCCCACTCATCCCTGTCCCCACTTCGTTGTCACGCACTGGCTGGGCTTGACACCAGCCTCGCCGCGGGGCCCTCACCGGGCACAGGTGCGCTGGGCACCCGGCTGACCTGTCCGGGGGTGGTGCGGCCACCAGGGGCCGCCGGGGAGCCGCCGGGGAGCCGGAACGCGCCCCCGCCGACGGCCGTGCGCCGTGTACACGGGTGTGCCGGGGCCACCGCGCGCCCCTCCGGGCGCCCTCCGCGCACCGGCGGCCGGCGGTGGTGCGGCCGGACGGCGGGTCCGGGGGGTCGGCCCACGGGGCGTTGCGGCTACCGTGGTGCCGTGCGCCGACGGAACGAGACACCCGTGGGCGCGGTCGAAGCGGTGACGTCGGCCGTCGCAACAGGGAGCGAGGGCCGGCCGGTGCCGGATGGGCTCGGATGAGCAGGAAGAAGTGAGCAGGGTGTTGGTGCAGGTCAACGCGGAATTCCGGAGTACGGGGCAGGCGTCGTGCACATTGTGATCATGGGGTGCGGGCGGGTCGGCTCGGCCCTGGCCCAGACCCTGGAGCAGCGAGGCCACACGGTCGCGGTCGTCGACCAGGACCCGACCGCCTTCCGGCGCCTCGGCTCCGGCTTCGGCGGACGACGGGTGACCGGTGTCGGCTTCGACCAGGACACCCTGCGCGAGGCGGGCATCGAGGAGGCGGGTGCCTTCGCCGCGGTGAGCAGCGGCGACAACTCCAACATCATCGCCGCCCGGGTGGCGCGCGAGATGTTCGGCGTCGAGAACGTGGCGGCCCGCATCTACGACCCGCGCCGCGCCGAGGTCTACCAGCGGCTCGGCATCCCCACGGTGGCCACCGTCCGGTGGACCGCCGACCAGATGCTGCGGCGGCTGCTGCCGTCCGGCGCGGAGCCCCTGTGGCGCGACCCCACCGGGGGCGTCCAGCTCGCCGAGGTCCCGGCCGCCGAGGCCTGGGTCGGGCACCGGATCAGCAGGCTCCAGGAGGAGACCGGCGTACGGGTGGCCTTCCTCACCCGGCTGGGCGAGGCGATGCTCCCGTCGTCCTCGACGGTGCTGCAGGAAGGTGACCTGGTGCATGTGGTGATGCGCACCGACGAGGTCGAGAAGGTGGAGGCCGCGTTCGCGCAGGGCCCCGAGGAAGGTGGGCACTGATGCGAGTTGCCATTGCGGGCGCCGGCGCCGTCGGCCGCTCGATCGCCGGCGAGCTGCTGGAGAACGGGCACGAGGTCCTGCTGATCGACAAGGCGCCGTCCGCCATCTCGGTGGAGCGGGTGCCGCTGGCCGAATGGCTGCTGGCCGACGCCTGCGAGATCACCTCCCTCGACGAGGCCGCGCTCCAGCGCTGCAACGTGGTGATCGCCGCGACCGGTGACGACAAGGTCAATCTGGTGGTCTCGCTGCTGGCCAAGACGGAGTACGGCGTGCCGCGCGTCGTGGCCCGGGTGAACAACCCCAAGAACGAGTGGCTGTTCAACGAGTCGTGGGGCGTGGACGTGGCCGTCTCGACGCCGCGCCTGATGTCGGCGCTGGTCGAGGAGGCCGTGAGCGTCGGCGACCTGGTCCGGCTGCTGCGCTTCAGCCAGGGCGACGCCAACCTGGTCGAGCTGACGCTGCCCCCGGAGGCGGCGCTGGCCGGCACCCGTGTCGGCGACGTGGACTGGCCCGAGGACACCTCGCTGGTCACCATCATCCGCGGCAACCGCGTCCTCACCCCCAACAAGGAGGACGCGCTGGAGGCCGGCGACGAGCTGCTGTTCGTCGCGGCGCCCGCGCGCGAGGAGCAGCTGGAGGACCTGCTGTCGGTCCGCCGCGAGGAGAGCCCCGAGGAGAACGCCGGCTGACCGGCGCGAGGACGGCGGAGGGCCCCCGGGACGTGTCCCGGGGGCCCTCGGCGTTCCGTACGCGGCGTTACGGGGTCACCTTGTCCGCCGCGGCCTTCGCCTCGCGCTCGGCCGCCTCCGCGGCCTCCTGCTCCGCGAAGACGTCGATCGGCGGCGGCGCCTTGGCCAGGAAGATCCAGGTCAGATAGACGGACAGCAGCATCGGCGGGATGCCGAGGGCCACCTTGACCCAGCCGAGCTGGGTGGCGTCGCCCCACCAGTAGAGTGGGAAGAGCACCGCCGACTTGGCGAGCAGGATCAGCCCCCAGGCCCAACTGGCCTTCGTGTACGCCTTCTTGCGGCCCGGGTTACGGGTGCGCCAGGAGAGGTTCTCCTTGAACACCGGGCCGAGGATCAGGCCGAGCAGCGGGACGCCGAGCATCGCCGTGACGATGTAGGCGACCGCCAGGCCCAGGGAGTAGAGCATGCCCGGCAGATAGAAGTTCTTGGCGTCGCCGGACATCATCGCGAAGACGGCGCCGAAGGCCACCCCGAAGACACCGCCGAAGGCGTGCTTGAGCGTGTCCTTGCGCAGCAGCCGGGCCGCCCCGAGCACGAGGGACAGGGCCAGGGCGGCGATGGCCGCCGTGTGGATGTTCCGGTTGACCGTGAACACCGCGACGAACACCAGGCCGGGCACGGTGGTCTCCACCATGCCCCGGACACCGCCGAACGCCTCGAACAGCGCGGCTTCGGTGGCCGAGCGGGACCCGTCGTCCCGGTGCTTTCCGGTCGGCCGGTCCATCGGCTCGTCGAGAGACGACAAGGGCTACTCCTGTCCGAGCGGTCGGAGTTCGTATCGGGGGTTGAACAGCACTCTCCGGCCACGGCTCATGGATATCCGGCCGGAGGCGATCAGCTTACGGCCCGGTTCTATCCCGGCGATGGAACGGCGCCCCAGCCACACGACGTCCAGGGCGGCCGACCCGTCGAACAGCTCGGCCTCCAGGGCGGGCACCCCGGCGCGCGGACGCAGGGTGACGGTCCGCAGCGTACCGGTGACCTTGACTATCTGCCGGTCGCCGCAGTCGCCTATCTTCGTGCAGCCCACCGCTTCCGCGTCCTGCTGCAGCTCGGCGTCGTGCAGCTCCTCCTGCGAGGTGGAAAGCCGGTCGAGCATCCGGCGGAAACGGCCGGTCGGCTTCTCGGAACGGGGTACGGCACTCATGAACCCAGCGTACCGGGGTCGGGCAGACCCCTTGCAGCCCTGTGACGACAGCTTCTCCGCACCTGGCCGGACGCCCCGGGCGCAGCGGGTGCCCCGGGCGCCTCCGGGAGCATTCCTGTCCGCCCCCGCCGCCTCACGTCTCGAACCGATACCCCATCCCCGGCTCCGTGATGAAGTGCTTCGGATGCGACGGATCCTGCTCCAGCTTGCGCCGCAGCTGTGCCATGTAGACGCGCAGGTAGTTGGTCTCGGTGCCGTACGACGGGCCCCAGACCTCCTGGAGGAGCTGCTTCTGGCTGACGAGACGGCCCGTATTGCGGACCAGCACCTCCAGCAGATGCCACTCGGTCGGCGTGAGCCGCACGTCCCGGCCCCCGCGGTTGACCTTCTTCGCCGCCAGGTCGACGGTGAAGGCCGCCGTCTCGACGATCGCGTCGTCGCCCGCCGCCGCGGCCCCCGTGGGCTCGGCGCGGCGGACCGCGGCGCGCAGCCGGGCCAGCAGCTCGTCCATGCCGAACGGCTTGGTGACGTAGTCGTCGGCCCCCGCGTCCAGCGCCTCGACCTTCTCGTCGGAGGTCTGGCGGGCCGAGAGCACCAGGATCGGCACCCGGGTCCAGCCGCGCAGCCCCTTGATCACCTCGACGCCGTCCATATCGGGCAGGCCCAGGTCGAGGATGACCACGTCGGGGTGGCGGGCGGCGGCGAGCTGGAGCGCGGTGGCGCCGTCGGGGGCGGCGTCGACCTCGTACTTGCGGGCCTTGAGGTTGATCACAAGAGCGCGGACGATCTGCGGCTCGTCATCCACCACGAGCACCCGGTTCATGCGGAACCACCTCTGCTGTTCATGCGGGCCCCGTCCTGGGGCCCGGGAAATCGACGGGGAGCGGCCGGACGGTTCATGTGGTGGCCTGTGCCGGGAGGTCGGGGCGCACGGGCGGGCGTCCCGCCGCCATCCGCAGGGTGAGCACCATGGTCATACCACCGCCGGGGGTGTCCTCGGCCGCGAGCGTGCCGCCCATGGCCTCGGCGAAGCCGCGGGCCACCGCGAGGCCGAGGCCGACGCCGGCACCGCGCGGGGCGTCGCCGTAGCGCTGGAAGGGCTCGAAGATCCGGTCCTTGGCGCTGTCGGGGACGCCGGGCCCGCGGTCGGCCACCCGGACCTCGACCCGGTCGCCCAGGGCGCTGGCCGCGACGTGCACGGGCGTGCCGGCCGGGCTGTACTTGACGGCGTTCTCGACGATGTTGGCGACGCTGCGTTCCAGCAGGCCCGGGTCGACGGCGACGATCGGCAGGGTCTCGGGGATGTCGAGGGTGACACTGCCCTCCGGGACGCCGCCGAGCGCCATCGGGACCACCTCGTCGAGGTCGATCTCGCGGATGAGCGGGGTGACGGTGCCGGTCTGGAGCCGCGACATGTCGAGGAGGTTGCCGACGAGGTGGTCGAGCCGGTCGGCGCCGTCCTCGATGCCGGCCAGCAGCTCGGCCTCGTCCTCCTCGGACCAGGCGACGTCGTCCGAGCGCAGCGAGGTCACGGCGGCCTTGATGGCGGCCAGCGGGGTGCGCAGGTCGTGGCTGACGGCGGCCAGCAGGGCGGTCCGGATGCGGTTGCCCTCGTCCAGCCTGCGGGCCCGTTCGGCCTCGCCGACCAGCCGCTGGCGGTCCAGGACGAGCGCCGCCTGGGCCGCGAAGGCGGCGAGCACCCGGCGGTCCTCGGCGGGCAGGACGCGGCCGGCGAGGACCAGCGCCATGGTGTCGCCGACCGGCATGTCCACGTCGCCGTCCTCGGGGCGCAGCAGCGGCTTGCCGGTGTGGGTGACGACGCTCGCGGCGCAGGTCCAGGGGTCGACGTCGCTGGCGCGCTCCAGGAGGGCGACGGAGTCCATGGCGAAGGTCTCCCGCAGCCGCTCCAGCAGCGCCTCCAGGCTGTTGTCGCCGCGCAGCACGCTGCCGGCGAGGAAGGAGAGGATCTCCGACTCGGCCCGCAGCCGGGCCGCCTGGTGCGTGCGGCGGGCGGCCACGTCGACCACGGACGCGACGGAGACCGCGACGAAGACGAAGATCGCCATGGCGACGATGTTCTTCGGGTTGGTGATGGTCAGCCGGTGCACCGGCTCGACGAAGTAGTAGTTCAGCAGCAGCGAGCCGAAGGCCGCCGAGGCCAGCGCCGGCAGCAGGCCGCCGAGCAGGGCGGCGGCCACCGTCGCGCACAGGAACAGCAGCATGTCGTTGGCCAGCCCCAGGTCCGGGACGACGTGCGTGAGCAGCAGGCTGAGCAGGGCGGGGCCGAGCACGCCGACGATCCAGCCGGCCACGATGCGGCCCCTGCCGAGCCGGGCGCCGCGGGCGACGGGCAGTCCCCGCCCCTTGGCGGCCTCCTCGTGGGTGACGATGTGGACGTCGAGGTCGGGGCCCGAGTCCCGGGCGACGGTCTGTCCGACGCCGGGCCCGAAGATGTACTGCCAGGTCTTGCGGCGGCTGGAGCCGAGGACGATCTGGGTGGCGTTGACCCCGCGCGCGAACTCCAGCAGCGAGGCGGGCACGTCGTCGCCTATGACGTGGTGGAACGTGCCGCCCAGGTCCTCCACGAGGGTGCGCTGGACCGCCAGCTCCTTGGGGGAGGCGGAGGTCAGCCCGTCGCTGCGGGCGATGTAGACGGCGAGGATCTCGCTGCCGGAGCCCTTGGCGGCCATCCGGGCGGCGCGCCGGATGAGGGTGCGGCCCTCGGGTCCGCCGGTGAGGCCCACGACGATGCGCTCGCGTGCCTGCCATATCGTCGAGACGTCGTGGTCGGTGCGGTACTGCCGCAGGTACTCGTCGACCCGGTCGGCGGTCCACAGCAGCGCCAGCTCGCGCAGGGCGGTCAGGTTGCCGGGGCGGAAGTAGTTGGAGAGCGCCGCGTCGACCTTGTCGGGCTTGTAGATGTTGCCGTGCGCCATGCGCCGGCGCAGGGCCTGTGGCGACATGTCGACCAGCTCGATCTGGCCGGCCCGGCGGACGACCTCGTCGGGGACGGTCTCCTGCTGCCGTACGCCCGTTATCGACTCGACCACGTCGCCCAGCGATTCGAGGTGCTGGATGTTGAGGGTCGAGACGACGTCGATGCCGGCCTGGAGCAGTTCCTCGACGTCCTGCCAGCGCTTGGTGTTGCGCGAGCCGGGGACGTTGGTGTGGGCGAGCTCGTCCACGAGGGCGACGGCCGGGCGGCGGGCCAGGACCGCGTCCACGTCCATCTCGGTGAACGTGCTGTCACGGTAGGTGATCTCATGGCGGGGCACCTCCTCCAGGCCGTGCAGCATGACCTCGGTGCGTGGGCGCCCGTGGTGCTCCACGAACCCCACGACGACGTCGGTGCCGCGCTCCACGCGGCGGTGGGCCTCGGAGAGCATGGCGTAGGTCTTGCCGACGCCCGGTGCCGCACCGAGGTAGATCCGGAGATTGCCGCGTCCCATGGCCCCATTGTCTTTCAGGCGTTCGCGACGGTGACCGGGCCGGTTCTCCGTCCTGAGTGCTGCACTGCCGCAGTCGAAGCTTACGGCGGACGGTCCGGACATATCGGTCCGGAGGGGAGCGTACGTCAGGTATTGACGCAGCTCTGACGCCTGCCGCTCCCCCGTGACCAGCGCGGACGCCTGCGCCGCCGCAGGAACCCGGGCCCTCGGGGTCCCGGCAGGCGAAGCGGGACGATCCGGAATAGCGTGGCATAAGCGGCATCCGCAGCGGGCCACGACGGCCACACGGCCGTCCAGGAGCGCCCGCTCCCGCCGCGAACCGTCCCGACACCCCTCGACGAGGAGGGACCATGCCCACGCGCACGCTCCAGGACAAGGTCGTCGTCATCGGTGGCGCGTCGAGAAACCTCGGCAGCCTCATCGCCAGGGAGATCGCTCCCGACGGGGCCAAGGTGGTCGTCCACTACAACAGCGATTCCTCGCGGGACAAGGCGGAACAGACCGCGGCCGACGTCAGGGCGGCCGGCGGGGAGGCCGTCACGCACCAGGGGGACCTCACCCGGGTCGCCGAGGTCGAGCGGCTCTTCGACGCGGCGGTACAGGCGTTCGGCAAGGTGGACTGCGTGGTCAACACCGCGGGCATGGTCATCAAGAAGCCGATGACCGAGACCACCGAGGAGGAGTTCGACAGGATGTTCGCCGTCAACACCAAGGCGGCGTACTTCATGATGCGCGAGGCCGCCAAGCGCGTCGAGGACGGCGGGAAGATCATCACCATCGTCACCTCGCTGCTGGCCGCCTACACCGGTTTGTACTCCGTCTACGCCGGCAGCAAGGCGCCCGTCGAACACTTCACCCGCGCCCTGTCCAAGGAGCTGTTCGGCCGGAACATCTCGGTCAACAACATCGCACCGGGGCCGATGGACACCGGGTTCTTCTACCCGGCGGAGTCGGACGACTCCATCGCTTACCACAAGTCGTCCGCCATGAACGGCGATCTGACCAAGATCGAGGACATCGTGCCGTATGTGAGGTTCCTGCTCACCGACGGCTGGTGGCTCAACGGGCAGACGCTGTTCGTCAACGGCGGCTACACCACCCGCTGACGGACGCGCGGAGGGGCCGCGCCGGACGGATCCGGCACGGCCCCTCGAAGCACCGCCTCCCTACCGGGACGCGGCCAGCTTCTTCAACGCCACGTTCAGCTTCAGGACGTTGACGTGCTCCTCGCCCATGAAGCCCAGCTGCCGCCCGTCCGTGTGGTCCTTCACCAGCCGCTCGACCTCGTCGGCCGGCAGCCCGTTGGCCTTGGCGACCCGGGCCGCCTGGAGGCGCGCGTACGCCGGGGAGATGTGCGGGTCAAGGCCGGAGGCCGAGGCGGTGAGGGCGTCCACCGGGACCGACGACGGGGAGACCCCGTTGAAGGCGGCGACGTCCGTACGGCGCTGTTCGACGGCGTCACGCAGGACCTTGCTGTCGGCGGCCAGGTTGGACGCGCCCGAGACGGTCAGGCTGTAGCGGGTGTTCTCGGCGTTGGGCCCGGCCGCCGAGGGGCGCGGCTGGAAGAACTTCGGGTCCGGCAGCGGGTTGCCGTCCTTGTCCTTCTTGTCCAGCGTGTAGCTCTGGCCGAGGAGCGCCGAGCCGACGGACTTGCCGTCCACCTTCACCTCGGAGCCGCTGGCCTTGTCATGGAAGGCGAGTTGGGCCAGGCCCGTGACGACCAGCGGGTAGATCACCCCGCAGACCACGGTGAGGACGAGCAGGGCGCGGAGCCCCGCCCCCATCAGCCGGGCTGCGCTGCGTACGGAGTAGTTCATGGTGTCGTCACCCGATGCCAGGGATGAGGGAGATGAGCAGGTCGATGATCTTGATGCCGATGAACGGGGCGATCAGCCCGCCCAGTCCGTAGATCCCGAGGTTGCGCCGGAGCATGCTGTCCGCGCTCATGGGCCGGTAGCGCACGCCCTTGAGGGCGAGGGGGACCAGCGCCACGATGATCAGCGCGTTGAAGATCACCGCCGACAGGATCGCGGACTCGGGCGAGTGCAGGCTCATGATGTTGAGCTTGTCCAGGCCCGGGTAGGCCACCGCGAACATCGCCGGGATGATCGCGAAGTACTTCGCGACGTCGTTGGCGATCGAGAAGGTGGTGAGCGCGCCGCGCGTGATGAGCAGCTGCTTGCCGATCTCGACGATCTCGATGAGCTTGGTGGGGTTGGAGTCCAGGTCCACCATGTTCCCGGCCTCCTTGGCGGCCGAGGTGCCGGTGTTCATCGCGACACCGACGTCCGCCTGGGCCAGCGCGGGTGCGTCGTTCGTCCCGTCGCCGGTCATCGCGACGAGCTTGCCGCCGGCCTGCTCGCGCTTGATGAGGGCCATCTTGTCCTCGGGGGTGGCCTCGGCGAGGAAGTCGTCGACGCCGGCCTCCTCCGCGATCGCCTTGGCCGTCAGCGGGTTGTCACCCGTGATCATGACGGTCTTGATGCCCATGCGGCGCAGTTCCTCGAACCGCTCGCGCATACCGTCCTTGACGACGTCCTTGAGGTGGATGACGCCGAGGACGCGCGCCCCCCTGTCGTCCTCCAGCGCGACGAGCAGCGGGGTGCCGCCCGCCTGCGAGATCTCGTCGGTGAGCTTGCGGGCGTCCTCGGCGACGGTGCCGCCCCGCTCCTCGACCCAGGCGAGGACCGAACCGGTCGCGCCCTTGCGGACCTTGCGGCCGTCGACGTCCACGCCGGACATCCGGGTCTGCGCGGTGAACGGGATCCACTCGGCGCCGACGAGCTCGCCCTCGTGCCGCTCCCGCAGCCCGTACTTCTCCTTGGCGAGGACGACGATCGAGCGGCCCTCGGGCGTCTCGTCCGCGAGCGACGAGAGCTGTGCGGCGTCCGCCACCTCGGCGGCCATCGTGCCCTTCACCGGGACGAACTCGGCGGCCTGCCGGTTGCCGTAGGTGATGGTGCCGGTCTTGTCGAGCAGCAGCGTCGAGACGTCGCCCGCGGCCTCCACCGCGCGCCCGGACATCGCCAGGACGTTGCGCTGGACGAGCCGGTCCATGCCCGCGATGCCGATCGCCGACAGCAGCGCTCCGATGGTGGTCGGGATGAGGCAGACCAGCAGGGCCGCCAGGACGATCATCGTCTGCTCGGCGCCCGCGTAGATCGCGAACGGCTGGAGGGTGATGACCGCCAGCAGGAAGACGATGGTCAGCGACGCCAGCAGGATGTTGAGCGCGATCTCGTTCGGCGTCTTCTGCCGTGCCGCGCCCTCGACCAGATTGATCATCCGGTCGATGAAGGTCTCGCCCGGCTTGGTCGTGATCTTGATGACGATGCGGTCGGAGAGCACCTTGGTGCCACCGGTGACGGCCGAACGGTCGCCACCGGACTCGCGGATGACCGGGGCCGACTCGCCGGTGATCGCCGACTCGTCGACGGAGGCCACGCCCTCGACGACGTCGCCGTCGCCCGGGATGATGTCCCCCGCCTCGCAGACGACGAGGTCGCCCACCCGCAGCTCGGTGCCCGGCACCGACTCCTCGGTGCCCCCGGACAGCCGGCGGGCCACCGTGTCGGTCTTGGCCTTGCGCAGGGTGTCGGCCTGGGCCTTGCCCCGGCCCTCGGCGACGGCCTCCGCGAGGTTGGCGAAGAGCACGGTCAGCCAGAGCCAGACGGTGATCGTCCAGCCGAACCAGTCGCCCGGGTCCTTCAGGGCCAGCACGGTGGTGACCAGCGAGCCGATCTCCACCACGAACATCACCGGGGACTTGACCATCACCCGGGGGTCAAGCTTGCGGAAGGCGTCGGGCAGCGACCGCACCAGCTGCGCCGGGTCGAAGAGACCGCCGGAGACCCGGCCCTGCTCCTCGGAGCCGTGCGGCCGCTCGTCCTTCGGGTCCTCGGGAGCGGTACGGACAGGGGTGGTCGTGCTCATGAGAGTCCCTCCGCCATCGGGCCAAGGGCCAGGGCCGGGAAGTAGGTCAGTCCGGTGATGACGATGATCGCGCCCACGAGCAGACCGGCGAAGAGCGGCTTCTCGGTGCGCAGCGTGCCCGCCGTCTCGGGCACGGGCTTCTGCTCGGCGAGCGAGCCGGCCAGCGCCAGGACGAAGACCATCGGGAGGAAGCGGCCGAGCAGCACGGCGAGGCCGATCGTGGTGTTGTACCAGGGGGTGTTGGCGTTCAGGCCGGCCATCGCCGAGCCGTTGTTGTTGGCACCGGACGTGAACGCGTACAGGACTTCGGAGAAGCCGTGCGCGCCGCTGCCGTTCACGGAGTTCCCCGCCGTGTTGAGGATCGACTCCGGCGGGCCGTTCAGCGCCATGGACAGGGCGGTGAAGCCCAGCACCAGCGTCGGGGTGATGAGGATGTAGCACGCGGCGAGCTTGATCTCGCGGGTGCCGATCTTCTTGCCGAGGTACTCGGGCGTACGGCCGACCATCAGGCCCGCGATGAACACGGCGATGATCGCCATGACGAGCATGCCGTAGAGGCCGGAACCGACACCGCCGGGCGCGATCTCGCCGAGCATCATGCCCAGCAGCGTGATCCCGCCGCCGAGGCCGGTGAACGAGGAGTGGAACGAGTCCACCGCGCCGGTCGAGGTGAGGGTCGTGGTGGTCGCGAAGATCGCCGAGGCGCCGACGCCGAACCGCTGTTCCTTGCCCTCCATCGCCCCGCCGGCCGCCTGGAGCGCGGCACCGTGGTGGGCGTACTCGGTCCACATCATCAGCGCGGTGAAGCCGAGCCAGATCAGGCCCATGGTGGCCAGGATCGCGTAGCCCTGCTTGACGTTGCCGACCAGCTTGCCGAACGTGCGGGTGAGCGCGAACGGGATGACGAGGATCAGGAAGATCTCGAAGAGGTTGGAGAACGCGTTGGGGTTCTCGAACGGGTGGGCCGAGTTGGCGTTGAAGTAGCCGCCGCCGTTGGTGCCCAGCTCCTTGATGACTTCCTGCGAGGCCACGGCACCGCCGTTGACCTGCTGCGTGCCACCCGTGAGCTGACCGATCTCGTGGATGCCCGCGAAGTTCTGGATGGCGCCGCAGGCGACCAGGACCAGCGCGCCGATCACCGAGATCGGGATGAGGATGCGGACCGTGCCGCGCACCAGGTCGGCCCAGAAGTTGCCGAGTTCACCGGTCCGGGACCGGGCGAAGCCCCGGACCAGCGCGATGGCGACGGCCATGCCGACGGCGGCGGAGACGAAGTTCTGCACCGCGAGACCGAGCGTCTGCACGGCGTGGCCCATGGCCTGCTCGCCGGAGTACGACTGCCAGTTGGTGTTGGCGACGAACGACGCGGCGGTGTTGAACGCCTGGTCCGGGCTGATCGCGGTGAAGCCGAGCGACAGCGACTTCGGCAGGACGCCCTGGGCCCGCTGGAGCAGGTAGAGGAACAGGATGCTCGCGAGCGAGAAGGCGAGGACGCCGCGCAGGTACGCGGGCCAGCGCATCTCGGCGCGGGGGTTGGCGCCGACGAGGCGGTAGATCCACCGCTCGGCGCGCAGGTGCTTCTCGGAGCTGTACACGTGGGCCATGTAGTCGCCGAGCGGGCGGTAGACCAACGCCAGCGCCGCGACGAGCGCGGTGAGCTGGAGGACTCCGGAGAGGACGGGGCTCATATCTGTGCTCAGAACCTCTCCGGGAAGACGAGGGCGAGGATCAGGTAGCCCAGCAGGGCGACGGCCACGACCAGGCCGACGATGTTCTCGGTGCTCACAGCTTCGTCACCCCCTTGGCGACGAGAGCCACCAGCGCGAAGACCGCGATTGCGGTGGCGACGAAGGCCACGTCGGCCATCGTGTGCTCCTAGAGAGTTCGGATATGAACGGACCTCTAGAGGAAACCTCTGTTACCGAGGTGTACGGCAGGCGTTGACGCCTCTCTTACGGCCATTAGCGCCCCCTTGACGAGTTTCATACGGAGACGCCGTGGACCTGCGAAAACGCCGCCGGGCCGGAACCCCTGGGAAGGGGTTCCGGCCCGGCGGAAGGGCACAATCCGGCCGCTCGGAGCGGCCGTTGGCGGTCTGGGTCAGCGGATCTCGGAGATCTCCGGTCCGCGCTGGAGGCGCTCCACGCCTCCGGCGAAGCGCGAGCCCTGCTGCTCGTCCTGCATGCCCTCGGCGACCATCTGGGCGTCGTCGGGCAGCTTCAGGACGATCGGGTCGCGGGGCGCCATCGGCGACTCACCACGCACCACGACGGTGTCACGGAAGATCTGCTCCAGCATTCCGGCGGTCTGCGGCTGCACCGCGCCCTGGCCCGAGATCACACCGCGCAGGAACCAGCGCGGTCCGTCACAGCCCACGAAGCGCACCAGCTGCACCCCGTTCGTCCCGTCCGGGAGGGTGACGGGCACCTGTGCCCGCAGCTCCCAGCCCAGCGGGCCCTGCACCTCGTCCACGACACCGCCCTGCTGGGTGATGCCGCCGGCGATCTCGTCCCGCACCTCGTGCCAGATGCCCTCGCGCTTGGGGGCGGCGAACGCCTGGAGCTGCACCGCGCTGTCGCGCAGCACGACGGTCGCGGCGACGATCGCGTCCCCGGCGACCTCGACCCGCAGCTCCATTCCCTCGACCCCCGGCACGAACATCCCGCCCAGGTCGACCCGGTCCTCGGCGGGTGCGTGGACCTCGGAGACGTCCCACGGCCCGTCCGGGCGCGGTTCCGGCTCCAGCCGGACCCGGCTCTCGGCCGCGGCGTCCTGTGCGGACTCCGCGTCCTCTGCGGACTCCTCGGAGGTCACGTCGTCGAACTGGTCGACGGCGTCCTCGCTGCGCTTGCGGCGACGACCGAACACGTCACTGTCCTTCCCGGTCAGAGGCGACCGAAGCGAATCCATGCCCCACGGCTGCGTGGCCCCCGGTGGACCCGAAGCCCCCTTCGCCCCGCGCCGAGCCGGGAAGCTCCGCCACCTCGTGGAAGCGGACCTTCTCGACCTGCTGGACAACCAACTGGGCAACGCGGTCGAACCTCTCGAACCGCACGCTCTCGCGCGGGTCCAGATTGACCACAATCACCTTGATCTCTCCACGGTACCCGGCATCGATGGTCCCCGGGGCGTTCACCATGGAGACCCCGCACCGGGCGGCCAGGCCCGAGCGCGGATGCACGAAGGCCGCATACCCGTCGGGCAGCGCGATCGACACCCCCGTGGGCAGCACCATCCGCTCCCCCGGGGCGAGCACGGCGGCCTCGGTGGTCACCAGATCGCATCCGGCGTCGCCCGGGTGACCGTAGGAGGGGATCGGCACCTCGGGGTCGACGCGGCGGATCAGGACGTCGACGGGCTCACGGCTCACGGGTTCACCTCGAAGGCTCGGACGACCTTGACCTGATCGGGGTCGGCGAGCGCCGCCTTGATGTCGGCGGGGCGGCCGTTGTTGATGAAGTGCTCGACCTCGACCTCGATGAAGACCGCGTCCGCGCGGACCGCGACGGGCCCGTCGGGACCGCCGAGCCGTCCGGTGGCCGTGCAGTAGATCTTGCGGTGGTGGACGGCGACGGCCTCGGCCTCCAGGTACAGCACGCTGTCCACGGGAACGGGCCGCAGGAAGTCCGTCTCCAGCCGGCCGGTGACCGCGATGACCCGGGTGAGCCAGTTCAGCGATCCCAGCGTCTCGTCCAGCGCCGTGGCCAGCACACCGCCGTGTGCCAGGCCGGGGGCTCCCTGGTGGGCCTCCTTGACCCGGAACTCGGCCGTCACGGCCACGCCCTCGCGGGCCCGTACCTCCAGGTGCAGGCCGTGCGGTACGCCACCACCGCAGCCGAAGCAGTTCTCGTAGTGCGCCCCGATGACCTCACCCGGCGCGGGGGCCTCGGGGTGCCGCACCGGCGGCCCGGCGTCGGCCGGCGGTGTCAGCGCTGTCGTTCTTCCACTCACAGGGGCTGACCTTACCCGCGCGAGAGGTGCCCGGTCCCGCCCGTGCCAAGCTTGGGCCCATGCAGCATTACGAAGAACGCCTGACCGCGCCCCGTTCCTGGTGGACCGTCGCGGTTCTCGTCGGGGTGGCCATGGCCCTGATCACGCTGCCGCTCGGCACCATTCCGATGCTCGTCGGTCTCGTCGGAGGCGTGGCGCTGGCGACGATCGGGGTCAGCGCCTACGGCTCGGTGCGGATCCGGGTGGTGGGGGACACCCTGCTGGCGGGGGACGCGCGGATCCCGTGCGAGGCGCTGGGCGAGGCCCGGGTGCTGGACCCGGAGGAGGCCCGTGCCTGGCGCACCCACAAGGCCGACAGCCGGGCGTTCATGCTGCTGCGCGGGTATGTGCCCACCGCCCTGCGGATCGAGGTCACGGACCCGGCCGATCCGACGCCCTACCTCTACCTCTCCACCCGCTCCCCCGAGCGGCTGGCCGCCGCCGTGGCGGCCGGACGCGGCTGAGCGGGCCGCGGGGGCCGGAGGAGGCGGCTCAGGGCCCTTCCGGGGCCGGCAGCGCGTCCCAGGGCACCTGGCTCCGGCGCAGGTCGGTACGGACCTTGTCGGCGAGCCTGCGGGTGTCGCGACGGTTCATGACCGCCCCGACGGTCGCGCCGATCATGAAGGGCGCGAGGTTGGGGAGGTTGCGGAAGGTGCGCTTGAGGACCCGCTGCCGCAGTTCGCGCCGGAGCTGGACGCCGAGCGCCGCGTTGACGCTGGTGGGCTTGGTGACGTCCACGCCGCGCTCGTCGGCCCACGCCGCGAGGTAGGCGACCGCGCGCTGGCGGGTGGTGCCGGGCGCCCGGAGGCCGTAGACCTCGTGCAGCTCGGCGATGAGTTTGAATTCCAGGGCCGCGACGCCGACGATCTCGGCGGCGAGCTCGGCCGGCATGGCCGGCGGGACGGGCAGCATGGCCGCGGCCCCGATGCCGGCCCCCACGGTGGACGTGCCGTAGGCGGCGCCGGCCACCAGTTTGTCGGCGATCTCCTCCGGGCCGAGGCCCGGGAACTGACCGCGCAGGGTCGCCAGGTCCCGTACGGGGATCCGGGGGGCGTTGGCGATGATCCGGTCGGCGACGGCGGTCAGCCCCGCCCGTGCGCCCCGGCTCCATCGCCTGGCCTTCCCGGTCACCGCGGACCGGCCGTCGGGAAGGGAGTCCGTGCCCTTCACGACCTTGCCGCCGCGGCCGACCGCGGCGGCGAGCGAGGCCAGGGGGCCCCGCTCGGCGTTCGTGTCGGCCGCATCGCGCTCCACGGCCTCGTCGGGCCTCGCGGCGTCCCCCGTACGCCCAAGGGCCCCGGACCGCCGCGAGAGCCGCTTCCGGAACGGTTCCGAGCCTGCCATCGCAGACCCTTGCCTACTCGCAGTCGCGGCAGATCGGCTGGCCGTTCTTCTCACCGGCCAGCTGGCTGCGGTGGTGCACGAGGAAGCAGCTCATGCAGGTGAACTCGTCGGCCTGCCGGGGCAGGACGCGCACGGACAGTTCCTCGTTGGAAAGGTCCGCGCCCGGCAGCTCCAGGCCCTCTACGGCCTCGAACTCGTCGACGTCGACGGCCGAGGCCGACTTGTCGTTCCGCCGGGACTTCAGTTCCTCGATGCTGTCCTCGTTGACGTCATCGTCGGTCTTGCGTGGGGTGTCGTAGTCCGTTGCCATGTCGCTCTCCCCCTCTGGGTGTCTGCGGTGTCTCCAGCGCACGTAACGCGTGAGAGGCCGGACTTGTGCCCGACCCGAGGCGGAGATTTTGCCTCACATCAAGGTCTGTTACTCAATCGACACCCAACCGCACACCTGAAGAGGTGATCGGATCGGGTGGCGAACGGGACCGTACACGGTCCGCAGGCCGCTCGTGGCAGCGCCATCTCCTGTACTTCCCGTGATCAAGACCCCCGGAAACCCCCATTTTCCAGGCGTTCCCGTCGGGCACCCGATCACGGAGAGTAGATGGCCGGAAGTCTCTGCGTGTGATCGATCACACACATCGACAGCGTCCATCAGACCGGGAAAATTCCGCCCAAAGCGAACCAGTGTCCGCGCCATTGTCTCAGAATTCCCGGCCTCGTGGAGTCTGTCAGGTCGGCAGCACCACCCTCATGACCAGCCCGCCGCCCTCCCGGGGCGTCGCGGTGATGCGCCCGCCGTGCGCCCTGGCCACCGAGCGGACGATGGACAGGCCGAGGCCCACGCCCTTGTCGCTGCCGGTGCGCTCGGTGCGCAGCCGGCGGAACGGCTCGAAGATGTTGTCCAGCTCGTACGCGGGCACCACCGGACCGGTGTTCTCCACCACCAGCACCGCCTGTCCCGGCCGGGACTCGGTGGTGACCTCGACCCAGCCGTCCTCCGGCACGTTGTACCGGACGGCGTTCTGCACCAGGTTCAGCGCGATGCGCTCCAGCAGGACGCCGTTGCCCTGGACCACGGCGGGCTGCCGGGTGCCCCGCAGCTCCACCCCCTTGGCCTGGGCCTCCCCGCGGGCCTGGTCGAGCGCCTGGGAGGCGACCTCCGCCAGGTCCACGGGCTTGCGGTCCACGATCTCGTTGTCGCTGCGCGCGAGCAGCAGCAGGCCCTCCACGAGCTGTTCGCTGCGCTCGTTGGTCGCGAGCAGGGTCTTGCCGAGCTGCTGGAGCTCGGGGGGCGCCCCGGGATCGGAGAGATGGACCTCCAGCAGGGTGCGGTTGATCGCCAGGGGCGTGCGCAGCTCGTGCGAGGCGTTGGCCACGAAGCGCTGCTGCGCCGTGAACGCCCGTTCGAGCCGGTCCAGCATCTCGTCGAAGGTGTCCGAGAGCTCCTTCAGCTCGTCGTCCGGACCGCCCAGCTCGATGCGCCGGGTCAGGTCCGTGGCGGCGACCCGGCGGGCGGTGCGGGTGATCTTGCCGAGCGGCGAGAGGACCCGTCCGGCCATGGCGTAGCCGAAGGCGAAGGCGATCACCGCGAGGCCGAGCAGGGCCAGCAGGGAGCGGCGCAGCAGGCCGTCCAGGGCGATGGCGCGCTGGTGGTTCATGCACGCCTGGACGGTGTTGCTGAACTCGTCGGAGTTGAGGGTGCCGGGGCGGAGGGAGGGACAGGCGCTGCCGGTGCTCTCCAGGTTGCCCTGGATGAAGCGGAACGGCAGGTAGCTGCCCTCCCGCATGGCGTCCGCCGCCAGCAGGTAGATGATCGTGAGCAGCAGGACGCCCGCCATCAGGAACATCCCGCCGTACAGCAGGGTGAGCCGTATGCGGATGGTGGGCCGCAGCCACGGGAACGGCCGCACGACCGGCTGGCGGGGGTCCCAGGCGGGGCGCGGCGGGCCGGACGGCGGGGGCGGCGGGGCCTGGGGCGCCGCCGCCGGCGGGTGCGGGGAGGAGGGGGACGCGGGAGGCATCGGATCAGATCCGGTATCCGGAGCCGGGCACCGTGACGATCACGGCCGGTTCGCCGAGCTTGCGGCGCAGCGTCATGACGGTGACGCGCACGACGTTGGTGAACGGGTCGGTGTTCTCGTCCCAGGCCTTCTCCAGGAGCTGCTCGGCGGAGACCACGGCTCCCTCGCTGCGCATCAGCACCTCCAGCACCGCGAACTCCTTCGGCGCCAGCTGCACCTCGCGTCCGTCGCGGAACACCTCGCGGCGGTTGGGGTCGAGCCGGATGCCGGCCCGCTCCAGGACCGGCGGCAGGGCGACCGTGGTGCGCCGGCCCAGGGCCCGGACGCGGGCGATCAGCTCGGTGAAGGCGAAGGGCTTGGGGAGGTAGTCGTCGGCGCCGATCTCCAGGCCCTCGACGCGGTCGCTGACGTCGCCGGAGGCGGTCAGCATCAGGATGCGGGTGGCCAGCTGGAGCTCCACGACCTTGCGGCAGACGTCGTCGCCGTGGACGAGTGGCAGGTCACGGTCGAGGACGACCACGTCGTAGTCGTTGACGGCGATGCGCTCCAGGGCGGCGGCCCCGTCGTACACGACGTCGACGGCCATGGCCTCCCGGCGCAGTCCGGTGGCGACGGCATCGGCGAGCAGCTGCTCGTCCTCGACGACGAGTACGCGCACGGGCTCTTCCTTCCTCAGGGGCCCGACGGGCCTGGGGGTACGGGGGTGGTTCCGGCGGCCCGGCAGGCAGGCCGGACGACCGCCGGTGGTCCCTCCATCCTGCCCCGAACACCGATAAACCGGCGGTAAGGGGTTCCGGGCTGCCCGGGGAGGCGGGTTCCCGTCCGTTTCCGGACGGCAGGTTTCCGCGTCGACGGCCGTGGGGAAGACGTCTGCACACCCGCGATCACGACCCTGTGCCGCGGTACGCCATGACCAGGCCGTACCGCAGGGTTACCACCACGCACGTGATCGTCCTCCCCGGCTCCCGGTCGGGGACACCCCCCGGCACACCCCCGTGCCACCGAGCCGACCCAGGAGGGGGCGCAGCATGGACGCGTTCACCGCTGGCATTCTGCAGCGCATAGAGAGCACTCGGAGTGATCTCGACCAGGCCCGCCGCAGCGGCGACGACTTTCTCGCCGACATGGAACAGGCGGAGCTGGAAGACCTGCACCGCCTCGCGGCGGAGCACGGTGTCGAGGTCAGCGCCGCCTGACCCCTGATCCGTCCGCGGGCGGGCGGAGCGCCCCGGTGCGATGTGCGCCGGGGCGTTCCGCTGTGCCGCGGCGGGCTCAGTCGTGCCAGGCGCCCAGCTCCTCCAGACGGCCCTGGAGCGGCTCGAAGAAGCCGGGCGGGGCGGCGACCACCAGCTCGCCGGAGGCCGGGGCGCCGGGGCGGCCGCCGGTGAGCGCCCCCGCCTCGCGGGCGATCAGGTCACCTGCCGCGAGGTCCCAGGGGTTCAGCCCGCGCTCGTAGTAGCCGTCCAGCCGTCCGCAGGCGACGTCGCACAGGTCGATGGCGGCGGAGCCGCCGCGCCGGATGTCGCGGACCTCGGGCAGCAGCCGGCGCACCACCTCGGCCTGGGCGGTGCGGCGGGCGGCGAGGTAGCCGAAGCCGGTGCCGAGGAGGGCCTGGGGGAAGTCCGGCGCGGGGCGGACGCGCAGCCGCCGGTCGCCGGCCCAGGCGCCCTGGCCGAGGACCGCGCGGTAGGTCTCCCCGCGCAGGGGGGCCGCCACGACACCGACGACGGTCTCTCCTGCGTGCTCGGCCGCGATGGAGACGGACCAGGACGGCAGCCCGTAGAGGTAGTTGACCGTGCCGTCGAGGGGGTCGATCACCCAGCGCACGCCGCTGGTGCCCGGCGCGCTGGCGCCCTCCTCGCCCAGCACCCCGTCGTCCGGGCGGCGCTCGGCGAGGAAGCCGGTGATCAGCTTCTCGGAGGCGATGTCCATCTCGGTGACGACGTCGATGGGGCTGGTCTTGGTGGCCGCCACCCCGAGGTCGGCCGGGCGGCCGTCCCTCAGCAGCGCGCCGGCCCGCTCGGCGGCCTCCAGGGCGACGGACAGCAGTTCGGCCTTGAGGGCGTCGGTGAGGGCGTTCACGGGTGTGCTCCTTGCCTGGTGGCGGGTGGTGGGTGCGGCCGGCTCACCGGTAGGGGCTGTCCGCGCCCGCGGCGGCCGGACGCGGCGCCCTGGCCGGGCAGCAGCCGACGGGGCAGAGGTCGTGGGAGGGCCCGAGGGCGCCCAGCGCGCACCGCTCGGGCCGCTCGCCCCGCTCGGTGGCGGCCCGTTCCAGCACCAGCTCGCGGACGGCGGCTGCGAAGCGCGGGTCGGCGCCCACCGTCGCCGCGCGGGCGACGGGCAGGCCCAGCTCGACGGCCTTGGCTTTGGCCTCCGTGTCGAGGTCGTACTTGACCTCCATGTGGTCGGAGACGAAGCCGATGGGGATCATCACCACCGCGGGGGCGCCCTCGCCGTGCGCCGCCTCCAGGTGGTCACAGATGTCCGGTTCGAGCCACGGGATGTGCGGGGCACCGCTGCGGGACTGGTAGACGAGGCGCCAGGGGCGGTCGGCCCCGGTCTCCGCGCGCACGGCGTCGGCGATGGTGCGGGCCACGTCGAGGTGCTGGGCGACGTACGCGCCGCCGTCGCCGTGGTCCTCGGCGCGGCCCGAGGTGTCGGCGGCGGCCGTGGGGATGGAGTGGGTGGTGAAGGCCAGGTGCGCCCCGGCCCTGGTCTCCTCGGGCAGTTCGGCGAGGGCCGCCAGGGTGGCGTCGATCATGGGGCGGACGAAGCCGGGGTGGTTGAAGTAGTGCCGCAGCTTGTCGACGCGCGGGACGGGCAGCCCCTCGGCCTCCAGGGCGGCCAGCGCGTCGGCCAGGTTCTCCCGGTACTGGCGGCAGCCGGAGTACGAGGCGTAGGCGCTGGTGGCCAGGGTGAGCACACGGCGGTGCCCGTCGCGGACCAGCTCGCGCAGGGTGTCGGTCAGATACGGCGCCCAGTTGCGGTTGCCCCAGTGGACCGGCAGGTCGACGCCGCTCGCCGCGAACTCCTCGCGCAGGGCGCGCAGCAGGTCGCGGTTCTGGTCGTTGATGGGGCTGACGCCGCCGAAGAGGAAGTAGTGCTGCCCGACCTCCTTGAGCCGCTCCCGGGGGATGCCGCGGCCTCGCGTCACGTTCTCCAGGAACGGGACGACGTCGTCCGGGCCCTCGGGGCCGCCGAAGGAGAGCAACAGCAGGGCATCGTACGGGGCGTGGGCTGGCTGATCCGACATGACCACGATCCTGCCACCCCCCACTGACAGCCGCGTCACCCGGCACCGCCCGCCGCGCCGGAGGCGGTTCCGGGGCGGCGGGAAATACCGCGCGGCGAACACAGGTTCACCCGTAATCTGTATGGGCCACCCAAGATCCTTACGGCACCCTCGTCTCGAACCCCTCGTTCCTCTTTCCAGGGCGGAGCCGGCTTGTCCAGTCCCTACCGTGCGATTTTCGCCGCGCCCGGCGCCAAGAGCTTCTCCGCGGCCGGGCTGCTCGGCCGCATGCCGCTGTCGATGATGGGCATCGGCATCGTGACGATGGTTTCGGAGCTCACCGGGGAGTACGGGCTGGCGGGGGCGCTCTCCGCGACGCTCGCCCTGGCCACCGCGGCGATGGGGCCGCAGGTCTCGCGGCTGGTCGACCGGTACGGGCAGCGTCGCGTCATGCGTCCGGTCACCCTGCTGGCGCTCGCGGCGACGACGGCGCTGCTGCTCAGCGCGCAGTTGCGATGGCCCCACTGGACCCTGTTCGTCCTCGTGATCGGTGTCGGCGCGGTGCCCAGCGTGGGCTCGATGGTGCGGGCCCGCTGGGCGGCTCTCTACCGCGACTCCACCGGCGACCTGCACACCGCGTACTCCGCCGAATCCGTCATCGACGAGGTCGTGTTCATCGTCGGCCCGATCCTCTCCATCGGCCTGTCCACCGGCTGGTTCCCGGAGGCCGGGCCGCTGCTCGCCGGCGTCTTCCTGCTGACCGGCGTCTTCTGGCTGACCGCGCAGCGCGCCACCGAGCCGGCGCCGGCCGGGCCCGCGCACGGCGGTGGCGGCTCCGCCCTGCGCTCGCGCGGACTGCAGGTGCTCGTGGGGGCCTCCGTCGCGATGGGCGCCCTGTTCGGCTCCACCGAGGTGGTGACCGTCGCCTTCGCGGAGGAGCTGGGCCACAAGGCGCTGTCCAGCGTGGTGCTGGCCGTCTGGGCGCTCGGATCCTGCATCGCGGGCACGGTGTTCGGCCTGCTGCACCCCAAGGGGGACCCCGCCCGCCGGTGGCTCGTCGGGGTGTGTGTGATGGCCGTGAGTATGATCCCCCTGCAACTGGTCGGGAACCTGACGTCCCTGGCCGTGGCGCTCTTCTTCGCGGGCCTCGCCATCGCACCCACGATGGTCACCACCATGGCCCTGGTCGAGCAGTACGTACCGCGCGCGAACCTGACCGAGGGCATGACCTGGACGAGTACCGGGATGGCGGTCGGGGTGGCACTTGGTTCGTCCGCCGCCGGTGCGGTGGTGGACGCCGCGGGGGCCGGTGCGGGGTACGCGGTGCCCGGCGTGGCGGGGGCGCTGGCGGCCGTCGGGGCGTTCCTCGGGTACCGCCGGCTGCGGCCGGCGCCGGAGTCGGGGTCCCGGCGGGCAGGGACATCCGTTCCGCAGGCTCGGGGAGGGGCTGGCGCACATGACGGAGACAGCGAGGACGAGCGCGTGGCGTAACTGGGCGGGGAACGTGACCGCCGGTCCGGCGCGCACGGTGACACCGGGCTCGGTCCGCGAACTGGCCGACGCGGTGACGTCCGCGGCCTCGGCGGGACTGCGGGCGAAGGCCGTCGGCTCGGGGCACTCGTTCACGGCGGCGGCCGCCACGGACGGTGTGCTGATACGCCCGCACCGGCTGGCCGGGCTCCGGTCCGTCGACCGGGCGGCCGGCACGGTGACGGTCGGGGCCGGGACCCGCCTCGCCGACTTCAACAGGACGCTGTCCGCCCAGGGCCTGTCGCTGACGAACATGGGCGACATCATGGAGCAGACGGTCTCCGGCGCCGTGAGCACGGGCACCCATGGCACGGGCCGCGACTCCGCCTCGATCGCCGCCCAGATCCGGGGCCTGGAACTGGTGACCGCGGACGGCTCGGTGCTCACCTGTTCCGCGACCGAGCACCCGGAGGTGTTCGCGGCCGCGCGGGTCGGCCTGGGCGCGCTGGGGGTGATCACCGCGATCACCTTCGCCGTGGAACCGGAGTTCCTCCTCACCGCACAGGAGGAGCCGATGTCCTTCGGACAGGTCACGGCGGAGTTCGACCGGCTCGCGACGGAGAACGAGCACTTCGAGTTCTACTGGTTCCCCCACACCGACTACTGCACCACCAAGCGCAACAACCGCAGCACGGGCCCCGCCGCTCCCCTCGGCCGCCTCGGGGCCTGGGTGGACGACGAGCTGCTCTCCAACGGTCTGTTCGGCGCGGTGTGCGCGGTGGGCCGGGCCGTCCCCGCGGCCGTGCCCGCCATCGCCAGGGTCACCGGCCGGGCGCTGTCCGCCCGTACCTACACCGACATCCCCTACAAGGTCTTCACCAGTCCGCGCCGGGTCCGCTTCCTGGAGATGGAGTACGCCCTCCCGCGCGACGCGGCCGTCGCGGCACTGCGGGAGCTGCGCGCGGTCATCGAGCGGCGGCGGCTGCGGGTCGCCTTCCCGGTCGAGGTCCGCACCGCCCCCGCGGACGACATCCCGCTGTCGACCGCCTCCGGACGGGACACCGCGTACCTCGCCGTGCACATGTACCGGGGCGCTCCGTACCGGGCGTACTTCTCGGCCGCGGAAGAGATCATGACGGCGCACGGCGGGCGGCCGCACTGGGGAAAGCTGCACGGCCGCGACGCCGCGTACCTGGCCGGGGTCTACCCGAGGTTCGCCGAGTTCACGGCGGTCCGGGACCGGCTGGACCCGGACCGGGTGTTCGGGAACCCGTACCTGCGGCGGGTGCTCGGGGACTGAGCCCCGGGGTCAGGAGCCCGCGGTGGGCTGCCCGCCCGCGTCGCCCGTCCCCTCGGCCGTGCCGCCCTTGCTCCCGCCGTCGCCCTTCCCGGCGTCCGGCGAGGCACCCGCGTCCGGGGTCCGGTCCGGGTCCGGGGAGGCGCCGCCCGAGGGGGACTTCCCCGGGTCCGGGGTCTGCTTGCCGGAATCGCCGCCCGACGGCGAGGCGTCGGGCGTCGGCGTCGCATCGCCCTTGCCGTCGCTCTTGCCGTCGTCCTCGCCGCCGGTCCCCGAGGTGCCGGCGTCCGGCGAACCGGACGGCCCGGGGCCCGGACCGTCGCCGGTCCCCTTCCCGGGGTCGGCGTCCTGCTGGTCCCGCCGGTCCTTGTGGTCCTGCTTCGTGTGCTTCTCCTGCTGGAACGGGCGCAGGATCGTCGTCCCGTCCTTCCGGCCGTCCGCGCTCTGCCCGGACACCAGCTCGACCGCCGTCACGGTGCCCATGGCCAGGACGAAGACGGCGCCGGCGGCCAGCAGTGGCCGTTTCCAGCCGCGCCACCGGGTGCCGTGCGTCGTTCCTGCAGAGAACGTGCCGGAAACCCTTTCGGAGCCGTGAACGGGGTGCGCACTGTCGTGCGCGCCGGGGTACGCACCGGCGTGCGCTTCCGGCAGCATCCGCGTCGCGTCGTCGTCACGGTCCGTGCCGACTTGCTTCAGCAGCTGAGTGCGGTCGAGGCCGGCGGCGGGCGGTGCGTCGGCGGCGCGCGCCCGGTCGACCGCGCGCCCCGCGTCGTCGACCGGCACCTGGCGCAGTGTGGGCCGCGCGGCCTGCACGGCCACGTCGCGGACCTGCTCGCCCGTCCTTCTGAACAGGTGCTGGAAGACCGTGCCGCCGGTGGTGGCCACGACGCTGACGACGCCCGCCCCGATCACCGTGCCGTACACACCGAGCTTGCCGGCGAGCAGGGCGGCGACCACCGCCGCCAGCGCACTGCCCGCGACCTGGGCGACGCTCAAGTCCAGGCGTTTGCCCTTGGCTTTTGCGTCGCTTTCGGCTTTGTCGTCCATCTCCGACCTCTGTCGATCCTTTCGCACCTCTTGCAGTAAGAAGAGACATTCGAGCGTAACGAACAGTTCCGAATCCGGTGATTGTGTGAACCTCGCCACCCATGGGAAGGTCTCCGGCGCAAGAGGGGGCAATCAACTCCCTTGCCGGACGTGAACATCGATGGCGCGCCGCTCCACCCCCAGTGGTCCGAATGGAGTACTGTGGCGAGCCCGGCCCCGGTATCCCGTCCGGTTGCCCGGACCCAACGGGAGGGGCCCGGGCGGCTCTCGCCCCGTCAACTCGGCAATGTTGTGGCAGGCTGCTACCCGGGCAGGCCACACTCGACCAGCGGAAGCAGCGACGCACGTGACGTCGGCAGGCACCACCCGGGAGGTCCCCATGCCCGAACTGCGTGTCGTGGCCGTCTCCAACGACGGCACACGGCTGGTGCTCAAGGCTGCGGACAGCACGGAGTACACCCTTCCCATCGACGAGCGGCTGCGTGCCGCCGTGCGCAACGACCGCGCACGCCTGGGCCAGATCGAGATCGAGGTGGAGAGCCACCTCAGGCCCCGTGACATCCAGGCCCGGATCCGGGCCGGCGCCTCCGCGGAGGAGGTCGCGCAGCTCGCCGGCATCCCCGTCGAGCGGGTGCGCCGCTTCGAGGGGCCGGTCCTCGCGGAGCGCGCGTTCATGGCCGAGCGCGCCCGCAAGACCCCGGTGCGCCGCCCCGGTGAGAGCACCGGTCCACAGCTCGGCGAGGCGGTCGCGGAGCGGCTCCTGTTGCGCGGCGCCGAGAAGGACACGGCGCAGTGGGACTCCTGGCGACGCGACGACGGCACCTGGGAGGTGCTGCTGGTCTACCGCGTCGCCGGTGAGCCGCGCGCCGCGAGCTGGACCTACGACCCGCCGCGCCGGATCGTCTCTGCGCTGGACGACGAGGCGCGGGCGCTGATCGGGGAGACCGAGGACACCCCGGAGCCCAGCTTCCCCTTCGTCCCGCGCATCGCCCGGCTGCCCCGGGAGCGGGCACAGGACCGGCCGGCCCCCGAGCCGGCCGAAGCCGCCGCGGCGCCCGCCGCCGAGGACGGCGGCAAGGAGCGCGACTCCCTGACCAGCCTGCTCGAAGCCGTACCCAGCTTCCGGGGCGACATGGTCGTACCGGAGCCGCCCCCGGCGGCCCCCGCGGCCGACGTCCCGCCGGAGGAGGCGGAGGCCGTCGAGCCGCCCGCCCCCGCGGCGAGCGCGGGGTCGGCGTACGCGGATGTGCTGATGCCCCGGTCGGTGGCCGGGCACCGGGAGCGGCTGGTCGGTACGACGGACCGTCAGGCCGAGGCGGACGGCGTCCGGCCGGGCCGCAGGGCGGCGGTCCCGAGCTGGGACGAGATCGTCTTCGGGACGCGGCGCAAGAAACAGGACTAGGGCAGGGAGCCGGGCAGGGGAGTTCTGCCCGGCTCCAACCCTTTCGCGTGTTTCCGCGAGGACCTTCCCCCGTAACCCTTTTGCCTGAATTGCCGGGCGACGGGACGTGACGGGACCGTCAGCCGGGCTGTGCCCCCGTGGCCACCGGCCGGGACGGGTCCGCCGTCCACTCGCTCCACGAGCCCGCGTACAGAGCCGCCGGCACACCCGCCACCGCCAGCGCCAGCACCTCATGCGCACCGGAGACCCCGGAGCCGCAGTAGACGCCCACCTCCGCGTCCGGCACCGCGCCCAGCGCCGCGAAGCGCTCGGCCAGCCGGGCGGCGGGGCGGAACAGCCCCTCGGCGTCCACGTTCTCGGTGGTCGGGGCGGAGAGCGCGCCCGGGATGTGGCCCGCGACCGGGTCGAGCGGCTCCACCTCGCCGCGGTAGCGCTCCCCGGCGCGCGCGTCCAGCAGCACGCCCCTCCGGGCGAGCGCCGCCGCACCGTCCGCGTCGAGCAGCGGCACGGCGCCGGGCTCCGGGGCGAAGTCGCCCTCGGCGACCGCCGGGACCTCGGCCGTCAGTTCGCCGCCCGCCGCCGTCCACGCGGCCAGGCCGCCGTCGAGCACCCGTACCGAGGGATGCCCCGTCCAGCGCAACAGCCACCAGGTCCGCGCTGCCGCCCAGCCCTGACCACCGTCGTACACGACCACGTCGCGGTCGGCGGTGACGCCCGCGCGGCGCAGCGCGGCCCCGAGGACGGCCGGGTCCGGCAGCGGATGACGGCAGCCCGTCCCCCTCGGGCCCGTCAACTCGTCCTCCAGATCGACGTAGACGGCGCCGGGAAGGTGACCGGCGTCGTACTCCGGCCGGCACGACGGGCCGCCCGACTGCCAGCGGACGTCCAGGAGATGCGGTGGCCGCTCCCCCGCCGCCAGCCGGTCCGCCAATTCCCTTGCGCTGATGATCGGATTCATGGCAGCCATCCTGGCGTAGTCACCCCTGCGTCCGACAGGCACCCTGGCGGGACGGCAACCGAGCGATCGATACTGGACGGCAATGGCGCCGAATCGGAAGCGAAACGCGAATTCCGGCCTCTTCCTGCTGGATCCCGCGGGAACCAGTGTCATCCGGCGCGGCCGGGGGGCATGACACGACCGGTGGTGCAACGATCTGCACAGGCACCGTCCTGCACCACCCCGCGCGCCGCAACCCATGGGGCTACCTCCCCTACCGTCAGGCTGGGGAGGGTCGCGCGGCCACCACGATGGTCCGAGGAGAGAGCGACGATGACCGAGGTATGGGGTTCCGCCCCACAGCGGAACAGGGTGCAGGTCCGGCACGTCCCCGGCACTCCGTGCTGGACGAGCCTGCTGGTGCACGACCTGGAAGCGACGAAGGACTTCTACGGCGGTCTGTTCGGCTGGACCTACTCCGACCCCGGGCCGTGCCGGCTGGGCCCCTGTGTCCGCGCCACGATCGACGGCCGCGATGTCGCGGGCCTCGGTGAACTGCCGCCCGACCGGCGGCTGCCGACGGAGTGGACCACCTATCTGGCGAGCGACGACGCGGACGTCACCGCCGAGTGGATCCGCTGCTCCGGCGGCACGGTGGGCGTGGGGCCGATCGCCGCCGAGGACGTGGGCCGTCTGGTGCTGGCCTCCGACCCGGCCGGCGCCCCGTTCGGCGTCCGGCAGGCACAGGACGCGTCGGGGCCCCGGACGCCGGCGGTGCCCGGGACACCCGTCTGGCACGAACTGCTCACCCATGACGCGGCCGTCGCCGTGAAGTTCTACAAGGCCCTGTTCCCCTACGAGCTCAAGCCGGCCGACTCGGTCGACGCCGACCGGCTCACGCTGCACCTGGACGGCCGGCCGGTCGCCTCCGTGCGCGGCGCCGGGGCGGCCTTGCGGCGCCCGCACTGGACCACCTGGTTCGAGGTGGCCGACACCGACGCCGCGGCCCGGCGCGCCGAGGAGCTGGGCGGACGGGTGCTGCGGGGCCCGCACGACGAGCCGGCCGGGCGGACGGCCTCGGTCGCGGACCCGGAGGGCGCCGTCCTCACACTGGTGCGGACACCCCGTTAGCCCTGCCGTTGGCGGGCTCCGGGTCCACCGGCAGCACGTCCGGGGAGAGCGTGGCCGCCCGGGCCGCCGCCGAGGTGAGGCGGCGGCGGTGGTGACGGCGGCACAGCACCTCGTAACCGACCGCCGCCTCCGGCTGGTTGACGTCGCCGACGACGACCTGGGCACCCTCGACGACCATCTGCCCGCCGACCGTCCGGGCGTTGTGGGTGGCGCGCGCGCCGCACCAGCAGAGCGCCTCGACCTGGAGGACCTCGATGCGGTCGGCGAGCTCGACCAGGCGTTGGGAGCCGGGGAAGAGCTTGGTGCGGAAGTCGGTGGTGATGCCGAAGGCGAAGACGTCCAGTTCGAGGTCGTCGACGATGCGCGCCAGCTGGTCCACCTGTTCGGGAGCGAGGAACTGGGCCTCGTCCGCGATGACATAGTCCGCCCGGCCGCCCGCGGAGAGGTGGCCGACGACGTGCGCGTAGAAGTCGAACCCCTCCCCCGCCTCGACGGATTCCGTCACCAGACCGAGCCGGGAGGACAGTTTGCCCTCGCCCGCGCGGTCGTTGCGGGTGTAGATCATCCCTTGCAGGCCGCGGGCCGAGCGGTTGTGCTCGATCTGCAGAGCGAGGGTGCTCTTTCCGCAGTCCATGGTTCCGGAGAAGAACACCAGCTCGGGCATGCGAAGGCCAATGCCTTTCGTTCGTGGGTGAGACGGGGGGGGAGGAAGGGACCGGAGGGGCCGGGGCTCAGGACCGGACTTCGAGGAGCGGCACCAGCTGCTCGACGGGCGTCATGGAACCGTGGAGGCCCACCATCATCGACTCGTTGGGCTCGGTCTCGGTGGCGACGATCGCGACGTCGTCCCGGGCGGCGGCGACCACGTCACCGATCCGCGCGTACACCCGGTCGTCCACGCCCGCGCCCGGCGGGCCGAACCAGCCTGCCTCGATGGCCTCGTCGCGCCCCGCCACCCACATCTGCTCCCCCAGCACCTCGCGCCAGACCGCGAGCACATCGGCGGCCGCCCCCGGCACGGCGTAGACGTGCCGGGCCCGGGCCTCGCCGCCGAGCCGCGAGACACCGGCGCGGAGCTCCCAGTCCTCGTCGAAGTCGATGCGCGCGTCCGGGGTGAACGGGATGTCGATCATGCCGTGGTCGGCGGTGACGTAGAGCGCCGAGCGCGGCGGCAGCTGCTCGGCGAGGCGCCGGGCCAGCAGGTCCACGTACATCAGCTGGCCGCGCCACTCCTCGGAGTCGACGCCGAAGCGGTGTCCCTTGCCGTCCACTTCGCTGTAGTAGGTGTAGACGAGCGAGCGGTCGGCGGCGCCGAGCTGTTCGGCCGCGAGGTCCATCCGGTCCTCACCGGACAGCCGGCCGTGGAACGTGCCGCCGCTGAGGGCGATCCGGGTCAGCGGGGTGTGCTCGAAGTCGGGGGCCGAGACCTGGCAGGTGTGGATCCCGGCGTCGTCCGCGAGCCGGAAGACGGTGGGGTACGGCTGCCAGTGGTGCGGGTCCGTCCACGGGCGCCAGCGCAGCTGATTCATCAGCTCGCCGGTCGCCGGGTCGACGACCGTGTATCCGGGCAGGCCGTGGACGCCCGGCGGCAGGCCGGTGCCCACCGAGGCCAGTGAGGTGGCCGTGGTGGACGGGAAACCGGCGGTCATGGGCGTACCGGTGCCGTTCATCGAACTGCCGAGCAGCGAGTGGAGGAACGGCGCCTCGTTCGGGTGGGCGCGCAGCAGTTCCCAGCCCAGACCGTCGATCAGGAAGACGCAGACCCGGTCGGCGGGCGCCAGTTCCAGCCCCGAGCGGAAGCCCGGGACGCCCATGCCCGCCACCGCGGCGGGCAGCAGGTCGGCGAGGGAGCCGGTGCCGTAGCGCGGCAGCGGGGCGGAGCGGGGGTCCAGCGGGGCGGGCTCGTGCCAGGCGGCGCCCGCGGGGCTCGGGTACGACATCAGCGGCCGGTGACCGCGGTCGCCTCGGAGATCGCCTGGGCGAAGGCGAGGGTCTGGCGGACGCTGTCGGGTCCGTCGCCCGCCTCGCTCACGCGCAGGCTCAGGTCGTCGGCCGTCGAGGAACCCGTGTAGCCGTGGTCCGCGTCGCAGTTGGGGTCGCCGCAGGCGGCGGGCTCCAGGTCGATCCGGGACACCGCTCCCCAGCCGATCGTCAGGACCACCTCGCGGGGCAGCGAGCCCGGCGTGTAGGACTCGGGGTTGGCCACGACCCGGCTGACGACGACCGACGAGATCCGGTCCAGCTTCACCGACTCGGTGGAGGTGGTGGCGTACGGGGACGGCGAGGTGCCGTCGGCCGCCTGCTCGTCGGTGTGGCTGACGATGAACCGGGTGCGGGTGAGGACGAGAACCGTCACATGGCGGCGGACCTCGTTGGAGTCGAAGGTCGTCTCCTGGTGGACCAGGTACGACACGACCGGCTCCCCGCCCACGGCCGCCTCCACGGCCTCGGCCACGAGGGCCGGGTAGTAGCCGCTGCGCTCGATCGCCGCGCGCAGCCCCTGGGTCGTCGTACCGGTCTTCGCCATACGCCCATCCTACGGGGCGTACGGAGCCCCGCCGCCGCCGATGCCCGGTCCTGTCCCCTCCGTCCCGGCGGTCGCCGCCGCCCGCCGCGTCAGTACGTCGGCAGGCTGCGCGGCCCGAGGTCGGTGCGCGGCGGGGGCGCGGCCAGCCGTATGGAGGCGCCGAGGACGTGGATGCCGTGCGGAGCGACGATCACCGGCTCCAGGTCGGCGCCGACGACCTCCGGATGGTCGTCCATCAGTCGCGATACCCGCAGCAGCAGCTCCTCCAGGGCCCCGGTGTCCACGGGGGCGGCCCCGCGCCAGCCGAAGAGCAGCGGCGCGGTGCGCACGGACCGGATCAGCTCGGCGGCGTCGCGGTCGGTGGCCGGGACGAGGCAGTGCGCGGTGTCGCCGAGGAGCAGCGAAGGGGCACCGGCGAGGCCGAAGGAGAGCACCGCTCCGGCCGCCGGGTCGATCGCGGCGCGGACGACCGTGTCGACGCCGCGCGGGGCCATCGACTGGACCACCAGGCGGGTCTCCGAGGGCTTGCCGAGCAGCTCGGTCAACTCGGTGTAGGCGCGCAGCAGTTCCGCCTCGCCCCCGACGTCGAGGCGGACGCCGCCGAGGTCGGCGCGGTGGCGCAGGTGGGGGGCGGTGGGTTTGAGGGCCACGGGGAAACCGAGCCGGTGGGCCGCGGCCACGGCGCTGTCGGGGTCCGGGGCGGGCAGCGCGGGCAGGACGGCGATGCCGTAGCGGGCGAGGAGGCGCTGGGTGTCGGCGGCGGAGAGGGTGACGGCACGCGGTCCCGCGGCGTCCCGGTCGGTGATGCCGTGGGCGGTGAGCAGCACCTCGATGTCGGCCGCGGCGCCCGCCTCGTCGATGTCGTCGTACTCGGGGACCCGGCCGGGCTGTTCCTCGCTGCGGCGCCGCCACTGGGCGTACCTGGCGGCCTGGGCCAGGGCCCGGGCGGCCCGCTCGGCGGCGGGGTAGGCGGGGATGCGCACCGACCCGGGGCCGGCCGGGAGGCCGTCCTCCGGCGGGGCGGCCAGGGCCTCGGCGAGGTCGGGGATCTCCAGGTGGACCACGCAGACGGGCTTGGCCTCGGGGGCGGTGGCGACGGCCTCGCGCAGGGCCGCGGCGAGGCCGGCGGCCGAGCCGCCGTCGACCCAGGGGATGGCGGTGACCACCACGGCGTCGCAGCCCGGGTCGGTCAGGGCGGCGGCGACGGCCCGGCGGAAGTCCTCCGGCCCGGCGGCCGTGGTCAGGTCCTGCGGGGGCAGCGGGCGCAGTCCGTCGGTGAGGCAGGCGTCGTAGGTGAGCAGCGCCAGCGACTGGGAGTTGCCCAGGATGGCCACGCGCGGGCCCGCGGGCAGTGGCTGGGCGGCGAGCAGCAGCCCGGTGTCGGAGAGCTCGGTGACGGTGTCGACGCGGATCACCCCGGCCTGCCGGAGCAGGTGGGAGACGGTGGCGTCGGGCATGCGGGTGGTGGGCACGGTGTGCCCGGCGGGGGCGGCGGTGCCGTGCCGGGCGCCCTTGACGACGACGACCGGCTTGCGCCGGGCGGTGCGCCGGGCGAGGCGGGTGAACTTGCGCGGGTTCCCTATGGATTCGAGGTACATCAGGGCGACGTCGGTGTCCGGGTCGTCGTGCCAGAACTGGAGGAAGTCGTTGCCGGAGACGTCGGCGCGGTTGCCCGTCGAGACGAACGTGGACACCGAGGCCAGTCCGGCCAGGCCGGCCGCCCTCCGCTGCAGTCCGGAGAGCAGGGCGATGCCGATCGCGCCGGACTGGCTGAAGAGCCCGACCCGGCCCGGGGCGGGCAGCTCGGGCGAGAGGGAGGCGTTGAGGCGGACGCCCGCGGCGGTGTTCACCAGGCCGAAGGAGTTCGGGCCGATGATCCGCATGCCGTACGAGCGGGCCTGCCGGACCAGCTCGCGCTGGCGGGCGCGGCCCTCGGAACCGCTCTCCGCATACCCGGCGGAGAGCACGACGAGGCCCTGGACGCCGTGCTCCCCGCAGTCGTCGACGACGGACGGCACATGGTCGGCGGGCACGGCGACGACGGCGAGGTCGACGGGTTCGCCGGCCTCGCGGAGCGAGCGGAGGGCGGGGACGCCTTCGGGTTCGAGCCGTGTGAGGTCGTCGGGGAAGGAGGTGTTGACCGCGAGGACCCGTCCGGTGAACCCGCCGGCCAGCAGGTTGTGCAGGACGGCCCGGCCCATGCCGCCGGGTTCGCGGCCGGTGCCGAAGACCGCGACGCTGCCGGGGGCCAGGAGGCGCTGCACCGAGCGGGCCTCGGCCCGCTGCTCGCGGGCGCGCTGGACGGCGAGCGACCGGTCCGTCGGTTCCAGGTCGAGCTCCAGGCGGACGACGCCGTCCTCGAAGCTGCGCTTCTGGGTGTAGCCGGCGTCCGTGAACACCTTGATCATCTTGGTGTTGGCGGGCAGCACCTCGGCGGCGAAGCGCCGGATGCCGCGTTCGCGCGCGACGGCCGCGATGTGCTCCAGCAGGGCGGAGGCGACCCCCCGGCCCTGGTGGGCGTCCTGGACCAGGAAGGCGACCTCCGCCTCGTCGGTGGGGCCGGAGGCCGGGCGGCCGCGGGAGTCGATGCGGTCGTAGCGGACGGTGGCGATGAACTCGCCGCCGACCGTGGCCGCCAGGCCGACGCGGTCGATGTAGTCGTGGTGGGTGAAGCGGTGCAGGTCGCGGTCGGACAGCCGGGGGTAGGGCGCGAAGAAGCGGTAGTACTTGGACTCGTCCGAGACGTGCTCGTAGAAGCTGACCAGGCGCTGGACGTCGTCGGGGGTGATGGGACGGATACGGGTGGTGCCGCCGTCGCGCAGGACGACATCGGCTTCCCAGTGGGCCGGGTACGCGTGCTCGGACGGCGTCTGCATGGGATCAGCGTACGGCGGCCCACTGACAGCGCGGAGGCCGCGGCGGAGCACTGTCCGCATCGTGCGACACTGGTCTAGACAACCAATAGCGACTCGAAGGGCAACACCATGGTTGAGCGCCGCGTAAACGTCGGCTGGGCCGAGGGCCTGCACGCCCGCCCGGCGTCGATCTTCGTCCGTGCGGCGACCGCTGCCGGCGTCCCCGTGACGATCGCCAAGGCCGGCGGCACCCCCGTCAACGCCGCCTCCATGCTGGCCGTGCTGGGCCTGGGCGCCCAGGGTGGCGAGGAGATCGTCCTGGCCACCGAGGCGGACGGTGCCGAGGCCGCGCTCGACCGTCTGGCCAAGCTGGTCGCCGAGGGCCTCGAGGAGCTTCCGGAGACCGTCTGATCCACGTCCCGCCCCACCGGCGGGAACACGACAGGGCCGCGGCGGCCGGTGATCCGGCCGCCGCGGCCCTGTGTGCGCACCGCCCCGCACGGGGCGGGCGGAATCCGTCCGGAAACCGCCACAATTCCCGGCCGGGGATTTCTCCGCACTCCCTGGAATAGCGGACCGTTGTTAAATGCGGGCGCTCGCCGTGTTTACGGCACGTTTCCGGTCCGCCGCCCGGGGGACTTCCGGCGCTGTCACCGGGCGCCGGAGCCGGAATGCGCCCGGCGGCCGTCCGGCCCGTTCGACGGCGAGTGACCTGGCGCGTTCCGCGTCCCTTCTGACCACCGCGTCGACGAGCGCCGCGTGCGTCTCCCAGGTCTCCACGGGCCGTGCGGGCGGCTCCGGCACGTACACCCAGGCGATCTTGCGCCGCACCTGGGTGAGCAGCGCGGCGAGGCTCGGGCTGCCGGACGCCTGGGCGAGGGTCTCGTCGAACCAGTCGCCCAGCGGGCACAGCTCGCCGACCTGCCCGGCCCTGGCGCGCTCCCTGCCGAGCCGGACCAGTCCGCGCAGGACCTTGAGGTGCGCCTCGGTCCGCCGCTGCGCGGCCCGGGCGGCGCCCAGCGGCTCCAGCAGGGCCCTGACGTCGAGCAGGTCGGCGGCCTCCTGCTCGGTCGGCTCGGCGACACAGGCGCCCGCGTGCCGGCGGGTGGTCACGAAGCCCTCCGACGCCAGCGTGCGCAGGGCCTCGCGCACCGGGACGCGGGAGACGCCGTAACGGCGGGCGAGGAGTTCCTCGATGAGCCGGCTGCCGGGCGGGAACGCGCCGGAGACGATGTCGTCGCGAATAGCCGTACAGACGGCGTGCGCGGAAATGCGGCGGGTCTCGGACACCCCGTCACCCTCGCCGTTCACGAACGTCCCGCATTGGACGAACCTCCGAATAGACCCCGAATCGCTCCCGAATCAAGCCCGCCGAATGCGGCCGCCCCGCACATGATTGACGCCTCTTCAGGGACGCGATCGACTCTATGGCAATCACGTGCGATTTCCGATGGCCGTCGGGAATCCATGGAAATGATTTGGCCAAGCGGAGGGCGGGGCCGGGCGGGCCGCGCGCGAAGCGGCCGGCGGTCCCCAGGCAGCCGAAAGCCCCGCTCCGGCACTCGGGGGCCGGGCGGGGCTCGCGGGAAGGTCGTTCGCGCGTCCTACAGGGCGACGCCGTGCGAGCGCAGGTAGGAGACCGGGTCGATGTCCGAACCGTAGGCGGGACCGGTGCGGGCCTCGAAGTGCAGGTGCGGACCGGTCACGTTGCCGGTGGCGCCGGAGAGGCCGATCTGCTGGCCGGGGATAACGGCCTGGCCGACGCTGACGGAGATGGACGACAGGTGGCCGTACTGGGTGTAGGTGCCGTCGTTGTGCTTGATGACGATGTTGTTGCCGTACGCGCCGCCGTTGCCGGCCTCCACGACGGTGCCGGCGCCCACGGCCTGCACGGTGGTGCCCGTCTCGGCGTGGAAGTCGACGCCGGTGTGGCTGCCGGACGACCACAGGCCGCTGGAGGCGTGGTACTGGGTGGAGACGAAGGAGCCTGCGATCGGCATCACGAAGGTGTTGAGGCGCTTGCGCTCCGCCTCGCGGGCCGCGCGCTCCTTCTTGGCGCGCTCGGCCTCGGCCTTGCGCTTGGCCTCGTCCGAACGCTTCTTGACGAGGGCGGCCTGCTCCTTGGCCTCGTTCTCGGCCCGCTGTTGGGCGGCGTCCTTGACGGCGACGCCGTGCTGCATCTCGGCCTGCTCGTCGACGCTGTCGGCCACGTGGTTGGAGAGGACGACGGCCTGGGTGAGGCCCGTGTCCTGGACGCGCGGCGCCTCGTCCGGGGAGGCGGCGAACGCGGGGGCGGCGACACCGGCGACAACGCCCGCGGCGCTGAGGGTGGCTATGCCCGCGACATTGGCGCTGACACGCACGGCACGGCTCGGACGACGGTGCTTCCCGGTGGCACGGGTGAACGCCATAGTTGCGGCTGTTCCTTTCCTTCCCTCTCGCCTACCGGGTTAGCTGACGGGTTCGGAGCAGGAAGGTCTCCTACGGCCCCCTCCGGAGAGGGACCCGATTCACCCCAGGGAACATGTGGTTCCCCGGCTCCCCTGGCTCACGCCGTACGGGGACTCGGCGATGGCTGCCCGGGGCCGCGGTTGCGGACCCGATCCGACGGACTGCCGCCCTGAAGCTAATCGTCGTCAGATTCGAACGGCAAACGGAACCACGTTTTCGTGACGCACGCCACACAGGAGGGGTGCAACCGCTCCTATAAATCGGGCATAACGGAGGCGCGTGGCTCCCGAGGGACCCACGCGCCTCCGTCTTCACCCACGTACGCCGGAGCGCGGGCGCGGTGCTGAGCCGCCGTCAGGCGGAAACGACCGTCACCTCGCCGATCCCCAGGGCCCGGACGGGCTCGGCGATGGCCTCGGCGTCGCCGACGAGGACGGTGACCAGACGGTCGGCCGGGAAGGCGTTCACGACGGCCGCGGTGGCCTCCACCGTCCCCGTCTCCGCCAGGCGTTCGTACATCCGGGCCTGGAAGTCGTCGGGCAGGTGCTGCTCGACCTGGTCGGCCAGGGTGCCCGCGACGGCCGCCGCCGTCTCGTACTTGAGCGGGGCGACACCCACGAGGTTCTGCACGGCGACGTCGCGCTCGGGGTCCGTCAGCCCGTCGGCGGCGAGGGTGCGCAGCACGGTCCACAGGTCCGCCAGGGCGGGCCCGGTGTTGGGGGTGTCCACGGAGCCGCTGATGGCGAGCATCGCGACGCCCGTCCCGTCGGGGGCGGAACGCAGCACCTGGGCGAAGGCACGGACGCCGTAGGTGTAGCCCTTCTCCTCGCGCAGGACGCGGTCCAGGCGGGAGGTGAGCGTGCCGCCGAGGCAGTACGTGCCCAGGACCTGGGCGGGCCAGACCCGGTCGTGCCGGTCGGCGCCGACGCGGCCGATGAGCAGCTGCGTCTGGACGGCGCCCGGCCGGTCCACGATGACCACGCGGCCGGCGTCGTCGGCGGAGACGGCCGGGACGGGCCGGGGCTCGGCCTGGGAGCCGGTCCAGGCGCCCAGCGTGTCCGCCAGGGCCTGGTCGAGGTCGACGTCGGTCAGGTCGCCCACGACCACGGCGGTGGCGGTGGCCGGGCGGACGTGGGCCTCGTAGAAGGCCCGCACGGAGGCGGCGTCGATGCGCTCGACCGTCTCCTCCGTGCCCTGCCGGGGCCGGGACATCCGCGACTCGGCCGGGAAGAGCTCGGCCGAGAGGGCCATGGCCGCGCGGCGGGCCGGGTTGGCGAGCTCGTGCGGGATCTCGTCGAGGCGGTTGCGGACGAGGCGCTCGATCTCGTTGTCGGGGAAGGCCGGGGCGCGCAGGGCGTCGGCGAGCAGCCCGAGCGCCTTGGCCAGCCGGGAGGCCGGGACCTCCAGGGAGAGCCGGACGCCGGGGTGGTCGGCGTGGGCGTCCAGGGTGGCGCCGCAGCGCTCCAGCTCGGCGGTGAAGTCCTCCGCGCTGAGCTTGTCCGTGCCCTCCGAGAACGCGCGGGCCATGATCGTGGCCACGCCTTCGAGCCCGGCCGGCTCGGCGTCCAGGGGCGCGTCGAGGCTGACCTCGACGGCGACGACCTGCTGGCCGGGGCGGTGGCAGCGCAGCACCGTCAGGCCGTTGGGCAGCCGGTCGCGGCCCGGGGCCGGGAAGTTCCAGGGCGTGGCCGCGCCGGGCCGGGGCTGGGGGTGGAACTGCATGGCGGGCTCGGCGGTGTCCGTGGCGCCCACGACTGCGGCTTCGCTCACTGGGCCGTCTCCTGTTCCTGTGCGATGTCGTCGGCGGTGGCGGCGTCCTCGGAGTCTCCGGCCACGGCCTGGGGGCTCGTGGGCTCGTACACGAGCACGGCGCGGTTGTCGGGGCGCAGCCGCGCCTTGGCGACGGCCTGCACCTCCTCCGGGGTGATGTCCAGGACGCGCTGGACCGCGGTGAGGGCGAGCTGCGGGTCGCCGAAGAGGACGGCGTAGCGGCAGAGTTCGTCGGCCCGTCCGCTGACCGTGGCCAGCCGGTCGAGCCACTCGCGCTCCAGCTGGGCCTGGGCGCGCTCCATCTCCTGCGCGGTGGGCCCCTCCAGGGCGAAGCGGGCCAGCTCCTCGTCGACGGCCGCCTCGATGGCGGGGACCTCGACACCGGCGGACGCCTTGACGTCCAGCCAGCCCAGCGAGGGGGCGCCCGCCAGGCGCAGCATGCCGAAGCCGGCCGCGACGGCGGAGCGGTCGTGCCGGACCAGGCGGTTGTGCAGCCGCGAGGACTCGCCGCCGCCGAGGACGGTCAGCGCCAGGTCGGCGGCGTCCGCCTCGCGGGTGCCGTCGTGCGGGAGGCGGTAGGCGGCCATCAGGGCGCGGGAGGGCACCTCCTCGCGCACCACCTGGCGCACCTGCTCGCCGATGGTGTCGGGGAGCCGGCCGTCGCGCGGGGGCTGCTTGCGGTCGTGGGCGGGGATGGACCCGAAGTACTTCTCGACCCAGGCCAGCGTCTGCTCGGTGTCGATGTCGCCGACGACGGCGATGACGGCGTTGCCGGGCGCGTAGTACGTGCGGAAGAACTCCCGCGCGTCCTCCAGGGAGGTGGCGTCCAGGTCGGCCATGGAGCCGATGGGCGTGTGGTGGTACGGGTGGCCCTCGGGGTAGGACATCGCCGTCAGCTTCTCGAACGCCGTGCCGTAGGGCACATTGTCGTAGCGCTGGCGGCGCTCGTTCTTGACGACGTCGCGCTGGTTCTCCATGGACTCGTCGTCGAGCGCGGAGAGCAGCGAGCCCATCCGGTCGGCTTCCAGCCACAGCGCCAGCTCCACCTGGTGGGCGGGCATGGTCTCGAAGTAGTTGGTCCGCTCGAAGCTGGTGGTGCCGTTGAGCGAGCCGCCGGCGCCCTGCACCAGCTCGAAATGGCCGTTGCCCGTCACCTGTGCCGAGCCCTGGAACATCAGGTGCTCGAAGAGGTGGGCGAGGCCGGTGCGGCCCTTGACCTCGTGGCGCGAGCCGACGTCGTACCAGAGGCAGACTGCCGCGACCGGGGTCAGATGGTCCTCCGAGAGCACGACCCGCAAGCCGTTGGCCAGGCGGTGCTCAGTCGCTGTCAGGCCGCCGGTACCGGCCTGTTGCGCGGCCGTGTGACCCATGGGCATGTACGTCCCTTCGATCGCTTGATATCTCGCTGCATCCCGCGCCGCCGTTTCCTGCCCGCAGCCCGCGACGACTCGCGTGATGAACACTGCTGTCACTGTATGCAAGCCCACCGACATCCCGCGAAGTTCCCGGACCCGTACGGCTCCGCGGACGGGTCGCGGTCGGCGTTGTCAGTGGGGAGGTCCACAATGGTCGGCGTCAGTCCGCCCCCGGCAATCGACCGAAGGAGCCGCAGCCGCGATGGCCCGCCGCAGCACGAAGACCCCGCCGCCGGAAGAGTTCGAGGAGCGCATCCTCGACATCGACGTCGTCGACGAGATGCAGGGCTCCTTCCTCGAGTACGCCTACTCGGTCATCTACTCCCGGGCCCTGCCCGACGCACGGGACGGCCTCAAGCCCGTGCAGCGCCGCATCCTCTTCCAGATGAACGACATGGGGCTGCGGCCCGAGCGCGGCTACGTGAAGTGCGCGCGCGTGGTCGGCGAGGTGATGGGCAAGCTGCACCCGCACGGTGACGCGTCCATCTACGACGCGCTGGTGCGCATGGCGCAGCCGTTCTCGATGCGCGTCCCGCTGGTCGACGGCCACGGGAACTTCGGCTCGCTGGGCAACGACGACCCGCCCGCGGCCATGCGGTACACCGAGGCCCGGATGGCGGCCACGACCTCGCTGATGACGGAGTCGATCGACGAGGACACGGTCGACTTCACGGCGAACTACGACGGCAGCGAGCGGGAGCCGGTCGCTCTGCCGGCCGCCTATCCGAACCTGCTGGTCAACGGCACCACGGGGATCGCGGTCGGCATGGCGACGAACATGCCGCCGCACAACCTGGGCGAGGTGATCGCCGCCGCCCGGCATCTGATCCGGCATCCGGGCGCCGACCTCGACACCCTGATGAAGTACGTCCCCGGCCCGGACCTGCCCACGGGCGGCCGCATCGTCGGCCTGAACGGCATCCGGGACGCGTACGAGACCGGCCGCGGCACCTTCAAGATCCGCGCCACCGTCTCCGTCGAGAATGTGACGGCCCGTCGCAAGGGTCTGGTGGTGACCGAGCTGCCGTTCGCGGTCGGCCCGGAGAAGGTCATCTCCAAGATCAAGGACCTGGTCGGTTCGAAGAAGCTCCAGGGCATCGCCGATGTGAAGGACCTCACCGACCGCTCCCACGGTCTGCGGCTGGTCATCGAGATCAAGAACGGCTTCAACCCCGAGGCCGTGCTGGAGCAGCTCTACAAGCTGACCCCGATGGAGGAGTCCTTCGGCATCAACAACGTCGCGCTGGTGGACGGCCAGCCGCTGACGCTGGGGCTGAAGGAGCTGCTGGAGGTCTATGTCGACCACCGCTTCGAGGTGGTGCGGCGGCGCAGCGAGTTCCGTCGCGGCAAGCGGCGCGACCGGCTTCACCTGGTCGAGGGCCTGCTGGTGGCGCTCGTTGACATCGACGAGGTCATCAGAATCATTCGATCGAGTGAGAACGCGGCGGAGGCGAAGGCGTCACTCGTCGAGCGCTTCTCGCTCTCCGAGGTGCAGACGCAGTACATCCTGGACACCCCGCTCCGCCGGCTGACGAAGTTCGACCGGATCGAGCTGGAGGCGGAGCGCGACAAGCTCACGAAGGAGATCGGTGAGCTGACCCGGATCCTGGATTCCGACGCCGAGCTGCGCAAGCTCGTCTCCTCCGAACTGGCGGACGTGGCGAAGAAGTTCGGCACGGACCGGCGCACGGTCCTGCTGGAGTCGGCCGGCGCCCCGGCGTCGGCGGTGCCGCTCCAGGTCGCCGACGACCCCTGCCGGGTGCTGCTGTCCTCCACCGGGCTGCTGGCCCGTACGGCCACCGGCGAGCCGTTCCCGCCCGGCGCGGGCGAGACCAAGCGCGTGAAGCACGATGTGATCGTCTCGGCGGTCCCCGCGACGGCGCTGGGCGAGGTGGGGGCGGTGACGTCCACCGGGCGGCTGCTGCGGCTGCGGGTGATCGACCTGCCGCAGCTGCCGGAGACGGCCGCCGCGCCGAGCCTGGCCGGCGGTGCGCCGCTGTCGGAGTTCCTGTCACTGGCGGACGACGAGCGGGTGGTCTGCCTGACCACGCTGGACGAGTCCTCGCCCGGCCTCGCCATCGGCACGGAGCAGGGCGTCGTCAAGCGCGTGGTCCCCGACTACCCGGCCAACAAGGACGAGCTGGAGGTCATCTCCCTCAAGGACGGCGACCGTGTCGTGGGCGCGGTCGAGCTGCGGAACGGCGAGGAGGATCTGGTCTTCATCACCGACGACGCGCAGCTGCTCCGCTACCAGGCCGCCCAGGTGCGTCCGCAGGGCCGCCCGGCGGGCGGCATGGCGGGCGTCAAGCTGACGTCCGGGGCGAAGGTGATCTCCTTCACCGCCGTGGACCCCGCGGAGGACGCGGTGGTCTTCACGGTGGCGGGGGCCGTGGGCGGCCTGCCCGGCGCCGCCTCCGAGGGGACGGCGAAGCTGACGCCGTTCGACCAGTACCCGCGCAAGGGCCGGGCCACCGGTGGGGTGCGCTGCCAGCGCTTCCTCAAGGGCGAGGACTGCCTGGTCCTGGGCTGGGCCGGAGCGGCCCCGGCCCGCGCCGCGACGGCCAACGGCACCCCCGCCGTGCTGCCGGACCCCGACCCGCGCCGCGACGGCTCGGGGACGCCGCTCGCCAAGCCCGTGACGGTGGTGGCCGGACCGGTGTGATCCCGCTCAGCCCTGTGTGTACCGCAGGACGCCCCACATGCTGTGCTCGTCGGCGTCCTGCGGTGCCGCGGTCCTGCAGGCGTCCAGCCCCGCCCGCAGGGCACCGCCGTCGATGCCGCTGCCGATCATGACCAGCTGGGTGAGGCGCGGCTCCGAGCGGGCCCAGGGCGACCGGTACATCCGCAGGAAGTCGCCGACCGCGTGGAGTGCGAACTTCTGCCGGTGCCCGGGCACCCCGAAGTACACGAAGCCCTTGATCCGGTAGAGCCCTTCCGGCCTGCCGTCCAGGAACTCCATGAACCGGCGCGGGTGCAGGGGGTCCTCGGAGACGAAGTCGACGGTCTCGTAGGCCGAGTGCAGATGGCCCTCGTGCCCGTGGTCGTGCTCCTCGTGGGCCAGGTCCTCGAAGGACAGCTGCCGTATCGCCTCCAGCCTGTCCTCGCGCGGCTTGCGGTCGAAGAGCAGCTCGGGGTCGACGCGTCCGTACGAGGAGGCGACCACGGGGGTGCCGGGCGCCAGGCCGGCGAGGGTTTCCTCCAGCGCCGTGCGCTCGGCGTCCGCCACCCGGTCCGTCTTGTTGAGCACCACGAGGTCCGCGATGCCCAGGTGCCGGTCGAGCTCGGGGTGCCGTTCACGGGTGCGGGCGAACTCCGCCGCGTCGACCACCTCGACCAGGCCGCCGTAGACGATGGCCTGGTTGTCACTGGCCAGGATCATCCGGACCAGTTCCTCCGGCTCGGCCAGGCCGCTGGCCTCGATCACGATGACGTCGATCCGGGCCGCCGGCCGGGCCAGCCGTTCCAGGAAGCCGTCCAGCTCGCTGGTGTCCACCGCGCAGCACAGGCACCCGTTGCCCAGCGACACCATGGAGTCGACCTGACCGGCCACGCTCATGGCGTCGATCTCGATACTGCCGAAGTCGTTGACCACCACCCCGACGCGGCTGCCGCCGCTGTGCGCGAGCAGATGGTTGAGCAGGGTCGTCTTGCCCGAGCCGAGGAAGCCCGCGAGCACGATGACGGGAATCTGTCGCTTGGCCACGCGGGCGCCCTCCGTCGTCGGTCGATCGCGGCGACCGGTGCACGGTCGCCGGCGGTGGCCCCGGGGCCCCCGCCCGCCCCAGGATATGGTCGTACGGAACCGGGAGGTCCGGCCGCCCCGGCCCGGTGCGCGGAGCCGTTCAACCCAGGTTAGGCTCACCTATGTGAGCACGTGCGCCACCGCCTCCCGACTGCTGACCGAGCCACTGAGCGGCACCGCGGTCACCGCCCCCACCTGGCTGCTGATCGAGCAGACCGGCCCCTGGGGGGCCGAGGCCCTCACCGCCAGCCATCTCGATCCGGCCGTCGGACGGGCCCTGGAGGCCGCGGCCGCCGGTACGGGCGTCCGCGTCGCCCTCATCCGGCGCCCCGGCCGGCACGCCGACTGCGGCCGGCCGGCCACCCACCGCGTCTTCGTCGCGCACACGGCCCCCGGCTGCTCCTGGATCCGCACCACCGAGGTCACCGACCCGGCGCACCTCCTCGGGCTGGACCTCCCCGCGCTGGGGGCCGGGGACCACGGGGGTCTGTGGGAGCCGTACGACGGGGAACCGCTCGCCCTGGTGTGCACCAACGGCAAGCGCGACCGCTGCTGCGCCCTGCTGGGCCGCCCGCTCGCGGCGGAGCTGACCGCGGCCGGGGGCACCGAGGTGTGGGAGGTCACCCACATCGGCGGCCACCGCTTCGCGCCGACCCTCTTCGTCCTCCCCTTCGGCTACGCCTACGGCCGGGCCACCGCGCACGGCGTCAAGGAAGTGCTGGAAGCCGCCCGCGAGGGCCGCGTGCTGACCGTGAACTGCCGCGGCCGCTCCGCCTGGGAGCGCCCGGCCCAGGCCGCCGAACTGGCGATACGCGAGCTGACCGGCGAGGAGGACGCGGACGCCCTCGACGTGACCGCGACCGCCGGTTCCGGCCCCCGCTGGGAGGTGACCGTGGCCCACACCGACGGCCGCGCCTGGCAGGTCGTCGTCGACCGCGGCGTCACCGATCCGCCCCGCCCCGAGAGCTGCGGCCGGGCCCTCGGCTCACCGGCCCGCATGGACGTGGTCGCCGTCACCCCGCTCGCCCGGGCGCACGGCCTTCTGAGCGTTGTGCCCGCTTGAACGCACGAACCCTGTTCTGCTCGTTCTGCGCACGCTAGAACAGGTGACGGTACGACGGGGGCAGGGCAACGGGCGGAACCGGACGGTCTCCGGCCACGCCGCTCGAAGGAGTGAACAATGATCGAAGTCCTCGTCGTGGACGACGACTTCCGTGTGGCGGAGATCAACGCGGCGTACGTGGAGCGGGTTCCGGGCTTCCGGGTGAGAGCCACCGTCCACAACGCGGCGCAGGCCATGGCCGTCCTGGAACGGGAACGCGTCGACCTGATGCTCCTCGACCACTACCTGCCGGACGAGACCGGGCTGTCCCTCATGGGCCGCGTCCGGCAGTCGGGCCACCTGACCGACGTCATCATGGTGACCGCCGCCCGGGACGTCACCACCGTCCGCACGGCGATCCGTTACGGAGCCCTTCAGTATCTGGTCAAACCGTTCTCCTTCCCGGGACTGCGGGTGAAGCTGGAGGCCTACGCGCAGTTGCGCCGCGCCCTCGACGGAACGGAGGAGGCCGAACAGGAACAGGTCGACCGGATCTTCGGCACCCTGCGCACGGCCGCCACCGCCGCGCCACTGCCCAAGGGCCACTCCGCCCCGACCGCGGAGCTGATCCGTCGGGTGCTCTCCGACGCCGCCCAGCCCCTCTCAGCCCACGAGGTCGCCACCCGCGCCGGACTGAGCCGGTCCACCGCCCAGCGCTACCTCAAACGCCTGGAGGAGTCCGGCCGGCTCAGCCTCACCCTGCGCTACGGCACCACAGGCCGCCCGGAACACCGCTACGCCTGGTCCGGCCGGTAGCTCCTCCCCGGCACACGCCCCTCGATGTACGCAGTTCCGCCGGGGACTTGAGAGGCCGTCACCGACGGGACGGACCCGGCGGGGCGATTCCGTGGTGGAAGGCGTAGCGGACCGCCTGCGCCCGGTCCCGCACCCCGGTCTTGGCGAAGAGATTGTTGATGTGCGTCTTCACCGTCGCCGTGCTCACATGCAGCCGCCGGGCGATCTCCGCGTTCGACAGCCCGTCGGCGACCAGAGCGAGCACCTCCGCCTCGCGGACCGTCAGCCCGTCCGGCAGGGCCTCGGGCGCCTTGCGCGAGGCCGCCGGCTGCTGGGCGACCGGCTCCGGAGTCCTCGCCGACAACCGTTCCAGCAGCCTCCGTTGCACCTGGGGAGAGAGCCCCGCCGCCCCCGACCTCACGTCCTCGATCGCCCGGACGATCTCCTCCGCCCCGGCGTCCTTGGTGAGGTAACCACGCGCGCCGGCCTGGAGGGCGGGGAAGAGCGAGCCGTCGTCGCCGAACGTGGTGAGCACCACGACCTGGGTGTCCGGGTGGTGGTCACGGATCCTCCGGGTGGCCTCGACGCCGTCGCAGCGCGGCATGCGCAGATCCATCAGCACCACGTCGGGGGCGTGTTCGGCGACGAGCCGCACCGCCTCCAGCCCATCGGCTGCCGCGCCGACGACCTCCACTCCGGGCAGCAGCCCCAGCAGCATCACGATGCCCTCCCGCACCACGGTCTGGTCATCGACGACCAGAACCCGCGCCGGTGGCCGCTCCACCTCACTCGCCCCGCTCACACCACTCCCACTTCCCACGCCACCAGCCCCCGCACCCAGCACCGAACCCTCTCGTGCTTCCCCAACCACCTTCGCCCGCCCCCGTCTCCCGCATCCCTCGTCATGCGGGCACTCGCAACCGCACCACGAACCCCTCCCGCTCCGGACCGCCCGGCCCTGCCTCCAGACTGCCGCCCAGCAACTCGGCCCGCTCCCGCATGCCGAGCAGACCGTACCCGGCTCCGGAGGCCGCCAGACCGTTGGTGTGCCCGCGCGCTCCTCCGTCGTGAACCGACAGCTCCACCTCTCCCTCCAGATAGGAGAATTCCATGTCGACCCGGGCGCCCGGAGCATGCTTGCGCACGTTGGTGAGCGCCTCCTGTGCCACCCGGCGCACCGCCAGTCCGGCCTCCGCGGGCAACCGGCGCGGCTCGCCGGTCACCTGCAACCGGGCTCCCTCCGAAGCCGCGACGTCCCGGAGGAACTCCTCCGGCCGCGTCATCTCGCCCCGCAGCGCGGACAGCGCCTGTCGCGTCTCGGACAACCCCTCCCTGGCCATCCCCCGTGCCGACACGATCCGTTCCAGGACCGCCTCCCGCTCCGCCCCGCTCTCGACCAGCAACCGGGCGGCCTCCAGGTGCACCAACTGGGCCGAGAGGCTGTGCGCGAGGACGTCATGGATCTCCCGGGCGATCCGGGCCCGTTCGGCCAGCGCGGCCGACTCCGCCTCCGCCCTGCGCGCCGCGCGCTCCTGGGCCAGCATCCGGAAGCCCGCCCCCCGCGCCTCCTCGTCGAGTCGGAGCGAATACCCGATGAGCAGGACCGCGGCCACCGTTCCCGCCGCCGGCACCAGCCGCTCGCTCGTCGGGACGTACAGGCCCATGGCGACGGCGGCGACGCCCAGCCCGGGCCCGAGCGGCAGCCGTTCCACCGCGACGACCGCCCCGACGCACCACAGCCCGGTGGCGGTGGCGTGCGATCCCGCCCCCAGGGCGACGGCGCCCGTGACGAGAAGCAACGACAGCAAACCGATCGACGTCCACAACCGCTGCTGAAGCGTCGTGGTGTAGCAGCGCCACACCGCGACGGCACAGAGCATGATCCCGGCGGCGACCGCCGCGTACTGCCCTCCGCGGAGAACGTCCTCGTGCAGCACGCTCACGAGGAAGACCACGACCAGAACGCCCCGCACGACCCAGGTCAGCACCCGGCGCCGACGTGGCACGCCGACCAGGGAGAGCGCCTCCCGGGCGGGCCACGCGGTCCAGTTCTCGATGGGCACGTCCGTCTCCTCCACCCGTGCGACGGTCTCAGCCACCGGCGACAACACGGTACGACGGAAGCAACCGCCGGGCCCGGTGCACCACCACCCCGGTGCGGCCCGCCAGCATGGCGGCGAGCGTGATCAAGGTGGCCGGCGTTCCCTGGTGGACGCCCACCAGCGCGCCTGTCCCGAACAGCCCCAGCCGCAGGACGATCCCACCGGCCCATATCGCCGCCGTTGCCCTGGTGCCCTGGGCCCAGACCGCCCCCGCGTCGTCCGTCCATATGCGCGTGGTCCACGCCCACGCGGCCCCGGTGGCGAGCCCCGCCGCGACCCCGGCCACCAGCAGCCCCACGGACGCCTCCCGATGGGCGGCGTCCACCAGCCCCGGCTCCCGCGCGGCGACGACGACCAGCACCGCGGGGACGACCCACCATTTCCGGAGGTCGGACATCACCTTCTGCGGCTTCAGCTGGCGGCCGATCACGACCACCACCACCGCGACGATCAACCCTGCGTCGATCACACCGGACATCGAAAGGCCTCCGTAGAGCGCGGACACGGCTGTCGAACGCAGGTGAACGCGCTGCTGGACGACACATCCGACGCTACGGAGCCGGCGTCCGGCACGGATCGGAGCAGGGGTGGAGCCCGGGTGGAGATCTCCTCTCCACCCGGGGGTGGAGGCTCAGGCGTCGATGCGCGAGCGGTCGAGCGTCGCCGCCGAGTTGGTGATGAACTCCTTGCGCGGCGCGACCTCGTTGCCCATCAGCAGATCGAAGGTGCGCTCCGCGTTCTCCAGGTCGCTGATGTTGATCCGGCGCAGGGTGCGGTGGCGGGGGTCCATCGTCGTCTCCGCGAGCTGGTCCGCGTCCATCTCACCGAGCCCCTTGTAGCGCTGGACGGAGTCCTTGTACCGGGTGCCCTTGCGCTCCAGCTCCAGCAGGGTCTGCCGCAGCTCGTTGTCGGAGTACGTGTAGATGTACTTGTCCTGGCCCTTCTTCGGGTGGGTCAGCTCCACCCGGTGCAGCGGCGGCACCGCGGAGAAGACACGCCCCTGCTCCACCATCGGCCGCATGTAGCGCTGGAAGAGCGTGAGCAGCAGGATGCGGATGTGGGCGCCGTCGACATCCGCGTCCGCGAGGAAGATGACCTTGCCGTACCGGGCGGCGTCGATGTCGAAGGTCCGGCCGGACCCCGCTCCTATCACCTGGATGATCGCCCCGCACTCGGCGTTCTTGAGCATGTCCGAGACCGAGGCCTTCTGGACGTTGAGGATCTTGCCCCGGATCGGCAGCAGCGCCTGGAACTCGGAGTTCCGCGCCAGCTTGGCCGTGCCCAGCGCCGAGTCGCCCTCGACGATGAACAGCTCGCTGCGGTCCACGTCGTCGCTGCGGCAGTCGGCGAGCTTGGCCGGCAGCGACGAGGACTCCAGTGCCGTCTTGCGGCGCTGGGCCTCCTTGTGCTGCCGGGCCGCGATACGCGTCCTGGCCGCCGCGACGATCTTCTCGAGCACGGCCCGTGCCTGCTGCTTCGCGTCGCGCTTGGTCGAGGTCAGGAAGGCCTTGAGCTCCTTGGCGACCACGTTCGCGACGATCCGGGAGGCGGCCGAGGTGCCCAGGACCTCCTTCGTCTGCCCCTCGAACTGCGGTTCCGCCAGGCGCACGGTCACCACGGCCGTGAGGCCCTCCATGGCGTCGTCCTTGACGACGTCGTCCTCGGCGACCCGCAGCAGCTTGGCCGAACGCAGCACGTCGTTGACCGTCTTGGTGACCGATCGCTCGAAGCCCGCGACGTGGGTACCGCCCTTGGGGGTCGCGATGATGTTGACGAAGGACCGGAGCGTGGTGTCGTAGCCGGTGCCCCAGCGCAGCGCGATGTCCACCCCGAGTTCGCGGGTGACCTCGGTCGGCGTCATGTGCCCGCGGTCGTCGAGGACCGGGACGGTCTCCTTGAACGTGCCGTGCCCGCTCAGCCGCAGCACGTCACAGACGCCCTTGTCCTGGGCGAGGTACTCGCAGAACTCGCTGATGCCGCCGTCGTAGCGGAACGTCTCCTCGGTGACGTCCTCGCCGTCGAGACCGCGCTCGTCCCGGACCACGATGGTCAGCCCGGGAACCAGGAAGGCGGTCTGGCGGGCCCGCCCGTACAGCGTCTCCAGGGAGAGCTTGGCGTCCTTGAGGAAGATCTGGTGGTCCGCCCAGTAGCGAACCCTGGTGCCGGTCCGGGCCTTGGGCACCTTCTTGCCCTTGAGCAGCCCGCTGGCCGGGTCGAAGGGCGCGTCGGGGCCGGACTCGGTGAAGATGCCCGGCACGCCGCGCCGGAAGCTGATCGCGTGGGTCCTGCTGTGCAGGTCCACCTCGACGTCCAGCCGCGCGGAGAGCGCGTTGACGACGGAGGCGCCCACACCGTGCAGACCGCCGGAGGCGGCGTACGCGCCACCGCCGAACTTTCCTCCCGCGTGCAGCTTGGTCATGACGACCTCGACGCCCGAGAGCCCCGTCTTGGGCTCGATGTCCACCGGGATGCCCCGGCCGTTGTCGCGGACCTCCACGGAGCCGTCCTCGTGGAGGACGACCTCGATGCGGTCGCAGTAGCCGCCCAGGGCCTCGTCGACGGAATTGTCGATGATCTCCCAGAGGCAGTGCATCAGACCGCGGCTGTCCGTGGAACCGATGTACATGCCCGGGCGCTTCCGGACGGCTTCCAGTCCTTCGAGGACGAGCAGGTGCCGCGCGGTGTAGTTGGATCCGTCCCGGTCTGCCCCGGTCAGCAATGCGGTGGACGGCACGGACGTATCGGCGGTCACGCGGTTCGCTCCTCGCTGAATTTCTTTCTGGCCCGACTGCGGGCGCACGGCTGGCTCGTTCGCCGTTCAGAGCCTACCGAGGCCCGGTAGAGCCTTTGTGCCGCCACCCGCGGCGACGGCCATGCTAGTCGAGCATCGAACAGAGATTCGATGACTCGATGGGGTGACGTGCACATCACGTTCCCTTGGAGGCATGAACCATTTAGGCTCCGGGCACGTCCTGAAGAACAACCCGGCAAGCCGGCCGGGTGGACGAGGACCCCCCAGCGATGTGAAACCGTAGACCCACGCAATACGGCTCATTCGCCGCCAAACGTCAAGATCCGGCTCACTCGGAAGGAAGTTTCGAGGAAAAGCCACGAGCGGGAACGTTTTCGGCCTGGTTGGATGTTGACCCTGGTACGACAGCTCGTCGAGCTAGAGAAGAGGCGACGTGACTACTGTTCTGACCCCCGCGAGCCCGCTGACGGCCGCTGACCGCTGCGACCGGTGCGGCGCTCAGGCCTACCTGCGCGTCGTTCTCCTGAGCGGTGGTGAGCTGCTGTTCTGCGCCCACCACGGACGCAAGTTCGAGCCGGAGCTCAAGAAGATCGCCGCGGAGATACAGGACGAGACCGAGCGACTGACGGCCGTCCCGGCCTCCGCGTCCGACGAGGACCGCTGAGGTCCTCCCGAGGACCGTCGAGTCCACCGCTGGAACGCTGGCACATCGCACCCACGACGAGCGAGGTCCGGCCCCGTGGGCCGGGCGGCGACGGGCGGCACCCCTACGGGGGCGGCCGCCCGTCCGCGTCCGGTCCCGGAGGTCATGACGGGACCGCCGGACGCGCCAGCTGTGCGGGCCCCTGAGGCCCGTGGGGCCTGGCGTCGACACTGTGCGCCGTAACCATCGCGGAAACGGCGGAGATGCGCGTATAGACCCCGGGACGGCCGGGCTGGGCGCATCCGCTCCCCCACGACACGAGCCCCACCAGTCGACCGTCGGCCACGAGGGGACCGCCGCTGTCTCCCTGACAGGCGTCCTTGCCGCCCTCCGGCCAGCCGCCGCAGAGCATGGTCGTCCTGTCGTAGGAGCCCTCCAGGCCGCCCGGATACGCCTGCTCGCACAGCTCGTCGCCCAGCACCAGGACGGCGGCGCCGCGCAGGGTGTCCGAGTACGAGCCGTTGCCCTGGGTGTCACCCCAGCCGTACACCATGGCCGGCGTATTGGCGGCGTAGACCGCCTCGCCCTGCTGGGCCATGGCGATGGCGTAGCCGTCGGGCAGCGGTTCCGCCAAGGTGATGACCCCGACGTCCCCGGCGTTGCTCATCGCGTTGAAGTCAGGGTTGACCCAGGTCTCCCGGACGGCCAGCTCCATCCCGGCCGTACCGCGCAGGTCGTCCCGCCCCACGATGACCCGGAGGTCCGTGGCCGCGCTCGGCTCCGTTCCGAGCACCTCACGGGTGAGGCAGTGGGCGGCGGTGACGACGGTGGAGCGCCCCACCACGGCGCCGCCGCAGAACTGCCCGGACCGTGTCGAGCCGAAGCGTTGCCTGCTCGCCAGTGCCACCACCCAGGGGACGTCCGAGGTCTTCACCTCCTGCCCGCCCACGACCAGCCTCTCATCGGCCGTCGCGGGTCCCGGCAGCGCGAGCAGCAGCGCGAACGCGGCGGCCAGCGGACACAGGGCGCGCATACAGTCTCCTGACCCAGCGGAGTTGCTTGTATCCCCAGAGTCAACCCCAGGATCGCCCATCGCATCCGGAAACAGCAGGGCCCGGCCCCTCCGAAGAGGTGGCCGGGACCTTTGCCGGGATGTCGCCCCGTGGATCAGTCCAGGTAGTCGCGGAGGACCTGGGAGCGCGAGGGGTGACGCAGCTTGGACATCGTCTTCGACTCGATCTGGCGGATGCGCTCACGCGTCACCCCGTAGACCTTGCCGATCTCGTCGAGCGTCTTCGGCTGGCCGTCGGTGAGACCGAAGCGCATGGACACCACGCCGGCCTCCCGCTCGCTCAGCGTGTCCAGAACGGAGTGCAGCTGCTCCTGCAGAAGCGTGAAGCTGACCGCGTCCGCCGGAACGACCGCCTCGGAGTCCTCGATGAGGTCACCGAACTCGCTGTCGCCGTCCTCGCCCAGCGGGGTGTGGAGGGAGATCGGCTCGCGGCCGTACTTCTGGACCTCGATGACCTTCTCCGGGGTCATGTCGAGTTCCTTGGCCAGCTCCTCCGGGGTGGGTTCGCGGCCCAGGTCCTGGAGCATCTGGCGCTGCACGCGCGCGAGCTTGTTGATGACCTCGACCATGTGCACCGGGATACGGATGGTGCGGGCCTGGTCGGCCATCGCTCGCGTGATCGCCTGGCGGATCCACCAGGTGGCATAGGTCGAGAACTTGTAGCCCTTCGTGTAGTCGAACTTCTCGACCGCACGGATCAGACCGAGGTTGCCCTCCTGGATCAGGTCCAGGAAGAGCATGCCGCGGCCGGTGTAGCGCTTGGCCAGGGAGACCACCAGACGGAGGTTGGCCTCCAGGAGGTGGTTCTTGGCACGCCGCCCGTCCTCGGCGATGATCTCCAGCTCGCGCTTGAGCTTCGGGGCGAGCTTGTCGGCGTTGGCCAGCTTGTCCTCGGCGAACAGACCGGCCTCGATCCGCTTGGCGAGCTCCACCTCCTGCTCGGCGTTGAGGAGGGGGACCTTGCCGATCTGCTTGAGGTAGTCCTTGACCGGGTCGGCGGTGGCACCGGCCACCGCGACCTGCTGCGCGGGAGCGTCGTCCTCGTCCTCGTCGGACAGGACGAAGCCCTTGTTCTCGCCGGTCTCTTCCTCTTCTTCGCCCTTGCCCGGGGTGGGGGTCTCGTCGACGAGCTCGTCCTCAAGAAGCTCGTCGGCGTCCTTCTTGGCGGTGGCCTTCTTGGCCGTCGTCTTCTTGGCGGTGGCCTTCTTGGCCGCCGTCTTCTTCGCGGCCGTCTTCTTCGCGGCGGCCTTCTTGACGGGCGTCACGGCCTCGTCATCCGCTTCGTCCTCGTACCCCGCGGCCGGGGAGGCGGCGGGCGACGCGGACGACTGACGGGACGCGACCGTCTTGGAGGAGACGGCCTTGGTGGCGGTGCGCTTCGCCGGGCTCTTCGCTGCGACGCTCTTGCGGGTGCGCTTGGGCGCCTCTGCCGCACTGACCATCAGCGTCACACCTTCCTCATCGAGGACCTGGTTGAGGCTGCGCAGAACGTTCTTCCACTGGGTTGGCGGAATCTGGTCAGCCTCGAAGGCCCGACGCACGTCGTCGCCGGCGATCTGCCCCTCGGCCTTTCCCTGCTCGATGAGCGCCATCAGAGACTCGGATTCGGCGATCTCCGGCGGGAGCGTACGGGATGTGCTGGCCGACACGAACAACCTCTCGGAACGATGGAAACGGCTTCCGGCTCCATCCGTTGCGGATCGGAGCCGACGACCGCCGGCAAGGATGAACCGACGGCGCGGGCGATAGTTGCGGTGCAACACAGCGCCTCGATGAGGCTTGTATTCCCTCCGCGGCCACCGCCTCTTTAGTCATCGCGCTGCCTCAAGGAGCGTTACGCCCAATCCCCGTGGCCCGAGTCACACCTCAAAGTGACGCGAAAAGCCACTGAACAGGACAGAACGATGCGCTCCTCCGCAGCCCGACCCAAGACCGACGGCGCGTTCCCACTCGCACGCGCCCGTACGGGGCGCCCCGCGCGGTCCTGCGACCCCGCGCGCGGCCATACGCGCGGGGCGGACGAGCAGTCCCGCGCGTACCTCTCCTTCTCCGTACGGCCCGTTCCCGCGGATCAGTGCTCGCGCGGCGCGGGTACCGCCCGCTCGACCTCCGGGTGCGAGACCAGGAGTTGGCGCATGGCCGACTCCGCCGCGCCCGCGTCGCCCGCGCCGACGGCGTCGACGATCCGGAGGTGGTGCCCGACACCGGCGTCGGTGGGTCGGTCGCAGCCGCCGGCCGTGGCGCCGGAGACGTGCAGGGCGGCGGACACGATGCCCGAGAGGTGCTCCAGCATGCGGTTGCCCGCGACCTGGAGGAGCAGGGTGTGGAACTCGGCGTCGGCGCGGGAGAAGGTGAGCGAGTCACCCTGGGCCAGGGCGTGCCCCATGATCTCCGCCATGTCGGCGAGCCGCTGCTGGACGTCCTCGCGGCCGTGCCCCGCGGCCAGCCGTGCGGCGAGCGGCTCGATGATCCAGCGGAGCTCGCACAGCTCGCGGCGCTGGTCGTCCCGCTGGGGGCCGAAGGCCCGCCACTCGATGATGTCCGGGTCGAGGAGGTTCCAGTCACTGACCGGACGGACCCGGGTGCCGACGTTGGGGCGGGCGCTGACCAGGCCTTTGGCCTCCAGTACGCGCAGCGACTCCCGGACGACGGTGCGGGAGACTTCGAAGCGCTGCCCGATCTCTTCCGGCACCAGTGGCCGGTCGGCGCCCAGGTCGCCGGAGACGATCATCTGCCCCAGCTGCTGTACGAGCTGGCCGTGCAGCCCCCGGCCCCGGCTGCCGGCCGCCCGGCGGCCGGCGCGGCCCAGCTCCGCGTCGCCGTCCCAGGCGTGCGCGGAGCCGCGGTCGGGCCCGGGGGCCTCCGCGTAGGAGTAGCGGTCGAGCTCGCCCGGGCCCGTAAGGCCGGAGTCGGCGGGGCGAGCCGCGGTCATCATGGTGTGCGCAAGGGTACTCACGCTTCCTTTGTCGGCGACGGGCCGACAAGCCTTGAGGTCTTTGGTGAAAAGCACACGAAAGGGTGATCGCCCATTACCTCACAATTGACGTCCAAACGGACAGAATTGGGCACTCTCTGAGGTCAGGCGCGTACGGACAGCGAGAGAGGCGCGGTTCCGGAGCGTGTCGTAGGGGTTCTCCTCCCGGACCGGACGCGCGCTCATGACGTCCACCTTTCCCTTTCACCGACGGACGGATGGTCACTCTGAGTCCACTCCGGCGCGGGTCGCCCCGGCCCGGCGGAACCGCTGCGGCCCTAGCACAGCCCTCATCGCGGCCTTCCCCTCACCACCGTGAGGACATACGCGCCGAGGAGTCCGGTGAGCGACAGCACCAGCGCCCAGCCGACGGGCTGGGACATCAGCCGCAGGGCCGTCGAGACACCCTCGTCCACCCCGGTCGGCCACTGCAGCAGCGCCGTGGAACGGAGCCGCTCCGGGAGTCCGGCCAGCGACCGGGCCGCGGGCGGGGCGAGCACGGCGCCGACCACCGGCACCCCCAGGGTCGGGACCACCAGCACGGCCACCAGCCCCAGGGCCGTGGAGCGGAACAGGCCGGCGGCGAGCAGACCCGCCCACGCGCAGCCGAGCGTGAGGGCGATCCACCCGGCGAGAGCACCGGCCCACGCCCCCGGGAGGAGGGACACGGGCTCCCCGAAGAGCAGGCGCACGGCCCCGGCGTCCAGGGCCACCGACAGGAGCGCGAGCAGCAGCGCGGCGGCGGCCGTGATCACCAGCTTGGCGCCGAGCAGCGCCAGCCGCCGGGGGACGCTGCCGACGTCCGGCGCCAGGGCCGGGTAGCGGAACTCCTGCCCGAAGGCGAGCGCCCCGAGCACCCCCGCGCCGAGGGCGGCCGGGGGCAGCGGCAGCGGAGCGGGCCATCCGGCGAGCAGGCTCGGCTCCGGTGCGCCGGCCCGGGCCAGGAGGACCGCGGCGAGCAGGGAGAGCAGGAGGGCGGCGGCGGCCACGATCCAGCCCGTGCGCACCCCGGTGGCCCGGTACAGCTCGTAGCGCAGCGGCCACGCCGGGCCGGGTGCCGGCAGGGGCGGTTGCACGCGGGAGAGCGGGCCCTGGGAGCTACGGCGCTCGGAGCCCGACGGCACTCCGGCGGGGGCGTCGGCGGCGGCCTCGCCGTCGGCCGGAGGGCGGCCGTCGGCCCGTTGCAGCGGGGGTACGGGACCGGCTTCGGTCTCCTCCGCGAGCCGGTGCACGAGGATGCCGTGCCGGAAGGCGGTCTCGCCCACGACGGCACAGCTGCTGCCGTACACCGCGAGCGTGCTGCCGCCGTCGTGCACGACCTCGACCGGGAGGGCCTCGGACGGCGGGGTGGCCGCCTCCGCCTCCGCCGAGATGATGTGCGCGAGGCGGGCCGCCGACGGCGACTGGACGGCGACCCGCGGCCGGAGGCGGGCCCGGGCGAAGACCGCGGCCTCCTGGTCGGCGACGAGGCGGCCCCGGTGGATGGTGACGACCTGGTCGCCGACGCGCGCCGCCTCCCCGGGGGAGGACGAGGTGACGAGCACGGCCCCGCCCTGCGCCGCGTAGCCGCGCAGGAGCCCGTGCAGCCAGGAGGTCTCCCGGGGGGACAGGTCGGCGGCCGGCTCGTCCAGGACGAGCGTGTGCGGGTCGCCGAGCAGGGCGGCGGCGAGCCCCAGCCGGCGGTCCATACCGCGGGAGAAGTCCCCGATGCGCTGGTCGGCCAGTCCGCTGAGCCCCACGACGTCGAGCACCTCGTCGGCGCGGCCGGCGGGGACCCCGGCGGCCGCGCCGAGCATGCGCAGGTGGCCGCGGGCCGTGCGGCCGGGGTGGCCGGGGACGTCGCCGAGGAGGACGCCGACCTCACGGACGGGATGGGCGACGCGGTCGAGACTGCGGCCGCGGAAGAGGGCGATGCCGCGTCCGGGGTCGAGCCGCAGCATGAGGCGGAGGGCGCTGGTCTTGCCCGCGCCGGACTCCCCGAGGAGGACGGTCACGCGCCCGGGGCGGGCCTCGAAGGTGAGATCGTCGACGACGGGCGGCCGGTTGCGGCGGGGGACGCTGGTCAGTCCGATGGCCTGGATCATGACCTTCCTCGCGGGGCGTGGGACGTCCCGCGCGGACGGCGAGGACGGCACGGGAACAGGGGGCGCACCGCAGCACCGTAACCCGATATGTCCTATTTGCTACGCAGTGGAGGCGGCGTGTCCCGATCGGCGCTCCCGTGCGGCGTCACGCCTCCGGTCGCAGCATGGGCGGGTTGAGGAGGGTGGCCCCGCCCGCCCGGAAGAGCTGCGCGGGGCGTCCGCCCTGGCGGGTCGTCGTACCGCCGGTGGGGACCAGGAATCCCGGGGTGCCGGTGACCTTGCGGTGGAAGTTGCGCGGGTCGAGGACGACGCCCCAGACGGCCTCGTAGACCCGGCGCAGCTCCCCGACGGTGAACTCCTGGGGGCAGAAGGCGGTGGCGAGGGACGAGTACTCGATCTTGGAACGGGCGCGCTCCACCCCGTCGGCGAGGATGCGGGCGTGGTCGAAGGCGAGCGGGACCGCCTGCTCGCCGTCCCGGGCGTGCCCGTCCTGGTGCAGCAGGTCCTCGACGGGCGCCCAGCGCACGCTGTGCGCGTCCCCGCCGGCCCGCGGCGCGGGCAGGTCGGGGGCGAGGGCCAGGTGCGCCACGCTGACGACCCGCATACGGGGGTCGCGGTCGGGGTCGCCGTAGGTGGCGAGCTGTTCGAGGTGGGCGGCGTTGGCCGTGGCGGGGCAGGCGGGGTCGTGCAGGACGTGCAGCCCCGTCTCCTCGGCCAGCTCACGGGCCGCCGCCGTGGCCAGATCCTCGTCGGACCGTACGAATCCCCCGGGCAGCGCCCATCGGCCCTGGTAGGGCGGCTCACCGCGGCGCACCGCCAGCGCGCACAGGGCGTGGCGGCGCACGGTGAGCACGACCAGGTCGACAGTGACGGCGAAGGGCGGGAAGGCCGACGGGTCGTAGGGCATGACGCGATCATAGTCGTCTGCCTGACGATAAACAGGTTCTTGTCCATCGTCGGCCGTGACGGAGGGCAGTCCTCCGGTGGACCCGGCGTGCACGGCGCTCACACTCCCAGTTGCAGTCCGTCGGCGGCCTCCTCGACCATGCCGAGGCCGAGCCTGCTGATCCGCACGGCGAACGGCTGCTCGGCCACCCGCAGTCCGGTGAACCGCAGGGCCCCGAGCGGCGCCGAACTCGGCGGACGGACCGTCACGCCGCCCGCCGGCACATCGGGCCGCACCCCGGCGAACGCGGTCAGCAGATGCACGGCGCCCGCCGCCGCGACGGCCGCCGGACGGCAGGCGGCCGGGTGGGGCAGCGGCGCGCTGCCGGTGGTGCGTTGCTCGCCCGCGTACATCTCCGGCAGCCGGTGGGCGAAGGTCTCGGCGGCGTCCAGGACGCCGCGGGCCAGCGCGCCCGCCTCCTTCTCGAAGCCCGCCGCGGCCAGCCCCGCGACGGCGACCGCGGTCTCGTGGACGCGCACGGCGCCGCCGCGGTGTCCGAAGGGGTTGTGCCCCGCCTCCTTCGCCCCCAGGCTGCGCAGGCCCCAGCCCGAGTCGAGGGCGGGGCTGCCCAGCAGCCGGGCCAGCTGTTCGGTGCGCGCCCTGTCCAGCAGGCCCGGGGCGTGGGCCCCTCCCCCGAGCAGACCGGTGTCGAGGAGGTGGGCGGCGGCGGACCCCAGGTGCGGGGTCCGTCGGCCGTCGGGCGCCAGGGCGGCCGCCGGGCGGCCACCTCCGCGGTCGTCGGTCCAGAAGTCCTCCCGGAAGCGGCGCCGCAGATCGGCCGCCCAGTCGCGCCACTCCCCCGCCCCGGGGCGGCCGTACGCCTCCAGGAGGTCGGCGCCCAGCAGGGCCGCCCGGTGGGCGTGGGCCTGCACCTCGCAGCGGTAGGGGCCGCCGGGGGCGGGGTCCGCGAGGTAGCCGCCGTCACCGGCCGCCGACCGCAGCCAGGCCAGGCAGCGTTCCGCGGCCGGGAGGAGCGGTTCGACCTCCTGCGACGGCAGGCCCCAACGCCTGGCCTCCGCGAGGACGGTGGGAAACAGCAGAGTGGCCTCGATCCCGGTGCAGCCGGGTGGCAGGTGCGCCCCGGCGTGCCGGAGCGCACCGGGGATGCGGCCCCGGTCGGGGCCGGGCCCGGGGAGCTGGGCGCGGGCCAGGGTGCGCAGGGTCCCGGCGGCCAGCCGGACGCCGAGCGGCAGCGTCATCCGGGCGGCCCACAGCGCCTCGGCGGGGGCGAGCCCGCCGCAGCGCCACGGGGCGCCGGCGGCGACGTGCACGTCCCCCGGGATCTTGGGGTCGCGCACCAGCAGGGCCCTGAGGTCGTCGAGGCTGGTGGCCAGCAGCGCGCCGGCGCGCCCGTCGTCGCCGTCCGCCTGGGCGTCCCCCCATGGCGCGCCGCTCCGGGTCCTGGCGGCGGAACCCTCGGGCGGGCGGGGCCTGCCGGGGATCTCGGGGCGGACGCGCAGCTCGACGCTCCGCGTCCCGCCCGGCGGCAGCCGTATCTCCCAGCAGAGCAGTCCCGCGGAGGCCAGGACGTCGTCGGGGGGCGGGTCGGCGGTGACCACCGTGTGCAGGCCGGGCGCCGTCCAGCGCAGGCCGGACCCGTGGACCGCGGCGGGCAGTTCGGGCGCCGCGGTGCCGTGGGCGATCACGCCCAGGTCGGCGAGGTCGGTGCCCAGGGAGACCTCGACGCGGAGCCGGGCCTCGCGGGAGGCGGAGCTGCGCAGGGTGACGCGTTCGACGCCGTCGGCGTCCCGGACGCGCTCCACGGTGACGGCGGGATCCGGCCCCTCGTCCACGGCGGTCCGCAGGGTGCCCACGAACCGGGCCCGGCCCGCGTCGACCATGCGGCCCTGGAGGGGGACCGGTTCGGCGCCGTCCACTCTGATCACGCACCGCGCCAGCAGGCGCCGGCCGTTCCGGTAGAAGCCGTCGAGCCCGTGGCCGGTGAGCTGCCCGTGCTCACCGGAGATCGCGAGAGCGGGCAGGGCGACACAGATCAGCGCCGTGTGGACCGGGCGCGGCCCCTGGGGGCGGGCGTCCCCGGCGCGCCGGGGCGCGTTGGCCGGTGGCGGGACGGTCTGGGCATGGGCGGCGGTGCCTTGCACGGGTCTGCGCTCCCTGTGGAGTCACGGGCCGGACGTCGGACGCGGCTGGGGGCCACTCAGGTGAACGGCACCGGCACGGCGGAGGTCACGCCGGGCCGCACGTGACGGGCGTCACCGCCGGTCGCGTGCGGCGCGCCGGTCCGGCTGCCGCCGCATCCGCGGCTTGCCTCCCGGACCACCCACGGGGGCGTCACCGCTCGTCCGCCGGGGCCGCGCCGCGTCCCCGGACGGCTTCCGGCGCCGGGTGCGGGGCACGGTCGCCCGCCCCGTGGGCCGTCCCTCCGGCCGTGGGCCGTCCGTCCGGCCGGCCGGTGCCGGGGTGTCGGCCGCCTCGACGGTGGCCTCGCAGAGGGCCCGGTCGGCGCGCTCCTGTCGCAGGCAGCTCCGCAGGGACTCCGGGTCCAGGCCCTCGTTGCAGGCGTGTTGGAGGAGCTGGGCGAAGAGGTAGTCGGGGTCGGCGGTCAGCGCGCGGCCGAGGGCGACCCTCGCCTCGGCCTGTTCACCGGTGGACCAGGCCACCCAGCCCGCGAGGGTCAGCGGGGCGGCGGCGTGTTCCGTGTACGGCGGGACGCAGCGGCGGGCGAGGGCGCGCCAGAGGCGCAGGACGGCGGGGGTGCGCGGACCCTCCATCCATTCGGCGGCCCGGTCCCGGGCGGCGCGGTCCTGGAGGCCGATGACGAGCGAGGCCACTTCCCCGGCCGTGACGAGCGTGTCGTCCCGGACGTCCGACTCCTCCTTGTCCGGGAGGGCGGGGGCCTCGTCGAAGCGCCGCAGCACCTGTTCCGCCAGGTCCAGGGTCTCCTGGCGCACCGCCTCGCACTCTCCTCCGAGGAAGCGCGGGACCAGGCGGGCCGTGGCGGCGTCCAAGGCCTGCTTCTGTTCGTCGTTCGTCTGCCCGGCGCGCGGCATCAGGCGGGCCTCCATCTCGCGCAGGCTCCCGCGCACCCGGATGCCTGCGTAGGCCGCGGCGGCCGCCATGACGGAGGTGCCGGGGATCGCCAGGGGTACCCCTTCGGGTGAACAACAGCGGGCGTCGGAGCAGCAGTAGGACCAGCAGCGGCCGTCCGAGAGGCACAGCGCCTCGTAGACGGGTACGTCGAGGGCGCCGCAGGCGATCCGGAGCCGCTGGGCGAGGGGGCGCAGCCGTTCCATCACGGCCTGGGCGGTCTCGCCGTCCGCGGGGTCCTTGCAGAGGTAGAGGACGATCCCGTCCGGCGGGGTGCCGCGCTTCGAACAGTTGGTGACGAGCGTCTCGGCGAGTTGGTCGCAGACCTCCGGCCATTCCTCCGGTGCGGCGGGAATGCCGAGCCGCAGGCGGCCGCCGAAGCGCTTCTGTTCGCCGAGCAGCGCCATGAGGACGATGCTGTCGTTCGGGTGGAAGCCGAGCAGGTACGGCAGCGCGTCGGCCAGTTCCGCCGGGGTGCGCAGGGTGACGTGCCCCGGTGGCGGCGGTTCCCAGGGGGAGACGGGCAGGTGTGCGGGGCGGGCTGATTCGTCATGGTTGGCCATGGCCCGAGCGTCCCGCAGAGCGGTTCGCGCCCGCCAGGCCTGTGGATTTCCCGCAGATTGTCGTACGAATCCCTGTGGATGAGAGGGCTTCGAGGGGCCTCGGTCGCGCGATGTCAGTGGCCTCGTGTTGCATGGGTCCATGAGCAACGAAGCCCTCCGCGCCGCAGCGGACGCAGTCCTCGCCCGACTCGTCGGTGACGCCACCGGTACGGCCAGGCTGCGCGAGGACCAGTGGCGCGCGATCGAGGCGCTGGTCGCCGACCACCGCAGGGCCCTGGTCGTCCAGCGCACGGGGTGGGGCAAGTCGGCGGTGTACTTCGTCGCCACCGCGCTGCTGCGCGAGCGGGGCAGCGGTCCGACGGTGATCGTCTCCCCGCTGCTCGCGCTGATGCGCAACCAGGTGGAGGCGGCGGCGCGGGCGGGGATCCACGCCCGCACGATCAACTCCGCCAATCCCGAGGAGTGGGACACCGTGCAGGCGGAGGTCGCCGCCGGTGAGGTCGACGTGCTCCTCGTGAGCCCCGAGCGGCTCAACAACCCGGATTTCCGGGACCAGGTGCTGCCCAAGCTGGCCGCAGCCACCGGTCTCCTGGTCGTCGACGAGGCCCACTGCATCTCCGACTGGGGCCACGACTTCCGGCCCGACTACCGCCGGCTGCGCACCATGCTGGCCGACCTGCCGCCCGGGGTGCCGGTGCTCGCGACCACCGCGACGGCCAACGCCCGTGTCACCGCCGACGTCGCCGAGCAGCTCGGGACGGGCGAGGGGGCCGAGCGGGCGCTGGTGCTGCGCGGGCCGCTCGACCGGGAGAGCCTGAGCCTCGGCGTCCTGCGCCTCCCGGACGCCGCCCACCGGCTGGCCTGGCTCGCCGACCACCTGGCCGAGCTGCCGGGCTCGGGCATCGTCTACACGCTGACCGTCGCCGCGGCGGAGGAGGTGACCACGTTCCTGCGCCGGCGCGGGCACACTGTCACCGCGTACACCGGCAAGACGGAGAACGCCGACCGGCAGCAGGCGGAGGAGGACCTGCTCGCCAACCGGGTCAAGGCCCTGGTCGCGACGTCCGCGCTCGGCATGGGCTTCGACAAGCCGGACCTCGGCTTCGTGGTCCACCTCGGTTCGCCCTCCTCCCCCATCGCCTACTACCAGCAGGTGGGCCGCGCCGGGCGCGGCGTCGAGCACGCGGAGGTGCTGCTGCTCCCCGGCCGGGAGGACGAGGCGATCTGGCAGTACTTCGCGTCGCTGGCGTTCCCGCCCGAGGAGCAGGTCCGCCGCACGCTGGACGTGCTGGCGGCCTCGGACCGGCCGTTGTCCCTGCCCGCCCTGGAGCCGCTGGTGGAGCTGCGCCGGTCGCGGCTGGAGACCATGCTCAAGGTCCTGGACGTGGATGGCGCCGTGCGGCGCGTGCGCGGCGGCTGGACGGCGACCGGCCGGCCCTGGTCCTACGACGCGGAGCGCTACGCCTGGGTGGCCCGGCAGCGGGCGGCGGAGCAGGAGGCCATGCGCGCGTACGCGACGACGACGGAGTGCCGGATGGAGTTCCTGCGCCGTCAGCTGGACGACGAACAGGCGGCTCCCTGCGGGCGGTGCGACAACTGCGCGGGTCCCCGGTTCACCGCGGAGGTCTCGGGTCAGGCGCTCGACGCGTCCCGGGGCGAGCTGGGGCGTCCGGGCGTGGAGGTGGAACCGCGCAGGATGTGGCCCACGGGTATGCCCGCGGTCGGTGTGGACCTCAAGGGCCGTATCCCCGCGGGCGAACAGGCCGCTCCCGGCCGGGCCCTGGGGCGGCTCTCCGACATCGGCTGGGGCAACCGGCTCCGTCCGCTGCTGGCGGCGCAGAGCCCGGACGGCACGGTTCCGGACGATGTGGCGGCGGCCGTGGTGACGGTGCTCGCGGACTGGGCCCGGGGGCCCGGCGGCTGGGCGTCGGGAGCTCCCGACGCTCCGGGCCGGCCGGTGGGCGTCGTCGTCGTGGACTCCCGCACCAGGCCGAAGCTGATCCGCTCGCTCGGTGAACACATCGCGGCGGTCGGGCGGATGCCCCTGCTGGGCTCCGTCGCCTACCGCGAGGACGCGGAGGGCCTGCGGGTGCCGCGCACCAACAGCGCGCAGCGGCTGCGGGCCCTGGACGGGGCGCTGACCGTGCCGCCGGCCCTCGCGGAGCGGCTGGCCGGGGCGCGCGGTCCGGTCCTGCTGGTGGACGACCTGGCGGACACCGGCTGGACCCTCGCGGTCGCGGCCCGGCTGCTGCGACGGGCGGGCGCGGACCAGGTGTTCCCCTTGGTGCTGGCCGTGCAGGGCTGACGCGGCGGACGTACGGGGAGGGTCGGCGGGATCCGGAATCGCACCACCCGATACCGGTCACTGGCGCCAATTGATCGTTGCCGTGTGGCGGGTGGGGCCGCGAGAATTGGACCGGCTCCCCGCTTCCGCCCGTTCGCGGCCCGCCGGGCTGCCGTCCGCTGTTCCTCGTTGCTGACGTTCTGTGGGTTCCACGGGCACGCAGGCGAAGGGAGAGTCATGGCCTACGGCTCGGTCCCGTCCCCGTCCCCGCGCGCCTCCTCCCGGCCGGGCCGCGTGCTGGAGCCCGCCGCGTGGGCGGCGGCGGGAATTCCCCTGCTGCGCAACCCCCGTGAGGTCGTCACCGGTCTGCACGCCCGGCACCTGCCGACCCCGCGCACGGCCGTGGTCGCCGTCCTCGGGCCCGACGAACGGCTGGCGGCCAGCGCTTCCTTCACCCGCCGGGCGGTCACCTCCGACGGCTGGGAGCTGCGCAACGCCCTCCTGGCACAGCTGCGCCGGGTGATCCCGCACGACCTGCGCAGACGTTCACCGGTGCGCACGGCGGTGCTGCTCTACTGCCGTGAGGGGGACGGTCGTTGGACCGAGATGGACGGTGCCTGGATGTGGGCGCTGCGCGACGCCTGTGTTCTCCACGGGCTGCGGTGCGGCGCGTACATCACCCTGACCGGGGCGGGCTGGCGGATCCTCGGCGAGGGCAGGAGCGGACGACGCCCCCGCTCCTCGGCGTGCCACCCCGGACCGACGCACGCTGGCCTTCCGGCGCCGACGGCGCTCCGGCACGCCGCGGTCCGGTGACGCGCACGCCACCGGCGCGGTGAGGGTGGCCCGCGGGGCGCCGGAACCGGCGCCACCGCGGGGGGCCACTCCTCAGACGCCCGCCGTCAGAAGGTTGTTGACCCTGGCGCTGTCGCCGCAGACGACCAGCAGGGCACCGGTGCGCGTGAGGGCCGCGGGCAGCGCCCGGGACACCTCGGCGTCGGAACCGCCGTTGACGGCGACGACCACGACGGGGCGGTGCGCGACGCGGTCGGTGCCGGCGTCCGCGTAGAAGACGTCGTCCGCGGCATCGTGCTGCGCCCAGTACGACGCCTCGCCGAACGACAGTTCGTGGGCGGCCCAGGGGTGGGCGTCCCCGGTGGTGAGCACCAGGATGTCGCCGGGGGCGCGGCCGGTGTCGAGCAGCAGGTCGACGGCCTCGTCCGCGGCGTCCAGGGCACCCTCCGCGGCGGCGGGGATCAGCTGGATCTGCGGGGCGACGGGCGGCGCGGACGCCGGCGGCGTGGGCCGGGCCGCCGGAGCCGGCACCGGACGCGCGTCGCGGGGGCCGGGCCGGGGGGCCGGACGGGGGCCAGGAACGGGGCGGGGGGTCGACGCGGCGCGGCCGGCGGCCGGGACAGCGCGGGGACCCGGGACACTCTCGTGAATCTGAGGCTCCTCGGGGATGAGAGGCATAAGTCGATGTCTATCAAACGCCGGTGCGAGTCGCATCGGCGGGTGGCACTTCTACGGTCAGAAGTCGAAGCCGAGCTGGCCGCCGGCTTCCAGGGCAGCCCCTCCGCGGCCCGCGGGGGCTTCGGGGCCTCCGGCCACGAAGCGCGGTCGCTTCAGGTGCTGCCACCGGGGCAGTGCGTCCAAGTAGGCCCACGACAACCGGTGGTGCGGTGTGGGGCCCAGCCGTTCCAGGGCCCCGCGATGCACCGGCGAGGGGTATCCCGCGTTGTCGCGGAATCCGAAGTCCTCGTGTGCCGCGCCCAGTTCGGCCATCATGGCGTCCCGCCTGACCTTGGCGATCACGGACGCCGCCGCGACGGCCACACAGGACTGGTCGCCCTTGATGACCGTGCGGACCCTCCATGGTTCGCCGAGGTAGTCGTGCTTGCCGTCGAGGATGACGGCGTCGGGCCGCACCGGAAGGCCGTCCAGGGCCCGGCGGGCCGCCAGCCGGAGCGCCGCCGTCATCCCCAGTTCGTCGATCTCCTCGGGGGAGGCGTGACCGAGGGCGTAGGCGGTGACCCACGACTCCAGCCGGCCGGCCAGCGCGTGGCGGCGCTTGGGGGTCAGCAGTTTGGAGTCGGTGAGCCCTTCCGGCGGCCGGCGGAGACCGGTGACGGCCGCGCAGGCCGTGACCGGACCGGCCCAGGCGCCCCGGCCGACCTCGTCGACGCCGGCGACGATCTTGGCTCCGGTCGTCGCCCGCAAGGAGCGTTCGACGCTGTGGGTAGGCGGTTCGTAGGGCATGGCGCCAGCAAGGGTACGCCTCGGGAGCCGCGGGCGCCGCCCCGGCCCCCTCTTCGTCCCATCTTCCGTCCGGCCGGTCAGCCGGGAGCGGCCGGCAGCCAGCCGGGCAGGGCCTCGGTGCCGCGCAGCCAGGCGGCGGGCGGGGCGCCGCGGCCGGCCGCCGCGATCACTCCGCCGACGATGGCGCACGTGGTGTCCACGTCGCCGCCCACCGCCGCCGTCGCCCAGAATCCCGCCTCGAAGGCCCCGAGATGCCGGGCCGCCGACCAGAGGGCGAACGGCACGGTGTCATGGGCGCTGGTCCGGCGGCCGCAGCCGAGCACGGCCGCGACCGTCGTCGCGTCGTCGTAGTCGAGCATGTCGCGGGCCCGGCGCAGCCCGGCCTGCACGGCGCTGCGCGGGACCAGGGCGATCACCCCGTCCAGGAGTTCCTCCCGGGTGACCGCCACCCCGTCCGCCTCCGCCGCGAGGGCGGCCGCGGCGGCGACGGCCATGGCTCCCGCCACCGCCTCGCGGTGCTGGTGCGTCGTGTACGCCGAGATCTCCGCCTGGTGCGTGGCCTGCTCCGGGTCGCCCGCGTACCAGGCGCCCAGGGGGGCGATGCGCATGGCCGCGCCGTTGCCCCAGGAGCCCTGCCCCTTGAACACCGCGGCCGCCAGCTCGCGCCAGTCACCGCCCTCCCTGATCAGCCGGAGCATCCGCCCGACGGCCGGGCCGTAGCCCCGGTCGAAGTCGTGGTGCTCCGCGAAGGACCGGGCCAGCGCGTCCTGGTCGACGCGGCCGTGCGTGGCGAGGATCGCCAGCACGGAGCAGGCCATCTCGGTGTCGTCGGTCCACTGCCAGGGGGTGGGCGGCAGTTGGCGGCGCTTGAGGGAGGGGTAGTTGGCGGGGACGAAGAACTGGGAGCCGAGGGCGTCGCCCACGGCAAGCCCGCGCAGGCTGGCGAGGGCCCGGTGGAATCGGTCAGCGGTCATCGCAGCGAACTCTAATCGGTGAAGCCGTACGATTCAGGGGTACACCAGCGCTCGAACGGCCGGTCCAGGTGATACCGCCCGTCGGCCCCCAGGAGAAGCATCCGGCTCTCGGCGTTGCCCGGGTTCGACAGGCACTCGAACTCCGCGACCGACCAGTGCAGCCATCGCATGCAGAACAGCCTCATGGTCAGTCCATGGGTCACCAGCAGGACGTTGGGCGGGTGCTCCGGGTCCTCGAAGCTGCGCCAGAGGCTCTCCAGGAAGCTGCCCACGCGGTCGTAGACATCGGCCCCGGACTCCCCCTGGGCGAACCGGTAGAAGAAGTGGCCGTAGGCGTCGCGGTACGCCTTCTGCCGGCGTACATCGTCCCGGTCCTGCCAGTTCCCCCAGTCCTGCTCGCGCAGGCGCGGCTCCTCCCGGACCCTGACCCGGCCGGGGTCGAGCCCCAGTGCGTGGAAGGTCTGGTGGGCCCGGCGGTAGGGCGAGACATAGGCCGAGATCCACTCCTCGCCGAAGAGCTCCCGCAGCCGCGCCCCCGCCTCCTCGGCCTGCCGGCGGCCCAGGGCCGTCAGGCTCAGGGCGTGGTCGGGCTCGCGCTCGTAGACGGTGTCGTCGACGTTGCCCTCCGACTCGCCGTGCCGGAGGAGGACGATGCGCCGGGGCCGTGCCATGGCGCCACCCTAGTTCGAACCCCGGTCGGCCGCGTCATCCGGTGGTGTCGCCCAGCAGCCGTCCGTCCCGTATCTCGCACTGCCGACCGGTGAAGCGACTGCGCAGCGTCCGGTCGTGGGAGACGACGACCAGCGCCCCCGGCCAGGCGGCGAGCGCCTGTTCCAGCTGCTCGACCAGGCCGAGCGCCAGGTGGTTGGTGGGCTCGTCGAGCAGCAGCAGGTCGGCGGGCCGGGCGAGCAGGCGGGCCAGGGCGAGCCTGCGGCGCTGGCCGTCCGACAGCGATCCCACCGGCACGTGCAGATCCCGTTCGCGGAAGAGGCCGTAGGACAGCAGCGCCTCGCGCTGTTCGTCGGGCGTCCCGGGCAGCCCGCGTCCGAAGGCGGCGAGCAGCCGGTCGGCGGGCCGGTCGACCCGGATCTCCTGGGAGAGGTGGGCGATCCGGCCGCGTCGGGTCACGGCGCCGGCGTCCGGCGCGGTCTCCCCCGCCAGCACCCGCAGCAGCGTGGACTTGCCGGCCCCGTTGGCACCGCTCACCAGCAGCCGGCCACCGGCCTCGATCCGGAGCGAGTCGACCCGGAGCCGGTCGCCGACCCGCACCCCGTCGAGTGTCGCCAGGAGTCCGTCCGCCCCCGCCCGCAGGGGACGGGCGGCGAAGCGCAACGGCTCCGGCGGGCGGGCGACGGGATCCGCCCGGAGTCTGCGCAATCGCTCCTCGGCGTTCCGGACCTTGCCGGCGACCGAGGACTGGACCCGGCCCCCGGCCCGGTCGTACGCCATCTTGTTGCCGTCCTTGATGGCGCGCCCCGGAGCGACGCGCCGGGCCGTGACGGAGGCCGCCTCGGCGAGCGCCTCCATCTCGGCCTGCCGGCGCTCGTACGCCTGCTCCCAGCGGCGGCGGGCCGCCATCCGTTCGGCGAGGAAACCGGCGTATCCGCCGCCGTGGCGGACGACGGTGCGCCGGTCGGCGTCGACCTCGACGACGGCGGTGGCGACGCGTTCGAGGAAGGTGCGGTCGTGCGAGACGACCACGACGGTGCCCCGATGGGCCCTGAGGGTGTCCTCCAGCCATGTGAGGGCCGCGCCGTCGAGGTGGTTGGTCGGTTCGTCGAGCAGCATCACCTCGGGCGCCGCGGCGAGCAGGCAGGCCAGACCGAGGCGGGCCTGCTCACCGCCGGACAGGGTGTCCAGTCTCCGTTCACGGCCGGTCCGGGCGAGTCCGAGAGCGTGCAGGGCCTTGTCGACGCGGGCGTCCGCCTCGTAGCCGCCGCGGGCCTCGAACGTGGTGAGCAGCCGCCCGTACTCGTCCATCGCCTCCGCGTCCCCGGAGCCCAGGACGGGTTCCAGCTCGCGCAGCCTGCATTCGGTCGCGCGCAGTTCGGCCAGCGCCTCGTCGACGGCGTCGGCCACGGTGCCGCCGGGCGGCAGCCGGGGGGTCTGGGGGAGGTGGCCGATTCCTCCGTCGGCGTCGGCCACCACCGTGCCCTCGTCGGGCGGTTCGACACCCGCGAGCAGACGCAGGAGAGTGGATTTCCCCGCTCCGTTCTCGCCCACCAGCCCGATACGCTCCCCCGGCCGCACGGCCAGGGAGACCCCGTCGAGCAGCGGCCGGTCCCCACGGGACACGGACACCTCGCGCAAGGACAGTTGGGTTGACATCCGGACCTCCCCCTTCGACGATCGAACCGTCAAACGCAACCTGCGTCGCGTTACGATGAAGCATGGCACACCTCGACCGCTAACACAACTGGAGTTGCAATTGTCTTCGGATGCCGACCCGCCCCGGACCCCTGGCACCGTCCGGCCCGGCGGCCGCACCGCACGGACCCGCGCCGCCGTCCGGGACGCCGTCCTCGCGGGACTGGTCGACCACGGCTACCCGGGCCTCACCGTCGAATACGTCGCCGAGCACTCGGGCGTCCACAAGACGACGCTCTACCGGCGCTGGGGCGGCGTCGAAGGGCTGGTGGCCGACGCCCTCGACCTGGCCGGCGAGGACACCTGGACCCCGCCCGACACGGGATCCCTGCACGGGGACCTCAAGGCCCTCGCCCATGAGGTCCTCGACACCTTCGGCGATCCGTCGGCAGCGGCGGCCCCGGCCGCGTTCATCGCCGCCGCGTTCCAGTCGGACCGTGCCGCACGGGCCCTCCGGGCCTTCTACGACGAGCGCTTCCGGCGCTGCGCACCCCTCGTCGCCCGGGCCGTCGAACGCGGCGAGGTCCCCGAGGACACCGACCCGGGCACCCTCGCGCGAGCGGTCAGCGCCCCCCTGTTCTTCCGGCTGTTCATCACCCGCGAACCCCTCGACCGGGCCGTCGCGGACCAGGCGGCCGCGCTCGCCCTGGCCGCCGCCCGGGCGGGCGCCTGCACGGCCCTCACCTCCGAAGAAACCGGCCCGACGACCGAAGAAGCGGAGGTGAACTGAGCGAAGCCGCGCCCCTCACACGACCCAGGAGGGCTCCACCCCGACGACGTCCCCGTCGATCGCCTCCACGTCCGCCTCCAGCTGGGCCCGCAGCGCCAGCCGCTCCACGCGTTCCGCGCGGTATTTGCCGTGCTCGGCCTCGGAGTTCCACATCGAAAGGACCAGGAATTCCGGGCCGGGCGCTTCGCCCATCATGCCGCGCACCATCCCGGGCGAACCCGCCATCGCGGGATTCCACACCTTTTCCTGCGTCGTCCGGAAGTGCTCCTCACGGTCCTCCCGGACGCGGCAATGCGCGATCCGCACCACGTCCGCATCCGTGAACTGGGGGCTGAAACCCACCTTGACGTCCAGACAGTGCTCGAACAACCGCACACGGATGTCTCGGTACGTACCGGCCTGAGCGGCCGCCAACCGGTCGTGCGAGCGCGCCATGAAGGAGTCGTAGAACGCCCTGCTCTCCCAGAAGTTGAAGATATGCACCACATCGGGGCGCCCCCTGCTCCACCCGCCTCCCTGCGCCCGGAAGCCCGGCTCCCCCAGCAACCCCGCCCACTTCCGCTGCGCCCGGTCGAAGCCGCGGCGGTCCACCACGGTGCAGCGAATCCACTTGATCAGCACCGGGTCATCGTACGGGGCGGACAGTGGCCCGCATCACGCCGCGGAGGAGCGCGCCGGGACGGCCGGCGCGCCGCCCCGGCACCCGACCACGCCCCACCGCGCGGCTCCGGCCCCCGGGGCAACTCCCCTCCCGTTACTCACCGTTCATCGACGGCGCCACCGGAGCGCATCGCCGAACCCCGCCCGGCCCGCCGCCGTTCTTCGCACCCCCGGATCCGCCTGCTGCACCACGGCCCATAGACGCGCGGGGAACATGAATGCGCCGATATCAAGAGGCCGCCACCCCCCAGCGGACAGGAATGCACTCCGCGTCACGGAGGAGCGCGCGACGCCTTCCGGACGCGCGGCCATACACGCAAGGCACAATTCTCGGAGCGCTTTCCCCGCGGACTCCCGCGCTCCGCAGCGTCTGCCGGCAATTCCGCGCGACCGAATCCAAAAGACCCACGACCGAGCTTCTTCCGTGGCCACGGCCCCGTACCCGCAAGCCCGACGGGAAGCTGTCGGACGGGATTCCACGCCGCCCGGCCACCGACGCGCCGGAGGGCGCCGACCAGTGGTCGACGCCCTCCGGGAACGGCGGCTCAATTCACGCGCGAGCCGCGTCCGACGTGATTCCGCCCGATGTCCGGAACCCGATACCCGCTACCCGATATCAGCTGCAACCGCTGGTCGAGCCGCAGCCCTCGCAGAGGTAGCAGCTGCCCGCGCGGCGCATCTTGGTGCCGCAGGAGAAGCACAGCGGGGCGTCGGCGTTCAGGCCGAGCTGCATCTCCACCAGTTCGGTGGAGTTGTGCGCCTGCTTCGGGGCCGGGACGGCGGCCGCGGGCCGGTCCTGGACCTCGGGCCGCTGCGCCTCGGTGGTCTGCCGGGGGGCGGACTGTGCGAGACCCTCGACGTCCATGTCCTCGTCGGACGGCTCGTAGGAGCCGGTGTCGAGGTGGCGCTGGCGCTCCTCGGCCGAGTGGATGCCGAGCGCCGAGCGGGTCTCGAAGGGCAGGAAGTCGAGCGCCAGGCGGCGGAAGATGTAGTCGACGATCGACTGCGCCATCCGCACGTCCGGGTCGTCCGTCATACCGGCCGGCTCGAAGCGCATGTTGGTGAACTTCGAGACATAGGTCTCCAGCGGCACGCCGTACTGGAGGCCCACGGAGACGGCGATGGAGAAGGCGTCCATCATGCCCGCGAGGGTCGAGCCCTGCTTGGACATCTTGAGGAAGACCTCACCGAGGCCGTCGTCCGGGTAGGAGTTGGCCGTCATGTAGCCCTCGGCGCCGCCCACCGTGAAGGAGGTGGTGATCCCCGGGCGGCCCTTCGGCAGCCGCTTGCGGACCGGACGGTACTCGACGACCTTCTCCGCTGCGGCGGGGGCGGTCTCCTCGGTCTTCGCCTCCTCCTTCTTCTTGGCGGAGAGCGGCTGGCCGACCTTGCAGTTGTCGCGGTAGATCGCGAGGGCCTTCAGACCCGTCTTCCAGCCCTCGAAGTAGACCTCCTCGACCTCCTCGACGGTGGCCGACTCGGGCAGGTTGACCGTCTTGGAGATCGCGCCGGAGAGGAACGGCTGCGCGGCGGCCATCATGCGCACATGGCCCATGGCGGAGATCGCGCGCTCGCCCATGGCGCAGTCGAAGACCTCGTAGTGCTCGGCCTTCAGGCCCGGGGCGTCGATCACGTTGCCGTGCTCGGCGATGTGGGCGACGATCGCCTCGACCTGCTCGGGCTGGTAGCCCAGACGCTTGAGGGCCTTGGGGACCGTGTTGTTCACGATCTGCATCGAGCCACCGCCGACGAGCTTCTTGAACTTGACCAGGGCCAGGTCCGGCTCGACGCCCGTGGTGTCGCAGTCCATCATCAGGCCGATGGTGCCGGTGGGGGCCAGCACGGACGCCTGGGCGTTGCGGAAGCCGTTCTTCTCGCCGAGACGGATCACGTCCTGCCACGCCTCGGTCGCCGCCGCCCAGACGGGGCTGTCCAGGTCGTCCATGCGCTTGGCGACCATGTTGGCGTCGGCGTGCTGCTTCATGACGCGCCGGTGGGCGTCGGCGTTGCGGGCGTAGCCGTCGTACGGGCCGACGACCGCGGCCAGCTCGGCGGAGCGGCGGTAGGACGTGCCGGTCATCAGCGAGGTGATGGCGCCGGCCAGGGCGCGGCCGCCGTCGCTGTCGTAGGCGTGGCCGGTGGCCATCAGCAGGGCGCCGAGGTTGGCGTAGCCGATGCCCAGCTGGCGGAAGGCGCGGGTGGTCTCGCCGATCTTCTCGGTCGGGAAGTCGGCGAAGCAGATGGAGATGTCCATCGCCGTGATGACCAGCTCGACGACCTTGGCGAAGCGCTCGGCGTCGAACGACTGGTTCCCCTGGTCGTCGTCGCGGAGGAACTTCATCAGGTTCAGCGAGGCGAGGTTGCACGAGGAGTTGTCCAGGTGCATGTACTCGCTGCACGGGTTGGACGCGGTGATCCGGCCCGACTCCGGCGAGGTGTGCCAGTGGTTGATGGTGTCGTCGTACTGGATGCCCGGGTCGGCGCAGGCCCAGGCGGCCTCGGCCATCTTGCGGAACAGCGCCTTGGCGTCGACCTCCTCGATGACCTCACCGGTGAGGCGCGAGCGCAGACCGAACTTCGACGCGGTCTCGACGGCCTTCATGAACTCGTCGTTGACGCGGACGGAGTTGTTGGCGTTCTGGTACTGGACGGAGGTGATGTCGTCGCCGCCCAGGTCCATGTCGAACCCGGCGTCGCGCAGGGCGCGGACCTTCTCCTCCTCCTTCACCTTGGTCTCGATGAAGGCCTCGACGTCCGGGTGGTCGACGTCGAGGACGACCATCTTGGCCGCGCGGCGGGTGGCTCCGCCGGACTTGATGGTGCCGGCGGAGGCGTCGGCGCCGCGCATGAACGACACCGGGCCGGAGGCGTTGCCGCCGGAGGAGAGGAGCTCCTTGGAGGAGCGGATGCGGGAGAGGTTGAGGCCGGCGCCCGAGCCGCCCTTGAAAATCATCCCCTCTTCCTTGTACCAGTCGAGGATCGACTCCATGGAGTCGTCGACGGAGAGGATGAAGCAGGCCGAGACCTGCTGCGGCTGGGCGGTGCCGACGTTGAACCAGACCGGCGAGTTGAAGCTGAAGACCTGGTGGAGCAGGGCGTAGGTGAGCTCGTGCTCGAAGATCTCGGCGTCCGCCGGGGAGGCGAAGTACCCGTGCTCCTCACCGGCCTTGCGGTAGGTCCGCACGACGCGGTCGATGAGCTGCTTGAGGCTCGCCTCGCGCTCGGGGGAGCCGACCGCGCCCCGGAAGTACTTGCTCGTGACGATGTTGACCGCGTTCACCGACCAGAAGTCGGGGAACTCCACGCCGCGCTGCTCGAAGTTGATGGAGCCGTCGCGCCAGTTGGTCATGACGACGTCACGACGCTCCCAGACCACCTCGTCATAGGGGTGCACGCCGGGGGTGGTGTGGATGCGTTCGATGCGCAGACCCTTGCCGCCCTTGTTCCCCTTGGAGCGGGAACCTCGTGCCGGGCCGCTCGTCGTCTCTGTCATGCCGCCTCCCTCTACCGGGCAAAAACGCCCTTGTGCGCACATTTCTTCCATGGCGCGATGTGTGTCGTTCGCCCGGGTGCGCGGGAGCGCACCGGGCAGGTCTCGTATGACGCCGCTCAGTCGGCGGCGGTGGCGGGCGCGGGGACGTCGAGGTCCCCGCCGCGGCCGCCGGTGTCCTTCGCGGGGCCGTCCCGGCCCTCCTGGCCGGCGCCGTCGGGGGCGCCGGGGATGCTGCCGCGCAGTTCGGCGACGGCGGCCTCGAAGTCCTCGAGCGAGTCGAACGCCTGGTACACGGACGCGAACCGCAGATAGGCCACGAGGTCGAGGTCCTTGAGCGGGCCGAGTATGGCGAGCCCGACGTCGTGCGTGGTGAGCTCGGCGCTGCCGGTGGCACGCACGGCTTCCTCGACCCGTTGGCCGAGCTTGGCCAGGGCGTCCTCGGTGACGGGGCGGCCCTGGCACGCCTTCCGCACACCGGAGATCACCTTGGTGCGGCTGAAGGGCTCGGTGACCCCGCTCCGCTTGATCACCATCAGGGACGCGGTCTCCACCGTCGTGAACCGGCGGGAGCAGTCGGGGCACTGACGGCGCCTGCGGATCGAGCAACCGTCGTCCGTGGTCCGGCTGTCGACGACCCTGCTGTCGGGGTGCCTGCAGAAGGGGCAGTGCACGGCTCTCCACCTTCTTTCACCCTCGACGAGAATCCCCGGGAGCCCCCGGGACGTGCACGATCCACGGCTCCGGCGGGCCCTTGAACAGGGCCCCCGCGAAGCAGTCCCCAGCATAGGCGATGGCCACGGGTGGGGATGACCGGGATCGGTCGCCGACCACAACTTGTGGGCGGCTGCCGCAATCAAACCACTAGATCTGGTGTCCGGTGGCCAAGCGGGCCCAGCGCGTGTCGCACGGCGGCCCGTCGGTGCGGACGGTCTCCGAGCCGGCGGGAGCGCCGGGGAGAGGCGCCCGGGAGGCCGTCGAACGGCTGCCGCGGGGCCGACGACGAGGGTACGCGAGCGGCGCGACGGCGGACCCACAGGGGCGCGGACGACACCGCGGATGACACACTGGTGCCACCGCGCACCACACGACAGGCGCAGCCCCGGAACCGATCCCCGCCACCCGGCGTTCCCGGCACCCCGGACACGGGCCCGGCGTACGGTCGGCGCCACCGGCCCGCGGATTGCGGCCGGTCCCGCGAATTGCGGGAATTACCGGGAGGGCCGGAAGGCGCCGGAGCGGATCCGGGGGAACGGGCCGCACCCGGGAATTCCCGGAAGCGGGCCCGCCGGAGCCGGTGACGGGCTGAATTGATCTTCGCTCGTACACCCTCACGTCTGATCAAGTCAGCGAATCAGCGATATTTCACTCGAACGTGTGTTTGGCGCAACCTTTCGAAAGCAACTACCGTTGTCCAGCTAGGGAGAACATTTCGAGAGGGGCCGACGTGACCACCACCGCAAACAGCGCCACCATCACCGCCCAGGACCGCTCCCAGAACCGACTCGACCAGACACACCCGATGAACGACACCACCATGAACAGCGAGGGCCAGAAGCCGGCCCGCTCGCTCCCCGGACGGCCACCCGGAATCCGCGCGGACAGCTCCGGCCTCACGGACCGGCAGCGGCGCGTCATCGAGGTCATCCGGGACTCCGTGCAGCGCCGCGGCTACCCACCGTCCATGCGCGAGATCGGCCAGGCGGTGGGGCTCTCCAGCACCTCCTCGGTCGCGCACCAGCTCATGGCGCTGGAGCGCAAGGGTTTCCTCCGGAGGGACCCGCACCGGCCCCGCGCCTACGAGGTGCGCGGCTCGGACCAGCCCAGCTCCCAGCCCACCGACACCACCGGCAAGCCCGCCGCCTCGTACGTCCCGCTGGTCGGCCGGATCGCGGCCGGTGGTCCGATCCTCGCGGAGGAGTCGGTCGAGGACGTCTTCCCGCTCCCCCGGCAGCTGGTGGGCGACGGTGAGCTGTTCGTCCTCAAGGTGGTCGGCGATTCCATGATCGAGGCTGCCATCTGCGACGGAGACTGGGTGACGGTCCGCCGTCAGCCGGTCGCGGAGAACGGTGACATCGTGGCCGCGATGCTTGACGGAGAGGCGACGGTCAAGCGCTTCCGGCGCGAGGACGGGCATGTGTGGCTGCTGCCGCACAACGCCGCCTACCAGCCGATTCCCGGCGACGAGGCGACCATCCTCGGCAAGGTCGTCGCCGTGCTGCGGCGGGTCTGAGCGCACCGAGACCGGGCCCCGGAATCACTGCGCCGGTTCCGGGGCTCTCCCTTGCCCTGACGGGACCGGCGCCATGACGGGGACGGACGGCTCAGGTCACCGGACAGCCCCCGAACCCCGGGGCCGGGGGTGGTTATCCGGCCGTCCCCCCGCCCATTCCCCGCACGGCTCCGCCGAACGAATCCGGCCCGGTTTCCCGGCCCCTGGATTGCGATCGGAAATGCCGCCTCAGCGATTCTCCGCCTTCGCGGCCGCGTCGATGGCGGCCAGCGAGCGGCGCACCTGATTGCGGTCCGTCGTGTACCAGAAATTCGGCAGGGAAGCGCGCAGGAACGACCCGTAGCGCGCCGTCTCCAGCCGCGGGTCGAGCACCGCCACCACTCCCCGGTCGCCCGAGGCCCGCACCAGACGGCCGGCGCCCTGCGCCATCAGCAGGGCGGCATGGGTCGCGGCGACGGCCATGAAGCCGTTGCCGCCCGCCTGCTCCACCGCCCGCTGCCGGGCGCTCATCAGCGGATCGTCGGGGCGCGGGAAGGGCACCCGGTCCATGACGACCAGCTGGCAGCCGGGCCCGGGTACGTCGACGCCCTGCCACAGCGAGAGGGTGCCGAACAGGCAGGTGGCGGCATCACCGGAGAAGGTCTTGATCAGTTCGCCGAGCGTGTCCTCGCCCTGGAGCAGGATCGGCATGTCGAGCCGCCCGCGCAGCTCCTCGGCCGCGGCCTGCGCGGCCCGCATCGACGAGAAGAGCCCGAGCGTCCGTCCGCCCGCGGCCTCGATGAGCTCGGCCAGCTCGTCCAGCATGTCCGCCCGGCCGCCCTCCCGGCCAGGCTGGGAGAGGTGCCGGGCGACGTAGAGGATGCCCTGCTTCGGATAGTCGAAGGGCGACCCGACGTCCACGCCCTTCCACTCCGGCAGGTCCTCCCCCGTCACGCCCTCCGGCGCGAGGCCCAGTGAGGCGCCGACCCCGTTGAAGTCCCCGCCGAGCTTGAGCGTCGCCGAGGTGAGCACCACGGAACGCTCGTTGAAGAGCTTCTCCCGCAGCAGGCCGGAGACCGACATCGGCGCCACCCGCAGCGAGGCGCCGAAGCGGTCGTGCCGCTCGTACCAGACGACGTCGTACTCGGAGCCCTCCACGATGCGCTCGGCGACGCCGTGGACGGTCTCCACCGCGGCGAGCGCCTGCTTGCGGACGGCGTCCTCGTCCTGGACGGACTTGTCCCGGGTGTTCCCGAGCGCCGAGATGACCGTGCGGGCCGCGTCCCGGAGGGACATCAGGACGAATCCGAGGTCTTCGGGGATCTCCTCCAGACGGCCGGGCAGGGCCAGCTCCATCAGCCGCTCGAAGTCCTCGGCCGCCGTCTGGAGGGCGTCGGCCACCTTCTCGTCGACCAGCTTGGCCGCGCGCCGGACGGCGCGGTTGACCTGCCCGGGGGTGAGTTCGCCGGTGGCCACGCCGGTGACCCGGGAGACCAGTTCGTGGGCCTCGTCGACGATCAGCACCTCGTGCTGCGGCAGGACCGGGGCGCCCTCGATGGCGTCGATGGCCAGCAGCGCGTGGTTGGTGACGACGACCTCGGCGAGCTTGGCCCGCTCCCGCGCCGCCTCCGCGAAGCACTCGGCGCCGTAGGCGCACTTCGAGGCGGACAGACACTCCCGCGAGGTGACGGAGACCTGGGACCAGGCACGGTCCGAGACGCCCGGGGTCAGGTCGTCCCGGTCGCCGGTCCCGGTCTCGTCGGACCAGTCGCGCAGGCGGAGCAGGTCCTTGCCGAGCTTGCTGGTGGGGGCCGCCGCCTCGAACGGATCGAAGAGCCCGTCCTCTTCCTCCTGCGGCACGCCCTCGTGCAGCCGGTGCAGACACAGGTAGTTCGACCGGCCCTTGAGCATGGCGAACTCCGGGCGCCTGCGCAGCAGCGGGTGCAGGGCCTCGACCGTCCGCGGCAGGTCCCGCTCGACGAGCTGGCACTGGAGGGCGAGGGTCGCGGTGGCGATCACGACCCGCTCGCCGTGCGCCAGGGCGGGCACGAGGTAGCCGAGGGACTTGCCGGTGCCGGTGCCCGCCTGGACCAGCAGGTGCGAGGTGCCGTCGATGGCTTCGGCGACGGCCTCGGCCATGGCGACCTGACCGGGGCGCTCGGTGCCGCCGACCGCGGTGACGGCCGCGTGCAGGAGGTCGGTGAGGTCCGGCCGGGACACGGACGAGGCGGGGGACGCGGTGGGCGCGGGGGTGGCAGTCATAGCCCTTCCACCCTACGGGGCGGCACCGACACCGCGGGCCCCCTCCGCGACAACCGCCCCGGAGGATGACGTCGCGCCCGGCCGGTGTCCGGGGTCATGGGGCGGGCGCGGCAAGGGGGTTGGCGAGGGTGACGTACGGGGGGCGGGTGCCGTCCCCGGCCAGTTCGCCCAGCAGGTGCGCCGGGCAGCGCAGGGTGGGGGCGTCCAGGAGCCGGCCGGGCAGGGAGGAGCGTGGGGCGTCCGGCCCGGAGGCGGCGTGGGCGAGGAACCGGCGGAAGGCGGCCAGCAGGATCCGCTCGTCGGCGAGCCGCTGGGACCCGAACGCGCCGATCAGACCGAGGACGTTGTCGCATCCGAGGTGGTGGGCGAAGCGCTCGTCGGCCGTTCCGTCCGGGAGGAAGGTCCCGTCGCCGTCCTCGGCGGCGATCCCCGGGAGCCGTCCGGTGAGCGCGTCCCGTGCCGACTCCCGGAATCCGGCGTGCTGGCCGCCGCGGTACCGGCCGCCGACCGGCCAGCCGTCGCGGTCCAGGAGGACGAGGGTGTTCTGCTGGTGCGCGGCCAGCACGACGCCGGCCTCGCCGTCGAGCCAGAGGAGCGGGCGCACGACGGCCTCCAGGTAGCGGAGGAACCATTCGACGCAGATCAGGGCGGTCGGACGGCCCGTGCGCCGGGCGAGCCGGCCGACGGTGTCGGCGAGGCGGGAGGAGACGGCCGGGTGCCCGGCGGGCGCCGTCCGGCCCGGCCAGGGCCGGAGCGAGGTGAGGCCGGCGAGACAGACGGCGTCGTCGCCGGGGCCGAAGGGGTTGTGCCGGAGGACGGCGGCCAGGCCCTGCACCGGACCCCCGTCCGGGGTGTCGACCGCGAGCCAGGCGGGGTCCCGGACCACGTCGAAGCCCAGGCCGCCGGGGCAGGCGGCGCGCCACCGCTCGGCGAGGCCGCCGCGGAGCAGCCGGTGCAGGGCGACGCCGCGGCGCAGCTCCGCCCGGCCGAGCTCCCGGCCGGAGCCGGTGAGGCGCAGCCCGAGGGAGAGCTTCAGCATGACCGGCGCGTCCGGCCGGTGGACGGTGCGGACCGACGACGTCGGGTACCAGGGCTCGCCGTGCGCCCCCAGGTCCAGGACCGTCCCGGTGTCGAGGAGCCGGGCGACCGCGGGCCGGCAGCGGATCTCGCGCGCCTGCCAGGGGTGGAGCGGCAGCGGCACGGTGTCCGGCGGGAGGCGGAGTCCGTCCGGCAGGAACCGGGCGGCCAGGGCGGCGGCGTCGACGGGCCGGCCGCGTTCGGTCCACGCCGAGTCGGCGGCCAGGGCGGACCGGTGGACGGCCAGCCAGTGCAGGGGGAAGCTGCCGCGGCACTCGGGGGCGTAGAGCGGGGACTCGGCGTCGGTGAACCCCTCGCGGCTCAGGGGAGCGGGATGCCAGGGGTGCCCGAGGAACGAGGACTGCTCACCGTGCAGGAAGAGCGCCTCCCCGTCGGGGTCGGCGGGCCGGGCGCGCCGCTCCTCGATGAACGCGGCCGTCCGGCGCACCGAGTCGGCGACGCGTCCGGCCAGGGAGGCGACGCCGGGGGCGCACGGGCGGCCCCCGGCGTGCGCGGCCTCGCGGCCGAGGAGGGCGGCCAGGGTGACGGCGTCCAGGGCGGGCGCGCCGTCCGGGGCGTCCATGAGCGTGGGCGCGCCGAAGCGGTGCCGGCCGGTGGGCGACCAGTACCGGACGGGCACGTGGAGCACGTTCCCGTCGGTGGCGAGCGGCAGTTGCAGGCAGTTGCCCGGCGGGCGGTCGAGGTCGTGCTCCCGTACCCAGCAGCGCAGCAGGGCGTCGACCGCCGCGCTGTCCGCGGCGGCTCCGGGGTCGGGGTGGTCGAGAGGGTCGGGATGGTCGAGGAGGTCGGCCGGGGCGCCCCGGCCGGCGGAAGCCGGGGCGGGGAGGACGGCCCGGAGGGCCCCGCCGGGACCGGCGGGCCGGGGGACGGCCGGTGCGTCGTGGGTGCGGGACGCGAGGGGTGCGTGGGGTGCGTTCATACGAGTGCGGCGGGCCGGGCCGTCAGGCCGGGGCCGCGCCTGCCTCCTTCCGCGTGCTGACGGGCTTCCGTGGAGCGGCGGCGATCCGGGGAACGGTGGCCGGCCACGGGCCGGCGGCGAGCCGGGGACCGCGCCGGGACACCTCGGCGACCGCGTCGGTGAACCGGTCGAGCACCGCTTCCGCCTGCTCGTCGGTGAGGGTGAGGGGCGGCAGGAGGCGCACGAGGCCGGGCCGGCCGCCGTCCCCGCCGACCAGGAGGCCGCGCCGCAGGCACGCCCGGCGGACGGCGTCGGCCACGGCGGCGTCGGCGCATCCGACGCCCAGCAGCAGGCCGCGGCCGTGCACGCCGGTGATCCCGGCACAGTCGCGGACGGCCCGTCGCAGCCGGGCGAGCATCCGCGCGCCCAGGGCTCCGGCCCGTGCGGCCAGGCCGTTCTCCCGGACGTACCGCAGGGTCGCCGCGCCCGCCGCCATGGCCAGCCGGTTGCCGCGGACGCCGCCCGGGGGGACGGCGGTTCCGGGCGCGTCGTCGCCGTGGACGACGAGGGCGAGCGGCAGGCCGCCGCCGACCGCCCCGCCCAGGACCAGCGCGTCCGGGACGACGCCGCTCCGCTCCACGGCCCAGAACGTCCCCGTCCGCCCCAGGCCGGTGCGCGTCTCGTCGGCGATCAGGGGAACGGACCGGGCGGCGGCGCGGTCGCGCGTCCATTCCTCACCGTCGGCGGCTTCGAAGTCCCGCGCTACCTCGAAAAGATCCCCCGCGCCGCCGACGAGGTCACGGGCGGCGGCCAGGGCGGCCGTCCGGGTCGGCGCGCAGAACCGGAAGCGGGCCCGGTGGGCGAGGCGCCCGGGCAAGGTGGCCCGCAGTTCGTCGGCGAAGACCTCGGCGGGCGGGACACCGCGGGCGAGGGCGGAGCGGACGGCTTCCCGCACCACCGGGTGGTGGTGGCCGAGGACCAGCGTCCCCGCGCCGGGGAAGCAGTCGAGGTAGCGGCGGCCGTCGGCGCCGTCGACCGTCAGCCCCCGGGCGCGCACCGGAACGATGGGCAGCGGGCAGGCGTGCGCGCGGGCCGGCGGCGGCCGTCGTGTGCCGTCGCGTGAGAGCACTGCCGATGGCTGGGTCAAGGCCACGACCTGTGTCCTCCTCCTGTTGAACGCCGGACGTCCCCCGTACGTACCAACGACGGCGGGCCGTGGGGAACACGGGCGGCGGACGAGATCGTGCGGTGAGCGCCACACTCCGACCGGCGTGCCACCCCCGACCGGCCCCCGCGGCGTCGGCGTAGGGTGTCCCTGCCCCGTCGCCGGGGCGGTGCATGACAAGTCCGTCCGTGTCCCACGGGGGACCGTGCACCCGCACACGTGTCACCGATCGGGGGAGAACACTCCATGCCATCCCAACGCCCGTCCGTCGCCCGCCGTCGGGGGTCGCGCGTCCTGGCCGCGGCCGCCCTCGCGTCCGTGCTGGCGCTCACCACCGCCTGCGGTCCTTCCGACGACGAGGCCTCAGGCGGCGACAAGCCCAGTGCGTCCGCGAGCAGTTCGGGGAATTCGGGGCTGGAGGGCCTCAAGCTGCCCAAGGGGCTGACCCTTCAGGACCTGGAGAAGTGGAAGGGGGGTGCCTGGAAGAAGTGGGACAAGGACCGGTGGCTGCGGGAGGCCCGGGACTTCATCAACCCCATCATCGAGGGCCACTGGAAGCCCGATTCGATGAAGGACGCCCGATCCAGTGACAAGACCGTCAAGGACACGCCGGGCACTCCCCCGGGCGGCTCGGCCCAGGGCGATCAGGGCGTCACCGACCCCGAGCCGCGGCCGGTCCGGGCGCGCGAGGTGAAGAAGCCGTACCACCGGTTCGCGCCGCCGGTCGGCAAGGTCTTCTTCGACAGCCCCCAGGGGCACATGGTCTGCTCGGCGACGGTCGTCAAGGACCCGGCACACCCGGGCAAGTCCAACCTGGTGTGGACCGCGGGCCACTGCGTGCACGCCGGCCAGAAGGGCGGCTGGTACCGCAACATCGCCTTCGTGCCGTCCTACAACGACCAGGGCCTGCCCGCCTCGCGGGTCAACACCGCGCCGGTGCAGCAGGTCGCGCCGTACGGCATGTGGTGGGCGGACTGGGCGCAGACCTCCACCCAGTGGATCACCCAGGGAGCCTCCAGCGGTGGCGCGGGCGCTCCGTACGATTTCGCCGTCCTGCACGTGAAGCCGGAGAAGAGCTCGGGCAAGTCGCTGGAGGAGACCGTCGGCAGCGCGCTGGCCGTGGACTTCGACAGCCCGCAGGTGAAGTCCATTTCCTCGATGGGCGCCTGGGGCTACCCGGCCGCGCCGCCCTTCGACGGACAGCGGATGTACGACTGCATCGACCGTCCGGGCCGGCTCTCGCTGGACAGCACCCAGCCGACGATGTACCGCATCGGCTGCACGATGACGGGCGGCTCCTCGGGCGGCGGCTGGTTCCGTGCCGGTCCCGGCGGCAAGGCGGTGCTGGTGTCCAACACCTCTGTCGGCCCGTCCGACAGCCGCTGGCTGGCCGGGCCGCACCTGGGCCCGGAGGCCAAGGGCATCTACCAGGCGATCAGCCGGAAGTTCGCGTCCGCCCGCTGACGCGACGCACCGCAGGCTGACGCACCGCACGGAAAAGGGCCCGTCCCCCTCGGGGGCGGGCCCTTTCGCGGTGCCGGGTCAGGCGGCCGGGACGAACGGCCGCAGCTCGGCGGCCAGTTCCTCGTGCACCCGGGCCTTGACCAGGGTGCCCTCGGCGGTGTGCTCCTCGGAGAGGATCTCGCCCTCGGCGTGGATCCGCGCGGTCAGCGACCCCCGCGTGTACGGCACGAGCGCCTCGACCTCGACCGCGGGGCGCGGCAGCCGCTCGTCGATCAGGGCGAGCAGCTCGTCGATGCCCTCGCCGGTGCGCGCGGACACCGCGAGGGAGTTCCGCTCGATGCGCAGCAGCCGCTGGAGGACGAGCGGGTCGGCCGCGTCCGCCTTGTTGATCACGACGATCTCGGGCACGTCGACCGCGCCGACGTCCCGGATCACCTCGCGCACCGCCGCCAGCTGCTCCTCCGGCGCCGGGTGCGAGCCGTCCACCACGTGCAGGATCAGGTCGGAGTCGCCGACCTCCTCCATGGTGGACCGGAACGCCTCGACGAGGTGGTGCGGCAGGTGACGGACGAATCCGACGGTGTCGGCGAGGGTGTAGAGCCGCCCGCTGGGCGTCTCGGCCCGCCGTACGGTCGGGTCGAGGGTGGCGAACAGGGCGTTCTCCACCAGCACGCCCGCGCCGGTGAGGCGGTTGAGCAGCGAGGACTTGCCGGCGTTGGTGTAACCGGCGATGGCGACCGAGGGGACCTTGTTGCGGCGGCGCTCCTGGCGCTTGATGTCGCGCCCGGTCTTCATCTCCGCAATCTCCCGGCGCATCTTCGCCATCTTCTCGCGGATCCGCCGCCGGTCGGTCTCGATCTTGGTCTCACCGGGACCACGCGTCGCCATACCGCCGCCGCTGGAACCGGAACCACCGCCACCCATCTGCCGGGAGAGCGACTGGCCCCAGCCGCGCAGCCGGGGCAGCATGTACTGCATCTGGGCGAGCGAGACCTGGGCCTTGCCCTCACGGGACTTGGCGTGCTGGGCGAAGATGTCGAGGATCAGGGCGGTGCGGTCGACCACCTTGACCTTGACGACGTCCTCCAGGTGGATGAGCTGGCCGGGGCTGAGCTCACCGTCGCAGACGACGGTGTCGGCGCCCGACTCCAGGACGATGTCCCGCAGCTCCTGGGCCTTGCCGGAACCGATGTACGTCGCCGGGTCCGGCTTGTCGCGGCGCTGGACCACGCCGTCGAGGACGAGGGCGCCCGCGGTCTCCGCGAGCGCGGCGAGCTCCGCCAGGGAGTTCTCGGCGTCCTGCACCGTGCCGGACGTCCAGACGCCGACCAGCACCACACGCTCCAGGCGCAGCTGCCGGTACTCGACCTCGGTGACGTCCTCCAGCTCGGTGGACAGACCGGCGACCCGGCGCAGGGCCGCGCGCTCGGAGCGGTCGTACTGGTGCCCGTCCCGCTCCCCGTCGATCTCTTGGCTCCAGGCGACGTCCTCTTCCATCAGGGCGTCGGCCCGAAGGCTCTCCGGAAGGCTCTGCCGGTCCTGGGGAAGGGAAGAAGTGGAGGTCATGTGATCCTTTGCTTCGTCGGACGGTGCTCGCGCACCCTGCGCCCCGGGCGGGGCTCTCATGTCGACAACGCCGGACGGCCTCCGGTGATTCCCGGGGCCGGCGCCCGCCGACCCGTCGATGGTCCCATGCCCCGCGCGGGGCGTCACGCGGGTTTCCTGGTGACCTTCCAGTCCGGATGGCCGGGCATGGGCGGGGTCGTGGGGTCGTGGAGCCAGGCGTGCAGGAACGCCGAGAGGTCCTGGTGGGCGACCTTGGAGGCGAGCGCCGTGAAGTCGGCGGTGGAGACCGTGGCGTCGGCGTACCGCTCGACCCATACGCGCTCCAGCCGGTCGAAGGCGCGCGCGCCGATCTTCTGCCGGAGGGCGTAGAGGACCAGGGCGCTGCCGTCGTAGACGACGGGCCGGAAGATGCTGACCTTCTTCCCGGGGGCCGGCGCCCTGAGGTCCGCGGGCGGCCCTCCGTCGGCGCGCATGAGGTCGGAGAACTCGTATGCCCGGCGCATCCGGTCGACGAGCTTCCGCCCGCCCTTCAGCTCGGCGTACTGCGCCTCGTACCAGGTGGCGTGGCCCTCGTTGAGCCAGACGTCGGTCCAGGCGCGCGGGGTGACGCTGTCGCCGAACCACTGGTGCGCCAGCTCGTGGACCATCACCGACTCGATGTACCAGGCCGGGAAGGAGCGCTTGGTGAACAGGTCGTGCTCGAAGAGGGAGAGCGTCTGGGTCTCCAGCTCGAATCCGGTCGTCGCCTCGGCGATGAGCACGCCGTAGTTCTCGAACGGGTACCGGCCGATCCGCCCCTCCAGCCAGGTCACCTGCTCCGCCGTCCTCGCCGTCCAGGGCGCCAGCCGCTCCCGCTCGCCGGCCGGCACCACGCTGCGCAGCCGGAGGCCGTGCGGGCCGGTGGCCTCGACCAGGACGGAGCGGCCGATGGAGACCTGGGCCAGCTCGGTGGCCATGGGGTGGCGGGTGCGGTACGTCCAGGTGGTGACGGCGCCCCGGGTGCGGCGGCCGGTGGCGACACCGTTGGCGACCACCATGAGCCCCTTGGGCGCGCGGACCCGGAAGGTGAAGTCCGCCTTCTCGGAGGGGTGGTCGCTGCCGGGGAAGACGCGGTGCGCCGCGTCCGCCTGGTTGGCCATGACCAGTCCGTCCTTGGTGGTGACCCAGCCGCCGTCCTTGGTGCCCCGGGGGTCACTGGTGTGGCGGACGGTGACCGTGAAGGGAGTGCCGCGCGGCACGGGACGGGCGGGAGTGACGACGAGGTCCTCCCCGGCCGGGACGAACTCGGCCCGCGCCCCGTTCACCTCGACCGAACGCACCGTGCCCCGGGTGAAGTCGAGGTTGAACCGCTCCAGCCGCTCCGTGGCCCGTGCGTCGATGGTGGTCACGGCGTCCAGAGGGGCGTCGTTGCGGTGGTAGTCGAGCGCGATGTCGTAGTCGGTGACGTGGTAGCCGGGGTTGCCCAGGTACGGGAAGAGCCGGTCGCCGATCCCGAGCGGGGCGGGGGGCTGCGCCGCGGCGGTCAGGAGCAGCAGGGGCACGGTGGCGGCGAGGGCGGTACGGCGGCGGACGCGCCGTCGGCGCTGCGGGGGGCGTGCCCCGGGAGAGTGCGGCATGCGTCCACCGCTATCAGCGCACCGGCTCCCGCGGTACGCGGCGCGCGCGGTCCCACCCGTACGGGCGGTCCTTCAGAGAGGCGTGCGCCCCTGTGGTCACAACGGCGCGGCGACCGGCCAGCCCGCGCGCCCGACGTCGTACACGCCGGGGACCCGCCGCATGGCACGCATCAGCTCCGGCAGGTGGGCCGCGTCGGGCAGCTGGAGCGTGTAGGTGTGGCGGACGCGCTGTTCGTACGGCGGTTCGACGGCCGCCGAGATGACGGCGACGCCCTCCGCCGCGATGACCTCCGTGAGGTCGGCGAGCAGGTGCGGCCGGCTGAAGGACTCGGCCCGCAGGGTGACCCGGAAGTCCCCCGGCCCCGAGCCGTCCGGGCGGCGCCACTGCACGGTGATCCGCCGCCGCCCCGCGGTGGTCATCCGGGCCACCGCCGGACACTGGGCGCGGTGCACGGTCACGGCGCCGCCGCGCACGGCGAAGCCGGTGACCTCGTCCGGCGGCACCGGGGTGCAGCAGCCCGCCAGGCGCACACCGGCGTCCGCCAGTCCCGCCTCGTCGCAGACGACCGCGACCGGGCCGCGGGCGGTGGGCGCCGGGCCCCGGGCGCCGGGCCGGGCGGCGGGGGGCAGTGGCAGCGCGGGCGGCGCTCCGGTGTCGGGCTCGGGGGCGGGCGCCGGGTGGGTGGCGAACCAGCGGCCGATGGCGATGCGGGCCGCGGCCGTCCGGGCGTGCTCCCGCCAGTCGGGGGACGGCCCGGAGGCGGTGTCCGGCGACATCAGCAGCTGGAGGGTGTCACCGTCGCGCAGGACGGTGCCGAGGGTGACCAGCCGTCCGTTGACCCGGGCGCCGATGCAGGTGTGGCCGCCCTGCCCGTACTGCGCGTAGGCGGCGTCGACGCAGCTGGAGCCGGCCGGGAGGCCGATGGTGCCGCCGTCGGCGCGGAAGACGGTGATCTCCCGGTCCTGGGCCAGCTCGTCGCGGAGCGAGGTCCAGAAGGTGTCCGGGTCGGGGGCGGCGCGCTGCCACTCCAGCAGCCGGGAGAGCCAGCCGGGACGGGTGGGGTCGGCACGCTCCCCCTCCGCCGCGTCGGGGGCCTCGGCGGCCGCGTACGGATTGCCGAGGGCGATCACGCCCGCCTCGGCGACCCGGTGCATCTGGTGGGTGCGGATGAGGACTTCGGCCACCTGGCCGGTCTCGCCGGCGATCGCGGTGTGCAGCGACTGGTAGAGGTTGAACTTGGGGACGGCGATGAAGTCCTTGAACTCCGAGATGAACGGCGTGAAGCAGGTGTGCAGCTCGCCGAGGACCGCGTAGCAGTCCGCGTCCTCCGCGACGAGGACGAGCAGCCGTCCCAGGTCCGAGCCCGTCAGCTCCCCGCGCTTGAGCCGCACCCGGTGCACGGAGACGAAATGCCGCGGTCTGACGTGGACTTCGGCCGTGACACCGGCCTCCCGGAGGACGGACCGCACCCGTGCCGCCGTGGCCTGCAGGGGATCGGGGCGGCCGGTGTGGGCGCGGACGGCGTCGCGGGTGCGGGCGTACTCCTCGGGGTGGAGGATGGCGAAGACCAGGTCCTCCAGTTCGGCCTTGAGCACCTGGACGCCCAGCCGTTCGGCGAGCGGGATGAGGACGTCCCGGGTCACCTTGGCGATCCGGGCCTGTTTCTCCGGCCGCATCACCCCGAGGGTGCGCATGTTGTGCAGCCGGTCGGCGAGCTTGATGGACATCACGCGGACGTCGTTGCCGGTGGCCACGAGCATCTTGCGGAAGGTCTCGGGCTCGGCCGCCGCGCCGTAGTCGACCTTCTCCAGCTTGGTGACGCCGTCGACCAGGAAGCGCACCTCCTCGCCGAACAGCTCCCCGACCTGATCGAGGGTCACTTCCGTGTCCTCGACGGTGTCGTGCAGCAGCGAGGCCGTCAAGGTGGTGGTCTCGGCGCCGAGTTCGGCCAGGATCAGCGTGACGGCGAGCGGGTGGGTGATGAACGGGCCGCCGCTCTTGCGCGTCTGGCCGCGGTGCGAGGACTCGGCGAACACATAGGCCCGGCGCAGGATGTCCAGGTCGGCGCCGGGGTGGTGGGCCCGGTGCGTCTTGGCCACGTGTTCCAGGGCGTCGGGGAACCTGTCCCGGGCCCCCGAGCCGCCGAGGGCCGCGCGGCCCAGCCGTCTCAGGTCGATCCGGGGGCCGCGCCTGCGGCGGGGAGGACGTTCGTTCGTGGCCTCTGCGCTCATGGGCACCTCCGGCAGCGTCGACCGGCGGTCGGCTCACGCCTCCGGGCCGGTGCTTGATGCTACCGACCCCATCACGCACCGCTCACCCCCTCTTGCCCAGAGTGAACCGGATCACCCATTCGAGCGAGGCGCACGGCCGGAAACCCGACGGACGGGCGGCCTTCGGCCCGTCAGGAGGCCGTGAGCCAGGAGCTGTCGAAGCGGCCCTCGGCGACGATCACCGCGGGTCCGGTCATCTCTACCGTGCCGTCCGGGCGCTCCCCGATCACCAGCCGGCCGCCGGGGACGTCCACGGTGTACGTGACGGGGCGGCCGTCGACGGCCGGGTCCGTCCCGTCGCGGCGGGCCGCCGCGACCATCACCGCGCAGGCGCCCGTGCCGCAGGAACGGGTCTCCCCGGAGCCGCGCTCATGGACCCGCAGGGCGACGTGCCGGGGGCCCCGGGGGACGACGAACTCCACGTTGACGCCGTCCGGGTAGGTCCCCGCCGGGCCGACGGCGGGGGCGTCGTGAAGGGTGCCGGCGTCGGCGAGGTCGTCGACGAAGGCGACGGCGTGCGGGTTGCCCATGTTGATGTTGCGGGCGGGCCAGGTGCGGTCCCCGACCGTGACGGTCACCTCGCCCGGGTGCAGCACGGCCCGGCCCATGTCGACGGTGACGTCCCCCGGCTCGCCGTCGGGGCCCGCCTTGGCGATGTGCGCGTGCCGGACGCCGGCCCGGGTCGCGACGGCCAGGTCGCCCTCGCCGGCCAGCCCGGCCCGCTGGAGGTAGCGGGCGAAGACGCGGACGCCGTTGCCGCACATCTCGCCGATGCTGCCGTCGCTGTTGCGGTAGTCCATGAACCACTCGGCCTCGCCGGCCATCGCGCGGGCCTCGGGGTCCGCCGCCGAGCGGACCACCCGCAGCACCCCGTCACCGCCGAGGCCGGCCCGCCGGTCGCACAGCCGGGCGACGGCGGCCGGGGAGAGCTCGATCCGGCCGTCGTGGTCCGGGATGATCACGAAGTCGTTCTCGGTGCCGTGCCCCTTGAGGAAGGCGGTCTGCGCGGTGCTCATGGTCCGATGGTACGGCGGGCGGCCCCGGCACCTCCCGGCGGCTCAGCGCAGCCGCGCCACGCGCCAGACGGCCAGCACGGTGACCAGGACGACGAGGGCGGTGTACGCGGCCACGTACCGCCAGTCGGGACGGCGCCCGGAGCCGCGCGGCGGCAGGCCGGGCCAGGTGTAGCCGACGCGGCGGGCCGCCATCACACCCCAGCCGGCGGCGCAGCTGCAGATCAGCAGGCCGAGCATGGCGACGACCGGACCGCCGTCGCCGACCTCGAAGGCGAGCGGGAAGGCGAACATCAGCGAACCGGTCACGGCCAGCACCACGATCGGTGCCAGCTGCCAGACGCGGAGCCGGCGCGGGGGCCGCAGCTCGCGGAAGGACTCCCCGGTCGGGGTGGTCCCGGGGACGGGCGCGTCGGTGTCGTCCGGACCGTCCGGGGTCAGGGATCCGGGCTCTCCCGCGGCCGCCGCCGGGAGGTGCCCCCCGCGGGGCGGCTGCTGCGGTCTGTCACGAGGGCCGGCCTCCATCGCCACGCGCCCTCCCAACCGGACTTCACGGCTCGATCGAAGACTGATGATGGCACGGTCCGACCGGGCCGGATGACACGTGGCGCGTCCCGATGCCATCACGTGATCAGGCTGTGACCGCTCGTTCGACCAACCTCAGCGCCAGCCCCGGAAGTTCCGCGCGCCGGTCGGCGGCGCCGCTGAGCCAGTGGACGCGGGAGTCGCGCCGGAACCAGGAGTCCTGGCGGCGCGCGAAGCGCTTGGTCGCGCGCACGGTCTCGGCGCGCGCCTCCTGCTCGGTGCACTCGCCGGCGAGGAAGGCGAGCACCTGCTGGTACCCGAGCGCGCGCGACGCCGTGCGCCCCTCGCGCAGGCCCGCACGCTCCAGCTCGCGGACCTCGTCCACGAGCCCCGCCTCCCACATGCGGTCCACGCGCGTGGTGATCCGCTCATCGAGTTCGGGCCGTTCCACGTCGACGCCGATCTGCACGGTGTCGTAGACGGCCGTCTCCCCGGGGAGGTGGGCGGTGAAGGGCTTACCGGTGATCTCGATGACCTCCAGGGCCCGGACGATGCGCCGGCCGTTGCCGGGCAGGATGGCGCGCGCGGCATCCGGGTCGGCGGCGGCCAGCCGGGCGTGCAGGGCGCCCGGGCCGAGCTCGTCGAGCTCGCCCTCCAGACGGGCGCGGACGGCCGGGTCGGTGCCGGGGAACTCCAGGGCGTCGATGGCTCCCTTGATGTACAGACCGGAGCCGCCGACGAGCACGGGGGTCCGGCCCTCGGCCAGCAGCCGGTCGATCTCGGCGCGGGCCAGGCGCTGGTACTCGGCGACGCTCGCCGCCTCGGTGACGTCCCAGATGTCGAGCAGGCGGTGGGGTACCCCCTGCCGCTCCTCGGTCGTCAGCTTGGCCGTGCCGATGTCCATGCCGCGGTAGAGCTGCATGGAGTCGGCGTTGACGACTTCGCCGTCCAGGTGCCGCGCGAGCGCGACGCCGAGGTCCGACTTGCCGGCCGCGGTGGGACCGACGACGGCGATGACCTGCGGTGCGGGGGCTGCTTTTCTCACCCCACCAGTCTCGCAAACACCGGGCCGCCCCTCGAACGAGCGACGTGACGCGACGCTCCCGGCCTCGTTGCCTGTTGCGAGGTTCCGACCGCCGGTTCACGGGCCGGAGCCCGCGAGCGGCGCAATGGGACGCTCCGGGCGACCCGGGATTTCGCTCACACCAGTAAGGTAATGGAGTAGATATGGGCGTGTTTTCATGGCTTCGCCGTAAGCCGTCGCAGGCGTCAACGGAGGAGGCTGCGGCGGCCACTCCGACGGCGGAACCGGGCGACGCCGGCGGAACGGCGGAAGCCGCCGCGCCGGAGGGGGCCGGGGAAGCGGAGGGGGTCGACGGTTCCGCCGAGGGCGGCGCGGCCGCCGACGGGGGCGAGGGAGTCGAGATTCCCAAGCAGCAGTCCGCGGACGAGGCGGCGGACAGCGAGGCCGGCGAGGGCGCCCGCAAGTAGTGCGCGGATTCCGCGCGGAAGGAAACGAGGGTAGGTGCCCATGGGCCTGTTCGACGATCTCAAGGCCAAGCTCGGTCCGGTGAAGGACAAGGTCGGCGGCCTCGTGCAGCAGCACGGGGACAAGATCGGACAGGGGCTGGACAAGGCCGCGCGGGTGGTCGACGCGAAGACGGACGGCAAGTACAGCAGCCAGATCCGCACCGGCACGGGCAAGGCCAAGGAAGCGCTCGTCCGGCTGGCCGACTCCGACGGCGCCGGGGATGCCAAGGGCTCCGCGGGCGGCAAGGACGGCGGCGCGGGCTCCGGCACCTCCTGAGCGGTTTCCGGACGGCGGACGGCCGGGGAGCGCGGCGCTCCCCGGCCGTCCGCCGTCCGTCGGCTCTCCCCTCCCGTGGGTGGGCGGGTCAGGACCACGCCGCGACGTGGTACCCCACCCCGTACGGCGCCTCGTCGTACAGCAGTTGGCCGCGCAGGCCCGCGCCCTCCCCAGCGCCCGCGAGGACCTGCCAGGCGGGCCGTCCGGCGGCCTTCAGGTCGGCCGCGAGAGTGCGGTCGAGGGCCGCGAGCGCGGCGGTGTCGGCGGAGCCCAGGGCGGCCGCGGAGGCCGCGTCGAAGGCTTCCGCCCGCTCGTCGAGGTAGCCGGGCGCCTTGAGCGTGCGGCAGGCACTGCCGTCGCCCGTCACCAGCAGCGCGGTCCGGCCCCCGGCCGCGGCCAGCTCGCGCCCGGCGGCCAGGCAGCGGGCGGTGCCGAGCGACTCGGCCACGCCGAGGCCGGTCACCGGCGCGGCCGACCATTCCGTGCGCTCCAGCAGCCAGGCGGCGACGGCCAGGGACAGCGGCAGGGGGCGCGCGTCCGCGCCGTCCCCCCGGCCCAGCCGGACGTCGAGGTCCACGCCGAAGCCGCGGAACGAGCCGCGGGCGCCCTCGGGATACGGGCCCTCGCCCGCCGGGGTGGTGGGCCCGACCACGACGAGGCGGTCGGGCCGGGCGGCGGCCACCACGGCCACGGCGTCCAGGCAGGCGGCCCGCAGCGGGTCCAGCTCGGGGGCGGCCCCGGCGGCGACCTCGGGCACGAGCAGCGGCGGGCAGGGGCACACGGCGGCGGCGACGAGCATGCCGGAACCCTAACAAGGCGCTGTGCGGCGTCAGGGCGGGTCGGTGCGGTCCCGGCTCGGCGGGGTCGCCACCGGCTGTCCGCTCCCTAGTCGCAGCCGCAGCCCGCGGCGGCCGGCGCCGGCGTCGGTGCGGGCGCTCCGATGGACGGGATGCCGAGCATCACGCCCTTCGGCTTCTCCGCCGCGGCGGCGTTGCGCTTCTCCCAGGCGTCACCGGCGCGCGTGCGGCGCACGCCCTTGGCGGCGCCTTCGGCCAGCAGGTGGTGCGGGGCGGCGTAGGTGATCTCGACGGTGACCACGTCGCCCGGGCGGACCGGCTCGTCCGGCTTGCTGAAGTGGACGAGGCGGTTGTCGGGGGCGCGGCCGGAGAGCCGCCGGGTGGCGTCGTCCTTGCGGCCCTCGCCCTCGGCGACCAGGATCTCCAGGGTCCGGCCGACCTGCTTCTTGTTCTCCTCCCAGGAGATCTGCTCCTGGAGGGCGACCAGGCGCTCGTAGCGGGCCTGCACGACCTCCTTGGGGATCTGCCCCTCCATCGTCGCGGCCGGCGTCCCGGGGCGCTTGGAGTACTGGAAGGTGAACGCCTGGGCGAAGCGGGCCTCGCGGACCACATGCATGGTCTGCTCGAAGTCCTCCTCGGTCTCGCCCGGGAAGCCCACGATGATGTCGGTGGAGATGGCGGCGTCCGGCATGGCGGCGCGCACCTTGTCGATGATGCCGAGGAAGCGCTCCTGGCGGTACGAGCGGCGCATCGCCTTCAGGACGGTGTCCGAGCCCGACTGGAGCGGCATGTGCAGCTGGGGCATCACATTGGGCGTCCCGGCCATCGCGGCGATCACGTCGTCCGTGAAGTCGCGCGGGTGCGGCGAGGTGAAGCGCACCCGCTCCAGGCCCTCGATCTTCCCGCAGGCGCGCAGCAGCTTGGAGAACGCCTCGCGGTCGCCGATGTCGGAACCGTAGGCGTTCACGTTCTGCCCGAGCAGGGTGATCTCGCTGACGCCCTCGGCCACCAGCGCCTCGACCTCGGCCAGGATGTCGCCGGGACGGCGGTCCTTCTCCTTGCCGCGCAGCGCGGGGACGATGCAGAAGGTGCACGTGTTGTTGCAGCCGACGGAGATCGAGACCCACGCCGCGTACGCGCTCTCGCGCCGGGTCGGCAGCGTGGACGGGAACGCCTCCAGCGACTCGGCGATCTCGACCTGCGCCTCCTCCTGGACGCGGGCGCGCTCCAGCAGGACGGGCAGCTTGCCGATGTTGTGCGTGCCGAAGACGACGTCCACCCACGGCGCCTTCTTCACGATGGTGTCGCGGTCCTTCTGCGCCAGGCAGCCGCCGACGGCGATCTGCATGCCCGGGCGCCTGGTCTTCATCGGCGCCAGCCGGCCGAGGTTGCCGTACAGCTTGTTGTCGGCGTTCTCCCGGACGGCGCAGGTGTTGAAGACGATGACGTCGGCATCGCCCTCGGCCGTGCCCTCGGGGGCGCGGACGTAGCCGGCGCCCTCCAGGAGGCCGGAGAGCCGCTCGGAGTCGTGGACGTTCATCTGGCACCCGTAAGTACGGATCATGTAGCTCTTGGTCGCGTCCACGTCATGGCTCCGGTCGATGCTGGTCATCCCACAAGGGTAAGGGGAAGCTCGGACAGCCCTTCCGACCTGGGCGTCGGCCGGGTGACCGGTCCCGTCCGGCCTCCCGGCCGCGGCCCGTCCGTCGCACGGGCCTGGCACCGCCCGGCCCCGGCTGGCAGGATCCGCCCATGGCACCCCGCATCCTCCCCGGCAGGCGCCGCGCCGTATGGGCGGGTGCCGTGGCCGCCGCCCTGCTCGCCCTGCTGACCTGGTCGCTGGGCGCGCCGCCGGACGAGCCGGTGCCCGGCGGGCGGGTGTCGATCGCCACGGGGGTGCCGACCGGGGTCTACGCCAAGTACGGGGCGCTGCTCAAGGAGGATCTGGGCCGGGACCTGCCGGCGCTGGACGTGCGCCTGCGGCTCAGCACGGGCTCGCTGGACAACCTGCGGCAGCTCGCGGCGGGCGACGCGGACTTCGCGATCGCGACCGCCGACGCGGCCGCCGCCTATGTCGACACCGCGCGCCCGGGGAGCGCGCGGCTGCGTGCCTGCGCCCGTCTGTACGACGACTACATGCAGCTGGTGGTGCGCAGGGACGCCCCCACCCAGTCGGTGCGGGACCTCAAGGGGCTCAAGGTCGGCGTGGGAGCCGAGGGGTCCGGGGTGCAGTTGATCACCAAGAGGCTGCTCAAGGCCGCGAAGCTGGACTTCTCCAAGGACATCACTCCTGTCCAGGTCGGCATCGACGTCATGCCGCGCCTTCTTGAGAAGGGCGACATCGACGCCTTCTTCTGGTCCGGCGGCCTGCCGACCAACGCCCTCCAGTCACTGAGCCACCGGATGCCCGTACGGCTAGTCCAGCTCGGCGACATGATCGGCCCGCTGCACGCCCTGGGGCCCGAAACGCGGTTCTACCGCGCCGCGGTGATGCCGGTGGACGCCTATCCCACGATGGGGGCCACCGAGGTGGTGAAGACCATCGCGGTCGCGAATCTGCTCATCACCACCGAGGGCGTGGACGCGAACCTCACCGAGGGCGTGACCCGCACGGTGATAGGGAGCCGCGACAGCATCGGCCAGGAGGTGCACGCGGCCCAGCTGGTGGACCTGCGCACGGCGGTCTTCACCGATCCCCTGCCGCTGCACGACGGGGCCCGCCGGTACTACGTGTCGGTCAAGCCCTGAGCACCGGCCGGGCCCCGGCCGGCCCGGCCCGGTCCGCGCTCAGGGCCGCTCGCGCGGTACGTCGATGGTCACCCGCAGCCCGTGCGGCTCGTTCCGCGCGTACGCGATGCCGGCGCCGCCCGCGGTGAGGAGGGCGCGCGAGATGGACAGGCCGAGGCCCGACCCGGAGACGTTCTGGTGCCGGCCGCTGCGCCAGAAGCGGTCGCCGACGCGGGTGAGCTCCTCCTCCGTCAGGCCGGGCCCCTCGTCGGCCACGGTGACGAGCACCCGGTCGCCGGCGACCTCCAGGGAGACCTCGACCCGGGCGTCCTCCGGGGTGAACTTGAGCGCGTTGTCCACGACCGCGTCGAGCGCGCTGGACAGGGCGATCGGGTCGGCCCAGCCCGTCGTGGCCGCCGGCCCGGTGTAGGAGAGGGCGACCCGCTCGCGGTCGGCCACCGGCGACCAGGAGCCAACCCGGTCGGCGACGAGATCCGCGATGTCGGTCAACTGGAGTTCGGTCGCGGCGTGTTCGGCCAGCGCGAGGTCGAGGAGGTCGTCCAGCACCCGGGCCAGCCGCTTGCCCTCGGTGCGCACCGAGGCGATCTCCTCGTGCCCGTCGGGCAGGTCCAGGGCGAGCAGCTCGATGCGCAGGAGCAGGGCGGCGAGCGGATTGCGCAGCTGATGCGAGGCGTCGGCGACGAAGGCCCGCTGCTGCTCCAGGACCTCCTCGACGTTGTCCGCCATCTCGTTGAACGACCGGGCCAGGCGCCGGAGTTCCGGCGGACCGCTGTCGACCACCACCCGGGAGTTCATCCGGCCCGTGGCCATGCCGTGCGCGGCGGCGTCCAGGGTCCGTACGGGCCGCAGCACCCAGCCGGTGAGCCGGAACGCGGCGGCGACGGCGACCAGCATCGCCGCCGTCTCCCCCGCCAGGATCAGCAGCCACTTGTGCAGGATCCAGGAGCGCAGCGCGCCGGTGGGCGAGTCGGTGACGACGACCGCGACGACGTCGCCGTCCCGGATGACGGGCGAGGCCACGGTGAGCCGGCGGTCGTCCCAGGGCCAGACCTGCTCGGGGTCATGGCTGCGGCGGCCCGCCAGGGCCTCCTGGAACGCCTGCCGGCCCTCTCCGTCGGGGGGCACTCCCCAGCCGTCCGGCGCGGCGGCCATGGCGGTGCCGTCCCGGTAGAAGACGCCGGCCCGTATGTCGTACAGGTCCTCGTAGCGGATGAGTTCGGCCCGCAGGGTGAGCAGCCGCTCGTCCGCCTCGGCGGGCGTCTCGAACGGCCGGGTGGCGACGTACTGGGCGAGGGAGGCGAACCGGGCGGTGTCGTCGATCCGGTCGACCACCAGGCGCTGCTGCTGGACGTTGGCCAGGCCCGCGCCGAGCGGGAGGCCGAGGGCGATCAGCACTCCGGCCATGAGGATGATGAGCAGGGGAAGGAGTCGGGCGCGCACGGGCGGATACAACCGTTACGCGGCGGGGACGACGATTTTGTACCCGACGCCCCTGACCGTCTCGATGAGGGCGGGCATGCGCAGTTTGGCCCGGAGCGAGGCGATATGCACCTCCAGGGTCCGGCCCGTCCCCTCCCAACTGGTGCGCCACACCTCACTGATGATCTGTTCCCGGCGGAACACCACGCCCGGCCGCTGCGCGAGCAGCGCCAGGAGGTCGAACTCCTTGCGGGTGAGCGGGACGGCCAGGCCGTCCACCGAGACGCGGCGGTTGGGCAGTTCGATGGTCAGGGAGCCCAGACACAGGGTCCGCCCGGGCGGGCCCTCCCGCTTCGGCCCGCGGCTCCCGCCCGGCGGGGTGCGCCGGGCGACGGCGTGGATCCGGGCCAGCAGCTCCCCGGTGTCGTACGGCTTGACGACGTAGTCGTCGGCCCCCAGGTTCAGGCCGTGGATCTTGGAGCGGGTGTCGGCCCGCGCGGTCACCATGATGACGGGGGTGGCGGTGCGCTTGCGAATCTTGCCGCAGACCTCGAAGCCGTCCTGGTCGGGCAGCCCGAGGTCGAGCAGGACCACGCCGAACGGCGCTCCGTCGCCGGGGAGCAGGGCCTGCAGGGCCTCCTCGCCGCTGCGGGCGTGCGTGACGGCGAAGCCGTGCCGGGCCAGCACGGCCGAAAGGGCCGCGGCGACGTGGTCGTCGTCCTCCACCAGCAGCAGTCTCATCGTCCTCCGTCCGCGTCGGCCCGCCTCGTGCGGCAACACCGCATCCACGCCGATGGACGCGGCGCGCGTCAAGGGGGTGCGCCCCGGCAGGCGGCTTCCGTTATGCAGCCGGTACGCCCCGGGCGCGCTTCACGCCCCCCTCACCGACCGTGTCCGGCCGCGGCCGGATCGTTATGCTCAATTTCAGCTCAGATGTAATGACGCTGGTCGGGACGGCTCACTAGTGTCCTCTCATTCGAGGAGGACGGAGCGAGGAACGCCGATGAGCGAAGCACCGGTGACCAAGGACGCCAAGGACGCGACTTCCGCGACCGACGCGCTGGTCGTCCTGGACAAGGTCAACAAGCACTTCGGGCAGTTGCATGTGCTCCAGGACATCGACCTCACGATCGACCGGGGCGAAGTGGTCGTCGTCATCGGCCCGTCCGGTTCCGGGAAGTCGACCCTGTGCCGGACGATCAACCGGCTGGAGACCACGGACTCCGGCTCGATCACGATCGACGGCCGGCCGCTGCCCCAGGAGGGCAGGGAGCTGGCGAGGCTGCGCGCGGACGTGGGAATGGTCTTCCAGTCCTTCAACCTGTTCGCGCACAAGACCGTCCTGGACAATGTGACGCTGGGCCAGATCAAGGTCCGCAAGAAGGACCGGAAGTCGGCCGAGGACACCGCGCGTTCCCTGCTGGAACGGGTGGGGCTGCTGGCCCACGCGGAGAAGTACCCGGCTCAGCTCTCGGGCGGTCAGCAGCAGCGGGTGGCCATCGCCCGGGCGCTGGCCATGGATCCCAAGGTGATGCTCTTCGACGAGCCGACCTCGGCCCTGGACCCGGAGATGATCAACGAGGTGCTGGAAGTGATGCAGCAGCTCGCCCGGGACGGCATGACGATGGTCGTCGTCACCCACGAGATGGGCTTCGCCCGCTCCGCCGCCAACCGCGTGGTCTTCATGGCCGACGGCCGCATCGTCGAGGAAGCGCGGCCGGACCAGTTCTTCAGCAACCCGCGCAGCGACCGGGCGAAGGACTTCCTCTCCAAGATCCTGCACCACTGAGCACTACCCCTTTCCCTTCACCCCCACACCCTTCCCCGTCATCTCCCGCAGACCCTAAGGACGTTCACCATGAAGCTCCTCAAGACCGCCGCAGCGGCCGCCGTCGTGGTGGCGCTGACCGCATCCGTCACCGCCTGCGGGAAGGACAGGGAGGACGACAAGAAGGACACCGCCGCGGGCGGTTCCTCGGCGCCGCCGCCCCCGACCTACAAGGTCAACAGCGCGGCCGACGTGAAGGGTTCGCCCGTCTTCGAAAAGATCAAGGGCAAGACGATCACCATCGGCACCAAGGCCGACCAGCCCTTCCTCGGCTTCGAGAACCCCAGCGACAAGAAGCGGTCCGGCTTCGACGTGGAGATCGCCCGGATGATCGCGGCCGATCTCGGCTTCGACGAGGCCCACATCAAGTTCAAGACGGTGCCCTCGGAGGCCCGGGAGATCCAGATCGCCAACGGCGGCGTCGACCTGTACGTCGGCACGTACACGATCAACGACGAGCGCAAGAAGCAGATCGACTTCGGCGGCCCGTACTACATCGCCGGGCAGGACCTGCTGGTCAAGAAGGACAGCGACATCAAGGGCCCGGACGACATCAAGGGCAAGACGGTCTGTTCCGCCACCGGCGCCACCCCGCTCAAGCGGATCAAGGAAGCCAAGTACGGGGCCAAGGAGGTCAAGGCCCAGCAGGGTTACCAGCTCTGTGTGCAGGAGCTGATCAGCGGCACGGTGGACGCGGTCACCACCGACGACTCGATCCTCAAGGGCTACGCCGCCCAGAACAAGGGCGCGCTGAAGGTCGTCGAGAAGCCGTTCTCCAAGGAGCCGTACGGCGTCGGCCTCAAGAAGGGCGACAAGGCCCTGCGCGACGCGGTCAACAACGCCCTGGAAGCACACATGAAGAACGGCGACTGGAAGAAGGCGTACGACGCGACTCTGGGCCAGTCGGGCGCGGCCGCCCAGGAGCCGCCCGCCGTCGACCGCTACTGACCACCACTCCCGACCGGGGTGCCCTCGGATCCCGCACCGGGGTCCGGGGGCCCGGCGACTACCGCCACGCGATTCCGGAGAAGTGACTTGAACGTTCTGTCGGACCACTTCGCGGAGTTCCGCGAAGGCTTCCTCAACACCGTCGAACTGACGGCGCTGAGCGCACTGCTGGCCCTGGTACTGGGCATCCTGATAGCCGCCTTCCGGGTCTCTCCGGTTCCCGCGCTGCGTGTCTTCGGCACGACGTGGGTGACGCTGCTGCGCAACACCCCGCTCGTGCTGCTCTTCCTGGCCGTCACCCTGGGGCTGCCGGCCCTGGGCCTCAAGGGCTGGGACTCGTTCTGGCTCGCCGTGCTGGCCCTCGGCTGCTACACCTCGGCGTTCATCTGCGAGGCCATCCGCTCCGGGATCAACACGGTGCCGATGGGGCAGGCGGAGGCGGCCCGTTCGATCGGGATGACCTTCAACCAGACCCTGGGCCAGGTCGTCCTGCCCCAGGCCCTCCGGACCGCGATACCCCCGATCGGCAGCCTGATGATCGCCCTCGCCAAGAACACCGCCATCGCCTCGGGCTTCAATGTGATGGACCTGAGCGCCCTGCAGAAGCAGCTGAACGCCGATGAGGGCTACGACATCTACGTGATCTTCTTCTGGATCGCGCTCTGCTACCTCATCGTCACCTTCGCGATCAGCGGCCTGTTCCGGCTGCTGGAGAACCGGATGGCGGTGGCCCGATGAGCACCAGCGTTCTCTTCGACGCCCCCGGCCCCAAGGCCCGGGTCCGCAACCGCCTCTACGGCGCCGTCTCGGCCCTCGCGATCGTCGGTCTTCTCGCCTTCGTCGTGTACCGGCTGGACAAGACCGGGCAGTTCCAGCACAGCCTGTGGGACACCTACCAGTACACCGACACGCAGGAACGCATCCTCGAGGGCCTGCTGACGACGCTCAAGACGTTCGCCATCGCCGCGGTCCTCTCGCTCGCGCTCGGCACACTGCTGGCCACCGGGCGGCTCTCCGACCACCGGCCGGTGCGCTGGGCGGCCACCGTGGTCGTGGAATTCTTCCGCGCCATGCCGCTGCTCATCATGATCTTCCTGATGTCCGCGGCCGTCTTCACCACCGAGCCCATGTGGGCCCTCATCATCGGCCTGACCCTCTACAACGGGTCGGTCCAGGCGGAGATCTTCCGGTCCGGCATCAAGGCCCTCCCCAAGGGCCAGAGCGAGGCCGCCTACGCCATCGGGCTGCGCAAGACCCAGGTGATGACGGGCATCCTCGTCCCGCAGGCTGTCCGCTCGATGCTGCCCTCGATCATCAGCCAGCTGGTGGTGACGCTCAAGGACACCGCGCTCGGCTTCATCATCCTCTACGAGGAACTGCTCTTCGTGGGCAAGAAGTTCGCGTCGCAGCAGGACCCGGTGGGCGGTGTCTACCCGTTCATCCCGATGATCATCATCTTCGGCTCGATCTACATCCTGCTCTGCCTGGCCCTGTCCGGCATCGCGAACTGGATCGAACGGCGCACGAAGCGCTCGCGCAAGGGCGCCCCTCCCGCTCCCCCCGCGGCCGTGAACCTCGGGAACGCCGCTCCGGGAGGTCCCGCCGCCTGACCGGGTGGTGCCCCGGTGACTCACGACGCCCCCGGTCCGCCCGCGGACCGGGGGGCGTACGCCACCGGCGCGCCGCCGGGGGATCGCTGATCACTTGACGCAAGCACCGGCAATGGGTTGCATACGTTCTGTGATCGCGCTCCGTCTCCTCACCCTCCCCGCGCCGTGGACCCGGTGACCGTCGTCGGGGCCGGCCCCGTCGGCCTCGCGCTCGCCCTGGCCCTCTCCCGCCACGAGGTGCCCGTCGTCGTCCTCGACGAGAGACCGGCCGACGACGCGGACCACGACGAGCGGCGGCTCGCCCGGACCGCCGTGCTGCGGCCGGACACCGCCGCGATGCTGGAGCGGCTCGGCTGCACCACCGCGGAGGGCGCCCGCTGGACCGGCTGGCGCACCCTGCGGCGGCGGTCGACGGTGGCCCGGGTGGCCTTCGCCGGGCCCGACCCCGGCAAGGAGGACGAACTCCTCCCCGAGGAGCGCGCCTTCCGCTCCGACGAACGGGACGACGCCGAGGACGCGCCGCCCGCCGAACCGCACGAGGGCCCCGGCGAGCTCCCGCCCCTGCATCTGCCGCTGCACGCGCTGACCCGGGAGCTGCGCGCGGCCCTGGCCGGGCACGAGGGCGTACGCATCGTCCCCGGCAGCCGGGTGACGATGCTCCGGCAGGACGCCGACGGGGTCACCGTGCATACCCAGGGGGACCACGGGTCCACCTGGCGGGCCCGTTACCTGGTCGGCTGTGACGGCGCCCGTTCGACCGTGCGCAAGCTGCTCGGCGCACGGTTCCCCGGACGTACGGCCGTCGAGCGGTACGCCGTCGCCGCACTGCGCACCGAGCTGCCGTGGCCGGGCGAGGCCGTGCTCCAGCGATCCCCGCTGCGCGGCGTCGAGGTGACGACCCGTCCGCTGCCGGACGGGGTCTGGCGGCTCGACTGGCTGCTGCCGCCGGAGGGCGGACTGGTCACCCCCGAGGCCCTGTTGGGCCACATCCACGACACGCTGGGAGCGTGGTGCGGGGAGGTGCCGCCGTACGAACTGCTGGACACCGGCGTGTACGCCGTGCACCACCGTCTCGCGCGCAACTGGCGCAGCGGGCGCGCCTTCCTCGCCGGGGACGCCGCCCACCTGCTGGGCGCCTTCGGGACCCAGGGCATCGACGAGGGCCTGCGGGACGCCGCCAACCTGGCCTGGAAGCTCGCCCTGGCCTGGCACCACGGCGCCTCCGAGGCGCTGCTCGACAGCTACCAGGAGGAGCGCAGGGAGGCGGTCGGCTGTCTGCTGCGGGCCGCCGACAAGGCGCTGCCGGGGATCCGGGGCGGAAGCGGCTGGCGCACGGTCCGGCGCACGGTCGTCCCGGGCGCGGTGCGCGGCCATGACACGCTGTTGACGGAGGGTCATCTGGGGCGCGGGGCACTGGCCGGGCCCGTCCTGTACGGCCGCACCCCCCTGGCGCCTGCGGCGGCGCCCGTGAGCTCCGTGCCGGTGGGCACCCCGGTCGGCGCCATGGTGGCGGACGTGCCGGTGACCGCGCCGGACGGGTCGGCCGTCCGGCTGCACGACCGGTTCGACGGCGATCTGCTGGTGGTGCTGGTCGCCCCCGGCACCGGGGTCTGGGAGCGCCGGCACTGGCTGGGGGCGGGGCTGATGCCCCGGCTCGCCGCCGCCGTCGGCGGACTGCCCATGCGGGCCGAACTGCTGGTCGCCGAGGGCTATCCCGGGGCGGCGGCGCACACCGTCCTCGTGGTGCGGCCGGACGGCTTCCTGGTGGCCGCCCTCTCGGGTGTCCGGGCCGCCGAGCTGTACGCCTGCGCGGACGCGACCCGCGGCGGCACCCCGGAGCCGGGGAGGGCGACGGGAACGGATCTCGTCAAGGAGGCGCCCGACGACGGCGCCGGGAGCGAAGCGGTCCCCGCGAAGGAGTCCGACGATGCCTCCCGTGAGGCTTCGGCCAAGCGTTGACCGGGCCGTGCCGTCATGGTTGACTCCGGAGCGTGACTGACAGCGGCGTGCGCTTCTGGCGGAGGGTCCATGTGGACCTGCTCCGCTACGCGGGCTGTGTCTGTCGTCCGTCCTGCTGATCCGCCGCCTCCGCGCGCCGCTCGCCTTCCGTGCCGGTGCGCTCCTTCCGCGATCTTCCAGGACGGTTCCCCTTGTCTCTTCCTGTCCACACGGGCGCGCCCGCGCCGCGGTCCGGCGGCCCCTCCGCCGCCGAACTCCTCGCCTACGCCCAGGAGACGGCCGCCGACACGGCCCTCGTCTCCTCGCTCCCGCTCGATCCCGAGGGCCGCACCTGGATCCGGCTGGAGGGGCCTGGCGGCAGTCAGGCGTGGCTGATCGGCTGGCCGCCGGGCGCCGGCACCGGCTGGCACGACCACGGCGGCTCGCACGGGGCCTTCGTCACCGCCGCGGGCAGCCTGACCGAGCAGTCGCTCGCGGCCCGGCTGCCCACCGAGGGCTGGACGGTGCTGGAACTGGCCGACGGCATCGACCGTGAACGCACGCTCGCCGAGCGGGAGGGCCGGGCGTTCGGACCGCACCACGTACACCAGGTGTTCAACCCGGCGGAGGGGCGGCACGCGGTGTCCGTGCACGCCTACTACCCGCCGTTGCCGATGATGCGACGGTACGGCAGGAGCGGGCGGGTGCTGCGGCTGGAGCAGGTCGAGTGGCCGGAGGAGTGGGCATGAGGGTCGAGGAACTGCTCGCCGCCGCCCGGGCGGGACTGGACCGGCTGACCCCGGCCGAGGCCGCCGAGGCGCAGGCGGGCGGCGGGCTGCTGGTCGACATCCGCTACGCCGCCCTGCGGGAGCGGGACGGGACGGTTCCCGGGGCGCTGGTCGTGGAGCGCAACGAGCTGGAGTGGCGGCTGGATCCCGCCTGCGAGCACCGCGCTCCGGAGGCCACCGGCCACGGTCTGCGGGTGGTGGTGTTCTGCGACGAGGGGTACGCGTCGTCGCTGGCCGCCGTCTCGCTGCGGCAGTTGGGGCTGCACCGGGCCACCGATCTGGCGGGCGGCTTCCAGGCATGGCGGGCGGCGGGGCTGCCGGTGGTACGTCAGGAGTTGCTGCTCCCGGACGACGCCTGACGCGGCCGGGGGCGGGCGCGGAGGCGTGGGGGCCACCCGGTGGTGGCTGCTGCGGCCTCCTCGCACCTGAGGACGCCGCACGCGGCGCGGCGACCGGCGAACCGGGGGCTGCCTCCTCAAGTCCCGTCAGCTTCAGTCGAGTTCCGTCGGCCTCCCTCCGGGCCGCGCCTCAGTCCTCCGGCAGGTACCCCTCGAACAGCTCCGAGTCCTCGCCCTCTTCCGCGCCTTCCTCCTCCAGGGCCCGCCGCACGACCCGGAGGGCGAGGCCCTCGGAGTACCCCTTGCGGGCGAGCATGCCGACGAGCCGGCGCAGCCGCTTCTCCCGGTCCATGCCCCGGGTGACGCGCAGTTTGCGCTCGACCAGGGCGCGGGCCGTGTCCTCCTCCTGGTCGGCGTCGAGCCGGCCGACGGCCTCCTCGATCACCGACGAGGCCACTCCCTTGGTGCGCAGCTCGCGCGCCAGGGCCCGGCGGGCCAGCCCGCGGCCGTGGTGCCGGGACTCCACCCACGCCCCGGCGAACGCGGCGTCGTCGATGAGCCCCACCTCCTCGAAGCGGGACAGCACCTCCTCGGCCACCTCGTCGGGGATGCCCCGCTTGGCGAGTGCCTCCGCGAGCTGGCCGCGGGTGCGCGGGGATCCGGTGAGCAGGCGCAGACAGATCGCCCGCGCCTGCTCCTCCGGCGGCAGTGGCGCCCCGCCTCCGGCCCTCGACGAGGGTGGAGCGCCACTGCCCGTACGGTCGCCGCGGTCGCCGCCGTCGGCACGGCCGGCACGGTGCTCAACGGGCTGTTCGGGCCAGTCGCTTCGCCGTGTCATGGGCGGCTAGCCCTTGGCCGTGGCCTTGGCCGCCTTCCCCGTGGCCTTGGCCGCCGGAGCCGGCACGGTCTTGGCGGGCCCGTCGGCCGCGGCAACCGCCGCGTCCCCGCCGGGCTCGGCGCCCGGGGCCTCGGGCTTCACGCCCACGCCCAGCTTCTCCTTGATCTTCTTCTCGATCTCGTTGGCGAGGTCGGGGTTGTCCTTGAGGAAGTTGCGGGCGTTCTCCTTGCCCTGGCCGAGCTGGTCGCCCTCGTACGTGTACCAGGCGCCGGCCTTGCGCACGAAGCCGTGCTCCACGCCCATGTCGATCAGGCCGCCCTCGCGGCTGATGCCCTGGCCGTAGAGGATGTCGAACTCGGCCTGCTTGAAGGGCGGCGCGACCTTGTTCTTGACGACCTTGCAGCGGGTGCGGTTGCCGACCGCCTCCGTGCCGTCCTTCAGCGTCTCGATGCGGCGGATGTCGATACGCACCGAGGCGTAGAACTTGAGCGCCCGGCCACCGGTCGTGGTCTCCGGGGAGCCGAACATCACGCCGATCTTCTCGCGGAGCTGGTTGATGAAGATCGCGGTGGTCTTGGACTGGTTCAGCGCGCTGGTGATCTTCCGGAGCGCCTGGCTCATCAGCCGGGCCTGGAGGCCCACGTGCGAGTCGCCCATCTCGCCCTCGATCTCCGCACGCGGCACCAGGGCCGCCACGGAGTCGATGACGATCAGGTCGAGCGCGCCGGAGCGCACCAGCATGTCGACGATCTCCAGGGCCTGCTCGCCGTTGTCCGGCTGGGACAGGATCAGGTTGTCGATGTCGACGCCGAGCTTCTTGGCGTACTCCGGGTCGAGCGCGTGCTCCGCGTCGACGAAGGCCACCGTGCCGCCGGCCCGCTGCGCGTTGGCCACCGCGTGCAGGGTGAGGGTCGTCTTGCCGGAGGACTCCGGACCGTAGACCTCCACCACGCGGCCGCGCGGCAGCCCGCCGACGCCGAGCGCGACGTCGAGAGCGGTCGACCCGGTGGGAATGACCTCGATGGGCTCGTTGGGACGCTCACCGAGGCGCATCACGGCGCCCTTGCCGAATTGCCGTTCGATTTGCGCGAGAGCGGCGTCGAGCGCCTTCTCGCGGTCCGTGCCTGCCATGGGTTCCACCCGGTTCGTTTGAGTCGATCGCTTCACGTCCACGACGCTAGCGCCTGCCACTGACAACGGGCCCGGGCGCCGCGCTGACCTGGGGAAACACCATTTCCCGGCAGGCCCGGACCACCCATGAGAATGGATGCTCGATTTTTGTGTCAAGCGCGCCACGCGCCGTCCGGCACCCGCTGCGGACACAGGGCGCCAGTGTGTCAGGGACGGCCGCGCCACCACCGCAAGGGCCCCGTCGCCTTCCGCCACCGTCGGTCCCATGAAAACGGCTGGGCCCCGGCGAGCCCGACGGGCATCATGACGAGATGCCCGAGCTGATCGATCCGACCGTCCGCCTGCGGGCGTCGTTCCTGGCGGTGGTGAGCGAATTCCACGCGGACCGCGACTGTCCGACTCCGTGGTTCGTCAACGACGTCGATCCGGCGGCCCTGACCGACGCCGCGGCCTTCGCCTCCTACGTGACGCGCGTGCTGAGCGAACGGGACGAAGCGACCAGGAAAGCGGATTGGTTCGTACCGATGACGACACTGTGGTGGACCGAGGGCGACCGGATGCTGGGCAGGCCGGCCATCCGTCACCGGCTGACTCCGGCCCTGGAGCAAACCGGCGGCCACATCGGCTACGACGTCCGGCCCGGCGCGCGCCGCGCGGGACACGCGACCGCGATGCTCGCCGCGGCCCTGCCGGTCGCCCGGTCGCTCGGCATCACGCAGGCGCTCTTGATCTGTGACGAGACGAACATCGCGTCCCGGCGCGTGATCGAGGCCAACGGGGGCCGGTTCATCGACGCGGTGGGCGCGAAGCGCCGCTACTGGGTGCCGACGTCCTGAGGACGCGCCCCGGCCGGTGCCGGGTCAGCGTCGGTCGGCGGGGACCTCCATCGCCCGGCACACCCCGCGCCACACGTCCTTGGCGTTCCAGCCCGCGTCGAGCGCCTGGTGCACCGTCCTGCCGCCCAGTTCGGACATCACGTGATCGCGTGCGAAGGAGTCGGCGTAAGCCGCTCCGAAGTGGTCCGCCATTCGCTGCCAGAAGTCTGTCAACCGCATGTACGCAGGGTAAGGCGTCAGACGCCGGACCCCGGCACGGCGGCCGGCCCGGGGCCGCCCTCCGGTTCCGCCCCGGCGGGGGACAGCGCCCGCCGCCTCCGCATCAGCACCGCGTGCTGGACGCCCAGGGTCACTCCGAAGCCGAGCAGGAACGCGTTGCCGTTGAAGGGCTCGTCGAAGAGGGCGTACTCCACCCCCGTCAGCGCGAACCGGGAGCCGATGGTCAGCAGCCACAGCCGCAGCGTCGTGGAGTCGCCCCTGCGCCGCACGACCCCGTCCCGGTCCCGCCACATCGGACTTCCAAGATCACCGATTTCAGGCGGCACCCAGGACGGGGTACGAGGAAGGTCCGCGGAGCCGCCGGACACCGCCCGTCAACCGCGTGCGTCCCTCCGGCCGCCCCTGCGGGTGCAGCCGGGCACGAGCCGCTGACCGGCGGCGATTTCGGCCCTACGGTCTGTTCCATGGCACCGTCCGGAGCATCCCCCGCAGCCCGCGCCGAAGACTTCATCTGGCTGACCGCCCGCGTTCTCGAACAGCGCAGATTCGCCTACCACTTCCGCGACGGCACCCCCGACGCCGTCGAGGCGGCCCTCGCCGCCTACCGGGGGGACGACGGCGGCTACGGACACGCCCTGGACCCCGACCTCCGCGGCCCGGTGAGCCAGCCGCACCACACCGCGCACGCCCTGCGCGTCCTGGACGAGATCGGCCGCTGCGGGGACCGCCGCGCCGAGGCCGTCTGCCGGTTCCTGACCGCCGTCTCCACCCCGGACGGTGCCCTGCCCGCGCTGCACCCCGGGTCCAACGGCTGGCCGACCGCCCCCTGGCACCCCACCGCCGGGGGCCGCGCCACCGGGGGCTCCCTGCTGACCACCGGCCCGGTGGTGGGGCTGCTGCACCGCAACGCCGTGTGGCACGCCTGGCTGTTCAGGGCCACGGACTTCTGCTGGACCGCGATCGACGCGCTGGTACTCGGCGGCCGTCCGCACCCCTACGAGATCGAGGCGGCCGTCGCCTTCCTCGACGGCGTCCCGGACCGCAAGCGGGCGGAGGCCGCCGCCGACCGGCTCGGCCGGGTGGTCCGGGAGCAGCGGCTGGCCGTCCTGGACCCGGAGCGGCCCGGCGGGGGTTCCGGGGCCCCCGGGGGCGAGATCCGGCCCCCGGCGCACTTCCCGCACGACTTCGTGCGGCGCCCCGACTCCCGGGCCCGTCCCTGGTTCACCGACGCCGAGCTCGAACGGTCGCTGGACCACCTCGCCGCCGCCCAGCAGGAGGACGGGGGCTGGCCGCTGCGGCGCCGTGCCTGGGCGCCCGGTACCGCCCTGGAAGGCCGCCCGCTGGCCACCATCGAGGCGCTCCTGACCCTGCGCGCCCACGGCCGCGGCGACCCCCCGCCGCCCAGAGATCGGCTCTGACCTGCGCTTCCGGGGCATTGTCAGTAGCCGGGTGCACGATGGGGGCATGACGGACGACTCGGCCACGCCCCCGGCGGGGCACCCGGCCCTCGGCGGTTTCTCCCCCGCGACCCGCTCCTGGTTCACGGGGGCCTTCAGTGCGCCCACCGCCGCCCAGGCCGGTGCCTGGCGGGCCATCTCCGAGGGTTCGGACGTGCTGGTCGTCGCCCCCACGGGCTCCGGCAAGACGCTGGCGGCCTTCCTCGCCTCGCTGGACCGGCTGGCGAGCACCCCGCCACCGGCCGAGCGCTCCAAGCGCTGCCGCGTCCTGTACATCTCCCCGCTCAAGGCCCTCGCGGTCGACGTCGAGCGCAACCTGCGCAGCCCCCTCACCGGCATCCGTCAGGAGGCCGTCCGGCTCGGGCGGCCCGAGCCGGACATCCGGGTCGGCATCCGCTCCGGCGACACCCCGGCCGCCGAACGGCGCGCCCTGGTCACCCGGCCGCCGGACATCCTGATCACCACCCCCGAGTCGCTGTTCCTGATGCTCACCTCCGCCGCGCGGGAAGCGCTCACGGGGGTGGAGACGGTCATCCTCGACGAGGTGCACGCCGTCGCCGGGACCAAGCGCGGCGCCCATCTCGCCCTGTCCCTGGAGCGGCTCGACGTCCTGCTCCCCCGTCCCGCGCGGCGCATCGGCCTGTCGGCCACCGTGCGCCCGGTGGAGGAGGTCGCCCGCTATCTGTCGCCGCAGCGCAAGGTGGAGATCGTCCAGCCGCCGTCGGGCAAGGAGTTCGACCTCTCGGTGGTCGTCCCGGTGGAGGACCTGGGCGAGCTGGGCGCGTCGCCCGTCCAGGAGGGGGACGAGCGGGAGAAACCGTCGATCTGGCCGCACGTGGAGGAGCGCATCGCCGACCTCGTCCAGGCGCACCGCTCCACGATCGTCTTCGCCAACTCCCGCCGCCTGGCCGAGCGGCTGTGCAACCGGCTCAACGAGATCGCCCACGAACGGGCCACGGGCGAGCCCCTGCCCGAGCATCACTCGCCCGCCGAGCTGATGGCCCAGTCCGGCGCTGCCCACGGCGCTCCGCCGGTCCTCGCCCGCGCGCACCACGGCTCGGTCTCCAAGGAACAGCGCGCCCTCGTCGAGGAGGACCTCAAGGCGGGCCGCCTGCCCGCCGTGGTGGCCACCTCCAGCCTGGAGCTGGGCATCGACATGGGCGCCGTCGACCTCGTCGTCCAGGTCGAGTCCCCGCCCTCGGTCGCCTCCGGCCTCCAGCGGGTCGGCCGCGCCGGGCACCAGGTCGGCGCCGTCTCCACCGGCGTGGTCTTCCCCAAGTACCGGGGCGACCTGGTCCAGGCGGCCGTCGTGACGGAGCGGATGCGCCAGGGCGCCATCGAGTCCCTCCGCGTGCCCGCCAACCCGCTGGACGTGCTGGCGCAGCAGATCGTCGCCATGACCGCCATGGACACCTGGGACGTGGACGAACTGCTGGCACTGGTGCGCCGCGCGGCCCCGTTCGCCGCGCTGCCGGAGTCCGCCTGCACCGGCGTTCTCGACATGCTCGCCGGACGCTACCCGTCCGACGCCTTCGCCGAGTTGCGGCCCCGCCTGGTCTGGGACCGGGTCGCCGGCACGGTCACCGGACGCCCAGGGGCCCAGCGCCTCGCCGTCACCTCCGGGGGCACCATCCCCGACCGCGGTCTCTTCGGTGTCTTCCTCGCCGGCGCGGACCCCAAGAAGGGCGGCGGCCGGGTCGGGGAGCTGGACGAGGAGATGGTCTACGAGTCGCGGGTGGGCGATGTGTTCACCCTCGGCACCACCTCCTGGCGGATCGAGGACATCACCCGCGACCGCGTCCTCGTCACCCCCGCCCCGGGTGTCCCCGGCCGGCTGCCCTTCTGGAAGGGCGACCAGCTGGGCCGACCGCTCGAACTGGGCCGGGAACTGGGCGCGTTCCTGCGCGAGATCGGCGGCGCACGGCCGGAGGACGCCCGGGCCCGGCTCACGGCCGCGGGCCTCGACACCTGGGCCGCCGACAACGTCCTGTCCTACCTCGACGAACAGCGCCGCGCCTGCGGTCACGTGCCCGACGACCGGACGATCGTCGTCGAGCGGTTCCGCGACGAGCTCGGCGACTGGCGGGTCGTCGTCCACTCCCCGTTCGGCGCCCAGGTGCACGCCCCCTGGGCCCTGGCCCTCGGCGCCCGCCTCGCCGAGCGGTACGGCATGGACGCCCAGGTCATGCACGCCGACGACGGGATCGTCCTGCGCCTGCCGGACGCCGACCTCCTGGGCCTCGACCTGCTCGACACCGACCCGGCCCGGCAGGGCACCGAGCACGACGACGGGCAGTCGCCCGTCGGCGCCGCCGACGTCGTCTTCGACCGGGGCGAGATCGGCGGCATCGTCACCGACCAAGTGGGCGGCTCCGCCCTGTTCGCCGCGCGCTTCCGCGAGTGCGCCGCCCGCGCCCTGCTGCTCCCGCGGCGCAACCCCGGCAAGCGCACCCCACTGTGGCAGCAGCGGCAGCGGGCGGCCCAGCTCATGGAGGTGGCGAGCGAGTTCGGGTCGTTCCCCATCGTCCTCGAAGCCGTGCGCGAATGCCTCCAGGACGTCTTCGACGTCCCCGGCCTCACCGAGCTCATGGGCGACATCGAGGCCCGCCGCGTCCGGCTCGTCGAGGTCACCACCCCCGAACCGTCACCCTTCGCCCGCTCGCTGCTCTTCGGCTACGTCGCCCAGTTCCTGTACGAGGGCGACTCCCCGCTCGCCGAGCGCCGCGCCGCCGCGCTCTCCCTCGACTCACGGCTGCTCGCCGAACTGCTGGGCCAGGCCGAACTGCGCGAACTGCTGGACGCGGACGTCCTCGCGGAGCTGGAGGGCGAGCTCCAGTGGCGCACGGAGGACCGCCGGATCAAGGACGTCGAGGGCGTGGCCGACGCGCTGCGCGTCCTCGGCCCCCTCACCGACGACGAGCTGACCGAACGGGGCGCCGAGCCGGGCTGGGCCGCGCAACTGGCCGACGCGCGCCGCGCCCTGCGCGTCCGGATCGCCGGCCGCGACCACTGGGCCGCCGTCGAGGACGCCGGCCGGCTGCGCGACGCCCTGGGCACCGCCCTCCCGGTGGGCGTGCCGGAAGCGTTCACCGAGCCCGTGAAGGACCCGCTGGGCGATCTCCTCGCCCGCTACGCCCGTACCCACGGCCCGTTCACCTCGGACCGGGCCGCCGCCCGCTTCGGCCTGGGCACCGCGGTCACCGACGGCGCCCTCCACCGCCTCGCGGCCGGCGGCCGGGTCGTCCAGGGCGAGTTCCACCCCGCGGGCATCGGCCAGGAGTGGTGCGACGCCACCGTGCTCCGCAGGCTGCGCCGCCGCTCCCTGGCCGCCCTGCGCCAGGAGCTGGAGCCGGTCCCGCCCGCGGCGCTCGCCGCCTTCCTCCCCCAGTGGCAGCACATCGGCGGCCACGAACTGCGCGGCGTCGACGGACTGCTGCGCGCCGTCGAGCAGTTGCAGGGCGCGCCCGTGCCCGCGTCCGCGCTGGAGAAGCTCGTCCTGCCCGCCCGGGTGTCCGAATACTCCCCCGCGATGCTCGACGAACTCACCGCCGCCGGCGAGGTCGTGTGGGCCGGCGCCGGCGCGCTCCCCGGCAAGGACGGCTGGGTCTCCCTGCTGCCGGCCGACACGGCGCCGCTGTTGCTGCCCGAGCCCCATCCGCTGGAGCTGACGCCCCTGCACCTGACGGTCCTCGAAGCGCTCTCCGGCGGATACGGCCTGTTCTTCCGTCAGATCGCGGACCGGGTCCGGGCCGTGCACCCGGAGCCCGACGGTTCGCCGGTCGGCGACGCGCGGCTGGCCGACGTCGTCTGGGACCTCGCCTGGTCGGGCCGGCTCACCAACGACACGCTCGGACCCCTGCGCGCGCTGCTCGGTTCGGGCCGCACGGCAGGAGCCACGGCGCACCGGGCCAAACGGGCGGTGCCGCGCGGGCGTTACGGCTCGCTCGCCGCCCGGACCGCCCTGGCCGCGGCGGGCCGTCCCACCGCCTCCCGCGGCGGCCCGCCGACCGTCGCCGGCCGCTGGTCCCTGCTGCCGGAGCCCGAGGGCGACACCACCCACCGGGCCCACGCCCTGGCCCGCACCCTCCTCGACCGGCACGGCGTGGTCACCCGCGGCGCCGTCGCCGCCGAAGGGGTGGCGGGCGGATTCTCCGCCGCCTACCGGGTGCTCTCCGCCTTCGAGGACAGCGGACAGGCCCGCCGCGGCTACGTCGTCGAGGGCCTGGGCGCCGCCCAGTTCGCGATGGACGGGGCGATCGACCGGCTGCGCGCGGTGAGTACCGCGCGCGAACGCGCCGAGGGCGCCGGCCCGGACCCCTTCCCGAAGGCGCCCGGCCGTCCGTCGCGCCGCCGCGCGGTGGTCCTGGCCGCCGCCGACCCGGCGAACGCCTATGGAGCGGCCCTCCCCTGGCCCGACCCGCCGGCCGGCGCCACGCACAAGCCGGGCCGCAAGGCGGGGGCGCTCGTGGTGCTCCTCGACGGCGCGCTCGCCCTCTATATGGAACGCGGCGGGAAGACCCTCCTCGCCTGGCCCCGGACGGAAGGACCGGAGACGGCGGACGCCGACGACGCCGGGCTGCGGGAGGCGGCGGAAGCCCTGGCCGGCGCCGCCCGGGCGGGCGCCCTCGGCACCATCACGGTCGAGCGCGTCAACGGAGTCGCGGCCCTGGGCTCGCCCCTCGGCACCCTCCTGGAGTCGGCGGGCTTCCACGCGACGCCCAAGGGGATGCGACTGCGCGCGCCGTAGGGCAGGGCAACGTCGCGGGTCGTCGGCGCGAGCCGCGTCATTAGCCCGTACGGGTGACCTCGGCTCCCTCCTGGTCCGGGTCACCGTCCCGCGGCCGCCGCTGCCTCCGGGTCCATGGCACACAGTGCACCGGCAGCAGGCTCAGTCCCCATCCCCCGGTGACGACCAGCCCCTCCACGGAGCCGGCCCGCGCCGGCTCGGCGACCAGCCGGCACACCGCCCACCACCACACCCCGCCCATCGCGAAGGGCAGCAGCCGGGCGAGCGGTCTGCGCCGCCGGATGTCGCGCCAGAGCATGCCGCCTCCTTCGGCGGGACGCCGGAACCGGCGTCCTCGCGACGGAGTGCCCACCGGGCGCCGTCCGTCAGCCGGACGCTTCTCCGTCCTCACCGCGCAGCCGTGCCAGCTCTCCTTCGAGCTCCGCGATCCTGCGGTCGCGCCGGTGCAGTTCGACGATCACCCGCTGCTCGCCCTCGCGCGCGCCCTCCTGGAAGACGCTGCGCACAAACGCCCCGGCAGATCGCTGATCGAGCTCCGAGACCATCATGAGCTCGTTCGTGAACCGGATCACCGGGTGCTCGTCCATGCCCCCAGGAGACCGCGCCGGCCCCCGGGCCGCCACCCGGGCCGGCGGCTCGGGCGTGGGTCCGGGCCGCCACCATCTCCTGCGGCGTGTGACTTCACTGGATCCCAATGCGCAACGCGAGTAGAATCCCGCACCAGGCACACCAGATATCACACATATATTCGAGCCGACGAAACGCGCGCGCATCAGCAAGCAAGACCCTGACGCTTCCTCAACAGGCCGCCGAATCTCCTGACTTCGGCCTGCCGCAGGGCTTCGCACAGCCGGACCAACCGCCCGCATCACGTAGATCGCACTCGCTCCCTCGAACAGGACGCGGCCGTCTCGCCGGCCAATCGGATCGCCCCGACTCCGCGCCCTCATGCACGCACATCGGCCACGGACAGACCCCATCGGGAACCGGTGGCGTCCTGCTGTCGACAGACCGACCGAACAGCGCGTACCAGCCCGCCCAGGCACAGTCATGCACGCAACTACCGTAAGGATCTTGCATGTTGACTCACGAACCCCCGGCCGGAGAACCCATGGCGGGAAGCACGCCTCGGTACCGCGGCCGGAGCCGCGTCAAGCACCGTGTACGCCTTGCGGTGGTCGCCGGCGCGGTCACCGCGTTGTCGCTCACCGGCGTCGCGACCGCGAGTTCCGCCTCGGCCGCGAGCTCCGCCACCTGGCAAAGGGTCGCCCAGTGCGAGACGGGCGGCAACTGGTCCATGAACTCGGGCAACGGCCATTACGGTGGTCTGCAGTTCACGCTCAGCGTGTGGCGGGGCTACGGCGGCACCGGCATGCCGCACCGCAATTCCAAGTCCCAGCAGATCCGCATCGCTGAGAAGGTGCTCCGGAGCCAGGGGCCCGGTGTGTGGCCCGTGTGCGGCAGGCGCGCGGGCCTGTAGCGCAAGCGGCGGGAACCCCGGGCCCCGCAACCGGACGAGTGAAGCGATCGCGGTCTGCCGCAAGGCCTTGAAGGAGCCCGCGCGCAGGTCGGAGGGGAGTCGAGCCCTCGGCCGACCCGCTCAGGCGTTCTCCGCCTGGAACATCCAATGGTGCTTCTCCAGCTCGCCCGTGAGCCCGATGAGAAGGTCCTGGGTGACCGGGTCCGGCTCATCGGTGGCGCGGACGCGCTCCCGCATCCGGGTGATGACGGAGCCGAGCGCCTCCACCAGCAGTCGCACCGCGTCCACGTCCTTGTTCCAGCCGCCGCCGACCGTGTCGATGCCGCTGGTCCTGGCGACCGTCTCGGCCCGGCCGTCCGGGGCGATGCCCAGCGCGGAGGCGCGTTCGGCGACGGTGTCGGCGTGCTGGCGGGCGGTGGCGACCACCTCGTCGAGCTGGAGGTGGACCGAGCGGAAGCGCGGGCCCACGATCGTCCAGTGGACCTGCTTGGCCACGAGCGAGAGGTCCACGAGGTCCACCAGGGCACCCTGCAGGGCGTCCCCGACGATCTTGCGGTCCTGCTCGGACAGGGGGCTCTTCACGACAGACATGGGCATCTCCTTCACCCTCGGCGTCGGTTTCGCTTTCCTCCGTTGCACCTACCATCGCACAGCGACTCGAAACGGGCTGAAGGAGAAAGAAGCAGGTCCGGGCAGCGCATGGCAAGCGGAGAACAGCGGACAGCGGCCGAGCACGCAGCGGTCCCCACGGGTCTGCGAAGACCCGCGGGGACCGGGAGAAGACGGAGTGCGTCAGGCCGCGACGACGTCGACGGCTTCCGCGGGCGCCTTGATGGTCACGCGCTCGCCCGGAACCCCGGTCACGGACGTCACGGACACGGGGTTGAACATCGGCCGCATCGGCGCGGGTACCGGCTCGCTCGCCGCCGCCGACTGCGCCAGCTCGGCGAGCGACAGCTCGTCGCTCACCTCACGCATGACCTCGGACATCCTGACGTCCAGAGCGTCGCAGATTGCGGAGAGAAGCTCGGAGGACGCCTCTTTCTGCCCCCGCTCGACCTCGGAGAGGTAACCGAGCGAGACCCGGGCGGATGAGGAGACCTCGCGCAGAGTGCGGCCCTGGCGTTGGCGCTGCCGACGCAGCACGTCACCGAGCAGGCGACGGAGCAGAATCATCGGTGGCTCCCTCCTTGGACCGCGAATCCGGATCCTTCACGCCCCACCGTACCGCCTCGGGGTGCGGCCGTGCGGGGAGCTATGTCGTGTTCACTCAGGGCTGCAAACATCCATTCCCCCCCTTGTGTTCCGTATCCTTTGCCCCCGCGTTCCCCGTCAATTCGTCCAGCAGCAGGGCGAGGACCGCCCGGACCGTTTCTGTCCGGATCGGCTCCCTGCCGCCGTCGAGCGCGAGCTCCCGCACCGCGCACGTCCCGTCCGGGCCGGCCGCGGCGACGAAGACCGTGCCCACGGGCTTGCCGTCCTGGGGGTCGGGTCCCGCGACCCCGGTGGTGGCGAGACCCCAGTCCGCCGCCAGCAGCGCGCGGACGCCCCCGGCCATCTGCCGGGCGACCTCCGGGTCCACCGCTCCCCGCTCGGCCAGCAGCCGGGCGTCGACGCCCAGCACGTCACGCTTGACGTCGGTGGCGTACGCGGTGACCGCGCCGCGGACGGCCCGGGACGCGCCCGGGACCGCGGTCAGCGCGGCGGCGACCAGGCCGCCGGTCAGGGACTCGGCGACGGCCAGCGTCCGGCCCCGGGCCACCAGCGCGGCCAGCGCCTCCTCCGCGTCCCGCCGGATCCCGGCGCTCACCGCCCGGACCCCGCGGCCCGGGCGTTCCTGCGCAGCACGATCGCCTGCCGCACATAGTCCAGACCGGTGAGGACCGTCAAGACCACGGCCACGGCCATCACCCAGAAGCGGGCCGTGGCCAGCGGTCCCACCAGGGCGAGGATGTACATCCCCACCGCCACCCCCTGGGCGAGGGTCTTCATCTTGCCGCCGCGGCTGGCCGGGATCACCCCGTGCCTGATCACCCAGAACCGCATCAGCGTGATGCCGATCTCACGGGCCAGGATCACGCCCGTGACCCACCAGGGCAGGTCGTCCAGGGCCGAGAGACAGATCAGGGCCGCGCCCATGATCGCCTTGTCGGCGATCGGGTCGGCGATCTTGCCGAAGTCGGTGACCAGGTTGTACGTCCGCGCCAGATGCCCGTCGAACAGATCGGTGATCATGGCGATGGCGAACGCGGCCCAGGCGAAGGAGCGCCAGGCCGGGTCGTACCCACCGTTGTGGAGCATCAACAGCACGAAGCCGGGCACGAGGAACAGGCGTCCCATGGTCAGGATGTTGGCGATGTTCCACAGCCTGACCGGCCGCACGCCCGGCGCCGGGGCGGGGCGGCCCGCGGCCGATGCCGGGACTCCGCTCATCTGCCCGCCTCCTCGGTACACCTGCCGTCTCCGACGGGCTCGGCGACGAGGTCGACCCCCTCGCCGGCCACCACCTTGGCCTCGACCATACGGCCGGGCACCGGCAGGCTGTCCAGGCCGTCGGTGATCAACCTGACCTGGCCGTCGGTCTCGGGCGCCTGGTGGGCGGCCCGGCCGATGACCCCGTCCTCGTCGTCCACACGATCGACCAGTACTTCGATTGTCTCTCCGATCCGCTCCTCGGCGCGCTGCGCGGTGAGCTCCTCGGCCAGCCGCGAGATGTGCGCCAGGCGCTCGGCGACGACGTCGGGGTCGACCTTGTCCTCGTAGCCGGCGGCCTCGGTGCCGTCCTCGTCGGAGTAGCCGAAGACGCCGATGGCGTCCAGGCGGGCCGCGGTCAGGAACCGCTCCAGTTCGGCGACGTCCTCCTCGGTCTCCCCGGGGAAGCCGACGATGAAGTTGGACCGGGCACCGGCCTGCGGCGCCTTGCCGCGGATGGTGTCCAGCAGCTCCAGGAAGCGGTCGGTGTCGCCGAAGCGCCGCATCGCGCGGAGCACACCGGGCGCCGAGTGCTGGAAGGACAGGTCGAAGTAGGGGGCGACCTTCTCGGTCGAGGTCAGCACGTCGATCAGGCCCGGACGCATCTCCGCGGGCTGGAGATAGCTGACGCGGACCCGCTCCAGGCCGTCCACGGCCGCGATCTCCGGCAGCAGCGTCTCCAGCAGCCGGATGTCGCCCAGGTCCTTGCCGTACGAGGTGTTGTTCTCGGAGACCAGCATGATCTCCTTCACGCCCTGCTCCGCGAGCCAGCGGGCCTCGCCCAGCACGTCCGAGGGGCGGCGGGAGACGAAGGAGCCGCGGAAGGAGGGGATCGCGCAGAACGAGCACCGGCGGTCGCAGCCGGAGGCCAGCTTGACGGAGGCCACGGGGCTGCTGCCGAGCCTGCGGCGCAGCGGCGCCCGCGGCCCGGAGGCCGGGGCCACGCCGTCCGGCAGGTCGGCGGGGGCGGTGTCCTGCGCGTGGCCGGGCAGGGCCACCGCGGCGTCCTGCCGCTCCGCCGGGCTGATCGGCAGCAGCTTGCGCCGGTCACGCGGGGTGTGCGAGGCGTGGACCCCGCCCGAGAGGATGGTCTGCAGCCGGTCGGAGATGTCGGCGTAGTCGTCGAAGCCGAGCACGCCGTCGGCCTCGGGGAGCGCCTCGGCCAGCTCCTTGCCGTAGCGCTCGGCCATGCAGCCGACGGCCACCACGGCCTGGGTCCGGCCGCGTCCTTCGGAGGACGCGGTCTTGAGGTCGTTGGCCTCCAGGAGGGCGTCGACGGAGTCCTTCTTCGCGGCTTCGACGAAGCCACAGGTGTTCACGACGGCCACGTCGGCGTCGGCGGCGTCCTCGACGAGGTCCCAGCCGTCCGCCGCCAGACGGCCTGCCAGCTCCTCCGAGTCCACCTCGTTACGGGCGCAGCCAAGTGTGACAAGAGCGACGGTACGGCGTTCGGGCATAGGGCTCAGCCTACTTTGTCCGGACGCCGCTTCCGCTGCCGAGTGGTCGACGGTCGCGGAGAGCCTGGTCACCCACCGGTCCCCGGCCGCTGCGGACGGAGACCGGCGGGCCGGCCGGTCAGCCGGCCGCCGGGTCTCCCTTGGTGTAGCTCAGCTTCTGGACCTGGCCGACGTCGCCGACGTTCTTGATCTCCTTGCCGTTGACGAACAGCTGGACCGCTCCCGCGTTGCCCAGCACCAGGTCGATGCGGTGGCTGTCGGTGAAGGTCTTGGACGCCCCGCGCTGGAGCACCCCCTCCTCCAGCAGCTTCCCGTTGTGGTCCTTCGCCGACAGCCAGGTCTGGTCGCGCTCGGCGGTGAGCTTGACCGTCACCTTGTTCGCCGGGGCGCCGGCGATGGCGCTGTCGGACGGCTCCGGCTTGGCGTCGGCCGGGCGGTTGGGCGGCGCCTTCGCGGGGGCCTTGGACGGCTTGGCCGACGCCTGCCCGGCCTCGACGGTGTCGTCCTGGTTCCCCACTCCGCCGTTGAAGAGGGTGAACCCGACGAAGCCGACCACGGCGACGATCGCCGCGACCATGGCGGCGGTCCAGTTGGGCCGCCGCGGCTCGGGCCGGATCCGCTCGGCCTCGAACACCGGCGCCGCCCTGCTCGGCCGGGGGCGCCCGCCGTGCTCCGCGTCGTACTGCTCGACGAGGTGCGTGGGATCGATGCCGGCGGCACGCGCCAGCGTGCGGATATGTCCTCGGGCGTAGACGCTCCCGCCGCAGCGGGAGAAGTCGTCCTGTTCGATCGCATGCACGATCGGAACGCGTACACGAGTGGTCGAACTGATCTGGTCGACGGTCAGCCCGGCCTCGATGCGGGCCTGCTGGAGGGCGCGGCCGACGGAGGGCCGGTCGTCTTCCGGGGGAGAGTTGCCGATGGACACGTGGGCGCCTTTCGAGCGTGCAGCCACCTGCTGGAAGTTCAGTCTAGGGGGGACGCAAAAGAGTCCGGCAAGCGGGAAGCCGGAGTTTGTAGGCCATCAGAAGGCTCTGCCGTACCGTCTGCGGCACATCGCCCCTCCCCTCCGCCGGACGGCTGCGCGGACCCGGAGAAACGGTTGGCCGGAGGCGGCCGCGCCCCCTCGGCCGTCCGTCAGCCGGCGGTGTCCCCGCGGATCAGTGCGAGGACTCCGTCCAGCTCGTCCGGCTTGACGAGCACGTCCCGGGCCTTCGACCCCTCGCTCGGGCCCACGATGTTGCGCGACTCCATCAGGTCCATGAGTCTGCCCGCCTTGGCGAATCCCACACGCAGTTTCCGCTGCAGCATCGACGTCGAGCCGAACTGGGTGGAAACGACCAGCTCGGCGGCCTGGCACAGGAGATCGAGGTCGTCACCGATGTCCTCGTCGATCTCCTTCTTCCGGCTGGTCCCGACCGTGACGTCGTCGCGGAAGACCGGTGCCATCTGGTCCTTGCAGTGCTGCACCACGGCGGCGACCTCGGCCTCGCTGACGAAGGCGCCCTGGAGGCGGACGGGCTTGTTGGCGCCCATGGGCAGGAAGAGGCCGTCACCCTTGCCGATCAGCTTCTCGGCGCCCGGCTGGTCGAGGATGACGCGGCTGTCGGCGAGGGAGGAGGTGGCGAAGGCGAGCCGGGAGGGGACGTTGGCCTTGATGAGGCCGGTGACCACGTCGACCGACGGCCGCTGGGTGGCCAGCACGAGGTGGATGCCCGCGGCCCGGGCGAGCTGGGTGATCCGCACGATCGAGTCCTCGACGTCCCGCGGCGCCACCATCATCAGGTCCGCGAGCTCGTCCACGATGACCAGCAGATACGGGTACGGCGCCAGCTCGCGTCCGCTGCCCGCCGGCGGCTCGACCTTGCCCTGCCGCACCGCCGCGTTGAAGTCGTCGATGTGCCGGAAGCCGTAGGCGGCCAGGTCGTCGTAGCGCAGGTCCATCTCGCGCACGACCCATTGCAGGGCCTCCGCCGCCCGCTTGGGGTTGGTGATGATCGGCGTGATCAGGTGCGGGATGCCCTCGTAGGCGGTGAGTTCGACGCGCTTGGGGTCGACCAGCACCATCCGGACGTCCTCCGGGGTGGCCCGCACCATCAGCGAGGTGATGAGGCAGTTGATGCAGGACGACTTTCCGGAACCGGTGGCACCGGCGACCAGGACGTGCGGCATCTTCGCCAGATTGGCCATGACGTAGCCGCCCTCGACGTCCTTGCCCAGCGCCACCAGCATCGGGTGGTCGTCACCGGCGGCGTCCGCCAGCCGCAGCACATCGCCCAGGTTGACCATCTCGCGGTCGGTGTTGGGGATTTCGATGCCGACGGCGGACTTGCCCGGGATGGGACTGATGATGCGGACGTCCGGGCTGGCGACGGCGTAGGCGATGTTCTTGGTGAGTGCGGTGATGCGCTCGACCTTGACCGCCGGGCCCAGCTCCACCTCGTACCGCGTGACCGTCGGGCCGCGGGTGAAGCCCGTGACGGACGCGTCCACCTTGAACTCCGCGAACACGGTGGTCAGGGAGGCCACTATGGCGTCGTTGGCCGCGCTGCGCGCCTTCCCCGGGCCGCCGCGTTCCAGGAGGTCGAGGGAGGGCAGGGCGTACGTGATGTCGCCGGCGAGCTGGAGCTGCTCGGCCCGCGGGGGCAGACCGTCGGGGGCCGGCTCGGGCATGGGCTTGGTGAGGTCCGGCACCTCGACCGTCACCGCGGTCTCGGAGCGCCCGCCGGACACCGGTACCGTCCGCTCGCCCTCCTGCCGGATGCCGCTGCTGAGCCCCGCGACGAGCGGGGAGGGCTGGACGCCGTGCAGCACCGCGCCGTCCAGGTCGACGGCGGCGGCGGCTGCCAGGTCGACGGCGTCCGGCTCCCGGCTCCCGGCCGGGCGGGCGCGCCTGCCGCGGCGGCGTCCGTCGGGCGCGGCCTCCTCCGTTTCCTCCGGCCCCGCGGAGGCGGCCCGGCTCGTGGAAGCGCGCCGGGGGCGCTTGGGCCGCTCCTCGCGCCACTCGGCGTCGTAGGCGTCCTCCTCCGGGACGGTCCCGTACTCCCCGGGCAGCGGCTCGATCACCCCGAGCCGTATCCCCAGCTGCCGCAGCCGTCGCGGGATGGCGTTGACCGGGGTGGCCGTGACCACGAGCAGGCCGAAGACGGTGAGGAGCACCAGCAGCGGGACGGCGAGGACGTCGCCGACCGTGAAGAGCAGCGGTTTGGAGGCGGCCCAGCCGATGAGGCCGCCGGCGTCCTGCAACGCCTGCGATCCGTCGCCGCGGCCGGGCGATCCGCAGGCCACGTGGACCTGTCCGAGCACGCCGGCGACCAGCGCGGACAGCCCGATGACGATCCGTCCGTTGGCCTCGGGCCGCTCGGGGTGGCGGAACAGCCGGATCGCCATGATGCCCAGGAGTATCGGCACGACCAGGTCCAGCCGGCCGAAGGCGCCGGTGACGAGCATCCTCACCAGCTCGCCCACCGGGCCCTCCAGGCTGGACCAGGTGCCCGCGGCGACGACGAGGGCGAGTCCGAGGAGGAGCAGCGCGACGCCGTCCTTGCGGTGCGCGGGGTCGAGGCTGCGGGCTCCGCGGCCCACACCGCGGAAGAGCGCGCCGACGCCGTGCGCCAGACCGCGCCCGGCGCGGCCGGCCACGGACGGCCTGGGCGGCGCCGCCTTCTTCGCGGGTGCCTTGCGCGCCGGACGGGCGGCGGGCCGCTTCTGCGCGGGCTTCGCCGCGCTCTTCTTCGCCGGTGCCTTGGCGGCGGCTCCCCCGGCGCGTCCGGCGCGCTGCTTGGTGGTGCCCGCCGTGCTCTGGGAACCCTTGCCGGACGTACGTGAGGCCATGGTGCCGAGGTTACCGTCGCCGGGCGGGCGGGACACGTGGGCCCGGGTGTTCGCCCGTTCGTGTCATGACCGCGCGACGATGCGGCTGACGCGCCCTCAAAAAGCGCGCTCCCCTGTCGGCTCTGTGCGGCGGCTGGTCAGCTCTGCGAGGCGACGGGCGGCACGCTGCTCCCGGTGCCCGGTTCCAGGGCGTCCAGCGCCCGCCGCAGGCCGTTGAGTTTGCGTTCCAGATGGGCGGCGGTGGCGACCGCCGCCGCGTCGGCCGACTCGTCCAGCTGTTTGGACAGCGCTTCCGCCTGCTCCTCGACGGCGGCGAGCCGCGCCGAGAGCTCGGCGAGCAGCCCCGCGGTCTCCGGGGGTTCCCCGCCGACGGGCCGGCCGGTGCCCTGGCCGTTCTCCATCTGGAGGCGCAGCAGGGCCGCCTGCTCGCGCAGCTGGCAGTTCTTCATGTACAGCTCGACGAAGACCGAGACCTTGGCGCGCAGCACCCAGGGATCGAACGGCTTGGAGATGTAGTCCACCGCACCGGCGGCGTAGCCCCGGAAGGTGTGGTGGGGGCCGTGGTTGATCGCCGTGAGGAAGATGATCGGGATGTCCCGCGTCCGCTCCCGGCGCTTGATGTGCGCGGCGGTCTCGAACCCGTCCATGCCCGGCATCTGGACGTCCAGCAGGATCACCGCGAAGTCGTCCGTCAGCAGCGCCTTGAGCGCCTCCTCCCCTGACGATGCCCGCACCAGTGTCTGATCGAGCGCCGAGAGGATGGCCTCCAGCGCGAGCAGATTTTCCGGCCGGTCATCGACCAGGAGGATCTTGGCCTTCTGCACCATGGCCCGTCCTCCTCGCCCCGGAAGTGCACCGGGCGCCGCCCCAGGGGACGACTCCCTTGCGCCGCCCGTCCTTGTGCCGGTCATGGTAGCCGCACCCCGCCTGTCACCACACCCTGTCACCGCGATGTCACTGTGCACATAGCGGAAACGCGGCACGGGACGTGAAAGTTCCCGGAATGCCGCGGTCCCACACGTCGTCGACCACACTCGGTCAGCGAACAGTGGAGGAGTGATCCGGAGATCGTCACTCTGCGCTCATCCACTGCTTCATCACCGTCAGCAGTTGATCAGTATCGACCGGCTTGGTGACATAGTCGGAAGCCCCGGCGTCGATGCTCTTCTCCCGGTCGCCCTTCATGGCCTTCGCGGTGAGCGCGATGATGGGCAGCTCGGCGAACTGCGGCATCTTGCGGATCGCCGCCGTGGTCGCGTAACCGTCCATCTCCGGCATCATGATGTCCATCAGGACCACCACCACGTCGTCGTGCTGCTCCAGCACCTCGATGCCCTCGCGGCCGTTCTCCGCGTAGAGCACCGTCAGCCCGTGCTGTTCCAGCACGCTGGTGAGCGCGAAGACATTGCGGATGTCGTCGTCGACGATCAGCACCTTCTCGCCGTGGAACGTCCCGCTGAATCCCGAGGGTTCCGCGGTCCGGCCGCTGTCCGCCCAGCTCTCCTGGGGCGAGGAGGGCACCGGTACCGGCACGCTCCCGGCACCCGGCCGGCCCGTCGCGGCCGGCCCGCGGGCGCCGGCGGGCGCGGCCCCGGGGCCGG